>JAIOUW010000001.1 GCA_019931105.1 Flavobacteriaceae bacterium NBU2977 | reverse complement strand
ACTTGCCAAAAACATGGGGAAAACCCCAGGACGCCCAGGAAAAGACAATCGCCATATCCCCAAAGCGGGTGCAAATATAGGACGGTTTTTTTGCTTACACAATACATACTTATTTTTTTTTGAAGTTATTAACAAGAAAAATTACAAGTAATTGGAAATCAATGCTATGAATTAAACTATTTTTTTGATTCTGAACAAAATCAGGACTATATCACAAACTTCTTGTCTAATTGATTTCGACATATTCGCTACGATAGCGCCAAAGACACCTTACACAACTTTCTGTTTATCAGCTAAAATTTGTAAAATAGGACGCCAAAAGTTCGACTTACGGCAATGATGATAACCGCCATAAGTATGAATGATAACTTAAATAAACTGTATCGCCACTCTTACTTGCCTGAGCAAATCAACTTTTAGTACTTTATATTGTAGACCACAAAACATCAACAAAGAATACTACTATGAAAAGAAATTCCAGACCAGACCAAATCGAATTACAAAATCACGATAAGGATAATCAGGCGCGGCATAAAAGTTAGGCTTGCCAAATGAAGAGTTGAAATGTTCGGCCTTCAAGTAAATACGGGTCTGTTGAACCCTTGCATTAATAAAAAAATCCAAAAGTGGATAGCCTCCTAATTTTTCATTGTTCTGAGTGAAGAACTCCCCAAGCACCGGGCTGTAAGCATCCATATTATAAGAAGTGAAGTATTTAAGGGTAATGCCCGTTTGCAAATACATGGCTTTTTTAAATACATCCGAAGAGAAATACAGCGTGTTTCTAGTCACCAATTGCGGAACGTTCAACACGTCATTGGACTGGGAAACGGCCTGATACATTATTGTATTGTTCAATGCAAACTTACCGACATTGAACTCTTTGCTATATTTTACCTTTAGGTGATTCACCCCGCTGCCTTCTTGAAAAGGTCTAATGTTAGCCCCTTCCCCTCCCTCTTCGATAGGTATATCGGTATCGGCTTTAAAATAAGTATAGTTGCCCAATCTTGAATATTTAGCGGCCAAATTCCCCCAAAACTTCGAATCAATCTCGAATAGCAAACTATTTACACTTTGTTCTTTAAAAGTCTCTGTATTCTGCCAATTATAATTGGTATAATCACTTTGATACATTAAGAAATTGAAGTTTGGCATTCTAAACGAAGAATGTATCGCGGCCCGAAGTTTATTTCCCTCATTAATTTGGTAGCTCGCCGATCCATCCAAGATACTCCTCGTGAGCTTACCCGAAATCGTATACTTTACCGCACCTTCAATATTAAACCCTTTGATATTTTTTGAGTAGTTGGCGCCCAGGGCAATCTCCTCTCCCTTTAACCTACTCTCAATGGTTTGGGTTTCGGTTATCAATATGCTGTTCGTAAAATAATTGTAATTGTAGAGACTGATGTTTCCTTCAAGTCTTCCTAGAACTGCATTGTAAAAGGTCAGGCCGAACTCGTTGTTCATTATCTTTAAGTTCATTCGATCATCAACTGATGAAACAAGGGAACTTCCAAAAAAAGCATTTGCCGCCGTCTGCGTGAAATTATAGAACTTGGTCTCATAATTAAATCTATGGGTCAGGGCCAATGACGTTTTTTCAACGCTCGAAGAATCTTTATTTTTTTTGATCAACTTATACCGGTGATCCATATAATAGCGTTTGCCCAGCAATTTGTTATCGGCATCGGCAAATCTAATATCGATTCTCGACCTGTCCTTAAAATTCGATTCTTCTGATTCAAATTGTAATTCCTTGTTCGGCAGCCCTCCATTTTCTTCAGTTTCGATATCCTGAGCGGCAATATGGGCCCTAAGGTTATATCTTGTATTCTTGGTCTCGTAATTTAATGTGGTTCTGAAATTGCCCGATTGCGCTTGATCGATCTGATATTTACCCAATGAACGAAAACCTTTATAGGCTATTGAAAAGTTGAAACGCCTCGATGTGTTGAAGGTCAACATGGCGTCAAGCATCTGACCTTGCTCAAAAGTAGTCTTGAAAAAGAGGTCTGACATGGGTGTCGCCACATTATAATAAGCTATTTCTTCTTTCTCGATATAATTATAATGTTTGGCGCTTGCACCTAACGAAGGGTAAAGATTAGTCCTTTCAAAATCGACCCCCAGTTTGTTATAGGGTTGCCCAACATTCGAAAAGGGCATCAGCTCAAAATCATCCCTTCTCAAATAGTTATACTTGTATTCTTTTTTAATGGTCAACGTGGTGTCAAGGTAGGTGGTATCGCTGGCGTAGGATATAATCTTATAATCTTTAATGGTTATTTCATTGCCCGGTAGTTTATTTTTATTGCCAAGTTGTCTTTTCCTCTCAAAAATTTCGGAAGTATCTTTTACTCTGGTCCTAGGAATTGAATCCTCCTGAGCGAAGAGCGAAATATTCATCAGAACAAATAGCGGTAGGAGGAAATATCTCATCGAAACGAATGATGGCCTTTCAAAATTGGCATTATACAGGTCACGCCCATTGGCGTGATTAACTCGATCATTAATTTTGGCAACTGCCTACGGCAAAGCGTCAAAATAAAATCATCACCGACAAAGTTAATTTTTTTGTTGCTAACCAAATGTGAAAGTTTTTGCAAGAGTGCCATAATGGTTCGCAAACCTGTTCTTTTCTATCGCCCTTGTTTGGCCTATATTCGTATACATCAATTTTTCACGATCCGTGCTGAGACTTTTTCACACTTACATAGATGAAATTGGAACCGACGAGGCAGGAAGGGGGTGTCTGGCAGGCCCCGTAACCGCTGCTGCATTGATCTTACCGAAAGATTTTGAAAATGAGGTTCTGAATGATTCGAAATTATTATCGGAAAGAAAAAGAACTTTACTCCGTCCGATCATCGAAAAAAAGGCCCTGAATTTTGGGGTGGCCCATATTTTTCCTGAGGAAATCGATAAAATCAATATTTTGAACGCTTCCATTTTGGCCATGCATACGGCCATTGGCCAATTGCAGATACGATCAAAGTTCATCATAGTTGACGGCAATCGTTTCAAGCCTTTTCAAGATATTCCCCATGAATGCATCATAAAAGGAGATAGCAAGTTCATGAGCATTGCCGCCGCTTCGGTCTTGGCCAAAACCTATCGCGATGAATACATGGAACGCCTGCACGAAGAATTCCCCATGTATAATTGGAAGAAGAACAAAGGCTATCCGACAAAAGAGCATCGTGAGGCCATTCGAAAATATGGATTGACCAAGCACCACAGAAAAAGCTTCAGACAGTTACCTATGCAAACTTCGCTTGACTTATAAGAAATCGGACAATAATTGCCCGGCTCTTTAAAAAGTTGATATAGTAGTTTATAAAGTTTCAGCACCGGCCCTATTTAAAAAAAGTTAATGTCATAAATTTGATATAAAATACCCGCCATGAAGCTCAAGGGCTTGTTTTTTCTATTGACTTTATTGATTTTTAACTGCGCCAGGGAAGACCAGAAAAATATTCCTCTATCGGCATATGTAGGAGCAAATGCACTTGCCGCAATACAAATCAACGGTCTTTCCTCGCTTCACGATAGTCTTGAAGTCAACGATTTTATCAAGAGATTCGAAAACCTTGGTCCCTATAAATCCATCGTAGATAAAATTGCTTTTCTAGAACAGATCGACGCGAAATCAACCGGAATGTTGGTTTTTTCGGAAACCGAAAAAGACAGTATCGAGTTTTTTTTCGTTTCAGAGCATCTGTCTGACATGTTCAGTGTCGACAGCCTACGCGCCAAATACGCCGAAAAATTGATTTTTGGAAATCGGACAATACATAAATATACCATGAACGATAAGGCTGTATTCAGCACCTTGGCAGATGACATGCTCTTTGTCAGTTCATCGGCCTCTTTTTTGAACGAAACATTGGAAGATGTAGAAGATCGCCGACCGAACATTACTTTTCAGCGTTTGTATGGCATCGCCGACAAAAAAAAGCCTTTAAACATATTCTTCAATCTTGAACAAAGCGATCTTTTGATGGACCAGATCGTATCGGATGTGCCAAGAATTTCGGTTTCCGATTTTGCGGACTGGATCTACTTTGATGTTGACATAGGCAGTGAATTACTTGGTTTAAACGGCATTGCCATTGCCAATGACTCGTTACCGAATTATCTGAATCTTTTTAAGGGAACTGAAGCACTTCGCAATACCACCCCTTTCATAGCCCCTCTCGAATCAGATGGCATTTCGTCATATACTTTTGACGACCATACCGTTTTTGAAACCAACCGATCGAATTACCTCAACAAACCCGCCAAGGATAATATCATTTTCAATACGGTAGAAGAAATTGGAATCGTCTATTTGAATACAGAAAAAGTAGTATTGCTGAAGACCTATGGTTCTGAGGAACTCTTAAGATATTTAGGGGCCATACAAAATGATATTGTCGATTATCAGGGCAACGGTATTCAAGAGCTCAACGAGGGTGATTTTCTGTTTACGGCCTTTGAGCCTCTCGTCGATGATTTCAATGCCAAATTTTGTACCGTACTTGATGATGTATTTGTTTTTGGCCGGACAAAAGAAGTTTTACAGACCATCATTTCAAGCTATAAAAAAGGAAGCACCTTCGATAAAAATCCTGTTTATACCGAGGCGAGCAAAAATCTGGGGGGCGCGGCCAATATACTTGTCGTGTCGAACCCTGATAAAATCGAACAACTATCGAAAGACAATTTCATAGACAATCTTCATAAAGACCTGAAAGACCCCAAACTTGATGGGTATGCATACGGTGCCCAAGTGGTTACCGGTGGCGATTTTTACCATGTCAATCTTTCCGCCCAAAGAATTGTGGCCCCGAGCAACATCAAGACCATAAGGCCGATTTTCAATGTTGCCCTAGATACGACACTTGCAAACGAACCACAATTCGTAATGAATCACAATACCAAGCGAAAAGAGGTAGTCGTACAAGATGTCACGAACAAACTCTATTTGATTTCTTCAAGCGGAAAAATTCTTTGGAAAAAACAATTGGAAGGAAAAATACAAGGGAAAATACATCAAGTCGATATTTACAAGAACGGTCGTCTACAATTGGCCTTCACTACCAACAATCAATTTTTGATCCTCGACCGCAATGGCAAAGAAGTAAGGCCCTTTACTTTAAAATACGAAGGTGGCAACCTCAACCCCTTGGCCGTGTTCGATTACGAGGGCAAAAAGGATTATCGGTTCGTAGTTACACAAGGCGAAAAGGTTTTTATGTACAATCGCAAGGCACAAATCGTAACCGGGTTCAAATATACACGTGCCGAAGCGCCGATTATAAGCGCTCCAAAGCATATTGTCATCGGCAACAAAGACCATTTGGTCTTTCAAATGGAAGGTGGCATCTTAAAAATTCTGAATCGGGTCGGCGATGTAAGGGTCAGGGTAAGTGACAAAATCGATTTTTCAGAAAACGGAACCTTCCTTTATAAAAACAAATTCACCGTCACCGATAAGAAAGGAATTTTACATCAAATAAATTCGAGAGGAAATTTTGAAAGAACAAACCTCGGCCTAAACCCCGACCACGGTCTCGATGCCACCCTGAACACTTTAGTTTACATGAATGACAATATATTGAACATTAAAGGCAAAAAGGTCGAGCTTGATCTTGGGGTCTATAGTAGGCCAAAGATTTTTTATATCTATGACAAAATATATGTCAGCGTAACCGATATACAGAACCAAAAGGTCTATCTGTTCGACAGTCAAGCCAACCTAATACCCAATTTTCCCATATTCGGTATTTCTGCTATCGATTTGACCGACATCGACAATGATAGAAGATTGGAGGTCGTTGTAAAAAATCAGACCAATTCTTTGACAATTTACACAATGGACTAATTACATAATGAATATTACACTTTGTACAAAATTTGCGACAACTGATACAACCTTGCCAGAATGATTACACTGATTTTGCTATTTTGGAGGGCTTAAGACAAACGATACTAATTTTTGATTCGCCTTAATGTTAACCTATGAAAGACAATACCGTTAAAAGTCGATCAAGATACTTGATATGGATTATTGCATGAAATCGAAACCGAACTGCAAAACACTTATTCTTATTACCCACAAAATGCAAAAAACATCAAAATGAAAAAAATCGCCCAACTATTGAAAATGGGGCTTCCTATGATTTTTATCTTCGCCTATGCTCCAGATGCAAATGGTCAGTTCTTGAAAAAATTGGGAAAACGTGCCGAGAAGGCCGCGGAACGGGCCGTTGAGCGACGTGTTGAAAAAGAGGCCACCGAAAAAACAGATCAAGTACTGGACAGTATTCTTGAACCCGGGTCCCAAGAGGAAAAACAAAAAAAGAATCCTGTCCCAAATGAGACTTCGACCAAAGGACCTAGTGGTAATGGACAGAACACCGATACGAATGACCCTGGAGGTTCAACGGAACCAATGTCAACCGATAATCCAAAAACAATTTCGGTATATAGCAAATTTGATTTTGTGCCCGGTGACAACCAACTATTTTTCGACGACTTCTCAAATGACTTTATCGGGGACTTTCCTAGTAAATGGAACACCAATGGTTCCGGTGAAGTAGTAACCATCAATCAAGGTACGGAGAAGTGGTTTGCCCTAGTACCCGGCTACAGCACATATTACGTTCCAGACATACCTAGTTTGCCAGAAGAGTACACGATAGAATTTGACGTAATGGCCACCGGTCTTGATAAAAAAACCGCTTCCACGGCCATTCTGCGGGTTATTCTTACCGACGACAATCTATTTAAAAAAGGTAATTTCGCCAGTGTGGATATCCCCTTCTGTCAATATCACCCAATCGGTTTTCATGTGCGGAATCAAAGGGGAGACATCAATAATAATATCCAAGGAGATATTCGTCAGGATGTTATCAACCAACCTCACGTTTCCATAGCCGTGAACAAAGAGCGTTTTCGCCTTTGGGTGAACGAAAAGAAATATGTGGATATTCCCAGAATGATTCCCACGGCGACCCCACCTACTTCCCTAAAATTTGAAGTCATCAATTTTAAGGACGGAAAAGAACGGCTCTTTCTAAAAAACCTAAAAGCTGCCGAGGGCGGTGTAGATCTTAGGAGAAAACTAATCACCGAAGGAAAAATATCAACTAACGGCATTTTGTTCGATTCAGGTTCGTCGAACATACAACCTCAATCCATGGGAATAATAAGACAGATTTCGCAGGTTCTTGCACAAGAAAAAGGCATGAATCTAAAAATAGTCGGGCACACCGACTCAGAAGGTGACGATTCGACCAACATGCAACTCTCAGAAAAAAGGGCGGAAGCTGTCAAAAACACCTTGGTCACAATTTATAACGTTGCTGCCGATAGACTGGCAACAGCAGGTAAAGGAGAATCTGAACCTGTGGGCGACAACAGCACCGCCGAAGGAAAAGCCCAGAATAGACGCGTGGAATTTATCAAACAATAATCTTATATATAGAACTTGAAAATGAAAAAAACAGCATTACTCATCTTTTCACTGATTTTAGGAACAATCTCGATTACGGCACAAGATAACTGTAGCAAATATTACCCGATGATAGAGGGCACTACCTTTGAATATACCAATACCGATAAAAAAGGAAAGACCGAGGGCATAACGAGCTATAAGATATCAGATGTTTCACAAAACGGTGGTGCTACCAATGCGACCTTCAATTTAAAGTATGTCGATAAAAAGGGAAAAGAAGTTTTCAGTACCGCCTACAATATTACATGTGACGGCAATATGGTCAAAATTGACTATCAATCCCTTTTTCCGTCTCAAATGATGCAACAATATACCGATATGGGGGTTGAAATGGATATTTCAGGTACCGACATCGAATTACCGAACAATTTGAAGGTCGGACAAGAGCTGGATGATGCGAATGTTTCCGTTTCGATGAACATGAGCGGTATTAAGATGAAAATGGAGGTCGATCAGACAGAAAGAGTGGTCAAAAGCAAAGAAAGTGTTACAACCGCCGCAGGAACATTCGATTGTTATGTGATTACCGAAACGACACGATCAAAGACCATGGGAGCGACCCAAGAAATGATTTCGAAACTGTGGTTGGCCGAAGGCGTGGGAATGGTAAAGCAAGAAACTTATAAAAAAAATGGCAATCTCATGAGCACTACCGAGCTTACGAAGTTCAGTAGATAATCGTGCTGTCATAAAAGAAAAAACCCCGGCTCAGACCGGGGTTTTTTCTTTTATGATCTTCGCTTTGAAAAGGACTTCAAAATGATCTAATAGTTTTTGTTTTACCTCGGTCATGTCGATTTCCTTTTTCCCCAATTCCACATTTAGGGAAGTAACCGCCTTGTCCTTGATTCCACAAGGAATCATCATATCGAAATACCCCAGGTCGGTATTTACGTTCAATGCAAAACCGTGCATGGTAACCCATCTACTGGCGCGCACGCCCATAGCGCAGATTTTTCGGGCAAAGGGAGTGCCCACATCGAGCCAAACTCCTGTTTCACCCTCCGAACGCTCTCCTTTAAGTCCGTATTCGGCCAAGGTCAAAATGACCATTTCTTCCAATAAACGGAGGTATTTGTGAATGTCGGTAAAAAAATTGTCAAGATCAAGAATCGGGTAGCCCACGATCTGCCCCGGTCCGTGGTACGTAATATCGCCTCCCCGGTTGATCTTATAGAATTTGGCTCCTTTTTCATGCAAAACCCCTTCATCGACCAAAAGGTTCTCGATATCCCCACTTTTTCCCAAAGTGTACACATGTGGATGTTCTACGAACAAAAAATGATTGGGGGTTTCCTGTTGTTCCGCTTCCCTCCTATTCTTTGTTTTTATATCGACGGTACGTTGAAAAAGCAATTCTTGGTAGTCCCAAGTTTCCTTGTAGTCCATCAATCCTAAGTCTTGAACCTGTACTTTTTTATTTTGTTTCATTGACCAATTTTGTACTTCAAAAAATAAAGTCGCCGATTTTTCATTTCCCCAACCCTAAAGGGAGGAAAAATCGACTGGCACTATCCAAGAAAAGCTTCAATTTTCTTGATTACTCCTTCAAAGTTATTGTCGATTTCAAAATTTTCAAAACGCACTACTTTCAATCCATGGTCCTCGATGACCCTAGTCCGGTCTTTGTCGTATTCGATGTTGAACTTATGTTGACCGCCGTCCAGCTCAATGACCAACCTTGCGCGATGGCAATAGAAGTCAAGAACATACTTACCGAATGGATGTTGTCTTCGAAATTTCAAATCCTTGGGTCTTTTGCAAAGAAAATTCCATAATTTCTTCTCTTGAGGGGTCTCTACCTTTCTCAAAAAGGCAGCAAAGGCAAATTTATCGGCCGAAGCCCCGGCATGCATTCCTTCTTCCTTCAGTAAATTTTTATTTTTTCCCATTAGGATTCAAATAGGAACAGCAAAAAATGCTTTCGCTTTTTAAACTCAATTTGAACGGATGGTCAAAGGTAGAAAAATCCCCCCTTTAGGGCAGGGGAAAAGATTTTTCGGTAATGCAAACTTTCGGAAAATCTTCTGCAAACAACTTTATTGTAAAATTTAAATAGGGTTTCAATTCGGATTGTTCAAAATTACCAAAGCGGCAATAACCCCTGGAACCCATCCACAGAATGTAAGCAACAGCACGATCAAAAATGACCCGCAACCCTTGCCAATGACAGATAGAGGTGGAAAAAGTATAGCTAGTATAACTCGTATAAAACTCATTGATTTGGAATTTTGATGATTGATGTACATATATGACGCAAGATCATTCTTTTTGTTACGCTTTCGACGGTTTATCTTTGATAAGGTTCAACTGGGAAAAACCAAACCTTTTACAGATAATTACGCAAGTAGTTTCAAGTTTAAATACCTTTGATAAGATAATGGGCAAGTTATTGTTTACCATATTGATTTTTTTCTCCTGTTCGAAGTCAGGTGATCAAATGGTTTCTTTCGAAAAACCTGACAATTTTGAGGTAGAAAGGCCGACCTATTCTTATTTGGCGCTCGGTGACAGCTATACCGTCGGTGAGAGTGTTACCTCAAAATCAAGTTTCCCAAAGCAGCTTGAAAAAAGTCTTGAGGCAAGTTTGAGAATCAAGGTGCAGACCCAGATCTTGGCTAAAACCGGCTGGCGCACAGATAATTTGTTGGACGCCATCGAAACGGCCGATTTGAAAACTTCCTATGATTTTGTGACCCTGTTGATCGGCGTCAACAATCAGTATCAAGATATTCCGTTTGCCAGATATGAGAAAGAATTTCCAGAGCTATTGTCACATGCCATCAAGCTGGCAAATGGCAATTCGGCCAAGGTAATCGTAGTTTCGATTCCCGATTGGGGTTTTACACCTTTTGGAAAAAACCGGGATAGGCAAAAAATATCCGCCGAAATCGATTTATATAATTCGTTTGCCAAAAAGGTTGCCGAAGATTCTCAAGTACATTTCATAAATATTACCGACATTTCCCGTGAGGGTCTTGAAAGGCCCGAGTTGGTTGCGAACGATGGTTTACATCCTTCTAAAGAAGCCTACAAATTATTTGTGGAAAGAATTGGCCCTATTATTTCCCCTAGATTGAAAGATTGACCGAGACTGCCTATATTTGCAGCCTTAATTTAACATCAAATGCAACTTTCGGAACAAGAAATCGTAAGAAGGGAAAAACTGAACAAATTACGGGCAATGGGCATCGACCCGTACCCTGCTGCTCTTTACCCCGTAGATGCCACTTCAAAGAGTATCAAAAATGATTATTCCGAAGGAAAAAAGGTGGTAATTGCCGGAAGGCTGATGTCGCGCAGAATTCAGGGAAAAGCCTCCTTTGCCGAATTGCAGGATGGCGAGGGCCGTATACAGGTCTATTTCAACCGTGACGAAATCTGCCCGGGAGAAGACAAGACCCAATATAACGAAGTCTATAAAAAGCTGCTCGACATTGGCGATATCATCGGCGTCGAGGGCGAACTTTTCACCACCCAGGTCGGGGAAAAAACGGTTTTGGTCAAAAACTTTTCGTTGCTGAGCAAGTCACTCCGACCCTTACCGCTGCCTAAAAAAGATGCCGAGGGCAACATATATGACGAATTCAACGATCCAGAGTTGCGCTACCGTCAACGCTATGTCGATCTTACGGTTAATCCGAAGGTCAAGGCAACTTTTATCAAACGCACCAAGATTACCAACAGTATTCGCGAATTTTATAACGAAAAGGGGTATCTAGAAGTCGAAACACCCATTTTACAGCCCATTCCCGGAGGTGCCGCGGCACGTCCGTTTTTAACGCACCACAATGCACTGGACATTCCTTTGTATTTGCGCATTGCCAACGAACTTTATCTGAAACGGTTGATAGTTGGCGGATTCGATGGGGTTTATGAATTCTCAAAGGATTTTCGCAACGAAGGAATGGATCGTACCCATAACCCCGAGTTTACGGTAATGGAACTCTACGTGGCCTATAAGGATTACAATTGGATGATGGACACGACCGAACAATTGCTTGAAAAGGTGGCCATCGATGCCAACGCAAGCACCAAGGTCAAGGTGGGCGAACATGAAATCGAGTTCAAGGCACCTTACCCAAGGGTTCCTATCTTGGAGGCCATCAAAATACATACGGGTATCGACGTATCCGGAATGAATGAAAACGAATTACGAAAGACGGCCCAAAATCTAGGCATCGAAGTCGATGACAGCATGGGTATCGGCAAACTCATCGATGAGATTTTTGGCGAAAAATGCGAGCACCACTACATTCAGCCTACATTTATCATCGACTACCCTAAGGAGATGAGTCCGTTGACGAAAGAGCATCGCTCGAATCCTGCCCTGACCGAACGTTTCGAACTGATGGTCAATGGCAAGGAATTGGCCAATGCCTATTCAGAGCTGAACGACCCTATCGATCAACGCGAACGGTTCGAAGAACAATTGAAACTTTCGGAAAAAGGTGATGACGAGGCCATGTTCATCGATCAAGATTTTCTACGCGCACTTGAATATGGCATGCCGCCGACCTCGGGCATCGGTATCGGAATCGACCGTTTGGTCATGCTATTGACCAATAATTCATCGATACAAGAGGTGTTGTTCTTCCCACAGATGCGACCCGAGCGCAAACAAATGGATCTTAGCGACGACGCCAAAATGGTTTTTGAGACTTTGAAAAAAGCTGAAAAACTTCCTTTGAACGCTTTAAAGGAACAGTCGGGACTTTCGAATAAAAAATGGGACAAGTCCATTAAAGAGCTGACCAAGAACAATTTGGCCAAAGTCGAAAAGACCGATGAAGGACTTGTTGTGGAACTTGGTTCTTAAAACTTGTCATTCCGACGAGTAGAAATTCTCACCTTTGATTAATTTTTGTCATTCCGACAAAGGAGGAATCTCAATGAGCGTTGTAGGGAAACAGGTATTCCAAAAAATTCAATTCGGGGTTGATTATTTTTATCAAAGCGACCTTCTTTTCGCGACGCCAACCTTTGATTTCTTTTTCGCGTGCTATGGCATCATGTATCCATTCGAACTTTTCATAATACAATAGATGGTTGCATTTATACATTGCGGTAAACGTCTTTTTGCCCGTCTTTGCATTTTCGACATGTTGATATAATCGCTTGGCCAGATAATTGGTAACTCCAGTGTAAAGAACCGTTCGATTCTTGTTCGTTATTATGTACACATGATAAACATGATAACCTTGACCTCTGAACATAGTTGTAAAATAACAAAGATTAAGCATATTGTATGAGATTCCTCGCTCCGTTGTACTTCGCTCGGAATGACAAAAGTCTTTGCTTTGTCATTTCGAGTCCCAGAGGAATCCCTAACCAACTATAACCCAATAAGTGTTTGCGGTTTCGCAAATTGTCATTAGTTTAGGGTATGGACTACCTGAGCAAAATTCTGACCCTATTCATTTTTGTTTTTACCTGCAATCTATTCGGGCAAACCCCGATCGATCTTCAAGAATCGCCCCACGACTTGCACTTTGAAAATTTGGCCGACACTTGGGACGAGGCCATCCCTTTGGGCAATGGTCTGTTGGGTGCCCTCATTTGGAAAAAAGAAGGCAATCTCCGATTTTCATTAGATCGTGCAGACCTTTGGGACCTTCGCCCCATGGAAAATCTCAAAACCCCCGAATGGAAATACAGCTGGGTGTACGAACAATGGAAAAAAGACACTTATAAAGAAGTACAAAATCGGTTCGATGTCCCCTACGATAAAAGTCCGGCGCCTTCGAAAATTCCGGGAGCGGCCCTGGAATTCGATATTTCATCTTTGGGAGAAGTGGCCTATGTACATCTGTACATAAAAAATGCCATTTGCGAGGTCAAGTGGAAAAACGGAGTGCGACTTTTGACCTTCGTTCATGCCACCGAACCCACGGGATGGTATCGTTTTGAGGGTCTTGCGAAATCATTGCCTTATGAATTGATCCCCCCGGCCTATAATACCCCGGGAGAAAGTCTTGAGGACAACCCTGTGACCGGCCAAGATCTTCGAAGGCTCGCATATCCCCAAGGAAAAAGCGCAAAAAACGACAATTCAGCAACGTATCTTCAAGAGGGATGGGGCGGCTTCAAATATCAAGTTCACGCGGAACAGGAAAAGAGGTCGGAATCCCTTACCGGAATTTGGAGCATCAGTGCCGAATATACTTCCGAAAAAGCATCTCGGGCCGTGGATATCGTTCTTCAACAAAAAGAACAAGGTTTTACAAATGCCTTCAAATCCCATAATATTTGGTGGAATGAATTTTGGTCAAAATCGTCTTTGGCAATTCCCGACAAAATTTTAGAAAAACAATGGTATCTCGAACAATACAAATTTGGTTCGGTAGCGCGTGCTATGGCACCTCCGATTTCGCTGCAGGCGGTTTGGACGGCCGACAACGGAAAATTGCCCCCGTGGAAAGGCGATTTTCATCACGATCTCAATACGCAACTTAGCTATTGGCCGGCTTATTCGGGCAATCACCTGACCGAGGAAACGGGCTTCATAAACTGGTTGTGGAAGTATCGAGATAGCTTCAAAAAATACACTTCCGACTATTATGAAGCTGAGGGTATCAACGTGCCCGGTGTGACCACCTTGACCGGAGAACCTATGGGCGGATGGATCCAATATTCCTTCGGCCCTACCGTGTCGGCCTGGCTCGCTCATCATTTTTACCTGCACTGGCGTTATTCCATGGACAAGAAATTTTTAAAGGAAAAAGCCTACCCATGGATAAAGGATGTCGCAATTTTCCTCGATGCCATTTCAAAGAAGGATGAAAATGGACAACGAAAACTGCCCATAAGTTCGAGTCCTGAAATCCATAACAACAGTAGGGAAGCGTGGTTCGGCGAAACCACCAATTTTGATTTGGCCTTGATTCTATGGACATACGAAAAAGCCGCGGAGCTTGCCGCGGAGCTCGGCCAAAATGAAGAAGCCGACAAATGGAAAAAACTACGTGCAGCATGGCCCTCATTGGCCATCGATGATAAAACCGGACTCCTATTTGCACCTGGCGTACCGTACGAAGAATCACATCGGCATTTTTCACACCAGATCGGGTACCATCCGTTGGGAATCATTGATTTTTCAAAGGGCGAAAATGACAGGAAAGCAATCCAGCGGACCATAAACACTTTAGATGCTATAGGTTCTTCGCAATGGGTCGGCTACTCCTTTAGCTGGCTTGCGAATATGAAGGCCAGGGCCTTTGACGGAAACGGTGCGGCCGAGGCCTTGAAAACATTCGCGACGAGTTTTTGCTTACCGAACAGTTTTCATGTCAATGGCGACCAATCAGGAAAAGGATATTCCGATTTTACCTATCGCCCCTTTACCCTGGAAGGAAATTTTGCCTTTGCCGCCGGCCTTCAAGAAATGTTGTTACAGAGCCATACGGGAGCGGTTCATGTTTTTCCTTCTATTCCGGTCGATTGGAAAAATGCTTCTTTTGAAAATTTAAGAGCAGAGGGTGCCTTTCTGGTTTCGGCCGTCTTAAAAAATGGTACCATAGAAAAAATAAAGGTACGATCTGAAAAAGGTGGCGAATTGAAATTGAAAAATCCGTTTTCCAAAACTAGCTTTAAGTGTACTTCAGAATATGAAATGATCGAAGGTGATATCATCTCTGTACAAGCAAAACCCGGCAAAATTATTCGGTTTGAACCAAAGCGTTAGAACGACGTTTTGTCAATTTTGATGGTTTTCGCAAAAATCTTGGCCAACCGACCTGGCCCAGATTTTACATACCCTTTAAATTCGCTATATTTATGAGTGGAATCAAGGCCAAACTGTAAGTGTACCATGAAGAATAAATTGGTTGTAAAAAGTTATTTTAGTGTTGCTTGCTTGCTGGCAATTATTTTGACGGAAAGTTGCTCTTCTTCCTCTAAAAAGGTCGATTTCAGCACTCAGGTAAAGCCTATTCTCAATAATAAGTGCATTTCATGTCATGGCGGGGTCAAAAAGAATGGTGGCTTTAGCCTCTTGTTCGAGGAAGATGCCTTCGCGGAAACCAAATCTGGCAAACCTGCCATAATACGCGGGGACGCTTCTGGCAGTGAATTGATCAAAAGGTTGCACGAAGATGACCCCGAACTTCGCATGCCCTATGAACATCCAAAATTATCTGACGAGGAAATAGATTTGCTTACCCGCTGGATCGACCAAGGTGCAGAATGGGGCGGGCACTGGGCGTATTCGCTTCCTGAAAAGGTCGGGGTTCCGGCAATTACCGCAGAAGCGGGGTTTGCCCCTGAAGAAGCTTCCGATTTTCTGAAAAACGATATCGACAATTTCATTTTGGCCAAATTGGATGAAAATCAGTTGACTCCCAACCATCAGGCCGAGAAAAATATTATCGCCAGAAGAGCCGCATTGGATATTACCGGGTTGCCGCCTAATCCTGATTTATTAAAACGCTTTGAAGAAGGTGATCTTTCATATGAAGCCTATATCGATAGTCTTTTGGCACAAAAAACCTATGGCGAAAAATGGGCGACCTGGTGGCTCGACCTGGCGCGATATGCCGATTCAAAAGGTTATGAAAAGGATATGGGCAGATCGATATGGCAATACCGAGATTGGGTGATCAAAGCGTTCAACCAAGATATGCCCTATGACCGGTTTACGATCGAGCAACTGGCCGGAGATCTTTTGCCCGACCCATCGATGGACCAATTGATCGCCACGGCCTTCCATAGAAATACGATGAACAATGACGAAGGCGGTACCGATGACGAGGAATATCGCGTGGCCACCGTCATCGACCGTATTAACACCACCTTTTCGGTGTGGCAAAGCACGACTATGGAGTGTGTACAGTGTCACGGCCACCCTTATGACCCCTTTAAGCACAAAGACTATTACAATCTAATGGCCTTTTTCAATAATACCCGGGATGAGGACACTCCAAGTGAATCGCCCTTGTTGAAATTCTATACCCCCGAACAACAAAAGAAAGTCGATAAGGTTATCGAGTGGGTCGCAAAACATGGCAATGAAAAATCACTGAAGACCTACAAAGATTTCTTATGGTTTACCGAACCGGTCTATAAATCGCATTTTTTCAAGGAATTCAAAAACAGCGTCTATGACGACCATGCTTCAGTGGTTTTCTGGGATGACGGCAACCTCATCATGGAAGATGCCCATACGCGAAATGCCGGTTTTGTATATCTGAACTATCGCTCGCATTACAACGGTACCAAAATGACGATTCGTGAAAAGAATGCCGAAGGCAGGGTTTTGGCACAATTCACATTGAACAAATCAGATGGGCTGGTAACTTCGCGGTTTCCTCTTGAAAAAATAGACAAGAAAACCAACCTCTATCTCGAGACCCAGAACGACGCCATTGCGAAAGAGATCAACATTCTCAATCTCTATTGGGTAGGTTTCATCGAAGACATTCCCGGTAAGGACGAACCCGGATGGGCCGGCATTAACACCATGTTTACGGACGCTCTGAATGCAAAGACCGAAACCGTACCCATTATGTCAGAGAATCCCGATTATATGAAACGGACGACGCAACTTTTCAATCGAGGTAGTTTTTTGGACAAGACCGACACGGTACAACCTGGCACGCCGGAAAGTTTGAACACATGGAATCAAGAATGGGCTAAAAATCGATTGGGGTTGTCAAAATGGATCGTTGACAAAAAGAACCCCTTGACCGCACGCACACTGGTCAACAGGGTCTGGCATCAGATTTATGGGCGAGGTTTGGTTTCGACCATAGAGGATATCGGGTCGCAATCTGAACCACCTTCGCACCCGGCACTGCTAGACTGGCTTTCGTTGCGTTTTATGAACGAACACAATTGGAGCATCAAATCGCTGGTGAAGGAAATTACCCTATCGGGTACCTATCGACAAAGTTCGGAAAGCACTCCTGAAATGTACCAATTAGATCCAGAGAACGAACTATACGCCCGAGGACCGAGAATACGCTTGGGCGCCGAAGCCATTCGTGATCAGGCCATGGCCGTATCCGGTTTATTGAGCGACAAAATGTACGGTCCGGGGGTCATGCCGCCGCAACCGGAGGGCGTATGGCAAACAGTCTACAATGGTGACAAGTGGCAAGAGAGCAAGGGCGAAGATCGTTATAGAAGGGGTATTTACACCTATTTGAAACGCACAAGTCCCTACCCTTCTTTCCTGACCTTTGATGCGGGCAGTCGCGAGGTGTGCATAATCCGAAGAACGCCGACCAATACACCCTTACAGGCCTTGGTAACCCTCAACGACCCTGTATTTCTCGAGGCCGCCTATGAATTGGCAAAGAATTCACAAGTCGCCGATAATATCGAAAAAAGCATTGCCCAAGCTTATGAGAATGCCACTTTTTCGGCAATCGAACCTATGACTTTGAACGCATTGAAAGATCTGTATCAAAATTCGTTGGCCGAGTTTGCCAAAAATAACGAAGCAACCGAAATGTTCCTGCATTTGGAGGAACGCCCAACACCGGAATTGAGTGCGTTGACCATAGTGGCCAATGCCATAATGAATTTGGATGAATTTTTAACGAAAGCTTGATGAAAGACCAAATCGAAAGACTGATCCAAGAAAAATTGGCACGCGAGGTGCAGGCCAAGACCCGAAGGCATTTTATAAAAAGTTGCGCCCAAGGTATGGGCGGACTCGCCTTGAGTTCCATTTTTATGGCATGCGATCCGTTGAGCAAGCCTGCTAAGAAAATGCAGATGGCGTTTTCCGAACGTGACCTAAATCCCTTGGCTACCTTGCCCCCTCCATTCGCCCCAAAAGTAAAATCGGTCATCTACCTGCACATGGCCGGAGCTCCTTCCCAATTGGAGATGTTCGACTATAAGCCCGAACTTCATAAATATGATGGACAAGATTGCCCGCAATCGTTGTTGGAAGGAAAAAAATTCGCCTTTATCAAAGGTACGCCCAAGTTGATGGGGCCACAGGCCGAATTCAAGCAAGAGGGCGAATCGGGCAATTGGGTGTCGAATTTTCTACCCCATTTCAAAAAGGTAATCGATGAAGTCGCATTCTTGAAAGCCGTGCACACCGATCAGTTCAACCATGGGCCGGCACAACTGTTCATGCATACGGGCAGTGCCCGATTGGGCCGACCAAGCATTGGTGCCTGGGCAACCTACGGACTGGGTTCCGAGAATCAAAACCTTCCCGGGTTTGTTGTACTGACCTCAGGGGGCAACACCCCCGACGCAGGAAAAAGTGTCTGGGGCAGCGGGTTTTTGCCATCGGTCTACCAAGGGGTGCAATGCCGATCCAAAGGAGATCCCGTTCTATATATTGAAGACCCTAAAGGGGTTTCTAGAAATCTCAAAAAAAATACTATCGATGCCATAAACAAAATCAATAAAGAGGAATACGCCAAATATGCCGACCCCGAAATTTTGGCGCGGATCAATCAATACGAAATGGCATATCGCATGCAGATTGCCGTACCCGAGGTCATGAACATCAACAACGAGCCTGAGCATATCAAACAGATGTACGGGGTCGAACCTGGCAAGGAATCGTTCGCCAATAATTGCCTTTTGGCCAGAAAGTTGGTCGAAGACGGGGTGCGTTTCGTACAGTTGTTCGACTGGGGATGGGATACCCACGGTAACATTCGCGAAGGCTCCATCGATATGGGCCTTCGCAACAAATGTCGTGAGATCGATAGACCGATAACCGCTTTGATCCTCGATTTGAAACAAAGAGGACTGTTGGATGAAACCCTGATCGTTTGGGGCGGCGAATTCGGCCGTACGCCCATGCAAGAAAACAGGGGCAATAAAGAAATGGCCTATAAAGGCCGTGATCATCATGGTGATGCATTTACCATGTGGATGGCCGGTGGCGGCATCAAAAAAGGTGCTTCTCACGGTAAAACTGATGACATCGGATTTTCGGGTATTGAAGGCCGGGTATCGGTGCACGACGTTCATGCCACAATATTGCAATTACTCGGTTTCGACCACGAACGATTCACCTATGAATTTCAGGGAAGACGATTTCGCCTGACCGATGTAGAGGGCGAGGTGATCAAAGAGATTTTGGCGTAATGATATGAAACCATTATCATCGAAAATGAATTGATCTACCATTTTTAGGTCATATTGGTCAAAAAGAGCAAGTCTCGAAAAAATCAAAACCAACTTAATGAAACAACTACTACTAGTCACATTCACATTTTTTTACCTAACCACTTTTTCCCAAGAAAAAAAACAATTGCAATTCTTCCAGACCGATTGGGGCCGAAATATTTCCTGGGACGCTTTTTGTGAAAAAACAAAAGCTTCTGGATATGACGGACTCGAAACCTGGTTTCCTTCCGATAAAAAAAGCCAAGAAGAACTAAAGGCGGCTTTAAATAAGTATGGGCTCAAAGTCGGATTTTTGAACGGTACCAACAAATCGCTTCCCTTCGAAGAAAGTCTCAAAGCCTATACCGAACATTTCAAGACCTTGATCTCCTGGAAACCTGCGTATATCAATTGCCATACGGGTAGCGACTTTTTTACCTTTGAGCAGAACAGGGCCTTTATCGATGCGGCCAATAATATTGCCAAAGAAAACAACATTCCCGTTTACCATGAAACCCACCGCGGCCGGTTTAGTTACAATCTGCCGGACACAAAAAAATACGTGCAAAAGATTCCCGACCTAAAATTGACCTTGGATATCAGCCATTGGATGGTCGTGCACGAATCGTTGTTGCAAAATCAGGACAATGAATTGGAGGAAATCATAGACCGTTCTCACCACATCCATGCCAGGATCGGCCACGCCGAAGGGCCACAGGTGAACGATCCCGAAGCTCCTGAATGGAAAAAGGCCGTTGATCGACATTTGGATATCTGGGAAAATATCATCAGAAAAAAATGGAAAACAAGAGATGTCTTTACCATAACAACTGAATTCGGCCCGGCGGATTATATGCCAACCCTACCCTATACCCGCATGCCCGTGGCCGATCAATGGAAAGCGAACATTTATATGATGAGAACCTTAAAAGAACGTCTAAAAATTGAATAAGTTTACGGTATCATGGACGTTCTAAAACAACTTTTGGGCAGACTACATCCTATCATAGTCCACTTACCCATCGGATTCATCGTCTTCGGATTGTTACTTCAATGGTACGACCGAAAAAGACAAACGTATGGCGAACTGATTCCCATAGCGTATCTCTGGGGAGGCATTGCCGCAGTTGTAGCCTGCCTTACCGGATATTTGCAGTATACGGGCGAAGGTTATGCCTTCGATACGGTAAAATGGCATTTATGGAGTGGCGTGGCCACGGCCCTATTCTCATTTTTGATGTACGCCAAATCAGAAGGAACAAAAGCTTTTTCTTTTTTGGAACGCACTCCCACAATCACCTTATCGATCGTCTTTTTCATTTTGATTTCCTTTACCGGGCACAAAGGTGGAAATATTACCCACGGGGAGGATTATCTTGTTGAACCCCTACCCAATAACATTAAATCGGCCTTGGGCTACGAAACCTTCGAGGAAAAACAAATCAAACTCAATGAAGACAATTGGGAGGAAGCCTTGCTTTATGAGGATGTGGTCAAACCGATTCTGAACAATAATTGCGTCAGTTGCCATAATCCAAAAAAGACAAAGGGCGAACTACTTTTGCATTCTAAGGAAGGCATTTTAAATGGAGGAGAAAACGGAGAAGTAGTCGTAGCCAATGATGCTTCCCAAAGCGAAGTGTTCACGCGTATGAAGCTACCAAATGATGACGACAACCATATGCCTCCCGAAGGTAAAAGACAACCGACGAAAGAGGAAATAATATTACTCGGTGCCTGGATCGATGCCGGACACCCGTTCGAGGGCACCATAAAAGAAAACGGATTGGCCAAAGAACTGTTCACTTCGTTCTTTCCCCAAAATTTGGACAATGATTATCCCGATATCGAAATAACCGCCGCTTCACAAGACAGTATAAAAATTATTGAAGAAACTGGCGTTCATGTCGATCCTATCAGTGAATCCTCGAATTTTTTAAGCGTTTCCTGCATCAACAAACCCGCTTTTTCCGATGCCGATTTCGAGAATCTGCTTTCCATAGCTCCACAGATTGCCCAATTGGATCTGGGCGGAACCCAAGTGACCGATGCCATTTTCGAAAAATTGACACAACTTCCGAACCTGACGATTTTGAAACTCGACAATACCTCGATTACAGGACAAAACATCAAACAACTGTCATCACTTGAACATATAAAGTCGATAAACCTTACGGCCTCCAAATTCGAGGAAACCCATTTACCCGATTTTTCCGGCTTCAAAAAATTGAAAAAAATCTATCTCTATAAAACCAAATCCGAATCTCAGGGAATAAAGACATTGAACGACGGACAGATAACTGTAGATTACGGCAACTACGAGTTGCCGCCCATTCCGTCGGATTCGATTATTTATTGAAAAAGGCCAGATGTACCATGCCCGGTACTTCGCACATTAGCATCATACATCTGACTTTTTCATTTCCAAAACAAAAAGAAAAAACATAGCTTAGGGCCGATAATGTTTATAAATGAATTTCAGTAAAAAAGCGGGGCTGTTTCTCGGACCGATACTTTTCTTGGTGCTCACCAACCTACCTTTCGAGATGGTCTCTGAAAAAGGTGACTCGGTCATGGCCATTGCCGTTTGGATGGTCGTTTGGTGGATCACCGAGGCTGTTTCGATATCGGTCACTGCCTTGTTACCGTTGCTGCTCTTTCCCATCCTAAAAATTATGGATGTCGGTGATGTCGGTGCCAACTACGGGAGTCCGATCATCTTTCTTTTCTTTGGTGGTTTTATTCTGGCCCTGGCCTTGGAAAAGGTCAATCTACACAAACGCATTGCACTAAGTATTATTAAATTAACGGGCACGGCCCCCAATAAAGTCGTGTTGGGTTTTATGATCGCGACCGCGGCTTTGAGCATGTGGATCAGCAATACGGCGACCACCGTAATGATGCTGCCCATTGCCATGTCGGTCATCGGTCTGTTGGTGAACGACGAGGATGGTTTTACCAAAAGTGATAAAAACTTTGCCCTGAGCGTAATGTTGGGTATTGCATTCTCGGCCAATGCGGGCGGCATTGCTACCGTAATAGGCACGCCACCGAATTCGGTAATGATCGGACTGCTTGAAAACGAATACAATATTGAAATCTCCTTTTTAAAATGGATGGTCATAGGGGTACCCTTTTCGGCGGTAATGATATGGATCAGTTACCTTGTACTGACCAAATGGATGTTCCCCAACAAACAACTCAAATTTGCCGCCTCAAGGGAAGTGATCAACGATGAACTACAAAAATTAGGCCCAATGGGAGGCAAGGAAAAAATGGTCTTGGCCATATTCGGCGTTACCGTTTTTCTTTGGATTTTTAGAACCGTCATCAATAGTTATTTACCAGGATTAAAGTTAAACGATACCATGATCAGCATGATGGGGGCCATTGCCATGTTCTCAATTCCCTATAATCTTAAAAAGGGAGATTTTATCATCGACTGGAAAGACACCCAAAAACTGGCCTGGGGCATTTTGATACTTTTTGGGGGCGGATTGGCACTCGCCAAAGGTATGTCGGTAAGCGGAATAGTCGATATGGTCTCGAGTGCGATTGCCAACAGCGATATCAGTATCTTGATGACCGCCGTTCTTCTTATAACGCTCATGCTCTTTATGACCGAACTGATGAGCAATGTGGCATTGGTCGCCGTACTGGCCCCAGTGGTCGCCGGTATCGCTATAGGTTTGGAAGTACCCATCTTGTATCTATTGATCCCGGTTACCATGGCAAGCAGTTGTGCCTTTATGCTGCCAATGGCTACGCCGCCCAATGCAATCGTATTTGCCAGCGGTTATGTCAAGGTAAGTGAAATGGCACGTGTAGGGGCAATACTTAACTTGATAGCGATAGCACTATTGATACTGATGTTTCAATTTGTAATTCCGATGTTCTTTTAAAAACAAAACCCCCATTCGAAAATGGAGGTTTTATCTGGACTAACTCAAATAAAGAAGTTTACTTCTTCGTCTTTATATACGGGTCAAAACCTTCGGGCAGATGTTCCTTCGGATCAAAATCCAAGATAACGGTATCATCTTCTTCAATGTAATTGAAACCGTCCACATCATATGGATAGGCATAGGCATTAAAATCTGCAGGCAAATAATCTTGCGTATCGAAACCAAGGTCGATATCGACCTCTTCTTCGATTATAATAATCGAATTGATATCGAGTTCTTTTTCAACGGGTATATTGTTGTTGGCAAAAACTCCAAAAGCGAACAAAAGTACAACGGTAGCCGCAGATACAAGTTCCATTTTTTTCATAACTTCTATTGTTAAATATGAGATAGTATAACGTCTAGAACGTTATTTATTGTTTTGCATCTTTGTAAGGGGTTTCTTGTAAAATCGAAAATCGATGATTTCGCAATTAGAACATACGGAAGTTATCAACTTCGTAATTCGACCTGATTTTTATTAATATTTATTGAAGTTCTTTGGCAAACTTTTACAGCCAAAATTTTGACGTTTTTTTGTCGGGCCCAAGACATCCTGTAAAAATATTTACCGTTCATCGAGGTTTTTGCAGTTGGTCGATAAAAAATAAAGCTGCCATAGGTTTATGACAGCTTTATCTTGACTAATTCGCTAATTGAAAAATGAGATTTTCTATATATAAGACTGATAAAAAAACAAAATGTTACAATCCAACTCTAAAAAAGATGTTTAAATCGATTTTAAATCAAATCGAAACTTCGAAAAAAGATTCGTTCGCAACAATCAAATGCATACATTTTTATAGGTTCTACGTCAAAATGTAAATAAATCCGATGAAAAAAACCGGTATTCCACAACTATGATACATTTGACATCTAATTAGTACCGTTTCGCAACAAAGCCCTTTTTTGGGTTAGGGTAATGTCTAATTTAGCTTCAGCATTAAAAACCAAACGTCATGTCATATAAAACTAAAAGTTTACTGTATTTCGCAAGTTTCGTGATCGCCACCATAACCTATTATTATAACGTATCGGCTTCACAGCGTATAATTTCTGATGTGAACGAACTGGCAAAAGCCGATGTCGAGCAGATCACTATAGAAACAATGAATCAAAATATTCAATAAGAACGACCTACTACTACCCCCAAGAGGGCAAGGATGAGAATCCTTGCCCTTTTTTATTTGTATCGATACTGTCTGTGTTAAAAAAGTGTCAAATTCATGCAATGGATTAAACCATCTCCCCGTCATGACATCTTAGGTATAAATCATTTAAAGTTTACGTTATGAAAAAAATAATAATGGCAATGTTACTACTGACCGGTATCGTCGGCCTCGCCCAAAGGGAAGGGAACGTTCATCGTAAGGGTATGAAAGATTTCACCCCGGAGCAAATAGCTACCCTTCAAACCAAGAAAATGACCTTGGCCCTCGACCTTACCGAAGTCCAACAATCGCAAATACAGACTCTGAACCTTGAAAATGCCAAAGCACGCAAGGCCAAAATGGACGAACTCAAAGCGATGAAAGAGGATGGAGAACGTAAGAAGCCAACGCAAGAAGAGCGTTTTGCGATGCAAAATGAACGCCTCGACCGTCAAATTGCCCAAAAAGAAAAGTTCAAGAAAATACTATCGCCCGAACAATACGATAAATGGCAGAAAATGGCACATCATTATTCAAAACATAAAAAGGGCATACCTAGAATGAAGCACAAAAGAATAGAGGGCAAACAAAAATAGGTTGGTTGATTAGTTGATGAAAAGCCGTTCGCAAATTGTGGACGGTTTTTTTTTGGTTTTTAACGTTACTGAAGACTTCTATATGGTTCTATATGTATTATAAAACATATATGCAGTCTTACAAGGTATGATTTTTCCACTTTTGCACCATCAGTAATTTTATACGAATTCTATAGCAGCCGCATATAGAAAAGTATAATATCTTCACTACAAACTCAGCAGTTAAAACAATGAATTTTAACTCAGATGCTTATTGCATACCCTCATTTGTCCAAATAATAAATAAAAATCTAAGCTCTCACTTTGAGCGAGAAAAAACTATATCAAAAAAGAAATGCACCTGATTACTGATAGGACCCCATATAGTTTTCCACACTTTTTAAACAAAAAAAGCGTTCTAATTTTATACAAATTTTGGTTTACAATGAAAAAAGAGATCTTTATGGTAATTGGCGTTTTGTTATTTGCCCATTCCTTGTTCCTTCATGCGCAAGGGAGACCTATAGATTCATATGGCAATATCAATTATGAAAAGTTGGAATCAGTAGTCGAGGAGAAGACGCAGCGATTGGATGAAGTAGTGCATCTTAATAAAGGGAAGCAGAAAAAGAAAGCATACCAAATCTACAAGGATTACGAGATCAAAAAACAAAAGAAACTCGCAAATACCAAATTCAAGCAAAGAAATAGGTATAAAGAGCGGCCACATCGCAAGCAATCGTCGTACACCGAATATGATGAACAAAAGGAAAATCTTCTCTTAGAAAAACTAGACAAACAAGCTAGTGAAAAAATTAAAGAGATTCTCACCCAAAAACAGAAGAAGAGATTGTTCATGCATGAAGAAAAAGAAAAAATGGCAATACTGCAATAGCACTACTCATTAAAAACAGAGTTAACCGCATTTACGGTCTCATCCAAATCATGATAGGTCAAAGCATCGTTCAAAAAATAACTCTCAAAAGCACTTGGCGGTAGGTAAATACCATTTTGCAGCATGCCGTGAAAGTATTTTTTGAACGTTTCATTATTTCCTTTGGCGGAAGTCTGAAAATCGACGACAGGCTCTTCGGTAAAGTGTACCGAGATCATGCTTCCGAAACGATTGATTTGATAGGGTATTCCCTTTGAACGCAATACTTCATCAAGGCCCTTGTGCAGGTATTCGGTCTTATCGGCCAAACTTTTGAATATCTCAGGGTGCGCATTCAACTCGGTGAGCATGGCCAGGCCAGCACTCATCGCCAACGGATTTCCGCTAAGTGTACCAGCTTGGTATACAGGCCCCTCAGGCGCCAAATAATCCATTATTTCATTTCTCGCCGCAAATGCCCCGACGGGAAGACCGCCACCGATAACCTTCCCGAAACAAAGAATATCGGCATTAATGTTCAGTGCCTCTTGTGCACCTCCTTTGCCTAAGCGAAAACCCGTCATCACTTCATCGAATACCAACAATATGTTCTCTTGATCACAGATTTTTCGCAATCCTTGCATAAAACCATCTTTCGGGACGATACATCCCATATTTCCGGCAACAGGTTCGATGATGATCGCGGCTATTTCTTCTTTATTCGCCTTGACAATGGCCTCGACACTATCGAGATCGTTATAATTTGCCAATAGTGTATCTTTTGCGGTTCCTTGGGTGACTCCAGGGCTATTCGGACTTCCAAAAGTGACAGCGCCACTACCCGCTTGTATCAAGAACGAATCGGAATGGCCATGATAGCATCCGGCGAATTTGATGATCTTGTCCTTACCTGAAAAACCACGGGCCAAGCGAACGGCACTCATACAGGCCTCGGTTCCACTGTTCACGAACCTAATCTTATCGATATTGGGTACCATCGATACGGCCAATTTTGCCAGTTCGGTCTCAATTTCAGTAGGCATTCCGAACGAAGTCCCTTTTTTGGCCTTCTCGATGACCGCATTGATTACCGGTTCATACGCATGACCTAAAATCAAAGGGCCCCAAGAGGCGATATAATCAATGAGCCGATTACCGTCTTCATCATAGAGATAGGCGCCTTTGGCCTCATTTACGAAAATCGGGTCCCCGCCCACCGCCTTGAAGGCCCTCACCGGAGAATTCACCCCCCCGGGGATATAGCTTTTGGCCTCTGCGAAAAGGGCACTACTGCGTTTATAAATCATGGCTAATTGAATTTTGCCGTCTTTACCACTAATTCTTGGCCGACAGAAATGTTGTTATCGTACATGTAGTTCAACCGCTTTAGGTCATCGACAGAAACCGAATACTTTCGCGAAATGGAATATAGGGTATCGCCCCGCTTTACAATATGGGTGTCTACCTTAGTAGGCCGCGGCTTATTTTCGGCAACTTGGGCCGCGGCGACACGCCCATAGCCCTGCTTGACCACATCGGCATCAAATTTGTGTAGACCGTGTTGCTCGATCAAGGCAATCAATTTTTGTGGATACCGTTTATCGGTCGCATACCCGGCCTTGCGCAAACCCTTCGCCCATGCCCTGTAGTCATTGCTGGGAAGGTCAAAAAGAAAGGCGTAACGACTGCGGCCCGACAAGAAAACACTATGGTCCCTGTACGAATACATGGGGTGATTGTACTTTCTAAAACATTCCCCTTTTTCGTCATCGTCATGATGGTCGAAATCACCCTCCCAACCTGTATGGCATTTAATACCGAAATGGTTATTGGTTTTCCGGGCCAGTGCGCCCCTTCCGAATCCGCTTTCAAGCAATCCTTGCGCCAACGTGA
This sequence comes from Flavobacteriaceae bacterium NBU2977, assembly GCA_019931105.1. GTDB lineage: Bacteria > Bacteroidota > Bacteroidia > Flavobacteriales > Flavobacteriaceae > Meishania > Meishania litoralis. The sequence goes on along the minus strand of JAIOUW010000001.1, from coordinate 2,008,351 downwards.
TACTGGCCGGAATTCCGTAAGCTTTCATTTCCATTTGAGCGATTTCGGAAAAAGTATCGATATATTCATCGATCGAGGCAACTTCAAAATGAACGAATTCGCCCGAATCCTCGGGCAATTCATAAAGACCGTCGGAGTCATTGTTACTTTGATCCGACTTACTCACGGTCGCCCTGGGTGAATGACCGTTGTTTTTCTTCATGGAGACACTTTGCCTTACTTTACAGCCAATCAGAAGTGTGGCACATATCACCGACAATAGCAATTTCTTCATCATACGTGGATCAAGGGTAGGTTTTTCATTTTCAATCTTTGGTTCACGCCCGCTATACCTTGGAGCCCTCCGGTATGGATGGCCAAAATTTTGGTTTTCGGAGGGAAATAGTCTTTTTTGACCATATCCAAAATCCCGAAAATCATTTTCCCGGTATAAACGGAATCTAGGGGAACATGGGTCTTTTCACGGAAATCATTAATAAAGTGAACAAGTTCTGGCGTCACTTTTGCATACCCGCCAAAATGATATTCCGTTAGCAATTTCCAATTCTCCTTATGGGCAAATTTACGAATATCTTGATTTAAAAAATCACCTTTGAGCGCCGGGAAGCCCAAAACCTGCTGTTCAGATGTTGCTGAATTGGCGATCCCCGCGATGGTTGCGCCAGTACCCACGGCACAGCAGACAATATCAAAATCACGGTCTTCAGCATCGAGTATTTCTTCACAACCCTTTACCGCCAAGGCGTTCGAACCACCTTCGGGAAGCAGGTAAAAGTTTCTGAATTCCTTTTCCAAAAGTTGCAAAAAAATGTGGGATTCTTTTTGGCGATAAACCTCTCGACTAACAAATTTAAAATGCATTCCATCTTCTGAAGCCTTCCGCAAAGTCGGGTTTTCCTTCCATTTTACTTCAAGTTCTTCGCCACGGATTATCCCAATGGTCCGAAGGCCATGCAACTTTCCGGCATAGGCAGTAGCCGCAATATGATTGGAATATGCCCCGCCAAACGTTAAAAGCGTGTCGAAGCCTTGGTCCTTGGCCGTAGCGATGTTGTATTTGAGTTTGCGGTATTTGTTGCCCGAAATTAGGGGGTGGGTCAAATCTTCCCTTTTGATGCAAAGGGTCAGTTGTTTTTCCGTAAGGATCGGCAGTGTTACATATTGGTTTTTGACCGGTCTCAAACTATCCCTTTAACTTAATAAAAAAGATACTTTAAAAAACCGAAAGTCCTTCGTTCAGAAGTGTAGTTCAAGTTTCTTTCGTTCTGATAGGCCTCACGTTCAAAACTAATGTTCTGATAGGCCCTATAGCTATCCAAATAATAAAGGGACCGTAAGAGCCATTCGAAAATATACAGCACATAGAACGGCAATATCAATAATTCTTGCTGTTGCTTTAAGTGGATCTTCTCGTGATTCACAAGTACGGCATCGTTTTTTAGGGCGTCATTCTTAAGAAAAATGAAAGGCCAAAGCGAAAGCCCTACATAATTTTTATAGAAGAAATGTTTAAAGACCAAAACCATAGACCTGTATTTAAACGAACATATTCAAAGATAATTGTTAAAGCCGCCCATTTGATGCCCGCACGTATATGTTGCCAACAATTGTACCAATTCTTTAAAATCATCGTTTGACCCCTAGAAATTCAACGTTTTAAGAAAATCAAAATATGCTTATTAACAGAATTGAAGTAATTTTAGAAGATTCTTTACATGAAGGCATTGCAGTATGAAAGAGTTCATTCCACTTGAAGAGGGAGATTACTATATGTCGAAAGAAGGTTTTCGCGTCTTTACAGAACAGTATCATCTAAAAAGAGGTCATTGCTGCGAAAGTGGCTGCAGGCATTGCCCGTATGGCTATGATCCAAAGACCAATACCCAAAGCTAAAGAAGTGAATCTCGGCATGATTTTTGAGAATTATTTTACAACATATAGATACTCCATTACATAAAAAACTTTGGTTATGAAAAAGATTAAGATTTTGGCAATACCGATGATGGTCTTGCTTTTTTTAAGCTCTTGCGCCTCGGTGCGCGTACTCTCTGATTATGATCGCGAGGCGAACTTCAACAACTATAAATCGTACGCGTTTTACAAAACAGGAATCGACAAGGCCCAAATTTCGGATTTGGATAAAAAGAGGATTTTAAGGGCCATCGACGCCGAGTTAAGCTCAAGAGGTTTTGTCAAATCGGAGAACCCCGACATATTGATCAGCATCTTCACGAAGGAAAAAGAACAAGTAGATATATACAACAACTACTGGGGCGGTGCTTTTGGTTGGGGCTGGAACCCTTGGTATTGGGGTGGATGGGGCCCCGGGTACTATGGCAATAACGTCAGCACCCGTACCGAAGGTTCACTTTACATCGACCTTATCGATTCTAAGAGCAAAGAATTGGTCTGGCAAGGCAAGGGCGTTGGCAACCTGAACAATATTTCGAATATTGAAAAGAAAGAAGAACGAATTCGCGAATTCGTTTCACAGATACTTGAGGCCTATCCGCCAAATGCCGTGGCGGCCAACCAATAAAGTCTTTCTACGATAACGAGTATGAGCCCTGACGTTACCGTCAGGGCTTTTTTCGTACCTTTAGTCTGCAAAAATGCACAGAAAATGACATACGAAAGTAATGCCATATTAGACAAGCTTCCCAAACATTTAAAGCAGTATATAAAACCTCAGAACTATACCGAGTATTCGGCGATAGATCAAGCCGTATGGCGGTATGTGATGCGAAAAAATGTCGATTATTTGAGCAAGGTCGCCCATCGGTCATACTTGGACGGACTTAAAAAAACGGGCATCTCGATCGACCATATTCCTAATATGTACGGCATGAACCGCATTTTAAAGGAAATCGGTTGGGCCGCGGTCGCAGTTGACGGTTTTATACCACCGTCCGCCTTTATGGAATTTCAAGCGTACAATGTGCTTGTAATCGCCTCAGATATACGCCAACTCGAACATATCGAATATACCCCGGCACCCGATATTATCCATGAAGGGGCGGGTCATGCACCCATAATCGCCAACCCTGAATATGCAGAGTATTTGAGACGATTCGGGGAAATAGGCTGCAAGGCTATTTCAAGTGCCAAAGATTTTGAACTTTACGAGGCCGTCAGGCATCTTTCTATCATAAAAGAAGCATCGGGCACCCCGAAGGTCGAGATCGACAAGGCCGAAGAACATATTGAAGAACTACAAAAAAACATGGGTGAGCCCAGTGAAATCGCCTTGATACGAAACCTTCATTGGTGGACCGTGGAATACGGGCTGATCGGCACGGTCAAAAACCCTAAAATATATGGGGCAGGGCTACTGAGTTCAATCGGTGAAAGTGCTTGGTGCATGACCGACAAAGTCAAAAAGATTCCGTATTCCATTGAGGCGGCGCGCACTGCTTTCGATATTACAAAACCTCAGCCTCAATTGTTCGTAACTCCCGATTTTGCTTTTCTAAGTCAGGTATTGGAAGAATTTGCGAATACCATGGCCCTGCGCAAAGGCGGATTCTCCGGGCTCGAAAAATTGATCCATTCAAAAGAGTTGGGCACGATTGAATTAAGTACTGGTCTTCAAATTTCAGGAAACTTCAAAAGTATGATCGCCCATGAGGGCAAACCGGTATTTTTTCAAACGGAGGGGCCAACGGCACTTGCCTATCGCGAAAAGGAACTGGTGGGCCATAGCGTTGAAAGGCATTCCACGGGCTTTGGTAGCCCTATCGGTAAATTAAAGGGCATTAACCTGGCCATAGAAGATATGAGTCCCCGAGATCTAAAAGCCTATAATATTTACGAGGGAGAAATGGTTTCGCTAGAATTCGAAGGAAATATTATGGTCACCGGACATATTATTACCGGTACCCGTAACCTCAGCGGGCAGATAATCTTGGTCACTATGAAAAACTGCAAAGTACTGCATAACGACAAAGTACTGTTCGAATCAAATGACGAACTTTATAATATGGCCATTGGCGAGCGTATTGTCTCAGCCTTCAACGGCCCTGCCGATCTGAACAGTTTTGATAGGGTCACCCACAAATTGAGCAGCACGACCATAAAGACCGAAAAAGATAGTCAGAAAATAAAGTTAGAGCAATTATATCGGCAAATCAGGGAGTTTCGGGAAGGAACGAACACCACCATCTCACGCCATAAGGTCTTTGAAGAAGTCAAGGAAAACCATACGTTGGACTGGTTGCTGCCCGTAGAACTCTATGAACTGGCCAAGACCAATGGCGATATTGTATTTGCCAATGAAATCTTATCGCATCTTCAAACTGTGAAAATAGACAACCCTAAAGTGGGCCAACTTATAGATGACGGTGTAGCCTTGGTGGCAAAAAGTTTTGTAGCTTAGAAACACTAATTCCATAGTCGGTATTAATGAAATCATTTCTTTTTATTTATTTCCTTACAATCATGTCTTCCATGGCCATTGCGCAATTTGAGCCCAATTATGATGAAACCAAAGTTCCTGAATTCAGCGTTCCGGATCCATTGACATCCTATAGCGGAACTAAAATCGAAAATGAAAAGGCTTGGTCTAAAGTTAGGCGCCCAGAACTGCTTGCTTTCTTTGAAAATGAAGTATATGGCAAGGTTCCTGGAAATCTAGATGATATTTCCTTCAAGCTAATCGAAGAAAATACGAATGCCTTTAACGGAACGGCTCATAGAAAACAAGTGCAGGTCACCCTGGAAAAAGACAAAAAATCACTATCGTTTACCATTTTGATGTATTTACCGAAAACCACTGAAAAAGTTCCTCTTTTCCTTGGCCTTAATTTCTATGGAAATCATACTACGACCAGTGATGAAAACGTAATCGTTACATCGGCATGGTCTATGAACAATGAAGATTTTGGAATCGATAACAATACCCCGACCGAAAAATCACGAGGCGTTCGGATTAATCGCTGGGATATCACCAACATAATTGCTTCGGGCATGGGCTTGGCTACCATTTATTATGGTGAACTAGATCCCGATAAAAACGATTTTTCGGATGGATTGCACCAATTGTTTTATGAACCAGGACAAGAAAAACCAAAAGCCGATGAGTGGGGAAGCATTGCCGCATGGGCCTTCGGCCTGAGCCGTGCCATGGATTATCTCGTGCAAGACAGTGCTGTGGGCAAGGTTATTGTATTCGGCCACTCCAGATTAGGAAAGGCCGCACTTTGGGCCGGTGCAATGGACGATCGTTTTGCCGCGGTCATCAGTAATGATTCGGGTTGTGGCGGTGCCGCGCTTTCAAAACGCCGGTTCGGTGAAACCGTTGGCCGCATTAATGAGAGTTTTCCGCATTGGTTCTGCGATAATTTCAATGCATACAACAACAATGAGGAGGCGTTACCCATTGACCAACATCAACTTTTGGCCCTTATGGCGCCACGGCCGCTTTATGTGGCGAGTGCCCAAGAAGATGAATGGGCCGACCCCAAAGGCGAGTTTCTATCGGCACATTACGCAACCGCTGTTTACAGATTATTTGGCAAAACGGGCATTGATACGATAGAAATGCCAGAGGTAAATACGCCGATACAGAATACGGTGGCCTATCACATTCGCACAGGAAAACATGATGTCACCGATTACGACTGGAAACAATATATAAAATGGGTAAAAAAAGTAATGGAATAGTTAGGCCATTCTACCTTTGATATATTTTATCTGCCCATTATGGTTCGATTCATGTTCGACCACATGAAACCATTTGCAATAGTTGTTGGTGGGCTCATTGCCAAAGAACATAGTCGATTCCATTAACCAACTATCATCGCGCTCTTTAAGTAGCTTCTTCGTTCGTTCTCTCACCTTCTCAAGATTATCGGTATAATATGAAAGAGGGTTTCCCTTGATTATTTCGCGGCCCTTTTGCCCCAAACGGCTAGCGACCTCCCATTGATCCGTATCCTTTTTGTCAAAATCGCCCCAAGCCCTTCCGTCAAAAGTATGAATTTGATAAAACCGCTCTGTTGCACCTAGATGAAGTAACATGGCACCTATCGAATTTGACTCCTCATCCAACAGAAAATCGAGTTCTTTTTGTGACAGCCCGTCAACTGACCTCAACACGGTAGCCCGCATCCAATCCATCATTGAAACCAAAATACTTATCTGATCCGTGAATCCTTCGCGTTTTCCAAATTGATGTATGCCATCATTCATGGCAATTGTTCCATTTGAAGCCAAATTGATATTGGGAACCAATAATCCTGCGCCCAATAACCCTGTCGATTTTAAAAAATTTCTTCTATTGTGCTGTTGTTTCAAAGACATAGTTGTTTATTTTCCAATTAAGGTAAAAAATAAAATCCATGGTTTTCGAATCATCGCCATTTTGGCCCTAGTCTTTAGGCAATAGTTGCATGAAGTTTTGACCGACCGGTTCATCATCATATTCCAAAGTCCACCCCATGGAATTGGTCAAAATATAAAACTTCTGAAGTTCGCCGATCAAGCGGTTTTGGGCGTTTCTTTTCAGGGAGGATGCCTCGACCTTTCGCATCAAGGAAGCATTGACATTCTTTTTGATCGTATTATAATCGGCAGCGTTGAATTGATTGAGATAATCGGCGGTTACGTCATAGTACTCAAAATCAGGATTCAACTTTATTTCGGGTTCGGGAATTCTGTTGATCCGCAGCGTTTTGGCAGTGTCATCGATCTGAAAGTCTATTTTTGATAAATCATAAGCCACAGTGACCTCGGCATTGACAACTACCAAGGCCTTTTTATCGGCAGTGATCAATGGGCCGAAAAGTTGCTGCGAATCTTTGTAATTGTAAACTTCGGAAAAATGGCCTTCGGTCACGATCAGCTTTGAAACACTCTCGATCTGTTGTTGGATCAGCATCGAGTTCTCTTGAAGTATTGATTTTTCTTCATTGCCCTTGGAACAAGAACGAAAGACCAAAACGGCCGCCAAGGTAATCAACGCTCCTGCCAGTACTTTCTTCATTGATAGAATATCATATGGGGATATCGTTCTTTAAGATACGTAATTTTCCCTTCGAGGGATTTCCTGAATTCTTTATGCCGTAGCGAATCAGCATTAAAAGGTCGATGTGCCAATCCCTTTTGAACGGCATCCACTTGTTCCATCACGGGATAGGCTTTTTCTGAAATCCATGATTGCCTGAACCTTTCCCAGATATAATCGATCGCCACTTGATTCGGGTGTACCATGTCGCTTTCATAGAACCGGTAATCGCGTAGTTCATCCATCATGATTTCGTATGAGGGGAAATAGGCCTCCCCCCGACCCCCTCCAAAGGAGGGGGAAAGCCCCTTAACCCCCAAAGGGGGAACTCCAAGGATATCGTGTATCGCTGAAATCAGCCTAGACTTGCTCAGTTGATTTTCCGTAAATCCATCTTTTAAGTGGCGTACCGGGGAGACAGTAAAAATAATGAGGGCTTTTTGGTTCACAACTCGGATCGAATCAATAATATTTCGCAAACTCTTCGAGATATCATCTATTGACAACAGTAACTTCTCAAACTCCTTTTGAGGAACTTTATGGCAATTGGCCACGATTCGACCTGCATCGGTTCTACGATAGACCCACGATGTGCCCAATGTAACGATAACATGGGTAGACTCTTTTATTTGTTGGTAAGCCCCTGTAAGGCCTTTGTTCAACTTTTGTACCAACCTATCTTTTGAAGCGTCACTCAAATCGGAATGCACATCATAACAATGCCATTGTTCGTTGAGGAAGAAAATATCGTCTTCTGAATACTCTTTTTGAGCTATGGATTTGGCAATCAAATTCTCTATGGCCTTGGGATGGAACAAAATACCGAATGGATTATGAGCCGACCTGAATTGAAAATATCCAAATTTTTGACCTATGTTATTCGAAAAGCATGAACCAAGTAGAAGTATACTGCTATCATAATCAATAGGCTTTTCAGCCTTGTTTAGCGGAATATGGGTCTGAAGTTTCATGGATTACAAAAAATCCTTTGCCCGCTTCAAAGCTTCATCAATACCACTAGGATTCTTGCCCCCCGCCGTGGCAAAGAAAGGCTGGCCGCCACCACCACCTTGGATGTATTTTCCAAGTTCGCGCACGATGTTGCCTGCATTCAGGTTTTTTTCGGCAACCAAGTTTTTTGAAATATAGCAAGACAACAAGGCTTTGCCATTCTGCTCGGTCGCAAAAAGTAGAAACAGATTGTCAACGTTGCTTCCCATTTCAAAAGACAGATCTTTGATGCCCGATACGTCCAAGTCGACTTTTTTGGCAAGAAATCTTATTCCATTGATTTCCTGTAATTCTTTTTGTAAATCTCCCTTAAGATTTTTGGCCTTGTCCCTTAAAAGTTGGTCGACTTCTTTTTTAAGCTTGGCATTTTCTTCCTGTAAGGTTTGTACTGCCTTGACAGGGTCTTGGGCATTGTTCAACAAATCTTTGATCTCATAGAGGGTTCTGTCGTTCTCGAAATAAAATTCTTTGACAGCATCGGAGGTAATCGCTTCTATACGCCGGATTCCCGCGGCCACGGCGCCTTCCGATCTGATCTTGAAGTGCCAAATATCCGCAGTGTTCTTTACGTGCGTTCCTCCACACAATTCTAGCGACTGGCCAAACCTCACGGTACGAACCGTATCGCCATATTTTTCACCGAAAAGTGCCATTGCACCCTCCGCCAGGGCTTCTTCCATAGGTGCATTTCGCTTTTCCTGCAAGGGCAATTGCCCATCGATACGTGCATTTACAAAATTCTCCACGGCACGAATTTCATCGGTCGTCAATTTGGCAAAATGAGAAAAGTCGAACCTAAGATATTTTGAATGTACGGCAGAGCCTTTTTGTTCGACATGGTTTCCCAAAATCTCGCGCAACGCTTGGTGCAACAGGTGCGTTGCCGTGTGGTTGGCCTCGGTTCGCCCGCGCTGTTTTTTATCAACAACTGCCTTGAGCGCTCCGTTCAAATGTTTGGGAAGGTTCTTCGCAAAATGCACGATCTCGTTATTCTCTTTCTTCGTGTCCAATATATACACCACATCACCGTTCTGAACTTCGAGATAACCCTTGTCGCCGACCTGTCCGCCCCCTTCGGCATAAAACGGTGTCAGATTGAATACCAGCTGATAAAGCTCACCATCTTTTTTTGAGGTCACTTTTCGGTATTTGACCAGCCTTACATCAGCTTCCAAAACATCGTAGCCTACAAACTCCTGTTCAGCATCATCGGAGAGTACGACCCAATCTTCTTTGGAAACCTCGGAAGCCGATTTTGAACGGTCTTTTTGCTCCTGCATGGCCAAGTTGAAACCTTCTTCATCGAGCGAGAGGCCCTTTTCGCTCAAAATCAAGGAAGTCAAATCTATGGGAAAGCCATATGTATCGTACAATTCGAAAGCTTTGCGCCCGTCAACTTCGTTGCCCTTGTTCTTTTGTATTATCGTATCGAGAAGCACCAGTCCTTGTTCCAAGGTCTTCAAAAAAGAATGTTCTTCTTCTTTAATGACATTTTCAATAAGCTGGCGTTGTTCTTTCAATTCAGGAAAAGCATTGCCCATGGTTTCGGCCAATACCTTGACCAAGCGATACATAAAGGGCTGTTTTGTATTCAAGAAGGTGAACCCGTAGCGAATGGCACGCCTTAGAATCCTTCGGATCACATATCCCGCACCTGTATTGCTCGGCAGTTGGCCATCGGCAATAGAAAACGAGACCGCACGTATATGGTCGGCGATTACGCGAATGGCGACGTCGGTTTTTTCTTGATTACAATATTTTGAGCTCGTTATAGTCTCGATCTCGCGAATGATAGGGGTAAAAATATCGGTATCATAATTCGACCTCACCCCTTGCAGCACCATACAGAGGCGCTCAAAGCCCATACCTGTATCGACATGTTTCGATGGTAGTGGCTCCAATTGCCCGCTTGCCTTACGATTGTACTGCATAAATACGAGGTTCCAGATCTCAACGACCAACGGATGGTCTTGATTGACCAGTGAAGCCCCCGAAACCTTCGCCATTTCTTCTTCAGGGCGGATATCTACATGAATCTCTGAACACGGTCCACAAGGACCTTGGTCCCCCATTTCCCAAAAATTATCTTTCTTATTTCCTAAAATAATGCGGTCTTCGGGCACAATGGCCTTCCAAAAATCAAAGGCCTCATGGTCCATAGCAAGTGCATCGTCATCGTTGCTTCCTTCGAAAACAGAGACATACAGCCTATTCTTATCGATCTTCAACACTTCGGTGAGCAGTTCCCAGGCCCATTCTATGGCCTCTTTTTTAAAATAATCGCCAAAGCTCCAATTACCCAACATCTCGAACATCGTATGGTGATAGGTGTCTTTGCCCACTTCCTCCAGGTCATTATGCTTACCGCTGACACGTAAACATTTTTGGGTATCGACGATCCTGGAGTGTTTTGCAGTACTGTTACCCAAAAAAAACTCCTTGAACTGGTTCATTCCCGCATTGGTGAACATCAGTGTGGGATCATCTTTTATGACCATCGGCGCCGAGGGCACGATCTTGTGGTTTTTCTCCTTGAAAAAATTCAAAAATTGTGTCCTGATTTCCTTGGAGTTCATAGAAAATGGTAAGGTTTTGTAAATTTTAACGGTTTAAGCGAAACAATTTTTATATTTGTTTGTTCTGTTAAAACGGAAGCACAAAAATAGGATAAAATACCTTCATGTCTAAAGTAAAGTATTATTACGATCCTGACACCCTTTCGTACCGAAAGATAGAACCCAAAAAATCGAGACGGTACCGAAATATTGCATTTTTTGTTTTGGGTTCGTTCCTATTTGGCCTTTTATCGTTGATCCTATTATTGAACACCAACCTCATCAATACCCCGAGAGAACTTTCTTTGGCACGCGAAGTCAAGAATTACGAGCTGCAGTTTGAGATTTTGAACAAAAAAATGGGGCAGATCGAAGAAGTTTTGGCCAACATCGAAGAACGTGACAACAACATATACAGGTTGTACTTTGAGGCAAACCCGATTCCTGAAGAACAACGCCGTGCTGGATTTGGCGGTGTAAATCGCTACCGGTCACTTGAAGGGTTCAATAACTCTGAAATGGTCATTGGCACCACCAAACGATTGGATATCATCAAAAAGCAGATGGCGATCCAATCAAAATCGCTTGACGAGATTACGATTTTGGCGGCCGAAAAGGAAAAGCTTTTGGCGGCAATACCGGCCATTCAACCCTTGAACAATGAAGATTTAACAAGAATGGCATCCGGTTTTGGTTGGCGGTCGGATCCTTTTACCAAAGCAAGGAAAATGCATTGGGGAATGGACTTTACAGCCCCCAAGGGCACACCGGTCTATGCCACGGGAGATGGTAAAATCACAAGGGCCGACAACAATTCTTCAGGATTCGGAAAACACATACGGATAGATCATGGGTACGGCTACGTCAGTCTCTATGCCCATCTTAGCCAATACAATGTAAAAAAGGGACAGAAGGTAAAGCGCGGCGACCTTATTGGCTTTGTCGGAAGTACCGGGAGGTCGGAAGCACCACATTTACACTACGAGGTTCGCAAAGATGAAGATAGGATCAACCCTATCAATTTCTACTATGGCAGTTTGAGCGCCAAGGAGTTCGAGAACATGTTGAAATATGCCAACCAAGAAAACCAATCACTCGATTAATGCAAGTTGAACTACCGGAAAAGCGTTATTATGGAATTGGCGAAGTGGCCAAGGCTTTTGGTGTCAATACCTCGTTGATTCGTTTTTGGGAAAAGGAGTTCGATGCGTTAAAACCAAAAAAAAACGCCAAGGGCAATCGAAAATTTACTCCTGAAGACATTAAAAACCTTCAGTTCATCTATCATTTGGTCAAGGAAAGGGGGTTTACTCTCGAAGGGGCCAAGACCCACCTTAAGGAAAACAGGCAAAAGACACTTTCAAATTTCGATATTATTCAAAAACTTGAAAAAGTGAAGACCGAGCTGATGAAGATCAAGGAGCAATTATAGGTGGATCACTGAATGCCTAAAGGTCAAAATATTGGCCTTACTTCAAATTTTTCTCCAACAGAATGTAACGATTTGAGCAAATTACCAACTAATGATATGCATAATTGAACATTAAATAAACACTAAGAATTCCCATAGCAATGGGAAGGACATTAAACTTCACTATTATGAAAAAAGGATTGATTGTATTGATAGTTCTGGGCGTGATAGCGGTCGGACTATACCAATGGGCCGTTGGCTTCAACAACACGGCCGTCGAATACGAAGCGGATGCCAAAACGGCCTGGTCGAATGTAGAAAGTGCCTATCAACGTAGAAACGACCTCATCGGTAATCTGGTAAAAACGGTTCAGGGCGCGGCCGATTTTGAACGGGGCACCTTGACAGACGTCATTGAGGCAAGGGCGAAAGCTACTTCGACGAATATCGATGCCAATAACTTGACGCCGGAGAATATGGCCGCTTTTCAAGAAGCACAAAGTGGACTTACAGGGGCCTTGAGCAAATTGATGGTCGTCGTCGAACGATACCCCGAGCTAAAGGCAAATCAAAATTTCTTAGAGCTGCAATCACAGCTCGAAGGGACCGAAAATCGCATCAATGTGGCCCGCGACCGTTTCAATGAAAAAGTCAATATCTATGACGTGCATACCACGAAATTTCCGGGCAAACTTCTCGCCGGCCTTTTCGGATTTAAAGAAATGGCCCGTTACAAAGCTGATCCAGGATCTGAAAACGCTCCTGATGTGAACTTCGAATTTGACTGATCGCATGTCAAGGGTAGAAGATTTTTTGACCCCTGAAGAAGAGCAAGAAATCGTGCTTGCCATTTTGGAGGCCGAAAAAGATACTTCAGGCGAAATACGTGTACATATCGAGGCACACACCCGTCTTGACCCTATGGAAAGGGCCAAAGAGGTCTTCCATAAATTGAAGATGGACAATACCAAGCAAGAAAACGGCGTATTGATCTACGTGGCCGTAAACGACCGCAAGTTTGCCATTTGTGGCGATAATGGTATCGATCGCGTCGTACCCAAGGGCTTTTGGAACAGTACCAAAAATGTCATTCAAGATCAATTTCAAAAAGGAAATTTCAAAAAGGGCATAATCGATGGCATATTGATGGCCGGCAATGAGCTACAAGCGCATTTTCCATGGCAACATGACGATCGAAACGAACTGAGCGATGAAGTATCAAAAGGTTAATCGGTTACCACACCCTCTCAGCGCAGGGAAATTCAGCACGTATTATGTTTGGTAAAAAATTCGTGTTCGGTTTTTTCCTTATAGTAGTATTATTGCTACCTGCTTTAGGTTTGGGCCAATTCAAAATACCTGAAAAACCGGCCCTTCAAACCAGCGTCTATGATTATATCGATTTGCTTCCCGAAGGTCAGGAAAAGGCCCTTGAGCAAAAGTTGATACGTTATTCCGATAGTACTTCAACTCAGATAGTGGTTGCGATCATCAGTTCCACCGAGGGTGAGGAAATTACCTATTTGGGGGCCCAATGGGGACAAAAATGGGGAATCGGCCAAGCCGGTAAAGACAATGGCGTTCTGATACTTTTGGCCAAGGATGACCGCAAAATTGCCATCAATACAGGCTATGGAGCCGAAGGAAACCTTACCGATGCCATGTCACGACGCATTATCGAAAATGTCATTGTACCCAGATTTAAAGAAGATGATTACTACTCTGGCCTTAGCCAAGGTTCGGATGCCATATTTCAGGTCTTGAACGGTGAATTCAAAGAAGAGCGGACTTTCGAAAACACAGACGGAGGTTTTCCCTTCAGTGCTTTTTTACCCATCATCATTTTCATAGTAATACTGATCATCCTGTCTAGACGAAACCGACGTGGGGGAGGTCGCAACGGTGGAAGACGTTCTTCAGGGCTCGACATCTGGGACTTTATTATTCTGAGCAATATGGGTCGCAGCAGTGGATCTGGTGGTGGCTTTGGCAGCGGCGGAGGCGGATTCGGCAGTGGTGGTTTTGGCGGCGGTTTTGGCGGCGGTTTTGGAGGTGGCGGCTTTGGCGGTGGCGGTGCCTCGGGGGGCTGGTAAATGCAGGTATTCTTTCTAACACCTAACATCTAACATCTAACACCTAACACCTAACACCTAACACCTAACACCTAACACCTAACACCTAACACCTAACACCTAACACCTAACACCTAACACCTAACACCTAACAAACCTACTTCTTCCTAATAAAAATAGAAATCGGAACGCCCTTAAAATCAAAATTTTCACGAATCTTGTTCTCGAGATACCGCTTATAGGGTTCCCTGACGTACTGGGGCAAGTTACAGAAGAATGCGAATTGCGGATAAGGTGTCGGTAACTGGGTGCAAAATTTGATCTTAACGAACTTCCCCTTGTACGCGGGTGGCGGATAGTTCTCTATCAAGGGCAACATGACATCGTTGAGCTTTCGGGTCACGATTTTTTTATTCCTATTTTCATAAACCTCAACAGCAGTCTCAATGGCCTTGAAAATGCGTTGCTTTGTCAATACTGAGATGAACAGGATCGGCACATCGACAAAGGGTTCGATGGCCGTTTTTATTTTTTGGGTATACCGCTTCATGGTATTGGTCTCTTTATTTTCGACCAGGTCCCATTTGTTGACCAAAATTACGACACCCTTGTTGTTACGATGCGCCAGCCAAAAAATATTGGCTACTTGCCCATCGAAGCCCCGCTGCGCATCAAGCACCAACAAAACAACATCACAATGTTCAATGGCGCGCACAGAACGCATCACGGAATAGAATTCTAGATCTTCCTTCACCTTGGCCTTTCTGCGAATTCCGGCGGTATCGACCAAATTGAACTCAAAACCGAACCTGTTATATTTGGTATCGATACTGTCTCTAGTTGTACCTGCGATATCTGTTACAATATATCGATCTTCACCGATCAAGGCATTGATAAATGATGACTTTCCCGCATTAGGTCTTCCGACCACGGCAAACCGTGGAAGTTCTTCTTCTTGCTCTATTTCTTCGGGAAGCACTTCGACCAATGCGTCGAGCAACTCGCCCGTACCGCTCCCATTAATACTCGATAGATTGTAATATTCACCCAGTCCGAGCGCATAAAATTCGACGGAATCGGCGGCCCGCTGCGCGTTATCAACCTTGTTTACGGCCAAGAAAACAGGCTTGTCGACCCTTCGCAACAATTTGGCCACATCTTCATCCATACCCGTAACCCCGGCCTCTACATCTACCATAAAGATTATGGCATCGGCCTCGTCTATGGCAAGTTCGACCTGTTTATCGATTTCCAGTTCGAATACATCATCACTACCGAGCACGTACCCGCCCGTATCGATAAGGGAAAAACTTTTGCCATTCCAGTCGCTCTTTCCATAGTGTCGATCACGGGTAACCCCACTTACCGCATCGACTATGGCTTCCCTACGTTGGATCAAACGATTAAAAAAAGTGGATTTCCCAACATTCGGCCTTCCCACAATAGCTACAATAGCGCCCATAAAACTATAATTACGGCGCAAAGTTAGTGTTAATCAAACTATTTTATGGCAGAAAAGGTATTTGTATGAAGCCAAGGACCGTAAAGGACATGTAACATAATTCGTTCAATTCAGTGCGCTACGAACATATTTATTCTTTTCACCTGAAAGATACTTTTCGCCTTTGCTTCTTTGACGCACAACTCTGGCCGGTGCTCCGTAAGCCACAACAAACGGCCCTATATTCTTAACCACCAAAGAACCGGCACCGATCACGGTATGTTCCCCTACGGTTATGTTGTCGATTATGTTGGCGCGAAGACCAATTGCCGAAAAATTACCTAAACGAAAATTACCGCCCGTATATACTCCTGGCGCGAGGCTCGAATAGGCTTGCATAACACCATCATGCTCCAAAACACTATTGGTATTCAAAATGCAAAAATCACCAACTTTTGAATTGGTATTGACTATAGCACCCGAAAGTACCGCGACACCCTTGCCCAATCGAATATCTTTGCCGAGTAGGGCCGTCGGATGTACCGTTGAAATGAAATTAAAATCAGGGGCGACCTTTTTGACCTTGTCCGCAATATGTTTTCTAAGGAAATTATCGCCAATAGCGATTATTCCACCATAAAGATTGTGGACATCACATAAATACGGAAGGTCATATTCGGTGCCTAATATCTCATATCCATTTTGAAAACTTCCTTTTCTTTTAAAAGAGTCTACAAAGCCGACCACTCTATACCTGCCTTCTTTCTCTAAACAATCCAACACGACACTACCATGACTTGAAGCTCCGAAAATGACTATGTTTTTCATTAATTTCGAGGGATTTGTGCATTTCATCGATAAAATTGAACGTTTTATCGAAAATTCAAATATAGACAAAGTTTTGAAAGTGTTAATATTTTGTTGGATTTTTTGAACGGCCCCAACAAAAAATCAGAAAAACAAATGAAGTAGGATAGATAAATGCTATCGGATAAATAAGAGGAATAATGCCGTATAACCCTTTCAATCAATGAACCTAATGGCAGGTCTTATTTTTGATTGTAACCAAAACGCTTCAATTGCCGCGAATCGCTGCGCCAATTTTTGTTCACCTTTACGTAGAGTTCGATATGCACCTGTTTTCCGAAGAACTTTTCAAGATCTTTTCGCGCCTCGACCCCTACCTTTTTCAGGGCACTACCCTTATGGCCAATGATGATTCCTTTTTGCGAATCGCGCTCGACCATAATTACCGATCGCATTCGAATGATGTCATCATCCTCAAAAAATTCCTCGGTTTCGATTTCCACGGAATAGGGAATTTCCTTTTTGTAATGCATCAATATTTTCTCGCGGATGGTCTCATTGACAAAAAAACGTTCGGGCTTATCGGTCAACTGGTCTTTTGGGTAATAGGCCGGGGCTTCTGGAAGTAATTCGATTATCCTATCAAAAACATTCTTTATATTAAAATTGGTCAAGGCGGAAATCGGGTGCAGTTCTACCTTCGGAAGTTGTTCTTGCCAATACTGCACCTGCGCTTCGAGCAATTCTTGAGTCGCAGTGTCCACTTTATTGAGCAACAGCAAAACAGGAATCTTGCTATTTTTTATTTTCTCGAAAAACTTTTCATCTTTTAAGGCTTTCTCCCCTATCTCTACCATGTATAAGAGTACATCGGCGTCTTCGAAGGCCGATTTCACAAAATCCATCATCGAAGACTGTAACTCGTAGGCGGGTTTTATGATTCCCGGGGTATCAGAAAGAATCATTTGAAAATCATCACCGTTGACGATGCCCAGAATACGGTGCCTTGTGGTCTGGGCCTTTGAGGTGATGATCGACAACTTTTCCCCCACAAAGGCATTCATCAAGGTCGATTTGCCCACATTGGGGTTGCCAATAATGTTCACAAAACCAGATCTATGTGCTTTCATTGCGAAGTTTTTTGAAATAAGCCGTGGAGGCCCGATTCACTTTTGGGGCCAACCAAAGTACAGCGATCATGTTGGGTATTACCATTAAGGCATACGCCAAATCGATTAGGTTGATGACCAGATCTACCGTGGCTACGGCGGCCAACACAATCGTGGCCACAAAAAACCAGTTGTAATAACGGCCAGTCTTGGCATTGGTCAGAAAAGAAAGGCTCTTGACCCCATAGTACGAATATGTAAACAAGGTCGAAAGTGCAAAGGCCGTCACAATGATCATCAAAAGAACATCACCCACCCCGAACAACGATTTCTTAAAGGCGATCAAGGTCATAATAATGCCATTGCTCTCAGCTTCAAGATAGGCCCCACTCAAAATGATGACCACGGCCGTAAGCGTACAGACCACTATCGTGTCTATGAACGGACCAAGCATCGCCACAAGGCCCTCCCGTATGGGTTCGTCGTTCTTTGACTGGCCGTGGTACATAGGCGCACTGCCCAAACCTGCTTCGTTGGAGAACATCGCCCGACGGACACCCAAAATGACCAACCCCCAGAAGCCACCAGTCACCGCAGTGTCGAAATTGAAAGCTTCGGTAAAAATCAACTGCAACGAAGGTAAAATCTCAGATGCGTTCATAGCCATTACAATGGCCACGGCCAAAAAATATACCATAACCATAAAAGGCACGATTGCCGTGGCCACCTTGGCTATCTTTTTCAAGCCCCCAAAAATGACGAACGATGTAATAATGGCCAGAACAATACCGATTGTCAACTTCCAACTAAACTCGGTCATTACGAATAATGTTTCGCTTGGCTTCACGACATTCATAAAGGTTTGGGTAAACTGGTTGGCAGTAAATACTCCAAGAAACCCAAAAAGTCCCGCAACTGAAAAGAAAATGGCCAAAGGTTTTGCCTTTTGACCCATACCTTTGGTTATATAGAACATGGGGCCACCTTGCAAACTTCCTTCGGAATCTTCCCCTCTGAACATAATGGCCAAACTACAGGAGTAAAACTTGATGGCCATACCCAAGAGGGCCGTCATCCAAATCCAGAAAATCACGCCCGGACCGCCCATATAAATAGCAATGGCCACCCCCGAAATGTTGCCCAAGCCAACTGTGGCCGCCACGGCAGAGGACAATGCCTGCAAAGAACTAACATCGCCTTTTGCCTCTTTGTCATCATATTTGCCCGATGTAATGGCTATGGCGTGGCCAAAATAGCGATAGGGCAAAAACTTCGAATAAAAGGCGAGGAACAAACCGCCACCTATCAAGAGAATCAACATGGCCCATTCGGTATAGGGCAACATGGCGGAAAGAAAATCATTGATTGCATCCATAATGCAATAATATGGTTTTTTGACGGTATCGACTTAAAAATATTCTTCGGGCATTCTTTTGAAATAACTAAAAAACCATCGTATATTTGCGGTTCACATCGCGGGGTAGAGCAGTACCCTTCGACTGCGCTCAGGATGAAGTACCTACTTAACTGGGCAAACATTTTGAAAAACCCGTTTCTAAAAGAAACAAACGACATACATCGCGGGGTAGAGCAGTACCCTTCGACTACGCTCAGGATGAAGTACCTACTTAACTGGGCAAACATTTTGAAAAACCCGTTTCTAAAAGAAACAAACGACATACATCGCGGGGTAGAGCAGTACCCTTCGACTACGCTCAGGATGAAGTACCTACTTAACTGGGCAAACATTTTGAAAAACCCGTTTCTAAAAGAAACAAACGACATACATCGCGGGGTAGAGCAGTAGGTAGCTCGTCGGGCTCATAACCCGAAGGTCGCTGGTTCGAGTCCAGTCCCCGCTACAAAGTTGAGGCCTTACTAAAGTAAGGTCTTTTTTATTGCATGACCTCCGGAAAAAGATCTAAGGACTGGACGAGAAGTTTACCCTGAGCGCAGCCGAAGGGAGACCAGTCCCCGCTACAAAGAAAACCGGATAGGCATCCATCTGGTTTTTATATTTATGGAAAAGCTAAACTTGCTTGTGCCTTGGTGTAAATAAAAAAATGCTTTCTTCACATAAAGTTTTACCGACTTGACCGCTATAATATTTCACATCAATTGAGAGTTGGTTACTTTTGTATATGGCATCTCGGTTATTTGAAGAATTCGATGAAGTATCCGCCAAGGCTTGGAAACAAAAAATCCAATATGACCTCAAGGGAGCGGATTACAATAACACTTTGGTATGGGAATCGCCTGAAGGCATAAAGGTCAAGCCATTTTACCATAGTGAAGACCTAAAAAAACGACAACGATCCAACCTTAGAACGAGCAGCCCTTGGAAGATTGGCCAGAAAATCTTTACCGCCGATGCCAAAACTTCAAACCTTAGGGCGTTGGATATTCTGCAAAAAGGAGCTGAAAGTTTAGTTTTTGAAATTACTTCCGAAGAAATCAAAATTGATAAACTGCTTAGAAATATTGACCTGAACCTCGTTCCTGTTCATTTTGATCTAAGGTTTCTTTCTTCTGAATACGTAGACCAATTACTTGATTTTCAACAAAAGTCAACAGGGCAATTCCATATAAATCTAGACATCATCGGACACTTGGCCAGAAGTGGAAATTGGTTTTATAACCTGCAAAAAGACCATGAAATCCTTGAGCATATCGTTTCAAGATTTTCGCATATTGAACCGAATACTGCAATTAGCGTAGATGCAGCGATATATCAAAATGCAGGTGCCAATATGGTTCAACAACTGGCCTACGCCCTTGCCCATGCCAATGAGTATTTGAATCATGGATTGGTAAAAATCGACCACGGAATCGTTTTTAAAATGGCCGTGGGATCCAATTACTTCTTTGAAATAGCCAAATTGAGGGCTATGCGGATACTTTGGAAATCGCTTAGCAGTGAATACGGTTTAACCCGTAACTGTCAAATTGTTGCCACCCCTTCAAGGAGAAACAAAACACTATACGATTATAATGTAAATATGTTACGCACGACATCCGAGTGCATGTCGGCGATTTTAGGAGGGGCTGACACGATCGTAAATTTACCTTATGACGAAATCTATCACAGATACAATGAATTTGGAACGCGCATTGCGCGAAACCAATTATTGATCCTAAAGAACGAGTCCTATTTTGACAACGTAGCTAATCCCACTGATGGAAGTTATTACATCGAGACGCTGACTTCGCAGTTAGCGGAAAAAGCATTGACACTATTTAAGGATATTGAGGCGAGCGGCGGATTTTTAAAACAGTTGAAAAACCATACCATCCAAAAAAAAATTAGGGAAAGTGCAAAAAAAGAGCAAGATCTAATCGACGGCGAAAAAGAGATTTTGATAGGATCCAATAAGTATCAAAATCTAAACGATCTGATGAAGAATGATATAGAGCTTAACCCATTTGTAAGAACAAACAAACGTAAGACCCTTATCGAGCCCATTCTTGAAAAAAGATTGGCCGAAAAAATGGAGCAGAAACGTTTAGTAGATGAGTAGAAAAGACATCCAACATATCGAATTGAAGTGTTCCCTTGAAGATGGCAAGGGCAGCGATGAAGATTTAAAAATTGAAGATCAAGTCTTTGAAACCGCCGAGGGTATTCGTATTCATAATAAATACACCATGGCCGATATCGGGCAAACAGAACATCTTAATTTTGCCGCCGGTATACCTCCGTACCTGCGTGGCCCATACGCTAGCATGTATGTTCGCCGCCCCTGGACGATCCGACAATACGCGGGTTTCTCAACAGCGGCCGAAAGCAATGCTTTTTACAGAAGAAATCTGGCCGCAGGGCAAAAGGGACTCTCGGTAGCATTTGACCTTGCGACCCATAGAGGGTACGACAGCGATCATGAACGTGTCACTGGCGATGTTGGCAAAGCAGGTGTCGCCATCGACTCGGTCGAAGACATGAAAGTTCTTTTTGATGGCATTCCATTAAAAGAAATGTCGGTTTCTATGACCATGAACGGTGCCGTATTGCCTATAATGGCCTTTTATATAGTTGCGGCAGAAGAACAGGGGGTATCGCCCAAAGACTTGGCAGGGACAATACAGAACGACATCCTGAAAGAATTTATGGTTCGCAATACCTACATCTACCCGCCAAAACCTTCAATGCAGATCGTGTCGGATATTTTTGAGTATTCCAGCAAAAAAATGCCCAAATTCAATAGTATCAGTATCTCAGGATATCACATGCACGAAGCTGGTGCTACGGCAGATATCGAATTGGCGTATACCTTGGCAGATGGTTTGGAATATATTAGAACAGGGCTGCAGGCAGGGATGAACATTGATAGTTTCGCCCCACGTCTTTCATTCTTTTGGGGCATTGGCATGAACCATTTCATGGAAATCGCCAAACTGCGCGCCGCAAGAATACTCTGGGCCAAACTCGTCAAGCAATTCGAGCCGAAAAATGAAAAATCTTTGACCCTACGGGCCCATTGTCAGACCAGTGGATGGAGCCTCACCGAACAAGACCCTTTTAACAATGTCGCCAGAACTACCATTGAGGCCATGTCAGCGGTTTTCGGTGGAACACAAAGCCTGCACACTAATGCCTTGGACGAGGCCATAGCCCTCCCAACCGATTTCTCAGCTCGTATCGCCCGAAATACCCAGCTTTTTTTACAAGAGGAAACCAAAATAACAAAGACGGTAGATCCGTGGGGCGGAAGCTTTTATGTGGAGTCTCTAACGGAAAAACTCTGTCAAAAGGCATGGGAGCATATCAAAGAAATCGAAGAATTAGGTGGAATGACCAAGGCAATCGAAGCCGGAATCCCTAAAATGCGAATCGAGGAAGCCGCAGCAAAAAAACAGGCGCGAATAGATAGCGGACGCGATATAATCGTCGGCCTCAATAAATATCAACTTGAAGAAGAAGATGAACTTCATATTTTGGAAGTAGACAATAATGAGGTGCGGCGACAGCAGATCGAGCGATTGGACGTTTTAAAAAACACGCGCGACAATACTAAAGTCCATGCCAGTCTAAAACAATTGGAGGAAGCTGCCCGGATGAAAATGGATTCGACTGTATTGGAAGAAAATCAAGAACACCGATATGTAACTTACCCGACTTCCGAAGCTGACACCGAACTTCTAAAGGAAAAAGGAAATTTGTTAGCTTTGGCCATAGAGGCCGCTAGGGCAAGGGCAACACTGGGAGAAATTAGCGATGCCCTGGAGAAAGCATTTGGCAGGCACACAGCACCAATTCAATCCGTTACTGGAGTGTATTCAAAAGAAATCAAAAATGATGGGAGCTTTGAAAAAGCTCGTGAAATGGCCGACCGATTCGCCGAAAAAGAAGGTCGCAGACCACGCATTATGATTGCCAAAATGGGACAGGACGGCCATGATCGTGGGGCAAAGGTAATCGCCACGGGGTATGCCGATCTCGGTTTTGATGTAGATATCGGCCCCTTGTTCCAAACCCCAAAAGAAGCGGCAAAACAGGCCGTGGAAAATGATGTGCATATTTTAGGCGTTTCATCACTGGCCGCGGGACATAAAACACTCGTACCGCAGGTGATAGAAGAGCTTAAGTTTTTCGGAAGGGAAGATATCATGGTCATCGTAGGCGGCGTAATACCCAAACAAGACTATCAATTTTTGTTCGATTCGGGTGCCGTTGCCATTTTTGGCCCAGGTTCGAAAATACCAGAGGCGGCCATTCAAATCCTTGAGATACTTCTAGATGCTTGATCAAGTGGTTTCATTCGCAACGAATTGATCGAAATACTTCGATAATTTGCCGTATTTTACGGTTTTCGAATCTATATTTTTTAGTAAGTTTGCACGCGCATTTGAAAATGGTCGCGTAGCTCAGCTGGATAGAGCATCTGCCTTCTAAGCAGACGGTCGCAGGTTCGAATCCTGCCGCGATCACGACACTCACAAAACCACGCCTCAAGGCGTGGTTCTTTATTTTTGGAAGAAGCCCAAACTTGTTTGTGGATTCGGACAAAAATAAAGGGCCGGCAGCGATAGCTGCGAGTTTTTGTATTTGCAACATGTATTGCCAAGGATATCCAATCCTGCCGCGATCACGGATAAACCACAAAAAAGTGGAAATATGAGCGAGTTTCAAAAATGAAGCTCGCTTTTTTTTTTGGAAATGCGAAATGTTTCCTTTTGTGGTTTTCAAAACGGAGCGCCAAGGAAGTGAAACAATCCTGTCGCGATCACTTGAATATCAAGACTTTAAGGATTAATTTCTTTAAAGTCTTTTTTATTTGCACTCAAAAATTGGGGTAATATAGGTTAATATGGTTCTTTTTGGCCTTAAATTGTACTTTTCTCTTCTTCTCCCTATCCACAAAAAAACGCCCGTAAGGGCGCAAAATCTCATAACCGCATCCTAAATTAATATCAAAACCCTAGACCATGCCCTTTATATTGTGTAAAAACCGTAAACTCGTCCTTAAACCCATTGTACATCTCTCCGGTTTTATTGCTGCTACCTCCCAAGAGCGAACTAACGGCGTAAACCCCTTTTCTAAGCAAACGGTTTTGTTGGATACTTGTTTTTAGTTTGATTACCTGGCTCATACACTCCCGAAGCTCATTGTCCATATGGCGCCGCATCATCTCTCGATGCAGGTTCGGATAGGCTTTTTCACTGGTCAGTATAAAGGCGACCTTATCGTAGACACCCCTTTCCATGAGATGACCCGCCCATAGGTTTTTGAGAACGTTGCTACCCTCCTCGATGAGTCCATTGATAACGGTTCGTTGTCCCTGCAATGTTATGTTAAGATTGGGTATAGAACTCAAATATTGACTTGTTCTTTTCGGCAATGGGTAACTCGTTCGGTTGTCCGTGTAAATGGACTTGACCTCGAAACCTTTTTCTACCTTTATGAAATAGAAACCTTTCGCATTGAAAATGCGATATAGTCTTTCGGGTATTTTTCGAAAGGGGCGTTCATCCGTTCCGCATTCTTTACATAGGAAGCCAGAGTAACACTTTCATATTGCTTTTTATAAACAGGGTTCATTGTTTCATAAAGTTTCGGAAATATCATGGCAAGAAAATGGCAGATGCCGTCAGCTCGGAGCTATTCTCGGAGGACTGTTCAGATAGCTTTTTGAGTATCAAGTGGTTTTACAGACGAATCTCGTGGATACATAATTGCCCATATTCTCAGGGAGGGGCAATCGGCCCAAAGGAAATGGAACGGCATGCCTGTTCGAACTAGCAAAAAACAGCTTGTTATCATGATACTTCACACACAAGCTTGGAACAAGAGACGGATGCTCCCCATTTTCCGCACCTACTTCAAAAATGCGCTTTTCCAATACCTCTTCGATGAGCTTGAATCTGTTTTCGAGCATCTCCTTTTCCTTTTTCGTTTCAATTTGGAATGTTGAAGGAAGGCCATCAAGGTTTTGAGGGTGGAATGAATGCTCGACCATATGTTTCTTTGGCAAGGCCGTCATGAACCACCGTCACAAGGAATCTTCAGACCTTAGTTGAAAAAGCTATTTTCAAACCTACTAGAGCGGTTCGAAGTCCTTGGTACAAAATAGTCTTGTCCACTATTCTATACAACTTTAACAGAAACGCTACCCTAATAGAATAAAATACCACCTTTCAAAAAGCCATTACATCCTATTTGCTCAAAATTTAAGTGTGTGCGCATTCAAATTCTATCAATATTTTTTAGATATATACACGCTATATATCGAGACTATTAATCCAAGAATCAAAGCACTATACTGTAACATTTTATCATCCTTAAAAACTGTTAGCACAAGTATAATAATCATCATTCCAATAATAAATACCGTTGCCCCTTTATTTTTTTTCATTTCTGCACTAATACTTAATTCTAAAAAAGTTTGTCTGGAGGAAAATAAATTTAGTTATAAATTATAATAGCTTATCTGCCTTTTCGTTTTTATCCCTTTTCTTTCTTTTAATACTCTTATTTTTTCCGCTACCAAAACGGTAGGCCAGCCCTAAATTTACGGAACGTGAGTCGCGTTTGAACTGACCTTCTTGTATTATGGTTCTAAAAGTTTCAAATGCAAAACGCTGTGTTCCGAAAATATCATTAAAGTTTAAACTTAGCGTTCCTTTTCCTTGGGCAAAATTGTATCGCGCGCCGATATTCATGAAAAAGTTATCCTTTAAATCATACTGCAAAACACTTTGCTTTCCACTGTAAAAAGTAAACAGTTGAAGGGTTAAGTCCTTCGTGGCTTTAAAACTGTTGTTCAACTTGGTGTTCATCAAGGTATTGCTTACCTCGACACTTTCACCTTCGATGAAGCCTTTCTGGCTTCTAGAATACACCTCAAAACTTCCGTTAAGACTCCACCAATTGGTTGGACGATAGCTAGCGGACAATTCAAGTCCGTATGCATCATTGCTATTAAAATTGTCATAGTCAACAATTAATACTGTTGGATTGTCTTCATCAAAGAATCCTCTTCTATTGATTTCGTCATTAATTCTTCTGTAAAAACCACCAAATGTGAAATTTCCTTTCTCAAGTCTTCTAGTATAATTTAGCTCTACGGAATTGGTGAATTGAGGCACTAAACTTGGGTTTCCTGAAAGAATCAATTGTGGCGTACTAAGCTGACGAATAGGGTTGATTTGATTTAAGGACGGTCTATCAATTCTTCTACTAAAACTTAATTGATAGGAGTTCTTGCCCTCACCACTTGGCGTATATTTTAAAAATCCTGATGGATAAACATTAAAGAGCTTGTCCGTAAAATTAAATGGTTCTTCCGAGACCTCTTTAAACTGTGTATCTACATTATAATCTTCTAACCGTACCCCAAGGTTGTACTGCCATTTTCCAAAATTTTGGCTAAAAGTGGTATAAAAGGAATATATATATCGATTATATCTAAAATCTGAATTATTGAAATCCGCTCTATCTGTTGTATAGGTGTTTTCTGTTCGTCTTAAACGGGTTTCCAAACCAGTTTCCAAAGTAGTATTGTCTGAAAGTGGATTTACGTAATCTAGATTTATGGTCGTATTGGTACTGGTATCATCTATAAATTCATCATAATTGGCTAGAGGTGTATTACCATTAAAATTAAAATCAAAATCATTATCGGTGTCGCTTTTTAAGGTGTTATAATCTACCTCGAGTTCAATGAAATGCCCCTCTTTAGAAAATTCATGCTTAAAATCTATATTGTAAGAAGCATTAGTGTTACCTCTATCGGTCAGATCAAACTGATTGAAATCGGCATCAGGAATATCTAAAAAAGTAATGTTTCGTTCCGCATTCGTGACCGCATCAAAAAAGTTCTGGTTGGTGTATACAGAAAATGTATTTCTTTCATTAATGTAATAATCCGCTCCAAATTTGAATAGGTGCGATGTACGGTCAGCAATACTTAAAATATCTTGGCCTGTACGTTCAACATTTCTATTAATAAATCCGTTAGTTACGCCCTTGCCCAATCTATTTCCATAACTACCATAAAAATTAACCTTCCCATTTCTATAGTTTAAACTTAGAGAATTATTATAACGTACAAGTTCGCCATAGGTAAATCCTATATTTAGAGAACCGTTAAAACCTAAATTGGCATCCTTTTTTAACGTGATATTGACAATGCCGCTCATGCCTTCAGGGTTATACTTTGCCGAAGGATTGGTAATGAGCTCAATAGTCTTTATGGATGTAGATGGTATTTGCTGTAGCAGTTCACGCGAGCTAATGTTGGTAGGTTTTCCATCAACCAGTACACGAACATTTTCATTGCCCCTTAAAGACAGATCCCCATCTTGGGTAATACTTACAGATGGTATATTCCCCATAATATCGCTGGCGGAAGCTCCAGCAGTAGTGAGGTCTTTCCCCACATTAATGACCTTTCTATCAATCTTCTGTTCAATAGTAGAGCGTTCCCCAGATACTTCAACCGCTTCTAAGGCAACGGCATCCTCTTCGATATTGATAATGCCAAGGTTGATTTTTTTGCTTTCTTCATTGAGTACAATCGATTTCGCTTCGGTTTTATAACCAATATATTGAATTTCAAGAGTATAACTTCCCATAGTTATTTTGGATAGGGTAAATTTTCCCGTATCGTCTGTAATCGCCCCAGTAATTAAGCTGTCATGTGATTTAACAATGATATTTGCATAAGGTATGGGTTCCTGAGTATTTTTGTCCAAAACGATACCCTCGATTTCGCCTTGCCCGTAAGATGCCGAAGCCATCATCAAGAAAGATATCAGCAACAGGTACATGTGATTTTTCATAAGGATAATATTTTACTTTAGGGCGAATCTAGCGTTAGGAACGGCTCACTAGGCGAAGTGTGTTCAAAGAGGCAACCAACGTTGTCAAATGATGCATTTGTAATGACAAGTCGTTAAGGCGATGTGAAACGACTATTGGTCATCGGTTACTGCCCGTTCGTCATCTAAAGTATGATAGCCGCCTAAAAAGGAATTATCTTTAATAAAAAATAAGATGTTAATGCTACAGCAAATACAGGGGTATTTAGAAGCTTCAAAATTCAAATATTTGATTTTTGGAGTGCTCATTTTTGCTTTTTCAGCGGCTACTTCCAGTTGGTACTACACCACCTCTTCCGAATTATTTATCACTTTTGGTATTCGCGTAGTTCTGCAAATTCTACTGGCCTATATCATTATTGAATACCTAATTAAGTATTTGCTCAACAAAGGAAAAAATAAAATCTTCGTGCTTGCCATAACCGCCACTTTGTTGGTTTTTTATGTTGTATGCAACTTGATTTTCATTTACTATTTTGAGCCAACCTTTCCTGGTACCTATGCTAATTATGTGAAGCGATTTGATGACGCTTCGTTCTTGGGAAGATTGACTAACATTAGTGAGTTTGTGTCAAAATCCTTGTATTTATTGTATCCCACATTACTGCTGTTGGTATTTAAATTATATGTGGAAAAACAGCGATTGCTAAAGCTGAACGAACAAAAGAAAACTGCAGAGTTGGCAGCGTTGAAGAATCAGTTAAATCCTCATTTTTTATTTAATACTTTGAACAATCTCTATGCTTTGGCATTAAAAAAATCTGACGATACCCCTAAGGTGATTCAGAAGCTATCAGAAATTCTGGATTATATTTTATATCGTTGTAATGATGAGTTTGTCTCACTCAATAAAGAAATCGAACTTATAGAAAACTATTTGTCCCTGGAGAAAATTAGATATGCTGATAGAGTAAAAATCTCATTCAGTAAAAATGTAACAGGTCGAGAAAAAGTGGCCCCCCTATTATTACTGACCTTTGTGGAAAATGCATTCAAGCATGGTGTGGCCAATGAAATGAATCAAGCGAACATTGACATCAATATCTCAAAAAAAGAAGAACGGTTACTGTTTAAGGTAGAGAACAGTAAACCAAAAGTTATTGATACAAAGGAGAAAAGAGAACCTATTGGGCTTGCCAATATAAAAAAGCAATTGGAACTACTGTATCCAAAGGCGTACGATTTGATTATAGAAAACACGGCCAGCTCCTTTTCGGCCAATCTTAAACTGAATCTTGCATGAGTTACAAATGCCTTATCATAGATGATGAGCCTTTGGCAAGGGAATTGTTGGAAGGGTATCTTGACAAAATGCCCGATTTTGAACTGGTTTCTTCTTGTACAAGTGCTATTGAAGCAAGTTCCATATTGGGCAAAGAGCAAATAGACCTTTTGTTTCTAGATATAGAAATGCCCTTTCTTAAAGGGACCGATTTT
This sequence comes from Flavobacteriaceae bacterium NBU2977, assembly GCA_019931105.1. GTDB lineage: Bacteria > Bacteroidota > Bacteroidia > Flavobacteriales > Flavobacteriaceae > Meishania > Meishania litoralis. The sequence continues at coordinate 1,979,187 of JAIOUW010000001.1, read as the reverse complement.
TTTAAAAACCTGATTCACAAACCTCAAGTAATTTTCACTACCGCTTACAGGGATTATGCCTTGGATGGCTTTGAACTCAATGCACTGGACTATCTCTTAAAACCCATTTTTTTTGAACGCTTCTTTCAGGGGGTGCAGAAGTTTTTAAAACAAGTACAAAACCCAGAGACAGATTTCGAGGCAACACCCACTAGTCGGAACGACTTTCTTTTTGTGAATAAAGCCAAAAAACAGATCAAGGTTATTTTTGATGATATCGAATATGTAGAAAGCCTTAAAGACTATATCAAAATCCATTTAAAAGAACAAGAGCCTTTGATGGTAAAAGAAAGTATTTCGGCTTTTGAAAACCGTGTAGACAATCGTTTTGTTCGATTGCACAGATCTTATATTGTAAACACCTAAAAAATTACGGCCTACACTAAAAACGATGTGGAAATCGGTAGAATGGAAATCCCCATCGGAACCAATTATAAAGAAAATATCGTTCCCTTTCTGAAATCTCTTTAAGCCTAAAGTTCCTATAAAACATGGGTGTATACCGTATACGAACCCATAGCAAGGCGTTTTTCTTTGTTCCGTTTTAAGTCCATTTTACATTAGCGGGATTAATTTAAAACTTAAAATTTATAGTATGAAACAAACAAAATCAATGCTCTTAGTAATTGCTTTATTTTTAGCTGGAACACTAGTGAACGCACAATCAAAGACGTTGTCCTTTAAAAAGGGGGAGGTTCTTGATATTTTGCTTTTTACAGGAAAACCTGAAATGGGCAAACTGTTCCCAAAATATAAGGAGACGGCTTTTGCATTTGCTTTAAAAACAGGATACGAGCCTCAACCTTTGTTGGCAGTGACAGAGACTCTACAAGGTGGTTATCAACCAAGCTCTTTTGTTTTCGGCAAATGGAAAAATTTAGCCAGCAGAAAGAAGTTCTTAAGTGAGATTACTATAGAAGTACCCGATTTTCATGAGCAGAGAAGAGCTATGTGGTCGTCTTTTTATTTAGCTTTTTATGAAATGGACAAAGACATTTCCTTTGATATTAATCCGGATAAGGTAATCGTAGCTACGGCCTATTGGAAAGATGGTAGTGATAGCTTTACAAACTTTAAGAAAGAATGGCTAAACAAGGCCAAAAGCAATGGAGGCAAAGTAATGTTAGAACTAAATGATGCCATGTCTTCTGTAGGATACATGTATAAACCCGATTACGTTGTATTAACCGAGTGGAAGGATAGAGTGGCCTTTGATGCTTTCGCAAAGGCAAGTATGAAAATGGAAAAAAAGGGAATACAGAACGTGAATCAATTTATTATTAAATAAATAATTACGCTGGCAAGTTACCTTATACTTGCCAGCCTTCTTTAGGTTATGGAAATATTCGCAAATCAGTTGGTGTATTTTGGTTTTTTTCTAAGCCTATTTCTATTGTCGGTGTATTCGTTTTCTGCGAAAAACCGTAAAAACAGTAATGGGTATATCGTCTTTTTGATATTGGTACTTTTCCTCGGTTTATTGGGTAGGGTTCTGTATACGACTAAGGTCTTCGGAGAAAATTTTAGACTGATCACTATTTCAGAGTTTGCAATTTTACTTTTTGGTTCGACCGTATATCTTTTTACAAAGTCGTCATTAACCAATACACGTTTTACGGCAAAAGATTTGGTACACTATTTACCGGGTATCGCCTACATACTTTTTGTTACTTTTTATTTTATAGTGCCTTCGAATGAGGTAATTGTTGCCAGAATACAAACAGGGGAATTATATGCCATTGTAAATGTTCTAGTGGCCATTGGATTACTATTTAATTGTACCTATTGGTTCTTGGGACTGCGACAATTTGTCCGATTTAAGGAAAGGTTGAAAAACGAATTGAGTTATAGCCTTAAAATACAGTTCTTCTTCAATTTTTTGATAGCGATAGGAGTCTGTCTATTGGTCTGGATAGTGGTTTATACCGGAAGCCTTTTTGGACCGGAAGCCTTTGAGCGCGAAGCTCGAAAATTCATTTGGCTGGCTATTACCTTCATTATTCTTTTTATAGCCTATTATGGAATGATTGCACCTGACTTGTTCCGAATACGAGCCGTGCAACTAACTCAAAAAAAATACAGTCAATCGAAACTGGACAGCCAAGATTTGAACGATTTAAAGTTAAAGCTAGAAGAAATGATGATTGCCAAAAAGCCGTATTTGAACAGTAGGTTGGTGAAGGCTGAACTGGCGACAATGCTAGGTATTAGCAATCCCGATTTAGCACGCCTTTTGAATGAACGAATTGGAATGAACTTCTTTGATTTCGTAAACTATTATCGAATAAAAGAATTTATTGATTTAGCAAAAACGAATAAAGCCAAGGAACTCACTTTTTTTGGTCTGGCTCAAGAAGCAGGCTTTAACTCCAAAACAACATTTAATAAATCTTTCAAAAATTTGATGGGAACAGTCCCATCAGAGTACTTCTTAAAGATTGAAAGCTAGTGATTCATTTACAATTGCATAAAGGATTTAAGCGAGCGAAACCATATTTCGTGCTGCAAGTCCCAAATCCTAGGACTATCTCATAAAGTGTGTAAATAGAAAATTAGCGGGGTCATTTTATTGGTTCCATATTGGAAATCTTTATCCAAAGCAGAATTTTATGACTATTACACTGCATTTGGATCTTTGATAGTCAGTTTCCATACTTTTCTAACCATTATAGCTGTTTTAATTCCTGTTAGCCTAAGTATTTATTGCTATAAAAAAAGTCGGAGCCTTTAAAATCTTGCATCGTATCGGCTTTATTTGGTTTTTTGATTATTGTCATCTTATACATCTACTTTGAAGAAACTAATCAAATATTATATACAAAAGCATTTGATACAAATCAATTGAAGTCGGTTTTAAACACTTGGGAAGAATGGTATTGGTTAAGAATATTTTTTGAGTTAATTTCTTTAGTGTTTTTAATAATTACCCTTAATGGTTTGAACAGAGAAAGAAAAACTACAAATACTTAAAAAACAACCGATAACCATGCAACATTTTTTTATACTTTTTAAATACCTTTGAGTTTGACAACAACTCACGGACAATCAATACTTGGAAATTGGCCAACTTTTGACAATAAAACAATTGGAAAAAAGCAGTAATTCAAAATTATGAAAGTAACGACCTGTTTTTTGCAAAAATAATTGAAAGTCATGTTAAGGTTTTAGACTTACATTATATCAATGAACGTTCGAACCTCTTTTTTCAAAGTCTCAAATTCATGAAAAGCTCGTGTGTATTATTGTCTAGGCCATCGATCGAGTTCTGTACCGAGGTTTCATATGCGTATCCTATATTGAATCCGCTGCTGATATTGAACAAGCACAGTCCACTTATGCTTTCATCGTATCTGTAAGAAGCCCCGATTTCGAAACGTTGGCCGAAATCAAAAATGCCCGTTACTTCCAAAGACAAGGGTGAAGCATCTACGTACCGAAGCATCCCCATAGTTTCCAAGTTTAACGATTTACTTAGCTTGAAGTTATAGCCCCCGCTCAAATAGGCATGCATACGGTCAACTCCCAAGTATGCATTGCCATCCCTCTCTTGAAGCCGTTTGGGAGTTAGAATTTTTGGTGCCGATAGCGATATGAAGTATCTGTCATGTTTTAAATAGGCCCCGATTCCGATATTTGGCGTAAAACGACTGTCGTAATTCACCAAGTTTTCATCTTGACCGACACCGTAGGTGATCAGACCATCGGTGTTGGCATCATAGGAGTTTGCGCTTCCCTTGATACCAAAATAAAGTTTGTGTTTTTCGTCTAGTTCAATAAAGTAAGAGACGTCCACGGCCAGCCATGTTTGCCGTTCTATAAAAGTTCTATCGTTTAGAATTGAAACCCCTAGGCCGATGTTTTTGCCCATGGGCATGCCAAAGATTGCGCTTTGGCTTTCAGGAGCCCCCTTGATCCCAGCCCACTGACTTCGGACTCCCAGTGAAAACTCAGGGCCCTCGGAACTTCCGGTAAAGGCCGGGTTATAAATATTCATATTATAGCGATAAAAGGTGTAGCCTGGATCTTGTTGGGCAACGGCCGTAAAGGAGAGAAGAATTACCGCGATCGATAACCGTAATTTATGGATTATGTTCATGTCTTAAGGGTATTGTATCTTTAGTTTTCGGTTAATAGTTTATGAAAATCCAACCTTGAAGGGGAGCATTACCGTCCCCTAGGTCTATTATATACATGTACGAGCCCGCAGGTAGTTTTTCCCTTCTGTCTTTGTAGAAACCTTCCCAATCATTACGGTACGAGATAGTGGCGAAGACTTTATGGCCCCATCGATTATATACCGTTACCTTATTATTTGGATAGTTGTCGATTCCTGGAATAATCCAAGCATCATTGTTTCCATCGCCATTGGGCGTAAAAGCTTGAGCAGGTACCAAAGAAGGTTCTTTATCGGTGGGGAACGCATCAGCACTATCTGTTACGCCGTCGTTGTCGTCATCGGTGTCGTTATTGTCTGGAATACCGTCCCCATCGGTATCCAAGGGAATACTCTGGTCGTCTAAGGGATCGCTTCCCTCTGCTGATTCAACTTCGTCCGAATATCCGTCGCCATCGTCATCGGTATCGGAATTATTTCCAATTCCATTGCCATCGGTATCAATGGTTTCCGAAGCGTCGTTTGGAAAATCGTCCTCATCATCCGAAATACCGTCATTATCGTCATCGGTATCCACGTTGTCCCCAAGTCCGTCACCGTCATTGTCAGTATCGGTAACACCGTCGTTGTCATCGTCATCATCGGTATTGTCTCCAATACCATCTCCATCGGCATCGGAATCCTCATTGGGATCTTTGGGGAAATCGTCCTCCGTATCGGGTGTTCCGTCGTTGTCGTCATCGGTATCGGCGTTGTCGCCCGTGCCGTCGCCGTCGGTGTCGGTATCCTCATTGGGATCTTTGGGGAAATCGTCCTCCGTATCGGGTGTTCCGTCGTTGTCGTCATCGGTATCGGCGTTGTCGCCCGTGCCGTCGCCGTCGGTGTCGGCATCCTCATTGGGATCTTTGGGGAAATCGTCCTCCGTATCGGGTGTTCCGTCGTTGTCGTCATCGGTATCGGCGTTGTCGCCCGTGCCGTCGCCGTCGGTGTCGGCATCCTCATTGGGATCTTTGGGGAAATCGTCCTCCGTATCGGGTGTTCCATCATTGTCGTCATCGGTATCGGCATTATCGCCCGTGCCGTCGCCGTCGGTGTCGGAATCCTCATTGGGATCTTTGGGGAAATCGTCCTCCGTATCGGGTGTTCCGTCGTTGTCGTCATCGGTATCGGCGTTGTCGCCCGTGCCGTCGCCGTCGGTGTCGGTATCCTCATTGGGATCTTTGGGGAAATTGTCCTCCGTATCGGGTGTTCCGTCGTTGTCGTCATCGGTATCTTGTATATCAGGGTTACCGTCTCCGTCAGTATCCTCCAAGGTATCAATATTCAGCGTATAGGATTCATTGCTGACAGTATCTGACCCATCTTTTACCTTAAAGGAAAATGAGGTGTAATTTGAGCCGAATTCATTCGAATTTGGCGTATACCCCAATAAAGTTATATCATCGATCATATCATTGGTCTGCACCGCAGAACCGTTATAGGTCAATGTTCCATTCGAAGGCAATGCAATAATTTGTATTCCATTGAAGGAATCACCGGGATCCTCGTCAGAAAAAATGAAGTCGGTCACGGCGAACGTATATGGTAAATTCTCAATGGCCTCTATTGAAACGTCTCCACCTGTGGGAATATCGTTGATCGGGTTTATGTTCAAGGTCACGGTTACGGTTTCGGAAAAGGAAAACGCGTCTTCAAAGTTATAGGTAAAAGAATCCGTACTTGATTCATCACCATCGTGTACATAAGTGAACGAACCGTCACCATTAAAGGAGAATGAGGCGTCATGGGTTGGTGAATCTACCAGGTAATATATTCTGTCGTCATCGTCAATCTCAATATCGTTAACAGATACGTCTTCGTTAAGGGTCGCATTTTCATCCAATATAAAATCATCGGCTACGGCAGTCGGTTCGTCGTCTATTGCGGTGATGGAAATTGTTATATTGGCCGTTACCTTAGTACCCGAGTCGTCCAATTCATATACTACCACATCGGTGCCGTTTTCGTTTTCGTTCGGAGTATATATAACTTGATTACTTCCATTCACTACGGCATTACCTTTGGTTCCTTGTGTAATAATGGTAATCAAGGGCGAATTGTTGTTATCGTAAACATCGTTATACAGTACATCTATGGGATCGGTAACCGAATCTTCGTCGACAATGGCGAGATCATCGTCTGCAGAAACCACTAGGGTAAGGTCATATGGCCCAAAGGTAGCGGTTTGGGTATTCGCCGCGTTGTCCTTCGCCTCTGCATGTATGTACCATCCGGTTCCTCCGTTCGAAAAGGATACATTTTTTGATTGGCTGTTGCTCCACGAACTCCAACTGGCGGCACCAGATGCCGGTGGATTTACATCTTGAACCAATACATATCGTTGTACGTCGAAACCACTACCACTATTTTCGTCTTGAAACGTTAACAGAATATCCGTATTGGTGTCAATGGCACCGTTTTCTGGAGTGGCGGCAATTGTGGGATTTGTAGTGTCATGTGTAATGTTCAAGGTTCGGTAGAAAGGTTCTGACCAAACACCTGTATCGGTCTGTACCCTTAGGCTAATAATGTAGTCTGCGGAAAGGGTATTGTAGGCCGAAAAATCGGTCATTTCGATAGTTGAGTTATAAATTTCGGTGTCGGAAGGGTTGCCGTCATTGTCATATGTTCTTTGGGTAACGATCCACTCTTCAGTGGCCAGCGTACGGCCATAGGGATCTATGGAATTGTTAGCAATGTTGATGAACATACTTCCTGAATATGTGAACAATTGGTCGGGTTGAATATTGAATTGAGATACCGGAAGATCCTCGTTGCCGGCAGAACCGCCACCATCTAATTCAATGAATACGCTTGTGGGACTACTCCACGTCCCTTGGTAATCCTGTACGGTAAGCATTACGAGATATTCGCCGTCAGGAACGGAGTTTTTATCGAAAACCCCGGTAGTCCAATCATCGGTAGATGCGGCATCTACAGATTTCCATTTCCAAATGTTCTGTGAAATACCATTGTTAGAGCCACCGTCTAAATCATAGGAGGTATTGTTGAATACGCCAGTAGCGGCGCTATAGGTGAAACTTGCAACAGGTTTCCTATGAAAATACAAGGTCGTGGGCGCCGTAGGCAAATCTTCAAACGTGAAAGAATATTCTCCCGGCTTTTCATAATATTCGGGAACATCCTCAAGATAAAGTCCGCTCCAAGATACACGTCCCTCGTCGTTCGGGAAAAAAGTTTCGTCATGCGTTATCTTCCATCTACCGCTTGGGTAGCTGGCATTGGCGGTATTGGCCTTCATTTCTGCCGGGTCAACATCGATTTCAACGGAAGTGCCGGCAATGAAATATTCACCGGCGGTTACGGTTCCGAACTGATATTGTTCATAGATATATTGTGCCATTTCGTCAAGCCACGTTGTCCAACCACCACTATCCCTATTAACGAATATTCCCTGATTGTTGTTCTGTACAATGAAGCGTTCAAACTGTGTTTGGTTTGCATTGGTTCCCCAACCTATATAATGTATGTCCTCGTTGATGGTCCGCATCAATATTTCGGCCAAATCTTGATCGTTGTCAAAATCGGCGACTTCAATATCATCTAGGTTTACATTGAAACGAAGGGCACTGTTCCGCCATTGTGGTTCGCGCAAGACATCCTTAAAAGCCCGGAGTTCTAGTTTTTCGATGTTTATATCCTTGAAATAAGCATTTTGCTGTTCGTGCACATAGAAGCCGTAGCTTCCTGAAGGAAAAGTGGTATCGGTAATATCAAAAGATTGGATCCAATCCGTTCCAGCATTTCCACCGCCGCCCCTTCGGGAAACTTTGATGTCATTGCCCGACATTTCTATTTTAAAATCGATTTTCTGGCCATTGTAGAATGCGGCGAACATATCGGATCGATTTTCATCCCATCCATAAGGAGCCGTTCCCGTTCTTCCGCTATTGGTGTTTACGGCCAAAATCGTGGTAACCCCATTTTCCCTTTTTAGTATTGCTTCCGCCGGATAACCATCGCCATTGGCATAATTACTCAGATTACCACATGCGGTGTGGTTATCTATGATATAGGCGTAAAAATTGTTGTTATCGACCTTTCTGAAGATAAAGCCTACTTCGGCATGCGTATATGGTGCGCCGGAGAGCCCGAATGTCGCCGAGATGGTCCCGTCAGACACATCACCGGTAGGATCGTACATGGCTACACCGTAATTGCCCGAGTTTCTTGCTACAGGATCTGCCAATATTTGATTCGACCCGCTATCAAAAGAGAAATAAGGGCCGTTATAGGCACCTCCACCGGCGCTGCTCAAATAGTTGTGCGGATTCGGTGGTTCGGCACCGTTGAAATCCATGATGTTCCAGCTATTGAAAATATCACCGGCATCGGCCTGGTCAGAAGAAATGGAGCTTCGTTGATAAGCCTCTACCCGTAATTTGCCTAATGGAATTCCTTTGTTGTACATGGCTTGTTCAAGGTCATCCTCAAAGGTAGTCAGATCAACATCAGCCGATCCAACAGTTACCATAACATCTATATTGGGCCCCTGCTGCACGGTCATGTCAACTGTTTGGGCACTAGCAGCCCCTGACAAAAAAAATAGCAGTAAAAATGAAAAGATACTTTGTAAAACTTGTTTCATGGTCGGTTATTCTATTTTAGTATTGAACTGTTAACGGGCAGGTCCATGGCGGTGTAATCAAATTCTAAACCTGGAGTGAAAACGGAATTGCATTTCGTGGGCGCCGCAACGTTGAAATAGGATAGGTCGCTGATTTTTTTAATGAGCGAAAGTCCATCTGCATTAGATCCAAGATTGCAATTATAGATAAGTAGCTGAATATTGGTTCCCTGATAGAGTCCCTCCAACATGCCTAGTTCAAATTCATCGTTAAGCGTATCTATGTTATAGGTAATGCCTCCCATTCTTATTTCTTTATAAGTGGCATCGGTAAAAAGGTGGACCGTCTTAATCGATTTCTCGGCCAAAAGCACTTCGCGAATATCAGTCCACGGGTTCGTTTCTGAATCGAGATATAAAATTTGAACTTCGAACACTTGGGACAACAGCTGCTCTTTTTTAGAATAATCGGAATCAATTACCAAAAGGTCTGTTGCCTGCGAATAAACAAAGGTGCTCGCAAAAAATAATAGCAGTTTTGAAAATTTAGATTTTCTAGGGAAATAAGTAAGTTGCTTCATTCTGTAAGAATTACCGTTAAAATGTATGATATTATCGATTAACGTCTCTTTTATTAAAATATTGCTGTATTTACTTACTTATAGTGTCATCTATTATTTATTACTAAAGAAAGTTTAATTATATAGATATATTAAGAAATTGTTATTTTAATTGATTCGGGCCATTAAATCAATGTGGCCAGATGATGCCTTACATATGCACTACCTCAATCATTAATAGAAAATAGGAATTGAAAGCCAATAAGTAATTTAACAGTGCCAATATCAATTTGATCGGTATAATATCTTAATACGAACTTCTTATTGGACTTATTGATTTTGAAATGTGAGCACAATTGATACCCTAAGAATTGCGTTTAAAGTATAAGCAATAAAAAACATCTAATTGGCTTGAAATAGATTCGAAAATGATATTACCATATGTAATTCAAATCACAAAACCGTGTCTCCGCTATTCTGTTGTCAGAAGAAAATAGAAATTATAGTTTTTATTGTTAGATCCCCAAATTGCACAGTTAACAAGCATTGACGTAAAACTTAATGCACTCAGCTCGTAATCAACAACAAAAAGTTAATTCAAGATAACGGAATCTTTCTTCACAAAAAAAGTTTTCAAACTATCGGCAATGCCATTATCGATAAGAAGGTTAGGTCTCTTCGACCTTATATCGGTCAATATTTGCGGTGTGGCATTGGTTTCCCATAAATAAAGCCGCTCTAGCTTGGGCATTTCTTTCAATACTGTAATGCCTTTGTCGCCTATGTTTGTTCGGTAGGCCTTTAACAACCGAAGTTTTGCAAGGTTTTTCAAGTTATCGATCTCGGCATCCGAAATAAGTGTACGATCCAGTTCCAACCACTCCAAATTAACGCATTGCGAGACAACTGCCATTTCTTTTTCGCCGATCGGCAATCCACTAAGGTCAAGCTCCACAATATTTTGTGCGACCCTTTGCAGATCCATAATGTATTTGGGGTCATATTCAGGCGGCAGAAAGGCGGTAACGCTCAACGCATCAGAATCATTGGCGACCCTATTTATGGTGAGATAATCGGAAGACAAGTTCAATATGGTGCTGTCGGCAACTTTGGGAAGGTCTATCCACTGATTCTTCGGATCGGGTTCCATAAGTTTTTCGACCAAGGCCACCAGGGGTTCGTTATTTTTCAAATGATCCAATCTTAGGGTGTCGGAAGCACCCAAGGCGATCCATCGTTCAAGTATTTCAATTTCATAGGCTTCCAATGGCTTTTTGCCATCCGGGGGCATGTGTTCCTCTTCATCTGCCGGAAGGTGTATCCTTCGTATCAGTTCACTGGCCTCGGGGTCACCGGGAACAATTGTATAACCAACTTCGCCCCCTTTCATTAAATCGGCCAGACTGGTCATCAAAAGCTGTCCTTTTTGCTTATTCGGATTATGGCACGACACACAATTATTCTTCAAGATCCGCCCCACGATATGCTCATAAATCAGTGGGTTGTCAGGAATTTTTTCATCTTCCCTTTTTGCCGGAAGCGCCAAAAAATCCTCGCCATGGGTCACCATGCCGCCATAATGGCCCGTAAAAACGATCAAGCACGCCAAAATTACCTGTAATATCTTGGCGGCAATGTCTTTGCCTTTTTGCATGCCATGCACCCAATACCAAACGGCCGCAAGCAGGGCCACACCCCCACCCAGCCATTGGTGCCAAAACAACAGATCCCCTTTGTTCGTAGATTCCTTTCCCAAAAAAAATCCAGAGATAGCAGTAATCAGGGCAGTCAAGGTCGCAACGACCAATAATGACCTGGGAATGTTCTTTCCCGTCAATCCTAAAAATATGGCAATCAATAGGAGGACAATCGGAAAATGCAATATCAAGGGATGCCAACGACCGACCCAAGCGACGAGAACGGGCAATTCGATATACTTTTCAAAAACCAGACAGAAAATCAAGAAAACGGAAAGTCCGAAAATGGTGTAATCCACCCATTTATTTTTTGAAGTATGGGCCATAGATTATGCTAAGAGATCATTGATGACATTACCGGCCACATCGGTCAAACGAAAACGTCTGCCCTGATATTTATAGGTCAATTGCTCATGATCGAGACCTAAGGTGTGCATAAGGGTGGCGTGAAAATCATTGATATGCACAGGGTTTTCGACCACATTATAACCAAATTCATCGGTCTGGCCGTAATTGAGTCCGGGTTTGATTCCACCACCGGCCATCCAAATGCTAAAGGCCCTGGGGTGATGGTCACGGCCATAATTATCGGGGTCGAATTTGCCTTGGCAATAATTTCCACGGCCAAATTCACCGCCCCAAATGACCAACGTATCTTCCAACATTCCACGTTGCTTCAAATCCATTACCAAAGCCGCCGAAGCCTGATCTACATCCTTTGCCTGCCCTGCCATTTCATTGTGCAAATTGCCATGCTGGTCCCATCCCTGATGGTACAATTGAATGAATCGCACCCCGTTTTCCGCCAATCTTCGCGCCTGCAGCGCATTGGCGGCGTATGTACCGGGCACTTGACAATCTTCACCGTATAATTTGACAATCGATTCGGGTTCTTTCGAAACATCCATCACATCGGGAACCGACATCTGCATGCGATACGCCATCTCATATTGGGCAATACGAGACTCTATTTCATCATCGCCCGTTTCTACATGGTGAAGTTTGTTCAATGAAGAAACCTGATCCAACAAATGTCTTTTGTCAGCTCGCGAAATGCCCTCGGGGTCGTTCAAATAAAGTACTGGATCCTTACCTGAGCGTAAAAGAACACCTTGATGTTTTGAATCTAAAAAACCGCTGGACCACAATTTGGAATATAGCCCTTGGCTATTTCCCTTTCCCCTAGAGGTCAAAACAACGAACGATGGCAGATTTTTGTTCTCGCTGCCCAGACCATAGCTCAGCCAAGATCCCATACAGGGCCTACCTGAAATCTGGCTTCCTGTTTGAAAAAAAGTTATGGCCGGATCATGGTTTATCGCTTCGGTATGCATACTGCGAACTACTGTAATATCATCTGCTATTTTCGCTATATGAGGAAAAAAATCACTGATCCAAGTACGACTTTCGCCATGCTGCCGAAAATTCACTTTGGGGGGCATCAAAGGGAATTTATCCTGCCCTGCGGTCATACCGGTCAACCTTTGGCCATTGCGAATCGATTCAGGCAAATCTTCTCCCATTCGCTTTCGCAAAACGGGCTTATAATCAAACGTCTCCAATTGGGATGGGGCCCCGGCCTGAAACAGATAAATGACCCGTTTCGCTTTGGGGGCAAAATGTGGAATCCCTAATTTTTGCTGAGCTACCTGTCCGGTATTATTCTTAAATAGGTCAGGAATCAACAGGGAACCCAAGGCCAGTGAACCGATCCCCACACTAAGTTGTGAGAAAAAATGTCGGCGATTGACCTTTAGAGGGTTTTCCGATTTCGTTTTTTCTTCTTCCATAATCTTATTCTTTGGTTATGGTTTCATCCAAATTGTATATGACTTGAGCCGTCAACATCAAGGCGGCGGTCTTGACAGGGTCGGTTTTCGCGACGGGATAGTTACCCTGGACAACTAGTTTTTCCGCACTTTGTTTGTCAGCATCAAAATCTGCCCAGGCATTGGTATAATAGGTTTCGAGAAGCTCTAGTTCGTCCACGCTCGGTTTCCTGATCAGGATCGACCGAAATGTTTCGTCAACCATTTCTCTCGTATTTTCTTTTTCGCCAATCACAGTCTGCGCCAAGACCCGGGCAGCTTCCAAAACCTGCACATCGTTCTGAAGCGCCAATGCCTGTAGAGGTGTATTTGTTTTTTGTCGGCGTACTTCACAAAAATCACGTGTAGGAGCATCAAAAATGGTCATACTTGCCGGGGGTAGCGTACGTTTCCAAAAAGTGTACAATGACCGTCGGTAAAGTTTATCGCCCTCATCGGGCACATAAGTCGTTAGTATGCCGCGATTACCTCCAGCATTTGTTTCCTCCCATAAACCAGGGGGTTGGTACGGTTTTACGCTAGGCCCGCCGATTTCTCGATTTAAAATTCCGCTCGAGGCCAAAATATAGTCGCGTATCATTTCACCGCTCATTCTAAATCTTGGTGCACGGGCCAGTAATTTGTTTTCAGGATCCGTTTTTTTGAGTTCAGGGGTAAGTTCCGATCTTTGCTGATAGGTAGCCGAAAGCATGATTTTTTTCAAAAGATATTTAATATCCCAATCATGCTCCATAAAATCAACGGCCAGCCAATCCAAAAGTTCAGGATGTGTGGGCAGGCTTCCCTGCACACCGAAATCTTCGGCTGTCTCCACAAGGCCGCGACCGAATACCATTCCCCATATTCGATTAACGAAAACCCTTGCCGTAAGAGGGTTTTTTTTGTCGGTTACCCATTGGGCAAGCCCCAACCTATTCTGTGGAAGACCTTCGGGAAAGGGATAGATAGTTTCAGGGGTACCGGGCAAGACCGAGTCGGTCGGTTGGTCGTACTCGCCCCTATTCAGTATAAACGTAGTCTTGGGGGCCGAATCGTTCATCACCATCACGTTGATCTGTTTTCCTTTTTCCAATTTGACGAAAGAAAGTACGTCTTCGGTCTCCTTGTCAGAAATTGTGATGTAGGGCGGGTCGGCATAAAACTTTTGATTGGCCGCCTGAACGGCATCCATCTGCAGCCCTTTTTCATCGACCTGATTAAAAAATGAGAAAAGACTGAAATAATCTTTTTGCGAGATGGCATCATATTTATGGTCGTGGCACCGTGCACATTCCAAGGTTATGCCCAAAATGCCCTTGCCCAATGTATTGGTACGATCTAAGACGTAGTTGGTACGGTACTCTTCTTGAATGACACCCCCTTCTTGAGTAATGGGATGGTTGCGGTTGAAACCAGTGGCCAAAATCTGTTCTTTCGTCGCATTAGGAAGCATATCGCCTGCCAATTGCCAGGTCAAAAATTCATCGTACGGCAAATTTTCATTAAAGGCATGGATTACCCAATCGCGCCAAGGCCACATGCTTCGATAACTATCATCTTGGTAACCGTGCGAATCGGCATAACGCGCCAGATCGAGCCAAGCCTGGGTCATTCGCTCTCCATATTCGGGGGAAGCCAAAAACTCATCGATTACCTTTTCCAATAACTTATCTGAAGGATTTTTGATCAAATCATCCACAACTTTTCTTTTTGGCGGAAGCCCGGTAAGGTCCAAACTTATCCTTCGAATCAAAGTTTCGGTACCAGCCTTGGGCGAAGGGGCCAAATTACGATCCTCCAGTTTGGCCAAGATGAAGCCATCGATTTCGTTTTGTGGCCATTCAATATTTATGGTATTTGGAACCTTACTTTTTTCAGGAGTCTTAAAAGCCCAGTGCTTTTCAAATTTACCACCTTGCTCGATCCACTTTTTGATCAGTTTCTTCTCATAGGAATTCAGGGCCAGTTTTGAGTCTGGGGGCGGCATCAACATATCCGGGTCATCGGAAATGATATGCTCATAAATTGCACTTTTGCCCGGCTTGCCCGGCACAATGGGAAATCTTCCGGGGTTTTCTGGAAGTTCAGAATGGGCATCTTCGGCCACATCAAGTCTAAAACCCGCCTTGCGCTTATTGGCATCAGGCCCATGACATGTGTAGCAGTTATCGGAAAGTATCGGCTTGATATGAAAATTATAATCGACCTTATTCGGCAACACCATACCTATATAATCATCTTTTGCCGAATTGAAGACCCCACTTTTAAAAGCGTAGAGCAGCACTATCAAAGCGACCAAGATAGCAACGATTCCAATTTTTTGCTTCATACCCTTATTCCCTAGAACGCATTCTCTAAAGTTAGTGATTTCCGATCAAAAGTATCATGTAGAAATCGACGAGCACGTTTAATGATCAGTTCGTAAGAAAGAATCCCTGAAAACCATCGCTAATCCATTGAAGATGTTTGTGCGGCGCTTGTTCGACAATAAATGCGTTGAGACCCCTGATTTGATCAATTTTTTCTTTGGTCTTGCCTATTCCCATAACACTAAAGGCCGATGCATAGCCGTCGGCAAGGGTTCCTTTCGGGGCTATCACCGTGACCTGAATTCGTGAATTCAATGCCATACCGGTCTTGGGGTCCACAATGTGCGAATAGCGTATGCCATCTACTTCCAAGAATTGGTAAAGATCGCCCGAAGTGGCAATTGCTTGATTTTTGAGTTTTATCTTCTGGGCAACTTCCTTGCCCTCTTTATCGTAATAGTAAAACGCAAGTGTCCAGTATTCCATGTCAGGTGGGGGGTCACCCACGGTAATATCCCCTCCCATATCGATAAGTGCCGAATAGATTCCATGGGCCTTAAGAACTTCTAACGCCTCGTCGGCGGCAAAGCCTTTTCCGATACCACCCAGATCCAGTTGCATATTTTCCTTTTCAAGTCTGACTTCATCCTTCCCTAAAAAAGTAATATTGCGATGATCGACAACCTTCAGTGCTTTTTTGATTTCCTTGCTGTTCGGAAGTATTTTAGATTTTCGCGCATCTCGCCACAATCGGATCAGGGGTCCGGCCGTTATGTCAAACGCCCCTTCGGTGCTCTTGGCTATTTCCACGGATTCAAAAAGGGCCTCGAACAAATCGCCGCTAACCTTGACAGGTTGTTTGGGTCGTTGGCATAATTGGTTCAGTTCGCTATCTTCGAGATAATCACTTAAGATGGTATTGAGTTCATCGATTCTAGAGAATACAGCCTTCGAAGCGGAGTCTGCCACTACTGGGTCCGAGGCATAAAATACCAGTCGAATCTGCGTACCCATCTTTTGGCCTTCATACTCGAAGCGAATCTGCGCGCTCGTCGTAAAAACGACCAAAAATAGTGCAATTAAGAAATAATTCTTGAGCAAATGTAACCTGCCTTCGATTCGTTCAGCTTTCACTTTTGAAAACCAAATCGAACTTGACCGTAACATCATCACCGACGATAACCTGCCCGAACATGGCCGTCGGAGGTTCAATATTGAAATCTTTCAAGGCAATTCGATGTTCTCCGGAAATCTTGACCTCATCACTTGAAGCCAAAATTTTGCATTCAATATCGACTTTCTTGGCATTGCCGGCAATGGTCAAAGTACCTGATAGCACATTTTGACCTTTTACTTCATTGAGTACAAATAGTACCTTGGGATGTTCTTCTTTCTTTAGCGCATTGTACATTTTCTTATCCATGGTCGCACCACGCTCGCTTTTAATATCGGCTACATCGACCTGGAATTCGATTTCTTCGAGCGAAGTTCCCTGAGCCCTTAACTTACCTTGTATGGTATTTGCCGTGACCGTCCAATCGTGGACCGTCGAAGTACCTTCTATCGTTAGCTTGCTTTCAGAGGACAACCCATATGTTTCTTGGGCCATTAGCGGAGTGAGTCCGACCAAAACGAACATGAAAAAGACCACTACTATATTTTGCTTCATTCTTTTAGCTTTTTATTCTACATTATTCATCGAGCACTTTTTGCCAGAATTTCTTTTGTTCGTCCTCGCTGGGCTGAACTACCGGACTTACCAATCGGAACCCGACAAAGTTCGAATCTGTAAACCACCAAAAACTTTTGGGTATCTGGGGGTCCCTTTTCTGCTGTCTCAAACTTGATGCCGTTCTCGCGGCAGAACGTAATTTATCAGCATCATCATCCCAAGACCCACCCCGATAGACCCTTGGATGGATTACCATTGGCACGGCCCAAGGATTTTTGGTGTCCAACGTAGCATAGGCATCTTCTTTGTATTCATCGAGCGTCCACTCGGCAACATTGCCGTGCATATCGTACAATCCCCATGCATTGGGTAATTTACTGCCCACCTGAGCATATTTATTACCTGAGTTTTTATAATACACCGCGTATTGGTCTATCTCGTCTTGATTATCTCCGAACGAGTAGGCCGTTTCAGTACCCGCTCGTGCCGCATACTCCCATTCCGCCTCTGTCGGAAGTCTGTAAAATTTTCCGGTCATGTTACTTAACCACTTACAGAATACCAGTGCCGAATAGGTGCTCATACTCACTGCCGGATAGCCATCTTTGCCCATACCATATGATGGATCCTCATAAGGTGGACTTGGGCGGGAAATGGCATCGATGCCCTGGAGTTTCTCAGCTTCTAAATTTTGAAACAATTTTTGGTTCTGTTTAAAGAAGAGTTCGAACACATCCCAGGTAACCTCGTATTTTCCCATCCAAAAAGCATCTAGGGTCACTTCCCGCTGCGGTCCTTCGTCGGCCTTTCGATCCGGTTCGGCATCCGTACTTCCCATGGTAAAACTTCCTTCAGGTATTTTGACCATGTCAATGGATATGTCGGTTTCGGGAATTGTTTCAGAATAGGTCTCGACCATGCGGGCTTCTTCGGTCTTTGTTTGCCCTGAAGTAGACTCTTCAACAACTTTGGTCGTTTTGCAGGCTATTCCAAGAACAAGCATTCCGAGAAAGGCATATCTTAACGGGCTATAGCCACAGAACTTTTCGACAGCGGATTTTTTCAAAAATTGAGTTTTAAGTTTTTACTAAGTATCGCAATTTAATCAATTTGGTCGGCTAATCTATACATTTAATTCTATCTTCCCGTATCGCACAAAATCCATATGCTAATACCCGATGCCCTGTTTACAGTGGCTTGAAGAAACTTTTGTTCATTGTAAGCATCAATTTTGAAAGCCATATGCAAGTTTTGCACACAATTATTACATTTGGAACGTTTCTTGTTAAATTTATACAAGCAAAAATCAATCAAAATGAAACAAAGTATACTGATTTTCCTGATGGGGCTGATCTCGTTCAACATGTTCGCACAGAAAGAGATTACCGTAGAACTCGAAAAATTTACAGAAATAAAGGCTTTTGACCGAATTCAGGTAATACTGATAAAGAGCGGCGAAAATAAGGTCGTGATTAGCGGAGAGGATCGTGATGAAGTAGAAGTAGCCAATAAAAATGGCCTTTTGAAAATCAGAATGGAATTGGGCAATCATATGGATGGAGGGGATATAGAGGCCAAAGTATATTATACTGAAAACCTCAGTCTCATAGATTCGAACGAGAATGCCAAAATCAATTCCGAAGATACCTTGACCGGTGATTTCTCAAGAATTGCGGTACAGGAAGGAGGCAAGGTCGACCTCAAGGTCAACATTGACAAACTCGAGATAAAATCGACTTCAGGTGGCGAAATAACCCTGACAGGCAACGCCAAAACCCAAGAAGTGGTGGCCAATGCAGGGGGCAAGGTCTTCAACGAGAAATTGAACACCGAACAAACGACCGTGACCGTTAACGCAGGCGGTAGGGCCGATGTAAATGCTACAGATAAGGTCACGGCCAAAGTCAGGGCGGGCGGAACGATCTATATTTATGGCAACCCTAAGGAAGTGGACAAAAACAAAGTTTTTGGAGGGAAAATCAAAATAATGGATTAACGGCTGCTACTGCCCAATATCCCTGATTTCAAAGCCAATCAGCTGCGAAGCCTCGAAGCGAGGTGTTACCTCAATGGGGTTGCAGCACACCTCACAGTCCTCAACATAAGTTTGAAGAGGTATCGACGAATCCAAAAGCATCGAAATCTGTTCCCAACAATAAGGGCATTGAAAAAAATGCTCGTACATGGTTTTGAAAGACTAAAAATCGACGTTCAAGAGTTGTCCCGTCAATTGAAGCAATTGCAATTCGGCCAACTTGGCGTCGTATTTGGCCAAATTCTTATTGGTAAGCGCATTTAGAAGGTTAATCTGGGCCTGCCTGAATTCTATCGAAGTGATCCTGCCCAGTTGAAATTGTTCTTTTGATCGTTCGAAATTGTTCTGGTTGGTAATCACATTTTGTTCTTGAATCTCAAATACGTTTAATCGATTCTCATAAATGGCCATTGCATTCTTAATGTCACGATCGACCTCCAACGCTACCTGCTCCTTTAACAATTCTTGATTTTCATAGGCTATTTTCGAATTCTTGACCCGTACGGTCGTACCTCCCCCATCGAAAAGATTCCAAGTCAGACTAGCGCCCAAAACGAAATTCCTGGTGTTCTCATTATTTGTGCCCGGAAAAAATGCCGAGGCGGCAGATTGATTCAAATTCCAACCATAGGCGCCGTTCAAACCCAATGTCGGCAGATAGCCCGATCTGTTCACCTTGATATCATAGGCATTGATGGCCAAGTTCTTCTCGGTCTGCAACAACGCCACATTGTTCAACTTGGCCTGGGCCATATATTCTTCAAGTTGAAGTCTTGGTATAAAGTTGACCAAAGTATCTACCTTAAATGACTCGTTGAGACTACGGTTCAGCACTACGTTCAAATCTCGCTTTGTATTTGCCAATTGTAATCTTGTACTTAAAAGATTTATACTGTCATTGGTTACATCGACCTGGGCGTTCAAGATATCTAGCTTGGTGTTCTGACCATATTCAAAGGCATACTCGGCTCTTTTGATGCGTTGGGTAGAGATTTCCAAAGCCTCTCTCAAAACATTTTCGTTCTCGGTGAGCCTAGCAATTTCAAAATAAACACTGAACAACTGCAACATGGTGTTCTCAATGGTTTCCCGGGCCTGAAGCTCACTTAGCTGATATTGCTCCTTTAAACGCTTATAATTATAAAAACGGCCCAGCCCATCGAACAGCACATAATTTGCGTTCAGCGAAGAATTATACCGTTGTGCCTCGGCTTTATAGATCTGAACATCGGCCCTAGGAGATCCATCCGCATTAATCTGTCCAGGAAATTCAATGGTGTTGTCATCTCTTTGATAGGTTGCCCCGGCATTGCCTGTTAACGTAGGCAAAAAACCGGTATTAAGTACACTTTTGTTGTTCTCTGCAATTTCAACCTGATTTTTGGCCACCCTTATCCCAAAATTATTCTCAAGGGCCATACTTACCGCTTCATCTTTGGATAATAGTTTTTCTTGGGAAAAGACCATCCCTTGGCCCATCAAGAATATGAAGAGGGCAAGCAATTCAATTTTTTTCATTACAATTCTTCGCTTTCAGTTTCTAAGGAAGTTTTTTTGGTGCTTTTCGAAGTATCGGATGGCTCTTTGTGACTACTACCGTTCAATGAATGAGGCGCCCTGATCTGCATATGCATCTCTTCTTGCTGCTCCTTAATGGCGCGTTCGACTTCTTCCTTACTTATATCTTCGCCTGTTTTCAACCACTTCGCGCTCATTTTTATTCGATTATTAAATGCCAGAAATATCGGTAGCATCAACAATGTCAGAACAGTGGCAAAGCCAATACCATACGCTATGGCAATGGCCATAGGCTTCAAGAATTGAGCCTGTCTGCTTTTTTCCAATAAAAGGGGTGCCAATCCGGCTATGGTCGTTACCGATGTCAAAAATATGGCCCTGAACCTCGAACGGCCCGCCTCAAAGATCGCGTCATCGAATTTCATACCCTCACGAAGATTGCCGTTGAATCTACTGATCAGCACAAGACCATCGTTTACCATAATACCAATAAGTGCTATGATGCCCAACATTGAAAGAATATTCACCGGAAAACCATGTATCCAATGGCCCCAGGCCACGGCGGTAAAACTAAAAGGAACCAAGAGAAGCAATAACAAAGGCTGGCTAAAACTTCTAAAGGTAAAGGCAATAGTGATATAAATCAATAAAAGTACCGAAAGACCTGCGACCCTTAACGAAGCGGTCATCTTATTGGCTTCACGGTTCTGCCCTTCGTAAGAAGCGGTTACCGTCGGGTATTTCGATTGTATATCTGGCATGATCTCGGTACGGATCTCGGCCATAATATCCGTAGCACTTGTCGTCTTATCGTCTTTAATATCGGCAGACACCTGTATTTCACGTTGCCCTTCCAAGTGGTTGATCGCAACGTCTCCTCTTTCAATGGTATAGTCGGCAATTTCTTTTAAGGGCACCTTACTGCCAGTGGGTGTTGTAATGCGCATTTCGTCAAGATCGGTGATCGAGGAACGGTTTTCCCTATCATAGCGTACCCAAACACGGATTTCATCCTGCCCTCTCTGAAAACGCTGGGCTTGAGTTCCAAAGAAACCGGCACGGACCTGATTCATCACGGTTCGCAAATCCAATCCCAATGAGTAAGCGCTTTCTTTAAGCTGTAGCCTTATTTCCTTGATACCGGCTGGATCATTATCGGCAACATCTTTCAGAAGAGCATTGTTCTCCAAATTTGATTTCAATTCGGCCTTGGCCGCTTTCAACTCTTGAATATTATTCCCAAGAAGGGATACCGAAACCGGACTGCCCCCAAAATTACCTCCTGAACCATAAATAAGGCTCTCGACCCCGATAACCGGGCCTACCAGTTCTTGCAACCGATTGGTCACCATATCAGATCTAATGGCATCGGGCCGTTCTTCACCCGGTAGTAGGTTGATTACCAAAGTGGCCGCCGATGAACCCGGACCAATGATCCGTATCGTATTTTCGAAAAGTTCTTTTCCGGAACCCTGTAAATATTTCTCGGTCAGTTCTTGGTTAACGATAGCCGATTTTTCCTCGATCAGGCCAATAATCGAATCGGTGACCTTTTCATTGGTGCCATTGGGCATCAAAAGTTCGACCGCGACCCTATCACTGGCTATTCTTGGAAAGAACGCTGTTCTGACAATCCCACCTCCCATTGATCCAAATGTCAATATCAAAGCCATCATAAAAAAAGCGAAGGTCAAAATCTTATAACGTAGGGCAAACCGTAAGGCAGGGCTGTATAGCTTGTCGCGCATCCACATCATAAAACGGTCGCCCATTTCGTTGATTACCCTTAAATTGGCAAAGGCTTTTGCCAACCCCTTCTTTGGATTTTGGTCCAAAGGTGCAAGAGCCTTGGAATGTGCCAAGTGAGCGGGCAAAATAATCAAGGCCTCAACCAAAGAAACGACCAAGGTCAGTATAACGATGACCGACACTTCGCTAAAGAACTCCCCTATTCGACCATCAAGAAAAAGAAAAATTGAAAACGCCAGTACCGTCGTAATTATGGCCGATACTATAGGAGGAATAACCTCCATGGTACCATCTATTGCGGCTTGAATGGGTGATTTACCCTTTTCATAGTGTTGATATATATTTTCGGCAATTACTATACCGTCATCGACCAAAATACCGATAACGATAATCATACCGAAAAGCGAAAGCACATTAATAGTAACATCGAACTGGCCCGCAAAAACGAACATTCCCAGAAAAGAAATCGGTAGTCCAAAGGCCACCCAAAAAGCCAGTCGAGTGTTTAAAAACAACGATAGGAACACCAACACCAATATCATTCCGATAATGGCATTTTCGGTCAGCAGCTCAGTGCGTTGGGTCAAGGTCTTAGATTGGTCGCTGACCACATCGAGCTTAATATTATTGTGTTTTTGATTAAAGTCTTCGACATACTCTTTGACCTTTTCAGCCGCACCTATCAAATCTTCGGTATTCGTACTTGTTATTGAGGCACTTACGGCGAGATTACCATCAAAATAAGAGGCATTGGGCGATTCGGCAAAACGATCTCGAATAATGGCAACGTCTTTCAAACGAACCGCACTGCCCGAAGCATCGGCCCTTATGATCAAATTGGAAAGCTCATCACCGTAGTAGGAACGATTATTGGCACGAATCAAATATTCTTCGGCATCAGTCTTGATATTGCCCCCGGTTACCAGAATATTGGCATTGGCAACAGCCTGTGCCACCTCATTGAATGACATATTGTAGGCCAATAAACTGTTTTCGTTTACGGCAATCTCGATTTCCTCTTGAGGATAACCGGACATTTGAATCTGTGAGATACCATCGATGGTGCGCAACTCGTTTTCAACTTGTCGGCCTACCTGCTTCAAGGTAGCCAAGGGTACATCATCGCCGCTTATGGCAAAACTTATGGTCTGCCGAATGGCTTCCAATTTTGATACGACCAACGGTTCCATACCCGTAGGAAAAGAAGGCACCCGATCAACCGCATTCTTGACCTCGAGGAGCATGAAATCGACATCCCTTCCCTTTTCAATTTCCACGTTTATAGTACCACTGTTCTCCCTTGCCGTCGATGTAACGCGGTCTACGCCTTCGAGACCTTTCAAATTATCCTCAATTTTTAGAACAATACCTTCTTCGACCTCTTGAGGAGATGCCCCAGGATAGGTAATACTAATGGAAATGTTTTTTGAGTCTACAAGAGGAAAAAATGAAGAGTTGAGCGATAAGGCACCGAAAATTCCAAAAACGAAGAACGCCAGAATAAAAACGTCTACGGCTACGTGGTACTTTATAAAATAGGATATGATATTCCTCATTATTCCAGTATCGATGTTTATTCGCCAAAAACCTTGACCAGCATGCCCGCATATGCACCTACAACAGGTTTTGAGACTATTGTAATGCCTTCGGGCACATCCTTAAGGACTACTTTTTTGTTCGAGAAGTAAACCGGCCTTACGTCGATAAGGTCCAAGACCGAGTCTTTAACAACAAAAATTCTATCATTTTCAAGTAATAGGCCCCGATCGACCTCTATGGCGTCAGTTTCTTTTTTAGCGCTCAAATTCGCCTCTAAATACATTCCTTCCTTCAAGCTTTCATCTTTTACTTCAATGAAGGCCTTTATGGTCTGTGAGGCTTGATCGACATTACCATTGATTCTGGATACAGCACCTATATAGGTTTTATCACCCTCTAAATCCAAGAGTTCGACCTTCTCGCCCAACTTGAGCAAATCGCTATAGGTCTTGCTAACGGCAACCTCTAATTCATAGACATCGGTATTGATGAACTCGCCCAGTTTCTGCCCCGAACGAATCAATGATCCCTCAGTGACCAAAGCTTCGGTCAGCACTCCATTAAATGGTGCGGAGATCCTATATTTGGCCAGACGCTGTTCAAGATTCTTAACATTATAGTAGCTCGTCAAAATACCCCTACCTGAGATGAAATACTTCTCTTTATCCGAAATCATTTCAGGAAGTTTAGGCGTGCCCTTGGCCATATCGAAACCATTCAGGTACTTTTGCCATTTGTCGAAGATCTCAGGGTAATCTAGGCGTAAATCAGGCATTATTGAAGTAATCTGATTGTAAAGATTGCTTTTAGCGGATTGCACAGAGGCGGCATATTCGTCCGCGTCGATTCTTATAATTGTTTCTCCGATCCCGTATTGCTGCCCCGGTCTAAAAAGTTTGTTCCCTTGGTTGAATACACCCTGTACTTCTGAGTAAAGCTCAACCCGTTGTTTGGCCTTCAAATTTCCATTGGCCGGCACAACGATATCTACGATGCCGTTCTTGACCGTATCGACAAAAACGGTCTTAACGACCTTTTCAGGTCGTGGTTTGGGCATGTTCTTACTATTGACAATGGCAATTGCCCCGTATATCGAGGCAATAATTAAAAGTACCCCTAAAAAAGATAGTATTATTTTTCTTTTGTCCATGTAATGCTAAGGTTGGCCCTGGATTAGAGTACAAAACTAACTATTGGTTTAAGCGCCTTTAGTTAAATATATCTTAAATAAAGTAAGGTCGGCAAAACAAAAAAGGGATGCCCATGGCTATCCCTTTCAATCGAATTTTGTTTGGACCTCAATATTCTATGGACGCTCAATCATTGTCAATATCGTCTTCAAATTTCGTGTCAGCCATTCTTGTCTTGCTAAAGTTTATGTCCTTGAAGTCATTTTTGTTATTATCATCATCATAGTCGAATACCAAAAATTGGTGCGAATCCATCATTTTTAAATTTTCGAAAGAATTGAATTGGTTGTTCTGGATCTGAAACACCTCCAGGCTGGCCAATTGACCAAACTCTTCCGGAATGGCACCGGTCAATCGATTGTTGGCAAGTACGAGTTCTTTCATCTTCACCAAATTACCCATCTCCCGTGGTATGAATCCATATAAATCGTTCTCGAAAAGCCCAAGGCTTTCAAGCTGCACCAAATCTCCCAATGTACTGGGAATTTCTCCGGAAAGTGAATTACTTGATAAATTCAATATTTTCAGATTACTGATATTTCCGAGTCCTTCGGGTATGTTTCCAGAAAGAAAATTGTTGAACAACGAAAGTTCTTGAAGATTTTCCATGGCGCCGATACTTTCAGGAATCTCTCCCTTGATCTTGTTCATCTCCAATTTAAGTACTTCAAGATTACTCAACAAAACAATGCCTTCAGGTAGCTCGCCGGTAATATTGTTAAAGGCAAGATTGAGCTTGGTAAGGTGCTTTAAAGCTCCAAGGCTATTAGGCAGGGCGCCCATCAAATTGTTCCTGAAAAGGTTTATTTCGATAACATGGCCCTCTTCAACCTTAACACCGTACCAGTCGGAAACCTGTGCGTTTAGGTTCCATTTTTTTATCCAATGGTCTCCATTGGTACTTTCATACAAGTCCAATAAAGCCTTTTTCTCCGCCTTAGGAACCTTTGCCAAAGCTAAGGGCGTCATAACCAGGCACAGCGCAAAAAAAGCAAGTAGTTTTTTCATAAGCCTATTATAATCGTTATCTCAAGAAATCGAATTTTAAAACTCGCATTTATTCAGATTTTACTTACAAATATTACTATATTATAGATAAAATTCAAATAATAATCGGTGAAATACCCATTTTTGTTGTGAAAACCACGTTTTATGTTGTAAAGCAAAAATCATCCTGTGATTATCAGGTCAGTTCGATAGCTCTTCAATCTTTAGAGTAATAGTTTCCCAATTTTCCATGAGTTTTTCCAAATCGGTTTTTTTCTTTTGATAGTTTTCAAAAAACTGCGGCCGGGCGATGGTTTGATCATAGTTCATGAGCAATTCATGATCTATTTCAGCAATTGTTTTTTCAAGTATGGCTATCTTGCTTTCGGTCGAACTAAGCTTGTTCTTCAGTGATTTGATCTCTTTCTGGTCCTTAAAAGAAGTTCCCTGGTTTTTATCGAGGTCGTTTCTATCGGAACTACTCGTCATTTCCTCCTTTTTTTCAATGGTCCTGAAGTTTTCGGCACTTCTTTCCTCAAGATAATAATCGATGTCGCCTAAATACTCCTTGATCTTCTTGTCTTTGAATTCGTATACCTTGTTGGTCAACCCTTGCAGAAAATCACGGTCGTGAGACACAAGAATCAAGGTGCCCTCAAAATTTTGCAGGGCTTGTTTGAGCACATTTTTAGATTTAATGTCCAAATGGTTAGTTGGTTCGTCCATAACAAGGACATTGAAAGGCTGCAAGAGCATTTTAGCAAGGGCCAATCTGTTTCTTTCGCCTCCTGAAAGCACTTTTACGTATTTCTCCACATCATCGCCCCTAAAAAGAAAAGATCCCAAAATATCGCGAACCTTGCTGCGGTTCTTTTCGTTAGCGGCATCGACCATGGTATCCAAAACCGTTTTCGAACCCTCTAGATATTCGGCCTGGTTCTGGGCGAAATAGCCTATTTGCACATTATGGCCTAGCTTTAAATGCCCTTGATAATCCAAATCACCTACAATGATTTTCGCCAAAGTCGATTTACCCTGTCCATTCTGGCCAACAAAGGCCGTTTTGCTATCGCGTTCGATGAGCAGGCTTATGTTCTCCAATACCAAATTGTCACCATAACTTTTTGTTAGGCTTTCGATCTCAGCTACTACTTTTCCTGGTGTTATGGAAATTGGGAAGCGAACGTTCATGACCGCATTGTCATCTTCATCAACCTCGATGCGTTCCATCTTATCCAATTTTTTGATCATCGATTGGGCCATTGAGGCCTTGGTGCTTTTTGCCCTGAACTTTTCGATCAATCTTTCGGCCTGTTGTATCTCTTTTTCTTGGTTCTTTTGAGCGTTCAACTGTTGCTGCTTGATCTCTTGCCGCAACTTCAGATATTTGGAATAGGGTTTGTTATAGTCGTAAATGCGGCCCAATGAAATTTCGATCGTTCTATTGGTAACATTGTCCAAGAACATTTTGTCGTGCGATACGATGACCACCGCGCCAGCAAAGTTTTTCAAAAATTGCTCCAACCAAATAATCGATTCTATGTCTAAATGGTTCGTAGGTTCGTCCAATAAGAGCACGTCATTACTTTGCAATAAAAGTTTGGCCAGTTCAATTCGCATACGCCAACCGCCCGAAAAAGTGTCCGTTCTTTTATTGAAATCCTCACGGCTGAACCCAAGCCCTAGAAGTATCTTTTCGGTATTGCCCTGATAGTTGTATCCTCCTAAAATATCATAACGATGGGTAACTTCGTTCAGATCGACCATCAGTTGATGGTAAAAATCACTTTCGTAATCGGTGCGATCGACCAATTGCTGATTGATATCATCTAAGCGTTGCTCCAATTGTTTTATCTCATGAAAGGCCTGATAGGCCTCTTGCAATACCGTTCTACCCTGCTCAAAATCGATATCTTGCCGAAGAAAACCGATTTTGATTTCCTTCTCGATAGCAATCGTGCCTGAATCGAACGGCATATCTTTCGATAATAATTTTAACAATGTAGACTTGCCGGCGCCATTTTTACCGATCAGCCCGACACGATCCCCACCGTTCAGACGAAATGATATTTCCTGGAATAGATATTCGCCTCCAAAGGAAACGGAAAGATTATGGACGTTCAGCATTCTTTGTAATAATAGTCACATTCATTGCCCTTGCAATGCTTTACCTTTGCAAAAATATTTGCAAATGTTAAAAAAAGGAAACAAACTCTACAGCATTTTAACAGGAACTTGCCCCAAGTGCCATGAAGAGAGCATGTATCTCGACAAGAACCCCTATAACCTGACGAATATCTTTAAAATGTACGATCGGTGTTCACGCTGCGACACCAAGTATAAGATAGAACCGTCATTTTTTTATGGGGCGATGTACGTCAGTTATGCGGTCGGAATCGCCTTTGCGGTCGCGGCATTCGTTATTTCATATTTGTTCTTGGGAACCTCATTAAGATATACCTTCGTAGCCATCGTGGGCACGTTGATCCTATTTTTGCCCATAATCATCCGTACTTCGCGGAATATATGGATCAACATATTTGTGAAGTATGACTCCAAGGCCACCGATGTTCAACCGGAGTAGTGTTTTTTATTAAAACGTGCGATATACATTTCGGTAGCTATCGGTTCTTCATTTTCAATGTGGCCGTAAAGCTGTTTCGACGCATAAGGTGCGATCAGTACTCCCCTCGAACCGAAGCCGTTCAGAACATACAAATTATTGTATTTCGGATGCCTGCCTATCACCGGCCTTCTATCGATTGCCACCGGGCGTATACCGGCTATTTGGTCAATAACTTCGTACGAACATTTAAAAATGGATTCCCACTTTTTCAAAAGCTCTTTTTTTGTTTTGATCGTCGGTTCATTTGTTTCATCGCATCGGTCGTAATTTGCCCCGATTCGATAGATGTCATTCCCTTCAGGTATACAGAATATGGCAGATTTAATGGCTTGGTCTAATTTCAATTCAGGTGCCTTTACGAATACATATTCACCTTTGTTACCGGCTATGGGAAGATAGTTGAAATATGGGTTTTCTTTAATGCCAAATCCCTCGCAAAAGACAATCTGTTTGGCCTTGGCCGATCCATATTCGATATGGTTTTCATGTATTATCAATTTGTCGAAATTGAATTTTTCCCACAGCAGCGATCCCCTGTTTAGTAGATATTCCCGATAAGCCGAAATCAACATTTGGGTATTGACCCTTACGGTCTGTTGTACTTCGCCGAAACCAAACGGGGCGTCAATATAAGCATTGGCATTCATATGGATATGGTCTGACAAAAACTCCCTCAACCCGTTTTTGTCGCAAGCCGAAAACCATAGATTCTGTTCCTCGACCGATATAAAACGACGAAATACCTTCATTGGGCAATAAAGCGAAATTTCAAGTTTTTTTTCCAAGCCTTGATAGAAAAGCCTGGCCAGAGCCATCTGTTCTTTGGCCTTCCATACAAGTTTGAAACGTTTTAATATCACCGGATTGATCAATCCGGCGGCCACACTTGAAGAGACTTGTGAATCGTCACTGATTACCTTGAACGATTTATTGTTTCGGTCCAGTGTCTCTGCAAAAGAGATTCCCGCCAAACCGGAGCCGACAATAAGATAATCAAGCATTGGGCAAAGGTAAAAAATTGGAGGGTATCGCACTCCCTGTCACTAAAATTTCGCTCCAATGACAAAAAAAAATCTTTCAAGCTATTCACTGGGAGGTGAAACTGTTGGCGACCCAATATTTGTCGATTAACTTTTAAGCACAAAAAAACCTGACTAAAAATGTCAGGTTTTTTTAAATATTTGAATTGGAATTCTTTATGCTAGTATGCCCACATATCTTGTTCACGATCTCGAATAACCTCTTTGATCCTATTGGCTTCCAATAGTTGAAACAAGGCATTGTCGGCAATATAGTCGTTTACCGCCCGGTCACCGTGTACGTTATCTTCTTTATAGATAATCGCTCCGAACCGTCTTGCGTTCAACAACATATCGAATGATATCGGCTGTGCCGAATTACGTTGGTTAAACACCTTCGCTTCGTGTAAAATCTGCCGTGCGTCAGGATACCATACCCAGAAAAGTTCTACTTTGTTCTGATCCGGATCCATCGACTCATCACCGATAAAGTTTACGTCGGGAGCCACTGGGGCAATACCCAACAAGCGATATTTTAATTCTCCCTGTCGCTTGTCGAAGTACCACATACCTTTGATACGGTATTCTTCGATATCGGCGGCAGAAAGATCTCGCCTGATGACATATTCGGCGGAAAGAGCTTCGCCTGCATTTAGCTGCTCATAACCGTAGTCGGTCGTATCTACGCTTTGCAAGGTAGCCTGTAAATCATTGAACTTTCGCTTGTCGGTGAAATACGAATCGGCATAAACTTCAAGTTTTCCGTTCTTAACGTTCTTGATCAGCACGTCATACAATGACCTTCTATCGGCCCCGATGTCTATGGTATCCGTAGGATAGTACAACGGAAAATTGACACGCTCATCAAGATCGATGACTTCCCAAACGGTCTTCGACCATAGGATGTCGCGATCATCGACATAGCCATACTCCAAAGGAGCGTCATTGTCCATGGCCTTTTGGGCCTCTGTCTTCTTACCGATATCCTCGGGCTTCTTGGCGTTCAAGATATTCGCCTGGGCCATCATGGAAATCGGCAACAATGCAACCGCACCGACTATTAAAACATTCTTCCAATTCATGTTTATTTCAATTTAAAATTACCGGACGACTTCTAAGGCCGTCCGGTCAATTAATACTACTAGTTTGTAATCTCCACTACAATAGGAGATACTTTCTTCAATTTGTAACTCTTATTATTAGTGATATAAGCTTCTACGTCAAAGATCTGAACCGCGTCACCTCGCTTGGCCCTTTTCAAGGCATTCTTGGCCCTTGAGTCGAGCTTGTTCCCATTAACGGCTACCGTTGGTTGACCTGGCACCTTGAACTTAAATCCACTAACGGCCAAGTTCAAATCAAAATCAAAGTCTTCCAACATCGCACCGATGGTAGCGATTTCCAAGTTGTTTCTCGGCAACTCAAGGTTTCCGGCTTGTTTGCTAACCGTACCAGAAGGTCGCGGAATATCCTTGATACGAAATTCGGATTTAGAGGATACCGTTTGGCCGTCAGGCAATGTACCTGAAGCCGTAATCGTTACCGTTCTTCCCTGTTGTGGGTTCATTACATATTTGCTTCCGCTGACCGATTTCAAACCTGGGGCCGAGGCACGAACCTTGTTATTAGGTATACCGGGAATCGAAATCGACATTGGGTTGGCCACACCGCGATAAACAACGTTCATCTTGTCGGCGGCTATCAAAGCGGCATTAGGCTTGCTTATGGTAGCAAATGTATTCTTAACGGGAACAGGGATTTCCTCACCATCTTGCATGAAGAACAAAGTACCTTCAACAGTATGGTCACCAGGAGCACCTGCACCGACCAACATTTTAACGCCTCCTTCTTCCAAACGATAATCTTTTCCATCGGATAATTTTCTTCCGTCCAACGTCAGTTCGGCCCTAACGGGAGTCGACGTTTTGTCGGTCTTGCTAATGATTATTTTACCATCGTACTGCTCTCCGCTATAAAAGGCAGACTTAGTGGCCATCAAAGAAGTTGCAAAATTCTTCAATGAAACCTGTTCGGTCAACTCACCGGCCAACATCGTTTTCAAAGCATCTTCTTCGGTTGCCTTGATATCGGATTGAAGCGCTGTCAACTTGGCCAACGAGGCCACCAAAGGAAACCCTTCATAGTGGTAGTTGATCCAATCTTGCTTGGTTCCGTCACGTTTTTCAACTTTGCCATTGGCATCGCCGGTTTCAAAACGATCATTGACTGAAGCTTTTATTCCCTGTGGAACGATAGCGGCAACTTGCGTACGGTAATCGTTGATGCGCTGCATAAACTCTTTACCGCCTTCACCCAATTGGTCGCCTTGAAAAAACTTCTGGTCCAACCAATCCGATTTATCCATTACGGCGTAGTCTTTAGGGTCTTCGACCCCTTCCATCATACCTTGCTTCAAACCTTCCAAATAATCATAATAGTCCTTCGACAACTGCTTGATTTTCTGGGCGTCTTTGTAAAGCTTGTCATATTTGGCCGCATCTTCAGATGCTTTCGTTTCAAGACTTGCCAAGAAAGCCTCATTGCTTTCCATTGTCTTGCTGTTAGAAGCTTCCATCCTTTCGTTCATTATTCCGAAAGCAGCTAGAACTTCCTTACTCATATTTAAGGCCAACATCGCGATGAAGATCAAATACATAAGGTTGATCATCTTCTGACGTGGCGTTTGCTTTCCTCCTGCCATGTTTTCTAATTAGATTTAATTATTAATTTGATTTGGGTTTATTGTACTAAATCCAATTAGTTTCTATTCATTGCAGAAAGCATTCCACCGTATACTCCGTTCAAAGAAGAAAGGTTGGTAGCCAATGAGCTCATTTGATCCTTCAAGGCGCTTGCATTCTGTACGACTTCCTCGTTTACCGAAGCTTGTTTGCTGGCACTTTCCAATTGAACTTTGTACAAGCTGTTCAAAGATTCCATTTGGGCGGCCGCCTGAACCATTTCCTCTGAATATTTTCTTGTAGACTCCATAGCATCGACTGTAGGGGCGATACCTTTGGCCGCACCTTCGAAGTTTCTGATGCTGTCACCAAGGCTTTCCATCAAGCTGGCATCGACACCGGCTTCTTTCAATAGGTTATCCAATTTAGCGGACAATGAAGCTTCGGCTTCCTTGATTTCTGCCATCTCATTGCTTCTTCCGTTAGAAGCACCACCGGCCAATTCTGGGTATACCAAAGACCAATCGTATTCGTCATCTACCGGTTCGAAAGCACTGATCGCAAAAATAAGTGCCTCTGTGATAAGACCTACCGCAAGAAGCAGACCACCTGTAAGAGGGCCGAACTCCCAGTGGAGGATTTTAAACAATGCACCGATAATTACCACGGACGCACCAAGGCCATAGGCCATGTTGAATAGTTTCTTTGTTGATTTTGACTGTGCCATAATTTAGAATTTAATTTAAGTTTATTAAAAGTATTTGGTTAAAATTTGATTGTTTCCGGAAGGTTCCGGAGGGGGGTGTATTTATTATTAGTATTGTATTTTTTATTGTGTGGAATCTTCTTCTCCCATATAATCTTGCACTGTTCTAAAGCCTACATAGCTTCGGGCCGAATCGGCATACTCATAATCTCTGGTGCTCACCTGAAGAAAATACGCCACATCTTTCCAAGAACCACCTCTGATCACTTTTCTGGAATTGCTGCCATCACCCCCGTTCGGGTTCATTGTCGACACGTAGTCATAAGAACTTGGGTCATAGCTTGAATTCGTCCATTCAGATACGTTACCGGCCATGTTGTAAAGGTTAAAATCATTCGGTTCGTACGACTTGGCCTCTACCGTATACAAGGCGGCATCAGCAGCGTAATCACCTCGCTGTGGCTTGAAATTGGCCATGAAACAACCCGTGTCGCTGATTACATAAGGCCCGCCCCATGGATAGGTGCCACCTTCGATACCACCTCTCGCGGCATATTCCCATTCGGCTTCGGTAGGCAGCCTGAACTGGTTCACAAATTGTTTACCGCGACTTTTTTGGTCGTCGTTCTTGAACTTGGTCCTCCAATTACAAAAGGCCTTGGCCTGTTTCCATGAAACCCCTACCACCGGATAATCGCTGTATGCATCATGCCAAAAATAATCGTTGTGCATGGGCTCGTTATAAGAGTATTCGAAATCTCGAATCCATACCGTTGTATCAGGATAGATTTCCAATTCTTCATGACGGATGAAATCTTTTCTTCTTCCGGTCTTTGCCCTAGCGGCAGCCTCGATATCCATCCAGCTATACTTGTACTTTAATTTTGTCACATCAATAGTTCGTTGACCGTTGTACGACTCCTCTTCAGGTATGTACAAAGAATCCATCACCTCGGTATAATACTCATCTGGATAATCTGAAATATCCCATATCAGGTCTTGGTCCCTATTGAGTGCTCTACCCTCATTTAAATTATCGCCCATGCCCACATAATTATCCAACATATATTTATCATATACCGATAATTTTGTGGTATCAGCATCTTTGTATGCGTATTCACCGATTCCGCCATCTTCTGGGCCCAAACCTAACTGATCGGCAAGTTCTGCCAATTTGGTCCTGGCAATCGAATCTTGAACCCACTCTACGAACTGGCGGTACTCACTGTTCGTAATCTCGGTATCGTCCATATAGAACGAGCGTACTGTAACTGTCTTTGTGGGGGCATTGAGAACCTTGGCCTGATCTTCTTCGGCCTTACCCATGATAAAGGATCCACGGGGAATCAGCTCCATTCCGTAAGGCTTCTCCGGATACCATTTCTTGCCTTTGGCCCCAACTAGTTCTCCTTTTGTCTTTGACCCACAACTCGTGAGCAAAAAAACAAACGCTATAGATGATAACAATAGCTTCTTCATACTTTAGGTTAAATTTCGATTATGGTTATAACTGCAAACACAATTAGCATTTCTACTCTCTAAAACTTCGATTTGAGTAAAATATTGTATCGGAGGTTATTATCCCTTAAAAAATTTTATGTTCAATTAAACCCTTTCTTATAGGCCTTGAACCACCGGTCAGGAATGTTTTGGTCGCATGCGTCTAAATAGTCCTTTTCGGTGCATGGTAACAACGCGGGCAGACCCGGTTTAGTATGTGAAGTCAAAACAGAAGGAACCTCTACCCACCACCGATCGGTGAAATGACTCTTATAATAGACCAACTGCTCATTTTCAGTTGGCACCGTATATTTTGTGAAGTCATCTTTGTGGGTCAATGGGGATTCAGAAATTCGAAAGTTGAACCCTTCAATGAAATACCAAATGACCTGAGCGATCAACTGACTTGATTGATTGCCGTTCTCCATTTCATAAATGCCGAATACCCTTGCCTTATCGCTCAGACCGGCATATCTCGCTATTGCACAGATTTCCCGCCCCGTAAAACCATTTGGGGAAAAGCTATTTGGCAACCCTACCTCGCTTGCCCGAACGGCCCTAAGATCTAAACTTACCAGATGTGCATTTCTGAGCACAGGTTCGGCCAAGGCAATATCGGCAGCGACGTCGCCCAACCTATAGGCATCAAAAAAAAGGCGCTCCATAAGATCTAGCTCCTCTTGGGCATTGAAATAACTTTGATACCCTATATTGGAAAAGTTGAAAAGATTGTTCGGCTTGTCGGTAATAATCTTGCTCATGTACGAATGCGAGGAAATCAATTCATCGTCAATTCCAAAGTCAAAACGACTATCTATAGCCACCAGATTGATCATATCGACAATACCATCGAAAGCACGATAGGCGGGGTAAGTAATATCTTGGGTGGCTCCTATAATGACAGGAACAATATCTTCTTCCAAAAGGCCGGCTACGATTTCCTTTACTACAAAATAAGTGTCCTCGACCGATTCTCCCTCCTCAATATCACCCATGTCGATAATATTGGAGTTCCAATTGCCCATCATCAATTTGTATAACTGCAAACGAATACCTGAGGTATCGAGCTTATCGGGCTTTTTCTCGAAGGCATTTCTTGATTCCTTCACCCCAAGAATGGCCAAAGATGCCAATGCCAGTACAGGGAGCCCGTCTTTGGTGGTATGGGCGTGGATATGTCTACCCAAGGCCTGTGGCGGTAGAAGTTCACAATGGGCCAAAACTTTGTCTTCGACAGGGACCAAAAAATCATAAGCCATAAAAGATGATTGTCAGGTTCTTTGTTACAAAGTTATTGGGTTAAGGCATAAGGAGCAACGTAAATCGCCTATGATTCTTTCAAACTGTCAACAACTATTTTAACAAAAATAGAACACGACCTTTGCCGATTATCCTTTGTTCGGTAAGATTCCATTATCTGCGGCGCACAAGCCTACAAAAGATAGGTTACTTTTTCGTCTTGGCCTTTTTCTTGGGCGCTTTCTTTTCTAATAAGGCCTTGGCTTCCTCTAAGGTCATTTTTGAGGCATCGACCGTTTTGGCAAGCTCTACCTTGACCTTGCCTTTCAGGATATTATGTCTGCCCCATCTCGCCTTTTCAATGCGAATGCCTTCTTCAGGCCAGTCTTGCACAACTTTTTCTATTTCCTTTTGCTTTTTGGCTTCGATGAGTTCTTCGATATCGGCTTGCGTGAGGTTGTCAAAATCATACTTTTTGTTCACATTGATGAACATGCCGTCCCATTTAATGAAGGGCCCGAAACGACCAACGCCCTTGACCACGTCTTTACCTTCATATGCTGCAATGGGCGCATCGGCTTTCTGCTTTTCCTTGATCAACTCTATTGCCCTTTCTAATGTGACCTCCATGGCATTCTCTCCTTTTGGCAGCGAAACAAATTTCTTTCCGTGCCGCACATAAGGTCCAAAACGGCCAACATTAGCCGCAATTTCCTCCCCTTCAAAAACCCCAAGATCACGAGGGAGTTTAAAGAGTTCCATGGCCTCTTCGAAAGTAATCGTATTCAATGACTGGTCTGGCAACAGACTCGCGAACAACGGTTTTTCTTCATCATCGACCGTACCGACCTGGACCATCGGGCCAAACCTACCCAAACGTACCGAAACCTGCCTTCCGGTTTTCGGATCCTCGCCCAAAACCCGTTCACCACTGGCACGATCGGCATTCTCTTCGACATCCAAAACATTAGGGCGGAAGTCTTTATAAAAATCTTTCATCACCTTCTGCCAATCTTCATTGCCTTCGGCAATTTCGTCAAAATCTTCTTCAACTTTGGCCGTGAAATTATAATCGAGAATATTGGCAAAATGGCTTACCAAAAAATCGTTCACGATCATACCAATATCGGTGGGCACCATTTTTCCTTTGTCGGAACCGACCATTTCGGTCAAGGTCTTTTCTTTGACCTCGTTCGATTTCAACAATAATTGAGTATATTTTCTTTCAGTGCCCTCTATGGTTCCTTTTTCGACATAGCCCCTATTGAGTATTGTAGAAATGGTAGGTGCATAGGTCGAGGGTCTTCCGATACCCAGTTCTTCAAGTTTTTTAACAAGGGATGCCTCGGTAAAACGATAAGGTGGTCTCGAAAAACGTTCCGTCGCGCTGATGTAGTTGTTGGTAAGGGCATCGTTTATTTTCATGGCAGGTAACATACCTTCCTGTTCTTCGGCCTTATCTTCATCATCAAGGCCTTCCATGTAAACCTTTAAAAATCCATCGAACTTGATTACTTCGCCATTGGCGGTAAATTCGTCGGAATGCGTATTCGTTTTGATCCTTACGTTGGTACGTTCCAACTGTGCATCGCTCATTTGGGAGGCAATGGTTCGTTTCCAAATCAATTCATAAAGCTTGGCCTGATCACGTTCCAACGAAGGGGTTTGATTATTGATGTCGGTCGGCCTAATGGCCTCGTGCGCCTCTTGGGCCCCTTTTGATTTGCCCTTGAAATTACGTACCGTACTATATTCTTTTCCGTAGTTGGATATTATGGCCTCTTTGGCGGCATTTATAGCCTCGCCCGACAAATTCACGCTATCGGTTCTCATGTACGTAATCAAACCTGCTTCATATAAACGTTGCGCAACCTGCATGGTGCGGCCAACTGAAAAATAGAGTTTTCGCGAGGCTTCTTGTTGTAAGGTAGAGGTTGTGAAAGGTGCCGAAGGTGATTTTTTAGCAGGTTTCTTGTCAAGTTCGGCAACTGTGAAGCTGGCCCCGATATTCTGTTTCAAAAAAGCTTCAGCCTCATTCTTTGACGAAAATGTCTTATAAAGTTTTGCGGTGAACACACTACCGTCATTCGTTTTGAACTCTGCGGAAATCTTGAAGGAAGCCTCTGGAGCAAACGCTTCAATTTCCCTTTCGCGCTCAACGATCAAGCGTACCGCGACCGACTGCACTCGTCCTGCCGATAGTCCCGGTTTTATTTTCTTCCAAAGCACGGGCGACAGCTGATACCCCACCAAACGATCCAGCACCCTGCGTGCCTGCTGTGCGTTGACAAGGTTATAGTTTATATCACGCGGATTATCTATCGCCTTTTGAATCGCCGATTTGGTAATCGAGTTGAAAACGATTCTTTTCGTCTTTTTTTTATCAAGATCTAAGGTTTCGGCCAAATGCCATGAGATAGCCTCTCCTTCACGATCTTCATCACTGGCCAACCAAATGGTCTCGGCTTTCTTTGCCAGGTCCTTAAGTTTTTTGACCAAGGCCTTTTTCTCGTTATCGACAATATATTTCGGTTCAAAATTATTGTCGACATCGACACCCAGTTCTTTAGAGGGCAAATCGGCAATATGTCCAAAACTGGACTCTACCTTATAATCTTTTCCTAAAAATTTTTCAATCGTCTTTGCCTTTGCAGGTGACTCTACTATCACTAAATTCTTGGCCATTCATCGGTTTTTGAGGGAACAAATGTATACGAAAATTTTAATATGCACTTATACCTTAATATATATGGAATAAAAAAGCCCTGCTCTAAAGGGCGTTAAAACCGCATGTGTGCAAGGCGAAAGATTTCAATTTTAAAGGTTCGGGCAATCAGTCCGATAGGCATTCGCGGCAGTCTTGCAAGGTGTGGAACGGAACTACGCCATCGCAACCTCCCCAGATAAACTCTTTGCATTCCCCATCTTGTGGGTCGTAGTAATATTTCGGTATCGCCGCCTCACAGTTTCCCGATTGCGGCGCCAAACCACATCTGCCCTTATTATTGATGAAACGGATCTTTTCATTTACCTTATCAATGAAAGTATGTAGGTATGGTGGAACATTATCCTTCTTTTGGTCAATGAGCCAAAACTTTCGTGTTCCATTGACGTTGTATTCGATGTACAGTCCGCCCCAATCACCTGCATCAGGCCTTCCAATTATCCTGTCATTTTCGCCCAATAACCTTAACGGAAAAAAAGTCGTCAAATCGTTGACGCCATTAAAGGTGTCAACATTCAAGATCATGTAATTACCCCTGTAGTAAGAAATGGCATTGGGATAAATATCTTGTGTATCTTCAAACAAGGAACCGTTTTCGAGCTTGAATATCTCGATACAACCTTCGCCAGAGCACTCCCCATAAAAGTGGCCGAAAATCAAATAATCGTTTACGGCAAGATCGGTTGCATCGTCAAAATCGTCACAAGAAATCACAAAAATGGGCAAAACCAAAATCGATTTTGCCCAAAGTCTTAACTTGTCGGCGTTGAACAAAGACAATTCAAACATTGTATCAATTCAGTTGCAACGTACTCATCAAGGCGATGTCGCTCTCTAAATATTCGTATTGATATAAAACATCTTCACCTACCATTAGAAGTGAATTCTCCAAAGGAATTACATCGAAGGTGTTGATGTTCTCAAAGTGGTTCAAGGCCACCAAATTCTCAACATCGGTCTTGTCGTAAACCTTTAGACCAGAATCACCATCGCAGACAAAAAGTTTTTCATCTTTGATTCCGAGTCCATAGGGTCCGTCCATGGGGTAGGAAATCTTCAACTCAGGATTGCCAATGTTCGAAATATCGACAATGAAAAGTCCACTTTCGGTCGCTCCACAAAAATTACCGCCCCGAAGCGTTACATAGGCGTAATCGCCATCGACCACCACCGGGTCACAAGCTGTGCCATGTTGAAATTCGGAAACAAATGTCGGTGTGGCCGGTGAAGAAATATCATAGATATACATACCTCGCATGCTACCCAAAAACAAATGTTGGCCACGGTTAAAAATCGTTTCAATGTCGAATCCGGCATAAACATCCTCTAGGTCTTGCGGATTCTCCAGATCTTCTATATTAAATACATTGATATTATGGCTATCGACCGCATAAAGATAATTTTCGACAATCTTAAATCTTGCCAGCGAACCGCCTTGACCAACAGACGCATCGTTTGCGGTCTCTGCCAATGCGAAAACATCTCCCCTTAAAATATTTTTCTCATATTCAGAAATAAGCCTTCGTTCGGTGACCGTTTCCCAACCAACGATAATCTCATTCTCGTAATCAATATTTTCACTTTCAAAAATATCGGCCTCGGCGGGCCACACAACATTATCTCGCAACACATTATCCAAACGGTTCACAATGGTAATGTTGTTTATGTCGGATATGTCAAGTACGACCAAATCGGTAATGCTATCGGCATATAGATAATCATCTTTTATGGAAATATCGACATTGCCGGCAATCTTGATAAAGGAAATCTTCTTGGGATTACTAGGGTCGGTATTGTCAATTACATGAACGCCACGGTACTTGTCATTAACAAAAATATAATTTTGATAGGCATAAATTTTACCCGATTCTTCAACGGGTTTGGGGGCGATTACATCAACACCGTTCTTGAATTCGGCCATACTGACCTTTAAGGGTCTGGCCACAAGATAATCGGCATATTTGTTGTCATCATTTTTTTCACATGATAATAACCCAAGGGAAGCTACAAACAGTACGAATAAAAATTTCTTTTTCATCTCTTTAAAAATTTTTGTTGAGTAAATAATCAAACAAAACTTTTCTGCTTAGATCAACCACTGCGCTTTCGCATAAAAAATTTAATCATTTCGGTCGTAATGCAAAAAATTAAATTTGTTTATACTCATTTCATAATCAATTTTTTTTTGGTCTTTTCTTACTAGATGTCATCGACCCAAAACAGTTGCGCAAGAATTCAAAAAACTCGACGAAAGACTAATCGTTAAAAGAGATGCCTATGCTATCCTTATATATAAAATAGGCAGGTATTTTAGCGAGCATTGCGGTAAAGAAAACCCCAATTATGCATAACAGTATGCCCAGTTCAGCTAAAATTCCCATCAAAAATACCAATCCGAAAACGGTCAACCAATTTTTATTCCCTAATGAAAAGCTGGCCTTGACAATCTCGATCGGTGATAATTCTTCGTCAAAGGCTAAAAAAGCGGGCATGATATACAAAGGCACGATTACATAGATCAGCCCGACCCCACATGTCAGCATCCCCAAAAAACCAAGACCGATCATCATTAAAGAAAGCACAAGGCATTTGCCCAGATACCTCTTTTTGAAATAATGGAAATAATCCTCACGACCATTTTCGCTCAAATCTTTTTGTCTGCATATCCTTAAAAAAGCCGCATTAAATGCCAGCGCAATGGTCATCACTGCCATTAACAGAATAGGAAACAAACACATCATCAATACAAGAATTACCGGTGGTAACTCTTCTGTTCGTACCATTTCCGGGTCTGATATTCCAGCCCCGATCAGGGGTAGATAAAAGAGCACATAAAACGGTATTATGGTCACAAATGTTAAAAACAAGGTTATGAAACCTTGCAACCACACTTTTTTGAACAATTCGATGGATCGGCCAAAGATGCTGCCAAAATCCAAACTCCTGCTCGATAGTATTCGTTCATTAACCGCTGTAAAATTCATAGCCGCTGATTTACTCGATTAAAGGTAACCATAAACGCTAAAATAGTTCTAAAATAAACTGTCATAATGTCACTTTTTTGAATATAATGCTATCTTTGCCCATCCATTTGATTACAAGAAAATGGCGGCTTATGGAGAAGGTACTAAACGAATCGATTCAAGGCACTGCATTGTCGACCAAGGATAATGTCAAGAACACGCGCCTGCTTTATATCGAAAGCTATGGTTGCCAAATGAACTTTTCGGACAGTGAAATCGTGGCCTCGATATTGGCCAATGAAGGGTTCAATACTACTGACAACCTCGAAGATGCCGACCTAGTACTGGTCAATACCTGTTCGATTCGCGAGAAAGCAGAGCTTACCGTTCGAAAACGCCTTGAAAAGTTCAATGCAGTAAAAGAAAAACGCCCCCATATGAAGGTGGGTGTTCTGGGTTGCATGGCAGAACGATTGAAAAGCCAATTGCTGGAAGAGGAAAAAATCGTCGATATGGTCGTCGGGCCAGATGCCTACAAAGACCTGCCGAACCTCGTGCAAGAAATCGATGAAGGTAGAAACGCCGTGAACGTCATACTCTCAAAGGAAGAGACCTATGGTGACGTCGCGCCGGTGCGGTTAAATACGAACGGGGTCACGGCATTCGTGACCATTACACGCGGTTGCGACAATATGTGCACCTTTTGTGTCGTACCTTTTACACGGGGCCGAGAACGGAGTCGCGACCCACTTTCTATCATTAATGAGGTAAACGATCTATGGAAAAAAGGTTTTAAAGAGGTTACGCTACTGGGCCAGAACGTCGACAGTTATCTTTGGTACGGCGGTGGGTTGAAAAAAGACTTTGTCAAAGCGTCCGATATGCAAAAGGCGACGGCCGTCAATTTCTCTGACCTTTTGGGTATGGTAGCTTCGGCGCAACCTAAAATGCGCATTCGATTTTCGACTTCGAATCCGCAGGACATGACCTTGGACGTAATCCATACCATGGCCAAGTTTGAGAACATCTGCAATTACATTCACCTGCCCGTGCAAAGCGGAAGCGATCGCATTCTTAAGGAAATGAACCGCTTGCACACTCGCGAAGAATACTTCGAACTTATCGACAATATCAAGAAGATTATTCCCGATTGCGCAATTTCAC
Organism: Flavobacteriaceae bacterium NBU2977; assembly: GCA_019931105.1. GTDB lineage: Bacteria > Bacteroidota > Bacteroidia > Flavobacteriales > Flavobacteriaceae > Meishania > Meishania litoralis. The sequence goes on along the minus strand of JAIOUW010000001.1, from coordinate 1,936,720 downwards.
AAGACATGATAGCTGGTTTTCCGACCGAGACCGAAGAAGACCATCAAGATACGCTATCGCTTATGGAATATGTAAAATACGATTACGGTTTCATGTTCGCCTATTCTGAAAGACCGGGCACAATGGCCGCCAGAAAATTGAAAGACGCTGTACCTTTCGAAACAAAAAAAAGAAGGCTATCTGAAATCATTGAACTACAGCGAAAACATTGCCAAGAGCGTACCGAACAACATTTGGGCCAAGTTCAAGAAGTGCTCATCGAAGGGGTCTCGAAAAAATCAAACGACCATTTTATGGGCCGCAATTCGCAGAATACGGTAGCGGTCTTTCCCAAGGAAAATTATAAAGTGGGCGATTTCGTAATGGTACGAATGGATAGTTGTACCTCTGCCACGTTGATCGGCAAGGCCATGGGGTATTCAAAAAATAATTAAAGCAAAAATTTGGCCCAAGTACTTTCAGTTGAAGGCAAGGGCACGGTTACAAGTGTGAAAGACAATCAATGGAAAACGTACAGGCAATAAAACAACGTTTTGAAATCATCGGCAACGATGTAAAACTCAATCGTGCCATTGAAAAAGCCATTCAGGTCGCCCCGACCGATATTTCTGTTTTGGTGACGGGAGAGAGCGGTGTCGGCAAAGAATCCATTCCCAAGATCATCCATTCCCTGTCGCACAGAAAACATGCCAAGTATATCGCTGTAAACTGTGGGGCAATTCCCGAAGGCACGATAGATAGTGAACTTTTCGGTCACGAAAAAGGTGCTTTTACCGGAGCGACTCAGACCCGAAGCGGTTACTTTGAGGTAGCCGATGGCGGAACCATTTTTCTTGACGAAGTCGGCGAACTGCCATTGACCACCCAAGTGCGATTGCTTAGGGTTTTGGAAAACGGCGAATTTTTGAAGGTCGGTTCTTCACAGGTACAGAAGACCGATGTACGAATCGTTGCCGCTACCAACATAAACATGTTCGAGGCCATTAAGAAAGAAAAGTTCAGAGAAGATCTTTATTATCGATTGAGTACGGTCGAAATCAATATTCCCCCATTGCGCGAGCGAAAAGATGATATTCACTTATTGTTCAGAAAATTTGCTTCCGACTTTGGGCAGAAGTACAAAATGCCGACACTTCGATTGGATGACGACGCCATTCAATTGCTATTGCGTTATCGCTGGCCCGGAAACATCCGTCAACTTAGAAATATTGCCGAGCAGATTTCGGTTCTAGAAGAGAACAGGAATATCTCGGCGATCACTTTGAACGGCTATCTACCCTCTGCAAGTAGCTCGAATTTACCGGCAGTGGTGGGCACCAATAAGAAAGATGGTGATTTCAGCACAGAGCGTGAAATATTGTACAAAGTGCTTTTTGATATGAAAAGTGATCTTAATGATCTGAAAAAGCTCACTTTAGAACTGTTGAAGCATGATAGTTCAGAGAAGGTTCAAGAAGAAAACGAGACCTTGATCCAAAAAATATACGGCAACGACAAGAAAAATACTGTCGACGACAACGTGGAGGACACAGTGGCAACCGAAGTACTTCAACTACCGAACCACCCGCCTGTAGAACCGGTTCCTCAGCATATACAACAAGAGGACAAGTATCATTTTGCGGAAGAAATAGAGGAAGAGGAAACCCTATCTTTACATGAAAAGGAAATAGAGCTCATCAAAAAATCGTTGGAGCGTAATCGAGGAAAGCGAAAAGCTGCGGCGGCCGAGTTGGGTATTTCTGAACGTACGCTCTATCGGAAGATAAAACAGTACGATTTGTAGGTGTTAGGTGTTAGGTGTTAGGTGTTAGGTGTTAGGTGTTAGGTGTTAGGTGTTAGGTGTTAGGTGTTAGGTGTTAAAAATTATAAAATCTTGAGAAACGTTAAGGCCATTTTTATTTTTTTGACCGTCAGTATGATCTCTGGATGTGGAGCCTATAATTTCACAGGGGGCAACGTCGGTACGGCAGAGACTTTTCGGGTAGACTATTTTCAAAATTATGCCACGCAAAGTCCGGGATCCATATTTGAACCGGGCATGGACCGTGATTTTACACAAGCGCTTCAAACCAGGATCCAAGACCAGTCGAGTTTGACCTTGGTAGCTTCGGGCGGCGACCTTGTTTATGAGGGTGAAATTGTCGAATATCGCATCTCGCCAATGAGTGCAACCGCGCAACAGACCGCGGCCCAAAATAGGTTGTCGATCGCGGTAAAAGTCAGGTTTTATAACAACACCAAAGAAGATGCCGACTTTGACCAACGTTTTTCTTTCTTTTACGACTACCCCGCGGCAGCACAATTATCATCGGTAAAGGATGAGGCACATGAAGTGATTTTCGAAAGGATCACACAGGATATTTTTAATGCCTCATTGGCCGATTGGTAGTCAGATCATGACATGAAAGTACAGGATTTCACATATTTGTTACAGCATCCAGATGAAGTGGTTTCAACCGAACAAACCGCGCAGCTTGAAGATGTCATTGACGAATACCCTTATTTTCAGGCCGCCAGGGCCCTGCACCTTAAAGGCCTGAAAAACGCAAACAGTTTCAAATATAACAACGCCTTAAAAGTGGCAGCCGCATATACTGCCGATAGGGACGTACTTTTCGATTTCATAACCTCTGAAGAATTTCTTCAGAACGACATAGCCAAGACCATTCTTGGCAACAACGATGAACCTACAGAAAACGAAGTTGATTCTGTAGACAGGCCGACACAACAAATGCCGAAGAAGCCCGATTCGGATTTAGAACCGTTGTCGGTCGAATCGAAAAGTTCTGACACAAATACAAATGAGCAAATCGAAAAGGATGATGTGGTTGCTTCACTTGAATTGGGCAGACCTTTAGCGTTCACCAAGAACGAAAAACATTCTTTCAGCGAGTGGTTACAATTGACCTCTTTAAAGAAGCAAGATTCAGGTTCGGGGCATTCAGACAAGATAAAGAAGGTTGATGATTTGGCTTCGGATAATGATTCCGGAATATTACCTAAGGAAGAAAACTCTAAAAAGAAAAAATTCGAGTTGATCGATAAGTTCTTGGAAGAGAATCCTAAAATCATTCCCCGAGAAGGCAGCAGCTCTGAAGTCGATATTTCGACCTCGGTCAAATTGGACAAGAATGAGTTGATGACCGAGACTTTGGCCAAGGTCTATCTAGAACAGAAAAAGTACAAAAAGGCCATACAAGCATTCAAAATTTTAAGTTTGAAATATCCGGAAAAAAGTGGTTTCTTTGCAGACCGAATTCGGGCGATAGAAAAAATTCGAAAAGAAAATCCAAGAGAGTAATGAGTACATTTTCAATATTCTTGATCCTTATTATCATCGTTTGCTTCCTGCTGGTTTTGGTCATCATGGTCCAGAACCCTAAAGGCGGCGGCCTGTCTTCTTCATTTGGTGGAGGAAGCACCCAAATCGTGGGCGGGGTTAAGAAGACCGGTGATTTCCTAGATAAAAGCACATGGACCTTGGCCATACTTTTGGTCGTTCTGATATTGGCATCGAACATTGCGTTGAAAGGCAATTTTGGTGATGCCGATTCTAAATTGCTGAACGGTGACGATATTGAGACCGTAGTACCTGAAACGGTGCCCGAAAGTGTACCTGAAGAGGTGCCTGCCACCCCGACAAATGATCAGGCAGACCCCACGGACAGTCTTTAAATCAACGATCCATCATATCAAAAATGCCAGCCAAAATGACAAGCTGGCATTTTCATTTTACAAAATGTCAGTTTCTTTGAACTGGCACAATTTATGCCCGAACATACGGGAAATTTAAAATCAATTTTAAAAACTAAACAATATGGCTAAAGTTAGTATTAAACCATTGGCGGATAGAATTCTTATTGAGCCTATGGCGGCCGAGACCAAAACTGCTTCCGGCATCTATATTCCGGATACTGCAAAGGAAAAACCGCAAAAAGGTAAAGTCGTTGCCGTCGGACCGGGCACAAAAGACGAGACGATCAGTGTCAAAGTAGGTGACAGTGTCATTTACGAAAAATTCGGTGGAACGGAGTTAAAATGGGAAGGCAAGGATTACCTAATGATGCAACAGAAATATATCATTGCGATCATCTAATATTTCGCTTCGCTTTAATCGAAAATTTCAAAACACAAAGAACAATTAAAATCATCCCTACAATTTGGGGAAACAAATAAAAAAGAACAATAATTATGGCAAAAGACATAAAATTTGACATTGATGCCCGCGACGGCCTGAGAAGAGGCGTAGATGCCTTGGCCAATGCGGTCAAGGTTACTTTAGGGCCTAAAGGTCGCAACGTGATCATTAGCAAATCATTCGGTGCACCTCAGGTGACCAAAGATGGGGTAACTGTTGCAAAAGAAATCGAGCTGGCCGATGCCCTTGAAAACATGGGTGCTCAAATGGTCAAAGAAGTTGCTTCGAAAACCAATGATTTGGCCGGTGACGGAACAACCACCGCCACTGTTTTGGCACAATCTATTGTTAAAGAAGGATTGAAGAACGTTGCCGCCGGTGCCAACCCAATGGATTTGAAGAGAGGTATCGACAAGGCGGTCGAGGCCATTGTTGAAAATTTGGGAAAACAATCCAAAAAAGTCGGCGATTCTTCAGAAAAGATTAAGCAAGTAGCCGCAATTTCTTCCAATAACGATGAGACCATTGGCGAGTTGATAGCCCAGGCATTCGGAAAGGTCGGCAAAGAAGGCGTTATTACCGTTGAAGAAGCCAAAGGAACCGATACCTATGTAGATGTAGTGGAAGGAATGCAATTCGACAGAGGCTATCTTTCTCCTTACTTTGTGACCGATTCTGAAAAAATGACAGCGGAACTTGAAAATCCGTACATCCTTTTGTTCGACAAGAAGATCTCTGCAATGAAAGATTTGCTGCTGGTATTGGAACCTGTGGCACAATCGGGAAAACCGTTGTTGATCATCGCCGAAGACGTCGATGGCGAGGCATTGGCCACTTTGGTAGTAAACAAATTAAGGGGGTCGTTAAAAATCGCCGCAGTTAAGGCACCTGGTTTTGGTGATCGCAGAAAAGCGATGTTGGAAGATATCGCCATTCTTACCAAAGGTACCGTAATAGCTGAAGAGCGCGGTTTCTCTTTGGAAAATGTTTCACTTGACATGTTGGGTACCTGTGAGAAAGTATCCATCGATAAAGACAATACGACCATCGTCAACGGCGGCGGTGTTCAAAAGGATATCAAGTCTCGTGTCAACCAGATCAAATCACAGATCGAAACGACCACATCTGATTACGACCGTGAAAAACTTCAAGAACGTTTGGCCAAATTGGCCGGTGGCGTAGCCGTACTTTATGTCGGTGCCGCCTCTGAAGTCGAAATGAAAGAAAAGAAAGATCGTGTCGATGATGCGCTTCACGCAACAAGAGCTGCCGTCGAAGAAGGAATCGTTGCCGGTGGCGGTGTTGCTTTGGTAAGGGCAAAATCTGCGCTTGCAAAAGTCAAGGTTGAAAACGCTGATGAAGAAACCGGACTACAGATCGTGGCCCGTGCCATAGAATCTCCATTGCGCACCATCGTTGAAAATGCAGGTGGCGAAGGTTCTGTAGTAGTGGCCAAGATTTTGGACGGAAAAGCCGATTATGGTTATGACGCAAAATCTGAAAAATACGTTGAAATGTTCAAAGCTGGTATCATCGATCCCAAGAAAGTGACACGGGTAGCATTGGAAAATGCCGCCTCGGTCGCCGGAATGATCTTGACCACCGAATGTGCCTTGACCGACATCAAAGAAGATGCACCGGCCGGCCCTTCTATGGGCGGCGGCGGTATGCCCGGAATGATGTAAGTCGACGGTTTAAAACACTTCAAAGCCGCTTGGAACCCAATTTTCCAAGCGGCTTTTGTTTTATTGAAAGTCGCCAAAAACAAAAACCACCCGTCAATCACGAGTGGTTCGATCTTAGAATCTTAAAGGACCTATCTGATAAGCCCCCCAAACAGATTATTTCTTCTTCGCTGGTGCCTTTTTGGTCGCTGCCTTTTTAGGAGCGGCTTTTTTGGCGGCGGCTTTTGGAGCTGCTTTCTTTGCTGTTGCCATGATTGAAATGTTTAAAATTTCAATTAAAATTAGTTCTTATTTCCGTGTATTAAATAGGCGGAAATAATTTTATGAACCTACTTTTGAACAATTATATTGACATCGATATGCCCAAAATTCATAGCCTACCCACTATTTCCAAAAGAACGCAGCTTTTGGTTTTTAGTGTGTGTCACTATCATCTGTATCATTCTCACGATATTTACAGCACGGATGCACATTGGCATAGGCTTCATCGGTCGCCTTTAATTCCTTAGTATCATGGCCGACTTCGACCAAGGCGGTCTTTATCTTCATAGGGTCGGTCTTCCGTTCATCAATGACCATCGAAAGTTGGTGCGAAGGAATATCCCAAAGGGCATATTTCACGCCTTTCACGCCCAAGGCCGCTTTCTCGATGCGCATTTTGCACATTTCGCACTTGCCATCGACCTCCATGTTGATTTTCTTGTTTTTCTCTTGCGCGAAAACTGTTAAGGAGAAAAGTAGTATTGCAATTGTCAAGAATGTTGTCTTCATCTGTTTAAATTTTATCGATTTATTTTTCAAAGTTTATATCTAAAGCCTGCATAGAACATACGCCCCATTATCGGTGCATACACGATACTGGTATCAAAATTTGCGCCAAAGGGATTATCGGCACCCAAAACCGGATTCGTTTGCCTAAAATTAGTCAAATTTTCACCGCCTACATAAATTTCGAACTGATCGGAAAATACCCTTGTAGCCTGTGCGTTCATCAAGCTATACCCATTTGCGAATCCGCCCAATCTAAATTGGGGTGGGTTTACGTCGGTATTCGGCAAGCGCTGTTCACCCAATGTGTGGATCGTATAATCGAACCTCCATTGTGAGCCATTCTCCTTGGCCTCGGTCTTGTAGCCCAAATTGGCAAAAAAACGATGTTGGGCCTGTAACGGTTTTTGCAAACTGCCCGAACGATAATCGGTCTTGACATCATAGTATTTATAGGCCGTACGCAATTCCAAGTTTTTCAAAACCTCATGGTCGACCTCCACTTGAAAACTGTTTGCATAACTCTTCCCTTCAAGATTGTAAAAAGTAACCGTTCTAGGGTTTTCCCAATCGACAACTACTTGATTTTTGAAATCGGTCTTATAGAAATCAAATGAAATGTTGCCCGGCCTTGTCAGAAAAGTAAAACCTTGCAAAAAGCTGAACCCGAAATTCAAGGCCTCTTCGGGATCAAGTCCATAGATACTTCCACCGGCATCCAAAATTTGAACGCTTCGCGAGGTGGCGAAAAGTTGTTGGTTCTCGGCAAAAATATTGGCCGCCCTTCTACCCATTCCAAAAGAACCCCTTAAGCTGGCGCGTTCCCAAGGCGTATATCGAACATGTAATCTTGGGGTAATAAACGTTCCCAGTCGGTTGTGCGAATCGATGCGTAATCCGGCCGTAAGACTTAATTTTTCAAGATTCTCATAACTGTACTCGAAAAAAGCCCCTACCGAGGCGTCATCCCTTTCAAAATTCTGGGTATTGACCAATTCTTGGTATCCATCGTAAGCGAAGGTCAGCCCTGTTTTGAACTTGCTGCGGGTATCTCCGATAATCGAATTGAAGATAAGGTTCGAATACACGCTCTCATGGTCAATATCATAGCGCTTGAGTCCATAATATGAATCTTGTTTATGTTTACTATAAGAGGCCTGAAAACCAAAACTCTGGAAAGGGAGTTCCGGAAATACATATCCCAACTTAATGGAAGAATCAATACGTCGCGTATCGATTTCACTGCCCCAAACATCGGCCAAGAATTTATCGGTATCTGGGTCATAATTGGTTTGACCCACTTGTTTTTCATCGTTCAAAAACCGTAGGTTCAAAAAACTGACCCAACCCGTTTCTGGATTCTGATACTGCCAACGGTTCATTATATTTATCTGATTGGCCAAAGGGGCATCTAAAAAACCGTCTTCATTACCATCTTCCTTATGATCCCTTCTATTGCCATGAATGTAAAGGCCCGAACTCCACTTATCGCTGAATTTTTTGTTCAGGTGGGTGTTAAGCTCTAAACGGCCATTTCTATTGGCATAGCCGTTCACGAAGACCATTTTGTCCGTCAATGGTTTAACGAGTTCGGTATTTATTTGCCCCGAAATACTTTCATATCCATTCACCACGCTCCCGGCCCCTTTGGTGATCTGTATGCTCTCGACCCATGTTCCCGGGGTAAAAGTGAGGCCATAGGTCTGCGATGCGCCACGTACCATGGGAATATTCTCTTGCGTTATCAATAAATACGGACTCGTCAGGCCCAACATCTGGATCTGCTTGGTCCCTGTCAGGGCATCGTTGAAATTGACATCGATCGCAGGATTCGTTTCAAAACTTTCTGATAAGTTGCAACAGGCGGCCTTTAAAAGCTCTGCGCTGTTTACGGTAACCACATTTTGGGTGCTGAAATAAGTTTTTTGAAGTGCATCACGCTCTTTCTGCACCACGACCTCATCCAACTCATTGGAAGGTTTTAACCAATGGTGTACTATCTTGGGTTCGGTAATCGTCAAGGTATCCGATTCAAAACCTATATAACTGATTATCAGTTTATTGTATTCCTTGGAATAAGGAATACTGAACAACCCCTCTTCATTCGTGATAGTGCCTATTTGAGAATCCATCCAATACACATTCGCACCCGAAAGGCCTATGTGCTTGTTCTCTGTATTTGATTCCATTACCATACCTTCTACTTTGTCCTGCGAAAAGGAAAAGGTCGAACACGCCATTACGGCCATTGCTATATACTTTTTCATCTTCTCTGTTTAAACAAGTTTTAAGATCATGGTAATGGCCATGACCAACATAATCGCGTTTTCAATGAACGTCGCTTCGGTCATCGGCAGCTTTAAAGCGGTACCCAAACAGGCACATCTAATGCTCTTTTTATCCATTAAGGTCTTTGTAACTCCGATTGTGGTTATCCCTAAAACCACCAATGTGACAATCAAGGCGATAGTAATTTCATATCGCATCAAAAACATTAGCCCCAACGCCAACTCTATAAAAGGATAAATCCATCCATAAAAAGGTGTCACCTTTGCCAGCGGGTCGTACATACGAAAGCTTTCAGGAAAACCATTGAGATCCAACAACTTGAAAAAACTGAAGACGATATAAAAAAGTCCCATAAAATCAAGCATGGCTTCAGAAGTATTCCAATCGCCGTAGTTCAAAAGAAAGGAGGCCGCAAATAAGTAAAGAAATATGAGCAGCAATGGTTTCAGTTGCTGAAGTTTCGACTTATTGCCAAAGTCGTCAACCAGAGATTCAGGTACGTACCCGTTTTTTTCACTAATTGTGTATTTTTCAGGAAGTGCCGATTGAAGCATGTTTAAAGGAATATGCTCTTTCATGGAAATATCGGCTTCACCGCTTTTTAAGTTCACTTCGAGACCGGTGACATTCTCGACTTTTGATAATTTTTCAGTGACCGACGCAACACAATTGCTGCAGGTCATACCGGTAATTTTATACGTGTGTTTCATGATTACTATTGTTTTTGATTTCTTCGAGGGAGGAAATCGTTTTTTCGTTTTACAAACCGACCCTATTGCCTGTTTTGGATCAAAAAAGGGTTCTTTCCTGGTGCACAGGAACGATTAAACAAATAGTGATCAAATAAGAAAGACCTCGTCGAGTAGGTGAATGTTCTTGACGAGTATGGGAGGCGGGTAATGTTCATTGGGAACTGGGAGTTCCTCAATGGGACTTAGAATATTTAAATAGGAATACGTAAAGGAGACCAAAAAGAATTGTTGGCCCAGATCAATATCTTGCACCGATATTTTTAGATTGTCCTGACCATCGACGACCATGGTCTCATCATCGCAGCATGAGCTTTTCTCTTCCGTTTTGGAGGTTTCGTCGGAAGGCGTCATATCCATTCCGCAATCCTTGGCATTCGCAAAAAAGGACACATCCATCAAATGCCCCATACAATAGTGCTTGTCAACCGCCCATGACGTGGTGGAAACCAATAATAACATGGCCATCAATATGGAGAATAGTCTGTGTACGGTTTCCTTCATCGGCACAAAAATAGGAAATATTCAAATCCACTATATAAGGTGGTACTTTGATTAACGAAAATTTAGGACATAAATTATCTTAAATTTGCCGTCGAATCCACTAGAATCAAAATCAATGTTCGAAGACCTAAAACAGCATGTTATCGAGATTTTAGATACTCCTCAAAAGACAATTGATGATCGTTTGAAAGCTATTTGCGAACTGTTGAAATCGGCAGTACCCTATTACGATTGGGTAGGTTTTTATTTCAAAAACGGCGACAAAGAGGAATTAAAATTGGGGCCCTATGCCGGAGAACCGACCGACCACACAATTATTCCCTTCGGAAAGGGTATTTGCGGACAAGTTGCCGTTAGTAATCAAAACTTCGTAGTGCCCGATGTAAGTGCACAAGACAACTATATCGCCTGTAGTATTACGGTGAAGGCCGAAATCGTTGTTCCCCTTTTCGTAGACGGTAAAAATATCGGCCAGATCGACATAGATTCCAATACGCCCGATCCATTCAGCGTGGAAGATGAACGATTTCTTGAATTCGTAAACGCCAAAGTGGCCGAAATTCTTTAAAACTTTCCCTTTTTTGTTGATAACCTGCCAAGCTTTTTACCACCAAAAAAATTACTTTTACTGGCTCAATAACAAACCCTTAAGCAAGTAAAAATGAGCGTTAAAAAAGCAACATCGGCTTTGATTTCGGTATTCCATAAAGACGGTTTGGAGCCCATTGTAAAAAAATTTCAAGAACTGGGAATTACGATCTACTCCACGGGCGGAACCGAAAGATTCATCAAAGAACTGGGTGTTGATGTGATACCCGTCGAAGAGGTGACAAGCTATCCTTCCATTTTGGGAGGCAGGGTCAAAACCTTGCATCCGAAGGTATTCGGAGGCATCTTGAACCGACAGGACAATGAGGGCGATGTCGCCCAATTGGAAGAATTCGATATCCCGCAATTGGATATCGTGATCGTCGATCTTTATCCTTTTGAAAAAACAGTAGCGAGTGGAGCCTCGGAACAAGATATTATCGAAAAAATCGATATCGGCGGAATTTCATTGATCCGTGCCGCGGCCAAAAATTTCAAAGACGTTCTTTGCGTCTCCTCGATGGAAGACTATTCCGATTTTCTGGAATTGATCTCCGCAAAAAATGGAAGTACCACCATCGAAGACCGTAAGCGTTTTGCGGCAAAAGCTTTTAACGTGTCATCGCATTACGATACGGCCATTTTCAATTACTTCAACAAAGGGCACGAAGAGGCCGTACTCAAGATAAGCGAGACCAAAGGCCGCGTGTTACGGTATGGGGAAAACCCGCATCAAAAGGGATTTTTCTTCGGTGATTTTGAAGCTATGTTCACCAAACTCCACGGCAAGGAACTTTCGTACAATAACTTGCTCGATGTAGATGCCGCGGTCAATTTGATTGGCGAGTTCAAGAATGACGATCCCACATTTGCCATTTTGAAACATAACAATGCCTGCGGACTTGCAACACGTAAAAACATTCAGCAGGCGTATGTTGATGCACTTGCTGGCGACCCCGTTTCGGCCTTTGGCGGCATACTTATCAGTAATGTTGAAATCGATGTGCCAACGGCGGATGAAATACATAAACTTTTCTGTGAGGTGGTAATAGCACCCTCTTACTCTGAAGGTGCGTTGGAAATCTTAAAGGGAAAGAAAAATCGTATTATCCTGATTCAAAATGAGATAGAATTGCCTGGCACGTTGGTTCGGACCTGCCTGAACGGGGTTTTGGTCCAAGACAAGGATTTTAAGACCGATACCGTTGCCGAGCTACAATACGTTACCGAAAAAGAACCTTCAGAACGGGAGCTTGAAGATCTTATTTTTGCCTCCAAGTTATGCAAGCATACCAAGTCGAACACCATTGTTCTTGCCAAGAACAAGCAATTATGTGCAAGTGGTACCGGACAGACATCTCGTGTCGATGCCCTAAATCAAGCCATACACAAGGCAAAATCGTTCAATTTTGACCTAGATGGCGCCGTTATGGCCAGCGATGCTTTCTTCCCATTTCCAGATTGCGTCGAAATTTCGCATAAAAACGGTATTTCTAGCGTTATACAGCCGGGCGGATCGATAAAGGACCAGTTGAGTATCGATTATTGTAACGAAAATGGAGTTGCGATGGTCATGACCGGAACACGTCATTTCAAGCATTAATTTCACTACTTTTGTCGATGAAATGCACCCCACGCATACATGTAACATAACCAAACGAATTAAAAATGGGATTTTTTGATTTCTTGACCGAGGAAATCGCTATCGACCTAGGTACTGCGAACACCCTCATCATTCATATGGACAAAGTCGTTGTCGACAGTCCTTCGATAGTTGCCAGAGACCGTATCACTGGCAAAATAATCGCGGTGGGCAAAGAAGCCAACATGATGCAGGGCAAGACCCATGAAAACATAAAGACCATACGACCCTTGAAAGACGGGGTAATAGCCGATTTCGATGCTTCTGAAAAGATGATCAACATGTTCATCAAGAACATTCCGGCATTAAAGAAAAAATGGTTCCCACCCGCCCTGCGAATGGTAATTTGTATTCCTTCGGGCATTACCGAGGTTGAAATGCGGGCCGTAAAGGAATCCGCAGAGCGCGTGAACGGAAAAGAAGTGTATTTGATACACGAACCGATGGCCGCGGCCATCGGTATCGGTTTGGACATTATGCAGCCCAAGGGAAATATGATCGTTGATATCGGTGGCGGTACAACCGAAATCGCCGTTATAGCGTTAGGTGGCATCGTATGTGACAAATCGGTCAAAATTGCGGGCGACGTCTTTACGAACGATATCATTTACTATATGCGTACCCAACATAATTTGTATGTTGGTGAGAGCACGGCCGAGAATATAAAAATCGAGATAGGATCGGCGACCGAAGACCTTCAGACACCGCCAGAGGAGAAATCGGTTCAAGGAAGGGACTTGCTGACGGGGAAACCAAAGCAAGTACAGATTTCATATCGCGAAATCGCCAAGGCCCTTGACAAATCGATTCTTCGCGTCGAAGATGCCGTAATGGAGACATTATCGCAAACCCCGCCCGAACTTGCCGCCGATATCTATAATACGGGAATTTATCTAGCTGGCGGCGGGTCTATGTTGCGCGGCCTTGATAGGAGGTTGTCACAAAAAACGGACCTTCCGGTATACATCGCCGAAGACCCATTAAGAGCCGTTGTTCGCGGTACGGGAATCGCCTTGAAAAATTTGGAGCGGTATAAAAGCATCCTTATCAAATAATATCTTGGTAGGTACTTTGTCATAAAGGGCTCAAGTCAGAAAAGGTTATTTTAAACCGAACAGCGCATGCAGCAGATCATCAACTTTATCATACGATATAAGAACTTTCTTCTTTATATCTTTTTGTTGACGGTCTCCCTAGCCTTTACCATTCAATCACATTCGTATCACCACTCACGCTTTTTCAACTCGAGCAACTGGATTTCGGGAAATATCTATGAGGCTTCCAACAGTTTCTTTACCTATTTCGACCTGGGTGAAGAAAATCGCAAACTGATCGAGGAAAACAAAAGATTACGAGACCGCCTTTTCAATCTTAAGACCACAGATTCTGTCGATTTGGATTCCGTTCAAAAAACCTATACCATCACCTCTGGCAAAATCATCAAGAACAGTTATGCCAATCCGAGAAATTATATTACGATCGACAAGGGCAGCAAAGACAGCATCAGACCTGATATGGGCGTTATCACGGATCATGGCATCTTGGGTATCGTGGAGAATACATCCAAAAACTTCGCAACGGTCCAGAGTATCCTGAATGAGAACTCGATCATTAACGCAAAGATCAAAAATTCAGATCAATTTGGCTCGTTGGTATGGAATACCAAAGACTACAATGTCGTTCAATTGATAGACATTCCAAGAATGGCGAATCTCACCATAGGCGATACGATCGTAACTGGGGGCATGAGCACTATATTCCCTGCCGATATTCCAATAGGTACCATACAAAAATTCGACCTGAACAACTCGCAAAGCCTATACACCATTGATGTTGCCCTATTCAACGATATGACCGACCTGAAACACATCTATATCGTTTATAACAAGAATCAGGAAGAGATTATCAAATTGCAAACCGAGACCAAAAGCGATGATCAGTAACAACTATTTCATAAATATCGCGCGTTTTATACTTTTGGTCCTGGTACAGGTATTGGTCTTTAATCGGTTGAATTTCTTTGGCTTTATCAACCCAATGGTCTATATCATGTTTTTATACTGGTATCCGATCAAAGAGAACCGAGCGGTTTTCATAGGGTTAAGTTTTCTGTTGGGAATTTCAATCGACTTTTTCTCGGACACGATGGCCATACACGCTGCCTCAACGGTAACGATCGCCTATTTTAGACCTGCCATTATGAGATTTGTCTTCGGTGTCAACTATGAATTTCAAAATTTTAAGCTGGGCAACGCCACTAGGGTACAACAATTTACTTTTTTAGCGTTATTGATTATAGTGCACCATGCCGTGTTCTTTACTTTGGAAATTTTCAGTTTAGCCAACATATTGCTAATATTGAAAAAAGTAGTTTCCATAGGTTTGGCCTCCTTGGTACTCTGTTTGCTGCTCGGCTCGCTTTTTAGTACCAAAAAGGAGTGAAAAACGAAATAGGGAACGACATATTTTCTGATGTTCAGGTGTATTAATCACAACGGTCGGGAGGTATTTTTACTTCCCTTAAAGTCAAACAAAAATTTCATCCTAGATGAAAAAATTTCTACTGTCATCCATAATTGTCATAGTTGGCATAACCTTTATAGGTCGTCTATCATATTTACAGATATTCAGTTTTTCTCCCGATCAGGTATTGGAAGATCCTGCCATCAAGGCCATTTATGATTATCCGGAAAGAGGTTACATCTATGATCGTAACGGAGAATTGTTGGTGGGCAATCAACCTGCCTATGACGTGATGGTCATACCCCGTGAGGTAAAGCCTTTGGACACACTTGAATTCTGCAAGCTTTTGGGTATCGAGAAGGAAAAATTCATCAAGACCTTAAATAGGGCCAGGGTATATTCACCAAGACTTCCGTCGGTTTTGGTACATCAACTTTCAAAGGAAGACTATGCCCGCCTGCAGGAAAAAATGAGGCATTACGAAGGGTTCTACATCCAAAAACGTTCACTGCGCTACTACGATACCAACAGTGCCGCAAATGTCTTGGGCTATATCAGCGAGGTCAATGAACGCGATATTGCCAAAAACCCGTATTACGTGCAAGGAGAACTGACCGGCAGAACCGGGGTCGAAAAGGTGTACGAAGATATATTGAGGGGTCGCAAGGGCGTACAATATATTCAGAAAGATCGTTTCAATAGAGATATCGGCCCATATAAAGATGGTGCTTTGGACACGCTTCCTGAGCAAGGTATCGAAATCAACATTACCATTGATAAGGCCCTACAAGAGTATGGTGAGCGATTGATGCATGGCAAATGGGGCGGCATAGTTGCCATTGAACCTTCCTCAGGAGAAATTCTTGCCATGATTTCAGGGCCAACGTACGACCCATCACTTTTGGTCGGGCGACAACGATCGGCCAATTACAGCAAACTGCATTATGATTCGATCTCGAAACCGACATTTGACCGCTCGATATCGTTCGAAAAGAGTCCCGGTTCACCATTTAAGGCCATCAATGCCCTGATTGCCTTGCAAGAGGGTGCCATTACCCCATCGACAAAATTTACATGTTATCATGGTTTCTTTATCGGAAGAAGTAAAAAAGGCTGTCATTGCGGAGGAGGTGTCAGAAATCTGAACTCGGGTATCTATAAATCTTGCAACGCCTATTTTGTAGGTGCGTACAAAAAGATTTTCGAGCAGTTTCCATCAAATAGCCAAGCAATGGATGTATGGGAAAAACATGTCAGAAGCTTCGGGCTAGGCTCATATCTAGGCTCGGATCTTTATACGGGCAGGCCCGGTAGTGTACCAAGCACCGAACTGTACAACAAATGGTATGGTGAAGGCGACAACAGATGGTCGGCCACCACGACTTATTCCAATGCCATCGGCCAAGGCGAGGTGAACGTAACACCTTTACAGTTGGCCAACATGACCGCTGCAATCGCCAATAGAGGTTTTTTCTATACTCCGCACATCCTCAAAAAAATCGATGGCAAGGAAATCAGTATTCCAGATTTCGTCGAACCCAAACAGACCACAATCGACAAGCATCATTTCGAACCGGTAATACAAGGTATGGCGGATGTTTATGATAAAGGTACTGCGAAGTGGATTCAAATACCCGATATCGAAATAGCGGGAAAAACCGGTACCGTCGAAAATTTCATGAAAATAGACAGTGTGAAGACGCAATTGACCGATAACTCTGTTTTCGTGGCCTTTGCCCCGGTCGACAAACCAAAAATCGCACTTGCGGTATACATTCAAAACGGTTATTATGGTGCCCGATATGCAGGTCATATCGCATCATTGTTGATCGAAAAATATTTGAAAGGCGAGATTACAAGGAAAGACCTCGAAAAGAGAATGTTGGAAAAGACCTTGGAACACGAATATGCCAAACCCTACAGTGGCGAGGAGTTCAAGATCAACGAATATGTCTGGTAAGAGCATTCTCAAGCGTATTGACTGGCTGTCAATCTTCATCTATCTAGCATTGATAACCATCGGGTGGGTAAGTATCTACTCAAGTACGTTCGATGAAGCCGCTCCGTCCATTTTTGATTTTGATACCCTGCACGGAAAGCAATTGTTCTTTATAGGCGCCAGTCTGGTGGCCATAGTGGTCATACTAGCCCTTGAAGCCAATTTTTATGAGCGGTTCGCAAGTCTGTTCTATGTCATATCACTAATTCTGCTTTTGGGACTCTTCGTATTCGGCAAAACGATAGCCGGGGCGACTTCTTGGTATAATCTTGGTTTTTTCAACCTTCAACCCTCTGAAATTGCAAAGGCGGCGACCGCCTTGGCCCTGGCAAAGTATTTAAGTGACATCCAGACCGATATAAGACAGGGGCGAGATCAACTCTATGCTTTATTGATTATTTTGGTTCCTGCGCTTTTGATCATTCCACAACCTGACCCAGGTAGTGCCCTGGTCTTTTTTGCCTTGGTCATGGTAATCTTCAGGGAAGGATTGCCCCTATATTATCTCGGTATCGCCTTTATTGCAATTTTAGTCTTTATTACGACCCTGATATTTGGCACAATATGGGTAAGTATTACCTTGGTGTTGCTGCTGACACTTTTTCTCATTCTGAAAAAAAAGAAATCAAGAATACGCATCTTGCCAATGTTCGCATTCACGGTTATTGCGATCCTTTTTTCGTTTTCGGTAAATTTCGTTTTCAACAATGTCTTTGAACAACGTCACCGCGACAGGTTCAGTCTTTGGTTACGGTTGGAAAATGACCCGGCAAAACTTGAAAGTATTAGAAAGAGTATCGGCTACAATACCTACCAATCTGAAAAAGCCATCGAATCTGGTGGATTCTTCGGAAAAGGTTTTCTAGAAGGAACCCGCACCAAAGGAGATTTTGTGCCCGAACAACACTCTGACTATATTTTTACCTCTGTGGGCGAAGAATGGGGGTTTATAGGCACGACGACCGTGGTATTGCTTTTTACTTTTTTACTGCTGCGCTTGGTTCATTTGGCAGAAAGGCAAAAAACAGATTTTGCCCGCATGTTCGGTTATGGCGTAATATCAATACTTCTTATACACTACGTTATAAATATCGGTATGGTCATCGGTTTACTACCGACTATCGGTATACCGTTGCCTTTTTTCAGTTACGGGGGGTCGAGTATGTTGGGTTTCACCGCCCTACTCTTTATTTTTCTGAAGTTGGACTCGAACAGACTCAAGGAAGGCATTTAATGCCTCACATCAAAATTTCCAGTTGTCGGTTACTATTCGACTTTCCAATTCGGCTTCCTGCTCGTCATTAAGATCTTCGAAAAAATCGATACCTGTCATCGCTTCGACCGTGTCGACAGAAACAACAAATTGTTCAAGTGGTTGAGTGCGCTCTTCGCCTGGCATTAAGAACACGATGACCTTTAAGCTTTCAGGATTTCCCCTTGCTATGATTTTGTAAAAATATTTGGGTACGTCGACATCTTCGTCTCCGATTTCTTGAAGACCTGCTTCCAAGACACCTCCGGTAACGATGTAAAGCGTTCCGTATTGTTTGGCCCATTGACGAACTTTGATTTCAAGTCGGTTCCATATGCCGGCATTGAAATCAGTATTCTGCGGACTTATGTTGCTTGTATAAAAAGTCTCATTATAGGCCTGCTCTGAAAACCTACGATCACCGGCCGGACACAAATGTCCGCGGTCAAACCCTGAACCTCTATAATTGCGCCAATCGGCGGACTTTGTCCTTACCTTTGGGTCTTCGATAAAATAGGGCCGCTTTCTGTCGTCATTGGTCAAATGCTCTTTTTTCAAAACATGGGCCACCCATTCGGCCTGCTCAAAAGGTTCGTTGTACGAGAGTATGAAATGTTCATGCTCAACAATGGCACCTGTTGTCGAACTTGGCATGAAAAAAGTCGGTATTTTAGTTTTGGAAAAACGCTCCTTGGTATTGGAATAGCTATCGGGCGTATAGAAATTCTCAAAAACCCAGAACCCGATTATACATAACAACATTAAACCTGTATAAATGATTCTGTTCTTATCGCTGCTTCGCATGGGTCAAATGTAAATCAAATATCGGTCACAAGGGCACCAGCATTTATTACAAAAGTCGAGCGCGCTGATTTGTCAAAAAAAATGCGTCGAACAAGATTTCCAAAATCGAACCAGAAACAAAAACCCCGACGTATTTACGCCGGGGTCTATTTGACAATCTTATTGGGATTATTATCCCTTTACACTGGCCAACTTGCCGTTCTTGATATTGTTGATCTTGAGATCCCGAAGTACGTTGACCGCTTCTTCGACATAGACATCTTTGGCTAAATCTTGATGCCAACGATCTCTTTTTTGTCGCAAGACCGAATCTTTGGTAAACAGTTCTTCTTCATATTTAAGCGACTTGAACGTCAACTGTGAATCGTAATCCGATAGCGTTTTAAAATATTTCGATTTTTCTTTATCTTTCTTGTCCTCGGTTTTATAGACCTCATAGTTCAATGAAATCTCGGTTTCATCCTGTTCGTCCTTAAGCCATTTGGCATTCTCCTCGATCAATTTGATCTGCGGATTTTTGGCCATGCGGCTCTTGCTGTTGGCAATGGTCTGCTCATAATCGATATAACCGTCCCATACTTCATAGTTGGCAGGTTCGATTTCATCCCATTTAAGGGGGTTCTCTTGATCACGCTCACCTAGGTCGATGTAGCTGTAACGATCCGGAACCACAACATCGCTCTTCACCCCTTCAAGCTGCGTAGAGCCGCCATTGATACGATAGAACTTTTGTGTGGTCAACTTAATGGCCCCTAGGTCTCCGTGTTCATTACTTCGTACTATATTATCTAAAGGAATAACGTTCTGTACGGTTCCTTTTCCAAAGGTTTGTTTACTGCCAATGACAATCGCACGTTTGTAATCTTGCATAGCGGCAGCCAATATTTCAGAAGCCGAAGCGGACAGCTCGTTGACCAATACAACCAATGGGCCATCCCACTGAATACGCTCGTCTTTGTCGTCATAAACATCTTTTCGTTTTCCGTTCGATCGTACCTGAACGATCGGGCCGTCTTTGATAAACAGTCCCGCCATTTCTACCACGGTTTTCAGCGAACCACCACCATTGTCACGCAAGTCCAAGATAAGGCCCTCGACCCCGGTCTCTTTCAATCTTTCGATTTCCTTGGCCACATCGGTCGCGGCATTACGCTCACTATAGTCCTCAAAATCAACATAGAACTTGGGCAGATTGATAATACCGAAAGTCTGGTCTCCTTTTATGATATTGGCAGATTTTGCATACGATTCTTCCAACTCGACCACATCTCTGGTCAATGAAACAATTTCCAAAGAGCCATCTACCTTGCGAATGGTGAGGTCTACCACGGTACCCTCAGGGCCCTTGATCATCTTAATGGCATCGTCAAGGCGCATACCTACGATGTCGATGGGCTCTTCACCCTTTTGGCCCACCTTCAAGATCAAGTCTCCGACCTCAAGCCGTGCATCACGCCATACCGGCCCACCTGAAATGATCTCCACTATTTTTGCCCCTTCGGGCTTCTTCTGTAGTCGCGCGCCGATTCCTTCGAATTTACCCGACATATTCATGTCAAACTTGTCCTTTTCCTCAGGAGGGAAAAACAAGGTATGAGGATCGAACTCATCAACGATGGTATTAATATATTGCACGAACCAATCTTTTCTTTCAAGGTCATCGATGAAATCAAAAAACTCGTCCAAAGTCTTTTCGGTATATTGTCGCGCCTCCAATTCGGCTTCCTCGGCAGTTAACGGTTTTTCAGAATCGGTCCCAGTTTCAGAATCCGGTCCGTTCACGGTCATCTTGGCATCGTAATTGCCCAAAGTGGCATATTTCAATTGCTTTCTCCATCGTTCTTTCAAATCTTCCCGTGAAGATGCAAAGGGCTCTTTATCATAATCGATATTGATCGTTTCGTTTTGGGCATAATCAAAGGGCTTTTCTAAAATCTCTTTATAGATTTGTTTCGCGTCGCCCATTCGTTGCACCAATCTTTCATGGACCAAGTTAAAGAAGGTGATATCGGTATTCTTGATCTGGTCGTCTATCTGGTATTTATACTTCTCGAACTCCCTTATGTCACTTTCTAAAAAATAACGTTTTGTAGGGTCGATAATATCGATGAAATCTTCAAAGACATTTACTGAAAAATCATCATCGATGTCCTTAGGCTCATAGTGCCCTTTCTCTAGCACATAGGTAATAAGATCCAACAATAATTTGTCCTTATCGTCATTTTCAAAAGTCTTGTTAGTAAAGCTGCACGAAGCTACAGCTATGAGCATTACAACCAATGCGTAGGCCAAATTCCTTTTCATCCGTTATTTTTAATTTATTAAAATCTTATCGCCCGGGATTTTCAGTCCAAATGGGTCTCCCATATCGTTCGATTCCCTAATATACTGAAAAAACCATGCCAGCAAGGAGCTTCTTTCATTAATTTTTTGTTAATGGCCGGAAAGGCGATATCTTTTTTAAAACGTATTTTTACCATTAAAATTATACCGTATGTCGAAACCCTTGATTCTTGTGACGAATGATGATGGAATTACAGCACCGGGGCTGAGGGCATTGATACGTTTTATGGGTGATTTGGGAGAGGTCGTGGTCGTCGCCCCTGACAGTCCGCAATCTGGCAAAGGCCACGCCATAACCATTGATGACACTTTATTCTCAACCAAGGTCACGGTAGACCAGCTGCACGGCGCTCCGAAAGAATATAGCTGTAGCGGCACGCCCGCAGATTGCGTTAAGCTAGGGCTTCAGGTAATTTTAGACAGAAAGCCCGATATCTGTGTCAGCGGTATCAACCATGGGTCGAACTCTTCGATCAATGTCATTTATTCAGGAACCATGAGCGCGGCCATAGAGGCGGGCATCGAAGGAATTCCGGCCATCGGTTTTTCTTTGCTCGATTATTCTTGGAACGCCGATTTTGAACAGGCCGGCCCCGCAATCAAAAAAATAGTAAGACAATCGTTGAAAAAGGGTATGCCCGAAGGAGTGGTACTAAACGTAAACATACCGAAATTGAGCAAAGAAAACATCAAAGGTATAAAGGTATGCAGACAGGCACGCGCGAATTGGAAAGAGAAATTCGACCACAGAACGAGTCCCATGGGCAAGGACTATTATTGGTTGACCGGCGAGTTCGAACTACTTGATAAAGGCGAAGATACCGATGAGTGGGCCTTGGCCAACGGCTACATTTCGGTTGTGCCTACCCAATTCGACCTCACTGCCCATCATGCGATACAAAACCTAAACACGTGGAATTTAAATGAATAGGAAGGAATTGATCATTGGCATTGCCGTTGGCATAATCGCCAATACCGTTGGAACTTTATTGTACATTCTTCTATTTTCGGACTTGGGAATTGTTGAAACTTTTGAAGCCGCCGTGCAACAGGGACATATAGGAAGCCTGCTCGCCTTGGGCGCCATATTGAACCTCGGCGCTTTTTTTGGCTTTTTGCGCATCAAGAGAGACCAGCGGGCAAAAGGCGTCTTGATCGCCACTTTGATGACGGCCCTGATAATTTTGTGCTACAAAGTATTTTAATATGAAATACTACATCATCGCCGGTGAGGCTTCCGGAGACTTGCACGGTTCCAACCTGATTAAGGCCTTAAAGGCTCAAGACAATTACGCCGAAGTGCGTTGTTGGGGGGGCGACCTCATGCAAAGCGCAGGTGGAACACTTGTCAAGCATTATAAGGAAATGGCCTTTATGGGCTTCTTGGAAGTCGTTCAAAATCTTGGTGCCATCAAAAAAAATATCGCTTTCTGCAAGGCCGATATTGCCCAATGTTCGCCCGATGTAATCATCTTTATAGACTTTTCAGGCTTTAACCTTCGAATTGCCAAATGGGCAAAACGACATGGTTTTTTGACCAACTACTACATTTCACCCCAAATATGGGCCTCACGAGAAAGCAGGATCAATGATATCAAAAGAGATATTGATGCGATGTATGTCATTCTTCCCTTTGAAAAGCAATTTTACGAGGGCAAACATAGTTTTCCGGTACACTTTGTGGGGCACCCCTTAATAGATGCGATCTCACAAAAAACAAGGCCCGACCCTGAACAATTTCGATCCGAAAATCATTTGGATCCAGAAAAACCGATTATCGCCCTACTTCCGGGAAGCCGTAAACAGGAAGTTGAAAAAATGCTCTCATTAATGCTATCGGTCGTCGATGATTTTTCGGAATATGAGTTCGTGATAGCGGGAGCCCCCAGTCTGGAGCGTGATTTTTTCACCCCTTTTTTAGATAATCCGAATGTCGGTTTTGTTGCGAACAAAACATATGACCTTCTAAGTGTGGCCGATGCCGCATTGGTGACCAGCGGTACGGCCACCTTGGAAACCGCACTTTACAAAGTACCACAAGTGGTCTGTTATCGCGCCAATTGGATATCGTATCAAATCGCCAAACGCATTATCACCCTGGACTATATATCACTGGTAAATCTGATCATGGAAAAAGAGGTTGTCAAAGAACTGATCCAAACCGAATTGAACACCCAAAACATCAAGGTCGAATTGAAGAAAATTCTTGGGGATCCTTATAGAAAAAAGCAAGTGGAAGCATACGAAGAACTGTCCGAAAAACTGGGCGGGCCCGGTGCCAGTACCAAAACGGCAAGCTTGATCATTGAGAATATCAAGCATTAATTGCCAGGCCCCACAAAATCTTTTACGAACCCACCTTGACTTTTTTGATCTTAGCGAAAATCGGCCATTTTGAGACTGATCGAAAACATTCTTGAATTGCATATCTGGGCTACGAAAAGAAAACATGACGAAAAGCAGAATCAAAAGAGCAATTTTTGGCCTGTAGGAAAAAGTCAAGATGGGTTCTCTAAATAATTTCTTTAATTTTGAAACGGAAGGATGCCTAAAACGTCCTTAAAATGCGAAAAATCGTTTATATTTTTTTGGGTCTTTTGGTAGTAAACTGTGGTACCTATAAAAAGAAGACTTCGTACAGCAAGAATAAGTCCTTTGGCGAAACCCGAAAGGTAACTGTCGAGGCATCCGAATCAAAGACCGTCGAAATCGATGAATCGGATCATGAAGACAATTCGTCACCTAACGGCCCTGTCGCCGACAAGATCATCAATACGGCTCTTACCTATTCAGGTACCCGATACAAATATGGAGGTACCACAAAAAAGGGAATGGACTGCTCCGGACTGCTTTACGTATCCTTCGGCGAGCATGATATAGCATTGCCGCGAATTTCGTATCAAATGGCCGAGGAAGGTCGCCGAATTCGAATAAATAAAGTCAAAAAGGGAGATCTTCTGTTCTTTAAGACCAGTAAGCGCAAAAGACGTATCAATCATGTGGGCATGGTCGTTGCGGTGGAAGGTGATGACATAAAATTCATTCATGCATCCACTTCAAGGGGTGTCATCGTTTCTTCTTTACGGGAAGGATATTGGAACTACGCTTTCGTCAAGGCGACCCGCGTTCTCTAAAATTGTTTGTTTTTTCCTACTTTAGGGCGTAAACCGACCCGATGCAGCTATTCCGATTCATCCCGGTAAAATTGACGATATACCTCATTTTAGGTATTCTTTTGGGTCACTATTTACATTTTGGAATTATCATTTCTTCTACCTTGACAGTTTTCTTCCTTGCCGTATTGGGGTGGATATTCATTAGGAACAAAAGAAAAGAAGCACATCTGTTCGCAATCATGGTCTTCTTGACCACTATTAGTTTAGGCGTGCTTTCAATATCACTGGCGACGCCCGAAAATTATGATGATCATTATTCATACCGGATTTCAGGCTATGACGTAAAATGGCGATTGAAGATTTTGGAGGTCATGAAACCTACCACCTTTTCAGCGCGCTATATTGCCGAAGTACATCGTCTCGAAAACCATAGAGCATCAGGAAAAGTATTACTGAGTTTGCCCAAAGATACCGCAGTGTCGCCATTTGAGGTGGATGATGAACTCATTTCCTTTGGCCAAGCCGAAGAAATCGGGCCTGCTTTGAACCCACATCAATTCGATTACAAAAATTACCTTAAAAATCTAGGCATTTCACATCAGTTACGACTGAATAATAGTAACTATATCGTTTTAAAAAATCAATCGCCAACACTTTATGGGGTGGCCGCATCTTTTCGAAATAAGATCATTTCAAAATTGAAAACCTCTGATTTTGGGAATGAAGAATTGGCCATTATACAGGCGTTGCTTTTGGGGCAGCGCCACGATATATCGGTAGAGACTTATAATAACTATAAAAATGCAGGGGCCGTTCATATTTTAGCCGTATCGGGATTGCATATCGGTATCTTGCTATTTCTACTACAGTTCTTGTTAAGGCCTTTGGAATATCTACCCAAGGGAAAAACCATTAAACTAATAGTTACGCTTCTGTTGCTTTGGGGGTTTGCCTTTTTAGCAGGCTTGTCCGCTTCTATTGTCAGGGCGGTCACCATGTTCACGTTCGTGGCCTATGCCCTATTTTTGAACAGACCGGGCAATACTTTCAACATTCTCGCCCTTTCGATGTTTTTCATTTTATTGGTCTATGACCCAAAACTTTTGTTCCAGGTCGGGTTTCAAATGAGTTACGCCGCTGTTTTTGCCATTGTTCGAATTTATCCATTATTTCAGAAATTATGGCATCCCAAGAATTGGTTTACTCGAAAAGTGTGGCAATTATTGTCGGTTAGTATAGCGGCTCAGTTAGGGGTATTGCCTATCGGTCTTTATTATTTTCACCAGTTTCCTGGTCTTTTCTTTGTTTCGAACCTCTTGATCGTACCGTTCTTAGGATTGATTTTAGGTCTTGGTATCTTGGTCATTTTACTCTCCCTTTTCAATATACTGCCCGATGCGTTGGTCAAAATCTATGATTTTGCCATTGGTTCAATGAATAAGGTCGTCGAATGGGTCGCCCAACGCGAAGCTTTTATTTTTAAGGACATTTCTTTTGATCATGTTCAATTGCTATTGGTCTACGCGATTATGTTTTATCTACTTATGATAAGCACAAAAGTATCCTTTAAAAGAGCCGCGACCCTATTGGCCTTGGTTATCGGTTTCCAACTTTGGATGCTCCGTACCTCTCATCGCACCGCCCGAACGACAAAGTTGATATTGGCGCATCAAACCCGTAATTCTGTTTTAATGCACCATAATGGAAATCGACTGACCCTTATGACCAACAAAAAAAACGAAGCGGCCCGCTTGGCCGCCGATTATAAAGTCGCTGAACGAATCGATTCCGTTGGATATCAAGAACTGAAGAACAGTTATTCTTTTAGGGGCAATAATTTGTTGATTATCGACAGTCTTGGAGTATATGGCCCGACCTCTGAACCAATGGATTACATCGTACTTACCGAATCACCCAAAATTAATCTTGAAAGACTGATCGATTCTTTGCACCCTAAAAGTTTGATCGCCGACGGAAGCAACTATAAAAGCGATATCGAACGCTGGAGAACGACTTGTAAAAAAAGAAGACTCCCCTTTCACTATACAGGTGAAAAGGGAGCATATTACTTCATTGATATACCATAATCAATGTATCTTGCCCATCAGCTTTTTAATCAATGGAGATGTTACGAGCACAATCAATCCGGCTCCTAGCGCATATTTGGCTATTAACATAAAACCATCGGTGTAAACACCCAAGGTTTCCAATCCCCCAATGTTCTTGTCAGTACTTTCGATTGCCAATTGTTTGCCAATAAACCCTACAATCTGAAATGCAAAAGCCGATGATAAAAACCAAACCCCCATAATAAAGGCTATAAAGCGCAGAGGTGCCAAATCGGTCATCTTCGAAAGGCCGACCGGTGACATGAACAACTCACCGACAGAAAGCAGAAAATACATCAACAAAAGATAAGCAAATGGCACTAAACCATTGTCGTTGGCACTTGCTCCGCTAATCGCCAAAACATAGAAACTAATTCCAGCGAACAACAATCCCAAACCGAATTTATAAGGGGTTCTTGGATTCGATTTTTTCTTGCTCAACCATGTCCACATCATTGAAATAGGAATCGCTAAAATTATTATGAACATTGAGTTCAAAGAATTAGTCTGTGCGGCGGTCATTATTCCCTCCAAATCAATATTTCTTGCAGCGAAGAGTGTTATTACACTCCCCGAAAGCTCATGAAATCCCCAAAAAATGGTCATGAAAAATGTAAGCAGCACTGCAACGAATAATTTTTTACGCTCATCAAGGGAAGCTTTGTACATGATATAGGCCAAGTACGCGAGAACCGTAATACCAATACCCGTGAATATGACATTTACTATATTCTGGCCGGCGAACATACCCTCTGTTGCGACAGATTCGTACGAGGACAATAGAAAAGCTATCAAAGGTACGGCCATAACGGCCAAGATCGGAACAAGAATACCTTGCGGAATTCCAACTATTTTTTTGTCCATTACTTCTTCATTAGGAGGAAGCCCTCGATTTCCAAAAACGTTCTTTTTGATACCGCTCCAGAAAAATATAAGTCCCGTTAGCATCCCGATTCCGGCCAAACCGAAACCATAATGCCATCCATATTTTGCCGCCAACCAACCACACAAGAGCGGGGCTACCCAGCCTCCAATATTGATTCCCATATAAAATATCGTAAATCCCGAATCTTTTTTGGGATCTCCCTTTTCATATAAAGTGCCAACAAAAGTTGAGATGTTCGGCTTAAAAAACCCATTACCAACGATGATGAGCGACAAGGCCAAAAAGAACGCCATATTGTTCTCAATGGCCAGAACGAAGTGCCCAAGGGCCATCAATATGCCTCCTAAAAAAATGGAATTGCGCATACCCAAAATCTGATCTGATATTTTGCCCCCAATCACCGTTGATGCATACACCAACGATCCGTATGAAGCATAAACCGCGGCCGTTGCAAAATCGCGCTCGGCCAATGCTTCGAAGATAACATTGACCATATAAAGGGTAAGCAAGGCACGCATACCATAAAAACTAAAACGTTCCCACAGCTCGGCGAAAAAGAGATAGAACAAACCTTTGGGATGGCCGAACATTTGCTCTTGATCGGTATATTCATTTTTGGTTTCCATAAGATCTTATGATTGGTTTATTACAAGTTTTCTTTTACAAAATCGGTCAATTTGGTAAAGAGATGTATTCGGGTATTGCCGCCATAAATGCCATGGTTCTTATCAGGATATATCGCCCAATCGAACTGTTTATTCGCCTGAACCAATGCCTCGATCATTCGCATACTGTTCTGTACGTGAACGTTATCGTCACCAGATCCATGTACCAACAAATATTTTCCTTGTAAAAGCTCAGGATAGTTGAAAGGCGAATTGTCATCGTACCCATTCGGATTCTCTTCAGGTGTTCGCATGAATCGCTCGGTATAGATGGTATCGTAGAATCGCCAACTTGTAACCGGTGCCACAGCAATCGCCATTTCAAAGACATCATTGCCTTTCAATATGCAATTTGTGGCCATATGCCCGCCAAAACTCCAACCCCAAATTCCAGTACGCTCTTCATCGATATAAGGTAGCTCGCTCAACTTTTTGGCAGCGGAGATCTGGTCTTCGGTCTCATACTTTACCAAATTCAAATACGTGACCTTTTTGAAGTCTCTACCCTTAAGACCTGTGCCCCTACCGTCGACGCACACAATTATGTAGCCCATTTGGGCCAACATCTGGTGCCAGTAGTCATTGGCTGCCATCCATCGGTTCGCAACTTGTTGTGATCCCGGACCGCTATATTGAAACATTAACATCGGGTATTTTTTAGAGGCATCAAAATCTTTGGGCTTGACCATATACATGTTCAAATCGTTACCATTGATGGCTATGGTGGAAAATTCCTTTGGGGAGGTAACATAACCTTTTAAATTATTAAGAAGGTTATTATTGTCTTTGATATCCTTCAACTTTTTGCCGTTCGACGCCCTGTGCAATGTATATTCAGGCGGTGTGGCGGCGCTTGAAAAAGTATTGATGAAATACGTGAAGTCGGCACTGAAATCAGCACTGTTAGTTCCCAACGCGGTTGCCAATTCCTTTTTGTTCTTACCATTACTGGAAACACTATAAACACCCCTGTTTATAGAACCATTTTCGGTAGATTGATAGTATATTTTGTCTTTTTTAGGGTCATAGCCATAATAGGCCGTTACCTCCCAAGGGCCTTTGGTAACCTGTTCAACCAATCGGCCGTTCTTATCATGCAGATAAATATGGTTCCATCCATCTTTTTCACTTGACCATATCAAACTGTCATCGGCCAAAAAAGTAAGGTTATCGTGAATATCGACATAAGCTTCGTCTTTTTCTTCCAATAACAGATCAATGCTATTGTCTTTTGTATTGACCCGGTGCAACCGTAAATGGTTTTGATGACGGTTGATTGTCTGTACACTTAGTTGATCGGGGTTTTTCATCCACTTTATTCGAGGAATATAGTATGCGTCGGCCAAATCAACATTCGAAATACTTTTCGAAGAAAGGTCGTACGTGTGCAAAGTCACCATCGCATTTTTCTCGCCCGCTTTCGGGTACTTGAACACATATGGCTTTTGATAGAGTTCGGCACCATAGACATCCATGGAAAATTCGGGAACATCGGTCTCATCAAAGCGAAGAAACGCGATTTTGGTACCATCGGAATTCCATTCAAAAGCCCGAACGAAAGCAAACTCCTCTTCATAGACCCAATCGGTAACACCATTGATTATTTTGTTCTTGACGCCATCGGTCGTCAATTGTTTCGTGGTCTTATCGGCTATGTTGAAAAGGTAAATATTATTATCAAGAACATAGGCAACTTGGGTGCCATCAGGCGATAGTGAAGGCTCTTGAATTTTCGAATCCGAGATTTGGATTACGGTCTTTGAGCCAATATCATAAACGAAGAAAACGCCCAAAGTAGAACGCCTAAAAATAGACTCGACTTCTGTGGCCAAAAGAATTTTACTTTCATCTGTACTAAATTCATAGGAGGTGAAGTTAGACACCCCTTTCAAATCTGCCGAAGAAACTATAGTCCGGACTTTGGACAAGGTGGTATAATCATACATGTCGATCGAACTTGCCTTACTTACACGGTCATAGTTCAAAACAGTATATTCCTTGCCATTGTTGAGCGATCGCAGGGCGTCAAGACCTTCGGTGCCAAAGGTGCCTTGGTAGATATCTTCTACGGTTATTTGTTTGTTTTGGGAATGTGCAGATGTCAAAAAAAAGACCCCTATAAAACCCAGTAATACTATTTTTCGCATTAGTTTGTTAAAAATTGGATTAAATCGGTCAAGTTTAGTGATAATTTTGCAGATAATATAACCTTTACCATTAAAATACAATAAGGGGTCAAGCGAACATAAGAGTCCCTTTTTCAGGTTTATGCTTATCTTTATCACGAAACCAAGTACTTTATGACAAAGCCTATCGAAGGATTTTCCAAACTGACCAAAGAAGAAAAAATCGATTGGTTGGCCAACAACTTCACCCCCGATCCAAAGGCCGCAAAAAGAATCTTGAAAAACTATTGGAACGAGGACATCGAGCTTCAAAAATTACACGATGAGTTCATCGAAAACACGATAACCAATTATTACCTGCCTTTTGGCATTGCGCCGAATTTTTTGATAAATGGCAAGTTATACGCGATTCCAATGGCCATTGAAGAAAGCTCGGTGGTTGCAGCGGCCAGTCGGGCCGCTAAATTTTGGCTGGATCGCGGCGGATTCAAGACCGTCGTACTCGGAACCCAGAAAATAGGGCAGGTACATTTTAACTATTACGGCAATCCATCGAAACTTAAAAAATTCTTCCTCGAGGTAAAACCAAAATTAAGGGCCGATGCAAGGCCGATCACAAAAAATATGGAGGGGCGCGGAGGAGGTATAGTCGATATTGAACTGCGCGACAAGACGGCTCAAATAAAGGGTTACTATCAGTTGCACTGTACTTTTGAAACCCTGGATGCCATGGGGGCGAATTTCATCAATTCATGCCTCGAACAATTTGGCAAAACCTTTAAGGAACAAGCGCTACTTTTTGGTCAATTTACCGAAAAAGAAAAGCATATCGAAATCGTAATGGGCATTCTGAGCAACTATGTACCCGATTGCCTTGTGAAGGCAGAGGTCAGTTGCCCTGTCAAAGAATTAAAAGTTCCGAATTCGATTTCACCGAAAGCGTTCGCAGATAAAATGGTACGGGCCATCGACATTGCCAAGGTCGAGCCCCATAGGGCGGTAACCCATAACAAGGGTATTATGAACGGTATCGATGCGGTCGTATTGGCCACGGGCAATGATTTTAGGGCAGTGGAAGCGGGAATACATGCCTATGCCGCCAAAGATGGAAAATATACCAGCCTGACCCATGCGGAGATCAGGGGTGATATTTTTCATTTTTGGATCGAATTGCCCTTGGCTTTGGGCACGGTCGGCGGACTAACCTCACTTCATCCTTTGGTAAAACTGGCCCTCGAAATCTTACAAAGGCCTACGGCTGAAAAGTTAATGCAAATTGTTGCCGTTGCCGGCCTTGCACAAAACTTTGCCGCGGTAAGTTCGCTGGTTACAACGGGCATACAAGAAGGCCATATGAAAATGCACCTGTTGAACATTCTTAATCAATTGGGCGCCACCCAAGAAGAAAAAAAGAACCTGACCGAACACTTCAAAAACCATACTGCCTCGCATAGTGCCGTGGTCGATGCTTTTGAAGCCTTGAGAAATGGCAAATGACAAAAAACTTTTACAGCAACGGGAAGCTTTTGTTATCAGGCGAATATGCCATTTTAGATGGGGCAAAGGGTTTAGCGGTGCCGACCAAATTTGGCCAATCGTTGAATGTGACCGAAGAGGATTCAGCAATGCTACATTGGAAGAGTATTGATGAAAAAGGAAATATTTGGTTCGAAGGTCGTTATGAATTGTTGTCGTTCGCCGAAGTTTCAAGTTCCGATGCCAAAATATCAAAAACCTTGATCGCAATACTGCGACAAGCAAAAGGTTTGAATCCTAAATTTTTAGTAGAGCCTGGTGGACTAAGAGTTGAAACAAAGCTTACATTTTCTCAAAATTGGGGACTCGGCACTTCATCTACCCTAATCAATAACATCGCGCAATGGTCGGGCGTAGATCCCTATGCATTATTAGCAAAAACCTTTGGAGGTAGTGGATATGACATCGCCTGTGCCCAAAATGATTCCCCAGTGTTGTTTTGGCTTGAAGATTCGCGTCCTAAAACAAAAGTCGTTCACTACGACCCTCCATTCAAGGACCGTCTTTTTTTCATACATCTCAACAAAAAGCAAAACAGTCGCGAGGGCATTGCTGACTATAGAAAAAAACATTTCGACCAAATAGAACTGATCAATAGCCTCTCTGACGTTTCTTTGCAACTACTTAAATGTAAAAAATTAAACCTCTTCGAAGAGTTGATCTCCAAACACGAAGACTTACTGTCTCGAGCGCTCAATCTCAAACCCGTGGGCGAAAAATTGTTTTCTGACTATTCAGGGGCTATAAAAAGTCTAGGGGCCTGGGGAGGCGATTTTATATTGGCTACCGGAGATAACCGGACACCCGATTATTTCAAAGAAAAAGGGTATGAAACGATCATACCCTATTCCCAAATGGTTCTTTCTTAACTTCGATTACTAATAAAAAGTGGCTCTTTTATCCTCAATTTCAGAAGCTTCCTTAAGTGCATTGTAGACGGCCGTATTCACCTTAGAGGCATTGGCCGACTGAAGTGAATTGGCAAAAGTGCTATAATTATCGAGTTTTGGGGCCTCTTGTTTCTTCGTTACCGTAATCATGAAAACACCCGATTGCCCTTCGATAAGGCCAGAGGTCTCACCCTCTTGCATAGTATAGGCCGTCCCAACCACGACGGGTTCGCTTCCAGATCCCGGAATGGTAGGCGATTTGACCGCCAAAGCTGTTGCGGTACTGGCACTTACATTATTGTCTTTGGCCAAATCATCCATCGATTTGCCCTTGTTCGTTGAAATGATCTGTGCTGCCTTGCGCTCTTTACGTATTTTGGGCAATACGGTGGCCGAAGCATCTTCCGGAGACATCAAACCTTCATCGTAACTGGCCGTAAGTTGAACAACGGCGTAACCATTGTTAATGTTGAATCTTCTGATATCACCCAACTTAGTGTCACTGTTAAACGCCCATTGTACAATGGCCCGTTGAGCACCAAGACCGGGCAGGTTCTCATCCATAGCCTTTATCTTGTTCACGGGCATCACGGCATATTCATTTTCTTTGGCCAAATCAAAAAATGCCTTATCGGAATCAATCGATTCCATTTCAAATTTGGTCGCGTCGGTAAACAGGGTATTTATTGTTTCTTCAGATGGTTCGATCTCACGTGTCAAAGTGGCGACCTGAACGATATCTTGTTTGTCATCGACCTTTATGATATGGAAACCAAATTCGGTTTCCACCAAACCTATTTTTCCAATTGGATTACCAAATGCGTAATCATTGAATTTGGGTGTCATTACCCCTTGCTGGAAATAGCCTAGGTCGCCACCATTCGGTGCCGAAGGGCCATCTGAGTTATCTCGAGCCAATTCAACAAAAACGGCATCTTTTTTTAACGCCTCCTTTAGTAAATCTTTGGCTTTTACCTCAGCTTCTTCTTTTGTACGTTTAATATCTGGATTCGCCCTTGTGGCCCCTTCGTAAGTAATCAAAATATGACTAGCCTTTACCGTTCCGTTCGGTTTTCTGTTGACCATTTTGGAAATCTTATAAAAATTGCCATCACGATACGGACCATAGATTTCGCCTACTCGTAACGTCATCAAGGTATCGGCAAAACTGGCCGGCAAATCTTTCTTCGCCCTGTATATGGTATCGAATTTGGTATCTGAGTGGCGATCTAAAAAAGCGGCCATGTCAGTGGTATTTCTAAAGCCGGCAATAGTATCCGTTCTATCGGTCTGCGCATTATATTCAACAGTATCGTCAAGTAATTTGGTGACTTCTTCCTCTATGGCCTTTTCGTCGGCCAAAGATGGCTTTTCCTCAAAATAGACAAATTGAATGTCACGTGCCGCTTCTTGCTTAAATTCATCTTTGTGGGCATTGACATAACTTGAGATCTCGCTCTTGGTCACATTGATGGTACTGTCTGGAATCGATGAAAACGGAACTTTAACATACCTGATGTCCATTTTGGTATTGGCCAATTTATAATCCAACTCGCCTTCTTTCAAGGTTGCCCCGACCCCGGCCTTTACCAAATTGAAGTAGGCCTCTTGCTTTGCATTCTGTATGATAGACTCCTCATCTTGCAACCAAAGCGCGTATTGCGCCGGATTGTTGATCTTCATTTCGGCTATGAATTCCCTAAACTTATTCTCATCGAATACACCGCTCTCATTCTGAAATTGCGGGCTTTGTGCATACGACGGAATGTTCTTTATATAGTCCATTATCTGGTCGCGTTCAATATCGATTCCTAGGTCTTCGAACTGTTCGGCCAAAATCGCATTGCGCACCTCTTGGTCCCAAACTTGGTTAACGACCTGCATGGTCGATAAAGACGGGCCTTGTCTTCTAGAGGCCATATCGACCTTTTGGCGAAACGCATCGATGGAAATCTCGGTGCCATTTATTTCGGCCACCGTAGAACCTACTTTTCCGCCTCCGGTCAAATCACTCGTGAATACGCCAGAAATAACGAATGCGAACAAAGCGAGACCGATTATCAATATCAAGACCGTGGTTCGCTTTCTTATATTCTCTAAAATTGCCATTATTCGGATTGTTTAAAATCAGTTGGCGAAATTACCATTTTCTTTTCACCTGTTCAAATTTATTACGCTTGCAATCACGTAGTAATTCGCTACGATCAAAGCACTTGAACATCTTTATATCATAACTTGCTCACCAACCATAAATTTTCGAAAAGTCAGATGTACTCAATCTTTTTCAAGCACTTGTAAAGAGACCAAATCGATCTTGGTGTTCGACACCTCTAAAATTGTAAAAAGAAAATCGCCAATCTTTATTTCAGACCCCATTTCAGGAATTTCGCCCGTTTCATTGACGACAAGCCCTCCCAAAGTTTCGTACTCGTCATTTTCGGGAAGGTCTAACTTGTATTGCTCATTGATATAATCAACTTCGAGCCTTGCCGAAAATTTATAGCTCGTCGCATTGATTCGTTCCTCCAAAAGATCGGTCGAATCATGCTCGTCTTCGATTTCGCCAAAAAGCTCCTCGACGATATCCTCTACGGTCATAAGTCCGGATGTGCCGCCATATTCATCAAGCACCAAAGCGATACTCTTTCTTTTTTTGGTCAGCACATTAAGGATATCGTGGATCAGCATCGTTTCGGGCACAAATTCGACCGGAAGTAATATACTTTTGATCGTTTTCGGTTTTTTAAAAAGTTCATAAGAATGTACATAACCGATGACATTGTCGATCGTGTCTTTGTAGACGAGTATTTTTGAGTAGCCCGTTTCGGTAAACAGTTTGGCCAGATTTTTCGGCGTTTCGTGAAGTTCGACGGCCGTAATCTCGGTTCTTGGAACCATAACTTCCCGGGCCTTGACAGCGGCAAACTCCAAGGCGTTTTGAAAAATCTGTATTTCGGAGTCGACCTCGTCTTCTTCTTCGACAGTTTCCATCTGTTCCGTTATATAATCGCCCAATTCCACTTTGCTAAATGCAAGTTGTACCTCATCGCCAGAAGTTCCGAAGACATTTTTAAGGATGAAATCGGAAACCATGATAATAAAATCGGAAACTAAGGAAAACAGCAAATAGAACAAATAAGCAGGAAAAGCCAATATTTTAAGGAGACTGTTGGCATAAATCTGAAAAAGTACCTTGGGAAGAAATTCAGCTGTAAACAATATTATGAGGGTCGATATAACCGTTTGTGCCAATAACTTGAAGTCTGTCAGCAATAGGTTCAAAAAAGAATTCGACGTTGGGTACAGACCAGCAAACCATTCCATTAAAATCTCGCCCATAAAAAAACCATAAATAACCAATGCGATATTATTGCCAATAAGCATGGTGGCAATGAACTTTGAAGGCTTTTTCGTGAGCCTGGTCAAGACTTTTGCCAAGAACCCTTCTTGTTTTTTTACAATTTCGATATGGATTTTATTGGCGGAGACAAAGGCAATCTCCATTCCTGAAAAAAAAGCGGAAAACACCAATGCAAGAATTATGATAAGTAGTGAGATATCCACGGTCAGTTTTGGTTATCTCGCTTTCGTTGTTCGAACTTCTTGAAATAAAACCTTCTAAAGAAAAACATGAAGGTGGTTATTACGGCCAAAAAAACGAATATGTAGGCCCGACTTCTATCTGAATTCCAAAGGTTGAAAGCCATCATGGCCGATAATACGGCAATAATAAGATTCAAATAGATCGTAAACTTTAAATACTTTCCCATGATCATTTTTCTTTAATGCTCATTAGACCATATGTCTTGTGCGCGCTTAGAAAACTAAGATTTTTATTGAAATCCATTCCCTTACCGTCCATTATGGTACCGTCTTCGGGATTGGTGAACTTGAAGACCTCCTGCGTAAACACCCATTGGTTATCTTGATCGTAATAAAGTTGCGGAGTTTCCAATTTTTTTCCATCAGGGGTTTCAAGAACGACATTGCCCTGCAAATCTATCAAATTTGTGGCCGAATAAACAATACCATAGTCTGCCCTTACCTTGTTCTTTTCTCCCCTTTCATCAAAGAAATCGACCTCGAGACCTTCGGGAAACAACCGATAGGGGAACACTAGATTTTCATAGTTATAAGCGATCGGACTTCTCAAAACGGCAATATTCTTGGCAGGTTTGGTATCTTCACCCTCCAAAGGTTCGATCAATTCGCTATAGGTCAATACCGAATTTTCGGCAATTCCCCTTGGATATACTTTCTTTTGCGCCTCCTCTCCCACTCTTTTATAATTGTCGGTACAGCAGAAAAAAAGCATTGCCATGAAAAAAATCATGGCAATGCTCTTAAAGTTATTTCGAAAAGGGCCTATCATCTTATAAGTTCGGCACTTTTACGCTGCCCCCTGCCCAGCAGTTGAACGATACGGTCTTGCCCGCCATGCCCGAAGAGAAAATCATCTCTTTCGTTGGCGCCTTCGCATTATAACTGGCAGCCGATTGGTTTGCACTACCACTTAATGATGGGTCCACACGACCTGCCCTACTTGCCATATCGGCGGCTTTCCAATACATAGCCCTTTTCTCGAAAGGTGTGCCACCACAATCATTGGCACTGCTCGCATAAAGACTGGCGATCAACAAATAGGCCTTGCCATTACCCGAATTATAATCGATTGCAGATTGGGCATATTTTCTAGCCGTAGATTTGCTGCCTTTTCTTCTGTTGATTACGGCAACCTTATAGGCAATGTTCGATTTTTTATAGCTATCGGTCTCAAGGCTCAAAGCCTTGTCAAAATCTGCCAAAGCCCCCTGCGAATCACCATTCTTCATCTTAAGTGTACCGAGGTAAACATATACATCGGCCGAGGGATCCAATTTTGCCTGTACTTCGACCATTTGACTGAACAAGGGATCGTCTGTACATTCTTTACTGAACATTCTTCCGACCGCACGCTTAACCCATACCACATCGCTTTTCTTCTCTTCAAAATTCTTCTGATATAGTGGAATCAGGTTTTCACAGTTGGCCAAGTCTCCCAACTTCGAATCGATACTTCCGGCTATTTTACCAAATGATTCAGAATTTGTAGAAGCGGCTTTCAACACTTTCTTTTCTTTAGAGGTTATCGTGCCCAAAGAATCCTTTTCCAAAAGTTTGGGAAGCGCATCGTTATATTTTTTGATCTGCTCCTCTACTTTTTCGGTAACACCATCATATATATCAAAAACCTCTTGCAAATCTTTTTTGCCCCCCTTATGCAAATCTACCAAACTCGAGAAATACATATATAAGGCTTTTGGGTTATTAAAATTGGCCTTATCTTCATTAAAAGCCTGACCCAACATATTGTAGATCTCATCGTCGGAAATCATTTTGTTATCATACTTTAGAAGTACCTTGTCGGTGATAACACTGGCCTTATTGGCTTTCTTCGGAAAGTATTTTACACTATTGTCCCAAACACCGAACAATTCGTTAATAAATCCATCTTTATCGGCACCAGAGGATTTTTCGATCTTATACTTTAAAATGCGTTCGCCATAGGCGTAAATGGCCCAATTGGCATCAGGGCAATTCTCATAGACCATTTTCCATGGGGTATAGGCCGCATCATAATTTTTCACCTTTGCATGCTCTGAAAAAATAGAAAGGTTCGTCATGCATTCGGGGTTCTGTGCCTGGGCATTGCCCATTAACATGCATCCCATGAGCATCGTAACCGTAAAGTAAAGTTTCGTTTTCATACTATAATTTTTGCGTGGTCAATGTACTAAATTTTTATCAATTATCAATTTATCTTCCGCTTTCTGAACCATTGGTCGTTGAAAGACATTCCTATATTGATCTTAAAATAACTCTCTTCCAGCAAATCGGCCGAGGTCGTACCTCTTCTACCCAATTCAAAACCAAGGTTCATATTTGAAAAAGTTCTTCCTAACGGTAACCCAAGTCCAAAAGTTATGCCAAAGTTGTTTATATCGGTATTGTTGACGACCATACCTGTTTTGTCCAACCTTATGCCGGCACGGTAGGCAACCCTATTGAAATAGCCGTCAAAAGCCGCTTGATTTGGTATATAGAACCCGCCCAAAGCCAAAGAACTTGCATCTTTATATTCCAAATTTTCAACACCCAAAAAATCATTTGAAAACGAACTCATGCCCTGAAAGCTATATTCGGCACCCACGAACCACTTGCGGTGCTCACCATAACCAAGGCCAAAGGTGGCCGTAGTCGGAATCTTCAGTTCTGTTCTACGAAGTCCTTGCGCATCGAGATCCACATTCAACACTTCGATATCTTGACCGTTGACCAAGGAAAAAGAGCCGACCTTTTTGTTATTCTCCGCGGCCAGATTCGCTTGGGTATTAATTCTAAATGAGGCAACCAATTGGTATTTGTCCTTGAAAATCGGTGTATAGTTCAGGGCATAGTTGAAATCGACGCCGTTTATACGAGAGGTCCTTTCGTCCAAAGTGCCGAATTGAACCCCATCGACGCCTTGAATTCTTGTATACTCAAGTGTGCCGAAATTAAAATTGGCCGTAACCCCGACACTCCAATTTTTGGCAAATTGATAGCCCGTGGAAAGATAAACCCTATTGAGCCCGCCCGTACCTTCATATCGGTTCGTTACCAAAGAATCATTGCTCACCGAGGCCAGATTATAGCCAACTGCAGAATAGGGCATGACGCCAAAGCCCAGTCCCCATCCTTTCTTAAGGGAAAAAGCAAGCGACAAATATTCCAAGTTGGTCAATGTTGCACTTTGCTGTTCGGTATAACTCTTAAGGCGCAGCATCTTGTGAGACACCCCCGCGGCATAGGTGGTAATTCCAAAGTCTTCACCAAACTGAACACCCAATTTGCCCAAGGCCGCCGGATTTTTATGGTTTATATGAATACTATCGGCAAATAAACCAATGCCGCCCATCATCTGGTTCTCAACGGTACCTTTCGCTCGATTATCCCCAACACCAAAATACGAATAAGGCGAAACGGAACCTTCTTGTGCGCACAAGCCCGAAGTGACAAGGCACAACAGCATAAAACCAATCTTTTTTACCATCTATTTCTTATTGTATTCAAGCAAATAATTGAGCCCTAGAAGGAGAAATTTGGAATGGGCAAAGATGGTATTTTTTAACCGTTTAGACAAAATTTGGCTGTCACCACCTGTTAAAATAACTGTTAAATCTGAAAAACGGGAACGATATTGATCGATAACTCCGTCTATTTCGAGAGAAATACCGTTCAAAACCCCACTGTGAATGCTGGTCTCCGTAGAATTACCAATGAAGTCCAACAGTTCTTCAGGCTCCAACAAAGGTAGTTTTGACGTTTGTTCCGATAATGCCCTGTATCTCATATTCAACCCGGGCGAAATGGCCCCTCCCAGATATTCGCCATAATCGTTTATCATATCATAAGTTAAACAGGTACCGGCATCGAGCACCAAGGTATTGGCATTCGGATTCTCGTAAAAAGCCGCCGTTGCCAGGGCAATTCTGTCGACTCCCAAGGTCTGGGGCGTGGCGTACGAATTCTTGAAAGGAAACTTTGAGCTATGGCTCAAGACATGAACCTGACAAAAAACCGATAAAACAGCAAAATCTTTTTCACCCAAACTACCTACCGAAGAGACTATGGCATTATTAATTCTAGGAAATCTATTAAAAAGGTCCTTGATATGTAAGGCGACTTTTTCGATGGCAACGGTAGAATCGAACAATAGGGCATTTTTCTCAAATACCGCGAACTTTGCACGGCTATTTCCAACGTCTATAATAAGGTTCATGGGGCAAAGGTCTGTAAATTCAGAACAGCATCTGAAAAAACGAAGGCTTTTTTAGCGATTTTGTTTGATAATCCTAAATTTGAAATTATATTTGCAGCCCTTTTAAGCGATGTATCAAGGTCGCCAAAGTAGGTAAGGGTACCTTAGCTCAGTTGGTAGAGCAACGGACTGAAAATCCGTGTGTCCCTGGTTCGATTCCTGGAGGTACCACAAAAAATCCTTACGATATCGTAAGGATTTTTTTGTTTTGGGACTATATTGTACTGCAATAATACCAAGCGACTTGATTCTATTCGATTTAAATACCAAACTCAAAGATCTTCAAGATTATCTAATTTCGAAAGGTTGGCTACATTCGGAGGAGCAAATAAAATCTTTGGAGAAACCCGGTGAGGGCAATATGAACGTGGTCCTTCGCATCATTACGGATCAACGGTCATTTATTCTAAAACAATCGCGCCCCTATGTTGAGAAATACAAACAAATAGAGGCACCGTTGGACAGAATCGCCGTTGAATACAAGTTTTATGATATAATCCAAAACAATGCGCTTCATGCGCACATGCCTAAAATCTTAGGGTATGACGCCACAAATCACCTCTTGTTGTTAGAAGATCTTGGCAAGTGCGAAGACATGATTTCACTTTATCATGATGGGGATGTCAACAAAAAGATGCTTCAAAAATTGATTTTCATCCTCAGGATAATCCATCGAACAAAACCACCGAAAGATTTTCCTGAAAACTTTGCAATGCGCAAGTTGAACCACGAACATATATTCTCGCTACCCTTTAAGAAAGGCAATGGTTTTTCTTTGAGCGACATTCAACCGGGGCTACAAGAATTGTCGATGGCCTATAAAAAGGATGCGGCTTTGAAGAAGGTCATCAAAAACATAGGAAAGCGCTACCTTTCAAAGGGCAATACGCTGATCCACGGCGATTACTATCCCGGAAGCTGGATGACCGAAACCGAAAACCTTTATGTTATAGATCCCGAATTTGGGTTCGTAGGATTTGCCGAATTTGATCTAGGGGTCATGGCGGCCCATATGATAATGACTACGGGAAAGAAAAAATTCTTGAAACAAATTCTTTTGCAATATGACGGTGGCGTTGATCAAAAATTAGTGGCCCAAGTCGCGGGCATCGAAATTATGAGAAGGTTGATCGGGCTTGCCCAACTTCCGCTTGAAAGAACCCTTGAAGAAAAGGCAAAACTTTTAAAGAAGGCACGAAAAATGATCTTATCATGAACAAGAGAAAATATTTTTTCCTTCACGCGTTGTTCATTATTTTATTTCTTGTTTCATGCAAGAAAACCGCTTCAGAGATAAATCTCCCTTCGCCCGAAAAGAAGGTCTATGGGCATGATACTAAGTACTTAGATCAAGATACATATTACGATAAGGTGCTGGGCGCCCTGGCTGGATCGGCAATCGGTGATGCCATGGGGGCCTCTACCGAAATGTGGCATAGAAACGAAATACAACTAAACT
Source organism: Flavobacteriaceae bacterium NBU2977 (assembly GCA_019931105.1). GTDB lineage: Bacteria > Bacteroidota > Bacteroidia > Flavobacteriales > Flavobacteriaceae > Meishania > Meishania litoralis. The sequence continues at coordinate 1,894,870 of JAIOUW010000001.1, read as the reverse complement.
ACGGGTACATTACCGGGTTAACCCCTGCCGTGCGCGTACAATCGCCGGAAGGCACCTGGGACAATAACCTAGTGGCCGGGTCGACCACTGACGACACCCGCTGGAAATATTTTATGGTCAAATATTTTTCGCGGTTCGATGATAATTTGACCCCGCAGAACTTTGCGGACTTCATTACAGACTATTACGTTTCCCTAACCAAAGAGCTAGGTGATGCCCAATCGAACAAAAACCCGGATATTTTGGACGTTCGGATGGAAAAAATCGATTGGATCAAAGAATGGGCACGGGTCGCCTTGGCCTATCAAAAAGATGCGACAGAATACCAAAAGGCCATGCACCGCTTCTATGGCGGTGAAATGTCATGTGCAGGGCAGCTCTACACTCCCATGTTCGGTCTGCTGTCAAAAAACCCCGAATACGCCTATCGGATTGCCTACGACCATTCACTTTTTGACCTTGGCTATGCCAAGGATATTTCGGGCCTCGTGGCCGCCATGACCAATACCGCCATGTATTCCCAAAGTATCGATTCGATCTTGAATACGGCCATTTTTATCGACCCATTGGAATATAAGAACAGTAGATTGGTCGGTCGTATCAGTCAAAACATTCTGGATGCATCACGACGAACCGTTTTGGTCGCACGTAAAATCGAAATTCATGATTCACTAGATACCAATGGTTTGAAAGAACTCAGAATGCCACAAGGTTTTCCATATTCGACGGAAGAGTGGGTACAACAGAACAGGGTGTATTCTTTCTTGGAAAAAGAGGAAAAGGCAATTCCTTTCCATTCTGGAGAGATTTGGCAAATATTGGTCACCGCTCTGGAGTTCGGCCAAGGCGATTTTGAAAAAACCATGCAATTTATCGTCAATTACGGTCGTGATAATGATACAGTAGCCGCCGTGGCGGGAATGATTCTCGGCGCAAAAGACGGTTTTTCAAAATTACCTGTTGACCTGAGTACCGAAATATTGAGGGTGAACAAAGAGGTTTTGGGAATCGATCTTGAATCCTTGGCCAGAGAAATGACCGAAAACGCCTATCATTCGCAATAAACCGTTACCAAACACCCTTCACCTCGGCAATACCGAAGTTGTTCAACTTCATCAATGCATCGGAAGTATTGGTTATGACCATTTCATCGTAATCCGTATTCGGAAATACTTGGGCAGTCATACTATATTGGCCTTTGTTGATAAATATTTCTACGGAGGACCTGTCGGTTACGATCCGAAACTCGACTTCGCCATCTGGCAGATTATCGGCCGGCATTGTCATAATGTTTGTGAAATCTTCCTGAAAATCGATTTTTCCCGATCGACTTCGATCTATAAGGAATTCACCTACTTTTGAATCTAAACCCATAATGAGTTTTTCTTCATTTTGGTTCTTGAAGACCAGTTGAAAATCTCTGGAAGAAGTTGTAAACCGCATATCGGACTGCTGTAAACCTTTAAATGGAACAACTTCTTTATGGGCAGGTTCAATGACGACCTCTTTTTTCGAACCTTTCGTGACGACCTTCTCAAAGTTTTCGATTGGGTAACTGATCAATTCAAGGTTATCCCCGATTTTTTGCAAGGCCAAATTTCTGGGCAGGGTCATGGCACTACGCCATTTTTCCGTGGGAGTTTGATTTGCATAGTTCCAATTGCTCATCCAACCGATAAAAATTCGTTCGTCCTTGGGCGCATTGTTATAAGTCACTCCGGCATAATTGTCAGTGCCCCAATCGATCCAACGGTTCGATTTCTGATCTGAGGTAAAAGTATTGCCGTCAAAGTTTCCAATAAAGTATTGCGTACCACTGCCACCATTTGGCGCCCCGGGATTGATGCTTATCAACAGTACCCATTTCGTCTCATCGGTTCCTTCGATCTGGAGCTCGAACATATCAGGACACTCCCAAACGCCACCATGCGCCCCTTGTTCTTTGCCGAATTCACTTGTTTTTTTCCATTCTTTTAAATTCGAAGAGCTCCAAATTTGGAGATGGTCTCCGGCCACCAAAAGCATTTTCCATTGTTTTGTTTTATCATGCCAGAAAACCTTGGGGTCTCTGAAATCTTTTATTCCATCATTACCGATTACAGGATTGCCCTCATATTTCGTCCATGTATCCCCGTTATCGAGACTATAAGCGATCCCCTGCGTCTGATAATCATTTCGGCCATCTTTTTCTGCATCCGAGTTGTGGTAGGTAAAAATGGCGACCAAAGGCGGATTGTCTTCCGTGCCCAATCCCGAGGTGTTCTGTTCATCGAGAACGGCACTTCCCGAAAAAATATACCCATGCTCATCAGGAAACAGGGCAATGGGTTTATGGTTCCAATGAATCAAATCTTCGCTTGTAGCATGCCCCCAATGCATGGGGCCCCAAACGATGTCCTCTGGGTAATATTGATAAAAAAGATGAAAAATTCCGTCATTATATACAAGACCATTGGGGTCGTTCATCCATTTTTCCTCAGGTGTAAAATGAAATTGCGGACGGTGGGGTTCTGAGTAATATTCCACTTTAATCGTATTAGCGGTCGGTTCTTTTTGGGCTTTCTTATTTCTACATGATAATATCAATAAAGCAAGAAAGCAGAACTTTAAGGCATCCTTAATGTTCATATCCTATTCATTAAACGTTATCGAACTTTTCATTCAAGCCCCCCTAAAATAGTATCTTTATCGCTTTAATATGTGACGAACATGCGTTTTCTTTCATTTTTTTTACTTCTCTTGGTTTTCTGCCCGAACACTTTTTCACAGAAGAAGCTAGACAGGGTCTTGAAAAGGTTCAATAAAGAAAGTGTTCCTTATATACACGTCGAGGAACTTGCGAGAAGTGAAAATATACTTTTGTTGGATGCAAGGGAAAGGGAAGAATTCGAGGTCAGCCATCTTAAAAATGCCATTTGGGTAGGTCATAAGACTTTCAATATCGATTCACTTTCAAAGCCATTACCGAATAATAAAGAAAGTGAAATAGTGGTCTATTGCTCCATTGGGGTAAGATCTGAGAATATTGGCGAAAAGTTAATGAAGGCGGGGTTCACCAATGTCAAAAACCTTTATGGCGGCATTTTCGAATGGAAAAACAAGGGTTTTCCGATATATGATGGCACGGACAATGAAACCCAAAAAGTGCATGCCTTTAGTAAGCATTGGGGCAAACTGTTGACCAAGGGCGAGAAGGTCTACGGCAAAGAAGAAGTTTTAGAACCCTAGACCTGGTCTGAAAACAAAATTCCGAATATGGGTTTTATCCTTTCCAAGAAGAATGAAAAAGATCAAAAAACGGTCCACCTCAGTTTTGTCAACTCCAAAAGCCTGCTCATAATTTTCACCAGAAATCCTGAATTGGGCAAGTGCAAGACACGATTGGCAGCGACCATTGGCGATGAAGCGGCACTTCAAGTCTATAAATTTCTATTGGCCCATACCGTTAAAATAACATCGAATCTCAATATCGCAAAACAGGTGCATTATTCGGTCAAGGTGCGTGAAGATGATATTTGGGACAATTTGATATACGATAAAAAGCAACAGCAAGGCAAAGATCTGGGCGAGCGAATGGCCCACGCCTTTGAGGAAGGTTTCGCCTCGGGTTTCGAAAAAATCTGCATCATCGGAAGCGATATGTTCGATCTTGTACAAAACGATATCGAAGATGCCTTTCAGGGCCTGGACCATTCCGATTATGTGATCGGCCCAGCGGTCGACGGAGGGTATTATATGTTGGGAATGAAAAAATTCAACCCCATAATTTTTCAAAATAAAAAATGGGGTGCCGACACGGTCTATAAAGATACCATCAATGATTTGGAAGGAGAAAGCATATATATAAAAGAGGTACGCAACGATATCGACAGGTATGAAGATATTTCGCATGTTGCGGCTTTTCAACCATTTTTAAAACATCTATGAGAATAACAAAACAACACTTGGAAGAATCGGTCGCCTACCTTAGGCAAAAAGGCTTCGGCAAACCTGAAATCGGAATCGTACTGGGCACGGGATTGGGCAAGTTGGTAGATGAAATCGAAAATCCGGTAGAGGCCCATTATAACCACATTCCTTTTTTCCCCTTGGCGACGGTCGAATTCCATACCGGTAAACTTATTTACGGAACCATCGCCAATAAAAAAGTAGTGGTTATGCAAGGTCGCTTTCATCTTTATGAAGGTTACGATTTTATGGATGTCACCTATCCTATACGGGTCATGCACCTCTTGGGCATTGAGAGCTTGTTCATTTCGAATGCAGCCGGGGCCATCAACTTGGATTATAAAAAGGGAGAGATGATGTTGATCGAGGATCACATCAACTTGCAGGGCGGTTCCCCTTTGGCCTTTAAAAATGTTGCGGAATTCGGAGATCGATTTGTTGATATGATCGAACCCTACGATCCAAAAATGCGTAAACATCTAAAGGAAATAGCTACAAGGGAAGGTATCATTTTGAAAAGCGGCGTTTATGCTTCGGTAGTCGGTCCACAGTTGGAGACCAAGGCAGAATATCGCATGTTAAAAATATTGGGTGCCGACGCCGTAGGAATGAGTACGGTACCCGAAGTAATTGTTGCCAATCATTTACGACTACCCATCGTAGCCGTTTCGGTCTTGACCGATGAATGTGACCCCGACAACCTGCAACCGGTCAATATTCAGGAAATTATCGAAATAGCCGGAAGTACCGAACCTAACATGATAAAACTATTCATAGAATTAATCAAAGAAATATGAGCTATTTAGAAGCGACCAATAATCTTTATAAAGAAGCGGCGTTGACCCCTGATGTAGGGCTCTGCTGTACGACCAATCCGATATGGCAATTTCCGGGGCTTTCGATTCCGAAAATCATGCAAGAAATGAACTATGGCTGCGGAAGCACGGTCTCCGCCCAAGATCTGGTCAACGACCCCAAGGTGCTGTACGTTGGTGTTGGCGGTGGCATGGAACTTTTACAATTTGCTTACTTTTCTAGGCAAAAAGGAGGTGTTACAGGGGTCGACACCGTCGATGAAATGCTCGAGGCATCACGACAAAATTTTAAGGTCGCCGAAGATGAGAATGATTGGTTCAAAAGCGAGTTCGTCAACTTGGTCAAGGGCGATGCATTGAATCTTCCGATCGAAGATGAAAGTATCGATGTGGCCGCACAAAATTGCTTGTTCAATATTTTCAAAATGGACGACCTAAAAAAAGCGGTGGCCGAAATGTACCGCGTGCTCAAACCCCATGGCCGTCTGGTGATGAGCGATCCGACCTGTGAACAGCCCATGAACGAAACGTTGCGAAATGATGACAGGCTAAGGGCACTTTGCCTGAGCGGTAGCATTCCGATAAAAGACTATGTAAAAGTTTTGACCGATGCCGGGTTCGGCACGATCGAGATCAGGGCCAGAAAGTCGTACAGGGTGCTATCACCCAACCATTACCCGACGGAAGAACTGATATTTATTGAATCTATCGAGATCGCCGCGATCAAAGATCCCATGCCTGCCGATGGCCCTTGCATCTTTACGGGCAAAACGGCCATCTATTATGGTGATGCCGAATACTTCGATGACAACAATGGCCATGTGCTGTTGCAAAACCAACCTTTGGCGGTCTGCGACAAAACGGCGGCCGCCCTGGCAAAGGCGAGTGATGAAATACATATAAGTGAAAGTACTTGGCACTATGATGGTGGCGGGTGCTGTTAGCAATTGCAATTACTCTATGATAAGTATTATAATTCCTGTTATCAACGAGGAAATGTATCTTGGTCGTCTGTTGGAGTACTTAGGCCAACATACTTCAAAAAGTGAGGTCAGGGAGATTTTGGTAGTTGATGGTGGCAGTAACGATGATACGATAACTGTTGCAAAAAACTTTGGGGCCACTGTAATCGAATCGAAAAAAGGGCGTGCCAAACAAATGAATACCGGGGCCAAATTTGCTACTGGAGAGCTACTTTATTTTCTACATGTCGACACTTTTCCACCGCCGGACTTCACATATCGTATTTTACAGGCCCAAAAAAATGGAAGCGAGGCCGGTTGTTTCAGAATGCGCTTTGATAGCCAAAGCCGTTTCTTGAAGTTTTTTGCATGGTTTACCAGGATCAACCATCCGATTTGCCGCGGTGGGGACCAATCCCTTTTTATTTCCAAAGATCTTTTCGAAAAGACCAACGGCTTCAACGAGGCCTACATTATTTACGAAGATGTCGAATTTGTAGCGCGACTTTATTCAAAAACCGATTTCATGATATTGCCCCAATATGTGAAGACCTCGGCTCGAAAATACCGTAAAAAAGGTATGCTGCGCCTGCAATATCATTTTGGCATTATTCATTTGAAAAATTATCTGGGCGAAGGGCCTGAAAAACTATACGATTATTATCAGAGGAAAATTGCCTTATAATATCGCGTCAACGAAAACAAGGTTTTAGCGGATCGGTCCGATCTCGCCTCCTTCAAAATCCAAAAGAACACCTTCTGAAATCCATTTGGCAAGTGCCTGGCGATTATCGGGATCCAAAATTCTTCTTTGGTCTTTCTTGTTCCTGATATTTCCGATTTCTATAAAGGTCATTGCAGGGTGGGTCTTTTTGACCAAATAGAGTGAAGTCCGATCTTCGAAAGTACCCGTATAGGTTCGGTTCGGTTGGTACTTTTTATATTTTTTCTGAAAGGTCTTGTGAATACTTTCGGCCAATTTCTTTCCGTTCTTGCTCTTTTCATGATGATAGAAGAATACATCGATATTCTGTCCTTTGCTGCGGCTATCGACATGGGTTACGATTAATCGTTGAAATTGCCCAAGATGTTTTCTGTGAAGTTGGTTCACAATGTTTACCCGTTGTTTCAACCGCGCCAATTGATTTAATGGTATTGTCTTGCCTCCGTAGGCCACCTCATCATGGTCGATTTCTAAAATGCGATCGTCGCGAATGCCATCGTTTTCATCGCGAATAATTATGTACACGGTCGCACCATGGGCCAATAATTCCTTGGCCAATCTCAACGTAATATCATAGGCATATTCGTCTTCGGCAATGGCCTTGCCCGCATAGTTGGCCATTGCACCTGGATCAGGACCGCCATGGCCCGACACAAGATAATAGACCGCTCCTTTGAGCTTTTCGCTCTTTGGGAGAACCGTTTCATTGCCCTCTCCAAAAATCGAGTGGTACTCTCCCTCTATTTTCTTGATTTCCTTGGCCTGTCTTTCAAGCGAATCGACAACAACGACACTGTCATCCTCAATAAAGGGAATACGGTATATCCTACCTTCATAGAGATGCACACTATCACGCAGGTTATCTAGGTTCATGGCGATAAAGTCGTCATATCGCTCATAAGGATTCATTCCTTGTTTACGCAACAAGGAAAGAATACCATCACCCTTTTCGGCCGTAACCGTTATCAATGAATCTTGGGAAAAAGACAGGTTTATCCCAAAAATGGAAAGCACAAGAACGAAGCAAAAATCTTTATATAGCACTGAAAATGAAAATTGTTCTACACAAAGATTATCAAAAATACTGCCCAATTCCAAAAACGATGCCGTGGGAAGCATTTTTTGTTATGCCATACCCATAGTCTACCCTAAAAATGGCATTGAATATCTTCTTGTGGATAAACCGCAAACCGAGACCAGGATATACGCGAATGTTGTCATCGTCGCCAAAGTCGCCGAAATCACCCCCAGGATTTCGCCAAGAACCGGCATCGACAAAGACATTGCCCTGTAGCACGAACCAGTTGTCGTCGATCAAAGTATGCCTGTATTCACTGTTGAGCACAATGGCGCCGGTACCTCGGTCAATGGTATTGCCTACCCCTCTGATGTTTATATTGTTATCAACGGTAAAGGGTGCGAAAGGGGTTTTCATATTGCTGGCAAGGCCCAATCGTAAACGGTTTGCCCAGTTACCGCGTTGGCCAATACGCTCGAACCAAATAAAATCATTGAAACCGATCACGAATTCCGGTAGGTTTTCATTCTGACTCCCTACGTATTGTAGGTTCAAGCTACTTCGAAACCCATCTAAGTATTGATAGTGGTATTTCACATTATCATATTGATAGATAAGTTTGAAAAGGTGTTTATCGACATTGAGTTCCTGTGGAACATTCGGACTTATAGCACCATCAAGGTATGCATAGTCTTCGTTAAATAAGCTGACGCCAAGCTCGAACCGATTTTTGAAATTCATTTCGTAAAGCCCCATAAGTTCAAAACCTTTGTTATTGTACCGATAATCCGCAGTCGCATCATCAAAAAAAACGGGTTCACGGGTGGTCAGGTCCTTAAAATTCAGTTCGAGACCCAATTTATTGCTGAACAGGTACGGAGCGCGGATCTGCGCCCCAAAGGAATTGAAAACGTCATATTGGTAAAATGCGCCCAATGTAATGTTCCTTCCCAAAAAATTGAACTCCTGTAGACCTACCCGAAATGCGAACTCGCCGTTCGAGGAAGTATATACGTTCGCAAAAGGAATAAGGGTAAAATTTTCTTCAATATGATAGACCACCCTATTTTTTCCATCACCAGCGGGAAAAACCTCAAAATAGGCGTGGGCGACTGCGGGCAATCTTTTCAAGCGCTCCATATCTTTCTGAAGAAGGACCGAATCTAAAACCATACCTGTCTTTGTCTCGACAAGCCTTTGAAGAAAATCAGACCTTGTTCTTTCTGCCCCGGCAAAGCCCAAATCATCCACTATCGACTGTTGTGCCGTACAAAAGCAAGTAATGAGAAATAGTAAGTAAGACAGAAAAGTTCTGAACATCATGCACTTTTAATGTACCCAACCCGGATTACATGGTTATGGCCTCAAAGATAGCCTTTGATCTCTACAAAAGAACCACGAAAAAGAAAGCCGAAGCCGACTATTCGGATCTATAATATCTGCTAAGGACTTCTTGGGCAGGTTTATTTTGCGGGGTAAAACGATTATTTTGGTCGCCGCCTACTTCTTTGTGCCTGATGAACCATTTCCAGACATAACCCCCGGCGAACCAATCCTCTTTCCAGAATTCCTCAAAAATTGCCGTAAGGGCGTTGGCCTGGGCGACCAAATTTACCTTTTCATCATGAAGATCCACCAACCAAGGTTTTTTGGCGGTATAGTCCATACTGCGATACCCATATTCGGTAAAAAGTACAGGCCTGTTCTTTTCATCTGAAAGTGCAGCGATTTTTTCCTTCCAAGGTTTCCAGCCCAACTTTAATTGCCCGATAGAAGGCGTTATTTCTTCAGACAAGGGAAAATAAGCATCAATACCTATGTAATCTAAATCTTCCCAAAAAGGGGTTCTGGCGTACTCGTCCCAATTGGCCGCATAGGTGAGCTTTCCTTTATAAATTTCCCGAATTTTTCGGATTAGCCGTTTCCAGTACCCCGGCCTGTTTTTTACAAATTGTTCCAATTCGGTGCCGATACAGAATATATCGGCATCTGCCTCTTGCGCGGTCTGGGCATAATTGAGAATAAATTTTTCGTAGGAAGCTTCCAGTGCCTGCCAAGACTCCTCCGATTTCATGGCCATGGTTCCGGTAAATTCTCCATGTGAAATCCATATATGGGGTTTAAGCATAACCTTGATTCCGTTTTTATGCAACATTTCGATATACTGCAGGGCACCCCTTTTGGTCTCACCGAACCACTGCCTATCGGTATCGAAAACAATATTTGGCGAATCGACATCCCTAATGAAGCCAAAAGGCATGATGGCCGCATGGTTCGCGTTAACTTTGACCACCTCATCGATATGCCCTTGGGCCACTTCTTCCCGGGAGGCCACAAAACTGACTCCGTTGATTTTCCCAACACCTTGTCCGGAACAAGAAAATTGGAGGATACACAATATTAGAAGGGCAATCTTTTTCATTGAAAGCATTTGGACTTCTAAAATAGGCCATTTTGCCGTATCGTTAAAAAATAGCACGGAGGCCCAGATTAAAAGTTTGTCCAAGGCCTGAATTATTACCTCTCAGAAAATTGGTGTAAAGCAGCTCCAGGTTAAGTGCGCTTGACAACTGATATTTGGCACCCCCTCCCATTGCCGTATAATTTTGTGAAAAGTTATTGCCCAAGTCGATTCGTTGTGAATGCTGCGCCAAGGCCAGAACCGTAAATTTCGAGCTCGGAAAATAACTTAAAAAAAGACCGGGGGTCAAATTCAAACTATTGTTGGCGAAACTCTCACCGGCCTTACCGAAACTCAATTCTGAATTCAGCTCGCTGAACAATTGCCATTTGTTATCAGAAAAAGTGTAGTCGTAAAAAAAACGGTTCTGCCAGATATATCCCTTCTGGTCTAGAAATACTCCGTTTTCGGTCTCATTATCCACAAGAGGAATAAAAAAGGAGCTTTGAATCGAAAAATTACTGATCGACGCAATAGGAACGAATTTAACCGACGGGGCGATCGAGGTGATTCCCGAACGCGCCGTACCCTCATCGCCATCGAACTTGAAAACATCGAAGGCCGACCGGTCTTTCACGACATTGCTCCGTACTTCGACAATGGCACCGATATTCCATCTTTTATTTTCGCCAACTCCCGTGTAAGTTTCAAGGGTCGAGGTAAAAAAAGTAGCTCTGGGAATTCTACCTATTTCAAAAGTACTTCTTGTCTCGGTATAAAGGTTGTTGAACCATTTAAGATCCCATTGGCCCTTACCGATCAGTTTTGAAGGTGTGTATTGTTGAATGTTACTTTGTCTTTGCGTCGTATTGGGGTCATCTTGCGAGAAGATATTCAAAGCGGCCAAAAGTGCCATTAGAAGAAATAGGTTTCCTTTTTTTATATTCATGATACTATTTAAAATTGAAACTTAATTTTATTTTGAGCCGTTCAACGACCAGTCATAGGGATAGTAAGACACTTTGACCTTTTCAGGTAGTTTTTCAGATCTGTATTTGTTAATGAAATCAACGAGGCTTTGCCCGTCTTGGGTAAAATCACCCTTGTACCACTCAAAAATCTGTGAGATCTTTACCTTATTTTTATTTACTTGGATGAAATTCGGGTCATTCAGGGCAGATTTGGTCTGGGTTTCCAATTGAGCGTCCAACGTCTCGGGTTTATAGGCCGATGCAATGATCGGCGGGCAGCCCAATCCCCCACAGACCAGAACAAAATGAAATCGCGGTTCTTCAGGAAAAACCGCCCGTAGGCGTTTGTTCTCGATATCGTTCAATGTAATGGTTTCGCCCGCTATCGTATGTTTTGTCTTATCGAAAAAACCGCTGACATCCAATGGGGATTTTAGGGGATAATTCTCAACAATGCCCTTAATCACCAAAAGATTATATCCATTGATCCAAAATGCTTGATATTCCTCTTTGTTTTTACTGCTAGGGGCTATTTTTTCGGCCATATCCAACAACTCGTTCAATTGCGAACTATTATCCTTAATGGCTTTGTAATCTACCCGTCCGTCTTTGACATGGGTCTTTAAAAAGGTATCGGCACTAAGAAAAAAATCCGATGTGCCCTGAGCATGGCCGTATGATAGGGCTAAAAAACAAAACAATACCAAAAAAATAGATTTTCTCATCTTAGCGCATATTAATGAAATCAACGCCTTCTTGGTCGAACTGTGCAAGACAATCTTACAGTTTCAAAATCCGGGCCATTTTAGAACGCAAATGACATTAAAAAGTATCACAGATCTATAACGAACCCAATCTATTGTTAAAGAATTAAGTTCTTACCTTTAATCGCGACAGAGGTTTAAACTTCAAAACATTTAAATGGAGCATATCGTTATCATAGGAAATGGCATTGCCGGAATCACCGCGGCCAGGCACATCAGAAAACTTTCTGACAAAAAAACTACCATCATATCCTCAGAGACCGATTTCTTCTTTTCACGCACTGCGCTCATGTATGTGTACATGGGCCACATGAAGTTCGAACATACACAACCCTATGAAAACTGGTTCTGGAAAAAGAACCGCATCGATTTGGTCAAGGGTTATGTAACCCAGGTCGACCACAAGGATAAAAATCTTGTTTTAAAGGATGGGAGGCAAATACCATACGATAAACTGATTATCGCCACGGGTTCAAAACCGAACAAATTCGGTTGGCCGGGACAAGATCTGGACGGCGTACAAGGACTCTATTCAAAACAGGATCTCGACCAACTGGAAATCAACGCGCCAAATAAAGAAGTTTGCAAACGGGCGGTAATCGTCGGGGGCGGCCTCATCGGAATCGAACTTGCCGAGATGCTGAGAAGTCGTGATATACCCGTCACTTTTTTGGTTCGTGAAAGTAGTTTTTGGAACGGTGTATTGCCCAAGGGAGAGTCAGAGATGATCAACGAGCATATCTTGGAGCATCATATCGATTTGCGATTGTCGACCAATTTGGCCGAAATCAGCGCAGATGAAAACGGAAGGGCAAAAGCTGTCATTACCGATAAAGGCGACACCATTGAATGCAATGTGGTTGGTTTGACCGCTGGGGTATCTCCCAATATCGCTTTTCTTAAGGATTCGGGTATCGAACTCGGCCGGGGCGTAAAGGTCGATCGTTTCTTAAAAACCAATATTCCTGATGTTTATGCCATAGGCGACTGCGCCGAACAGCATGAAGCTATCGGAAACCGTCGCCCCGTTGAAGCGGTCTGGTATACCGGGAGAATGATGGGCGAAACGGTGGCGCAGACCATTTGTGGAAATGGAAGACCTTATAATCCTGGTCATTGGTTCAACTCGGCCAAATTTCTAGATATCGAATACCAGACCTATGGCTGGGTTTTCAGCGAAAAAAACATGAAAGAAAACGAGAGACATTTTCATTGGCGCCACCCAAAAGATTATTGCTGTATAACAGTGGCATTTGACAAAAACACCAGAAGATTTTTGGGCATCAATTCATTCGGAATTCGCATGCGACACGAAATCTTTGACCGCTGGTTGACCGAAGAACGAAATATCGATCATGTTATGGAATTTTTGAAAGATGCCAATTTCGACCCGGAATTCTATGCACAATACGAAAAAGAAATCGTATCAAAGTTCAATTCAGAATTTGGTACGAACATCATCCCCAAGAAAAAAAGTTGGAGACGAATTTTTGAAAAAGCAAAATAATCGACCATAGAGTAATAATCGAAAAATCATTTATCGATGAAAGCACTTAAAAATATAGGCCTTGTAATCTTTCTGATCGGATTGGGCGTTTTTACGGCCCTGCCTTTAATGGGTACCTTCCAATTGAACACCCCAACCTTTGATAAGATCGTATCCGATAAAGGGGTTAAAAGCGAGCTCTTTATTCAATCTATAAAAGATAGGGTAATAGGTCAGGAGTTTACGGGTATGCCAGACCTATCTGCAACGATTTCGGAAGCAGTCGAATCGGCGAACATTTCGCATAGAAAAAATAAAGAATACAAGAAGGTTATATATACCAATCCACATGATATGGCCGTGCTTATCGGAAAAGAATCCGGTAGCGGCTTTATTCCACAAAACAAAGGGTTGATGTGGTTTCTGACCTTCGGGCTCGGAATCATCGGAGCACTTCTTTTCATTCTGCCCAATGTCATCCTATTGGGCAAAAAAGGAATAAAAAACAATGGTATTTATCATGAAAATGCAACGAACCGAGGTTGGATTGCATGGTCCGTCTTTATCTTTTTGGTAACGTTTTACCTGATCCTCTATTTCCGTCCCGAGTTTGCCGTGAACTGGACGTATCTGGTCGATCCAATCAGCGAGGCCCTAAGCGGGAACCCTGCGGGGCATTGGTTCGTTTATGGATTTATGTACTGTGTCGTCATGGTCGTTATGGCCGTACGCATGTACATCAAATACAGACATAACAAATACCAAATGGTGCGCACGACTTCGGTGCTTTTCTTTCAAATCGTATTCGCTTTTTTGGTTCCAGAGATCATGGTACGGCTTCAAATGCCCTATTATGATTTTAAAAATGCCTTTCCGCTCGACTATGATTTCTTTTTTCAATGGAATTTAAAATCGCTCTTGAACAGTGGCGGAATTGGCCTTTTTATCTTGTTTTGGGGAATTATATTGACTTTGGTCATTGTACCGATCATGGTGTATTTCTTCGGAAAAAGATGGTACTGTTCATGGGTCTGCGGGTGCGGTGGCCTTGCTGAAACTTTAGGTGACCCGTACCGCCAACATTCAGACAAGTCATTATTTGCCTGGAAGATAGAACGCTGGTTGGTTCATGGCGTGCTCGTCTTTGCACTTGTCATGACCGCGATGACCCTGTACAGCTTCTTTGCCGAATCGGGAACCGTTCTGGGGATAAAAACGCAAAGTGTTCAGAACACCTATAGCCTGGCCATCGGGTCGATTTTCGCCGGTGTTATCGGTACCGGGTTCTATCCCATTTTCGGAAACCGTGTCTGGTGCCGTTTTGGCTGTCCGCTTGCAGCCTATCTAGGTGTCGTACAGCGGTTCAGGTCACGTTTTCGCATTACCACCAATGGCGGACAATGTATCTCGTGCGGCAATTGCTCTACCTATTGTGAGCAAGGCATCGACGTGCGCGCCTACGCCCAGAAAGGCGAAAATATTGTTCGGGCAAGTTGCGTGGGGTGTGGCATCTGTTCTGCCGTATGTCCGCGAGGGGTACTGAAATTGGAAAATGGGCCTCTTGAGGGACGTATCAATTCGAACGAAGTTCTATTGGGCAATGATGTTGACCTGATGCAACTGGTCAATAAAAAATAGGTTTTAATATCGAACAAAGAATCAGTCAGTTAGTTGCGATCGATTTATTCGACCAATTGACCATTAACAAGAAAGTCGATGTCCGTTAAAGTACTTATTACGGTAACACTGTTCCTTTTCTTCGGAAACACTCGCGAAGAAAAAAGTCATTATTTTAAAGAGTATTACCAGACCGGTATACCGAAGGCCGAAGGTTGGTTGAAAAATGGTTCTAAAACAGGGTACTGGAAATTCTATCATAAAAATGGAAAATTGGCCGAGCAGGGCCATTACCGTAAGGATCTGAGGGAAAAATATTGGTATTTTTTTTCTGAAAAAGGTGTTCGCAGCAAAGAGGGACATTACAAAAAAGGCCAAAAGATCGATTGGTGGTTGTTTTATGACCAATTCGGAAGATTGGATTATAAGTGCCAGCTTTCCAACGGTCAAAAAAATGGCTATTGCATACAATATGACCAAACCGGCATTACCTCTGCCTCGAAATATCGAAATGGAAGAAAACTTAAAGACTGGTATGATCTTAATAGTTTTAGAAAAGAAAATGCACTTTCAGACTTGAAATAATGACTGCAGCATTCGAACTTTTCCCTGACATCAAGGTCATCATACCCGCCTTCAACGAAGCCGATTCAATTGCCCATGTAATTCATGAAATTCCAGATATCGTTTCAGAAATAATAGTTGTCAACAACAACTCTTCCGACCAAACCGTTCAAAACGCCCAAAATGCAGGAGCAACGGTGCTTACCGAAAATAGAAAAGGATATGGTTATGCCTGCCTTTGCGGAATGAATTATGTCGCGCAACAGTCCAAACTACCCGATATTATCGTATTTATTGACGGAGACTATAGCGATTATCCAGAAGAGCTTATCGAAATCGTGAAACCGATCGTAGAAGACGACAAAGACCTGGTAATCGGGGCCCGTGTCAAGCACCTTAGGGAAGAAGGGAGCATGACGCCCCAACAGGTTTTCGGTAATTGGTTGGCGACCAGGCTTATGAAATTGTTCTTTGGGGCAACATTTACCGATCTCGGTCCGTTTAGAGCCATAAAGTACGACAAATTGCTTCAATTGGGCATGGATGACAAAACCTATGGGTGGACCGTTGAGATGCAATTAAAGGCATTAAAGAAAAAATTGACATATACCGAAGTGCCAGTACGTTACAAGAAAAGAATTGGCATTTCAAAAGTATCAGGTACCGTAAAAGGTAGTATATTTGCAGGCATTAAAATTTTAGGGTGGATATTTAAATATAGCTTTAAATAAAATGGGACTAACAATTATATACATCATCCTCGCGATCTATAGCATTTCGCTCTTACTGATCTTTCTGTATAGTCTTGCCCAGCTGAACCTTTTGGTCAATTATCTAGGTAATAAGCGAAGAAACCAAAATGCGCCAAAATACAATCTTTTGGATCCAAGAGAGATTCCGTTTGTAACGATCCAACTACCCGTCTACAACGAGGAATATGTAATGGAACGGCTCTTGGACAATATTTCAAAAATCGAATACCCAAAAAGTAAACTTGAAATTCAGGTCTTGGACGATTCTACAGATGATTCCGTAATCAAGACGGCCGAAAGAATCGAAGAATTAAAGAATACAGGCCTTGACATTGTCCACATTCGCCGGAAAAACAGACAAGGCTTTAAGGCCGGTGCCTTGAAAGAAGGCCTTAAAATTGCCAAAGGTGAGTTTATCGCCATCTTCGATGCCGATTTCTTACCGGACAGTGATTGGCTGAAAAAGACCGTTATTTACTTCAAGGATGAGGAAATTGGTGTCGTACAGACCCGTTGGGGCCACATCAATAGAGATTATTCTGTGCTGACCAAAATCCAGGCTTTTGCGCTTGACGCCCATTTTACCCTTGAACAGGTCGGAAGAAATTCAAAGGGCCACTTTATCAATTTTAACGGTACGGCCGGTATTTGGAGAAAGCAATGTATTCTCGATGCCGGAAACTGGGAGGGCGATACCTTGACCGAGGACCTCGATTTAAGTTACCGTGCCCAACTGAAAAATTGGAAGTTCAAGTATTTGGAAGATGTCGAGACCCCTGCAGAACTTCCGGTCGTAATCAGTGCCGCACGGTCACAACAATTCAGATGGAACAAAGGTGGTGCTGAAAACTTCAGAAAATCGGTTTGGAGCGTGATCAGCGCCAAGAACATTTCGTTCAAGACCAAGTTCCACGGTGTCATGCACCTGTTGAACAGTTCTATGTTTTTATGTGTTTTCTTGGTAGCCGTTCTGAGCATTCCGGCCATGTATATTAAAAATACCTACCCACAGTTCGATGGACTTTTCAATGCACTCAACTTTTTTATTGTCAGTACCATCATACTTTTTGTTTGCTATTGGTTCACCTACAAAAGTATTCAGGGCAGTAGTTTTGACAATTTTGTGGACTACATAAAGCTCTTTTTTACCTTTTTCGCCGTAGCCTTAGGGTTTTCGCTACATAATTCGATTGCTGTTTTAGAAGGCCATATGGGCAAGCGAAGTGAGTTCGTGAGAACGCCGAAGTTTAATATCAACAGCATTACCGAAAGCTGGAAAGGCAATAAATATCTCGCCAAAAAGCTATCGCCCAACATGATTCTCGAGTTCGGCCTAATGGTCTATTTCCTCTTTGGTATGTACAGTGCGATACCGCTAGATGATTTCGGACTCTTTCCATTCCACATGATGTTGTTCCTCGGTTTTGGTTTTGTGTTTACCAAGTCGTTGACGGCGAGGGCATAAGACAAGGGTTTTTAACTCTTTGCCCAAATCTTCATGATTTTTTTACCTCCTTATGAATTTCCTTTGGACTCACTTTTAATAATATAATAATGGCAATAAGTCCGAGAATTACTTGCCACCATTCCCAATAAGAAAAGTTTATTTCAATTTCTCTTATTTTGATCATTTGACATATATCATTTTGGGTTCTATCCCATGTGCAACAATTAAGCTTTTTGATTTGCAAGGTGATCAAACGGTCTTTTAAAAAAAGAACAAAAAAAACCACCTTGTCATGGCTAAGTAAATGGATTGTTTTCAGTTTGCGTGTAACATGAAAATTGAAAATCTGTAGCTTCCTCAATAATTTCTTTTAGGTGTTCGGAGATGTGAATTTCAAAGAATGAAAAATGTTTGTTGCCTGGAGTGTCTTCTTCGAAGAATAGATTGAGAAAGCTCGGATGGTACTCGTTCCGCCTTCCACTGAACGGCCGAGTTTCGAAATCGGTTTTGCGATGTGCAACGGAGCAAAAATTCCTACGAAGAAGTATCCTTTCTTTGTTTCGTTTCTTTGGACAAGCAAGAAATGAAATGAGAATATTCCACTTTAATTTCTTATTTTTTCGGTTGCTAAGAAACCCACCGGATGCCCAACCGATTTGTCACATATCTAAAACTTCATAAGGTTTCATTGGTGCTCGCGTTTATTTGTCTGGGCTTATACTATACTTTCGCCTATCATCTCGAACGTACCGACTTTATCAAGTTATTGACCCTATGCGCTGCCTTGTTTTTTCTCTGCTTCAAATTGATACAATTCGAAAAGTGGAATTTTAAATTGCTGCTTGTCATAGGGGTACTGTTTCGGTTGGCATTCCTAATGGCAGAACCGAATCTTTCGCAAGATTTCTACCGCTTTATCTGGGACGGTGAACTGGTGCGGAATTTTGTCAATCCATACTTGGCGGTACCCGACACTTTGATCGAGCAAAAAGATTTGGTCATCGCCAATGCAAAGGAGCTTTATGGTGGCATGGGCGAACTCAGTGCCCGCCATTTCAGCAATTACCCGCCTTTGAACCAGATCATATTTGCGATGGCCACCCTTTTGGGCGGAAAATCGGTCATGGGCTCCGTATTGGTTATGCGGGTCTTGATCATAATCGCCGATATCGGCATTTTCTATTTCGGAAGAAAATTATTGCGTAACCTCAACCAGTCTCCCCACTTGATTTTTTGGTATTTTTTAAATCCCTTGGTGATTATCGAGTTGACCGGAAACCTTCATTTCGAGGGTGTCATGCTTTTCTTTTTTATATGGGCCCTATACTTGCTATCGATTAAAAAATGGGTTTGGGCCGGAATTCCCTATGCCATGGCCATTTCGATAAAATTGGTGCCCTTGTTATTTCTTCCACTTTTCCTGAAATACCTCGGATTTAAAAAAAGCATGCTGTTCTATTTGGTGGTCGGCGCGGTTTCCCTTCTGCTATTATCTCCATTTTACGCCTCCAATTTTATCGATAATTATTCGCAGACGGTGGGACTATGGTTCTCAAATTTTGAATTCAATGCCAGCCTTTACAATATCATGAAGAAGATTGCCATTGGCTATGACCAAAAACCATGGGAGTTCGTCAAAAGTTATGGTAATGTCACCCCATATATCACCATAATCCTTGTGTTGGTGTTCACCGTCTTTAAGGTCGATAAAAACCTGAAAACATTGTTGGCGGCCATGCTTTGGGTTTTGACCCTGTACTATTTAATGAGCTCCACGGTACACCCCTGGTATGTTATTTTTCTTTTGACGCTTTGCATTTTTACCGAATTTCGATTTCCCATTATATGGTCGGCGGCAATCATTCTCAGTTATTATGCATACTCCCAAACTGATTTTAAGGAAAACCTTTGGCTATTGGCCATTGAATATATTGCCGTGTTTGCTTTCCTATCCTATGAAATACTCAAATTGAACAAGCAAAAACCGTTTTTTCGATAAAATTAAGTCCTGAATTATGTCGATAAAATTTAATTTGTACATTTGACTCTCAATGCAAGGACAAGATTACATATTCGTTTTTATCGCACGTCCGTTCTTCCCACGTTGTCGTCGCCCGTAAGGGTGCGCTACTTCTATGGAAATAGGTGAGTCCATTTCCGCAATTTCGACAGACCATATTGAGAATTTTTAACTAAAACAACGTAGCAATGAACATTGTAATTGCTGACGAATCACATTTTAAATACGCCCAACAAATTTGCGACACCATTGCTGAATCGGCAATGGTACGTGGTACGGGAATTGCCAAACGTACACCTGAGTACATCCACAAAAAATTGCAGAACGGCAATGCCGTAATCGCTCTTGACGGTGATAAATTTGCGGGTTTTTGCTACATCGAAGTCTGGGGGCATGAAAAATATGTGGCCAATTCGGGTTTGATCGTCCATCCAGATTATAGAAATCAAGGCCTGGCAAAAAAAATCAAGCAGAAAATCTTCGAACTTTCTACCAGTAAATTTCCAAATGCGAAAATTTTTGGGATTACGACTGGGCTGGCCGTGATGAAAATCAACTATGAACTAGGCTACAGACCCGTAACGTTTTCAGAATTGACCGATGACCCTGAATTCTGGAAAGGCTGCCAAACCTGCAAGAATTTTGATGTCTTGACACGTACAGAACAGAAAATGTGTCTCTGTACGGGCATGCTTTATGATCCAAATTCGAAAGAAAAAACGGCAAATGTTAAAAAACTCAATGGCAAGACATTCCAGCGACTAAAGAGTATCAAGGAAAGTATATTCCTAAAGAAAAAGGCCAAATGAGACCGACATGTTTAAGGTCATCACTAAACACACCGGAATGATTATTTTAAACCAAACCTGCCCGCCGGCAGACAGGGGTTGCATTCCCGCGCCGAGCTTGTCGAAGCGCGACGGTTGAAAAACAACAAAAATAAACACATGAAAAAACTAGTTTTAGCATATAGCGGTGGGTTGGATACCTCGTACTGCGCCAAATACCTATCAAAAGAAAAAGGTTTTGAGGTACACGCCGTAAGCGTCAATACCGGTGGTTTCTCAAAAGAGGAAATCACCGACATCGAAGAAAAGGCATTGCGATTGGGGGCAAGGTCATACACCTCTATCGATGCCGTACAAACCTTTTACGACAAGGTCGTTAAATACCTGATTTTCGGCAATGTATTGAAAAACAACACCTATCCGCTTTCGGTTAGTGCCGAGCGGATCGTACAGGCCATTGAAATCGTAAACCATGCCAAAAAGTTGGGCGCCGAATATATCGCCCATGGCAGTACCGGTGCGGGTAATGACCAGGTACGATTTGATATGATCTTCCAGATCATCGCTCCTGAAATCGAGATCATCACACCGATTCGCGATAACAAATTGGCCCGGGAGGCCGAAATCGAATATCTCAAACAGAACGGGGTCGAATATTCTTGGGAAAAAGCGAAATATTCAATCAACAAAGGGCTTTGGGGTACTTCGGTCGGCGGGGAAGAAACCCTGACCTCCGAAAAACCGTTGCCCGATTCGGCCTATCCCAGTCAATTGCAGGAAAAGGAACCCTCGGAAGTGAAACTAACCTTTGAAAAAGGGGAGTTGGTCGCCATAAATGGAGTAAAGGATTTACCGGTCGCCAATATTGAAAAGCTCAACAATATGGCATCAAAATATGCCATTGGCCGAGATATTCATGTCGGCGACACCATTATCGGTATCAAGGGCCGGGTCGGTTTTGAGGCCGCCGCTTCGCTTATCATTATAAAAGCCCACCATCTTTTGGAAAAACATACCTTGACCAAATGGCAACAATATCAAAAAGAGCAGTTGGGCAATTTTTACGGAATGTTACTGCACGAAGGAAACTATCTCGATGAGGTAATGCGAAATATCGAGGCCTTTTTGAAAGATACCCAAAAAAACGTCTCAGGTGATGTATTCGTCGGCCTGTTTCCGTTTCAATTCCGATTGAACGGAATCGCATCGGAGCATGACCTGATGAACGCTTCGTTCGGTAGTTATGGCGAAATGAACAAAGGATGGACGGCCGATGATGCAAAAGGTTTTATAAAGATCCTTTCCAACTCGGGCAAAATCTATAACCATGTAAACCAAAACCATGATTAAGGTAGGCATCATAGGAGGTTCAGGATACACGGGAGGCGAATTGATTCGAATTCTTTTAAACCATCCGCAGGCCGAAATCGATTTTGTATTCAGCACCACCCGGGCAGAAAAAAAACTTTCCTCGGCCCATCCCGATCTATTAGGGTTGACCGATATGCAATTTACCGCACGGGTGAATCCGAATATCGATGTAGTCTTTCTATGTCTGGGCCACGGTAATTCCTCTAAATTTTTAAAGGAAAACCTTTTTTCCGATAGCACAAAAATCATCGACCTGAGCAATGACTTCCGATTAAAGAAAGATTCGATCTTCGAAGGAAAAGAATTCGTCTACGGACTCCCGGAATTGAAAAAAACGGAAATCGAAAAAGCTGATTATATCGCAAACCCCGGATGTTTCGCGACTACGATTCAATTGGCCCTATTGCCCTTGGCAAAAGCCGGATTACTGGGGCAGGATGTTCACATCAATGCCGTGACCGGTAGTACAGGTGCAGGTGTAAGCCCTTCGGCGACCTCCCATTTCAGCTGGCGGAACAATAATGTGAGCTGGTACAAACCCTTTACGCACCAACATTTGGGGGAAATCAATGAAAGTTTGAAATCATTGCAAGACGATTCGGGAGAATTGTTCTTCATGCCGAATCGTGGAAATTTCACAAGGGGCATTCTGGCAACGGCGTACACGAAATTTACCGGAAGCGAAGCGAAGGCCATTGAACTGTACGAGAGCTTTTATGCCGATGCACCGTTCACTAACGTGGCCGAAGAACCGATTCATTTAAAACAGGTGGTGAATACGAACCAATGCCATGTTCATTTGCACAAACACGACAATATACTGCTGATTACATCTGCCACAGATAATTTATTGAAAGGTGCATCGGGGCAGGCCGTTCAGAATATGAATTTGATGTTCGGTTTTGACGAAACCGCAGGTTTAAAATTAAAGGCTGGAGTATTTTAAAGAGCATATCGATAAATTACCAACAACGGTCAAGAAACAACGAAAAAATGAAAATAGCCATCATAGGTGCCGGAAATTTAGGATTATCAATTGCTAAGGGTATTTTGAATTCAAAAGGGTCGAATTACATCTATCTGACCAAAAGAAATACCGCTGAACTGTACAATTTTGAACAATATGGCAATGTTATCATTACGTCAGACAACCGCGAAGCGGTAAAAAAGTCGACGATCTTGATATTCGCGGTACAACC
Source organism: Flavobacteriaceae bacterium NBU2977 (assembly GCA_019931105.1). Taxonomy (GTDB): domain Bacteria; phylum Bacteroidota; class Bacteroidia; order Flavobacteriales; family Flavobacteriaceae; genus Meishania; species Meishania litoralis. The sequence goes on along the minus strand of JAIOUW010000001.1, from coordinate 1,872,023 downwards.
CAGCCAACTCGAAGCGATTCTGGTCGACATCAAAGACCTTTTGAAGACCAAACATGTTATCATCTCGACGATAACCGGTTTTAGTATCGCCAAGATCGAAAGCATTATCGGAGCCAAACATCACATTATAAGAAGCATGCCCAATACGGCGATTTCGGTCGGCAAGTCGATGACCTGTGTATGCAGCAATGAAAAAGGAAAGGGCAAGATCAACTTGGCCAAGGCCATTTTCAACCGGATGGGGCATTCCATGGAAGTGCCAGAAGAACAAATGCAGGCCGCTACAGTAATCTGTGCAAGCGGAATCGCTTTCTGGATGCGCCTCATACGAGCGACCACCCAAGGTGCCATACAGTTGGGTTTCGATGCCACTGAAGCACAAGAACTGGCCATGCATACTTGTAACGGTGCGGCTAGTTTGTTGATCGAAACCGGAAACCATCCTGAAGAGGAAATCGATAAGGTTACGACCCCGAAAGGTTGTACGATCCAGGGTTTGAACGAGATGGAACATCAGGGGCTCAGCTCTTCATTGATACAGGGAATTGTGGCTTCGTTCGAGAAAATCAGTAGGATCCGGGAGGGGCAATTATAAAAAATCAAACACTTGGCTTAAAGCACAAAAAATGAAGTTATTCGACGTTTATCCGCTATACGATGTAACCCCCGTCTCGGCTAATGGTATCGAGGTCATCGACGACAAAGGCCAGACCTACCTCGATTTTTACGGGGGCCATGCGGTCATTTCCATCGGACATACGCATCCGCATTATGTAAAGCGGTTGAAAGATCAATTGAACAAGCTAGGGTTTTATAGCAATTCTGTAAAAAATCCGTTGCAAGAAGAATTGGCCTTAAAACTCGGTCGACTCTCGGGCTGTGACGACTATAATCTGTTTATGTGCAATTCGGGTGCCGAGGCAAACGAAAATGCGCTGAAGATGGCTTCCTTCCATACCGAAAAACCAAGGGTCATTTCCTTTAAAAACAGTTTTCACGGCAGAACGTCGGCGGCCGTGGCCGCGACCGATAATCCGAAAATCAATGCCCCCATCAATCGGCAGCAAAAAGTAACGTTCTTGCCTTTCAACGATTTGGACGTTTTTCAAAAGGAAATCGAAAAAGGGGACGTTTGCGCCGTTATTTTAGAAGCCATACAAGGTGTCGGCGGTTTGGACGAACCTTCCACAGAATTCTATCGAAATATCACCACACTTTGCAAAACGAACAATGTGGTACTGATTGCCGATGAGGTACAATCGGGCTTTGGCAGAACTGGAAAATTCTTCGGTTTTCAACATCATGGCATCCGACCGGATATCATCAGTATTGCCAAGGGCATGGGCAACGGCTTTCCGGTGGGCGGAATTTTGATCCACGAAAGTATTAAAGCTTCACACGGACTGTTGGGCACCACTTTTGGCGGAAACCATCTCGCATGTGCCGCGACCTTGGCGGTCTTAGAAGTCTTGGAAAACGAACAATTAATCGAAAATGCCGCAAAAATTGAACCTTATTTTCGAGGGTTAGCGGCAGAAATCCCCCAAGTTAGGCGCGTAAAGGGCAGGGGGTTGATGCTCGGTCTTGAATTCGATACTTCGACTGCGCTCAGCACAGGTTTCGAAGTTGCCGACCTCAGAAAGAAGTTGATCCACAATCAAAATTTGTTTACGGGCGGGGCAAATGATAAACACGTGCTTCGGGTACTTCCGGCATTGAATATCACGAAAGCCCATATCGATATATTTTTCAACGCCCTAAAAACGGAATTGCAATGAGCATCATACTTGAAATCGGCCAACGCAATGCCGTTCTCACAACGATGGCATCATTGCTCGCTAAGAATCGGCAGACGATTTTAGCGGCCAACAGAACCGATATGCAACGTTATTCGGGCGATGATCTGGCCATGCGCGATCGCCTGAAGGTCGATGATACCAAAATCGATGGAATGATCGTTTCATTGCGGCAATTGGCAAGTCAAGACGACCCTTTAGGGGTCGAGCGTTTTCAATTTACGCATGAAAATGGCATGCAGGTCAGCAACAAGACCGCACCTTTCGGTACGGTATTGATTATTTATGAGTCCCGCCCCGACGTAACTATCGAAGCGGCGGGTATCGCTTTCAAATCCGGCAATAAAATCTTGCTTAAGGGCGGTAAGGAATCCTTGAACAGTAATCTGGCATTGATCGAATTATGGCATAGCGCACTTGTCGAACATAATGTCGATACCGATTGGGTAACCTACTTGCAATTTGATAGGGGCGAAACCCAGGTTTTCCTAGAGAAACCGACTCAAAAAGTTGATCTCATTGTTCCGCGCGGAGGGGAAAAATTGATTGCCTTTGTCAAGCAACACGCTACCTGTCCTGTAATCGTAAGCGGACGGGGGAACAATTTTGTCTATGTGGACCGGGAAGCCGATCTGCAAATGGCATCGGACATCATCATTAATGCGAAGACGACCAAAATATCGGCATGCAATGCGTTGGACAAAGTGTTGATCGCCACCGACCTGCCAAGAAAACATCAATTCTTGCAACATCTGATTCAGGAACTGAAAAAGAGCAAGGTGGAGATTTTTGCGGACAATACCATTTCAAGCATGGACGGTACCCAAGAAATTACGGACGAAACAATTTGGTTCGAGGAATTTCTAGATTACAAAATCGTTATCGGCCAAGCATCTTCGTTGGAAGATGCAGTGACCAAAATCAATCGATATGGCGGTGGGCATTCGGCGTCCATAATAACAGCGAATAACGATACCGCGCAGACCTTTATGGAGTCGGTCGATGCGGCGGCCGTCTACCACAACGCCTCGACCCGGTTTACCGATGGGGGGCAATTCGGTCTGGGAGGGGAACTCGCGATCAGTACCGACAAATTACATCAACGTGGGCCAATAGGTTTACAGCATTTGGTCACGAACAAGTGGTTCGTAAAAGGAAATGGCCAGGTAAGGAGTTGATGGTTGATGGTTGATGGTAAGTTAAAAAAATGAGGAAAATTAAAGGGTTAGAAATGCAGCGTTCGGATTTCAGAATGAAGTAAATAAAAAATGTAGAATCATGAGACAAGAGACCGACAACAAGAAATTAGAAATAATAAAGCATACTGCGTTCAGCCAATGACCAAAACAATGTCCAAAAAAAGAATCTTACTCAAAATAGGATCTAACACCCTGACCAAGGAAACCGACCAAATATCCCGAGGAAAAATCGAGGATATAGGCCGACAAATAGCCCTTTTAAAGGAAGGTTATGAATTTATTATCGTCAGTTCGGGAGCAATTGCGGCGGCGAAACAATTCGTGAAATTGGAACATAATGGCCAAGACATATCGGTCAAACAGGCCCTGGCGGCCATTGGGCAACCACATTTAATGCGTATGTTCCAGGAAAGTTTTAGGGAATTGGGTCTGTTCACCTCGCAGTGCCTACTGTCATATTCCGATTTTGAGAATCCCAAATCAAAGGGAAACATCAAGAATACAATAAATATTTTGGTAGCCAATAATTTTATACCTATCATCAACGAGAACGATACCGTAGCCGCCGATGAAATCCAGTTCGGTGACAATGATAAACTCGCGGCTTTGACCGCAACACTTTTAGAAGCAGACCTACTGTTGATCGCCACCAACACCGATGGTATCTACACAAAGGCATCTTTGGAAAACGGTAGGCCCAAGACCATTGCAGAAGTACAAGGCGTTGCCGATTTATCACGGGAAATTAGTATGACAAAATCATCGCATGGCACTGGCGGAATGCAATCGAAGATCGAGGCGGCGACCATTGCGAGCGAAGCGAACATAGAAACCTGGATCGTCAATGGCTTAAAAGACAATTTTATAACCGATGCCTTAAACGGCATCGGCAACCATACCAAAATAAAATAATGAGAAATTATCTCTCTATCAGCGACATAGATTCATTGCCCGATTGGGTCGCGGCGGCACGTGATTTGAAAAAAAATCCTAGGAAGTTTGATTCACTTGGAAAAGGAAAAACCATCGGCCTATTGTTTTTCAATAATAGTCTGCGCACCCGATTGAGCACCCAAAAAGCAGCGATGAACCTGGGTATGGAAGTCATGGTCATGAATTTTGGCAGCGAAGGCTGGGCTTTGGAATATGGGGATGGCACCATTATGGACCAAGGAACCTCTGAGCACATCAAGGAAGCCGCACAAGTGGTTTCGCAATACTGTGATATTATTGCCATTCGAGCCTTTGCAGGATTAAAGGACAGAAAAATAGACGAAGCCGAACAGGTTTTGAACGGATTCAAACAATATGCCAGCGTTCCCATTGTAAATATGGAAAGTTCGGTGGGCCATCCGTTGCAGGCCTTGGCCGATGCAATTACCTTGGCAGAGCAAAATGCAAAGAAAAGACCTAAGGTAGTACTATCATGGGCTCCGCACCCCAAGGCCCTGCCCCATGCCGTCGCGAATTCCTTTATTGAAATGATGCAGTTGCAGGAAGCCGATTTTGTGATTACCCATCCAGAAGGTTACGAATTGAATCCCGAAATCACCAAAAGTGTCCGAATCGAACATGACCAGAAAAAAGCCTTGGAAAATGCCGATTTCGTTTATGTCAAAAATTGGTGCAGTTATTCGCACTATGGAAAAATCCTTGGTCAAGAAACCGATTGGATGATGACCAATGAGAAATTGGGCCATGCCAAGTTCATGCACTGTCTACCGGTACGAAGAAACGTGGTCGTCGAAGACGCCGTTCTCGATAGTGAACGATCATTGGTCATCGAACAAGCGAATAATCGAACCTATGCGGCACAGGTAGTTTTAAAGAAACTCTTGGAAAATTAATACGATGGCCTATACATTGAAAGACAAAGTATGCATCGTTACCGGAGCCACCAGTGGAATGGGCAAGGCCATTGCCAAAACATTCCATCACGAAGGGGCGAAGCTTATTTTATCCGGAAGAAATATCGATCGCGGAACTGCCTTGGCCAATGAACTTGACAATTCGCTTTTCGTTGCCGGGGACGTTAGTGAACCCAGCTATAACGAACGGCTTGTGAAAACCGCCATCGAAGTTTTTGGAAAACTGGATATTGTATCGTTAAATGCGGGAATTTTAGGATTGGGCAATGTTGTCGATCTGTCGCCTCGCGATTGGCAAAAAACCTTGGAGATAAATCTGAGCTCTATTTTTTATCTTTCAAAATATGCCATTCCATATTTAAAAAAACAGCAAGGAAATATTTTGATCAACGCATCGATTGCCGCATATAAAAGTTTTCCCAACCATCCGGCCTATTGTGCCTCAAAGGCTGGCTCGGTCGCATTGATGAGGCAAATGGCCGTTGAATACGGCCCTGAAATCAGGGTAAATGCCATGTGTCCGGGTCCTGTGGACACTCCCTTAATATGGGACTCCGCAAAGGCTTTTGAAAACCCTGAAAAGGCCGTCGAAAACGCGGGAGAAACAACTTTGATGAAGCGATTGGGAAAACCCGAAGATGTCGCAAATTTGGCCCTTTTCCTTGTGTCCGACAAGGCATCATGGATTACGGGAACGGCAATGACCATTGATGGCGGAAAATTAAATACGTAGGATGAAACAAAAACTATCCATCATTAAAATTGGCGGAAACGTCATCGAAGATCCTGATAAGCTATCACTGTTCCTATCGCGTTTTTCCCGAATGGAGGGTTTGAAAATCCTGGTCCACGGAGGTGGAAAATTGGCGACCCAATTGGCGACCGAACTGGGCATCGAATCAAACATGATCGGGGGCCGCAGAATTACCGATGCCCAAAGCTTGAAAATAATCACGATGGTCTATGCCGGGCTGACCAACAAAAATATTGTTGCAGAACTACAGGCGTTGGAATGCAATGCCATTGGATTGACCGGTGCCGATGGCGATACCATACAGGCGCATAAAAGACCGGTACGCGATATCGATTATGGTTTTGTCGGCGATGTCGAAGGAATAAATTCGAAGACGATCTCGCAATTGCTGAATACCGGACTTACCCCTGTTTTTTGTGCAATGACCCACAACGGTCACGGACAGTTACTGAACACCAATGCCGACACCATTGCCTCTGAGCTTGCCATCGGTATGGGTATCGATTTCGAGACGACATTGTACTACTGTTTCGAAAAGAAAGGGGTTTTGATGAATGTCAATGATGATGATTCGGTGATAAAACACATCGATTCGGCCTCCTATGAAAAATTATTGCAAGACAATATCATTGCCGACGGCATGCTTCCGAAAATGGAAAATTGTTTCCATGCCCTTCGAAACAATGTACATAAAGTCTGCATCGGAGACCAAAAGATGCTCGACCCAAATACAACTTTGTATACAACACTGACCTTATGAAGATGGAACAAAAAGTGCTAACGGAAAAAGCAATCGAGCTCTTGAAAGAATTGATTTCCATTCAATCTTTTTCATCTGAAGAAGATAAAACTGCCGACGCGATTGGCAATTGGTTGAAGTCATTCGGTATTCCGTTTCAGCGGAAAATCAATAATATAATTGCGGTCAACGAAAATTTTGACGAAAACAAACCGACCCTGCTGTTGAATTCGCACCACGATACGGTAAAACCGAATTCGGCGTACACCAAAGACCCTTTTCACCCGCATATCGAGGATGGAAAATTATATGGTCTGGGCAGCAATGATGCGGGCGGGGCCTTGGTCTCATTGCTTGCCACATTCGTGCATTTCTATAAAGCGGAAAACCTGAGCCACAATATAATGATGGTCGCCTCAATGGAAGAGGAAAGTGCCGGTCCCAACAGTCTTAGAAGTTTATTGCCTGAACTTCCTAGAGTCGATGTGGCCATAGTAGGCGAACCTACTTTGCTCGATTTTGCCATAGCCGAAAAAGGGTTGGTCGTTTTTGATGCGGTGGTAAAGGGAACCCCATCTCATGCGGCGCATCCAAACGCCGATAATTCCATTTACAAAACCATCGAGGTGTTGCAATGGTTCAAAAATTATAAGTTTGAAAGGGTATCCCAAACCTTGGGAGAGGTGAAGTTGACCGTTACCCAGATCAATGCCGGAAGTCAACACAATGTCGTTCCGGCGCAGGTCGATCTGGTCATCGATGTTCGCGTCAATGATAAGTACACGAATAAAGAAATCGCCGATATATTGAAGAAAGAAGCCCCATGCGAATTGAAGGAACGCTCGTTGAACCTGAATTCGTCGGCCATCTCAAAAGACCATCCCTTGGTACAAGCGGGTATTGCCATGGGCAGAAAGACCTATGGATCCCCCACCCTTTCGGATCAAGCGGCTCTGACCTGTCAATCGTTAAAATTAGGACCAGGCGACAGTACACGGTCACATTCGGCCGATGAATATATTTATGTTCGTGAAATCGAAGAGGGAATCGAACTGTACATTAAAATTTTGGTGAAGTTCCTCACCCCCTAGCCCTAAAAAGAAGGGAGAATACGGAGAAAAGAGAACAAACAGCAAAACAACAGGAAGCGAATAGCGAAATAAACTTTGTACTAAATACTCAGTACTAACGACTAATTACTAAATACATGAAACTCTGGGACAAAGGTTTTAGCACCGACAAAAAAATCGACCATTTTACAGTGGGCAATGACCGAGAATTGGATTTGCTTTTAGCCAAATACGATGTTATGGCCTCAACGGCCCATGCCAAAATGTTGGGCAAAATCGGATTATTGTCCGAGGGAGAGACCGCTTCATTGGTCGATGAATTGGACGAAATTCAATCATCCATCAAAAAAGGAACCTTTACGATTGAGAATTCCTTTGAGGACATGCATTCCAAAATCGAATTTCTGCTCACCGAAAAACTGGGGGATACCGGAAAGAAAATACATACGGCACGATCGCGAAACGACCAAGTACTCGTGGCAATGCATTTGTACCTGAAAGATGAACTGACGGAAATAAAGTCGCAGACGAAAGCACTTTTTGACTTGCTGATGGATCTGGCCGAAAAACACAAAGAAGTTTTGTTGCCGGGCTATACCCATTTACAGATTGCCATGCCTTCCTCTTTCGGGCTATGGTTTTCAGCCTATGCCGAAAGTCTGATCGATGATCTATATTTTATCGATGCCGCATACAAAATAGTAGATCAGAATCCGTTAGGAAGTGCCGCAGGGTATGGCAGTTCCTTTCCAATCGACCGGAAATACACCACCAAAGAAATGGGTTTTACGACCATGAAATATAACGTCGTTGCCGCTCAAATGGGGCGCGGAAAAGTCGAAAAGGCGACCGCCTTCGGTATGGCTAGCATTGCGGCCACGTTGTCAAAAATGGCAATGGACATCTGCTTGTACATGAGCCAGAATTTCGATTTTATTTTATTTCCCGATGCGCTGACCACGGGCAGTAGCATTATGCCGCACAAGAAAAATCCCGATGTCTTCGAACTGGTCAGGGCAAAGTGTAATAAACTTCAGGCTGTGCCCAACCAATTGACCTTGGTCATCAATAACCTGCCCAGTGGATACCACCGAGATCTACAATTGGTCAAGGAGATTATCGTTCCCGCCATTCAAGATATGAAGGCCTGTTTGGAAATCTTGACGTTCAGTCTAAAGGAAATACGGGTCAACAAGAACATTCTCGAAGACCCCAAATACGATTATCTTTTCAGCGTGGACACCCTGAACGAACTGGTACAGAACGGAATGCCCTTTCGCGACGCCTATAAGAAAATGGGGCAAGAAATACAGGAAGGTACTTTTGCGCCAAAACGAAATATTTCGCATTCGCACGAAGGAAGCTTGGGGAATTTGTGCTTGGATGAGATAAAAAAGAAGATGGATAAGATTAGTTGATCATTCCCAAATTGATCACCTCTTGATCGGTCAAATACCGCCAATGCCCTCGGGGCAAGTCTTTCTTGGTCAACCCCGCATAAACGACACGGTCGATCTTTACCACTTCATACCCCAAATGTTCAAAAAGAAGTTCGACCACTTTGTTCTTTGAGCTGTAAATTTCTATGCCGAGCTCACGTTTGGGCGCATCGTCTATAAAACTGATTTCTTGAACGCGAATGGGCCTTTCGTCCAAAACGATTCCCTCCTGGATTCTCTTCAGGTCGGCACTTCGTAAATCTTTGTTCAATTCGACATGGTATATTTTTCGTAGTCCGTTTTTTGGATTTTTCAATCGCTTGGTCAAATCGCCGTCGTTGGTAAAAAGTAAAAGCCCCGTGGCGTGTTTGTCCATTTTATCGATCGGAAGCAAAGGGGATTTGGAGGCGTTGGAAATAAGTCCTGAAACATTTCTCCGTCCTTTTTCATCGCGAACGGTTGTTGCGAAATCTTTGGGCTTGTTGAGCAAGACGTATTCCTTTTTTGCCGGATTCAGCAACCTTCCGTCGAACCTAACCTCATCGGTCAACTTTACCTTATACCCCATTTCGGTAATCGGTTTTCCATTGACCGTAACATTACCCGCTGCAATGTAGATATCGGCGTCGCGCCTTGAACAAACCCCTGAATTTGATACAAACTTGTTCAATCGAATAAGGTCGGGGTCTACCGTTTTATCGTTTTCAACACGTTTTTTGATGGGTGCATTGCCACGGGCATAACTTTTCTTTCGAAACGTTCCGCCCTGTCTCCCTGAAGCCCGCTTACCATTGTTTGAACCTGATCTGGCCATAATCTATATTTTTACAAAGGTAGTTTTAATCATTGAATCGAACGTTTAAACAAGGCTTCAGGTTAGTATTACCTTGGCGGGAGAATCATTTAAATGATATTCCATTGCCGAAATCGGTTCAAGATCAAATCGACATCGATCAACAAGATACTGAAAACCCCGAGAATGATGATAAACTTAAGAATGTTGTGAAGCAATACATAATGTTTTTTTGAAGAGGATTTCCAAAGTACCGTTATCGATAGGATCAACAAAATACTGCTTCCCATAAAATAAAGGTACATATGTCCGACATCAAACTTGGTAATCAGTAAATAGGCGGGCAGTAGCGTCATAAGAATCAAAATACCAATGCATATCTTAGAGACTTTAGATCCATAAAGAATCGGTACCGTCTTGTAGTTGTGGACAAGATCGCCCGTAATATTTTCAAGATCTTTTATCATTTCACGAGCCAAGATCAGCAAGAACAGGAAAACTGCATGAACAAAGATTACGGTTTCAAAATTTTTATAGTAAACGAAGACGGCAAAAAAAGGAGTAATGGACAATATCGCAGACACAAAATTACCCACAAACGGTACACGTTTTAATTTGTGGGAATAAAACCAAATGCCAAAAATATAGGCCGAAAAGAAAAATACCGCTCTGAAAGACACATAACTGGCTGCAAAGACCGCCAAAAAGTTGAGTACGAAATAAGTGGTCAATTTAAAACGCTGGCTGACCAATCGGTCCAACATACTCTTTCTAGGTTTATTGATCAGGTCTTTTTCAGCGTCATAAAAGTTATTTATGATATATCCTGATGCGATGACCAATGCCGAGGAAGCCACGATCAAAAACAGGTTCAAATCAAAAATCACCTTGCGCAACGGAAGGTCAGGGGATAAAATATAGATGGCCGCCAAATACTGGGCCAAAACGATCATCAGTATGTTATAGCCGCGAACCACGGAAAACAGGCTCAACAACTTTAAAAGCAAGAGCTTGTTTTTTCTGCTCAACATGTTTTTGCGATTGTTCTAGAAGTTGTACACCACTTCTAAATTGTAGCCTTGCAACGCCCTTTTGGCCTTGTCTATATCTTGTGTGAAGCCAAGTATATAACCTCCGCCGCCAGAGCCACAAAGTTTTAGGTAATATTCATTAGTGTCTATACCCCTTTGCCAAAGCTCATGGAACTTAGTGGGAATCATTGGTTTGAAATTATCGAGAACAACATGTGATAATTGCTTGAGATTTCCAAAAAGCGACTTTACATTGCCGTTTATAAAATCCTCGACGCACGCATCGGTATGTTTTATGAATTGATCTTTGAGCATGTTCCGAAATCCTTCTTGCTTCATCTTCTCCATGAAAAGTTGTACCATTGGGGCGGTCTCTCCCGTAGAACCACTGTCCAACAAAAACACGGCCCCTTTTCCTTCAATATTTTGTGAAGGTATACTGGTCGACTCGATATTGTCTTTTGAGTTGATAAGAATAGGAAGGCTCAAATAACTGTTCAAAGGATCCAAGCCCGATGATTTACCGTGGAAGAACGATTCCATTTTTCCAAAAATCGCCTTTAATTTCAACAATTTCTCACGGGTAAGGTTTTCGAGTACCGTAATCTTATCGGTCGCATATTTATCATAAATAGCGGCAACCAAGGCACCGCTGCTACCAACACCATATCCTTGAGGAATCGAGCTATCGAAATACATACCCGCATCGATATCGCTTTTTAAGGATTTGAAATCGAAACTGACCAAACCCGGACTATTCTTCTGTACCATTTCAAGATAATCGGCAAACTCCCTTAGGCCGTTATTCGATTTCTTGGCAGCCTCGGAAGACGTATCGGTCGTTTTCAAGGCACCTTTAAAAAAGTTATAGGGAATGGAAAGCCCTTTTGAATCTTTGATGATTCCGTATTCCCCGAAGAGGAGTATTTTTGAATAAAATAAGGGTCCTTTCATAATTGTTGTTTGATCTGAGGCATTCTAGTTTACGTTTCTATATACGTATGAAACTTCAAAAAAGTTACATTTTTTTTGCCCCAAATCCAATTCTATCACAAATATACTGTCCGTTTTCGCAATATGCAACCAGCTCATTCTGAATAAATTGATAGACCTCTTCTTTTTCTTCTTCAGGATAAAGCACATGAACATTGGCCCCTGCATCCAAAGTAAAACATACATGGGTGCCCGAAGCCTCTCGAAAAGCCCATATTTTATTGATGATCTCGAGGGTATCAGGTTTCATCAATATGAAATACCGCTGGCTTGTCATCATCATCGCATGCAATGTCAAGGCCTCGCTTTCTACAATGTTGATGAATTCGGTTAGATTTCCATTTTTAAAAACGGATTTTAATTTTGACAGATTTTCGTGCGCTTGGTCGAACCGCCGGGCGGCAAACGGATGATCGTGCATCAATTCGTGACCAACGGTACTGCTCACTTGTTTTTGCCCCTTGTCAACCAGAAGAATGGTGTCGTGATAGTTCTTGAAATTGCCATGTACTTCATACGGATATTTTATTCCGAACAAATCGGAGCTCCCAATTGTGCCATCATGGCTTCCCCAATGTACAAGATCGCCCTCGATACTCCGTGCCGCGCTACCAGAACCCAAGCGCGCTATGAAAGAAGCTTTTTTTTTCAAATACGCTTCGGTGGTCTCGGCATTCAATAACTTTTCTACATCCATTAAACACAGGGCCAACGCGGCAAAACCACTGGCCGAAGAAGCAATTCCACTGCTGTGGGGAAAAGAATTCGAGGTTTCAATAGTAAAATGATATGCCTTCAAAAACGGCAGAAATGGTTCAATTCGTTTAAAAAAAGTCTCAATCTTTGGTTTAAAGCCTTCCATGGGTTTTCCCTCGAACCATAAATCAAATGAAAATTCATCCGACGGGGTATTTCTTGGAACAAAACCCAAAGTGGTCGTCGTAGAACAGGCATCCAAAGTAAAACTGATCGAAGGGTTTGCCGGGATTTGACCTGCTTTTTTACCCCAATATTTGACCAAGGCGATATTGCTCGGAGCCTTCCATTTTACTTTTCCCGCCCCCAAGGAGGTCGAATTGTTCCGAAAAATAAAATCTTTTTCCGTCATGAATTTCAATTTGTGCAAAGATAGGTTTTAAGAGATTTAACAAAGTTATAGATCTGATCAATCTCCTGCGATGGCCTGCGCCGCAATATATCCTCCAGTCCAGGCGTTTTGAAAATTGAAACCCCCCGTAATGGCATCAACATTGATGACCTCACCGGCGAAATACAAGTTAGGCAACAGTTTGCTCTGCATGGTCTTGAAATCGATTTCTTTTAGATCGACCCCGCCGGCTGTCACAAACTCTTCCTTAAAAGTACTCTTTCCATCAACACTAAATTCGCACCGGGTCAATTGATCGGCCAGATTTTGGAGCTGTACCTTGGTTATTTCAGCCCACTTCAGGTCTTTGGGAATAACGGCCGCCCTGACCAAATTCGACCACAAGCGTCGAGGTATGTCAACGGCTTTTGTTCTTAAAACAGTTTTTTTAGCTTCGACCTCACGCACTTCTTTCAAGAAGGGAAGAACGGCACCCGTATGAAATTGCGGGAGCCAATTGATCCGAATCCTGAACCGGTACCCAAGTTCGTTCAATGTGATTGCGCCCCATGAAGATAACTTTAAAATAGCGGGGCCGCTCATGCCCCAATGTGTTATCAAAACCGGACCTTCTGACCGAAGTAAAGGTTCATCAGAAACCGAACTACGTAATTTGATCGTTATCTTGGGGCTAAAGGTTTTCCTTGCCAGCACTTCAACTATGACGTTCGTACTCAGGCCGGGAATTCCTTTGATCCTATCATCATCGATGTTGAAGGTGAACAACGACGGTACGGGAGCAACGATAGTATGCCCCTGATCCCTCAAAGAATTCCATATCTTGGTACTACTTCCCGTGGCAATTAAAAGTTTATTTGCCTCATATTCTCCTTTGATCGTTGTAACATGCCAATGACAGTCCTTTTTGTCCGTGGTTTTAGCAGGTATACAGCGAAAATCCGTTACCGTACTATGCCGATAAACCTTAATTCCCAGTCTCTCGGCTTCCTTAACAAAAAACTCGATAATGGTACGTGAAGTATTCGATTTGGGAAACATGCGACCGTCTTCCTCTACTTTCAAAGGAACACCCTTTTCTTCAAAAAAAGCGACCGTATCACCACTGCCATGGGTATGGAAAGGTCCGAGAAGTTCTTTTTCGCCACGAGGATAGTTTTTTACCAATTCAGACGGGTCAAATTCACCGTGGGTAACGTTGCATCGGCCACCACCTGAAATTCTGACTTTGGAAAGCACTTCCTTACCACGTTCAAGAATGGCAATTCTAAGATCTTTATTGGCCTCGGCCATATGAATTGCCGCATAAAAGCCTGCAGCTCCCCCGCCAACAATGATGACATCGTACATTAACGAACACGTTCTGGAAAGTTCGTGATAATACCATCGACTTTAAGGTCTTTCATGGCCCTTATATCAGTCGAATCATTGACCGTCCAAGTATAGACTTTAAGACCCTCACTTTTTATTTTATCCACGACCTCAAGGTTCAATTTATTAAAGTTGGGGTTGATCGCTTCGGCATTGAGGTCTTTTGCAATTGATAGCGCTTTTATAGGGTCATCTTCGGTGAGTACCGCAATAGGTATTGTGGGGTTAAGTTCCCTAATGGCCTTGAGCTCATCCCATTTAAAACTAGAAATCAAGAAATTGTCCAATTGCCACCCTTTCTCTTTTACGTAATAATTGACGATGAAATTGACCCTGTCGGCGGTATCGGAACCTTTTAGCTCGATATTTAGGCGCACCTTATTATCGATCAATTTAAGAACGTCTTGTAACATCGGTATACGATGATTGCCGTCGAGCGTCACTTTATTAAGCTCAAATATGTTGTATTCCTCGATTCGCCCACCTGCATTGGATAGGCGTTCGAGCCGTTCATCGTGAAACACCACGATTTCCCCGCTTTTAATCTTAAAAACATCGATCTCGATCATATCGACCCCGAGATCTAATGCTTTTTGGATGGATGCCAAGGTGTTTTCCGTCTCGTGGCCCATTGCACCTCGATGCCCTATAACCAATGGTTCTTTCATAGTACAACTCGAAAAAGTAAGAATCACAAGTGTGACAACGCAAATAATCCTCATGACCGTTTCAGGTTTAGTTAAGGGCAAAAATAAAAGATTCCAACGGATTTAACCCCACATTGATCTTACCCATACCCTGTTCAACTCTTAACCGCGCCATGCTTCCATATAGCATATCGGTGCATTCGTAATCCCCATCTTCCAATTTCCATTTTTGTATTACATCTTTGGGAATCTTAAGTTCAAACCCATAATGCCTTTCGGCATCAAAATTGGAAATTACGATCAATTTTTCCTTCTCGGACCATCTCACGAAAGACAATACCCTGTGGTCATAGTTTTCAGTATGTTCACGATTGTAATAATGTATGTCTTGATAGTCGCCCATCAATGCATCGCTCGATATGGTAAAATTCAAAAGTCGCTTGTAGAAATCACGTAAATCTGTTTCTTCCTCGCTTAATAGCGCACCATCGAACTTTTTGTCGTTTACCCATCTTTGATGGTTTGGCACCCCTACATAGTCAAAGATCGAGGTTCGTGTCGGACTACCGAATCCTGCACGCTCCTTAGCCGGCTCCCCTACTTCTTGACCAAAATATATCATGGTGGGCGAAGTACTTATGGTTGCCGAAACAACCATTGCCGGTTTGCCTTTTTGAGCGTCACCCGCAAAATCGGGACTGGCGATCCGCTGTTCGTCATGGTTCTCCAAAAAGTGTAGCATGTGATGTTCGATATCTTGCAAACCCTGCTGAACTTTGGGAATATGGTCCGTCCACCCATGTCCCTGCATGATATGTTTCAAACTATCATAAAGCTCTACCTTGTCATACAGGTAGTCCATTTTTCCCTTTCGAATATAGTCCCGATACAAACCAGGGTTGTAGACCTCGGCCAACAGAAAAGCATCCGGATTCTTCATTTTGATATGGGAATTCATGTAGCTCCAAAACTCCACGGGTACCATCTCTGCCATATCGAACCGAAAACCATCAACGCCGATTTGCAACCAGTAGAGCGCAATATCCTTAAATTTTTTCCATGACTTCGGTACATCTTTATCGGACCAAAAGGCATGATGTTCCTTATAATCCTTAGTATCGAAATCTTCGGGAAGCATATCAAAATCATAGGATCCATCTGGGCGCACACCGTAGTTAATCTTGACCGTCTCATACCAATCGTTCATATCGGGCCGGGGAGAGCGCGATCCGTTTCCGGTCCATTTGGCAGGTACTTCGTTAACTTTTCCATCTGCCATAGCATTGGGTTCTCCGCCCAAAGGGAGGTAACCATTATGCCATTCAGGTACCTGAAACGGAACTCCGGGCACATAATAGAAATCATTGTTCCGATCAAATTCGACCGCAACATCATCAGAAACGCCAAACGGTTCGGAACCTACGGGTGTCGATTTTCCTTCATAATTGCGTGCGACATGGTTGGGCACGATATCGATCAGCAGTTTGAGTCCGGCCCCATGTGTTCTATGGACCAGCGCCTTGAATTCTTCCAACCTCTTTTCAGGATCGTCTGCAAGATCCGGATTCACATTATAATAGTCTTTCACCGCATATGGTGATCCTGCACGACCTTTGACTACATCGGGGTCGTCGTTTGAAATACCGTATTCGGTATAGTCGGTTACCAAAGCATGGTGCGGAACACCGGTATACCAAATATGGGTGACGCCCAAGTCTTTGATTTCCTTCAACGCTTTTTCATTGAAATCCGAAAACTTGCCCACACCATTTTCTTCGATGGTACCCCAAGGTTTGTTAGTAGTATTAGTATTGCCAAAGAGTCTGGTAAAAACTTGATATACGACCTCTTTCTTATTGCCCTTTTTGTCAAACGACCCCATATTCTCAGTTTCTTTTATATTCGGTGCGCATCCAAAAATCAACAGCAATGATAAAATCGAATATTTGTTCATGGCACTTTGTTAATTTCGGGATCTTTCAACAGATCATGATCAATGGCATACCTCTGCTATTCTACTTTGACCACCGCTGGATGATCCGGAGAAACAACGACCCGTTTACCGTTGACACGAATCGAGATTTCTTCCTTACCGTCCAATTCGAACCGGGTTTGCCCACTACTAACGATTACCTTTAGTATTCTCTTTCTGAAATTGATCTTGAACGAATACCCTTTCCATTGTTTTGGTATTCTCGGAACGAACGAAAGTTTATCATCGATGACGCGCATACCCGCAAAACCTTCGACAATACTCATCCATGTGCCGGCCATCGAAGTGATATGAAGGCCTTCTTCGACCTCTTTGTTGTAATCGTCCAAATCTAATCGCGAGGTGCGCAGGTAGAACTGGTAGGCCTGTTCCATTCGATTCAATTTGGCGGCCTGAATACTGTGAACACAGGGCGACAATGAAGATTCATGTACGGTAAAGGGCTCATAGAAATCGAAATGCCGTTCCAGTTCGTCAAGTGTGAAATCGGATTCGAACAAATAAAAACCTTGCAGTGTATCGGCCTGCTTGATATAGGGCGATCGTAAAATACGATCCCAACTCCATTTCTGGTTGATAGGCCTTTGTGATTTTGGCAGATCGGCAACGGTAATCAATTCTTTGTCCAAAAATCCGTCTTGTTGCAGGTAAACCTCCTTCTCCTTTGAGTATGGAAAATATAGATTGTCCGCCACTTTTTGCCATTGTCCTATTTCACGATCGTTCAATTTGGTCAGGCCTACGATTCTTTTATAATCATCTGGATATCCATCTTTGACCTTATTCAATTGTTCAACAGTGAAATTAATGCACCATTTGGCCAAATAATTGGTATACCAATTGTTGTTGACATTGTTCTCATACTCGTTCGGCCCGGTAACGCCCAGAATAACGTATTTCTCTTTTTGTTGCGAAAAGGTCGCCCTTTGGTGCCAGAACCTTGAAATACCTATTAATACCTCTAGCCCCATTTCAGGAATATAAGTATAGTCGCCGGTATATCGATAATAATTATAGATAGCGAAGGCGATGGCGCCGTTGCGGTGTATTTCCTCAAAGGTGATTTCCCATTCGTTATGGCACTCCTCACCGTTCATGGTCACCATGGGATATAGTGCGGCACCGTTCGAAAAGCCCAGCTTCTGAGCATTTTCAATGGCCTTTTCTAAGTGGTTGTACCTGTATTTCAACAAATTCCTGGCGACTTTTTGGTCTTTGGTCGCCATGTAGAACGGAATGCAATAGGCCTCGGTATCCCAATAGGTGCTGCCTCCATATTTTTCACCTGTAAAGCCTTTGGGGCCGATGTTCAATCTGGAATCCCTGCCCAAGTAGGTCTGGTTCAAATGAAAGATATTGAACCGTATACCCTGTTGCGCCTTGGTATCGCCTTCAATGGTGATATCGCTCATATCCCAAATCTTGCCCCAAGACGCTTTCTGTTTAGCCAGCAATTCATCAAAACCAATGTCGGTCGCCTTCTGCAATACTTTTTTTGCCGCATCGACCAATTCGGTTGACTTATGGTTTCTGGAAACTGTATAGCCCCCGAATTTATGAAGTGTGGCGGTCTGTCCTTTCCCTACTTTCAGCGTATATCGATGCCCAACCCATAGCTCTTTTTGTTCTTCGGAGATCTCTTCTTCGACCATTCTATCTTGCAAGAACAAACGGGATTCCATAAAAGTACATACGCCGAAGTTCGTCTTTAACGTATGTGACTCGATAAAGGCCTGAGCACCTTCTGACCGTACGTTGGTAGTATTCCAGAATTTATCGTCCCAATTGGTATCTTCATTAGTAATGCCACTATCTAAATAAGGAATGAAAGTTATTTCGGAATCCGAATCAAGAGGAATGATTTCATATTTTATGGCCCCGACCTCATCGATATCCAAACTAAGAAAACGGGTTACGTTCACGTCCAATTTTATGTCATTTGGGGTAACGGCCCTGAATTTTCGTTGGTACCAGCCTTCTTTCATATTGAGTTCCCTTCGAAAACCGTCGACTTTCTTACAAGTATTCAAATCTAACGGTTCACCGTTGACCAGAACGTTGATGCCGATCCAGTTGGGTGCGTTCAATACCTTCGCAAAATATTCGGGGTAACCATTTTTCCACCACCCTACCCGGGTCTTATCAGGATAGTAGACCCCTGCGATATAACTGCCTTGAAAAGTATCCCCTGAATATTGTTCTTCAAAATTGGCCCGTTGCCCCATGGCGCCGTTGCCAATACTAAAAATACTTTCGGAAGATTTTACATTTTCTTTGTCAAAGCCCTCTTCAATGATAGACCATTCGTCAGGTTTGATATAGTCTTGATTCATAGATCACTGTGTTTAATGTTTTATAACCGGATTATCGATCTGATATTTTCAGTTTCTTGATTTAATTCTTAAACTTAGTTCTTTTATGGAATTTTTACCAAAAAAAGTTAGCGGAACCCAATACAATAAAATTGGGAAATCTATGATTTAATTTCTGTCAGTAGCGCCCCCAACCGATCTGCGATTGGCAATGAATCCCATATTAATTGTACTCTTTGGTTCCATTCTTAGTTTTCAAGTCCACATTTTATTGATTGTGAGCAAAAAGAGTCGAAAATCATTAAATTCTGTATTTACCTATCGATCAATGAATCTAGAAATTCGAAATCGATTTGGGTAAAATCGGTAAAATTGTACTTTGCCTGGAGCAAGACAGCGGGGTCTCCAATTCCTATGCTGGTCATTCCTGCAGTGTTGGCCGCTTCTATTCCGGCCAAGGCATCTTCGAAGACAACACAGTTTTCAAGCTCGACCCCCAAATTTTTTCCTGCTATCAAGAACACTTCTGGATCCGGTTTTGCCCTTGTCACCAAATTGCCGTCGACAATCGTATCAAAATACGATAATAAGCTTACTTTTTGTAGAATGGGTTCGGCGTTCTTACTTGCAGATCCGAGAGCCATAGGTATTTTTTTTCTTTTTAGGTAATCGAGAACTTTTGGCACATCGGGCAATATCTCGGATTCATCCATTCGGTCAATATAAGATAGATAATCTTCATTTTTTTCGAACAACCAAGCATCGATCTGTTGTTGTGTGGCATCGATATGCCCCATTTCCAATAAAATCTCAAGACATCTTTTACGGCTTACCCCTTTGAAGCGTTCGTTGTCTTCTTCAGTAAATTCAACACCTAATTCGTCCGCCAATTTTTTCCAGGCTAAATAATGATATTTGGCGGTATCGACGATTACACCGTCTAAATCGAATATAAATCCGGTTTTGTTCATTCTTACAATCTATTTATTAATCAGTTATCGGTTGAATCTCTCTCCATAATTGTAGCCTTAATAATCTCGGTTCGATAAGTCTCTTGTTCCATATCTTCATCATTGATCTCTTTCTCAATTTTTTCTATCAATAGTTTGGCGGCCATCTCGCCCATTTGTTCGCCGTGTTGTGCCACGGTGGTCAATGAAGGCCGCGAGTGCCTGGACAATATTCCGTCGGTAAAGCCGATAAAGGCTATATCCTCAGGCACCTTGTAACCAAGTTTTTGGGCAATTCCCATGCAACATACAGCGAATATTTCATTAACGCACAGCACCGCATCTATTTGCTCTCTCTCAAAAAAACCTGTAATAACGTTCTCATCGATATGATCATAGGCCAATGTCAAAATCAAGTTTTCATTAATAGTACGGCCATTGTCTTTCAAAGCGTCTATGTAACCGTTTGCACGCTCTTCACTCACATTGAAATAGCTCTCGTTCGTAACGAGGGCGATACGTTCCCTACCATTCGCCAAGAATTTAAGGACGGCCTCATAGGCAATCTGCCTATCATTGATGACGACCTTATCACAATTTACTTGATCTGTGACCCTATCAAAAAGAACGACCGGGATTCCTTGCCCCATCACCTCTGTAATGTGATTGAAATCGTTCTGTCGCTGTGTTGCACCCGATAGGGCCATTATAAAACCGTCAACGCTTCCGTTGGCCAGCATTTCCATGTTGATCACCTCTTTATCGAACGATTCATCTGAAACACATACGATTACGTTATATCCCCTATCGCTCGCATATTTCTCGATTCCCCTAAAAACAGTAGTAAAAAAGTGGTGGACAATATTCGGGATGATTACCCCGATATTCTTGGTCTGCTTATTCTTGAGGCTAATGGCAATGTTGTTCGGCTTATAGTTGTAAAGTCTAGCAAAGGCTTGAACTTTCTCCTTGGTATCCCTGCCGATCTCGTCACTATTTCTCAACGCCTTTGATACGGTCGAAACAGAAAC
Source organism: Flavobacteriaceae bacterium NBU2977 (assembly GCA_019931105.1). Lineage (GTDB taxonomy): Bacteria > Bacteroidota > Bacteroidia > Flavobacteriales > Flavobacteriaceae > Meishania > Meishania litoralis. The sequence goes on along the minus strand of JAIOUW010000001.1, from coordinate 1,850,932 downwards.
TTCCAGTTCGCGGGCAATATGTTTTAGTGTGATTTTTTTTTTCACTTTTTAGCGAGGATATTCTAAATTAATTATGCCGCATTAATAGACTTTAGGCATTAATTAAAATTCAATGAAATTAAAGCTTTGATTCAACGATACGCATATGTGCGTTTTACTCGAATATTTCATAAGGCCTTTCAGGGCCCTAAAGTTTTTTACTAAAAAATGAACCCATCAAAAAACCCAAGGTTCAAGGCCAAAGTTAATCTAAACATACATAAATTCATGACCGAATTTAATTGAAATTGGAAAGTTTTGTGTTTGTATCATCGGTCTAAAAACAATATCTTGACCTTTCTAATTCTTCCATTCTATGTATTCCATCGGTTATGATTTGGGCAGCTCGTCAATAAAGGCGGCATTGGTGGAAACGGCAACCGGCAAAAGTGTTTCCGTAATTAACGAGCCCAATGTAGAGATGGGCATGATCGCCGTTCAGAACGGTTGGGCCGAACAACATCCCGATGACTGGTGGAAACATATCTGCACTGCCACCAAAAGACTGATTTCAGAAAATGATATCGACCCGAAAAAAATAACAGGTATCGGAATTTCATATCAAATGCACGGTCTGGTCGTTGTTGACAAAGATGGAAGACCATTGCGCAATTCCATTATTTGGTGCGATAGCCGTGCAGTGGAAGTCGGTCAGAAAGCATTTGACGATCTGGGGAACGCAAAGTGTGCGGAGCAACTATTGAATTCCCCTGCAAATTTTACCGCCTCCAAATTGAAATGGGTCAAAGAAAATGAACCTCAACTATACGAGCGCATATACAAATTCATGCTCCCGGGCGACTATGTTGCCTATAAGTTGAGCGATACGATCTGTTCCACAATTTCAGGGCTTTCCGAGGGTATTTTTTGGGATTTCAAAAAAAACGCCATAGCCGATTGGCTTTTGGACTATTATGGCATTGACGAAGATCTGGTCCCCGAAGTCAAGGATACTTTTTCCGTTCAAGGAAAAGTCTCGAAAGAAGGGGCTGCAGCATCGGGACTTGCCGAGGGCACGCCAATTTTATATCGTGCCGGGGATCAGCCCAATAATGCGCTATCATTGAATGTTTTCAACCCCGGGGAAGTGGCCGCGACCGGAGGAACTTCCGGGGTCATGTACGCCATTACCGACAACCTTTCGGTCAAGGAAAGTGCACGGGTCAATAATTTTGCCCACGTCAATTATACCGTCAAAAATACCCGCATCGGCAAAATGGCCTGTATCAATGGGGCGGGCATTATGTACAGATGGCTCATGAACAATCTGAAGGTCGCTTCATACGAAGAAATGAACGAGCTTGCAGCATCGGCTCCGGTAGGTTCAGATGGGGTTACGATTCATCCCTTTGGCAATGGTGCCGAACGTGTATTGAACAACAAAACCATCGGTACACGAATGGCCAATATCAATTTGAACAACCATGATAAGGCGCATCTATGTCGGGCGGCTTTGGAAGGAATCGCTTTCTCGTTTGTCTATGGCATGGAAATCATGAAAACCGATGGGATCAAACCGCAGGTCATACGGGCAGGCAACGATAATCTTTTCCGATCGGATATATTTTCGGATACCATCGCAACCCTTATCGGACAGGAAATCGAAATTTACAATACTACGGGGGCCATTGGCGCGGCAAGGGCCTGTGTACTCCATAAAGGTGATTTTGACACATTCGGAAAGCAGATAATCGACAATGATTATGTAATGGGCTTCGCGCCTTCGAAAGATATACAGGCCTATAAATCGGCCTATGAAAAATGGAAAAACGAACTGGAACAACTTTTAAGAACAAAAAACGACTAACATGGCATTATTAGGAAACAAAGAATATTTTAAGGGAATCGGCGAGATAAAGTTTGAAGGCAGGGAGTCCGATAACCCTTTGGCTTTTAAATATTATAATCCCGACCAAATTGTGGCCGGAAAGACCATGCGCGAACATTTTAAGTTCGCGATAGCCTACTGGCATACCTTCTGCGGACAAGGTGCCGACCCATTCGGACCAGGAACCCAAAATTTTCCGTGGGACCAGCCTTCGGATGCACTTGATGCCGCAAAGCAAAAAGCCGATGCCGCGTTCGAGTTCATCACGAAAATGGGATTCGATTATTTCTGTTTCCATGATTTCGATTTGGTTCAGGAGGCTTCAACTTTTACTGAATCGGAAAAAAGATTGGCCGCTATCGTCGATTATATCAAGGGTAAAAAGGCAGAATCAGGCGTTAAGCTTTTGTGGGGCACGGCCAATTGCTTTTCAAATCCCCGATATATGAACGGAGCTTCTACCAATCCTGATTTTAATGTATTGGCCCGTGCCGGCGGACAAATAAAACTGGCCTTGGACGCCACCATAGCACTTGGCGGCGAAAATTATGTTTTCTGGGGCGGACGCGAAGGTTATATGTCATTGTTGAACACCGATATGAAACGTGAATTGGACCATATGGGAAGGTTTTTGGGAATGGCGAGGGACTATGCGCGCAGTCAGGGTTTTAAAGGCACTTTCTTCATAGAACCAAAGCCAATGGAACCCATGAAACACCAATATGATTTCGATGCGGCCACAGTGGTCGGGTTTTTGCACCAACATGGCCTGCAAGACGATTTTAAACTGAACATCGAGGTCAACCATGCCACATTGGCCAGCCATACTTTCCAACATGAACTCGAAATGGCGGCCGTTCATGGTATGTTGGGCAGTGTCGATGCCAACCGTGGAGACTATCAAAATGGATGGGATACCGATCAATTTCCGAACAATATCACTGAATTGACCGAGGCCATGTTGGTCTTCTTACAAAGTGGAGGGCTGCAAGGCGGCGGTGTGAATTTCGACGCGAAAATCAGAAGGAATTCCACTGACATGGAAGATGTCTTCCATGCCCATATCGGCGGGGCCGATACGTTCGCCAGGGCACTGATTACGGCCGACAAGATTATTTCATCCTCTCAATATACGGAACTGCGCAAAAAACGCTATAGTTCGTTCGATTCGGGAAAAGGAAAGGATTTCGAAAATGGGAAGCTCGATTTTAAAGATCTTTACGAAATCGCCAAGGATAATGGAGAACTTGAACTGCAAAGTGGTAAACAAGAATTGTTCGAGAATATTGTGAACCAGTATATCTAAAAAATGTCACTGCAAGGAACGAAGGAGTCCCAAGTTAGATTCCTCGTTCCTCGGAATGACAAATAATCACTTCGCAAAGTAAATATAAATAGCCACTACGATCAGACAGACCACGATACCGACCTGCTTGGTATATTTATAAGGCTCTATGGAGACCTGTTTGGTATATTCTTGTACATAAGGGGTTTCCCTCGGTCGAATCTTGCCGATAATAAGCATTATAGCGACATTCAACAAAAAGAGAATGGCCATTACATGAAGAAAATGGGGATAGGCCTCTGCCTCTACCATTCGTAAAGCCGTCTCATCGGTAATTCCGGACTCCCTGGCTGCCTGCAATGCTTTTTCCACTCTATTGGGACCGATAAAGAACTGGCTCAAAATATAGAGTCCCGAACCTAAGAATATGGCAATTTTTGCGGCGATGGCTGGCACTCTTTTGGTCAAGTATCCCACCACTATAATGGTCAATATGGGAATATTATAAATTCCGTTGACTTCCTGTAAATAATCAAAAATACTTCCTGCGCTGTCAATCACGGGAGCAATGAACATGGCCGCAAGTGCCAGGCAAACCCCAAATATTTTCCCATATTTGACAACGGTTCTTTCGGAAGCGTCCTTATTAATGTGCTGTTTGTATATATCAAGACCAAAAAGGGTGACCGAACTGTTCAACACACTATTGAACGAGCTCAAAATTGCCCCGAAAAGCACGGCCGCAAAAAAGCCTACCAAAGGCTTTGGCAATACTTCCCTTACGAGTTCGCCATAGGCCGAATTAGAATCGATACTACCACTGAAATAATGATAGGCGATCATACCGGGAAGCACCAAAATAAGTGGCCCAAGTATTTTAATGAACGAGGCCAGCAACAATCCTTTTTGACCTTCGGCAAGGTTCTTTGCCCCCAGGGCCCGCTGTATAATCTGTTGATTTGTTCCCCAATAAAAAAGCTGTACGAGCATCATACCGGTAAAAATTGTGGCAAAAGGCACTTCTTGCCAGTATTCGCCCGTCGAGTCAAAACGCTCTGGATTTGCCGCTATTAAAGTGTCCAAACCACCTATAACGCTTCCGTCACCGATGGCCATTAAACCAAATACAGGTATCAATACCCCTCCGATCAATAGACCTATGGCATTAATGGAATCGGAAACCGCCACGGCCTTCAATCCGCCAAAAACGGCATATATGGAACCAATAATTCCAATTCCCCAGACACAAATGACCAATGCGGAGCTCTCGGAAACGCCCAAAAGATTCGGAACATCGAACATGCCACTGATCGCTTTGGCTCCGGAAAACAGGATTACGGGCAGTAGCACCACCACATATCCTGTCAGAAACAAGCCCGAAGTAATGGTTTTTGTAGTAATATCAAACCTACCCGCCAAAAATTGGGGTACCGTGGTCAATCCTCCTTTTAGATACCTGGGCAACAAAAATATGGCGGTGACCACCATGGTTATTGCCGCCAGAGTTTCCCAAGCCATTACAGAAAGTCCATCCTTGTATGCACTTCCGTTAAGCCCTACAATTTGTTCAGTCGAAAGATTGGTCAATAATAGTGATCCGGCAATAACACCGGCAGTCAGGCTTCTTCCCCCTAAAAAATACCCATCAGAAGAGTTTTCATCGGTTTTTCTGGTAGCGAAATAAGAAATTATGGCTACCATCAAGGTAAAGCCTACAAAAGAAAGGATTCCCAACATAGTTATTGAGGTTTGGTTATTGGCCAATAAATATATCGGATTATTTATGAATATTAAGATTTAATGCCATTTTTCTAACATATAAATTAAGGAAATTGTACTAAAAAAACAGAAAAGAATCGGCATCGATAATTCAATATCGTAACCGATGAAAAATACCGGTTCATGATTATAGCGGCGAAGCCCTTGAAAAAGGCAGAAAATAGACGTAAATTTGTAGGCGCGGAAATTATGCCCGAGCTTCATTTAAAAGGTATAAATTAAAAGGCCATGAAAAAGATTTTTATCCTAGCATCTGTATCAATCCTCATAGGTTCCTGTGCGACAGAAACTAAGACCGAGGCGATAGAAGTTACCCCTGAACAGTTGCATAGATCCGTCGATAAAGTTGTGGAAATCATGATCCACGATATTTTTTCTCCTCCAGTGGCCAGTCGCATTTTTGCCTACCCTAATATCGCCGCCTATGAAATCATGGCCCTGAACAACGATGAATACCTTTCTTTGGAAGGCCAAGTAGGGCAATTGGGCGCCATACCGAAACCCGATTCCACGAAGACCGTCAATTATGATGTTGCCGCAATGGTCGCGCATTTAGAACTTAGCAAGAGACTGATTTTCTCAGAAAAACGCTTGGAAACTTTTAGGGACAGTCTTTATGGAATATGGCAAGGAAAAAACCCTGAACTCTTCAACGATTCAAAAGACTATGGATTGCAGGTCGCCGATTTTGTCGGAGCATGGATGAACAAGGACAATTACCCCCAGACCCGTACCATGCCCAAGTTCACGGTCGATACCGACGACCCTACTAGGTGGCAACCTACACCACCTGCCTATATCGAGGCCATTGAACCCCATTGGAACAAGATACGGCCATTCGTTATCGACTCGGCAAACCAGTTCAAGCCAGCTCCCCCCTACCCATTTTCCCTCGAAAAAGAATCGGCGTTCTATAAAGAACTAAAAGAAGTGTACGATGTCGGCAAAAAGATCGAGAAAGAAGGTGACGACTCTGAAGAAATACAAATAGCGCAGTTCTGGGACTGCAATCCATATGTTTCGGTAACCCGGGGGCATCTGATGTTCGCCACAAAAAAAATCAGCCCCGGTGCACATTGGATCGGTATCGCAAAAATCGCTAGCAGAAAGACCAATAGCGATTTCGCCAAAACCGTATATGCCTATACAAAAACGTCAATCGCCATTGCCGATGCCTTCATTAGCTGTTGGGACGAAAAATACCGAAGCAATTTGATCCGGCCCGAAACGTTGATCAATCAACATATCGACGAGAATTGGCAACCTGTACTTCAAACTCCTCCATTTCCCGAGTACACGAGCGGCCACTCTGTTGTTTCGGGTGCCGCCGCAACCGCATTGACCGATATTTTCGGCGATAATTTTTATTTCGACGACGATACCGAGGTAGCTTATGGCTTACCAGTACGCAGCTTCAATTCTTTTAGGGAAGCAGCAGACGAGGCGGCCATCAGTAGAATGTATGGTGGCATACACTACCGAATGGCCATTGAGGTAGGGGTAAAACAAGGTAGAGATCTCGGCAAATTTGTTATCGACAACTTGAAGATGACCAGAGATTCGCATATGGCCTCCAACCCATAACCTATGTTCAAAACTTCATGGTTTTTCCTTCTTTTTTATATAGCCTCGGGTTGCGGTAATTTCGGTAAGTTAGATTTCATTGCCAGACTACCCAATGCGCTGAAAGAAAACTCCGGCATCGCCTATTATCCAGAATCGGGGTCGTTATGGTTGGTCGAAGACAACGGCAACAAGGATATTATTTACAACGTCGATTTCAAGGGAAACATAATGAAAGAACTTGAAGTCAAGAACGCCAAGAACCATGACTGGGAAGATTTGACCACCGACAAAAAGGGCAATCTATATATCGGCGACTTCGGCAACAACGATAATGACAGAAAAAATCTGGTCATTTATAAACTACCGAACCCTAATTCGAAAAGCGGAAAAAAAATAAGGGCCCAACAAATAAAATTCAATTATCCCGAGCAAGAAGGTTTCCCCCCCGGACGGCACAGAAAACTCTTTGATGCGGAAGCGTTCTTTCATCACGGTTCGCATTTATATATCATAACAAAAAATCGTGCCAATCCGTTTACGGGTGAGGCAATGATATACAAGGTACCTGATAGACCTGGCGATTATAAGGCAAAGTTGTTGGGAAGGATAAAAACATGCGGCGATTGGGATACCTGTCAAGTTACTTCGGCCGACATTTCGCCAAATGGCAAAGATATCGTCTTGCTAGGGTATGGCAAACTATGGTCACTTTCGAACTTTGATCTTGCCACTGATGATTTTACAAAGGTCAAATCGAGGGAAATCGATCTGGACGTGCGTACGCAGCTTGAATCAGTTTGCTTTAAGGACAATACCTCTTTATTTCTTTCAGATGAGGAGCAACATAAGCTTGGGAGAAATCTATATTCGTACAACTTCAAGAGGTAATTCGGCCATGACCAACTTGTTTTGGGTTTTGCTAAAACCCAAAGCCTAGACCGAAAGAAAACCTAATTCCGTCAATACTGTTGAAAAGTGCTATTCTAGCCGTGATTATATCAGCAGTATTCAAGAAAAAACCGCCACCATATGAGGTATGCCAGACTTTTGAAAAGTCATCTGCCAACCAAACGCGGCCATAATCGAATCCTCCATAGAGACCATATGATATTGGCAAAATACCTGTTCTTCCCTTACCCATGCTCCACCTAATATCGGTATTCTGATAGTACGATTTTTTACCTGTAAATCGTTGATTTCGAAATCCGCGAAGTCCGTCTACCCCCCCAATACTTGCAGCCTGATAAAATTCGTACCCATTGCCGATATTGAAATGGGCCTTCCATTTTGTTGCCAATACAAGTTTGCCATTGGGTACCAACTTGTATTCAAAAGACAGGCTAGGTATGATATATCCAAAACTTCCACCGTTACCTATCGCCGTCTTATACCCGATATGTAACGAAGTGGCCATGCCCATTGTCGGAAAGGCAGTATTATCGGTATTTGAATAGGAATATTGCCCATCTATCCCTAAAAAACTTTTGCTACTATCTTCATTGTTGGCCACATAGAACGTATTTATGAACCGGTTTGCGGTCTCCTCTACGGTAATCGCCTCATAAGAAATGCCTGCCCTAACCTTGCTTTCCAATTGACCCCTCCATACCAAAGATGGAGAAAATCTGATCGTCTGAAATCGTACCCTATTATAATCCATTTCGAGCTCATCTTCAGGGTTCTCGGAATCATTCCCCAAACCGAAGAAGTTGATGGCATAATTCGGACTTGTAAACTTCGCTTCAAGTTGAAAATTAGCTTTATCAGTAATGTTGGCGAACTCCCCGGAATATTGCAAATCAAATCCACTGGTGGCAAAATAATAAGATGCATCGAGGCTATGCCGCTGCGTGAACGGATTTTGTCGAAACCCATTAAAAGTATAAGTATTTGCAACGCCGAAGTTAAATCCGTCATCAGGATTAAAGCCAATCTTCGGAAGAATTTGATTGGCACTGCTTCTAAATCGTGTAGGCCGATATGTATTTACGTCGTAATTATCTGTAAGCCTGACCTTTGCACCCACAACATTCTTTAAGGTATTCTTTTTCGATTTATAATCATAGACAAAAGTGTTACCCCTTCCACTTACCTCATAAATATCATTGTTCTGTCCGCCAATTAGTCGAACCTTTATGCGATTATCCTTTTTGCCCGATACCACAAAACGGTCATCGTCATCTAACCCATATACCCAGATCTCCTTGGTTTCATCTTCTCTGAATTCTCCATTGAAGAACCTTTTTTTTCGCTCACCATCAATAATACGGTAGCCACTTACCTCAACTGCACCATCTTTGTTTTCAATTTCGAACCAGTCGTCTTTATCGGTTCCTGAAACTACCGCATATTTTTTGATTATGCCGTAATATTCAAGTGCCGTACTTTCGATACTTGCCAATCTGGATAATAGTACTCTTTTTATTTCATCGACCGTTTTGTCGCGAACTTCTTTGGGAAAACTCTCAAAGGCCTCATCGATAACATCACGGGTCAAACTTTCTCGAAGGAATTTTGCTTCTTTCGACCAATCCTCCCGTTTCGTTGCATTCAACAAGGCCACATCGAGAACATAGGTCTTCGGCGAGGAATTGAAGCCTTCCACACTTCGGATGTTATCATTAAAACCTTCCATCAAACGCAACCCCGGTATCATGCGGGTCGCCAAGGCCATAACAAACCCATCGCCCATGTTCGAAAATGCTTGGTCGCGATCTCTAGGAACAGGCCGATAGATTCTCTTATTGGAATTCTTTTTCTTGAATTCGGCCCATCGCCATTGGTCTACGTGACGATCCCAATCACCAACGACCATATCGAATAAACGCGCACGAAGGTACATTTTCGAATCTACCTCATACTTTTCATCATCTCTAAGTCTATCGAGCATATCATCGGTACTTATCAATTTATCGCTGTAACCAAAACTGGCCAGATTACCGTGACCGTCGCCTGTATGCTCCTCTATCATATAGAGCTCGTCACCAAAGTCGTTATTAAAATCTTCTAACGCCGGTTGTTTAGGTACGTAGTATAAAACAGGGTTGGTGTGATAGATACCCGCGGCATCAGAAAGTCTGCCCATGGCAAAAGGAGCATATGGATGCGCCCCCGTATAAAAATCAAGCAAGAACGTTTGCAGATAACTGTCTTGAAGTTCGTCCATCAAATACTGGTCGGGAAAAACCATCGACTGTAAGTATAATTCAGAAACTTTTCGAATGGCCCGCATTACATATTCCTTGCCATCTTTGTGCCTTAATCGAAGTGATTTTGACTGATGTCCACCACCTTTTCTAACAGGTGCCAGCCCACCAAAAAGCGTGTCGAGATTCACTGTTGGCACAGTTACCGGGGTACCATAATATTTTCGATAGCGTTCACCCCATAAGCTTTTAAAAAATTTGTTTTTATCTATTTCTTCGGGAGTATAAACGGCTGCGGTCGCTTCCATTGGAAAATCTTCGGCATACCTGTTCTCGTTTATTACCCTTGTAGGAGCCAACACATTGGACGCATATAAAAATTCTTCTTCGCCATTATCTCCCACCCCATAGAAACGCACTGTAGAAGACCCGTCTTCATAAACATGAAGAACGGCATAACCCATTCTTCCAGTAACGAACTTACTGCCGTTCAAAAGTCGGGCAGTACCTTTTTTTGCCCCAGAACCGCTAACGATTTGGTAGGTACTTTTTTCAACAATGTATTGCAAGGTATGCTCATGCCCTGAAACCATAATAACCTTATCGGAATATTGTGCCAGTGTAACGAGCCGTTTTTTAAGTTCTCTATATCTTTTGTTCTGTTCATCTGCTATCGAGGCTCCGGCGGTACGGCGCAACACATTGATAAAAGTGCCCAGAACTGGAAGTGGCCCAAATTTCCCTTTTGGATATAAATGCCGCTTGAGGGAGTATTGCCCCCCATGCGGCCCGTAAGAGAACATAGGATGGTGCATTGCCAAAATTGTAGTTTTATCGGCATTCTTTTTAATCTCACTTTCAATTTCCTCAAAGAATTTCTCTCTACTTTTAATTTCACATTTGTCATTGATGTCGGGCCTTTTATTCCAGTTGGTCAGATACCATTCGGTGTCGAGTACTATGATAGCTACCTTGTCATTGACATCAATCGTCTCGATCGGGCAACCGTTCTCAGGAAAAAAGGCTTTTTTATTGTTCAAGGCCTTTTGAATGTATTTTTGTTCACGCTCCAGACCTACAAGACCCTCGGTATACCAATCATGATTGCCAGGTATAAAAAAGGGATGCCCTTTGAAATCATTCAAAGTGTTTATTTGCGCATCAAGATGGTTCTTGGCCTCTATATAAGCTATTGTAGAATCTTTTGGGTCTGGTAGTCCTGCAGGATAAATGTTATCACCAAGAAAAATCGCCGTACTGTTCTTATCGGCCCTATCGAGTCTATTCTTGAACAATTTGAGTGCGTTATTCATATCTCCCATTGGCGAAAGCCCGGCATCGCCGATCAAATAAAAGGTATGCGAAACTTTCTTGTTGACGAGAATATCTTTACGGCCCGAATCATCTGCGTATTTAGAATGATACGTTGCGCAACCCGTGAGAAAGAGCGATAAGGCGATAAATGCAAAATGTTTAGGAATACCGATAATTTTCAAAATTAAAATTTTGTAATTTGGGATTGTAATAAAATACTAATGTCAGACCTCGTTTTAAAGACCGAAGATTTTGTCACCAAAATGCTCTCCAATGATCTAGGCAATAACTATCTCTACCATAATTTAAGGCATACCCAAAGAGTCGTTAAAAGTACTAAAGAATTACTTGACGAACATAACCTAAAACCCAAAGAAAATGATCTAATCACTTTGGCCGCATGGTTTCATGATACGGGGTATACCCAAGGCAGCGAAGACCATGAGATCTCAAGCTGTGCCATAGCAAGAAAGTTTCTGGAAAACGAGAAATTCGAAGAAAAATCGATACAAGGCGTTTGTGATCTTATTATGGCCACCAGACAAGACCATAAGCCTCAGAATATCATGGAAGAGATTCTGCGCGATGCGGACTCTTCGCATTTTGCCCAAACCAGTTATGCGGATACTTCGGAAATGTTGCGCCAAGAGCTAACCCTCTTGGGTATTGCAAACTATTCATCAAAGGAATGGCGAAAGGCCAACATCAAGATGTTTCAAACACAACATCGTTTCTATACCGATTATGCAATCAAAAACTGGCAAAAGGGAAAGGACAAAAATCTTAAAAAGCTTGTCAAAAACCTTAAAAAGCAAAGAAAGACAAGAAGCAAGGAAGAACTGAAGGTCAAGCTCAAAAATCAAAGTCCGGAGCGCGGTATCCAGACCATGTTCCGGGTCACTATGCGCAACCATTTGAAATTAAGTGATATTGCCGACACAAAGGCCAATATTTTACTTTCGGTAAATGCCATTATCATTTCTTTGTTGTTGACCAACTTGATTCCGAAATTAGATAATCCTACAAACGATTACCTTATCTATCCTACGGGTATTTTTGTGCTCTTCAGTATAGTTTCAATGGTAATGTCGGTATTGGCCACAAGACCCAATGTTACCAGTGGAGAATTTACCAAGGCCGACGTCAAGGATAAAAAAGTGAATCTACTTTTCTTCGGTAATTTCCACAAAATGAAATTGCCCGACTATGAATGGGCCATACAAGAATTGATCAAAGATCAAGCCTACGTTTACAATAGCTTGACAAAAGACCTTTATTTTTTGGGCGTGGTATTGGACAAAAAATATAAGTTGCTGCGTTGGACGTATACCATTTTCATGATAGGCATCATACTATCGACCATCGCTTTTTTCGTAGCCCTTAAATATTATGGCCCGGATAGAATCATAGATCTACCGACTTAAGCCTTAAGTTCTTCCATGAGGTCGTCATATGTAAAAGTCTTTTCCTTTGCTGTATTTCTTGTGGTATACAAAATATCCGCACGAATGGCCTTTAGACCTGAAACACCCTGCAGACCATCCAGCTCCACTATTTCGACTTTTCCCGAAAAACAACCTTTGGATTTCAAAAACTTGATATATCTCAAATACTCAAGTTCATCGCTTTTTTGAGAGTAGACCACGACCATTTTTCCTGGTTGCGTAAGCCTTTCGGTAGTACCTTTTATAAAAGATTTATCGATTCTTTTCTTGATGATTTCATATCTGGCGTTATAGGTGCCATCAACATCAAACCTCTTTTCGTCCATACGAAAACGTATGGCCAACGAAGTGTTATAAACCAAAATCAACGAAGAAACATTTAACGGTACAGGCAATTCTTGTTTAAGGCCATAATGAACGTTCTCCATCTCACACATGATCTGTAATTGCCAAAGTCTAAGGTTATTGATATAAATTGGATCGAAACTGTCATCACTGACGATCGAAGCGCCTATGTACATATTATGCTCGACCCCATCGGTTTTATAACGTTCAAAATAATGGGGAAACATATCTTGGGCCTCCTCTTGTCTTTTGTCGATCAACGAAGTAAGTTTCTCGTTTATCTCCATAACACTTTCGTCATAATTGCGACGATGGTCATAATAGGAATCAGTGGTCATATCGATTTGAGATTCATAGTCGACTATGGCACTTTTCAATTCTTCATCGGATTTTTTTAGATGCTCAAAAATTGGAGTGATTTCATCTTTGATAAATTGAAAAATAGATTGTTCACTATTGGTATGTAAAGCTTCTTTTATATCATTTATGTGATCGTTGATCCTAAATATCAATTCTTCATAAACAGGCAAACTTTTGGTCTGAAATGCTTTCAACAAAACACTTTTGATCATTGAAAGTTGAATCATCAAATCACGCTGAATAGCCTTATTTCTGGCATCTGAAGAGTTTTTAATGTCTATTTGGCCATATAGGGGGGTGACATTCTTGAAAACAACTTCTCTGAATGTAGAATGTCTACCTTCCAAATTATTACGGATAAAATGTTTGGCCTCTTCTTGAAAACGCCAATAAACGGAAGAATGTACCGAAGTACATTCATTTTGGATTACCGCATCGATTAGATTTTCTTCTTCAGTCTTGGAACGCAAAACTGCAGTAACGATAAAGGGCATGATATGGTCCAGCTTCTGGGCATTCACGCTATTAAGCTCATTCTTGTTCGGAGATGTCAGCTCAAGAACACCCAATAAGTCGCCCTCGGTAGCTATCGGGGCGAATATCGCGCTTTTGACGCCTTCTTCTTTTAAGTTTTTATAAGGCTGTCCGCCCTTTGAGGCTCTATAATACTTTTCGACGTCTGAAATCGCGAAGTACTTGTTATCTTTAAGAAGGGCCTTATATGAGGAGCGGCAGAGAATCTTACCACAAGAAACCTGATCTTCTTTTCCTAAGAGAACACTTTTGATACCATGGCCATGCACCCTTTCGAATTGATTGTTGGCCGCATGGTAGACAACGAAACCGGCATTTATGTCTTGAATGTTGAAGAATGACCTAAAAGTCTCTCCTAAATGCTCCATAAAGCCGGCACTCTGTCGTTTGTTACTGGCTATAAGACTTGATTTGATCTCTGAAATGGAATGTTCGACCGTGACATCGAACATGCTTGAAATAATGAACCCTTTTGAAATAAAGCTTTGGGGCGGTATTTTTTCTTTCCAAAGTTCGATATTGCCGTAATTGTCCAATAACTCGTCGATGTCATCCTGAGATAATTTCTTGGCTTTATCCGTTGGTATTATTTCCATAAAATCGGCATTGTATAGAATGCGATAATGCCTGATTATACCCTTTGAATCAGGTATGTCGTAAAAAAAAGGTCTCTTAAAATCGAGGTTGAACCCATAATGAAAATTCAGGATAACGGTACATACGGCAATGTACATTTCATGCTCGGGCAATTCACGCATGCGGGGCACGAAATTATTGCCGGCGTCCTTAACTATTTTTTGAAAACGTTTCGTAGCGTTAAAAACAACATTGTTAAACGGAAGGGAAGCCGTTTTTATTTCGTTGTTGGTCAATACCTCGGGAAACGTATCCTGAAGGATCAAACGTATGAGGTCTTCGTGTTCTTTCAATAACGAAACGTCTTGAAAACCACTTCTTAATTCTGGATAAGGTTCTTGGGCCTTTAAAATGGCCTTGGCTTTTTTGGCCAAGAATTCGTCATCGCCTTCGGCCATGGCATCATATTGTTCCAACAATTTGTTGAAACTGATATACTGCGTCAACGGCGACTCCCCAATGTTATTGAACCCCATACCTCTTTAGTCTTGAAAACAACGATAAATTTACAAAAGAATGGATATCTTTATGTTAAACACTGTCAACTTGCGCCATTCAATGGTTCAGCAGTGCACTATTCATTAAATGAAATGGCCAATGAATATTGAAGTTGTACAATGTGTTTTTGAAATAATGCTACATAATCGTTACCTGCTTTCATTAAATTAATACAATGTCATCGAACTTTAGACTGACCCGAGCGTATCAAAATGCCAAAATTGTACCCTTTGATGATACTTCAAAATTCATACTCTTTAGTGACTGCCATCGTGGCGATAACAGCTTCGCGGATGATTTTGCGAACAATCGCAACATTTATTATCATGCGCTAAAGTATTATTTCAATGAAGGATTCAACTATTGCGAACTTGGTGATGGTGATGAGCTTTGGGAGAATCTGAACTTCGAATCCATTTTTGAGGCTCATAAAAACGTTTACGAACTTCTAAGGCTATTTCATCACCGAGATAGATTACATATGGTGTGGGGCAATCACGACATGGTCTACAAAGACCCCGATTATGTAAAAAAACATCTTTCAAGCTATTATGAACCGATCGAGGACAAGGACAAAGAACTTTTCAAAGGGATAACTTATAGTGAAGCTTTAATATTACGGCATACCGAAACACAACAAGAAATTTTTATGGCCCATGGCCACCAAGCGGATTGGTGGAACTACACTTTTTGGCGATGGAGCCGATTTTTAGTGCGTGTGCTATGGAAACCGCTTCAAGTATGGGGCATTGCCGATCCAACCAGCCCGGCGAAAAATTACAAGGAGCTTATAAAATTGGAAAAACGCATCAAGAAATGGATCCTGCGCAACAACCTTCTGATAACCATAGTCGGCCATACGCACCGACCGCGATTTCCCGAACCCGGCGATATTCCCTTTTTTAACGACGGAAGTTGTGTACACCCAAGAAGTATTACGGGCATCGAAATAGAAAACGGAAAAATTTCGCTGATCAAGTGGCAGATCGCCACTACCGATGATGGCATTCTTCGGGTAGTCCGTATTTTATTGGAAGGGCCTCAAAAGCTTGATGATTATAGGAATGCGCAATGAGCCATCTACTCTTTTTCTATCCTAGTTGCAAAACTCGACAACAAATCTAGCTTAGCTACTCCAATTTAAAACTGACGGGTATACTGTAAGGCACCTTTACCGCCATACCTCTCTGAGTACCCGGCGTCATTTGCGGCAAAAGGGCTATGATACGGGCGGCCTCTCGCTCCAAATTCTTATCGGGGCCCCGTGTTCTGATATCCGTTATTTTTCCTTTGGAGTCTATGGCGAACTGCACATAGACCTTGCCTTGTATGTTCAGTTCAACGGCCAAGTCGGGATAATGGAACTCTTTTACGATATGTTGCTGCATTTTTTGCTGAAAACATGCTTTTCGTTCATCATTATTTTTCGCACCCTCGCAACCCGGATAAATGGGTACGTTCTCTATTACCGCAAAAGGTACCGAAATTTCTTCTTCAACTTCTTCGACGGCAACATCATCGACTTCAACAACATCCTTTATCACGGTTTCTTGGCTAATTTCGGTACTCTCGATGATAGTCTCCTCTATTTCGGCGGCATCTTCCACGATTTCAATCACTTCAGGGGCGGAAGGGGGCGGTGGCGGTGGCGGGGTCTTTATCGTTTCGGTTATTGGAACTTCCTCTTTCAATTCATCGGATACGTTCATCGCGGCCACGGCCAAATTTTCCTTTGGGTAGGTCTTATGCTCCAAGGCCATCCAGGTTATGAATAAAACCAAGGTCAGGCCTATGACAAAAAACAGGCCGCTATCCTTGTTCAAATCGGCTTTCGGGTTTTTTTTGATTTCCATGACGTAAGGTTAAAACATTGAAAATAAGCTGTTTTAAAAATCCGTCCTATGATATTTATCAGGTAGCCAACATCTTTTTTGTTCCCTACGAATGAAAACCTGCAAAAATCAAAACGGCAAATCATTGTAATGATCCAAAAGCGGAATCGCGTTCAGACGGCCATGGAAATTGAAATGAACGGATATTCTTTAGCCAAACGGATAGGTAATGCCGCTAGAAGTTTATATTTACGACTGATTTAAGGGATATCAAAATTGAATTCATGCGATCAAGAATATTTTTAATCGGTTTTATAGGCTTTTTTTTGATCAACTGTAAAAATCAGGAAAAGAATGCCCAAACCGATTTACCAGCGAAAAATGAAATCGACAATAAAAAGAATACGGCTAGCAATGCCGAAGAAGTCAATGGGGGGCTTTACTTTCCAGATGGGTTTGAAGCCATAGTGGTCGCCGATAGTATCGGCGCGGCGCGACATTTGGCCATTAGGGACAATGGCGATATTTATGTCAAGCTACGTACCGAAACGGGCAGAAATGGCAATATGGCACTTCGAGATACTACAGGAGACGGGCGTGCCGATATTTTTGAACGTTGGGGCGATTATCCGAACGACGGCAATTTCGGCACCGAAATGCGTATTCATAACGGCTATCTTTATTTTAGTTCCGAGCAGGTCGTATATCGGCAAGAGCTTACCCCGGGCCAGCTCGTACCCAAAGGAATTCCTGAAATTATCGTTACAGATCAATTTCCAAAAAGATGGCATAACGCCAAATGTCTGGCCTTCGATAATAAGGGCAACATGTACGTTACCTTCAGTGCCCCGACGAATGCCTGTGAAGACCAAAATTCACAACCCGGTAATGTGAAAGGCATGCATCCATGTCCGCTTCGCAGCGAACTAGGAAGTATTTGGAAATTCGATGAGAACAAACTAGGGCAGTTTCAAGCGGATGGAGAAATGTTCGCTACAGGTATACGCAGTGTTGTCGGTATTTCGTGGAACGATGAAGACAATAGTTTGTATGCCGTACAACATGGGCGCGACTATCTGCACAACCATGCACCGCATTTTTATAGCAAATGGGAACAGGCCGTTTTGCCCGCCGAAGAGTTTATGAAAATCGAAAAAGGCGATGACTTTGGGTGGCCCTATACCTATTACGATCATTTCAAAAAGAAAAAAATGCTCGCCCCCGAATATGGCGGTGACGGAAAGAAAGAGGCAAAGGAATATAAAGACCCGCTCATGGGTCTACCCGCGCACTGGGCCCCCAACGATTTGTTGTTTTATAAGGGTGACCAATTTCCCGAACGATATAAAAAAGGTGCCTTTATCGCCTTCCATGGATCCACGAACCGTGCTCCTTATCCGCAAGCGGGGTATATTGTCGCTTTTGTACCATTTAATGACGGAAAACCAACTGGCGAATGGGAAGTTTTTGCCGATGGTTTTACGGGTAAGGATACCTTGAACATAATGCAGGATGCCAAATATAGGCCCATGGGGCTAGCTGAAGGACCTGACGGCTCTTTATATATCTCCGAATCAAAGCAGGGAAAGATCTGGCGGGTACGCTACACCGAAGATAAGGCCAAGTTTGATGAAAGTCGGTTGGCATCGATGGAAAAAAGAAAGACAAGACCGCATCTTAAAACGCCCGATGAGATTGCCGATGACCTATCCCTGAGGTAATATGGTTCAATAATCACTTCGAGTTGAACAGTTCTTAAGACGACCGGCAATTGCTGTTTCTAAGTCCTTGCAGCCAACGCCTTCATTGCCGCTACGAAGGCATCCAATTCTTTGGTACTGGTATAGACATTGGGCGTTATTCGGCAACCGTGCACATTGGCCCCATCTATGGCAACGGTAAAAATCTTGAATTCTTCCATCAATGTTTTGGCCAAATCCGCTGGTTTCAGGTGTGAAATACCGACATTGGCGATACCGCAACTTCGGTGTTCATCGATCGGCGTATTGATAACTATATGCTCTACATCACGAAGTTGATCGCTCCAGTAGCGCTGAATGAAGCGAAGCCGTTTTTCCTTTCGTTCCATTCCTATCAGTTCAAGATAATCAATGGCATCATTGATGGCCAGATCCGTATGCACCGGATGGGTGCCGGTATGGTTCAACCGACTAATATCATCGGGTTTACGGCCATGCTCGGCCAACAGCGGCCATAATTTTGAAATCTTTTCCTTTTTTACAAATAAAAGCCCTGCACCCAAAGGTGTACTCAGCCATTTATGCAAACTTGAACCATAGTAGTCGCAATCAAGTGCCTTTATATCAACATCGAAATGCCCTACACAATGGGCGCCATCGACCATCACTTCTACTCCATAACCGTGTGCCATATCGCAGATTTTCCGGATGGGAAGAATATGTCCGGTAATATTGATCATGTGACAGACCATGATAAGCTTGGTCTTCGAAGTTATCTGTTCTTTATATAGTGCAACGATCTCCTCATCCGATTTCGGATGGTTGGGAACCGAAATAATCTTGTTCACGATCCCATACTTCTCGGCCATCAACTTGAAATGATCTTGCATGGCACCATAATCCTGCTCCGCAAAAATGGCCTCATCGCCCTTTTTCCATGGAAAACCTCCTGAAATCAAGTCCAATGACTCAGTGGTATTTCGCGTAATTACCAATTCTTCGGGATTGCAATTGACAAGTTGTGCCAAACGATCGGCCACACTTCTTTTATTGTCCCACTGTACCGTACGCATATAGTATGAAGCCTCATAATTTACCATTTTCACATATTCGATAAATCTGTTCAAAGTGGGCTGGGGCACAAAATTATAATAACCGTTCTCCAAGTTGATATAATCGGGCTTCAGTATGTAATCTTCGCGTATCCTTTGCCAAAATGCTTCGTCATTGCCTATCGGATAGGGTTTGGTATTCACACTATTTTGAGCATGAAGGTCCATCGGCAGAAAAGGAGAAACGACAGCCGCTTGTCCCAAACGTTTAAGAAAATCCCTTTTTTTCATTTCCGTCTTATTTTAACTAACAAGATAAAAAAAGAAAAAGTCACATTTCTCTAATTATCAATTTATTAATTCTATGTGCGAAAGAACTTTATCCGTATAATTAAGATTTTTTTAACTAAATTGAACGACACTAAAATTTGAAACATTAACTAAAACTTTTTTACGATGAAAAAACTAATCGCTGAATTTATCGGAACCCTTTGGTTGGTTCTTGGAGGATGTGGCAGTGCAGTCCTTGCGGCAGGATTTCCAGATGTGGGAATCGGTTTTGTTGGCGTCGCGCTTGCCTTTGGCCTTACCGTGGTGACGATGGTCTATGCCATTGGCCATATTTCTGGTTGTCATTTGAACCCTGCGGTTTCGATCGGTCTTTGGATCGGTGGCCGTTTCGATGGAAAAGACCTGATACCCTATATCATTGCCCAGATTACCGGGGCCATTGTCGGGGCGGCAATATTGTACATAATCGTTACGGGACAGATGGGGTACGAAGGCATCGGCAGTTTTGCCGCAAATGGATATGGGGAGCATTCCCCTGGAGGTTATGGAATGACCTCGGCTTTGGTAACCGAAATTGTCATGACTTTAATATTCCTTTTTGTGATTTTGGGATCCACCTACACCAAGGCTCCCGCTGGTTTTGCAGGATTGGCAATAGGGTTGTGTTTGACACTTATTCATCTGATAAGTATTCCCGTTACGAACACCTCGGTCAACCCGGCACGAAGCATCAGTCAAGCCCTTTTTGTAGGTGATTGGGCTTTGGGGCAATTATGGCTGTTTATTGTGGCACCGATTATAGGCGCAATACTCGCCGGACTGCTCTACAAATTTCTGTCCCCCGAAACAAACGATTAAAGTCCTGAAAAAAGGAGGAGCTTTTGAACTCCTCCTTTTTTTATGGAATAGATTCCGTTATATGGGCAAAATGGTATATTTGATTACTTGATTTAAAGTATTCGCTATGCCCTTGGCCATCGTAATTGCCGGAATCGTACTTCTTTTCATTCTTATAGTTCGATTCAAGTTAAATGCCTTTTTATCTTTTATTATTGTATCAATTTTAGTGGGTATTGCCGAAGGAATGGATTTTCTGGCGACTATCCAGGCCATTCAAACGGGTATTGGAAGCACTTTGGGGTATCTGATTCTTATACTCGGATTGGGTGCCATGCTCGGAAAATTAGTGGCCGATAGTGGTGCTGCCCAACGTATCACCATGCAGCTAGTGAACAAATTCGGAAAGAAAAACGTGCAATGGGCGGTCGTTCTTACCGGATTTATCGTTGGCATTCCCATGTTCTATACCGTAGGATTCGTCATCCTTGTTCCTTTGGTCTTTACAATAGCAGCGACTACAGGGCTTCCCTTGATCTATGTTGGACTACCCATGCTGGCCTCTTTGTCGGTGACACATGGTTACTTGCCACCACACCCTGCCCCAACGGGAATAGCCGTAATGTTCGGGGCCGATATCGGTAAAACCTTGCTTTACGGAATTGTTATCGCCATTCCGGCCATCGTTGTCGCCGGACCATTGTTTTCGCGGACCATTAAAAATATTAAGGCCACTCCGTTAAAGGCTTTTTTGAATCCAAAGGTTTTGACCGATGAAGAAATGCCCGGTACGGCAACAAGTATTCTGACCGCTTTGTTGCCGGTCATACTGATCGGGCTCGCATCGATAATGGCATTGATTCTTCCCGAAGGGAATATTCTCAGAAAAACGACGGCTATTTTGGGCGATCCGGTAATGGCCATGCTGTTATCGGTGCTGGTCGCAATATACACTTTAGGACTTCGCAGGGGTAGAACGATGGTCGAGGTAATGGATACGGTCGCCAATGCCGTTTCAGGTATCACGATGGTATTGTTGATCATTGCCGGGGCCGGGGCATTGAAACAAATCTTGATCGACAGCGGCGTTAGCGATTACATTGGTGAGATGCTCAAAGGTTCCACAATTTCACCTTTGGTTTTGGCATGGTTGATCGCAACGGTAATCAGGGTCTGCGTAGGATCTGCCACCGTGGCCGGTTTGACCGCAGCGGGAATCGCCCTTCCCTTGGTGGCCAATACCGGAATAAACGCCGAGTTGATGGTCTTGGCCATTGGGTCCGGTAGTTTGATGTTCTCCCATGTAAACGATGGCGGCTTCTGGTTGTACAAAGAGTATTTCAACCTCTCGATAAAAGATACACTGAAAACCTGGACGGTGATGGAGACAACCGTGGGTGTAATGGGTCTTATCGGTGTACTGGTCTTAGATATATTCATTTAATTTTTTTCTTATGAGCGACAACAAACCTTCTGAAAGAATCAAGGCCTTAGGGCTTACTTTGCCCCCTGCACCGCCCCCGGCAGGGCTTTACAAACCCGTTTTGGTCATCGATAATTTTTTGTACGTTTCGGGTCAAGGGCCTGTGAACACCGATGGTACTTTATTCAAAGGTCGGGTCGGAGACACACTCGATCTCGATGGTGGAAAACGTGCCGCCCGTCAGGTAGGGCTCACCATGCTGTCGACTATAACCACTCATTTCGGTGACGTTGATCGGATAAAGCGCATCGTTAAGACTTTGGGCATGGTCAATTGTACTCCCGAATTTGGCGACCACCCGCTGGTCATCAATGGGTTTAGCGAATTGATGGCCGATGTTTTTGGATCCGATAATGGGGTCGGGGTGCGAAGTGCCGTAGGTATGATGTTACCAGGAGGAATCGCCGTGGAAATCGAGGCCATGTTCGAACTGTATTAAAAAAAGGATAGTGAAAAACAGCGATTGGTACAATTTAGATGATACTTCTGAGGTAATCACGCCTTCTTTATTGGTATATCCTGATAGAATAGCCAAAAACATTAATACAATGATTTCAATGGCCGGCGGAACTTCACGATTACGCCCGCATATCAAGACGCATAAAAATGCCGAGATCATAAAAATGCAACTTGATGCCGGTATCGAAAAGTTCAAGTGTGCCACAATCGCCGAAGCCGAACTATTGGCCCTGTGCAAAGCCCCGGACATTTTATTGGCCATGCAGCCCGTAGGGGCCAATATGGAACGTTTTTTCAAACTGATGAAGACCTTTCCCGAGTCTAAATTTTCCGCATTGGTCGACAATGAAACGATTATCGACAGGTTTGCCCAAATGGCAAAAGAAAAAGAAATGCAAGTTTCGCTTTGGATGGACATCAATAATGGTATGAACAGAACGGGCATTCTTCCAGGAGAAGAAGCAGTTCGGTTATACAGTATCATGAGCAAAATTCCTGAAATCGAACCTGAAGGATTACATGTCTACGACGGGCACCTCCGCAATGCGGATCCGAAGGAAAGAAAACGAGCCTGTGATTCGGCATTCAAGATTGTATTGGGCCTAAAGAATAAAATCGAAGCCAATGGTATCATGGTCAAAGATGTCGTTGCCGGCGGCTCGCCATCCTTCCCCTTTCACGCTGAACGCGAGGGAGTTGATGCAAGTCCCGGGACAACTGTGCTATGGGATGGGGGATACGCCCAACTGTTCCCTGAAATGGATTTCATTCCTGCTGCAGTGCTTATGACAAGGGTCATCAGCAAACCTGATAACAAAACCATCTGTCTTGACCTTGGGCACAAATCGATGGCCTCTGAAATGCCTTTTCCAAGGGTTCGATTTCTAAATCTTGGTGACGATTGCAAACAGGTCGGGCAAAGCGAGGAGCATTTTGTGCTCGAATGTAAAAACAATGATTCATATACTATCGGCGATGTTGTTTACGCCATCCCGGTACATATTTGCCCTACAGTGGCCAAATACGAAAACTTGCAGGTAGTCGAAAAAGGACGGATCACTACCGTTTGGAAAGTGGCCGCCCGTAACCAAAGCATAACCATCTGATGTTCATATTCGATGCACATCTCGATCTGGCGATGAACGCCATGGAATGGAACCGAGACCTTACATGGACGGTCGATGAGATACGCAAAAGCGAAGCCGGCATGGCCGACAAGCCTGATCGCGGTAAAAATACCGTCTCGCTTGATGCCATGCGCAAGGGCAATATCGGCCTTTGTATCGCTACCCAGATTGCACGTTACGTGCATAGGGACAATCCCCTACCGGGATGGAATTCGCCCCAACAGGCCTGGGCACAGACACAAGGGCAATTGGCCTGGTACCGATCGATGGAAGCCATCGGTGAAATGGTACAGATCAAAAACAAAAATGACCTTGAAGCCCATTTGGAACTTTGGAAAAAAAATGTCGAAAAAAAACCGATAGGGTACATCTTAAGCCTCGAAGGGGCCGATTCCATTGTTACCATAGATCATTTACAGACATCATACGGGCAAGGTCTTCGGGCCATCGGACCGGCCCATTACGGTCCGGGAACATACGCTTTCGGTACCGATTCGTCGGGTGGTATCGGTATAAAGGGCAAAGCGTTGCTAAAGGAAATCGAACGCCTGAACCTTATTTTGGATGCAACACATCTATGTGATGAAAGTTTTTGGCAAACCATGGATTGTTATCAGGGTCCGGTTTGGGCAAGCCATAACAATTGTAGGGCCTTGGTCGATCACAATCGGCAATTCTCAGATGAACAGATTAAGGAACTGATCAGTAGGGGCGCCGTCATCGGGGTGGCCTTGGACGCCTGGATGATGGTTCCGAATTGGGTAAGGGGGCAATCGACCCCCGACGGCATGAACGTTTCCTTATCTCAGATGCTCGATAATATCGACCATATTTGCCAATTGGCAGGTAACGCAAACCATGTGGGGATAGGAACAGATCTTGATGGAGGGTTCGGTAAGGAACAATGCCCGACGGATTTGGAAACCATTGCGGACTTACAAAAAATCCCAGTTCTTTTGTCGAAACGTGGATACTCGAACAAAGATATCGCGAATATCATGCACATGAATTTTATTCGCTTTCTACAAAAGGTTTGGAAATGAACAGACGGAGATTCATAGCGCGGTCGGCAATGGCTACACTTGGCATTATGGCCTCGGGCTGTATTCGAGAACAAAAAGTAAAACTTCAAAAAAATCAGGTCATCGGATGCTTTGGTGACAGTATTACGGCAATGGGCAATGGGTACGTGCAAATGCTCCAGACCGAGTATGACAGTCTATATCCCGACTTAAAGCTGCGCTTCCTGAACTATGGCAAAAGCAGTGAAACGGTTACCGGCCTGACCGAAGAAATCCATCCCGGCCCAAGACCTTACCTTTTTGAAAGACTCGATGCCGAACTGGACAAAGAACCTATCGATTTCGCCACTTTTTGCTACGGTATCAACTGCGGTATCTATGGCAAACCCTCGCAAGAGCTTTTTGACAGTTTTAAAATCGGGGTCTATACGTTTCTTGAAAAGATAAAACAACGCCAGATCAAAGCGATTCTTTTGACCCCTCCTCCCTTGGCCCTTGACATTGTTCAAAAAGCAAGTCCTGAAAACGATTCCCAGCCATATGGTTATTTAAATCCATATCCTGAGTATGACAAGGAGGTTTTGCAAGAATTCAAGCGTATCGTAATGAATATCGACCATCCATCCTGTATGGCAAAAATAGATATCCGCACCCCTTTATATGAAAAGAGGGCAAACTGCTATGATGAAGATCCGATACATCCAAATACCGAAGGCCATCGATTGATAGCAAAAACCGTTCGCGAAAGTATTTCCGTTCAACGGACATAACATCGAATTTAACAGGTCTTTAAGTCCCTGTGGCAAGGTAATTGCTATCTTTATTCCATAATTTTTCGGATGCCATGTCTAGAAATTATCTGTTATCGGTACTTATCTTCATGCTGCTTTCAATAAATGGATTTGGGCAAACCGATTTGCCTACCCAAAGGCCATTGAAGATCGAAGCGGCCAATAAGTTGGACGAAGATGGAAAAGCCGACAAGGGTACTGCCTTAAAGATCCCATCGGTTCTTGACAAGAAACCCGAGGTCAATTTGGATTTGAATCCGAAAAAGCCCATTAAAATGCTTCCCGACAGGGAACTCGTTCAAGCCGGAACCGGAATGAAGATTGATCCCAAAGTAAGAGGTCCCGAAAAGGAGGGCGGTAGTAAGGAACGCTTTGGCGATATGTATATGGGCGATGTCAAGAGCAATGGCAAATTTGTGGGCATCGTATGTCGCGACCACGAATATGTCGATGGCGATCGCGTAAAGATTTATGTCAACGATGTTATGGTAGAACCCAATCTTCTTTTGACGGGAGCCTTTAAAGGCATTAACGTCGATTTAAAACCGGGGTTCAACAAGCTGGATTTCGTGGCACTCAATGAAGGGTCTTCTTCACCCAATACGGCCCAAGTCGATGTTTACGATGATCAGGGGCAGGTTATCTATTCGAACAAATGGTTGTTGTCGGAAGGTTTCAAGGCGACTTTGATCATTACCAAAGAATAACCGCTTTGCAACCGTCAAATTTGCGAATTGATTAATTACCCTCCCCGGGCCGATATTTTTTCGTTGCCCTTTTCAAAACATCTTCCTTATAATAACCCACTTCTTTCCATTCCACATCGGCATAACGCTGTATCTGGTCTTCAAAATGAGGTGAATTCGGGTCGCCGCTTTGTCCACCGGCCAAGATACTTTTCGCTTTGACCTTATCGCCGAACTCGACCACAGCCGCAAAACTATTGCCCCGCGTGCCATATATTTTTTTCGTGCCATTATCGTATCGGGCGCCATAAGCGGCCAAAGCGCCCCAGTGACCCGAAGCAAAACCTATAGGAATACTTGGTTTTGTGTCATCGAAGGCTTGACGTATATCACCGTTCAAACGTTGGTAACGATTGACTTCGCCCCAGGGCATTTTCCAAGTGCCAAAATCTTTCGTCAATTGATCGATGACCGCTTCAAAGATTCTTAATTTTTCATCATTGGGCGAGGTGCTTCCCCAAAATTTGACACGCTCCATAGGCGTCATTTCCTCTTTATATTTGCCCTCTTGGTAGTACTTCGTTCCATAGAAATGGGCCAAGGTCATGGCCACTGATTCTTTTGATGTTTTAAAATCCCATTCGGCCAAAATATCGATTGCTTCGCTCAACTTGGGGTTTTTGTTGTGCCTCCAATGATATGCTCGGACCAAACCTGGAATCAACGCATCGAAGGCTGGCAGATAAGGGTCGTGGGCCAATTCGATAAGTCCATCGATGGTAAATCCGACTTTATCCTTTAACAAATCAATGGCGTGAATACCCCTGAAGTTTTCACGGTCCAATGACATATAATTCGGATAATTCTCTTTCTTAGGACTAAACTCCAAGGCCGCCGTAAACGGCGTAGAATTACAGTTTTGTAACCAACCGTTTTCAGGATTCAATAGCAGAATATTCTCATCGACCGTATGGAGGCCTTGCCAATCGGTTTTCGGATTACTTCCATCGACAGGTTTCGAATAATCAAAGATAGTATCGCGCTTTGGGATAAAATTGCCATGGAAATAGGCAATATTTCCTTCGGCATCGGCATAGACGGTATTGTTCGAAGAATTCGTGCGGATATCCATCATCTCACGGAAACCTCTATAACCATCTTGCTTGGTGCGTACAAAGGATTGCTCCAAAGCCTTTACCGGCTCCCACATCATGGCAGAGGCCGTCCATCGACCATCGACTTGATGTGTAATCGGGCCGTGATGGGTGCGATAAGCGGGAAACGATTTTTCCCTCAAAACATTACCTTCTTTGTATTTTAAGCTGATTTCAGAAGTCTTGACAGGCCGCATTTCCTCACCATATTGATACAGTAATTTATCGTCGATGTTCAGAATGTTCTCCTTGAATTCGTCCATGACATCGGTATAGGTAGAGGTGTGCATCCAACCTGTTTTTTCGTTAAACCCTTGGTAGACAAAAAACTGCCCCCAAGTTACCGCGCCATAGGCATTCAAACCTTCTTCGGATACGACATGCACCTCTCCCCTGAAATAAAATGAAGTATGCGGATTGATCAACAACAACGGATTGCCCGATTCGGTCAATTTTCCCGAAATGGCGATTCCGTTCGAGCCTTGCGGTTCGGCCATTTCTTCCTGTTTTTGGATTTGGAGTTCCTCAGCTTCGGGAATTTCCATGCCGATCTCATAAAAAACTTTTATTTTTTCCGTGGAAATCCGTTCGATATCGCCCCCGATAGAACCTTCGCTAAAATACAACGGCATCCATGGCTCGAAATGGGTCAATAGTTTCGGTTTCACGTCCGGATGGGTATGCAAATAATAATTGATGCCATCGGCAAAGGCATCACAAAGCTTCTTTAACCACTCCGGGCTTTTTTCATAATTGGCCTTCGCTTCTTCTTCGGTCATAAAAAGTTTTGCCCTTAAATCGCTGTAAATAGCCTCTTCCCCTTCCACTTCGGCCAAACGGCCTGTCGCCCATATATAATTTTGCTCCACCCGGTTGAAGTCGTCTTCACATTGGGCATACAGTAGCCCGAAAACAGCATCAGCATCGGTTTTCCCATAAATATGGGGCACACCGAAATCGTCCCTTATAATTTCAACATTGGCCGCTTGGGCCTGCCATTTATCAATTTCCAGTTCCTTTTTTACCTCGGTACCGCAGGATACAAGCAAAAAGAAAATGGCCGCATGAAACAAAATTTTGATCATGGTGCTGTTTTATTTTTAAAATTACACAAATTGCATCAGCTTTTATCGATTTAAAAGAATCCCACTTTCACGTTTCTATAGATTTAAACTAAATTGCCAGTTCTACTTAAGAATAGCTATGGCAGAAAATAAAGTCAGCATCATTACGGCATTCAAGACCATTATATGGCCCCGAAGAAAACTGGTCTTTTTAGGATTGTTGTTAATTGTGATCAGCAAGGCGGCAAGTTTTGTGGCCCCGATTTCTCTCGAGTATTTTTTAGATGATATTGTTCCAAACAAAGACTACAATAATTTGAAAATTCTCGTTATTGGGGTTGCTTTTGCTTTTCTCGTTCAGGCAACAATGTCCTTTTTACTGACCAAAGTACTAAGTATACAGGCGCAGTTCATGATATCTGAGTTAAGGGCACAAGTACAAAAAAAGGTGTTGGCGCTCCCTATCCGCTTCTTTGACAATACAAAATCAGGGGCCTTGGTATCAAGAATTATGAGCGATGTGGAAGGGGTGCGCAACCTTATTGGAACAGGATTGGTTCAATTGGTCGGAGGAACAATTACGGCGGTTGTGTCCCTAATACTTTTGTTACAAGTAAATATTGGCCTAACCTTATTAACGTTTATACCCCTTATACTTTTCGCGGTAATAGCCCTGAAAGCATTTAAAATAATTCGGCCCGTTTTTAGGGAAAGGGGAAAGATAAATGCCGAGGTCAAGGGGCGCTTGACGGAAACCCTTGGGGGTATTCGGGTCATCAAGGGTTTTAATGCCGAAGAACAGGAAGCCAAAGTTTTTGAGGAAGGGGTGGAAAGACTTTACAAGAATGTGAAGAAAAGCCTAACTGCTACGGCGGTGATGACCAGTTCGTCAACGTTTCTTTTAGGATTGGCCACAACGGTAATAATGATGGGCTATGGCGGACACCTAATGATCGAAGGAACGATTTCGGAAGGTGAATATTTCAAATTTACCTTCTTGTTGGCCCTGATGGTGGCCCCCATCGTGCAGATGAGCAACATAGGCAGCCAGTTGACAGAAGCTTTGGCCGGTCTGGACCGTACCGAGGAGTTGATGAACAAAATCAGTGAAGCCGACGAAAAAGAACGCACCGTTCAACTTTCTGAGATCCAAGGCAACATGAAGTTCGTCAATGTGTCGTTCGCCTATGAAGAAGATAAGGAAGTATTGCACAATATCAGTTTCGAAGCGAAATCGGGCGATGTTATAGCACTTGTTGGCAGTTCTGGTTCGGGAAAATCGACCATTGCGGGTTTGGCCGCCAGTTTTTTAAATCCGGATTCGGGAAAAATCACCATCGATGGCAAAGATTTGTCTAAAATAGATTTGACCAGTTTTCGCCAATTTTTGGGAGTTGTCTTACAGGACGATTTTCTTTTTGAAGGTACAATTCGCGAAAATATACTTTTCCCCAGACCCGACGCCTCTGAACAAGAGTTGTACGAAGCGGTACGTGCGGCCTATGTAGATGAATTTACAGACCGGTTCGATGAAGGCCTTGACACGGTAATCGGAGAAAGGGGCGTTAAATTATCAGGTGGTCAACGCCAACGTATAGCAATTGCGAGGGCCGTTTTGGCCGATCCGAGAATATTGATCCTTGACGAAGCTACCTCAAACCTCGACACCGAAAGTGAGGCCTTGATCCAAAAAAGTCTGGCCGAACTGACCAAGGGTAGAACCACTTTCGTCATCGCCCATAGACTGAGCACGATCCGCAAGGCCGATCAAATATTGGTCATTGAAAACGGACGCATCGCCGAACAAGGTACGCACGATGAATTGATTACCAAAGAAGGGCGATATTATAACCTGTTTACCTACCAGGCAAGGATTTAATAATAATTAACATATAAAATGGTTTTATTCTTTTATGTTTTAACTTTGGCACAAACAAAAAAGATGTCTAGGCCAAAAATTAAATGCAAATACAAATTTGCAGAAGAATATAATCCTGAATATGTTAATGGAGCGCATGGTGGCGTAACTCCTAAAGGGGAAATCGCAATTAATTTTTTTATGGAAAGACATGCGATACCATATTCCCAAACTTATGAGGTAGACGAGGATGGGCTTTTAACAAGGGAAATCAAAGATGAAGCAGAACCCAAAGATTTGAATACTAGTTTTATTCGATACATCAAAACTGGAATTATTGTTGATTACTCAACTGCCAAATCTATATATCAATGGCTAGGAAATCACATTGATAAAATTGAAGAAGGTATACTAAACAATGTTAAAGATGATGCTAAACCCTAATTCTACAAGCCTTGGTTTCTTTACAGCTGTTTCCTTAATTTCTTTCAACGAAACATCTACCACAGAAATTATTGATAAATGGGAAAGGCCACTAATCACAATACATAAAGTCGAAGGCAGCGATTCCAGTGTAATTGCTCCGGCAGATTCAAAAGGATATTCAATTAACAAGTTAGTTGAAAATTTGAAAAAGCTTGAAAATTTCAAAAATTTACCAGATAATTGGAATGGATATGGGGGACTTGGTTTTGAAGAGAATTTTTTAGATTCAATAAAAGAAATAATAAAAGACACATCATATCAACCTGAAATATTCCCAACAGGACGAAACTCCATTCAATTTGAATTTTCAAAGGGAGAGAATTTTTTGGAAGTAGAAATCTTCCATGACCACGCAGAATATTATGGAGAAATTGAGGGATATGAAATTGAAAAAAACATTCCGATTAATAGTATAAATTCCGAAATAAATGCCTTCTTCAGAAGTTTCTGAACTAAACGAAATAATATCTGATGAGGAATTTCTTTTCCGAGGCGTTTTAAAAATAAATTGGAATAATAGGGAAAATCGTATTTCCTCCTCCGCATTTAAAGACTCTCAAGGTTGCTCCGTCGACCGATGCAATTTCAGAAATCATAACGATGTTGCCAATTCAATTTTCGTTAAAAAGGACTTTTTTACAGTTGCCAAAATTCAAACTTTGAATGTGCGAAGTGTTCCTACAAAAGTAAAATATCTTCCAGTTGAAGATAATCCGTATCATTCTGAAATACATGATGAAGAAAATCGAATTCAACTGAGACCTAGTAAAGCAAAAAAGATTTCAAAACAGGTTGAAATAATTCACAAAACTTAATGACAAGGCAAGATTAGTTAAGATTCCGGTGCCAATTCGACTTCCAAGCCGTCGAGATCTTCGGTAATTCGAATCTGACAACCCAATCTCGAATTGTCCTCAACATAAAAGGCTTCGGCCAACATGGCCTCTTCATCGTCCGATTTTTCAGGAAGTTCATGATCTGATTTAACGTAGCACTGGCAGGAGGCGCACATGGCCATGCCCCCGCAAACCCCGATCGTACCTTCGGGGGCCAGTTCGTAAGAGCGTACCACCTCCATCAGGTTCATGTTCATATCGGTCGGTGCATCAACTTCATGGGTTACGCCATCACGGTCGGTTATATTTATTTTAATATCCATTAAAATAGGAATTAGGAGTTAGTTATTAGTAAACCGGTATCAATTCATTGACTGAATTAGGCCATAAAGCATTTTGGAAATTTCATTTGACTTATCCATTAGTTCCTCTGTTCTATCCTTTGGCAAGTATTCTAATCTTTCTGACAAATATAACATTGATCTCACCTCACTATTCGAAGCAATAGCTATATACAAGAATCTTATAAAATCCGGATTTGTTCTTCTATCAAAACCTTCGGCTATATTATTTGAAATTGAAACCGACGCACGCGTAATTTGGTCTTTAAAAAAATAGTCCTTTAAGGTTGAAAAATCTTTATAAATAGATACCGCAAAGTCCTGAGAATTTTGCCAAACAATTAAATCTTCAAATCTTTTTACAGCCATAAACTTTGCCAAGCCCTATCTCCTAGCTCCTAACCCTTTTAATCAATTGCTTTTACTACCGCTTTGGGTGCTTCTTTTTTAGAGCCGTCGAACCCGGTAACACCTCCTACGGTAGTATACTTCATTACATATTTCTTATCGGGGAAAATTCGCTGATAGGCACTTTGGCACATTAGTGTGGCCTCATGAAATCCGCACAAAATCAATTTCAATTTCCCAGGATAGGTATTGACATCGCCAATGGCATAAACCCCTGGAATATTGGTCTGGTAGTCAAGCGTATTATCGACCTTAATCGCGTTCTTTTCGATTTCCAGCCCCCAGTCGGCAATAGGTCCGAGTTTTGGTGAAAGTCCGAACAAAGGGATAAAGTTATCGACGTTCAAGTCAAAATCCTGTTGCGGGTCTGTCGATTTTCGAATCGTTACCGCTTCCAATTTTTCATCTCCTTTTAAACCGACGATTTCGGCAGGAGTAATCAAATTGATTTTACCTTCATTCTTTAAGTGCTGTACTTTTTCAACGGAATCCAAGGCACCTCGAAATTCATTTCGGCGGTGTACTAAAGTAACCTCCGAGGCTACATCGGTCAAAAAGATACTCCAGTCCAAGGCTGAATCACCGCCGCCGGCAATCACAACTCTTTTATTTCGATAGATTTCGGGATCTTTAATAATATATGCAATACCGTTATCCTCATATTTCGATAGATTCTCCAATAATGGTTTGCGCGGTTCAAAACTCCCCAATCCACCTGCGATGGCCACAATCGGGGCACTATGTTTCGTACCCTTGTTGGTTGTAACGATAAAGGTGCCATCATCAAGTTTTTCGATGGTCTCGGCCCGTTCGCCCAAGGTGAACCCGGGTTGAAAAGGTCTGATCTGTTCCATCAGATTATCTACAAGTTCGCCTGCCAATACCTCCGGGAAACCGGGAATATCATAAATGGGTTTCTTCGGGTAAATTTCGGAGCATTGTCCGCCAGCCTGGGGAAGCGCATCGATCAAATGGCATTTCAATTGTAAAAGACCCGCCTCAAAAACTGCAAAAAGGCCCGTTGGGCCAGCTCCAATTATCAATATATCTGTCTTGATCATTAAAAAATCTCGTTTAAGGTCATGGCAAAGCTATCTCGTACAAAAGTCAAAATAAATGATATTTGTCAGGGTATTAGGCAATGTTTATAACCTCCTCGATTTGTGGTGCATACTTTTTTATAGTCATCTCGACACCACTTTTGAGGGTCATCTGGTTCACGGTACAACCCACACAAGCACCTTCCAACTTTACTTTTACCGAATTTTCGTTATCGATGGACACCAGCGAAATGTCACCTCCATCGCTTTGTAAAAACGGCCTGATCTCTTCCAAGGCCTTTTCAACATTCAACTTTAATTCCTCAGGTGTCATATTACTTTTTCTTGACTGCGGAACAACCCGCCATTGTTGTTATTTTTATCGCTTCCGTGGGAGGGAGGTTTTCATTTCTATCGACGACCTCTTGCACCACGTTCTTGGTCAATGCCTCGAAGGCCTCCTCTATGGTCGTCGCAGTTTGCAAAGCCGCCGGTCTACCTACATCACCGGCTTCGCGAATGCTCTGCACCAAGGGAATTTCGCCTAAAAACGGCACTTTCAAATCTTCGGCCAAGTTTTTGGCACCTTCTTTTCCAAAGATATAATATTTGTTGTTGGGAAGTTCTTCAGGGGTAAAATAGGCCATATTCTCCACAATGCCCAAAACCGGCACGTTGATGGAATCTTGTTTGAACATTGCCACGCCTTTTCTCGCATCGGCGAGTGCCACTTCTTGTGG
Organism: Flavobacteriaceae bacterium NBU2977; assembly: GCA_019931105.1. Classification (GTDB taxonomy): domain Bacteria; phylum Bacteroidota; class Bacteroidia; order Flavobacteriales; family Flavobacteriaceae; genus Meishania; species Meishania litoralis. The sequence continues at coordinate 1,816,950 of JAIOUW010000001.1, read as the reverse complement.
CGTGCTGACAATAACGGCACCGGTGACGGGCATGGCCTGCATAATACTCAGATGGATGTCACCTGTTCCCGGGGGAAGATCCAATAGCATAAAGTCGATTTCGCCCCAATGGGCATCAAAGATCATTTGGTTCAACGCCTTTGAGGCCATTGGGCCACGCCAAATAACGGCCTGATTGGGCTGGGTGAAAAATCCGATGGACAATAACTTCACACCATAGCTTTCGACAGGCTTCATTTTAGATTTGCCATCGATATTGACGGCCAAAGGTTTTTCATGGGCCACGTCGAACATAATGGGCATGGATGGCCCGTAGATGTCGGCATCCAAAAGTCCGACTTTAAACCCCATTTTGGCCAAGGTAACGGCCAAGTTTGCCGTAACGGTAGATTTGCCCACACCTCCTTTTCCCGAGGCCACCGCAATGATATTCTGAATACCGGGAATCGGTTTCCCTTTTATTTCGTTCGTTTTGGGCCTTTCGGGAACATCGACCTTGATGTTGACTTTGATTTTTGCCTTTTCGTAAACCTCTCTGTGGATGACCTTCAAAATTTCTACCTCGGTCTTTTTACGGGCCTGAAGGCTAGGGTTTTTGATCGTGATATCTACCTCTACCTCATCACCAAAAATCTGCACGTTCTTTACCGCCCCACTCTCTACCATATTTTTGCCCTCACCGGGAACGGTGATGTTTTCCAGAGCCCTTAAAACATCATTCTTATCTAACTTCATTATATAAAATCATTCTAAACAACAAAGATAGCGTATAACGTCGAGAAGGTAAAGGGTAGACATTGAAAAGTAACCTACCCATATAAAAGGGATCTATAAAAAAAGCCCCATATTGTACAATATGGGGCTTGTCTACCACAGACCGTAATACTTTAAACCATCCGCCCATCCAGCAAATTGATAATGCGCTTACCGTACTCGGCATTCTTTTCTGAATGGGTTACTTGAATAATCGTCACCCCTTCATCATTTAGCTGCTTAAACAGTTCCATGATATCTTCGCCTTGCTTAGAGTTAAGATTTCCTGTCGGTTCATCGGCAAGAATAAGCTTAGGTTTGGTGATAAGTGCGCGAGCTACACCGACCAATTGCTGTTGACCGCCACTCAATTGTGTCGGGAACAAATCTTTCTTGCCCACAATATTGAAGCGATCGAGCATATCGGCCACCATTGCCTTTCGTTCGGAACCTGAAATCTTTTTATAGAGCAAGGGCATCTCTAGATTCTCATATACGGTAAGCTCATCGATCAGATGATAGGCCTGGAACACAAAACCGATGTATTGTTTATACAAGTTTGAACGGTGTTTTTCCTTGAGCTGATGTACCGGTTCGTCCAGAAAATTGTATTCTCCCTCATCAAAGGTGTCGAGCATTCCGATAACGTTCAGCAATGTCGATTTTCCAGAACCTGAAGGACCCATCACAGAAATGAACTCACCTTCTTCGACCTCAAGATTGATGTCTTTTAAAAGAAAGACGCGCTGTCCGCCCTGTTGTACCCATTTAAAAATATTGTTCAATTGTAATAGCATGGCTTTATTTAGTTTTTAGATATTAGACGTAAGATGTATAGTCTGTAAAAAGTTATTCTGTCCTAAGGCTTTTTACGGGATTTTGGGCAGCCGCGCTAACCGTTCTGGTACCGACGGTCAATAGGGCTATGACCATTGCCAACAGACCTGCCGCAACAAAGAACCATACCCCTAGGTCTATTTTATAGGTATAGTTCTGTAACCATTGATCAGAGAACCACCAAGCGATTGGCGAAGCGATCAAAAATGCGATCAGCACCAATTTCAAAAAATCCTTGGTGAGCAATACCGTAATCGAAGCAACGCTTGCGCCCAATACTTTTCTGACACCTATCTCTTTGGTGCGCTGCGCAACGATCAACAACGACATGGCGAACAGCCCGATACAGCTCAATGCAATGGCAATAATCGATCCGCTTGTAATCATAGTGGCCATGGTTTTTTCCCTTTGAAAAGTCCGATCCACATTTTCGTCCAAAAACGATCCTAAAAACTCGGCATTGGGTTCCAATTTTTTCCAGGTTTGTTCTATTGCATCAAAAGAACTGGCCATATTTTCCGGCGCAACTTTTACGTAAGCATACCTTAACTCCATATCTTCGCCCATAAAAAAAGTAATCGGTTCAATGGCGCGATCAAGACCTTGAAAATTATAGTCCTTGACCACTCCCAATATGGCGAGGCCCGTTTCACTGCCAACTTCGAGCCGAGCCGACAGAGGGTCTTTTTCTTCCAACTGACGCGCCATAGCCTCGTTGATCAACACACCGAGACTGTCGGCCTCAGATTTAAAATCCCGTCCTTGTGCCATTTGCAGCCCCAGAGTGCTTATATAATTATAATCAACGGTAAGAGCATTGGTCCTTATGTTTCTTCCCTTATGCTCAAAGCCGATCGCACTCGACCATTGACTTCCGTCTTTTCCTCTGCCAAGATTGTTGTCGGACGCCGATACCTCCAAAATATCCGGATTACCGTTCAACTCATCCTTTAACAGCCTTAAGACCTCGTGCCCATTCTTTTTTCCGTTCAACGGGAAGGAAATCACCTGCTCTTTATTGTAACCCAAATCCTTGTTCCGCATAAACTGCACCTGACCCCACAACACCAAGGTACCGCTTATCAACAAAATGGCAATACCAAATTGAACGACCATAAGCGCGTTTCGAACAAGATTATTGCCCGATGCTTCCAACTTTCCCTTTAACGATTGAATGGTGCCCAAGCGGCTGAACAATAGTGCAGGATACCCCCCTGCCGTCAAAGTAATCGTCAAAATCGTGGCCAAAAGCATGAACACGGCCCATGGTTCGGCAAGCATGTCCAAAGAAATTCTTGTTCGGAACATACTTTTAAAATCATCGATCAAGAGAATACTCAACAAAACCCCAATACCCATAGAGGACAGGAAAACAAATAGGCTTTCGCTCCAAAATTGGAAGAACAGTTGTCCTTTTTGGGCGCCCAATGTTTTTCGCATACCTATCTCACGCAAGCGCTGTGCACTTTTCGCAATACTCATGTTGACGAAGTTGACACAGGCAATGAACAAAATAAGAAAAGCTACGCCCAAAATAAGATAGGGCACCGATCGGCTCACTTCTGCATAGCCTTTTCTGTAACCTGTAAAATGTAGGTCTTTAAGCGGCAATAGTTTCAACTGTCGATAAAGCCCATCAGCATCAGGCATTGCGCCATCGCGTTTGGCTGCCTCCATGGATTCTTTGTAATGCAGTTCGGTAAAGGAACGGGCGTTCTTTTCGAAGCGTTCGGCAGAAACCCCTGAAGGCAATTGAACGTAAACCCCGTGGTATTGTGAATCCCATACTCCTTTCGTATCCGCATATTCTGCATTTTTTTCAAAACGAACGGCCACTTCGAATTCCAATGAACTTTGTGGCGGAACGTTACCGACGACCGACCCTACGGTAAAAGGTTCTTCCTTTCCGTTGATCATTATATTGATGGTCTGCCCTATCGCCTCTTCGTTACCGAACAACTTGTTGGCCGCACTTTCGGTAATCACGACCGATGCCTGATCTTGCAACGGATCGTGCTCGTTCCCCTTTAATACCGGAAAAGTAAACATGGAAAAAAAATCGGCATCGACCCAAACCGTGTTGAGATCGATCTCTTTTTCGCCATAAATGACCAAACCACCGTCTTGAAGGTACCGGGTAATTTTCTCGACACCGGGCACTTCGGTTCTAAGGGCTTCGGCGAAAGGTTCGGGTTGACTGGTACCGGCTTCCTGTCCTCTTGGCGTCTGCGCAACGTCATATACCTGATAAATTTGGTCGCCATTAGCGTGAAACTTATCGTACGACATATCAAAAAAGGCGGACATCGCCAATAAAATAGCCGCACCAAATGCGATGGAAAGACCAATTACGTTCAATAGCGTAAAGGTTTTGTCCTTCATTAAATTACGCCAACCGATTTTTAGATAGTTTTTTAGCATATTCTTTTGTTTATCGTTTCTTTACCTAAAGACTACATCCACTGTTTACTATTTTGGCCCTTACAGCTGATTTGATTGATTTCTCCCTAAGGTCGAAATGACAATTTTAACTCATATCCAGCTTCATAAATCTCTAATCAAATCTTTACTCTGTTCGTAAACTTTTTACCGGGTTGGCAAGGGCGGCTTTGATCGAATGGAAGCTTACCGTAACCAGGGCAATCATAATTACGAGCAAACCAATTCCAATAAAGGTGAAAATACCAATCTCTATTCGATGCTCATAGTTCTGCATCCAATTCTCCATTGCAAACCATGCCAATGGCATTGCTATAAAAAGACTGATAGCTATTAATTTCAAAAAGTGGTACGATATCATCGATACGATTTCGTTTATCGATGCGCCCACTACTTTTCGAATACCGATTTCCTTTGTACGCAATTCAATGACCAGCATTGAAATGGCGAAAAGTCCAAGACAAGAAAGAAAGATGGCAATTCCTGAGGCAATTCCAAAAATTGTCGTCATCGTACTTTCAATTTCATACCAAGCTTGAATGTTCTCATCTAAAAAAGAAGCGTTGAACATTGATTTTGGAGCAACTTTTTCCCAAGTCGATTTAAGCCGTTCCATAGTTCTTTGCGGATTATCTGAACCGACTTTTAAAAAGATGTAATTGATTGCTTCATCGTTGGACAAATGAATGATTATGGGCAATGATTTCTCTGAAGGGGCGTAGGCATTAAAGTCAGGCACAACGCCAATAATCTGACTACCTTCCTCACCGTCGAGATACTTGCCTATTGGATCAGACTCTCCCATTGCCTTTACAAAGCTTTCAGTAACCACCACGGCGCTTTCGGCATCGGTTGTAAAACTCGGGTCAAAATCCCTGCCCTGTATAATGGGAATTTCTAATGTTTTTAGATAATCGAAATCAGCCAAGAGACTATAAGCCGAAATCTGCCGTTGATTATAGTCAATTCCAACAATTGATGTTGAAGTCATTCTGTCTCTTCCCCGACCCATATTACCTCCGGCACCCGTAACCGATACAACGTTCGGTTCACTGGCAAGTTCGTTACGCATCCGTGCCAATACCTTTCGCCCATCTTCCTGATATCCTACTGGAATACTTAGTACCTGTTCCTTTTCAAACCCAATAGGTATTTGACGTAAAAAATCAAGTTGTTGGCCAGCTATCCAGCTTATGCAAATCAGAAGACTTGAAATCGCGAATTGACCGATCAACAATGAATTTCTTAACGCTCCTGGTTTTTTAGTGGATACATTTCCCTTCAAAATCTGGACCAACCTGAAATTGGCCATTTTTATCGCAGGATACCCCCCTGCTAGCAATGTGACGATTACAAAAACCCCAAATAATATGGCCAGAAAAACAGGCTCAAACAAAATGGCAATATCAAGTCCGCCTCCAAACTGGGTGCTAAAAGTCGGCAAAAGTTGATACGCAATACCCAAGCCGAGTATAAACCCAAAAAAGTACATCATGAAAGCTTCGCCCCATAATTGGAGAAATAGTTGCCCCTTAAAGGCACCCATTGTTTTTCTTACTCCCAACTCACGGCTTCTCTGAAAAGATTGTGCCATGTTCAGATTTACAAAATTGAAGCAGGCGATCAATAGGATAAAAGCCCCTAAGGCCATGATAGCGTATACCAGCTTTTTTGGAGCACTCTTTTCACCCGAGAAGTGCATGTCTTCGATATTGGTTAGGTTAATACTCAGCAGCTCACGGGTATCCACCACCCCAGAATTGTGCGATTTCAGTTGTTGCAGTTGCTCAGCATAATATTTTTCCACAAACGGGACCAATTTATTTTCAACAGTCGCGGGGTTGCTGTTCTTGGCGATCTTTACAAATATGTTCGATGCATTCGACGCCCAGTTATTTTTATAACCTTGGTAACCGCTGAGCGATTCGATTCGGGCTACGGCATCGAAACGAATACTGCTATTTTTTGGGGCATCTTTCACTACCGCGGATACCGAATAGATTTGTTCTTCCCCCGATTTCCCTATTTTCAATTCTTTTCCAATCGGGTCTGTATTTCCAAAGATGTTGTGGGCCATACTCTCGCTCAAGACGATATTGTGAATGTCGGAAAGTGCGGTCTCTTTGTTTCCTTTTATAATCGGAAAACTAAATACCTCAAAAAAATCAGGATTGGTCCTGGCCACTAATCGCTCCAAATTCTTATTACCGTACGAAATATTTTCCGGCTTACCATTGTTGATTATTATGGCAGTTTCGATATCGGGAATCTCTGCCTCTAAAGCCCCCGCCAAAGGCAATGGCATTTGAGAACTAATTTGGGGGCCTTGTTCATTTTTCTCAAAGCGCGAGGTTCTGAACAATAGGCTCTCATTCTCATGAAAGGAGTCAAAGTTCAAATGGAAATAGGCAACCAAAAATAAAAGGATACAGATTGAAAAGGCGACTGCCAACCCTGAAATGTGAATAAAAGAATGTAGCTTGTTCCGCTTTATATTTCTCCAAGCGATTTTCAAATAATTTTTAAACATGTTCTGTCATTTATCGTTATTAGTTTATAGTCGTCGGTCTTACGTTAATCGTTTCTTTACCTTCAGACTACATCCACTGTTTACTATTTTACCCCCACATCTGATATGATAGATTTCTCCCTAAGGTCGAAATGACAATTTTAACGCATATTCAGCTTCATAAATCTCTCATCCGACCTTTACTCTGTTCGTAAACTTTTTACCGGGTTAACCACGGCCGCTTTGATACTTTGATAGCTCACCGTCAATATGGCAACACCGATTGCCAGTACGGCAGCCAGCACGAAAACCCACCAAGGGATGTCGATTCGGTACGAGAAATCTTCGAGCCATTTGTTCATAGCGAACCACCCCAAGGGCAAGGAAATACAAATGGCCAATCCGACCATTTTTAGAAAGTCGGTGGTCAGACGAAAGGTTATTTGCCCGACACTGGCCCCTAAAACCTTTCGAATACCGATTTCCTTGGTGCGTTTTTGGGCATTGAAGGCTGCCAAACCAAAGAGTCCCAAACATGCTATCAAAATGGAAAGCGCCGTAAAGACCATAAAAATCCTGCCCAGCTTTTGTTCGGCCTCATAGGTTGAATTGAACGCTTCGTCCATAAAGCGATAGCTGAAAGGTTGGCCCGGGGCTATATTGTTCCATATGGTTTCGATACGGGCAATGACATTTGAGAAATTGCCCGCGCTTAACCTAACTGACATGGTACTTGTCGAATTTCCAATAAAAAGACCCAAGGCCCCGATATTTTCTCGCATCGATTCAAAGTGGAAGTTTTTGACCACCCCTATTATTTCATAAAACTGCGGATTTTCCTCACCTAGGTCTTCTGAAATACGAACACCAAGTGCTTCTTCAGGTTCCATGCCCATTATTTCAACGGTGGCTTCATTTATTATTACCGCCGTCGAATCTGTGGTAATTTTACCATCAAAATCTCGTCCAGCGACAAGCCGCATATTTAGGGTAGGCAAATAATCGTGATCAACTACCCAATTTTGCATCAAAATCGCATTTTCCTGGTCGGTGGCTCCTTCCCTAAAAAATGAAGAGTTTCCCCGCCCCGAAGGGGTAGGTAAATATCCACTCAAAGTAATGCTTTGTACTTGCCCCAATTGACCGATTTCTTCCTTGAGGGCTTGTACTTGGTTTCCAGCGGCATAGGCATCGTTTATCATGAGTACCTGATCTTTGGCAAAGCCAAGGTCTTTGCCCTGAATATATTTCAATTGCTGAAAAACGACCAACGTACTTACGATTAAAAAAACGGAAATCGCAAATTGGAAGACCACTAGGGAATTGCGAATCTTGCCCCCGCCCGTTTTACTTTGCCCCGCTCCTTTGAGTACCGTAACGGGCATGAAACGTGACATGAAAAAAGCAGGGTAACTTCCCGAAAATAGCCCTAACAGAAGAGTAGCTCCGATCAAAATCAACCAAAAAACCGGACTTGCATAAGGGAAGGAAACCGATTTGCCCGAAAGTTCATTGAAAAAAGGAAGGGCAACAACGGTAACGATCAGTGCCAAGAGAAGCGATATGAAGGAAATCACGCCAGATTCGGTCAAAAATTGCCGTACCAAATCCCGCTTATTGGAACCCAAAGTTTTACGTACCCCAACCTCTTTGGCCCTTTTCAGGGAGTGGGCGGTCGAAAGGTTCATAAAATTCACGCTGGCCAAGACAATCAGGAACAACCCTATAAAAGAAAGAATGTATACATTTTGAATACTGCTATTCGCACTTAGCTCGGTGTCTTTGTTGGAATAGAGATGAATATCTGTCAAGGGCATGGTATGGTATCGAATATAGTTGCCTGCCGCCTTGAAGGATTCTTCAGTCATGCCCGGATAAATGTTTTGCACCCATGGTATCAAATATCTACCAAACATTGCCTGCAGGGGACTTTTCAAATCGGCAATATTCGCACTTGGTATCAATTTAATGAAAGTGAAGTAATTGGTGCTACCCCAATTGTTCTCTCGCGAATCTGCATAACCGGCCATAGCCATAAAAACAGAATGTTCCCTGAGAAAAGAATTTTGGGGCAGGTCTTCGACAACCCCGGTAACCTCATAAAGATCTGTATTGTTCAAAAGCAGTCTTTGACCAACGGCATTTTTTATCCCAAAATGTTTTTCTGCCGCACTTTTCGTCATGACCAAGGTATTCGGTTGGGTCAAGGCCGTTTTTGTGTCGCCGACCAGCAAATCGATACCGAACATGCTAAAAAAAGTAGAGTCAACAAAAGTGACATTCGATTCTTTTGTATTGGTCTCGGTACCATTTTTGCGTATAAGCATGCTTCCTTGATTTCGAAACCTGACCGTTGTCTCAATCTGGGAAAAATCGCGCAACATTGTAGCAGCCATAGGCGCAGCCGACTCAGCCGATCGACCTTCGGTACCACCAAACCTGACATCCGTATCAATTCGATAAATGCGATTTGCATCGGCGAACATTTTGTCAAAGCTCAGTTCGTCATGGATATATAATGAAATCAACAAACCTCCTGCCATACCGACGGCAAGTCCGAAAGTGTTGAGAAACGTAAAAAAGAGTTGCTTTTTTAGACTTCTCCATGCGATTTTTACGTAGTTTTTGAACATTGTTTTTTGTTTGTCGGCCTCCCCCAGCCCCTCCAATACTTCGACTGCGCTCAGCACAGGCGGAGGGGAGCGAACGGCGTGGTTGTTTTATTTTTCTTGTTTTTTCTTCAGCCCCGACAGGTTTTTTAAACCTGTCGGGGCTCACCATTCTTTTATTTATTTCCCCTTTATATTTAACTTTTTATTTCTCAAACCCCACATTCAATTTTTCTAATTCCTTTCTTTTCTCCCCCTTCGGGGGAGATGTCCACAGGACAGAGGGGGCCTACTCCGTTCTCAAACTTTTTACAGGGTTGGCCAATGCAGCCTTAACGGCCTGAAAGCTAACTGTCAATAGAGCAATGGCCAAAGCCGCTATTCCTGCCAAGATGAAAACCTCCCAACCGATTTCAATTCGGTAGGCAAAATCTTGCAACCAATCGTTCATCAACCAAAATGCGATCGGGAAAGCAATTACCAACGCCAATAGCACGAGTTTGACAAAGTCTTTGGAAAGCATCTGCGTAATACCCAGCACCGTTGCCCCGAGAACCTTGCGCACCCCGATTTCCTTTTTTCGCCGTTCGGCGGTAAATGCGGCAAGGCCAAAAAGACCCAAACAGGCGACCAAAATGGCCAGCCCACAGAAGATCACCCCTATAAGGGCGGTTTTGCGTTCTTGGGCATACAATTGTTCTAAGTTCTTATCTAAAAAGACATATTCAAAGGCACTATCGGGCACGACATTCGTAAAGACGGTTTCGAGTCGTTGCATCATATCGGGTAATGAAGCGTTATTGAAACGGACCAAAGCAAACGATTTTGATTCGGTTTTCGCATTGTGAAAGGCATAACCGCCTATGGGCCTGTGCAACGACTCAAAATTAAAGTCGTCGACAACACCCGCTATGTAGGCATTGTTACCAAAACCACCTATCAAAGCCTTTTTTCCGATAGCCTCCTCGGGACTGTAGCCCAAATAATCTATCGCCTTTTTATTGAGTACCACATTGACCAAAGTGTCGCCTTCTTGTTTTACTTTTGGAAGCGTCTTTCCGGCAAGTAAGTTCAACTGAAGTAAATCGAGTACTTCAGCATCGGCACGATTGGTACGTATCTGCATACCCCCTTCATCATTTTCGTTCTTAAAAACCATTCTACCGCTTACGGAAATCCCTGGAAAACCCTGTGCCATGGCCACTTCAGATACGTTGACCAACGATTTTAGTTCTTGCACCAAGGCATCTTTCTTTTCATTTCCGCTAATTCCCATGGTTGAAATAGCGACCGTATTCTCAGGGTCGTATCCCAATTTTTGGTTTTGAATGAACTGCAGCTGTTGGTAAATGACCACAACGGCCACGATCAATATTACAGAAGCCGCAAATTGTAAAACGACCAGTCCTTTTCTGATATTAATCACCTTACCGCCTGTTTTTAACGAAGAAGCCAAGGCTGCTTTCGGCGAAAACCTTGAAAGGTAAAAGGCTGGGTAAGAACCCGCTACCAAAGTCGTAAAGATCCAAAAGACGGCAAGCGGAATCAGAAGTTCAGCACTGAACAGTAATGATGAATTTAGGTTTTGCCCTGTCACCTTGTTAAAAAATGGGATGGCCACCATCGATAACACGATACCTATCGCCAGTGAAATAAATGTTATCAATCCGGTCTCGGCATAAAATCGAAACGTCAAATTCTTCGACGACGCACCAAGGGTCTTATTGATACCGACATCTTTGGAACGTTTTTCAGACTTAGCCGTCATCAGGTTCATATAATTGACACAGGCGATCAATAGTATCAACAGCGCCAAAAAAGAAAGATTTTTGATTTCTTCGATATCACCGATGCGCGAAGAATAGCTATTGACAAAATCAGCCGAATAGAGATGGATTTTCTTTAAGGGTTGCAATGAAAAAGTGAACCATTGCCCTTCGGCGTCCACATTTTTATCGAGTACCGATTGCAACTGTATTTCGGTTGTTTCTTGCGAGACATTTTCCTTTAGCTTTATGTAAGTCTCAAAACTGGAGTTGCCCCAACTCGGGTTTTTCGCGGCAAAAGTCGAGCTGAACGACGCAATGGCATTACAATGCATGGTGCTGTTCGCTGGAAAATCCTCATAAATACCCGTAACTTCCAACTGTTGGTCATTATCAACGGTTATGGTCTTGCCCATCGGATCGGCCGCTCCAAAATATTTTTCGGCAGTACTTTCGGAGAGCACCACGGTATTCGGTCTTCGAATCGCATCGGCCGGATTCCCCTTTACAAATTGGATATCGAAAATCTCGAACAATTCAGGATCGCACCAGTAAAGTTCTTTTTCCAAGAAATTATCTTCATCCACCTTTATAAAAGCTGTCTCGCCAAAACCATGTTTGAGCATTCTGGCCGCATATTCAATGTCAGGCACATCGCTCTTTAGCGCTGGGGACAATGCAGCAGGAGCGGTTGTCAGCACTTGATTGTCATAACTTTCATCGGTATTGACCAAAACCCTGTATATGCTTTCGGCACTCGCATACATTTTGTCATAACTGCGTTCATAAGTGATGAAAAGAAAAAGTACAATGGCGATTGTCAATCCAATTGAAAGCCCAAAAATATTGATGAGTGACAACAGCCTGTTCGCCTTTAAGCTTCTCCAGGCAATTTTTAAGTGATTTTTTATCATGATTATCATCCGTTTTTTCGTTTATTCTTCTTTCAGCGCCTCGACCGGGTTCATGGTCGCCGCACGAAAGCTTTTCCATCCGATGGTTCCAAAAGCAACCAATAATGTCGCCAATGCCGTTAAGGCAAAAATCCATCCTCTTATCTCTATGCGGTAGGCAAAACCTTCGAGCCATTTGTCCATTAAATAATATCCCAGGGGAAAGGCAATGAAGAAGGAAATCATAACCAGCTTTATAAAATCTCTCGAAAGCATGGCCACAATCTCAAATACCGATGAGCCCAAAACTTTTCTGATACCGATTTCTTTAAATCGTTGCTCTGAAGTGTAGGTGACCAGTCCGAACAACCCTAAACAAGCGACCAGAATGGTCAGCATGGCAAAGATGTTCAAAACTATACCCATTTTTCGCTCTACAACATAGGTCTGTTTATAAGACTCGTCCATCAACGAGTATCCAAAGACCTCATCGGTACCGAAACTGTTCCACAATGCATTGGCGTCTTTAATCAACTCAGAAATATCGGCAGATTTGGCCTTGATTATAAGCCCGCCATAAGGTGCGTACAACATGAATAAGGGATCAATGGGCTGGTGCAATGACTTAAAGTGAAAGTCTTTGACCACTCCGATTACGGTCCGGTCAGTATTATTGCCTTCTGTTATTCTTTTACCCAATGGTTCGTTACCAAGGCCCAAGATTTTCGCAGCGGTTTCGTTAATGATCACATTGGTCGAATCGGCCCCGAATTCCCTCGAAAAATTTCTCCCTGCCACAAGCTCCATGCCCATTGTCGATATATAATGCTCATCAATATTGTACACGGGCATTCTTCTGACAAATTGGCCATCATTGGAGATCATGGTCTGGCTATCGTCTGAATCGCCTGCCGGTGCAAAGGCCGATTGAGAAATAGATGCCACCTTAGGGTTTTTCAGCATCTCGTTCTTGAAAACCTCTTGATCCTTACCCAAGAGATGTGCTTCGCGAATAACAAGCAGCTGATCTCTTTCATAGCCTATGTCCTTATCTTGAATGTATTGCATTTGTTGGTTTACGACGAGGGTCGCCAAAATCAATCCGGCAGAAATGACAAACTGAAATACGACCAAACCACTTCGTACACCATTGTTTTGATTACCTGTCAAGAATTTATTCTTAAGAGCGGTCATTGGCTTAAAGGATGATAAAAAGAGGGCCGGATAACTGCCCGCCAATAGGCTGACCAAAAGTGTCAAGAGAAAAAGAGATATCAAGACAAAGGGGCGGCCAAGGTAATCGACCTCAAGTTCCTTGCCCGAAAGTTCGTTGTAGTAGGGTAACGATATTATCACCAAAATGGCCGCCAAGAACATCGCGAACAATGTGGCGATAAAGGACTCAGACAAAAATTGATACAACAATTGATTTTTATTAGATCCCAAGACCTTTCGTATACCCACTTCCTTGGCTCTTTTTGAGGCCGTTGCCGTTGATAGGTTCATAAAATTGATACAGGCAATCAACAGCATGAAAAGAGCGATCGCGCTAAAAATATAGACGTATTTAATGTCACCCCCTTGCTCCAATTGGTCATTAACGGCATTGTCGGCACGTAGGTGAATATCGGTAAGCGGAAATATTTTGAAACCCAATTGATTTTCCTTCATGAACTCTTCATAGGGCATGCCCATTACATGCTGCATATTGGCACCCATATACTTCTCTATGATGTGGGGAAACTTAGTTTCCAGATTCCTATAATCGGTATCTTTTCTCAGCAGAAGGTAGGTATAGAAACTTCCTTCGAACCAAGAGTTGCTCTTGGCCTCTTCAAGACCTTCCATCGAGGCAAAAATGTCAAAATGAAAATGCGAGTTTCTCGGTACCTCCTCAATTATTCCTGTTACCCGAAAGGGTTGTTCTTTTCCGTCTAGACGGAAGGATTTGCCAATCGCGCTTGAAGCACCAAAAAGCTTCTTGGCCTCTGCTTTTGTAATTACGGCCGTGTTGGGTTCTTTTAGCGGATTTTGATCGTCGCCTTCGATAATAGGAAGGGTAAAAACATCGAAAAAATTTGCATCGACAAACGCGAATTTGTCCTTGCGAAAGGATTGATTGTCAACAATAATCTTTGGGGTGTGGTAGTTTCTTATCCGAGTGGCATCCAATATTTCCGGAAACTCTTTTTTCAAGGTCTCACCTACGGGTGCCATTATCGAGCTTTCCTTTATTTCCTCACCGCTTACCTTTGCCCTAAAGACTACCGTGACTATTTGATCGGCCTTCTTATTGTAGCTATCGTAGCTAAGTTCATCGACTACGAAGAGCATCATAATCAGACAAGAAGCAATGCCCAAAGCAAGTCCGACAAGATTGATAGAGAATAATCCCTTATTCTTTAGAACATTTCTCCAAGCAATAATTAGGTAGTTCTTGAACATTGCCGATAGGTTTTGAATGACTAGAACGATATTCGTGCCACATTCTTAAACTTTTAATAATCAATTGTTTATAAAATATAATGTTAAAAAACAAGGCTTTGATCGTAAAATTATTTTACACCTTCTGTACAATATATTGACACGGTAGTAAATGCTTGGTGGTTGGTGGTTTTTGGCGCAAATCCAAAACATTTATCCTTGTCATTCCGTCGGAGCACAACGACGAGCCTGCCTGAGGTAGAAAGGGAATCTCGGCATGTTTTAGATTTCTAACGCTCAGTTCGCTCAGTTCGAAATGACAATTTCTAATCCCATATCTCACTTCTAACATCTCATATTTCACTTTTTTAATTCCTTTTTTTCTCCCCCTTCGGGGGAGATGTCCACAGGACAGAGGGGGCCTACTCCGTTCGCAAACTGTTAACAGGGTTGGCGTTCGCGGCCTTGATGGCTTGAAAACTGACCGTCAAGATGGTTATTGCCAATGCCCCGACAACGGCAAGAACAAAAATCCACCATTCCATAATCACCCGATATGGATAGTCTTGCAACCAACCGTTCATGATGTAGTAGGAAATCGGAATGGCAATAAAACAAGAGATAATGACCAACTTCAAAAAGTCTTTGGAGAGCATGTTCCAGACGTTGAAAGTAGTAGCTCCCAATACTTTTCTGACCCCGATTTCCTTAGTGCGTTGCTCGGCCACGAAAGACGTAAGACCGAATAACCCGAGGCAGCTGATCAAAATGGCAAGGGCAGTGAAAATCCCCGATAGGGTCCCGATACGTTCTTCGGCGGCGAATTTTTCGCCATACTCGCTATCGACAAAATCATAGTTGAAAGGAATATCAGGAAAGTGTTCTTTGAAAACCCTTTCCACTATCGCAATATTCTGACTTGCACTTTGGTTGGGGTTCAGCCTAAGGTTATAATAACTTGAGTTGTCGAACCTGTCGAAAACATAGACCCCCTGTTTTACAGGCTCGTAGGGCGACTGCGTGATCATGTCTTCTACGACGCCAATGATTTTTAAAGGAGGATTGGGGTCTTCTTCGTCGTCGTCTTTCAAAAGTTTGCCGATCGGATTTTCCATGCCGAGATACTTTTTGGCCGTTTGGTTGATAAGAACGGCCAGGGAATCGGATGCGAAATCCCTTGAAAAATCCCTTCCCTCAACAATTTTTAGATTCAATGATTTGGCATATTCCGCCGATACCTCTGTCCATGCCAGGTCTTCCTGAAAGCCTTCCGGTTTCCCCTCCCAGGTAAATCCGCCCCGATTTGACCAAATTCGGGTGGTCGGACTACTGGATGAAGACATTTCGACCACCGCGTTCGAATTCAAGAACTCGCTGCGCATCAAATCGTATTTGCCCGTAAAATCTTGACTGAATGTCGGCACTTGGATCAGGCCTTCCTTATCATATCCGACCGGACGGTTCTTGGCATGGTTTATCTGTTGCATCACGATGACGGTGCCGATGATAAAGGCCACGGAAACCGTAAACTGCAATACCACTAATATTTTTCTCGGAAGCCCCGCATATTTGCCCGCTTTGAAGGTTCCTTTCAAAACATCCACAGGTCGAAACGAGGATAAGTATAATGCCGGATAGCTACCGGCCACCAGTGCGGTAATAAGAATGAAAATCAAGGAACTTAGCCAAAAGATACCGCTATTCCACGGAAATGAAATTTCCTTTCTCGACAATTCGTTGAAGCCGTTCAACGATAACAGCACGATTAAGGAGGCAATTATAAAGGCAAATACCACGACCAAGAACGATTCGCTCAAAAATTGATTGATCAATTGTCTTCTTTGAGATCCTATGGATTTTCGAATACCTACTTCTTTGGCCCTCTTTTCAGATCTGGCCGTACTCAGATTCATGAAATTGATACATGCCAAGAGGAGCACGAAAGCCCCAATGATACCGAAGAGCCATACGTATTTGATCCTTCCACCGACCTGTTTGCCGTTTTCAAAATTACCGTGCAGGTACCACTCGTTCATCGGAAAAAGAAATATCTGCGGATTGAACTCGGCCGTATCTTCGTTCAAATCTTTTTTGACATTGCGAATCTTCTGACTGACCGTTTCCATATTCGCGTTGTCGGCCAGTTTGACGAATATCTGGAACGAGTTGTTGCCCCACTGATCCTCTGCATTTCTTACCCATTCCCGTGAGGCCAGATACTGTTCCCAAGGAATAATGTAATCGGTGTCGTTGAACGTATTGTTCACGGGAATGTCTTCATAGACCGCGGTAACCATCAGGTCATGTTCGTTGCTCACCCTAACGGTTTTGCCTATAGGGTCATCACCTCCAAAAAGGGCATCGGCAGTCGATTTGGAAAGCATGATCGAATTCACTTCGCGCAAGCCGTCTTTTTCGCCCTTGATAATTTCCAGCTCCAAAAGTTCGGGACCCTCGCGTTGCATATAATTACCCGATCTAGAGAGATTGGTCTCATTGTATTTTAGATACAGGTCGTTCGTCCATGATGCCATGATAAGGTGTTTGAAGTTGTCACCATAGCCATCACGCAAGGCTTTCTCCAAAGGTCTTGGTATTGCCGGGCCTGTGCCGGTATTTCCATTAAAGGTCTGCGATTGATAGACCTGGGCTATTTTATCCTTGTGCTTGAAATAGCTATTATACGAAAGCTCGTCGACCACCCAAAGGCCTATTAAAAGGGTCACGGCCATACCAAGGGCCAGCCCGCCAATATTGATGGCCGAATAGCCCTTACTCTTTATTAGGTTTCGCCAAGCGATTTTCAAATAGTTCTTAAACATGACCGTTCGATTTATGATTGATGTATTAGGTTCGTTATATAAAAAGACTCATTAATTTAGAAAGTGTTTCACTCGGTACGTAAACTTTTTACAGGGTTTACGATCGCTGCCTTTATGCTCTGATAGCTTACCGTTATTATGGAAACTGCGATGGCCAATAAAGCGGCCAAAACAAATACCCATGCACCTATTTCAATACGGTACGAAAAGTCTTCGAGCCATTTGTTCATGGCAAACCACCCAATCGGCAGTGAAATAAGTATTCCGATACCAACTAGTTTTAAAAAGTCGACGGTAAGCTGGTAGGCGACCTGCCCGACACTGGCGCCAAGCACCTTGCGTACCCCGATTTCCTTGGTACGTTTTTCGGCGTTGAAGGCGGCCAACCCGAAAAGACCGAGACAGGCAATGATGATCGAGAGTATGGAAAAAATCATAAAGATTCGACCTAAACGTTGTTCGGCTTCGTAGGTGGTATTGAACGATTCATCCATAAAATAATAGTTGAAAGGTTGGTCCGGGGCCACTTTATTCCAGACGGCTTCGACCTGAGCCACGACATTCGAAAAATCGCCGGCCTTAAGCTTGACGGCCATGCTTCCACCATTGTCGGCCAAAGTAAGGCTGAGTGCACCAATATCACTACGCATCGAATCGAAGTGAAAATTTTCGACCACACCTATGACTTTATAAAACTCAGGATTCTCTTGACCAAGGTCTCGCGAAAGCCTTAATCCCAAGGCCTCCTCAGGTTGCAACCCCAAAATGTTCAAAGCCGATTCATTGACGATTATACCCAAGGAGTCCGTGCCGAACTGACGGTCAAAATTACGACCTGCGACAATCTTGAGTCCCAATGTGGACATATACTCATGGTCAACGCCCCAAGCCTGCATATTAATGGCATTTTCCTGCTCGGTGGATCCTTCCTTAAAAAAGGAGCTGTCGCTTCGACTCGATGGGGTCGGAAGGTAGCTGCTCAACGTGGCACTTTCGACAAATCCTAAACCTTGGACCTGATCCTTTAGGGAGTTTGCGCGTTGCCCGATCGCAAATACATCGTTCACCACCAAAACTTGATCTTTATTAAAACCAAGTTCCTTGTTCTGTATGAACCGCAATTGCTGGTAGACCACAAGGGTCGCCACTATAAGAAAAACGGATATGGCAAATTGAAAAATGACCAGAGCATTGCGGATCTTACTGCCCCCCAAACTGTTCTCGCCACTTCCCTTGAGTACTTTCACGGGAATGAAACGCGACATAAACAAAGATGGGTAACTGCCTGACAAAAGGGCCAATATCGCGGTGGCAGCCAATAGAACCAACCAAAAAACAGGATTTAACAAAGGAAGTGAAATTTCCTTACCGGACAGGGAGTTAAAGAGGGGCAAAGCCAAAGCCGAGAGTATCAGTGCCATTATTAGCGAGAAAAGTACAATCAACGTCGATTCGATCAAAAATTGACGAACAAGGGCGGCTCTCCCAGAGCCTAAGGTCTTACGAATACCGACCTCTTTGGCCCGTTTTAATGAATGCGCGGTCGATAAGTTCATAAAGTTCACACTAGCCAAAACGATGAGAAATACGGCAATGAACGATAAAATGTAAATGTTCTCGATTCTATTGTTGGGGCTGATCTCAGCTACACGGTCGGAATGCAAATGAATGTCGGTCAAACCAATAATACTATATCTGATATAATTGCCCGATTGCTCAAATTGTTCAAGGGAAACGCCAGGATAGATTTGCTGCGCCCAAGGCATTACATAATCCTTCAATATGTTTTTGAGGGAAGTTTCAAAACCTTTGGCATCGGCACCGGGTATCAGCTTGACATAGGTTTGGTAATTATGGCTGCCCCATTCGGTATTACGCGAATCTTCATAACCTTCCATCGCCATAAAGACACTATGATCCCTAAGAAAAGAGTTTCGAGGCAAATCTTCGATTACCCCGGTAACCGTATAAGTATCACCATTATTCAACACCAAGTGCTGGCCCAATGCCTCGTTCACGTTAAAATGTTTTTCGGCAGCGGTCTTGGTAAGGATCAGCGTATTGGGTTCTTTGAGTGCCGTCGCCGTATCACCTATTAAAAGGGAAACTCCGAACATTTCAAAAAACGTCGCATCTACATAAGTTGTCTGTTCTTCTTTTACATTGGTCTCGGTACCACTTTCTTTGATCAACATGCTGCCCGTCGTTCTGAAACGGGTCGCCAATTCTACCTCGGGGTAGTCATTTTTTAAGGTAGCGGCCATCGGTGCGGACTGAACCGCAAAATCACGGGCCGGACCTCCGAACTTGATATCGGCGTTCACTCTATATATTCTATCTGCATCGGCGAACATGGTGTCATAACTCAGCTCATCATAGATATACAATGAAATAAGCAAACCCCCGGCAATACCAATGGCTAGGCCGAAGATATTTAGGGAGGTAAAAAAAGGCTGTTTTTTGAGACTTCGCCAAGCGATTTTAATATAGTTTTTAAACATGGTCCCCGCTTTTTGATGATTGATGATTGATGAATAAACCCGATGTTGTTACATCATTGCCCCAACAGCCCTATTCTGGCTTTCCGTTACTATCTGACCATCGAACAGGTTGATGACCCTATGCGCATAGTGTGAATCACGATCAGAGTGCGTTACCATTACTATGGTGGTACCTTCTTGGTTCAATTCGGTCAACAGGTTCATGACCTCGATTCCGTTTTTCGAGTCCAGATTACCTGTCGGCTCATCGGCAAGGATCAGTTTCGGATTGGTAACCACCGCCCTGGCAATCGCTACACGCTGTTGCTGACCTCCGGAAAGTTGGTGGGGAAAATGTTTTTCGCGATGCGCAATCTTCATCCGTTCCAAAACCTTCATGACTTTTTCACGACGGCTGCTTTTACTTTCCTTGAGATAGATCAACGGAAGCTCGACATTTTCAAAAACGGTAAGTTCATCGATGAGGTTAAAACTTTGAAAGACGAAACCTAAGTTTCCCTTACGCAACTCTGTGCGCTGGCGTTCTTTTAGCCCTCCGACCTCATGGCCCGCAAACTTGTAGCTGCCCTCGGTCGGATTATCGAGCATACCGATGATGTTGAGAAGGGTAGATTTACCACAACCCGAAGGGCCCATAATGGCGGCAAATTCTCCGTCCTCGACCTTTAGGTTGACATTGTTCAATGCCAAGGTCTCGACCTCCTCCGTTCTAAAACTTTTTTTCAAATTTTGGATATGTATCATTTCTTGATTGTTTTTAACATGTTATAATTAAAGACTGCACTATTCTGTTTTGGTGACAGTTATATTCTATTTTAACACTATTTTCTCTGACTCGCCGAAGCTATCGTAATTACTGGTTATCACATTTTCGCCCGCTTGCAGTCCCTCTAGTACCTCATAATATCTGGAGTTCTGCTTTCCTATCCGGATATTTCTCCTTAACGCCTCACTCCCATCGGGACCAACTACGAAAATCCATTGGCCGCCAGTACTCTGAAAGAAACTACCTTTTGGCAATAAAAGGGCTTCGCTCGATTCGCCCAGTTGTAATTTGATGTTATAGCTCTGACCTGTACGAATGGTCTCTGGTTTCTCTTCGGTAAAGACCAAATCGACCTTGAACTTTCCGTTTCTTACCTCAGGATAAACCTTACGTAAGCGCAATGGAAATTCATTTCCGTTACGCTCAAGTACGGCCGTTAGATCACGCTGTACCCGATCGATATAATGTTCGTCGATACTTGCTTCTATCTTATAGTCGGTGAGCACATTGATCTGACCTATGCGTTCACCCTGGGAAATACTTTGGCCTATTTCGGCGTCCAAGAAGCCCAATTGACCATCAGCCGGCGCCCTAACGTTCAAATGATCGAGGCGTTGGTAAACCATGCCCAAGGTTTTCTGCATGCGGGCAAGGTCGGCATCCAAGCCCGTCAACGAGGTCTTGCGAAGCTCGTCATCGTTTTCCGTTTGCAGTTTTATGATATCATATTGCTTTTGGGAAAGCTCATAATCTTCTTTTGATTTCAGGTATTCTTCTTTTGAAATAAGTTCATCGTCATAAAGCGCCTGATTCTGTTCGAAATTTCGTTTCAAACGCTGCAAGTCGGTACTAGCGGTCGCCAAAGACTTTCTACCCTCTACTTGACGCTGATCGAACGTCAATTTTGTCGAACGGAGGTCATTTTGCTTTAGGGCAAGATTACTTTCGCTGGCCAAGATCTGCTCGTACAAATTCATGTTTTCAAGCTTCAAAATAATATCTCCCTTTTTTACGGTGGCCCCCTCTTCGATCAATTTCTCGCTCACCCTACCGCCTTCGTAGGCATCCATATATATCGTTGCAATAGGCGCAACATTGCCATTGATGGTAATATAATCGTCAAACTTGCCCTGTGTGACCTGTGCTATGGATAGCTTATCCTTTTCTGTTCGAAAAGTGGAAACCGAAGTCACGAAAAGTAATTGATATGCCAAGAACAGCAACAATAGGCCGAGAGCAATGTAACCGTAATGCTTGGGCCTTAAACCTTTTTTCTTTTCTAATTGTATGTCCATTTTTAATTCTTTTGTTGTCATTTCCGCGAAAGCGGCAATCATTCTATTCTGTCTAGTTTATATTAAATACCGGAAGGCCGCT
Organism: Flavobacteriaceae bacterium NBU2977; assembly: GCA_019931105.1. Taxonomy (GTDB): domain Bacteria; phylum Bacteroidota; class Bacteroidia; order Flavobacteriales; family Flavobacteriaceae; genus Meishania; species Meishania litoralis. Next base: position 1,795,254 of record JAIOUW010000001.1, on the reverse strand, counting down.
GTAAAAATCCAAGGTGCTTTTGTTGATCTCCAATCTTAACCTTACCTGTAAATTCTCGTTTTGGGCACTTGCAAAAAGATTCTTTGCCGTGAACAATTCTATGGCATTGATCATTCCCTTTTCATATCGTTTTTGGGCAATGGAAAAAGCCATACGCTGCGATTCCATTTTTTTTGTGCTCTGATTATACTCAACCCCAAGTGCATTGTAGGCTTGCACCAACTGTTCGATTGTCTGAAAAAGCTCTTGCTCTTGAATCTTCAAATTGTTTTCGGCCCTTGAGCGTTCTATTTTTGCCTGTTTTACACGACTTCGCAAAGACCAACCATAGCTTATGGGTATGTTCAAATTGACCCCGACATAACGTGACGTATTGTCTCTGAACTGCTCGCGAAAGGGCAGGGTATTGGCCAAAGAGTCACGGGTGGTTTCAAAATAGCCCGTTCCTATTCCCGCAAAAAGTGAAAGTGATGGATAAAGCCTTCCCCGGGCTATTGCTACTTGTTTCTTGGCGGCCCGTGCGCGCAATTCATGGGCCTTTATCAGTGGAATAAACTCCCTTGCGGTAGAATAGATCGAATCGGAATGTATTTCTGGAGCAGCTTCTTCGGTCAATTTCGAATCGATACGTGTTTGAATATCGATATCGCTCGTATTCTCCAGGTTCATTTCTTGAATGAGCTGTAATTTTGCCGCCATCAACTGGTTCTCGCTCTGCGTAACATTCAATTTATCGGTCAACAACAATGATTCTGCTTCGAATAAATCGGCTCCGGCCTTGAGCCCTAGTTCGATTTGCTTATCGACCAAGTCGTAGTTCGTCTGTGAGACATTGAGCTGCTCCCTTGAAATGGCGACCAATCCTTTATAAAACTCGATATCATAAAAAGCCTGCATAACACGAAACGCCAAAAGATACTTTTCGTGCAAGGTCTCGTTCTGGGCCGCTTTATACAAAAATTTGGAGGCCTTTATCGAATTTATCTTTTGAAAACCCTGGAACAAATCGATAGAGGAGTTCAATGAATAATTGTTCGAAAAGAAGTCGGTCGTAACGACATCATTGGTAAAGGGGTCTGTACTTCTTCCGTAATTAATCGTATAACTTGATGAGGCCTCTACACCCGGCAGTAGATTTCGTATTGACTGTTTGTAAGTTTCTTTGCTCGAATCTGCACTATATCTCAAATCATTTAGTTGCAAATTATGCCCAAGTGCGTAGGCCACGCACTCATCTAAAGTCCACTTCTCTTGAGCAAAGGTGCTTGCCCCTATCAAGAGAAATAAAAAAAGCCGTAATGAAGATTTAAAGTTCATATTCTAAATAGTATGCCACATACATAACCAGTCTTGTGCCATAAATGCATATATCTGATTATCAGTTTTTTATATAAATAAGCAATAAACAATAAAGAATATACTGTAAAATAGTTATACACACGCTGTCAAAAATATTGACACTTTCAAAATTTTGTCATTTTCAAATCGTAGCTTTAAAAGCTTTTAAAACCCCACGAATTGGGCCATTGACATTCAATCAAAAAAATCTGGAGTCGAATGGAATGTTTTTTGGTGAAGCTATAGACAACAATACGCTGGTATGGTAGATGCAAAAATTCTTGTCATAGATGATAATAAGAGTGTACTTAGTGCTTTGGAAATCTTATTACAATTCGAATACAAAACGGTCAAGACAATATTCAATCCGAACCAAATCACTTCTTTTCCCAATTTGGTCGATTTCGATATCGTAATGCTTGACATGAACTTTTCTGCAGGTGTCAATACAGGTAACGAAGGCCTTTTTTGGCTGAGGGAAATCCAAAAAAAGTCTCCTCAAACCTCTGTAGTCATGATGACCGCGTATGGAGCGGTAGATCTTGCCGTAAAGGCCTTGAAAGAAGGGGCGGCCGATTTTGTGCTGAAACCATGGAACAATGACAAATTATTGGCGACCGTGAAATCGGCCTATGAACTACGTAAATCGCGCAAAGAAATAAACACCCTTAAACAAAAAGAAAATAACCTAAAGCAGGTAATCAATCAGGGCAAAAACCATATCATAGGAAATTCAAAAGCACTCGATGCCGTGCTCAAATTGGTAGGCAAAGTGGCCAAAACCGATGTCAACGTATTGGTCACGGGTGAAAACGGAACGGGAAAAGAACTGATCGCAAGAGAATTGCACGGGCTCTCAGTTCGAAAGAACGAAGTGTTTATTGCCGTTGATATGGGCTCGATCTCTGAGAATCTTTTCGAGAGCGAATTGTTCGGTCATTTAAAAGGGGCATTTACAGATGCCAAAGAAGATAGGGCCGGCAAATTCGAAGCGGCCAACGGCGGCACCTTGTTTTTAGATGAAATTGGCAATCTATCACTACAAACACAGGCCAAGCTATTATCGGCCATACAGAACAAGGCCGTAGTACGGGTAGGTTCGAACAAGTCGATTCCGGTCGATATTCGTTTGATCTGCGCTACCAACGAAAATTTGGATAAAATGGTTACTGACGGACTTTTTAGGGAAGATCTCTTGTACCGTATCAATACCATTTCGGTAGAGGTACCCCCATTACGGGAAAGAGAAAACGATATTCTCGTTTTGGCCGATTTCTATTTGAACAAGTTTAGCCACAAATACGGTAAACCAGGACTAAAAATCAATCAGGCCGCACAAGAAAAACTAATGGCCTATCAGTGGCCGGGAAACGTTCGTGAGCTCCTACATACTATTGAAAGAGCGGTAATTCTTTCTGAGGGGAACGTTCTGAAATCGACCGACTTTATGTTGAACACTAAATACATGCCATCGGCGGAAAAAAATATGATAACCTTGGAAGAAATGGAAGCGCAGATGATCTCGAACGCCCTTGACCAAAATGACGGAAACTATAGTGCCGCAGCGGAACAGCTAGGTATTTCAAGGCAGACCTTATACAATAAAATCAAAAAAAAGGGGAAATAGTCGAATGTTCAAAAAAGTATTTTCTTTATTTGGCCCCCTTTCAAAAACCAAAATTCATAAAAACATTCTTTTAGGTAGAACTTTAAAAATATGGTAAGTAGACATATTTATCTACAACTTGTATTTCGCATCATATTCATTGCACTGGCGGCACTTGGCGTAGGCTATTTCTTTTTTAGAGAACAATATATACTTGCCGGGCTGGCCTTGTTCGTATTGATCCTCTTGACTTCTTTGTTGATCCATTATGTAAATCAGACCAATCGAAAGATCGCCTATTTTTTCGATGCCATAAAAAACGAGGATTTTACCTTACGATTTCCTGAAAAACTCACGGTAAAATCTCTGGAAGAGCTCAATCACAGTCTCAATATGCTCAATGAGATGATACAGGAAATCCATTTAAAAAAACAAGCCCAAGAACAATATTATCAAGAAATAATAAAACAGGCCGATATCGGTATTTTAACGATAAACGAGAAAGGCCATATTCTCTTTGCCAACCCCACCATTGAAAAACTATTTGACTATACCCCTCTGAACCATATCAAACAACTTTCTCAAGTTGACCAAAAACTGTATGAACTTTTCGAAGAGCTAAAACCATTCGAACGAAAATTGGTACAGCTCATCAATGAAAGGGAAAAAAAACAATTGGCGCTCAAATCGACTTCGATCTCTTCAGAAGGAAGGGAACTATTATTGGTCGTTGTGCAAGATATACACAAAGAACTTGACGAAAAGGAAACCGATTCATGGGTAAAACTGATCCGTGTTCTCACCCATGAAATTATGAATACGATTACCCCGATAACCTCGATTTCAGAATCCATACTTAAATATTACAAGACCAATCAGGGGCTTGTACCATTAAAGGATTTTAACGAAAATCACATTTCAAATACGGTCAAAGGACTAGAAGTTATAAAAGAACAAGGGGGAAATCTCATGGATTTCGTACAGTCGTACAGGAGCTTCTTAAGTTTGCCCAAACCCGATAAAAGCCTTATCAACGCCCAACGGTTATTAGAAAAGGTGAAGGTGCTGATGAGCCAAGAAAATGACCAGCAACATGTTGAATTCTCAGTAGTATCGGATCCCGAGGAACTTGAACTCTATTTGGACGAGAAACAGGTTTCACAGATATTGATCAACCTCTGCAAAAATGCGCTGCAATCTTTACAGGGTCAAGAAAATGGAAAGATCAAAATGGCAGCTGGAAGCACTGCAAACGGCACAAAATACATTCAAGTTATCGACAATGGCCCCGGAATACCGGCGGATGTAATCGAAGAAATCTTCGTTCCTTTTTTTACCACCAAGGACACAGGCACGGGAATCGGCCTAAGTCTTTCAAAGCAGATCATGCATTTGCACGGAGGCACAATACAGGTAAGCTCAAATGAGTATACTGTTTTCACTCTTAGTTTTGAATAAAAGAACCCCGCAGGTTTTAAAAGTTTAAAATCGATTTTAGCCAAGCTCTTTAAAGGGATCCCAAAAGTATTTTTCAAAATCGACTATTTGATTGTCAACGACCTTTAAACCCTCACTCTCCAATAATTGTTGCATCAAATTAGAACCGTCAAAATGGTGTTTGCCCGTCAAAAGGCCAACTCTATTGACAACACGATGGGCAGGTATCTCTTCCATATTACCGGCACCGTTCATTGCCCAACCCACCATTCTGGCGCTTCGGGCGGTTCCCAAATATTTGGCGATGGCCCCGTACGAAGTAACCCGACCATAGGGAATCAATTTTGCCACATTGTATACTTTTTCAAAAAAGTTTTTGTTATCGGTGTTTTTCATTTGTAAAATATTCGAATAATGGTAATGACAAGCAGCAGCACCATCAAAGCACTTAAAATATAATTACTGTTCTTTGAAAAACGATTCGTTTTGGTTTCCAATTTATTGAAATAAAACACGTAAAGATAAAGCACCGAAAAGGTTCCCAGGCCAGCCGCCAGAATAAAGGTAAGAATATCGGTGGCCTCGAACTTAATCCACCCGGAAGCGTTCCACATGGCGTTCAACCCACTGTAATAAGGAATTGTCAATAAGTTTACCGCCGCCAACAGAAACCCTTTGTAAAAACTGTTCCTTTTGCTTACCGCTACTTTTTTGGGCGATTTGACCCTGTTCTTTTTCGCGGCCACAAAAAAGTATATCGCAAAGAAAGCGAACACGCCCAGAGCAATCTTCAACAGCCAATCGATTACCTCCGGATTTTTGTACAAGAATTTTGAGATGTAGACCGCTATGGTCGATTGGATCATGATCATCGACGAAACCCCAAGACTGAAAACGACACCGTTCAGTTTTCCTTTATCCACACTGATCTTGGCCGCGTTCATGTTCAACAACCCCGGTGGGACCGTAGCCATAAAGGCCGCCGAAAAAGTGGCAAAGAATAGGATCAATAAATGTTCCATATATCAGTTAATCCTGAATTGGATGTATGTAATGGGTTTTCCCTTTTCAAGATACTGTTTTTCGTAGAATGTCTGTATGTCGAGCACTTCTTTGGGGCTTCCTTCATTTTTGTAGACGTCATGATTCGCATAGACCACTTCGAGTCCAAGCCCATGGAGTAATCCCAAAGTATATCCGTGCATGAATTCACTATCGGTCTTCAGATGTATGAGTCCGTTGGGTTTTAAGATTTTTCGGTATTTTTCCAAAAAACCGGCATTGGTCATTCGATGTTTGGTTCTCTTGTATTTGATCTGGGGGTCGGGAAAGGTTATCCAGATTTCAGAAACCTCATTTTTATCGAAAAGTTGGTCGATCAGTTCTATCTGCGTTCGAAGAAAGGCAACATTGGCAAGTTTTTCTTCATGCGCAGTTTTCGCGCCCCGCCATAGCCGTGCCCCCTTAATATCGACCCCAATATAATTTCTGTAAGGGTTTGATCTTGCCAATCCGATGGTGTATTCGCCTTTGCCACAGCCCAATTCAAGAACGATAGGCTTATCGTTCTTAAAATACTTTGCCCAATTTCCCTTCAGGCCCGACGCACCAGATTCGATATCTGACCGTCTGGGCTGTATAACATTTTGAAAAGATTCGTTCTCTTTGAACCGTTTTAGCTTGTTCTTGCTTCCCACAAAAAAATTTTGGTACAAAGCTAAGGAAATCTTGTTTGCGGGCGGCCTTGTTCAGTTCTACCTGTTTTTTGATTTCTCCATTGTAAAAGAAAATTCAGACCCTATGCCCAGTTCACTTTCAACATAGATTTTTTCATTATGTCTTTCAATAATGTGCTTTACAATGGCCAGGCCCAGACCAGACCCGCCCTCACTTCTACTACCACTTTTGTCGACCCTGTAGAACCGTTCGAAAAGTCGCGGAATATGTTGTTCAGGAATGCCCTCACCATTGTCGGTAACCCTGACGATCACTTTGTTATGTATCAAATTTTCGACACTTACCTCGGTTGTACCATTTTTATGCCCATATTTTATGGAGTTTACGATAAGGTTAGTCAACACTTGCTGTATTTTTTCCTTATCTGCCCTGACATATATAGGGTTCGGATAGGCCATATCAAAAGTGAGCGATATCTTCTTCTTCGAGGCCTTCATCTCTAATAGGTCAAAGACATTTTCTATCAATTCAACGATATCGAAATTTTCTTTTTCGAGATTCAGGTCGCCAACTTCAAGTTTTGTTATCAAATCTAGATCCTTGATAATATAAATTAACCGATCTACCCCCTTGGCCGCCCTCTGCAAATATTTTTTTCGAATGGCCTTGTCTTCCATTGCTCCGTTCAAGAGTGTTTCTATATATCCTTGAACGGTAAAAAGCGGGGTCTTCAGTTCATGGGAAACATTGCCAAGAAAATCTTTTCGATATTCTTCGCGGATCTTGAGTGTATCTATTTCTATCTTTTTGTCTTTCGCAAATTTTTCTATTTCCTCGGTAAGGGTCTTCATATCGGTAGTAATCGGGCCCGATGTCAGCGAAGTGGATTCAAGAAGGGTTACGTCATCATATATTTTTTTAATCCTTTTATAAATAAACTTCTCTACCCTAATCTGCAAAACAATAAAGGACACTATGAAAACTGCAACGGCGAACAGCACTATCGCAATCCAATACGTATCGATATTGCCCATATGGTAAGCTACGGCAAACACTAAAAGCGAAAGAATCAGGGTTATAAAAATCGCAGAGCGAAAAGCGAATCGATATGATTTTTTATGGCGCGAAGGCATTGGCTTATCTTAACTTAACCGCATTTTGGCGAAAGTTAATCATTTTGATTTTTTGGCCACTAAAGAAAGGGAACAGGGTTCATGGCCACCCTTAAAAAACGGTATCCAGACATAGGCGTAATGATTTAGGGTTCAATTCAAAAAATTGAAAGCATCATAAAACAAATTTATAACCCACCCCCTTGACAGTCTTAAAGTGCTCGTCGCCGATCTTTTCACGCAATTTTCGAATATGCACATCTATGGTTCGGCCTCCGACGACCACCTCGTTGCCCCATACCCGATCAAGAATTACCTCTCTTTTAAAGACTTTGCTCGGTTTTGAGGTCAATAAGGCCAAAAGCTCAAATTCTTTTCTAGGAAGCACCATTTCTTGGCCGTTATTCACTATTTTGTATTCTTCACGGTTAATAACAATGTTGCCTACTTTGACAATATCTTCGTGTTGCACCGTATTCTCCTTCAACCTTCTTAATAGTGCCTTTACCTTACTTATCAAAACCTTAGGTTTAATGGGCTTGGTAATATAGTCATCCGCTCCGGCATCAAAACCAGCCACTTGGGAGTAGTCTTCTCCCCGTGCGGTAAGAAAGGTAATAATGGTATTTTCAAGACCGGTCGTGCCTCGTATTATCTCACAGGCCTCAATACCATCCATCTCGGGCATCATAACATCTAAAATAATCAGATGGGGCTTTTTCTTTTTGGCCTTGGCGACACCTTCGACTCCGTTCTTCGCGGTAAAAACCTCGTACCCTTCAGAAGACAAATTGTACTTGACTATTTCTAAAATGTCAGGTTCATCATCTACCAAAAGTATTCGAATATCACTCTTTTTCATGGCTAATTATAGTTGATCAACCTTCAAATTTAAAGATAATACTATTAGACAGAACGCACTTAACGTTGATTTAATATGATAACAATTACATAACATTATCCTGTCTAAGTAGTTCGTACTGGTTTACCAAATAGAAGCGATCATACTTTGCAGGATGTCTTTTTTTTATGAATAATGATAAGACGACTGAAAAAGTTGTGCATTTCATCGAATAATTGCCATATTACTTTGATAGCGAAGCCAATCAGGATGTAGAATTATTATATTTGTGGTATATTTTTTGCTCAACCTACTGTATGAAGCACTTTTACCTTCTAATTTTCTTGCTTTTCGTTACCATAGGCTATGGACAAGATTCAAAGCCCAACGGTGATATTGACGGGTTCAAGCTTTATCCAAATCCTGTTACTACAGGTAAGGTTTATATTCAAACAAGGGCAGATGCACCCAAGAAGGTCTTTATCTTCGATGTTTTGGGCACACAAGTACTTCAGACAACTATTTTAGGTTCTGAACTCAATGTTTCGGATCTCGATGCCGGTGTTTATGTATTACGGGTTTTCGAAAAGGATAAGGTTGCCACTAGAAAGTTAATAATCAAGTAACTATTTACTCATTTTGTTTTTGGCATTGGCAGTCGTACCTCGATGACTCGCTCCAAATATCGATGAACGGTCATTCGATTTTCCGTTTACATACATTTAGTCGAATTTCACAACATTTTATCGTTGCTGGTATAGCCTTTAACTATCTTTAACCTGTTGATCCCAAATCAATACCTATGCGAATACTCTACACCGCACTATTTTTAGTGCTTACCTACGCGCTATCCGCACAAGAACCCCTTGATTTTCAGAAGCGACAATCTGAAGAGACATTGGCGTTCAAATTGTACCCGAATCCCGTCTATGATGATCAAGTCTATATGATCGGCCATGAAATAGGCCCCAAAGACATAGCAGTTTATGATGTTTTCGGTGAGGTTGTCTTGACCGAAAGAGTAGATGGCAATACCTTGAACATTTCAAGATTGGTACCGGGCGTATATGTCGTTCGCGTGGTGCAGCGTAAAAAAACGGTTACACGAAAATTGGTCGTAAAATAAGTCTGCTATTATAAAATCCGAATTCTTCCTTACCACCAACAGAAAAGGCTTTTTTCATCACGTTGGCAATGACTAACTTTGGGTCTGATGGAAGCTCATAAAATCTTCTCGATAAAAACACAAAGCGAGTTTGAAACCGAGGCACTTTCCATTTTTCGATTTCAAATTGAGACAAACCCAGTATATCGCGAGTTCTGCAGGTATTTAAACAAAAATACGGATAACGTCAGGCATTTTGCAGATATCCCTTTTTTACCGATTGAATTTTTCAAATCAAAAAAAGTCATTGTCGACAATGTCGACCATGAAATTATGTTTACAAGTAGCGGTACGACAGGTAACCAAACGAGTAAACATTATGTGAACGACCTCAAATTGTACGAGACGAGCTATCTTAAGAGCTTCGAGATATTTTATGGCGCGGTTTCAGAGTTCTGCATTTTGGCCCTTTTACCATCATACCTTGACCGCAGAGGCTCCTCATTGATCTATATGATGGATGACTTGATCAAGAAAAGTAAAAATCCTGAAAGTGGCTTTTATTTAAACGACCTACCCGGTTTAGCCGATAAATTGCGGATCTTGGATGCCAAAGGAAACAAAATTTTGTTGGTCGGTGTCACTTTCGCACTTCTGGATTTGATCGAAAAACATGATTTCAGGTTAAAGAATACCATTATCATGGAAACCGGTGGTATGAAGGGCCGTCGTAAAGAATTGATCCGTGAAGAACTGCACACTTTGCTCAAAAAAGGCTTCGGCGTTGATGCCATACATTCTGAATACGGAATGACCGAACTACTTTCTCAGGCCTATTCGAAAGGAAATGGGGTTTTTTGGACACCCCCATGGATGAAGATCCAGGTTCGCGATACCGAAGACCCCCTTGCCGATCCGATTACCGGCAAAACCGGGGGAATCAACATAACCGACCTGGCCAATCTCAATTCATGTTCATTTATTGCAACCCAAGATCTTGGTAAAGTTCATGAAGATGGTAGTTTTGAGGTATTGGGAAGATTTGATCATTCCGACATTCGAGGGTGCAATTTGATGGCACTTTGATCAATGATCAAATGCCGTCTTTAACTCGTTCATAAGCCCGGCATCGTAAGGATGCGCACTTGAAGGCAGCAATTCAGCGGCCGTGTACTCGCCTCCATAGACTTTCATTTTGGCCTTTTTATTGGCTCCATTTTCTATCAAATAACGCACAATTTCCGGAAGGTTCATCGGCACTTTTTGTCTCCAAATTTCGACCCCGTTCGTCGCGGCATAATGCAAAAGTGTTGCCCGATGCCCATAAAGCGATTTTGTATTGACAAGCTCTTTTGTTTTGGAAATGTTGCTCTTCAATGTTGAAAAATCACCTTCCAGCATGGCATTGACCGTGTTTTCGAAAGCTATGTTATAAGGTCTGTTCACATGCTCTACTTCGGTCCATCGCCGAAACCCGTACTCATTGGCAATCGTTTTTTTACAGTCATTTTCATCGAGATTCAAGACAATCAGGTTTTCAGTGCTTTTTCCTAAGTGCGACCAGTGGTAATTGCTTATTTCTTTGAAAACCGCATTATTTCCGTCCTGAATCCCTTCCCACATCCTTGCCGACAAATCGGCGAGATGGTCTTTGATCGTAGAATAACTTCCAAAATTCGTTAGAAGATCGCCATAAAATGTTTCGAGCTCCGCCACGACATTTGGCCTATAAACCTCCATAAACTTTTATCACTAGTTAACCAAGAGAACGAAATAATTTTTCTTGCCCCGTTGTAAGAGTATATACTTATCATTTATCAAATCAGCATCGGTAATTGTATAGTCCTCTTTTACCTTCTCTTTATTGACCGAAATGGAATTTTGCTTGAGTTCCCTTCTTGCTTCACCGTTCGATGCCAAAAAACCCGTCTTGGCCGAAAGGGCAGCGATCATATCGATCCCGTTCTGAAAATCGGTTTTAGATATCTCAGCTTGGGGAACACCTTCGAACACATCGAGAAATGTTTTCTCGTCCAATTTTTTCAGATCATTTGAAGTCGATTTACCAAAAAGTATATCGCTGGCCATCAGGGCATTGTCCAAATCTTCCTGCGAGTGGACCATTACCGTTATCTCCACGGCCAATCGTTTTTGAAGTGCTCGCATATGTGGCGCTTCTCGATGCTCTTCTATCAGGTTCTCGATTTCCTGTTTTGATAAGAAGGTAAAGATCTTGATATACTTTGCAGCATCCTCATCTGAGGTATTCAGCCAATATTGATAGAATCTATAGGGAGAGGTCCTTTTGGCATCCAACCAGATATTGCCGCCTTCGGTTTTCCCGAATTTTGTGCCGTCGGCCTTGGTAATCAACGGACAGGTCATGGCGTAACCCTTTCCGCCACCTATTCTTCGAATAAGTTCGGTTCCGGTAGTAATGTTTCCCCACTGATCGCTCCCCCCCATTTGTAGGGTGCAACCATAGTTTTGGTACAAATGTAAAAAATCGTACCCCTGCACCAGTTGATAGGTAAATTCGGTAAATGACATGCCTTCCTTTGCGTCGGACGTCAATCGCTTTTTTACCGAATCTTTCGCCATCATATAGTTGACCGTGATATGTTTGCCCACATCACGGATAAAATCAAGGAATGAAAAATCTTTCATCCAATCATAATTATTGACGAGAACGGCGGCATTATCCATATCGCTTTCAAAATCAAGAAATCTAGAAAGCTGGTCTTTTAGGGCTTCCTGGTTATGTTTCAATGTTGTTTCGTCCAAAAGATTACGCTCCGAGGATTTGCCCGAAGGATCACCTATCATTCCCGTTGCCCCACCAACCAAAGCGTATGGCTTGTGGCCTGCCAACTGAAAATGGCGCAACATCATTACACCCACCAGATGCCCAATATGTAACGAGTCGGCGGTCGGGTCAATGCCAACATAGGCCGACTGCATTTCGTTCATCAGATGTTCTTCGGTACCGGGCATGACATCGTGCAACATTCCACGCCATCTTAATTCTTCGACAAAGTTCAAGGCCATTTTTTCTTTAAAAAAGTTCGATAGCTGCAAATATAAAGTAATTTGCATGTTTTGATTTGGGGCCGCATGGATTAAATCCGTTGCGAATCGCTAAATTTACAGCATGGTCTTGGTCACTGGCGGAACGGGTTTGGTAGGTTCACATCTTCTACTTCGGCTACTTCAAAAAGGGGTCTCAGTACGTGCGATCCATCGTGACAATAGTGATTTAAACCGTGTTCGTAAAATATTTTCGTACTATGCCGATAATGCATTCGATTTGTTCGAAAAGATTCATTGGGTCAGCGCGGATTTGAGCGACATTACGGCCCTAGAAGCAGCTTTTGAAAACATTGATCAGGTGTACCACACCGCTGCCTTGATATCTTTTGATCCAAAAAAATACCCCGTACTCCAAAAAATAAATACCGAGGGCACGGCCAATATCGTCAATCTTTGTCTGTCGGAAAAAATAAAAAAACTATGCTACGTCAGTACAATCGGGGCCATTGGCAAGAGCACCGACAACCAACCCGCTTCTGAGGAAAACGATTGGGTCGAAAGGAACGTCAACGTCTATGCCCTTACAAAATATGACGCCGAAATGGAAGTTTGGCGTGGCGCTCAAGAGGGGCTACCTGTGGTAATCGTAAACCCCGGTGTAATTCTTGGCCCGGGTTTTTGGAACCATGGGAGCGGAGAATTTTTTACGACGGCCAATAAAGGTTATCCATATTATCCGCCAGGCGGAACAGGTTTTGTGAGCATCAACGATGTTGTGGAACTTATGATACGCTTGACTGACTCTAAAATACAGAACGAACGATACATTGTAGTGGCGAATAACATTAGCTTTAAAACAATACTGACCTTGATCTGTAAAAATTTGGGCAAGCGGCCTCCGCATAAAGAACTGAAGCACTGGCAATTGCAAATCGGAAGATATTTCGATTATCTGGCCAATCTTCTTACCTCTCGCGAAAGGCGGATCACAAAAAACTCGATCAAATCATTGTATCAACGTGACGATTATACCAACGAAAAAATAAAAAAAAGTTTGGATTTTGAGTTCGAGCCTTTGGAACCCGTTATAGAGTTTTGCTGTGCAAAATTCAAGGAAGAGAATCGTTGACTTTTTGCAGCGTCGAATCCTTTAGTTTTTGCTTTGACTCCAATTCAATTCTTCGAAGACTATCACCCAGTTTCTTTGTCTCTTTGAGCTCATTTTCCCAATTGGTCAACAACAGTTCCACTTCGGTATAAATCGCCTCATACTCAACGGGCAATGAGGCATAGTATCTATCACTTGTCACGAACAGAACACTATCGATACCATGCTTTTCAAAAACGAACATGGTAGGTTCAATATCATAATCCCTAAAAAAACCGATATTGGTACCCTTGGCCGAATTGACAATGGCCATGTCGGCCAATACTGCCACCATTTTTTCCTTGGGAATGAGACCCTCGGGTTTTTCCATGAGTTTCTCTCCGCAAGCGCATATTGTCAAAACTACGGTTATGAATAAACCTTTCTTTACACTCATCTGTCAAAAGTTAGGCGCATGGCATTTCTCTTCGAAGAAATATCGCCATTTTTGTAGGCCAAATGCCCATTTACAAAAGTATGTGATACTTTAGATTTAAAAGAATGCCCTTCAAAAGGTGACCATCCACACTTATAGGCAATATTTTCCTTGGCAACACTCCAATTACTTGATAGGTCAGCGGCCACCAAATCGGCAAAATACCCCTCCCTGATGAACCCGCGTTTTTCAACCTCGAAGAGTATTGCCGGGTTATGGCACATTTTTTCGACTATCTTTTCCAATGAAAGTACCCCTTCATGATACTTATCGAGCATCGCCACCAAGGCATGTTGCACCAAAGGACCTCCTGAGGGTGCCTTTGTATAGACATTGTTCTTTTCGTTAAGGGTATGGGGTGCATGATCGGTCGCAATCACGTCGATACGGTCGTCTAGAAGTGCTTCCCACAATTGTGAGCGATCTTGGGCGGTTTTCACGGCCGGATTCCACTTGATCAGGGTTCCTTTGGTATCATAATCTTCCTCTGAAAACCACAAATGGTGAATACACACCTCGGCGGTAATCTTCTTCTGTTCCAAAGGAATGTCATTTCTGAACAAATCGGTTTCCTTGCCTGTTGAGACGTGAAAGACGTGAAATCTCGCACCTGTCTTTTTTGCCAGTGCAATCGCTTTTGAAGAAGAAAGATAACAAGCCTCTTCACTTCGTATCAGCGGATGGTATTTCACCGGAATGTCATCTCCGTAACGCGCCTTGTATAGTGCCAAGTTATTTCTAATGGTTTCCTCGTCTTCACAATGGGCGGAAATCACCATTTCGGTATTCAAGAAAATCTTTTCGATAACGGCCTCGTCGTCGACCAACATATTGCCCGTCGAGGATCCTAAAAACAGTTTTATACCCGAACAGGCCTTTTTGTCCAAGCGTTTTATTTCTTCAAGATTGTCGTTCGTACCCCCGAACAAAAATGAATAATTGGCATAAGAAGATGTGTTGGCCAAAGCGAACTTTTCTTCCAACTTTTCTATGGTAATGGTCTGCGGAACAGTGTTCGGCTGCTCCATAAACGATGTGATCCCACCGGCTATGGCCGCCCTGCTCTCGGAGGCAATATTACCTTTATGGGTAAGTCCGGGTTCCCTGAAATGCACTTGATCATCTATAATTCCCGGAATCAAAAGGTTTCCTTTTAAATCAATATGCTCTGCCTTGTCGTCGCTGATGTCACGATCTATTCTTGAAATAATTTTGTCCTGCAACAACACATCGCTCTCGAAAACCCTGTTCTCGTTGACAATTCGTGCGTTTTTTATCAATATTCTATCCATTGCTAAAACCTCTCTTTCGTGAACATGCTTCGTATTTTCATTTTCAAGACACCAATAATAGCTTCATTCACTATTGAAGAACTCATTTTTGATTTCCCCTTGATACGATCCTTGAAAATAATGGATATCTCCTCGATTTTATACCCCAACAGATACGCCCTGAACTTCATTTCAATCTGAAAAGCATAGCCTATGAACCTAATGGAATCTAGCTTTATATTTTCAAGCACATGACGTTTGTAACACACAAAGCCGGCCGTTGGATCGTGTACGCGCATACCGGTTATCATCTTCACATAAAAAGAAGCGCCATAAGACAATAAGATACGATATAAAGGCCAATCAACGACATTGACCCCCTTCTTATAACGGGAACCAATCGCAACATCGGCCCCGTTGAGACATGCCCTGTACAAACGTGGCAAATCTGTCGGGTCATGTGAAAAGTCGGCATCCATCTCAAAGATATAGTCATACTTACGGGCAATGGCCCACTTAAAGCCGTGGATATACGCTGTTCCAAGGCCTGACTTTCCTTGCCGGGTCTCGAGAAAAAGTCTTTGGGAATACTTCTTTTGCAACCCGATTACCGCTGCCGAAGTACCGTCTGGCGAGTTATCGTCTACAATCAAAACGTCGAAATCGGTCGAAAGGTCGAACACCGCCTGAATAATGGCCTCGATGTTTTCGATCTCGTTATAGGTGGGAATAATAACTAGTCGTTCAGACATTGACTTCACGGTATACGGGCAAAAATAGTATTTTAAAAGCGCAACATAACCGACATTTCGCCATTTATCATTTTTTTAAAAGGTTGCATAATCCTTATAATTCGTAATTTTGGGTGCTTATCTAGCTTAATGAAATAATAGAAGTTTGGTAAATCGTACCATTTCTTTAACATAGATATCGAACCGAATGCCACAAAACCGCCCCAGACTTTTTTTATTTTTTATTTGTGGTATATTCATTATCAATCTTCTTCAAGCCCATTTCACCGAACTTATTTTTGATGAGGCCTATTATTGGTTTTATGCCCAAGAAATGTCTTGGGGTTATTTCGACCACCCTCCAATGGTCGCCTTAATGATCAAATTGAGTAGCTTCTTTTTCGATGGTGAACTGGGCGTACGCTTTGTAAGTTGCCTGTTATCGATCGGAACGCTGATTGTCATCTGGGCAATGATCGATGACGAAAAAAAGAAAGGTCATATCATTGATTTTTTTGTGCTGGCCTTATCCATGACATTATTGAACGCCTATGGCTTCTTGACATTGCCAGACACACCCCTATTGTTCTTTACGGCCCTTTTTCTATTGGCTTACAAGAACTTTCTTGATAAGAACACCTTTGTAAAGGCCCTAGTTTTGGGCCTAACCATGTCGGCATTGATGTATAGCAAATACCACGCGGTATTGGTCATTGTTTTTGTGTTGCTTTCAAACTTGAAATTGTTGACCAACAAATATGCCTGGATGGCCGTAATTGTAGCCCTACTTAGTTATTTGCCACATTTTATCTGGTTGTACGAAAACGATTTTGTGTCGGTCAAATACCATCTTTTCGATAGACCTAATGCCGCCTACAATTTCAATAAATATACCTTGGGGTTCTTTTTGAACCTTGTGGCGATCTTCGGTCTTACCTTCCCTTGGATCTATAGGTCACTTTTAAGGACAAAGGCCTCGGACCTCTTTACAAAGGCCCTTCTTTATTTGACCTACGGATTTATTGTTTTCTTTTTTATTTCGAGCTTCAACCGCAGGGTACAAACACAATGGATTATAGTTATCTCAATTCCCTTGGCAATTTTGACATTTAACTATTTGCTGAAGGATGAACAGACCCGAAAATGGGTTTTTAGAATGGGTCTTGTGAATATTATCGTCATTGCCATCTTACGGATCGGGTTGATCTATGAGCCGTTATTTCCTATTTATTATGAAACCCATGGCAATAAAGATTGGGTAAAAAAAGTGGTGGCGATCGCGAATGACAATCCGGTCGTGTTTGAAAATTCATATCGCTTCGCACCGATGTACGAGTTCTACTCGGGTCACCCATCCTATTCACTGAACAATATGAACTATCGCAAAAATCAGTATTCTATCGATAGCTCTGAATTTAGGGTGCAACACAAAAAAGTACTGTACATCTCCCCTTATATTCCCGAGCGGGATATTTCATATAAAAGAACCAATGGCGACATATTCTATGCAAAGTTTATCGATGATTTCGCGTCGTACAGAAAATTAGAATGCATCGTCGACGAATCGGAACTTGACGACCTTATTAATAATAACTTGAGCCTAAAAGTCTATAATCCTTATACTATCGACATTGCGCTTGATAAATTGAAATTCGGCGTGGCCTATCTTAATGCCTACAAAGAAGTCAGGGATACGCAACCCATCAATGACTTAAAGCCCGAACAAAAAATTTCGGTCTTAAAAGCCAATGATACAACGAATTTTACGTTTAGTCTTCCAAGAACTGATATGGAAGACCCCAAATATTTTAGATTAGGCATCTCGGAGAACGACCTTCCATACGGACTTAATGGAACCAACATCAAGATAGAACAATGGAACCAATAATAAGAACTACCGAAAACATCGATTGGATTACCATACTGATTTTTGGCAGTCTCTTGTTCGTCGTAATAGCAAAGGGTATTTTTTACAATCGTTTCTTGAACTTCGCGATTCTGCCCTTTAACAACAAGTATATCTTCATGTACAACAAAAAAGAGAAGTTGGTCAATTGGTTCCACATTTTCTTCAGTATCTTTTTGATCATTAATTTTTCACTTTTTGTTTTTTTTATATGGAAAGCCTTCTCTGAACCATCACAACAGATCGATGCCGCAGTTTTTTTAATGATTTTGGCAGGTATGATCGGCTTCATCGGGGTCAAGGTCTTACTTCAATTTGCCAACGGATTTATTTTTGGGACGAACAGGGCCATAAGTGAGATCATTTTCAAGAAAAGCTCTTACCTAAATCACAGCGGCTTCATTATGTTCTTGGCAAACGTTATACTTGCCTACTTGTTAAAAGACTCAAAACTTGTGATTTATGTAGCTTTGGCGCTTATTTTTTTTGTTAATGGAATCGGCTGGATCACCCTACTGAGGAATCATCAAAAATTGATCTCAAATAACTTTTTCTATTTTATTTTGTACCTTTGCGCTCTTGAAATTGCGCCACTGATCATTCTAGGAAGCTATCTTAAATAATACAAGGTGTATGAAAGTAAAAACGATTTTGGTATCTCAACCGGAACCGAAGATGGAGAACTCCCCTTATTCGAAACTAATCGATAAGGCCAAGGTCAAGGTAGATTTCCGCCCTTTTATACACGTTGAGGGGGTCGATGCCAAATCGGTTCGTCAGCAAAAAATAGACCTTAAGAATTACACCGCCGTCATACTTACCAGTAGAAATGCGGTTGACCATTACTTTAGAATAGCCGAAGAAATGCGCTTCAAGGTGCCCGACTCGATGAAATACTTTTGCCAATCTGAGGCGGTTGCGTACTACCTTCAGAAATATGTAGTCTACCGCAAACGAAAAATATATGTAGGCAAGATGAATTTTGCCGATTTGGCCGCACTCTTTAAGAAATACAAAGACGAAAAATTTCTTTTACCCTCTTCAGACTCCCTAAAAAGCATAGTGCCAGAAACATTGGACAAAATCGGAATCGATTGGACAAGGGGAATCTTTTACAAGACCGTGATCAGTGACTTATCTGATCTTCGTGATGTATATTACGATGTACTGGTTTTCTTTAGTCCATCAGGAATCGAATCTTTATTGAAGAACTTTCCTGATTTTGAACAAAACGATACGCGAATCGCAGTATTCGGAAACTCTACGGTAAATGCGGCCACCGACGCCGGCCTACGTATCGATATCAAGGCCCCGACACCTGAAACACCCTCGATGACCATGGCGCTTCAAAAATATATCACTGAAGCGAATAAGAAATAAGTATTCTTGTTTAGCCTGTCGAAACCGTTTTTGATTTTCAACAATTTAAATTATTCCGACAAGGTCAATAAGACATTTGCAGCCACCTTTTGGTCAGCCTAGTTTTTAGTAGGCATATCTTTGAGGGCCTCCCCTTCTGATTTCCTCGCTGGCAAAGGCCTCGAATTTCTTGAAATTCTCCCGAAAGGCATTTGACAATTTAAAGGCGGTTCTATAGTAAGCCTCATCATCGTTCCATGTTGTTCTCGGGCTAAGTACGTCGGTTGGTACGCCAGGGCATTCCCTTGGCTGCGCTACCCCGAAAACCGAATGAATGTGGTATGCATCGTAAGAATATAACCCTAGATCACCATTAAGGACCGCGTTGATCATGGCCCGCGTATATTTCAATTTCATCCTTGTACCCACTCCGTAGGGTCCGCCAGTCCAACCTGTGTTCACCAGCCACACGTTTACCCCTGCGTTCGTCATTTTCTTACTTAACATTTCGGCATATTTCGCCGGATGCAATGGCATAAAGGGTGCTCCAAAACACGCCGAAAACGAGGGTACGGGCTCTACAACTCCCGCTTCCGTTCCGGCAACTTTCGCTGTATACCCCGAAATGAAATGATAGGCCGCTTGGCTCGGTGTCAACTTAGAAATCGGGGGCAATACCCCAAAGGCATCGGCCGTCAAAAAGAAAATGTTCTTTGGGTTCTTACCAATGGAAGGCCTTTGAACATTAGGTATATGATAAATAGGGTAACTCACCCTTGTATTCTGAGTAATCGAGGTATCGGCAAAATCGACATTCCCGGCCTCATCCATTATGACATTTTCGAGTATTGCCCCCTTTTTTATCGCCCCGAAAATTTCAGGCTCATTTTCTTCGGATAGATTGATGACCTTGGCATAACAACCCCCCTCAAAATTGAAAACGGCATTTTCATTGTTCCAACCGTGCTCGTCATCGCCGATCAACTTACGGTTGGCATCGGTCGACAAAGTGGTTTTACCTGTTCCAGAAAGTCCGAAAAAAATGGCCGTATCACCATTTGTTCCAACATTGGCGGAACAATGCATGGGCAGGGTGTTCTTTTGAACGGGAAGTATAAAATTCAAGGCGGAAAAAATACCTTTTTTGATTTCTCCGGTATAGCCCGTACCACCTATCAGGGCAATCTTTCGCGTAAAATTCAAAATGGCGAAATTGTGCTGTCTCGTGCCATCGACCGAAGCATCGGCCTTAAAACCGGGAGCATTGATGACCGTCCACTCAGGTTCAAAATGTTTTAACTCTTCGAGGGTGGGCCTGATGAACATATTATAGGCGAATTGGTTCGACCAGGGGTATTCGTTGATAACACGAATATCCATACGGTAATTATGGTCAGCACACGCATAACAATCGCGAACGAACAACTCTTTATCGTTCAGATACGCGATGACCTTATCATAGAGCCGATCGAATTTTTCGGGTTCAAAAGGTATATTGATGTCGCCCCACCAAACCTCATCTGTAGTAACTCCATCTTTTACGATGAATCGGTCCATCGGCGATCTTCCGGTAAACTCACCGGTATTTATCGCCAAAGCTCCTGAAGAAGCCTCATTTCCCATTGCTTTTTCCAAGGTTATATCATGCAACTTTCTTGGGGATAATTGATAATGTACATTATCGTGTTCGATTCCATATTCTTTCAGAGAAATGGTTGAGGCAGAATTTTCCGATATATTCATTCAGATGGGTTTTTAAGTACGCAAAATTATCATAAAATAAATTTATGGTCTATAACTTTGCGAATTTATTAGTTGAAATTCCGGAAACCACGATAGCCCAAGACAATCCAACCCAAAATGAGCAGTAATCCACCGATCGGGGTAATGAAACCTATCGTCTTGAAATCAAAAGTGGTGAGACTGTTGGTCGCCAATAGATAAATCGAAAAAGAAAAGAACAATACACCTGTCATTATTAGGTAGAACACCAACTTTTTACTTCTTTCTGATATTTTTACAAAACCGGCCAGGATCAGCAAGAAAAGGGCATGGTACATCTGATACATTACTCCGGTCTCGAATGTCGCTACGGAATCGGCATCGACCAATTTTTCAAGCCCATGGGCACCGAAAGCACCCAATCCTATTGCCAAAACGCCCATAATGACGGCGGTCAAAAATATTGTTTTGTTCATAACTTGAAAAGTTCTTTTTTTTATAAATGTAACAATTTGATACCTTAGCCCTTCGTTATATCAAAGTTAACCAATAAGCAATAATGCGGAAAATACTTGTATTAGGCGCTGGAAAATCCACTTCGTACCTGCTCGATTATTTTATAGAAAAAGCCGGGAACGAAAATCTGCATCTGACCATTGGCGATATCGACCCCAGTACGATACCGATGCATATTCAAGAACATTCGGCATGTACCGTTCTCAAGTTGGATATTTTCAATGAAGAAGACCGTAAAAAAAACATACAAATTGCTGACATCGTGGTTTCAATGCTTCCGGCAAGGTTTCATATTGAGGTTGCCAAGGACTGCATTGCCTTGGAAAAGCATCTTGTGACGGCCTCTTATGTAAGTAAAGAGATCAAGGAATTAAATGCGCATGCCCAAGCAAAAGGATTGATTTTCATGAACGAGATCGGGCTAGATCCCGGTATCGACCATATGAGCGCCATGCAGGTCATCGACCGAATTCGTGCCAAAGGCGGCAAAATGCTCTTGTTCGAATCTTTTACCGGCGGACTGGTAGCTCCCGAATCTGACAACAATCTTTGGAACTATAAGTTCACATGGAATCCGCGCAACGTGGTACTCGCGGGGCAGGGCGGGGCGGCAAAGTTTCTTCAAGAGGGTACCTACAAATACATTCCTTACCATAGGCTTTTTCGCCGTACCGAGTTTTTTGACATTGAAGGATACGGTCGTTTCGAAGGATATGCCAATCGTGATTCTCTTGATTATCGCGAGGCCTACGGCCTGCAGGATGTCTTGACCCTTTACAGGGGCACCATGCGCCGTGTCGGTTTTTCAAAAGCCTGGAACATGTTCGTACAGCTGGGCATGACCGATGACAGCTATGTCATCGAAAATTCCGAAGGGATGTCGTACCGTGAATTCGTGAACCTTTTTTTGCCTTATTCGCCAACAGATTCGGTAGAATTGAAGACCCGTCACTATCTGAAAATCGACCAAGATGATATCAGGTGGGAAAAATTGCTCGAACTCAATCTTTTTGATGCCAAGAAAACAATACCGTTAAAGAAAGCGACCCCCGCGCAAATGTTACAATATGTGCTCGAAGATAGTTGGACTCTCGACAATGACGACAAAGACATGATCGTGATGTACCACAAATTCGGATACCAACTCAATGGCCGCAATTATCAAATAGACGCCAATATGGCGGTCATCGGAGAAGACCGGTCCCATACGGCGATGGCCAAGACCGTCGGACTACCGGTCGCCATTGCCACCCTGCTCATATTGAACAAAAAAATAACCCGCCCAGGTGTGCAAATCCCTATTTCCAAGGAAATCTACGAACCCATCCTTAAGGAGTTGGAAGCCTACGGTGTAGTCTTTAAAGAATATAACGTACCCTACTTGGGGTATAATCCTGATTCCATTTCCGATAAATAGCTTATCAAAAATCGCTATTTGCCCTAAATCAAAATAGGTTTGTCTGATAATTGATTATTTTAACCGATAGAATGAAACCATAATCATGAAATCAGATAACGAAAAAGTAAAAATTGACGGTATCGACAAAAAGATTCTAAGATTTTTGATGGATGATGCCCGCAAACCGGTACTTGAAATCGCCCGGAACATTGGTATTTCAGGCGCGGCCATTCATCAACGCCTTCGAAAACTAGAAGCTTCGGGTCTGCTGGCAGGGTCTAAGTTCATTATCAACCCAAAGATTATGGGCTATACCACGATGGCGTATATCGGCATTTATTTGGATAAGGCCATGAGCAACCCCATTGCGGTAAAGCAACTTGAAAAGATTCCCGAAGTTTTGGAATGCCATTATACTACGGGAAACTGGTCGATCTTGATAAAGGTGCTCTGTCGTGACAACGAACATCTGATGCAGGTACTCAATAAAGAAATACAACAAATCGAAGGGGTATCGAGAACCGAGACTTTCATTTCGCTGGCGCAGCAAATCGACCGGCAGATTACGATTTAATGTATAAAACCCGCAAAACCTTGTTTGAGCCTTACGGGTTACTATCTTTTGAATTTACCGAGCTTTGCTCTTAATCCCTTCCTCCGAATACCTGAAGTCCAAAATAAATCAGGGTCGCCAACGAACCAATGGCAGCGACCAAATAGGTGCGGGCCGCCCATTTCAAGGCATCCTCGGAACCTTTGTATTCTTGTTGGGTAACGATGTTCTTCGCTTTCAACCATGCCAGGGCGCGATTGCTCGCATCATATTCCACCGGCAGGGTAACAAAACTGAACAGGGTGGCGAGAGCCATCATGCCCAATCCGACAACTGCGATCCAGTAACCAAGACCTACCCCGGCGGCGGCACCCAGCATCAATCCGCCGAAAACCACCCACATCGACATGCCCGATGTCACACTGACCACCGGAACCAATTTCGAGCGCATGGTCAACCATTCATAGGCCTGTGCATGTTGCACGGCATGCCCACATTCATGCGCAGCGACCGCCGCCGCCGCCGCATTGCGTTGATTATAGACCCCTTCACTTAGATTTACGGTCTTGTTCTTCGGGTTGTAATGATCTGAAAGCATGCCCGGAGTAGAAACAACCTTGACATCACGAATGCCGTGATCGGCCAACATTTTTTCAGCGACCTCAGCACCGCTCATTCCATTTTGAAGGTGCACTTTCGAGTACTGGGCAAACTTGCTTTTCAGTCTGCCGCTTACCAGCATACTGATCAAGCCAATACCCCCGATTAATATCCAATATCCCATTCCCATAGTATGTTCGATTTAAATTTTATTAAATATAATAAAGATTCCTTTTTTTTAGGTTCGGAATCCATACCATTAAAACAAAAACCTCGCCAAATACTGGAGGGCGACAAAATGTCGTTTACTTGTATTTGATCTTTAGTGCCACAATACCCAATACAAGTATCAAGGTTATGCCATTGGCCAAAATTACGGGCCAACTTTCGATATTGATTCCATAGATAAGCCATAGCGTCAACCCCAAGGTTAAGAGCAGGTACATGTTCAAGGAAATATCGTGGGTGGATTTTTCTTTCCAGATTTTGTAGACTTGCGGAACAAATCCCGAGGTGGTGATCGCAGCGGCCACCAAACCTAATATTTCAATGTTGCCCATGGTCGGTTTATTGGTTTTCATTTATTGCTTGCCCGTTTCGAAACATAAGGGTTCAAAGTGACGCTCATGTTGTTGCCGTGGCCCCTTATCTCTTCACTCTTCTTAAAGTAAAGGAGATTATCCCACAATGTTAACGATCTTTCCGGGCACGACGATCACTTTCTTGGGCGTTCGGCCCTGTAATTGTTGTTGCGTTTTTTCATTCGCCATGACCGCGGCCTCGATTTCTTCTTTGCTCAAGTCTAACGGAAGTTCCATCGTGAAACGCATCTTGCCATTAAAGGAAATCGGGTACTCCTTTGTACTTTCCACCAAATATTTCTCCTCAAATTTCGGAAAAGGCGCGAAGGCTATTGACTCCCCATGGCCCAATTTCCCCCAAAGTTCTTCTGCGATATGCGGAGCATAGGGCGACACCAAAATCGCCAATGGTTCCAAAATTTCACGGCTATGACACTTCTGTGCGGTCAATTCGTTGACACAGATCATAAAAGTGGAGACCGAGGTGTTAAAACTGAAGTTTTCGATGTCGTCCTCAACTTTTTTGATGGTTTTGTGCAATGTTTTGGCCCCCTCCGGCTCCCCCGAAGGGGGAGAGTCCGTTACGTGGAATTCTCCGTTCGGACCGGAGTGGTATAATCTCCATAATTTTTTCAAAAAAGAATGTACCCCCGTGATACCGGCCGTGTTCCAAGGTTTTGATTGCTCCAATGGACCGAGGAACATTTCGTACATGCGAAGGCTGTCGGCCCCGTACTCCTCACAAATATCATCGGGATTGACGACATTGTATTTGGATTTGGACATTTTTTCGATTTCGCGGGAGACTCTGAAGACCCCTCCCCGGCCCTCCCCCAAGGGGAGGGAGTTAGAATCGTACAATTCGCCGTTTTCTAAAATAAATATAGCGTCTTTATATTCAGGTCTCCAATTTTTGAAAGCTTCGATATCTAATTCATCTGATGCATTAACGAATGATACATCGGCGTGAATTGGGTTGGATGTGGGGTGCACTTCTTCGAACCATTGGGCTTCAACACCCACTTTTTTATAATCTTCTATAATTTGAGATTTTACCTTTTCCAAAATCGGATTATATACTCCGCCGATATAATCGTCATTTAGACTTTTCGACAAAAAATATTCTTTCCTTTTTATATCCAAAGCTTTTAGAACATCTATGCCATCCTTAAGCATTGTGTCTTGTTGCATTCTATAAACAAAGGCACTCGTCCCCGTAATCATTCCTTGATTGATCAGTTTTTTGGCAAACTCGGCTTTGGGCACGAGGCCTTTATCGAACATAAACTTTTGCCAAAAACGGCTGTACAATAAATGCCCTGTGGCATGTTCGCTACCGCCGATATACAGGTCAACATCTTGCCAATAGTCGATGGCTTCCCGCGAGAAGATTTCCTTATCGTTGTGCGGATCCATATAGCGGTTGAAGTATTGCGAACTGCCGGCCCATCCGGGCATGGTGTTCAACTCCAAAGGTCCGCCCAACCTTCCTTCAGGAGATGAATTTTCAAATTCCTCCTTTGACACCACTTTTCCATCACCGCCATATTGCAGCCAATGCCACTTTTTGGCATTGCCCAACGGCGGGTCGCCGGTTTCCGTCGGTAAGTATTTATCGACTTCGGGCAGTTCTAGCGGCAGAAATTTTTCATCCAACATTTGCGGCATACCTTCTTCATCATAATACACCGGAAAGGGTTCGCCCCAATACCGCTGTCTACTAAAAACGGCATCACGCAATCGGTAATTCACCTTGCCCTTGCCCTGACCGATTTTTTCCAATTCGGCGATCACTTTCTTAACAGCTTCTTTATAGGAAAGTCCGTTTAGAAAATCGGAATTGGCGATAATGGTCTTTTCCTTATCGGCAAAAGCTTCCTCAGAAATATCGATGCCCTCGAAAATATTCGGAATCGGAATACCGAAATGTTTGGCAAAATCATAATCGCGCTGATCACCGCATGGAACGGACATCACCGCTCCCGTACCGTAGCCTGCCAAGACATAGTCGCCGATCCAAATAGGAACCGGTTCTTTGGTAAACGGATGTTCGGCATACGCACCCGTAAACGTACCGGAAACCGTTTTAACATCGGCCATACGATCCCGCTCAGAACGTTTTGCGGTGGCTTCGATATAGGCCTCGACCTCGGCTTTTTGTTCAGGGGTGGTGATTTTTGGCACCAGTTCATGTTCAGGTGCAAGCGTCATGAAAGAGGCCCCGAAAATGGTATCTGGGCGGGTGGTGAAAACTTCGATTTCAAAATCCCCTCCCCAACCCTCCCCCAAGGGGAGGGAGTTCAACACATCTTCAATTTCTGAAACCACTCTTTCCAAATCATTTAGTACCTCGTCATTGTCGAATCGTATAACCGTATATCCTTTTTTTTGCTCCAACTCAAGGGTGCGCTGGGCATCGTTGTCTAATTGATACTCGTGTATTTTCCCATCAACTTCTATTATCAGGCCTTTCTCGAGGCAAACAAAATCGACAATGAATCTGTAAATGGGATGCTGTCGCCTAAATCGGACATCAAGATTTTTTCTTCTTAGGGCCTGCCATAGTTTATCTTCAGCGGCAGTTGGATTTTTACGCATCTCTTTAGCCCGTTCCAATAAAACAGGATATAAATCCGAATCTGCAGTAATATACCGCGGAGTAATTCCCCCTCCCTCGGAGGGGGCTAGGGGGAGGACCTTAAAATTAACACTTGCCCCTTCGCTCCTACCGATCCAATTCGTCTGCGAATCCTTTAAAGGCTGTGGCCAATCTATGGTGTTCAATCCGTCGAGCAAGCGTTGGGCATAGGCCGTGATGCGCATGCTCCACTGCGTCATTTTCTTGCGTACAACGGGGTGTCCGCCACGTTCGGAAACCCCGTTTACGATTTCGTCGTTGGCAAGAACCGTACCCAAGGCCGGAACCCAATTCACTTCGGTATCGGCCAAATAGGTCAATCGGTATTTGAGCAAGATTTCTTGTTGCTCCTTGCTTGAAAAAGAATTCCAGTCATCTGCCGAAAACTGGGAAACATCTTCATCACAGGCGGCATTGACCTTGGTATTTCCTTCCGCAGCAAATCTTGACATCAAGGTTTCTATGTCTTCTGCCTTGTCCGTGTCTTTGTTATACCACGAATTGAACAGTTGAATAAAGATCCATTGTGTCCATTTGTAATATTTTGGATCCGAGGTACGTACTTCACGGCTCCAATCAAAGGAAAATCCGAGTTGGTCTAACTGCCTTCTATAGGTTTTGATATTTTCTTCCGTAGTAATCGCCGGGTGTTGGCCCGTTTGAATCGCATACTGTTCAGCGGGCAATCCGAAGGAGTCGTATCCTTGCGGGTGCAACACATTAAACCCCTTGTGCCTTTTATAGCGGGCATAAATATCGCTTGCGATATAACCCAATGGGTGGCCTACGTGAAGTCCTGCCCCAGAGGGGTACGGAAACATATCGAGCACGTAGAATTTTTCCTTCCCCGAGTTGTTCTCGGCCTTAAAGGTTTGGTGTTCGGCCCAATATTTTTGCCATTTGGCCTCAATTTCGTTGAAATTGTAGTTCATCTTACTTCCATAAAAACAAATGACCACATCCGGAATCCCGTGTGCGAGCATCCTTCGTGATCCTTTCATTACCTAATGCACAAAAATAAGTTTAATCAAATTACTTTCCTACTTTTACACTTTCATTCCCCAGATATGAGCAAATCTTTCGAAAGTTATCAAAAGCGCAAACTGATATCTTCGTATTTCTCGGTGGTATTGAGTATCGGATTGGTACTTTTTTTATTGGGAATCTTGGGTCTTCTGGTCTTGAACACCAAAAAGATGGCCGACCATTTCAAGGAACAGATTACCATCTCACTTTTTCTTAAAGATTCGGCCAAGGAAGTCGAGATCGACCAGTTGCAAAAGAGTCTGGCCATGGCCGAATATACCAAGGCTGCCACATATGTCTCAAAGGAGGAAGCCGCCGAACAACATAGCAAGGAGATCGGGGAGAATTTTATAGAATTTCTAGGCTATAATCCGTTGAAAAATTCAATCGATGTGCAATTGAAGGCCGATTTCGTATCGCTTGAAAAAATCGAGGAAATCGCGGCCGAACTATCCAAAAAGAATTATGTCGATGAAGTGAGTTACGACAAACCCTTGGTGGGGCTGTTGAGTGAAAACGTCAAAAAGATAAGCTTCTGGATCTTGATCGCCAGCGCCATTTTCACCTTTATCGCCGTCTTGTTGATCAATAGTTCGATCCGCCTGTCGATTTATTCAAAACGTTTTATCATCAAGACCATGCAAATGGTAGGTGCGACAAAGACCTTTATTCGCAGGCCCTTTATCTGGACGAACATCAAATTGGGCATGCTGGGCAGTCTCTTGGCATTATTGGCATTGGCCGGTGTGCTTTATTATATAAACGGTTCTTTTCCCGAATTGAACCTTTTTAAAGATACATCGATGTTGATCATTTTGTTCGTTGCCGTATTTGTTCTCGGCGTGCTGATTTCGTTCATCAGTACGTTTTTTGCGACACAACGTTTTTTAAATCTGAGAACGGACGAACTGTACTATTAAAAATCAAGTTCAATTGCAAACACGACGCACAAAAACGATAAACTTTTAAACTTTTTTACGCAACTTCGTTAACTTTGCACCATGGGCAAAAAACAAAAACAACGAACGATAGAGGCATCTAAGCAAGAATTCATCTTCCAGAAAAAGAACTATATGTTCATGTTCATCGGAATCGCCTTTATTGTTCTAGGCTTCATTTTGATGAGCGGCGGCGGTAGCGATGACCCTAATGTCTTCAATGAGGATATCTACAGTTTTCGAAGAATTCGTTTGGCGCCGACCTTGGTATTGATTGGTCTCGGTATCGAAGTCTATGCCATTTTGTTGAATCCGCATAAGAACAAAGACTGATTTTGGATACTCTAGACGCCATTATCCTGGGCATTATTCAGGGGCTGACCGAATTTCTTCCGGTTTCTTCAAGTGGTCATTTAGAATTGGGCAAAGCAATTCTTGGTGATAGCTCTGTTCCCGAAGAAAGTCTATTGTTCACTGTAGTGCTTCATTTCGCGACAGCATTGAGTACCCTTGTCGTGTTTCGGAAGGATGTTTGGGAAATCATTCGTGGGCTCCTCAGTTTTGAATGGAACGAAGAGGCCCGATTTTCACTAAAAATTATCATATCGATGATCCCCGCGGTTCTCGTGGGTTTATTTTTTGAGGAACAATTGGAAGCCTTTTTTGGAGGAAACATACGTTTTGTAGGATTCATGTTGATCGTGACAGCGATACTGCTTTTTTTCGCCGACAAGGCGAAAGACACCGATAAAAAGGTAAGTTATTCAAATGCCCTTATAGTGGGGGTTTCACAGGCCATAGCCATGCTTCCGGGCATTTCGCGGAGTGGGGCCACGATTTCGACCTCGGTCTTGCTCGGCGTTGATAAGACCAAGGCCGCCAGATTTTCGTTCTTGATGGTCGTTCCTTTGATTTTTGGAAAGATCGCAAAAGATATCATGAGCGGCGAACTGAGCTTTCACGGCGAGAACAATGTTGCCATGGGAGCTGGATTCGTTGCAGCGTTTATCGCTGGTCTTGCCGCCTGTACCTGGATGATCCAATTGGTCAAAAAAAGTAAATTGACCTATTTTGCGATGTACTGCGTCATTGTGGGTTTGATCGCCATCGCCTTTAGTTTTTGGGGTTAGACGAACCTTCATCGACCCATTCGATTTTGGCCTTAGAACAAAAGTAAAATGGATTCTAGAACCGAAGAGGACTTCCTGAACGGACAACTATTACTCATTGACAAGCCCTTAGGGTGGTCGTCTTTTCAGGCGGTCAACAAAATCAAATGGGCCATTCGTAAAAAATTCGATCTCAAGAAAATAAAAATCGGCCATGCAGGTACGTTGGATCCCCTTGCAACTGGACTTCTTTTGATCTGTACGGGCAAATTCACCAAAAAGATCAACGAGCTTCAAGGGCAGGCCAAAGAATATACGGGCACCATTACCCTAGGGGCGACCACCCCTTCATACGATATGGAGACCGAGGTGGACAAAACCTTTTCTACAGATCATATTGCAGAGGAACTTATCCATGAAAAAGCAAGTGGATTCGTTGGCGAAATCGAACAGACGCCACCCATATTCTCGGCCCTTAAGAAAGATGGGAAACGCCTTTATGAATATGCCCGGGAAGGGAAGGAAGTCGAAATAAAAAAAAGAAAAGTAACCATTTCGACATTCGAAATCACCAAAATCACCATGCCCGAAGTGCAATTCAGGGTGGTGTGCAGTAAAGGCACTTATATCAGGTCTTTGGCACATGATTTGGGGCTATCTTTGGAATGCGGGGGCTATTTATCGTGCCTTAGAAGAACCAAAATAGGTGATTTTAACGTAGATAAGGCCCAAGACCCTAATAAGTTCGCGAATCGATTACTCGATAAAACCAACGATTCACAACAATAACCGGGGCGTTTTATTCCGTTCAACGAATAATTCAAATAATTTTTAGAAATTGGGGTTATTGCACTATGAACCTGAACCGAAAACATTTATCGTTCTTGATCACCACATTTTCGCTGGCCATTATGGTATTGGCCCTCTACAACATACACTTGGGGCAACAGCAGGAAGAAGATGAATATGTGGTCGAAATGGTATTGGAGCAGGAAGACCTTGAAGAACTTATTAAAGAGGAGGAAAAACTTCGCGAAGAACTTCAGAACGCCGACCCCATCAAGAGCCACATGGCCTTCAATGAAACGGCAAAACCAAGCATAGGCAATCCCGAGCCGTTGAAAACCTTGGAAGAACTGATGGAAGAAAAAGCGGCCGCGGCAGAGAGTGATGACCCTTCAGATCTGCTTTCCGATTCTGAATATGCCGAGCGGGTCAAGGAACTAGCCAAAAAAAGGGAAGAGAAAAAACAGATGTTGGGTGAAAAGGAAGCCCAAAAAGAAGAGTATACCAACAACCTAGCTAAAAGAAAAACTTCGATTTCCTATTCGTTGGTCGACAGAAGCAGTCGAAGATTGCCTCCACCAATATACACTTGTATCGAAGGAGGTAAAGTCGTGATCAACATTACGGTCGATAGCAATGGAAATGTCACTGACGCCGATTTCAATGCCAAGAGTTCGGGTACTTCAAACGGCTGTTTGGTAGATAATGCCATCATGTACGCCCTGAAGGCCAAATTCAGTTCGTCATCTGATAGAGCTGACCAAAAAGGAACGATCACCTATCTATTTCAAGAGAAGGCCTATTAAATCATCAAGAATATTTTGACCCTTATCCTTGTTGTACCAGACCTGTAGCCCTTCTTTGAACTCAGCAGTGAGTTTACCATGCTCCTTTTTATTTTTTTCCGCCATTTTTGTAGCCGTACTTGGCCTGGGGCCCCAGTCTCCCAATATTTCTCCAGTGGTTTTATCCGTCATGATCAATTTCGGGATCGACAATGTTTCGTTATACCTAAAACGATCCATCAACTCAATGTTCTCATCACGTAATGCAACTTTAAAGTCGATATTGGGGTTCAGTTCGGCCATTTTGTTCATAACGGGTAAACTCGGTGCGGCATCGCCACACCAGCTCTCGGTCAACACCAACCAAATGACCTTGCGTTTATGACCTTTTATTTTTTCGGCATATTCAGGTTTTATTTTGAATGTCTTATCAAAGCGCTTCATTCGTCTATCATTGAGAATGGTATAATTCGCCAATGCCTCGGTTTGTTTTGGTCCCGTTGATCTTCCGTCTTGTGCCATTTGCGAAACCATTTTACGGTATTCATCATATTTAATGGCCCTCAGAAGAGCCTCTTCGATCAATTTTTGGGTACTCTTAAGGTGAACATATTGTTCTGACATAGTTCAAATTTTATTTTTTCAAGCCGAGCAAGGACACGTGATCGTACTAGAATTGGGTTTAAACCAATATTAGTAGACATAACATTTAAAAACTTACAGTTATAGGTTTTTAGGGTTTATTGAAAGGCTTTGGAATAATTTTGCCTTCGACAGGTAATATTTGTTCTCGACCTCGACCTGTTTTAATCTGGCATCGATCAACTTGCTCTCGCGCGAGTTGATCAAAAACAGCGAGCTTTCCCCAAAACTGAATTTTCGTTCTTCTGCGGCTAACAATGTCTCGTAATCGGCAACAATATCATCTATCAATGCATTCTGCACTTGAAAGGAATTCAGTTCATAGTAAATGGCCAATACCTTATTCTTTATTTCGATCTCGGCATTATCAAATTCAAATTGTGCATCACGAAGCTTGAACTTGGCCAACTTAAGATCTCCCCTTTCCTTTCTCAAGAAGAGGGGTACTTGAAAAACAAAACCTCCCTTATATTGTTCGGCAGCAAAAGAATTCAATAATTCTGGAGTTTCGGTCAGAAAATTGTATTCAAGATCGATCCGAGGCAATAAACGGTTTTCCTTCAACTTCTTTTCAACGCGTAAACCATCTATTTTATAGCCCAATGATTTGATCTTTGGATGATCCTCGATGCCAAAACTATCCAGAGGTTTGCCAAGTATTTCCAGTGTGGTATCTATTGTGCCTTCGAGATCGATATCGGGCACGACATCGGCCCGAAGCTCTACTGGAATATTATCACCCACCCACAAATAATTGGAAAGTTCAAGGGATTTATTCCTCAATTGCACCTTGGCCTGTTCTAAGCTCAAGGCCCTGTTTTGCACGGCTATTTTTGCTTCGACAGTATCTATTGCCGCTATATCGCCTGTTTCGGCCCTTTGCTTGGTGCCCCTGAACCTCACTTTGGCATTTTCAAGAAAATTAGAATAGACTTCAGTTTCTTTATATGCGCGCAACCAGTCAAAATAAGCCAAGGAAGCATCAAAGAGGATTTGGTTTACGAGCTGGTCAAAATCAGCCTTTGTTCGCTCTCGAAAAAGTTTGGCCTGTTTTAGGGTGGCCATGCGACCATTTATCCATGAATCGCGACCAAGTGAAACCGAAACTCCCGCGCTGTAAAGTCCTTCTGACGGCACAGTCTCCACCGGATTTAAAAAATCACCTTCGTTCTGCTGGAAATTTCCTTTAAGCTCGATGCCGTACCACGTCGGAATCTTGAAAGTGGCATTTAGACGATCATAGTATTCGGTGCCCTTGAACTCTTTTCGATCATAATCAATCTCTACTTTAGGGTCGAAACCGCCACGGGCCTTCATAAGGTTGGCTTGGCCAATACCCAATGTCAATTGGGCCTGCTTGGCAATCGGATGAAACTTTTTGACATACCCCAAGTATTCATCGAACTTTAATACCAAAGTATCTTGGGCAGAAATAGAACCAAAGCTAAGGAACCCCAATATCAAATGAAAAACAAATTTTTTCATCATTTTTTATTCGATTTGGCCATGTTTTTTTCAGGCTGATAATAGTTGGGCGGAAAGCCGTTCAACTGTCTCCATATCTCATACCAAATGGGTACATCTTCCAACAGGGCAATAGTGTTGGCGCCAGATCCCACCCGTATATCTTTTGGCCATGGATGGTCGTCTGGATCCGGCGCCAAAAGAACACGGTATTTGCCATTATCGCTGATAAACGTCTCAACGGCCACCACTTTGCCCCCATAAGTTCCGTATGAAACGTTTGGCCATCCGGAAAAAACAATAGCGGGCCAACCATCAAATTGTATACGCACTTTCTCGCCTACGTGCACCAAGGGCAAATCTAAAGGCTCGATAAAGGTCTCGACCGCCATATCGTAATCCGCGGGCATTATACCTACTAAACGATCTCCTTCTTTGAACGTCTCGCCAATTCCTCCCTGAAGTGCCTTGTTGATATACCCCGTCTGAGGTGAGCGTATGTAATAGAGGTCATTGCGCATTGAATAATTGGCATACTCGTTCTCCAATTTTGTTACCTGCGCCTCCGAATCGAACTGGTTCGATCGGGCGGTATACATGTCGCTTTGGGCCTTGGAAATCTTATCGGTATATTCCGCTTGTACACGATTGATCTCCATTTCTGCATTGAGCACCTCGTTTCTAGCCGTAAGTAATTTGTTTTCTTGTGAAACCAGTTTCGCTTGGGCCTCTTGTAATTTCAGTCGTTTTTCCTCGACATCGGTCATTGCCTTGAGCCCTTCTTCTTGCAGTTGCTCGGTGCGGTCGAACTGTCGTTCGGCGATTAAGATATTTGTCTTGGCGGCCTCTAAATCAATGCTATCGCTTTGTACCTTTAACCTCGATTGCTTCAGCTTGTTCTTTGCTTGCTCGAGTTTCAATCTGCGCTCATTTACCAAAGCGTTTATTTGATTGTTCAGAACCTTGACCTTACCTTCATACGATTCGACCGACATTGATTTGGCCTTTATCTGCTGCCCGGTACGCTCTACCAATTTAGGGTCAAAGTACTCGTTCTTTATCTCTGAAATGAAAAGTATCGTATCTCCCTTTTGTACAAAATCACCTTCTTGAACATACCATTTTTCAATACGCCCCGGTATTGGCGATTGAATGGTCTGAGGCCTTTGGTCGGGCTTTAATGTCGTCAAATAGCCTTTTGCCCTGATGTTTTGGGTCCACGGCAAAAATAAAGCAACGAACCCAAAAAGGGCGGAGGCCAATAAAAATCGATTAAAATGCTTATAGTGCCGTTGGTGAAACACCTTACTCGTGGATTTGAAACCCGTCAGGTGGACCGTTTTATTCAGCGGATTATTGGAAATATTCAGCATTATCTTCTACTTTTCAGAAACAATCTTACCTTGTTCCATCGTTATGACCCGATCGCAAAGACCCGCCCATTTTTCGTTATGGCTCACCACTACCAAAGACCAAGGTTTGTCAGAATCGGTCAGGAAATTCATTATACGGGTCGCTTCTACCTCATCAAATTGATTTAGGGCGTCGTTCAAAATCAATAATTTAGGTTTGCGCACAATACTGCGCGCCAAGACTATCTTTTTCGATATCGTGTACGGTATTTGCTTTCCTTCGGGATATATGATCGTATTAAGTCCCTTGGGCTGTTGCTTTACAAAAGGCAACAACCCGGCATGCTCTATGGCCCAATAAAGGTCCTTTTGCGAAATGGCTTCATCGCCAAAAGTGATATTCTCCAAAATCGTACCTTCAAAAGGGGATTCCTCGGTCAGGGATTGGCCCAAAAACGATCGGTAATGATTGGCATTTATTCCTTTCAAGGAAATATCGTTCACATAGATGTTGCCTTCTTCGGGCTCTATAATACCCGCTATCATGCGAAGCAAAGTCGTTTTTCCCGAACCGTTGGGCCCCGTAATCAAAGTCGAACTTTTCGGATGGACTTTCAAAGACACGTCATCCAATTTTTTCGTGCCGTTGCCTAATTCGCTCAATGAGACACCATCCAACTCAATGGTAATATCGGTCGTTTCGGTAAGGGGTTTTTCCCCTTCCTGATTTTCAAGGTCTTTGTCAACAACTTGACCCAGCTTTTCCAATGAAGTCAGCAAGTCGTAGAAGGTTTCCAAACCACGAATCAGCTTTTCCACCGAAGTAATTACCAGAAGAATAATAATCTCGGCTGCCACGAACTGCCCGATATTCATTTCCTGGTTCAAGACGAGAAGTCCACCAATGACCAAGAGTCCGGCAGTGACAAGCACTTTGAATCCGATCATTTGAATAAACTGGAGCACAAGAATACGGAAATGGCTCTCACGGGCCTCTAAATACTCGGTAACCAAGGTATCATTTTTATTGACCGCAAGGCTGGTTCTTCCTGAAAGTTTAAAACTGACCAATGAACGGGCCACTTCTTGTATCCAATGGGCTACCTTGTATTTGCTCTTCGACTCTGCAAGACTGGTCTCCATTCCTTTTTGGGCAGTGAACCTGAAAACAACATATATGAGCAGCAGCAATAATATACCGTAAACAATGAAGAAGGGATGATAAAATGAGAGTAGCAAAAGTCCAAATATTATCTGTAGCACCCCTGCGGGAATATCGACCAATATCTTTGCCAGGCCCTTTTGCACGGTAAGGATGTCAAAAAAACGATTGGCGAGCTCAGGAGGATAGTAATTTCGTAGCTCGCTCATCTTAATTTTTGGGAAACGATAGGTAAACTCGAAAGAGGCCCGTGTAAAAATCTTCTGTTGCAAATTTTCAATGATGCGGATCTGCATCAATTGAAGTATTCCCCCAAAGGCCACACCTCCGGTTACAAGAACCACCAATATGATCCATGAGGTACTGATTTCAGCGCCCTGTATCAAATTGATTATAGCCTGGATGCCCAGTGGCAAAGATAAATTGACAAGGCCTGCAAAGATTGCGTAGTAAAAGGTTTGCAATACATCCCTTTTATCCAATTTCAGTAGTCCCATCAACCGTTGCCAAGCGGTCATAACGGTTTTAGCCATTGTTGTCGAGCGTTAAGGTATTGAAGACTAGTTGTATAAAATATTCGGTCGGATCGACGTTTTCACGACAATCGGTCAGCGAGGTAAAATGGTCTTTTAAAAAATGCTGGTGCAATGAACCTTCCAAAACCGTACTTGCCAAGCTTAAGGGGTATTCGTATTCGTTGTTAACGGCCTTGATCATAGCACTTATTCTATTGACCAATCTTTTGTAGATTACGAAATATCCATCCTTGTTCTCGGCATCGACTTCTTTGGTCAAATATGATTTTGAATACTCGTTGATTACAATTTTGTTGAGCAATATCTCATTGATATGTGAAAATGCCGAATCTTCTTCGATTGTTCTAGTTACCACCTGGATAGCCCTTTTCAGCCTCTCAGATGGGTCGGCTATGCTATTGGTAGCGAAAACCAGTTGATACTCCAACCAACCCCAATACCATGAGGTCAGGTACAGCAACAATTTGTGCTTATTCTCAAAATAGCGATAAACCGAGCTTTCGTTAGAGCCGATTTTTATACCCAATTTTCTAAAAGTGAAAGACTCGAAGCCTATGTCGACGATCATAGCTATGCTTTCTGTTACGATTCGTTTTCCCAACTCCGATGATTCAGGGTCTTTGACGTATAGTTTATCATTGATACGAATAGTTACCGATTGCAATAATTGATCCATGTTTTTGCGGTTGTTTAGACAAGAAAGTCGTTCAAACTTTTACCAATAATTCAAGAAACAAATTCTTGGCCATAGCTTGCCTTCTCTTGTAAGATTGGAACAAATATAATAGTAATACTATCATTAATTAATAGTTTAACAACTAATTAACAATAGTATTACTTTCTTAAATAATCAAAATGCTATATTCGCATTTCAAATCATTTTTATTGAGAATTCCATAAAACGGATACAATTTGCACCATATAAGATGATAGATTATCAATTTCGGATTATAGAATTATAGAATAAAGAAGATGACATTAACCCTAATACACAACATTATGAGACGAGCAGCATTAGTATTGACTTTATTTTTAAGTTTTGGAGCAATCTTAAAGGCGCAGGACAAGGAGGGTACGATCTCGGAGGGCGATATTGTAGTACTCGCTCAAACTGCCGGATCGAACTATCGCTATATTCATTTCCCAAGAAAAAATTTCATTATCAAACGCGGTGCAATAGCAAATTTCAATGAGCTTGTCGGAAAAAAATTGATCGTTGCCCAAATAGAAACGGACAAAGACGGCAACCTAAATGCCACACTGAGGCGAAAAGACGGACATAATTTTTTCAGGTTCTATCCAACTGTAAAGGCCGAAATATCCAAAGCACTACAAAATGGGGAGTTAAGAATGAAGGGGTAGCTTTCAATACCGAGAATTCCAGAAATTAAATACCCTAACCATTATTATCAATAAACCCTTATTTAACAAAGTAACGCGCCCCAACATGGGGTGCGTTTTGTCTATTTGCTATCTTTATACCGATGGAAAAAAACAGATGTGGCTGGTGTTTGGGCGATGACCTTTATGAGGCCTATCATGACAAAGAATGGGGCGTACCCGTCAAAGACGATTCAACCCTTTTTGAGTTTTTGATTCTCGAAACTTTTCAAGCAGGACTTAGCTGGATTACCGTTCTACGAAAACGCGAAAATTTCAGAAAGGCCTTCGATTATTTTGACTACAATAAAATTGCCGAGTACGATCAAGCCAAAAAGGATTCACTTTTACAAGATACGGGCATTATTAGGAATAAGCTGAAAATCAATGCAACGGTAACAAATGCCCGGGCATTTCTAAAGGTGCAAGAAGAATTCGGAAGTTTCAGTAATTATATTTGGGGATTTGTCGATGGCAAGCCTATCAAGAATAAACTGAAGAGCTATAGGGAAGCTCCAGCCAACACCCTACTTTCAGACACAATTAGTAAAGACTTAAAGAAAAGGGGCTTTAAATTTGTCGGCAGTACGGTAGTTTACGCCCACATGCAGGCTACCGGTATGGTCAACGACCACGAAATCAATTGTTTTCGTTACAACGAGATTTAAAAAATAGGTTTGCCCAGTATGCGCAAAATTCCTGACGTTATACCTTATCTAAAATTATGAAAGCTAAAATTTTTCCCGCTTTTTTGATTTTCTTTCTATTGAGTGCATCCTATGCTTTTTCCCAAAATAAGTACGAACGTGAACATCGTATCAAAAAATCACAATTTCCACAGGTGGCGCTCGATTTTATTTCTAGCGATTTGGAGCAAGCGAAACGCATACGCTATTATAGGGAAATTGATAGTGCCAAAGTCAGCTACGAGGCCAAATTCCAAAAAGACCGCCTAAAATATAGCATTGAATTTGATGAAAACGGTGTCTTTGAAGATGTCGAAATCGAAATAAAACTGGTAGACATCCCTAATGATGTGCTCGCCAAATTAAACGCGTACCTTGGAAAAACCTTCTCAAAATATCGCATTCTAAAATTGCAATAGCAATATCCATTGTTGGAGAATGATAACGAGACCACCTTAAAAAATGCATTTCAAAATCTGATGCTGCCCAGCATTAAATATGAATTGATGGTCGCGGGAAAAAACGACAAAAATTATGAGCAATTCGAGATATTGTTCGATGCCGATGGTAATTTTGAAAAAATACGAAAGTCGCTTCCGCCGAACTATGACCATATATTGTATTAGAAATCTATTCGCATTACTCATTGATTTAACATGTAGTAACGTTCACTGCCAAGATGACTTTACAGGATATTTCAAATCCTAGAACATTCTCTAAACAACTACCAGATTAGTGCTTAATTTGTGATTTTCAACGAACCAATTATAATTATAAATGAACGATTATATCAAAGTTCTCAGAGTTGAGTTCGAAGCCCATTCAGATTCGAAGATCGCCGCCGAACAAAAGGCCTATTTGCGAGACCAATTCTTGTTCTATGGCATAAAGACCCCTATTCGAAGATCGATTCAAAAACCGTTTCTAGCCAAAGAATACTTGCCTGTCAAAGAAAATCTTGATGGCTTGATAAGGCTGCTTTGGAACAGACCCCAACGTGAGTACCATTATTTTGCACAAGAATTGGCGCAGAAGTACGTCAAACAGTTCGAGAAAAGAGACATACAGCTTTTTGAGTTTATGGTAACGACCAATTCTTGGTGGGATACCGTCGATTTCATAGCACCAAAACTCATCTCGGAATATTTCAAGAAATTTCCCGAACAGCGAGACCCTTATATTGAAAAATGGCTTGCTTCGAACAATATCTGGCTGCAACGCTCTTGCCTAATTTTTCAGTTGTTGAGCAAAGATAACATGGATACCGAACTTCTTGCCCGCGTAATAAATTCGCTTTTGGGTTCAAAGGAATTTTTTATCAATAAGGCCATTGGTTGGGCCCTACGCGACTATAGTCGCACAAACCCGGCTTGGGTAAGCGACTTCGCGACCAAAACACCTTTGGAACCCTTAAGTAAAAGAGAGGCCCTAAGATTGCTGCAGTAAAAATCTCTTTCTCAAAAATTCGTACAGGTCAATGTTCAATACAATCAACAGCAGTCCATAAATTGTATCTTCAACGGGAATTGTAAACAATCGTATTCCAATAATCTCTTCATCGTTGTACCATACTATAGGGGCATCTAAAAGGCTTCCGGTAAGAATACCGTTGCTAATAAAGAAAAAAGGAAGGATAAGAAAATAAGCGAGATAATGATAAGCAAGGTTTGTCCTTCTTATCAATCTGAAAATAAGGTATGTAGCGGTCAAAAGAAAGGTCATACCTGTGTACCATCTATCAGAATAAAGCACTCCCAGGCCTAAAAGCACGAAAATCAATATAATTGTCAGGATTCTTTGATATCGGCCCAACGGGTTTTTTTCTGCCAAATACTTTAAGGCAAAATAGGTGAACACGCAGGCATAAGGAATGCAGACAAAAAATAGAACCTCTTCAAGCGGCAGATTAAAGATATAAAGCCCTGTGAGGTAGTCGGCATTAAAACCCCAAATGCCCTTTGATGTAAAGTAAGCGTCCCAAAGCAAAAAGAAAAGGCCCACTATGCCGTTGGCAATGAAAAATGGCTTCCAATCGTTGAAAAATCTATGTTTGGGATAAAAACTGGCCGCGAAGGGAACGAGAATACACCCGATGTCTATCAACAAATAGGTGTACGACTGCATTATTTAATATACTGTTTAAAGTACTTCATGGGCACATAGAGCATACCGAAACACTCCCCATCTTCTTTGCCAAGATGTTTATGATGCACCTTGTGGGCTTTGCGAAGTGCCTTAAAATATGGATTCTTCACATTATCGAACCATTTGAACCTTCGATGAATGATTACATCATGTACAAGGAAGTAGCAGGCTCCATATAGAAAAATCCCAAGGCCGATAAAGAACAAATAATTCAAACTGGGGAAAGTGCCAAAATAAAAAAGCAAAATACTAGGTATGGCCCCTATTACAAAAAAAGTATCGTTCTTTTCAAAAACACCCTGATATCTGGGTTGATGGTGATCTTCATGAAGTACCCACAAAAACCCATGCATTACAAACTTATGGGTCAACCAAGTCACAACTTCCATAAGCAAGAATGAAATCAAAGTAACCACTATGTATAGTAAGATCGTCATTGGCCAATAAATCTCATTAATGATAAAAATAAATATAATGTACCGAAACCAAGTTGTTAAATATAGTTGAACCTAAATCTTATGACGGCCTTTGTCAGCAACAGTAATTTCAAAGGGTTCGAAATGCGAACTCTTTCGTTCATGATTTTTTCACAATCTGTATTCTTCAACTTTTTTAACAAACGCTGATAATAAAGATATGCCAGGTAAACACCAAGTTTTCCTTCCAAGGGAAGAAGAACAATACCCTTATAGGCCTCTTTGAAATCACCTTCAATTTCCGCGATTATCTTATCCTTCGCCTTTTCGTTCAATTTGCCATCTTTCAGTTGAGGAAAATAAGATCGCCCAAGTTCCTCACTATCTTGTTTTAAATCTCTTAAAAAATTGACCTTTTGAAAAGCCGAACCCAAATGCATTGCATAGTCCTTCAATTTCAGAAATTTCTCTTCATCGTTGTTCACAAAAACACGAAGGCACATAAGGCCGACCACATCGGCTGAGCCATATATATAATTTTCGTACTCCTTTCTTGAGGTGTAATCTTTTTTGTCAAGATCCATTCGCATGCGATCCATGAAATCCTCTACATACCGTTGAAGTCCGTATTTATGGACAATCTCTTGAAAGGCGTTCAAAATCGGGTTTAAGCTAATACGTCGTTCAACGGACTTGTAATATTCCTGTTCGAATTCATTGAAAAGCTCTTCTTGATCATAATCGTGAAAAGAATCGACGATTTCATCTGCATACCTCACGAAACCGTATATGGCATAAATAGCAGGGCGAATCGTAGGCGAGAAAAGCTTTATGCCCATCGAAAATGAAGTACTGTACGACTTAGTGACCAACTTACTACAATCAAAGCTCGAGCTGTCAAATAAATACTTCATCTTTAATGGTACTTTGAGATTAGGTCACTTACAATTTTTCCCGAAATCAGTGATGGCGGAACCCCTGGGCCAGGTACGGTCAGCTGACCTGTGAAATATAGGTTTTTAAGCTTTTTGCTTTTCATTTTCGGTCTCAGAATGTGCGTCTGACGGAGTGTATTTGCCAAGCCATAGGCATTACCTTTATATGAATTATAATCGGCCTTGAAATCGTTGACACAATATGATTCTTTAAATATTATATGTTCGGCCACTTTTTGATCTGTGAGATACTCCAAACGTCGAATTATCTGATCAAAATATTGCTCCCTGATATCGGGAGTGTCTTTTAAATCAGAAGCTATCGGAATCAAAAATATACCCGCCTCCTTGCCTTCGGGGGCAGTAGTATTATCGGTTATGCTTGGAAAACTACCATAAAACAGTGGTTTTTCGGCCCATTCATTGGTGTCATAAATGGTCTTTGCATGTGCTTCAAAATCAGTATCGAAAAACAGTGTGTGGTGCGAAACATTTTTTATTTTTTTGTCAAACGCTACATAGAATAAAAGTGCCGAGGGAGCAAAAATCTTTTTCTGCCAAAAAGACTCAGGATACTGCCTGAATTCCAAAGGCAATAAAGCCTCGGTATGATGGTAATCGGCACCACTGAGTACAATATCACAGTCATACGACTCTTTGGTCGTTTTCACCCTTTTTACCTGGTCACCCTCAATTTCAAAACCTTGCACGGGGTCATTGGTTCTTATTTCAACACCCAGCTGCAAAGCCAATGAGGTCATCGCCTCAACAACTTTGTACATACCGCCCATCGGATGCCATGTGCCAAGGCCAAAATCAGCGTAATTCATGAAGTTATAGAAGGAAGGCGTATTACTTGGTTTTGCGCCTAAAAAAAGTACTGGAAACTCTAGAATGGACCGTAATTTCTTATTCTTGACATAGCGCCCAATTTGCCGCTTGGTCGATCGAAAAAAATCGCTAATCCTTAAGATCGTCTGCATATTGATAATTTCGAAAACATTTTCTCCCGGTTTATAAACCAGCTGCTTGATGGCCAAGTCGTAGTTTTTCTTGGCCAACGAGATGAATTTTTCCAGTTTTCGGGCACTACCCTCTTCGATACCCTCGAATGTTCCTTTTATTTCACCCAAATTATCGGCGATACTGATAGCATCACCTTGACCGAAATATACCCGATAAGCCGGATTCAGCTTTATCAGATTATAGAACTGTTCAGGGGATTTCTTAA
This sequence comes from Flavobacteriaceae bacterium NBU2977, assembly GCA_019931105.1. Classification (GTDB taxonomy): domain Bacteria; phylum Bacteroidota; class Bacteroidia; order Flavobacteriales; family Flavobacteriaceae; genus Meishania; species Meishania litoralis. The sequence goes on along the minus strand of JAIOUW010000001.1, from coordinate 1,751,656 downwards.
AATCACCGAAAAAACTTTCAAAAACATCGGGCATCCAATAGAAAGTGGGGCCGATATCAAAGACAAAGCCATTCTTTTTAAGTTGACGCGCCCTACCCCCTATTTCATAGTTCTTTTCGAGTATTAGAACATCATAACCGGCCTTTGCCAAATAACAACTTGCCGACAATGATGAAAATCCCGAACCGATGACGACGATTTTCTTCTTCTTCAATTTCGATTTCGATTAAGTATCATATTCAATCTTAGGTGCCGATCTCAATTTAAGCGAATTATCTCTACCATAAAAGGCATCGAAATCACTTAAGACCGTGACATCGATGCCCTGAACAACCAACTAAACCAACATTATTTTCGCATCAGTGACTTGGGGGCAATAAAACGCGATCAACAATATGAACCACCCCATTTCTTGCCTCTTGATCGGCTACCAAGACCCGAGATGTATTGTGTTGACCGTCTTGAACATCAATGTCCGAACCATTGATCAGAATGGTAGTCTCATTCTCTTGGGCCATGGTCACAACCTGTCCATCACTCAGCGCATTAGAATAAACCGCCGCACCAGAGACAACATGATAGGTCAAGATGTTCGCCAGTGTAGCCTTTTCTTCCTCGGTGTCAAAATCTTCCAAGCTATTATAATCATCTCCTAATTCATGCAGCAAATTCTCAAATGCCTGGTTCGTGGGGGCAAAAACGGTGAAGGGCCCCTCACCTGACAATAACTCGACCAAGCCGGCATCGGCTTGCTGCAATGCAGCCACCAAAGCGCTCAAATCTTCTGTATCAATGGCGAGTTCCACTATATTCTTTGCGTTCATCGATGCTATGAAATCAATGGCCGATTGCGGAAGCAACACCTTATCGATAGTGTGCGCAACTCCATTTGACGCCATAATATCAACACCGGTAATATTGGCGTTCACATCAGAAGCGTCTCCGATAACGAATGTTTCACCCGAAGCGATCACCGCAATTGAATTATTTGCGAGCGCCGTATCGACATCGCCCTCTGCCAAATCGGTCGAAAGTACAGAGGCTCCTACAATAACATGATATAATAATATATCTTTCAACAATGCCATTTCATCTTCAGTATCGAAATCATCCAAGCTATTATAATCTTCGCCAAGAGCGTCCAATAAAGCAATAAAAGCGTCATTCGTCGGGGCAAATACGGTAAAAGGCCCATCAGAGCTAAGTGTTTCGGCCAAATCGGCTTTAATAACCGCAGCCTCTAAAACCGATAGGGCCTCAGTTTCCACTACCAAATCGGTCAAAGTCGAAGTAACGGTTTCCGAATCGTTTATTTGATCGAGAACCACCTGCGGTACTAGAACCTTATCTATTAAATGTACCACTCCGTTACTGGCCATTACATCGGCAACGACAACAGCGGCATCAGTTTCGGTGGCATCTGATATGAAAACGCCATTGTCAAGTCGTACGCTTAGATTTTCTTGTAACACAGTACTGAGCTGCTGCCCATCAGAAAGGTCGGTTGATTTTGCGCCAACTCCGGCTATAACATGATACTTTAAGATTGAGGCCAATATCATTCGGTCTTCATCGGTATCGAAATCTTCCAATGATCCATAATCGTCCAAGGCGTTCAGAAGATTGGTGAATGCTTCATTAGTGGGGGCAAAAACTGTAAAAGGCCCATTTCCGCTCAATGTTCCGATTAAATCAGAGTCGTCTGCCTCATCAGCTTTGGCGAGTGCGCCGACTAAAGAAGTTAGGACATCGGTGTCTTGTGCCACTTCAACAATGGTTTGTGAAGTTTCCATCAACTGGTCGTCATCGGAGTTATCACTACAGGCAAAAGCCAATAGTGAAACTCCCACGACCATAAACAAATAGTGAATTCTCTTTTTCATGTCTAATATTTTATGGTTAAAGTTAGACAAGAATACAAATGAAAAATAAGATTGTCAAACTTTTTTTGTTAAATATTAGACAAAATTCTTGAATTCAATGGATTATTACCGTCCATATCGTGTGTTTACGAAATATCTTGTCTATATTTGAAGACCTAAAAGTTCTACATGTCTACTTATTCCATGTCCGATATCGTTTCCCTGACCGACTTCAAGGCGCATACTTTGAGAAAGTGGGAGACCCGTTACAATTTTTTAGAACCAAAACGCACCGATACCAATATAAGGTACTATACCGACGATCAACTTCGAATGCTTTTGAACATTGGTATTTTATTGCGTAATGGCCATAGAATATCGCACATCGATAAAATGTCTCAAAAAGAACTCAATAATAAGGTATCAGAAATACTCTTGAAGGCATCTCCGAAAGACGATATTAACGCTTTGGTTTTATGTATGCTTGAAATGAACGAGGTCAGGTTCTCTGAAATCTTGGGGAGGCATATTATGCGTTCGGGCCTAATGAAGACGATAACGAATCTTGTTTATCCTTTTCTGAATCATGTTGGTGTTCTTTGGGGGACCAATAAAGCTTTGCCCGCCCAAGAGCACTTTATTTCCAATCTTATCAAACAAAAGATTCTATCAGCCATTGAGGCCATTCCACATCCTAAGGATGACGCGCCCAAAATCGTGCTTTTTTTAATGGAGGAAGAAACTCATGAGATAGGCCTCTTGCTAGCCTATTATCTTGCGAAAGAAATGGGTTGGAAAACTTTCTATCTCGGACAGAATGTGCCCCAAGAAGACCTCAGATCCGTTGTGCAGTTGGTCAAACCCCAATTGATGATGACCTTACTTACCATATCGAGGCCGCTAAAGACCAAAACCCTGATCAATTCGCTACTGGCCTCAACCACATCTCCCATTGCCATGGCCGGTTCAGCGAAGCTTTTAAAGAATTTAGAAGAATCAGATCAAATCGTTGTCTTGAAAAGTCCCGAAGAATTCATAGGCCTTTTAAACGAGAAAATGGAAAGTGCGACCGCATCAATTTAACAAGCTATTGGTCAATACACTTCAGCTGCCTCAGAAAAGAACTTCTACTTATTTCTTCAGCACCAAGACTTGCCAAGTGTTCGGTATAGACTTGGCAATCGATCAGGGCATAATTTTTTGAGTCAAGTTCTTGCGCCAATTTGATAAGGGCAAATTTTGAGGCATTGCTGGTCAAACTGAACATGCTCTCACCACAGAAGACGTGACCCAAATCGATTCCATAAAGTCCGCCTACCAACTTGTTTTCCTTCCAGACTTCATACGAATGTGCAATTCCTGTTTTATGCAGCGCTAAATAGGCGTTTTTCATCTGGGGGGTAATCCAAGTACCTTCCTGGCCCAAACGGGGAATCTTTGCACAATTTTCGATGACGGTTTCAAAACAGGTGTCTTTTGTCAATCTGAAAAGATTCGAACCCATAACCTTTCGCATACTTTTTGAAATCTTGATCTTCTTTGGATAAAGTACCATTCTCGGGTCTGGGCACCACCATAAAATCACTGAATTCTCATTGAACCAAGGAAATATTCCACTTTTATAGGCCAATATGAGGCGTTCAGGCGAGAGGTCCCCGCCAACGGCCAAAAGTCCATCAATATTGGCATTTTCGACCGGCGGAAAATATAGCTCATCGGATATAAAGTACAAAGGCCTGAAATGTCCGCTCTTTTCCATGGCGCCCTCTTTTTTTAAAAATAGTGAAAAGGTATCAAAAGATGAATAGCCCTAAAAGATAGATAGATCCCCCAACAAGCATAAACAAGATGGTATAAGGCAATATTTCCTTGGCTTTCAACTTTGTAATTCCCAATAATGGCAACGCCCAAAAGGGTTGAAGCATGTTGGTAACCTGATCACCATAGGCGAGCGCCATAACGGCCTTTGACAATGGAATATCAAGCTTTAATGCGGACTCGATGATCATAGGGCCCTGTACCGCCCATTGACCACCACCGCTAGGAACAAAAATATTTACCATGCCCGCACTAAAAAAAGTAAAAATCGGTAAGGTGGTCCGATTTGAAATGGAAACAAAAAAATCGGAAATAGAATCGATCATACCGCTACCGGCCATAATCCCCATAATGCCAAAATACAACGGAAATTGAATCAAAATGCCCGAAACATCACCAATGGCCATTTCTACCGCTTTTAAGAAATTCTTGAAGCTACCATGCATCAGCAAAGCCAGTCCGAGCATAAAAAAATTGAGCATGTTCGGCGTTATGTTAAGTTGGCCCATCATCTCGGAGTATTGAACCAGAAAAGTTGCCAAAATCAAAATACCGAAACCCATGGCAAAGAATCCCGAACGATCGAGGGACTCCCCAAAATCATGTTCTGGAGCCGCAGGGGTCTCCCTTGACCCACTATCTACGCCGGGTGTTGAAAAGTTATACTCGCCACTGTCCCAATTCGTAGGTTTCGCCTTTTTTCCCAAACGATAAGCCAAAATGGAAATCGAAATCAACAATACGATGAATACGACGATGTTCATTGGACTAAAAATTGTCTCGGAAGTCGATATGAAGTCGGGCAATTCTAAAACCATGTGGGACTTCGAAACGCCTTTCATCAATGAGTGCAAATGTCCGGCTTCAGACACCTTCAAAGGGGCCGAACCACTGATGCCGCCATGCCAGACCATCAGACCAACATAGCCAGCGGCCCCTATAAGCGGATAATTAACAGGAATATTGTTTTTGTGGGCATGTTCGCCAACCTTGCGGGCCAAGATCGCACCGAAAATAAGGCCCAAACCCCAATTAAAAAAAGAAACCAACATGGTCGAAAGTGCGACCAAAACAGCGGCGCCTGCCGAATCTTTCACCAGGCCGGTTAAACGCAATATAAGTTTTCCCATTGGTTTGCTAAGCACCAAAACGTGTCCTAAAACTAGAATCAGCATCATTTGGTAGGCAAACACCAAAAGTCCATTATTCCAGATTCCGTCTTCCCAATACGAAAGAACCGTTGTCAAATGCCATGACTTTTCGGTATTCTTGATCAATAGCAGCGCCAATAGTATGGTCAATAGCGTTAAAAGTACCGCCAAAGTAAAAGGGGACGGCAGATATTTCTTGAAAATACGCTCTATGGCCTTGGTAAAATCCATACCCTTAAAGTAACAAAAAAGCCTAAACGAACAGTTCATTTCATTTAGGCCCATTGGGTCAAACCTTCATTTTGTGCAAGGGCCCCGGCTATGCGTTCGACCTTATCGGAGCACCATTGCGTTAACTATTCTTAATTAGAAAGGCAGGTCATCGTGCTCTTCTTCATTTAATGTATCGACCGGTTCAAATGCCTCGATCGGGGCGACCGGGGGCATTTCGTTGTTCGCTGCTTCAGATTGTAGGCTTTCGATACGCCAACCCTGGATCGAATTGAAATATTTTACCTCGCCCTGCGGATTCGTCCATTCACGACCTCTTAAATTGATGCTGATCTTAACGGGCTGCCCTACGTTATAATTGTTCAAAAGCTCGGTCTTATCTTGAACAAACTCGATCATTAAATGTTGTGGATATTGTTCTTCGGTGGTAACGACAACTTCCCGCTTTCTAAAACCGTTATTGCCAAAAGTTTGTGTCTCACCGATCAATTTTATTTTTCCTTGTACTTCCATGATTACGAATTATATGTTTACAAATAAAGTCTTTAAAAGTAGGGGTAAGACCTTTATCGTCCTAATATAGATCCAAGAAGTTATCAAGATTAACTAACCGATTGGCAAGCCGATCAAATAAGTTCCCGTTTTCTTGTTATTCTTCTTATAGGCATAACCTTTTTCCCAGGTATAGGTATCAGAATGCAATCCTTCAAGAAGTATGTCGATGTCTTTGAAGGCGTACATTCGCGGCAAAGAAGCCTGTCCGTCCCAAGCATAACAAATGGGTATGATTGGAATCAAATAGGTAAATACCAACTGCTGCCAGGTCATCGGCTTGACAAAAGGTGTCATAAACAGCACCATGACCATTAAGATCAAAAGCGATATCGGAAGCAAAAGCCACCATAGCAACAAAGGCATTTTGTTCTCCGCCAATTCATAGACCAAAAGCGGTTGTCGGTTCTCTTGACAAGATTGCAATATTTTTCGGGCCGCCTCTGGCGGCATATGATGAAAACTATTGATCATGGTCTTGAGACCTTGAGGTGCCTTGGAAATATTCGTTGCATCAACAGGTTTGCTTCGGTACGTGACCCCGTGCATATCACCATGCTCATATTTTTTAACGATTTCGGGGTTCGGATATAGATCTGTCAAAATCAATTCAACATGCTCGAATCGCGGCGTTTTGCGCACCAACTGCAATACCTCGGGCATGGCCCCGCCCGAACCGGAACCCAAATCAACGATTTGATTCAAATCTTGCCTCTTAAGCGAATCTGTAATCAAATCGGCCAAGACCTCACTGATACCCATCATGCGGTGCAATACCATCAATAGATTGGTCATGCATGTACGCAACCAATACGGAAACCATGAAAAATCCTCAAATTCGAAAAGTTGAATCCGTTTCATTTCGAAAGTAATAGTTTCCAAGCCGATAAAACATTTCCTTCTTCCAAAAACTTCTGTGCCCTTCGCTCTATTTTTAATCGATCGCCACTTGCAACAATCTTGGCCAAATCATTATTGTCGTCAATAAATTCTTCCACTTCCTTTTCAGACGGCATCTCTTCTATATTCCCCAACATACCTAGATCGTTACCGGTCAACACCTTGCTCAATCGAATCTGTTCAGGAATTTGATCCACCCCGATTCCCAAAGTGGTCAATGGTTTTGGCACTTCGAACATACCGGCCGTGGCACGACAATACCAATTGCCTCCCATACGGGCCACCTGGTCGATTTTATGTTGGTCTATGTTTCCATTTTTATCCAGAATCGATGAATGAATGTGTATTTTCAATACTTCGGAAAAAATCAGGTTTCCGGCACCTCCCTCTTTTCCCAAAGCTTCAACCTTTGTAACCTTACATTCAAACTGCACCGGGGATTCGGCGACCCGATAAGGTTGTACCAAATCGGATCGTAACATGGCCAGTCCCGCTTTTTTGAACTCATTGATACCTTCGCCATACTCGGTACTCGCCAATGACATTTGCTGAACAATATCGTAATTCACAACATTTATCACTACTTCTTGGGTTTTCAATGCATTCTCCAGAGTATGTTTGGTCGTGTTGTCACGTACCCTTCTTGCTGGCGAGAAAATCAATATTGGCGGATTCGCACTAAAAACATTGAAAAAACTAAAAGGCGAAAGGTTAGGCCTGCCTTTTTCATCTACCGTACTCGCAAATGCGATGGGCCTTGGGCCTACGGCACCCAAAAGATAGGCATGTAACTGGCCCGTTGAAAGTTCATTCGGACTGATGGAAACCATTGTTTTCATAACATGGTAAAGATAGCCAATTGCCCATTACCGGAAAAGTGCCTGAAATGGTCCAGACACCAATTTCTATCTATTTACGTTATCTTTAAAGCAAGAAAATACTTGGATGCAATTCAATCCGAAAAACAAGACTTCGAATATCATTTTGTTGATAGCATCGTTTGTTATCGTCAGTTTGATTCTTTGGAATACGAACAGTTTTTTCAAAAAATTCAAGGAAGAGGAGCGCCATAAAATGGAAATCTGGGCCACGGCCCACTCCGAATTGCTTTCGGCCCCTTTAGATGCCGATCCCGGCGACCTTCCTTTGAAAGTTTTTCAAAACAATATCTCGACGCCCATGATCTTGGTCAATAAAGACGGTTCGACCAAAATTCATAACATGCCCGTTGAAAAAGCGACGGATACAGTCTTCATTAAAAATACGATCGCCAAGTTCAAAAGTGAGAACCAACCCATTGTCATCGACCACCTAGGGGAAGAACTGGCCACCTTATATTACGGGAATTCAGAAGTACTCAACAAACTTAAATATTATCCCCTGGCGCTGCTGCTAATAATTTTCTTGTTCGGAGCGGTCATTTTCTTCTTTTTCAAGACCAACAAGGCCTCGGAACAGAACAAACTTTGGGCGGGCATGGCCAAGGAAACGGCTCACCAGATCGGTACCCCTTTATCATCATTGCTTGGCTGGAACGAAATACTGAAAACCGAAAATATCAACCCTGACATTACCCGTGAAATTGAAAAGGATATCAATCGGCTTGAAACCATTACCGAGCGCTTTTCCAAAATCGGATCATTGCCCAAGTTGGACGAGCACGATATCGTTGCCCAGACAAAGGACGCCTACGATTATCTTAAATTGCGCAGTTCAAAGCTTATCGATTTTTCGTTCGTATCAAAGGTGGAAAACATGAAAGTCATGCTCAACCCGGCCCTTTATCATTGGACCATCGAAAATTTGGTCAAAAACGGTATCGATGCGATGAAGGGAAAGGGCAGTATTCACATCGAGATCATTCCCGATGGCAAATATGTGAACATACAGATTACCGACACTGGGCATGGCATTCCAAAAAGTGACCATCAGACCATTTTTAATCCGGGTGTAACCTCGAAAAAAAGGGGCTGGGGCTTAGGGCTTTCGCTTGTTAAAAGAATCATCGAGGAATACCATAAAGGAAAAATTAAAGTACATTCGTCAAGTAAGGCAGGTACGATCATGCAGATTTCGTTAAAACAAATACCTAAATAATGGCAAGGGAAAAATTGGAAGTCATTAAAGAAGCCGACCTGACAAACAACTGTCCGGAATGTTTCAATCAAGACTTAAAATTGACATTCTACCAAAAACATCTATACGGCAAGCTTTTTCATCGTACAACTGGCGAAATCACGAACAAGGTAACTTGCAACAAATGTGGCTCGAATATTTATCCGGTGAAATGGACCGATGATATAGAACGTATTTTCGAATATTACCAAAAAATGGTCGAGCCCGAAAAAGCTTCCATTCGGTTTACCCGATTGTTCTACATCATTATTTTGTTATCGATAGTTCTTATAGCTGCAGCGGTCTATCTGTACCTACAGGGGCTCATTCAATTTTAGAACGAATGGCGTTCGCAATGTTCTCAAACTCCTCCTTGGTCAATGAAACCTTTTTCTGAAAGGTAGCATCTTGCATGTTGTTGAGCGGTATCAAGTGTACATGCACATGGGGCACTTCAAGCCCGATAACGGTCATTCCGACCCTTTTGCAATCCAAGGCCTGTTCAATGGCCTTGCCCACTTTTCTTGAAAAAGCCATTAGGCCCATATAGGTCGCTTCGTCAAGATCCATGAGTTTGTCCACCTCTTTTTTGGGAATACAAAGGGTATGTCCCTTGGCATTCGGATTGATATCAAGAAATGCGAAGAAATCATCATTTTCCGCTACTTTATAGCATGGAATCTCGCCTTTGATGATTTTTGTGAATATTGAAGGCATTTTGAATACTCGTTTATTCGCGGGTTATCTCTAAAATCTCGAATTTCAAGGTACCGTTCGGAACAGTAATCTCGGCCACCTCACCAACCTTCTTGCCCAATAAACCTTTACCGATCGGCGAACTGACCGAAATCTTACCTGCTTTCAAATCGGCCTCGCTTTCGGCGACCAATGTATATTTCATCTCCATACCGTTGTTCTGGTTCTTTAACTTTACTGTTGAAAGCACCAGTACCTTTGATGTGTCAAGCTGTGATTCATCTATCAATCGGGCATTGGCCAAGACTTCTTCCATTTTCGAAATCTTCATTTCCAATAGCCCTTGTGCCTCTTTGGCAGCATCGTATTCCGCATTTTCGGAAAGATCGCCCTTATCGCGTGCCTCTGCTATGGCCTGCGAAGCTTTTGGTCTTTCCACGTCACGCAAATGATTTAGCTCGTCTTTGAGCTTTTTCAAACCTTCGGCGGTATAATATGATACGTTACCCATAACTTACTCGTTTATATAATAACAAAATCCTCTATGGCAATCAAGGCTAGCCCCGATTTTTTAGAGAGGATTTAACGCAAAGATACATATTTTTTACCCAAATTTGTATGCGATTTCCCTAACGGTATTTTTAACTATGAACCGTATTTGGTGTTTAATTTTAGTATTGTTGGTATTGTCATGTAGTAAGGATGGCACCAACCGAAATCCGTATTTACAGGAAATCGGTTTTCGGTTCGACATCAATACGAACCTACCCTTATACAGTCCGTTGACCAATACCGGCAATCCCGTTTATATCGATAATCAGACCGTTGGTACCCGAGGCGCGTTCGTAATGAATACGGGCTTTGACCAGTTCAGGGTCTTCGAGGCAAGCTGCCCCAATCATGCCCCCAGCGATTGTTCTACAATGACCATTGACGGCCAAAATGTGGTGTGCTCCTGTGATGATTTCGAGTATAGCCTTTTTACGGGACAGTTCTTGAATCGCCCCGATGATGGCAAACGCTATTACGACATGCTTGAATACCGCGCTTCTGCCAGTGGCAACATCATTATCATCTCGAACTAACAGGAGGGCGTTCTGCCACTTTGCCTAAAAATTCACGGTGGCACCGATCAAAAAGTTAATTCCGGCTTGGGGGTAATAGCCCGCACCTTCAATAGTGGTAATCGTATCAGTATTCGACCAAGTATCATCATAGGTATAGAAATACCCATTTGACTGATATAAAGTATTGAAAATATTGTTGACCAGCCCTGATAAGACAATACTTTTTACAAATGACTTGGTCGTTATTTCGTATTGTACGTTCAAATCGGTCTGAAAATAAGCATCCAATATAGAGACCTCAGAATCTATGTTCCCCATATACTGTTTGCCCACATACTTGGTCAATGTAGAGACCTGAAGGTTTTCAGAAGGTCTAAATGTCAAGCGATTTCCGACGATAAGGTTGGGCGAAAAGCTGATATTGGTGTTTCCCAAGTTTTGAATCTGACCGTCACGTTGAAATACAAAATCCCTGTTCTTATTGGTGCTCAATGAAATATTCGGGCTCCATTGAAAATTATCGCCGAACGCTATGTTCGCATCCATTTCAAGGCCCAAGCGATAACTGTCACCTACATTGGCGCGCAGTGGCGCGCCCACATCATTAAGTTCGCCCGTTAGCACCAGCTGGTCTTTGTAGTTCATGAAATAGGCATTGGTACTTAACTGAGTTTTAGGGGTAACATAGCGCCAACCCAATTCATAATCATGCAATCTTTCAGGTTTGGGATTTCCGTTTTCATAGTCGTTCCTATTCGGCTCACGATTCGCAACGGCAAAAGAAAAATAGAAATTGTTGTTCTTATTGAAATCATATAGGATCCCGACCTTCGGATTAAAAAAACCAAAGGTGTCGGCCACGATTCCCGTCTCTTCCCCATTGGCCTGGTATGCTACTCTTCGATATTGCAGGTCCCCGAATATATTCCAGTTCTGGCTCAATTTGTAATTTGCTTTTGTAAACCCGTTAAAATCGGTCTTTGCGGAGCCGTCATCGTAATAACGGTCCCTAATTTCACTGTTGCCAGCATAACGTGCCCAAATAATTTCGCCATAATGGTCTCCATCGTATTTGTTCCATCCGCCTCCGATAATAAGGTTCAGGTTTCTATGATCGTATTTAGCTGAAACAACAGCGCCATAAAAATGATTGTCCAACCACCGGCGACGGATCAGGTCGGTAGTATTCACTTCTTCTCCGTTTACCGTCAAAGGTTCGAATCCGTAGGTGGAAAAATCATCATCTTGTCTGAACTGCTCAAAATAACCCCGCCCCCGTGTATAGTGAAAGGCCAAATTGGTATTCCAGGCATCCGAAATTTCTTGGTTCCAAAGCAATTGGGCATGGTTCTGCTTATAGTTATCCTCTTCATTCTCATACGTGTAATAATTATACCGTCGGTCGGAATTTCTCAGGTTTTCGGCCTCCGCTTCTGAAAGTCCGTTATCCGAAATAAATTTTTCCACACCTTCAAGGTCATTGTTTATCCTAGCCAATGGAGTACCGTACCAAGCCTGGTAAGTAATCTCATGTCCTCCAAACAATAATACCTTTACGAGCGTATTCTCATCCTTGAAGGCCCCTTGCAAAAAATAGGAATCCAATTCTGAGGAAGCCCTGTCAATATAACCATCTGAGGTTATTCTTGACAGACGGCCCGCTATCTCGAAATGGTCGTTCAACAATCCGGTACTGAATTTTATGTTGTTCCGAAACGTATTGAAGCTGCCATAAGAAGAGGATATTCGCCCGTACGCTTCTTCGGAAACCGCATCGGTCAAGAGGTTCAAGCTGGCCCCAAAGGCTCCAGCCCCATTGGTCGATGTACCTACGCCGCGCTGCAGTTGCAAACTCTCTGTCGAAGAGGCGAAATCGGGCATGTTCACCCAAAATGTGCCATGTGACTCTGAATCGTTGTAAGGAATACCGTTAATGGTAACATTGACCCGTGTCGCATCACTTCCACGAACGCGAATGCCCGTATAGCCCACGCCAGCACCAGCATCGGAGGTCGTGACCACCGAAGGCAAAAAATTGATAAGTATGGGTATATCCTGTCCGAGATTGCGCGGTGCGATTTCCTCCTTTTTTAAGTTAGAATAGGTTACCGGTGATTCATTGGTGGCCCTTACCGCCGACACGAAGACTTCGTCAAGTACAATTTTTTTACCGTTGAGGGAATCTTCTTTTTGTTCTTGGGAATGCAGGCCCATGGTCAGGCCGACAAGGCCCAGAGTGATAAAAACAATTTTAATACGGGGCGTTTTCCCCTTATTAAGCAGTCGCATCGAACCGCTCGATAAAAGAGCTGTCCTAAAATTGATAATCGAATAGAGCGGTTTCATTCGTAATACATTTGTTACGAATAAAAGGGGCCATTATTCCAAGTTAAAAATGATTTTTGCCCAGCTAAGGACGAAGAAATTCCAAATAGTGGCTTTCGCCATCCCTTGGCGGCATTACCCGCCCAGGTTCATTGGGTATAATCTCAGCCTGATTGTACAAGCACCCCTTTGAGATGGTGCAAATGTAAGTCCGTAATTATATTTTTCATAGCTTTTCAGATAAATTTTTAACGGTTGGTTGTAAACAAAATCTCCTGATTTTGCGTATCTATAACAAGTTTTGTGGAGGGCAGCGATATGAACGAAAAATCCAAAAATCGGTTTACCTTAAAGATAATGTTGAGTTACCTCGTATTATTGGCTCTGGCCTTGACTTCGGGTTACTTCATCTACATTGAGATACAAGACTATATAGCCACCGGTTCAGGCGAAGATACCGATGTCAAGCTTCTCAAGACCGGGGCTCTGGTCACAGAATTGTACGAAGCTGAAAGTCTTTCAAAATTGGCCTTGAACAGTACCGCTGACAACAATTTTCTTTCCTATGCACAAAAGATAGATTCGATAAAAACCTCGATAGATTCTTTGAAATTATTGACCCAGGCGGCACAACAGAAAGAACTTTTGGACAGTCTTCAAGTCTTATTGGGACAGAAAGTCGCGAACAACAATGAACTCCGCCAATTGAAAAAACAAAGGACCAACAATAATTCTTTGGACAAGGCCTTGAAGGAATTCGATAAGATTAAAGAATCATTTGGAAGGTTTTCGGCCGAAAATATGGTGGCCGATTACGATAAATTGTCTCCGAACGAACAAAAAGTGCTGACGGAATATGCCAAGCTTTTGAGCCAAAATGTTCCGAAAAATCAAGATGGAACTGCCGATGCTGAATATGCCGATTCTATTTTATCGGCTTCTCGGGTCATGTTGGAAAGAGCGAAGCTCAAAGATTTCCAATCACAGCAATCTTTGGCACAGAAAGAGCTCGAGGTCAACAGAAACGATCTGGAACTTTCAAGACAACTTCAAAATATCATTGCGGCCTTAGAACAGGAAATTTTGGCCAATACCTATGAAGTCGGCCAAAAGCGGCAAGCGACGATGCGCCGTAGCATACGGCTGGCGGGCATTACGGCACTCTTAGGGTTCATAATCGTCGGTATTTTTACCTTTTTGATCAACCGCGATTTTTGGAAAGTACAACTGTATCGGCAAAAACTTGAAAAAGAAAAGAAATTTTCGGAATCACTACTAAAAAGTAGGGAACAACTCATTTCTACCGTAAGCCACGACCTTAGAACACCTTTGAATACCATATCGGGCTATACCGAATTGATGGAGAATACAGGCATTACGGACAAACAGGCCCGTTACCTCAAAAATATAAAATCAGCTTCAGAATACGTCGGTAATCTGGTCAATGACCTTTTGGATTTCTCGAAGCTGGAAGCGGGTAAACTGAATATCGAAAAAGTGCCTTTTGTCGCTGCCAATCTAATACGGGAGACCGCCGAGAACGTTGAGGCATTGTACCGCAACAAAAACCTAAAACTAACATTGGAAATCGACGGGCAGCTCGAAAAGCCCCTTTTGGGCGACCCTTTTCGCATTCGCCAAATTTTGAACAATCTTCTTGGAAACGCCTTTAAGTTTACCGAAGAAGGCTCCATTACTATCAAAGCGATAGCGCAGAATCGTTCATCAAAAAATACTTTGCTGCAAATTGACGTAATCGATACGGGAATCGGTATTCCCAACGAAAAACAGCACTTGATCTTCAAGGAATTTACACAGGCCGACCACTCGACGGAAAAAAGATTCGGAGGGTACGGACTGGGGTTGACCATTTCCAAAAAATTGGCCGAATTGCTCAACGGTTCGCTAAAACTGAAAAGTGAAGAAGGTATAGGGAGTACCTTTACGCTGCAGGTTCCATTGGAAGTGACGAACAAGGGCGTAACCGTTCGACAAGACACGGCCTTTTTGGTTCCGAAGTTGAAAATGCTGGTTATCGATGATGATGGCGCCCTTTTGGGCATGCTACGCGAACTAGCCGAAAGTATGGGTATTACCGTACATACATTCTCCAATTTTTTGGCCATCAAACAAGATTCGTATTTGGCCTATGACCTGGTCTTGACCGATATACAAATGCCCCAGGTTACAGGATTCGAGGTACTGAAAAGATTAAAATCGGGTAAATACGACCATTACCAAGGGCAACCCATTATCGCCATGACCGGACGACGTGATCTTGAAGTCGAGGCGTATACGGCATTAGGATTTGCCCAGGTACTTCAAAAACCCTTTTCAAAAGGCGAGTTGATCGGTATGCTCAACATGCTCGGCATCAAAACGGAAAAGATATCGGAAAAACCTGCTATTAAAAAAGAGCAGGAATCGACAACCCATTTCAATCTTGAAATAATCAATTCGTTTTTAGGTGATAACGATAATGCCGTTTGTGAAGTTCTACAAACTTTTCTTCGCGATACCGAAATCAATATTCAACAGCTTTCAGAGGCCGTAACGGTCATCGATTACGCGAAAATCAATCAAGTCGCGCATCGAATGTTGCCCATGTTCAGACAGCTGAAAGTCGATTCGACCGTGCCAACCTTGGAAAAATTGGAACTCGCCAATTGGAAAATCATGAATCGGGGGCAACTGCTCGATGCCCTGCAAAAAGTGAAAAGTGGAGTAACGAACCTGACCGACGAATTGAACGAATATTTGGCTACAAGTCTAAGTTATAATGATTGATTCGGTTGTAAAGTGTCTTACGGGTTACCTGTAATAGCTTGGCCGCCTTCGATTTATTGTAGTTGGTCTTTTGAAGTGCTTTGATAATCTGGTCTTTCTCAAATTCAGATTTGGAAATAGTACCAGGTACATTCTTTTTGCCATTGGCCTGCAAAATTTCTTTTGGCAAGGCCGATATTTCAACTTCGTCACCCGTCGTCAACAGTACCGCTCGTTTTATAACGTTCTGTAGTTCGCGCAAATTTCCGGGCCAGTGGTATTGTCGAAAAACATCCCAAACTTCGTTTGAAAATCCGTGCACATTTTTGTTCAGATTACTATTGGATTTTGACAAAAAATGGTCCGCAAAAAGCATTAGGTCCTCAAAGCGCTCTTCAAGCGAGGGAATATGGATTGAAAACTCGTTCAAGCGATGGTAGAGATCTTCCCGAAAAGTACCTTTTTCCACCGCTTCCGTCAAATCTTCATTGGTAGCGGTAACAATCCGGACATCTACATTGACTTCCTTGGTACTTCCTACTTTTTTTATTTTACGTTCCTGAAGTGCCCTCA
Source organism: Flavobacteriaceae bacterium NBU2977 (assembly GCA_019931105.1). Taxonomy (GTDB): domain Bacteria; phylum Bacteroidota; class Bacteroidia; order Flavobacteriales; family Flavobacteriaceae; genus Meishania; species Meishania litoralis. The sequence continues at coordinate 1,735,600 of JAIOUW010000001.1, read as the reverse complement.
ATAATTGTATCTGATTTTCATAGGATAAGTTACCTACCTCATCCAAAAAAAGAGTACCGCCATTGGCCGCCTCGAAATTGCCCACCTTATCCTCTACGGCTCCGGTAAAACTTCCCTTGATATGGCCAAAGAACTCGCTGGCCGCCAATTCTTTGGGAATAGCGCCGCAATCGACCGCAATAAAATTGAAACTGCTACGGCTGCTGTTATCGTGAATGGCCTTAGCGGTGACTTCTTTACCCGTACCACTTTCGCCCGTAATCAATACCGACATATCGGTCGGCGCTACCAATTTTATGTATTCCTCAAGTTTCTTTGAGGCTTCACTTACGCCTAGAACAATCTTATGCGCATTATTTTCACTGACGTTATTGTCATTTCTAGGAATAATCTTTTGGGATGCCGATGGAGCTAAATCGGGTCGCGCTTTAAGAGCCTTTTCGATTACGGCCACGATGTCATCGGGAGTGAAAGGTTTCGCTATATAGTCATATGCACCTTTTTTCATGGCACTTACCGCCGAACCCACCTCAGCATAGCCCGTCATTACAATAACAGGGGTTTTCGGATTGCTCTTCTTTATCTCTTCGAGCAATTGGATGCCGTCATAATCGGGCAAGCGTAAATCGGTAAGAACAAGGTCATATGTAGTGCTATTGAACTTGGTCTTGGCATCGGGGGCTGCAAAACTTGTTTCTACGACGTATCCCTTTTTGGTCAAGAACCTTTGAAGCATTTGACAAAAGGCCGTATCGTCTTCGATGATCAAGATGTTTGGCATAAAATTAGGTCTCTAAAGGTATGTACGTAAAAATACCATAAGAAAGCTATTTGCCACCCAAAATTTTCATAAAATAGGCCCGCTAGAAAGCACCGTCTTCGGGCCACAAAACAATATGCGCCCAAAACAATTTAAAATAGAAAGGGGTTGCGATTGCAACCCCTTTCTGACCAAACCAACTTGATACAAAACAAATAACTCAAGTTATTACATTTCAATCCAGTTTCCGTTCTCGTCAGCATACAAGGTACCTGAAGTACCGTCTTCAAGAGATACTTCCAACTTGTATTGTTTTTCTTCGTTTACATAAGCCTTATCGATTTTGGCTGTCGGATAATTCTTTGAGACAGCGGCGGTCACAGCTTCTGGCAATTCTTCGGCAGCGATTTCAGAGAAATCATCTTGAGCCGTTACAACCTCGGTCGCTTCAGCTTGAACTTCTTCGGTATCCTGAGCGAACGCGGTTAGACTTCCAAGTGATAGCGCCAGTACAAAAACTAATTTTTTCATGATATATATTTATTAACTATTAAACTCATTACGTACATTGAAAAAATAGTACCAAAGATATTTTTTATAACTAACTTATTGTATGTTAGTGACTTATGTTCTAAATATTTAAATAGGAAGTGTATAATTCTGGGTAGTAGATCTAGAACTTTGTGTAGATTCTATACAAATTGACATGGCACTTAGAAAAAAAAGTCAGTGCCTTTAACGAACAAAGAATTTCTTGAAACCATCGATCCTCAAAGCAGATCTGTGCAGGTGCCTACCGGCAGGCAAGTTTCGCTGGTTTTATTTTGACCTGAAGGCCAAAAATCGAATTTCTGTTATTTAGATTCCCGCTGTTGCGGGAATGACATTTCATCGGAAACCCTGACACAGAAGTATGTGGGAATTCTTTTCGATTGAATACGTTGATGGTTATTGCGCAAAAAAAAGTCTCGACTCCGGGGGAAGTCGAGACTAAATGCTAATTAAGAACTGATTGATTTTCTTAAACTAAGCTCAGTGGCTTACATTTCAATCCAGTTACCTTCTGCGTCTGCATACAACTCAACTGCAGAACCGTCTTCTTTGGCAACTTCCAACTTGTATTGTGAAGCTTCGTTCATGTAGGCTTTAGAGATTGTAGCCCCAGGATGAGCTGCTTCTAGAGCAGTAGTGATGGCTTCTGGTAATTCTTCAATTGCAACTTCAGCAAAGTCATCTTGTGCCTCGGCAACTTCTTCAGTAGCCTCAACAGCAACTTCTTCAGTAGCTTCAACTGCCTCTTCAGTGGCCTCAACAGCAACTTCTTCAGTAGCTTCAACTGCCTCTTCAGTGGCTTCAACGGCAACTTCTTCAGTAACCTCAACTGATTCTTCAACGGCCTCTGTAGCGACCTCTTCGGTAGCTTCGACAGCTGTTTCAGTAGCTTCAGCGGCTACGGCCTGTACTTCTTCTTGTGCAAATACGGTCATTGATCCTAAGGCCATAACTGCAACTAACATTACTTTTTTCATTTTGTGTTCTTTTAAAATATTAATTATTTGTTTTGATAATCATCCTCATATACGGGAAAATAGTGCCAACAGATTATCGATCTTTAAATAAATCATAATATGCTGAATATGTGTTGTTTAAGTGTGTATAAAAATATTTATGTAATGTGTACCGTTGTGTAAAAAATGAAAAAAGTGTGTAAAACATACACACTTTTAAAAATTCGATAGCCCAAAGATCTAGCTTGCCCGATGTGATATCTTCAAAAGGTCGTTGACCGTCTTCACCGGATTGAAGGTTACCAAGGGTACCTCAACGAAAACAGTATTCCAAAAAGCCATTGCCCCATTCCATAGCCCAGGTAGTTCGAGTGCTTTTAGGGCCTTGCCATCTTTGGTCTTTTCGGTTATAAAGCCCTGTTTATAATCGACAAATTGCCTGAGGTCATATTTTTCGCCCTTGTAGTTCTTTATACCACAGACCAGATCAACAGGATTGAAGTGCGTTGAATTTTTCAGTATATGAACTTGATCCATATTGTTCATATCGATTTGGGCTGACTCGATAATCTGTAAAGAGCTATGACCATATGCATCTAATATCCAAAAAGGCCCTCCCCCGGGCTCGCCCTCGTTTTTGACCATGCCACAGACGCGGATCGGGCGGTTGATCTTGTCTTTCAAAACCGCAATCTGTTCTTCTTGATTGAAACCGTAGTATTTATGCAAAAATCTTGAGTTCAAATTTCTTTCAAGGAAGCCTTTGATTTCGGCCATCATGCCTTCGGAAACTTCACCCGTATCTAAAAGTTCGGCATATTCAAAAGCCTTTTCTTGAATTTTCAAAAGTAGACCGGCCAATACCTTTTTACTATCAGCGACTTTTTCTATATCTTTTTGTACTACTACATTGTCTATATTCTTGATGAAAACGATATCGGCATCTTGCTCATTGAGGTTTTCGATCAATGCTCCATGTCCGCCTGGTCTAAAGAGAAGCGACCCATCATCATTTCTAAACGGTCTATTTTTCATATCGACAGCTATGGTATCGGTAGAGGACTTTTGATAAGAATAGCCTACATTGAAAGATGTATTCGTTTTGCCCGAAACCCTTTCTTTTATATTCGAGAATTCCTTGTTGAACATTAAGCCATGTTGTTCGGAAATCGTAAAATGAAGATTGGCCGTATCATCTGTTCTACTGTACAGTGCGGCTTCCATAAAATGCTCTTCAAAAGGGGTCGCAACAAATTCACCGTAATTATGGAAAGGCAAGAGTCCCTTGGGGTAAAAGCCATAGTTAAGTCTGTCTTCGGACAATAGTTCCTTTACGAAAAGGTAGATTTCATCGTCTTTTGAAGTGGACTGCCCCACAATTCTGGATTGCACCAATTTATGGAAGGGAAAATCGGTCAGGCCTTGTGAAAAAACCTTGATATCACCATCATTGGTTCTCTGAAGGTAGCTTTCAAGGGTTTCTTTTCCAGGATTATAAGTATCCAAAAAATTGAATAGGGACTTGAACATTCGGGACGCTGCCCCCGAGGCCGGCACAAATTTCAGAAGTGTAAGTTTCTTTCGGTCTCTTTCAAATTTTGCGACAAGCTCCTTTTCTTCCAGCTCGGAAAATTTTGAAATTCCTCCACCGATGACCGCCGCCTTTTCCAATTTGACAAAAGGAATGCCTTCTTTAAAAGTCTCGATCTGATCGAGTACTTTGTCTTTTGTGATTCCCTTTTGATCTAACTGTGGCTGGTCTTGATTGGAAATATGGCTCATTTGTCAAGTAATTTATCGATATGGGCGACTGCGGTCGCCAGACGAGTTTTCTTATCTCCTTTTAAAATAATGAATTTACGATTGTATTTTTCTAAAGTGTCTCTAAAATATTGGAACATTCGCTCACGCTCCAATGGTTTGTCTCGAAGGTCGTCAAGCTCCCAAGGCACATCGATATACGTCAGAAAATAAAGATCGTATTGGTTTTCAAGGGCATACTTTTCTAAAATCGGGTCGCAATGCCCGACATAATAGGCTTCGGAATATACCTTGGTCTCTAAAAGATCCGTATCGCAAATAAGAACTTTTGTTGCTTTTTTGGCCAAATCATTCTCCAATCGTATCTGGCCTTCGGCAATGGGAAGCAGATCATGTGGTTCACAGGTCTTGCGTTCATTGTTCCATTTATTCTGTAAATATTCCCGTGCATATTCAGGCACCCAAACCGTATTGTAATGTCGAGCCAACTGCTCCGATAGGGTGGTCTTACCCGTTGATTCGGGGCCAAAAAGCACTACTCTTACGATATGTGCGGGCTGTTGTCTAAACTTTTTTTCCATTCGATATAGGCTTGAATCGCCAAAACGGTAAATATAACATATTGAAAGGAGAGCATGCCCCAACCGCGATATGCATAAAGGGGCACCGTAATCAAATCGGCAATAATCCAAAGGGTCCAATTTTCCAGTTTTTTAAGGGCCATATACCACATCGCGGTAAAGAATAGTCCTGATGTGAAAATATCGATATAATTGGAAGATTCGATTTCGTAATCGAACGCCCTATATACCGAATAGTTGATGGCCATGGTCGCAAAAAACAAGGCAACGCCTATCAATTTTTCCTTGGTTGTCGTTCGTGAAATTTGCACCACTTTTTTATCATCTTTTTTTCTAGACCAGTTCCACCACCCATAAATGCTCATTGCCGACCAATAGAAATTCATCATCATATCACCTAAAAGGCCGTCTTTTAAAAAAAGATATACGGTAATGACGGTGGCCACCAAGCCGGTCGGATAAACAAGGATGTTCTCCTTTTTGGCATACCAAACACTCAAAATACCGGCTACCAAAACAATTGCTTCTAGAACAATAATATGTGTTTCCTTTCCTTGGTACGAGCTGAGAAAAAAATCAAAAATTTGGTTCATAGCCGCTTCGGTCCGATTTTACGATTTTCATATATAGCAATCCCTTGTCCATCAATTCAAAGGCAATCTTGATCTCGGCATTCAACACCTGCATCACCTCGTCATATTCGCCATACACCTGGGTACTCAACGGATTTTCCAAAACGGTAAGTCCGGACGTTCGTAGGTTTTTGATAAAATTGATGATGTGTTGCTCAAAGTCGTCCTGTAAAGGCGAAAAGGTGAGCTCAACTGAGATTTTCATTGCTTGCGGTTTTATTTTCGGTTTGGCCTATGCAACCTCCGAAGACATACCACAAACTTATCAACTTCCAAGCGCATATACCATTGTAAATCCTTCAAATTCAAAAAAAGAAATATCGTAATGTGATATCTTTCCTTGGTATAAAATCTCTCCCGTTGTCTTAAGATCCGCAATCGAAAAATCGGCAATATTGATATGGTGCAAAAAACTCAGCCCCTCTTGGGCGTAAATCTTGTACAGTGATTCCTTACATCCCCAAACAACGGTCAACTTCCTTACAAGAGCATCGTTATTGGCGATAGTACGGTATTCTTCAATCGGGGTAAATTTATGGGCAATGCGCAAAATCTTATCGCGCTGTTTCTCGATATCGATACCGACTTCCCTATCTCCACTTACTATTATGCCCGTAAAATGGTTCGAATGGGTGATCGAAATATGTTTACCATCTTTTAAGTGGGGTTTTCCAGCGGCGTCGTAGTACATATCGTCATCTTCATAGCCTTGCTTGGCCATTAAATGCCGAATGCTCAAAAAACCTTTTCGATGGAGTTCCGATTTCATGCCGAGCATACGCCGTTGACTATTATCCGTAAGCCTGATTCCTTCCGAAAGTTGAGATTCTGATTCCTCGATCTTCCAAATGTGAACTAAAATCGATGAATCGACCGTTATAGTTTTATAAAGTGGCATTGCATTATTTAGGATATTCGTAACTTTGCCATCGCAATTGACGGAAAAACCGTCACTGAACGAAAGTAAAAATAAAAAAGGACTATGAGCACCAAAACCGCTACTTACATACCTTATAAAGTAAGAGATATCTCGCTTGCCGACTGGGGAAGAAAGGAAATCGAATTGGCCGAGGCCGAAATGCCAGGGTTAATGTCGCTTCGTGAAGAGTACAAAAATGAACAACCTTTGAAAGGCGCGCGAATAGCGGGATGTCTGCATATGACCATTCAGACAGCTGTTCTTATAGAAACTTTGGTGGCTTTGGGGGCAGAGGTCACCTGGAGTTCATGCAACATATTTTCGACCCAGGACCATGCCGCTGCAGCCATAGCCGCTGCAGGTATTCCGGTTTATGCTTGGAAAGGGATGACCGAGGAAGAATTCAACTGGTGTATCGAGCAAACTTTGTTCTTTGGTGAAGAAAGAGAGCCTTTGAACATGATCTTGGACGATGGTGGTGATCTGACCAATATGGTTTTGGATGAATACCCTGAATTGGCAGCGGCCATTAAAGGACTGTCTGAAGAAACTACCACGGGTGTTCACCGTTTGTACGAACGCGTTAAAAAAGGAACGCTTCCTATGCCAGCGATAAACGTGAACGATTCGGTCACGAAATCAAAATTCGACAATAAGTATGGGTGCCGCGAAAGTGCCGTCGATGCTATTCGACGTGCAACCGATACCATGTTGGCAGGCAAGAGAGTCGTAGTAGCCGGCTACGGTGATGTCGGCAAAGGTTCGGCGGCTTCCTTTAAAGGAGCCGGTGCCATTGTCACCGTTACCGAGATAGATCCAATCTGTGCCCTACAAGCCTGTATGGACGGGTTCGAGGTCAAAAAACTTGAAACTGTCGTAGGCAATGCCGATGTAGTAATTACCACTACCGGGAACAAAGACATTATTAGGGCCGAACATTTCAAGGCCATGAAAGATAAGGCCATCGTCTGCAACATCGGTCATTTCGACAATGAAATCGATATGGCCTGGTTGAACAAAAATTATGGCGATACCAAAGATGAGATCAAACCTCAGGTCGATAAGTATACCCTTGACGGTAAAGACATTATCGTTCTGGCCGAAGGTAGGCTGGTCAATTTAGGTTGTGCCACCGGTCATCCAAGTTTTGTAATGAGCAACTCGTTCACCAACCAGACTTTGGCTCAAATCGAACTTTGGAAGAACAGTGCCAATTATGACAACGATGTATATATGCTACCTAAGCATTTAGATGAAAAAGTTGCCAAACTACACTTGTCACGATTGGGCGCCGAATTGACCGAATTGCGTCAAGATCAAGCCGAATATATAGGGGTAACGGTCGAAGGGCCTTATAAGCCGGAGTATTATAGATACTAATAATCAGGTATGCCTTCATAACGGAGGTGATTCAAAAAACAAAAACCTTGCATCTTCAATGCAAGGTTTTTTACGTTTATGTCGGTTTCGCTAATTCTTGAACGATTAGTCCCCAACAAATACAATCTGAAAACAAGAGATAACGTCGGCGTTATTCTTTAATGTAGAAGATAGGCCTATAATATGTTCAAGCGCTCCTTTTTCAAGTACATATTCAAAAGGCTTAGCCGAATTCTCATTACTGGGTGACATAGTATATGAAAATCGTACTATGGTTTTTAAACCAGTCTGTCTTATGACGTTGAAATCAGCAAAAAGGTTGGTGATAAAGTCCGATGTGTTGTCTAAAGAAACAAGACCATCCATTAAATAATTACGATAAATTATAGGTCTATCCAAACCATTATTATCTAGATTTTCCATGGCCCTATTACCATAATTCTGTAATTCATTGAACGACAATCTTTCAAAATTGTTCATACTTGTTTCAAAGACCAAATACGATCCTTGCCCAAAATTGATGGTTTTTTGATCTCCATGACAAAAAAGGGATGCCAATTCTTGGTCTATTTCAATTAATTTACGGGAAAGAATCGAGACTTCACTTTCGGGCGTACCTTCTCCACCCTTCGGTTCACGAACTTCGACTTCGACAACTTCTTGAATATAAACCGCATCATCAAGCAGGTCGGCATCATTGGCGCAACCAAAAAAGAATACGATGAGAAATAGTGGGGTGTATTTCATCATTTCTTTTTGATAAAACGTTAATTTTTAAGCATATACCATAAGAATGGCAAAAGCATGGCATACAAGATATCTACGTAAATCTAACGATATTTGGATCGAGAAAGTATATTTGTCAAAATAAAAAAGCCCTTTCAATATTGAAAGGGCTTTTTTACTAAACGGTATTTTTTTAAGCCTCGAACGGCTCAACGGAAACATAAGATTTTCCACCGGCCTTCTTTTCGAATTTTACAAGTCCGTCAACACTTGCGTGCAATGTATGGTCTTTGCTAGCATATACATTCTCACCCGGATTGTGTTTTGTTCCTCGTTGTCTCACGATGATATTTCCCGCAACGGCTTTTTGTCCACCAAAAATCTTAACGCCGAGTCGTTTCGATTCTGATTCCCTTCCGTTCTTAGAACTACCTACACCTTTTTTGTGTGCCATGATATATCTGTTTAACCCCGAACCGTTTCAGGGACTGATTATTAAATTTACTTATGCTTTACCCCCGTCTAATTCGTCTTGCCATTTTTTAAGCTCGTCCCACTTACCGTCAGCTGCAAGTTTTGCTTGCTTTGGCCATGTATCGGTAACATGGTTTCCACGCACATCGGCAATGATTTCAGAAATTTCGGCCGGATTTGTCTTTGATAAATCGGCAAAAGTCGCAATACCGGCAGCAATCAAGGTTTCTGCAATTTTAGGTCCGATTCCTTCAATTTTTTTGAGGTCATCAGCTTTGACAGTCGCCTTTTTAGGCGCTGCTTTTTTTGGTTCTGCCTTTGTTTCCGTCTTTTTCGGAGCTGCCTTCTTTGGTTCTGCCTTTGCTTCTGGGGCCGCTACCTTTTCGGTAGGCTTTGCCTCTTCTTTAGGAGCTGCTTTTTTAGCCCCTTTGGCAATAATGCTCTCAACAACGATTTCAGTCAACGATTGACGGTGCCCATTTTTTACCTTGTAACCTTTACGTCTTTTCTTTTTGAAGACGATTACTTTGTCACCCCTAAGGTGCTTGATGACTTTGGCCTCTACTGCGGCTCCGTCTATGGCCGGGGCGCCAACCGTAATGTTCTTGCCGTCGTCCAAAAGAAGTACATTGTCAAAAGTTACCTTTTTACCCTCTTCTGTCTGTAAGCGATGAACATACACTTTTTGGTCTTTCGCAACTTTGAATTGCTGCCCTGCCATCTCTACAATTGCATACATAGCGTGTATATTTATTTAATTTATTACCTATTTTTTCAATAAGCGGATGCAAATATACTGCTTAATGCTTAATGCACAAGCGATTTCTAGAGTTTTTAGACCTATTTATTACGAAGATTATTGCTCTTCTTGAAAAGCTGCATAAAGGTGAGCGTCAAGACCAAGGTGGTGGCAAAACCCATTATAAAAACGGTAGCGAAAACAATGGCCTCAAAACTTTGATAGTCATTTGCCCACTGTGCCGAAAGTTTCTCAAGAAACCCAACGTTGAGTTCGGTGGAATATAAGGCAAAGAAAAGCGTAAAAATAAAAGTGGCCACCCCACCTGTCACCATGCCGGTAACAAATCCTTTTCCATAATTAAAACCCTTTTCATCCTTCCCCTTGAGAATTTTTATCGCTTCATAAATTCCAAATCCGGTTATGACCGCATTGAACAGACTATAAAAAACGTTGGTGTGGGCATCAAAAAGAGAAAGAATCAAGAAGTAGGCTATAAGACAGCCGCTAGTGGCAATTCCGAACCGTATGGGCAATGCAAACTCTTTCATCCCTTCAAATTAAGCAAAAACCAAGAGTATTACAAATAGGTAGCATCTCAGCTAAGAGAAAGTCCAAAAAAAATAATGAACCCATGTGATAATAGTTCGCAAGGAACATTAAAAGGTTCGGATTGAATATCACCAAGGTATCCTGAAATGCCTAAAATACACTCCGAATGGCATTCGACATGATTTTAACTTCTAGTTCTTAAGTGCATTTTTTATCTTTGTAATGTACAACCTTCGCATACTAATTGTTCTTAATTCCAAATGTCATATTCCTGGATAATGATGCAAAAAAGCATATTTATAATTTGCCTATTGGCCTTTGTACTGATAATCTCATCTTGTAAAGACGAAGAAAAAAAGGCCGAGACATTGTCAAACACTCAATTGAAAGAAATCATAGCCATTCATGACGAGGTCATGCCCAAAATGAGTCGTTTTGGCAAATTGGTAAGCGAACTCAGTTCAAAAGAAGACAGTACTGAAATGGGTCTGAAATATAGGGAGGCGCGCGAAGATCTACAAACGGCGCACAAAGCCATGATGGATTGGATGAAGGACTTCGGAAATAAATTCCACTATGAAGAAATACATAAGGGCAAGGCACTTTCTGAAGAAAAACAAAAATTGCTTGACGCCGAGGAAAAGAAAATCAAGGAAGTGGCCGATGCAATCAATTCAAGTCTTGAAAAAGCCGAAAATCTTCTCAAATAATCGTAAGCTACTTCTTCCAGCTTAGACTTTCCATAATCTTGCGGATATCATTTTGAAGGTACTCGGCCGCGGGATAAATGGAATCGTAGTTCGGTCTTGCATAAAAATACAACGAGCCGGTCACAAAATGTTCGGTACTATCGGTGACATAGAACTGAGCCTGTGAGGCGGCATCACCGGTGACCTTATAGAACATGCCATATACTTCGTCTTCGACATTAATGAAAGGTTGTTCCGATATGCCGTCAGCCTTTATAGAATGTTCGTAAGAAAGTTTTTGAGCATCCGAGAGCAACTTTTCAAGGTTGTCATCGACCCTTTTATAATTGATGAAGATCGAGCCTTTCATCAGCGGATAGTCAAGTTCCATGGAACTGCTCGTCCGGTTTTTAAGATGCGCCATTTCATTGTACCGGAACCGAAAGTGGTCGGTCTGCAGCTCGCCCATTTTCGGTTGCGGATACTCTAGTCGCAACATTGCCTTCGGCTTGGGAAGAAGCTCGTCTTTACAGCCCATAAAAACGAACACACCTATCAACAAACCAACGGTTAATCTATTATACATGGGGCAGGGTTACTTTAATTTGTTTTATTCTTTTTTTATCGATACTCTCGATTAAAAATTGGTACTGGTCGAATGCGACCTTATCTCCTTTTTTGGGGAAGCCTCCCGAAATTTCCAAAACAAAACCGGCAATCGTTTCCGACTCCCCTTTTTTTACTTCGAACGGCTCTTCATCCTCGATCTTAGCGACGCGATAGAAATCCTTTAACGTCGTTTTTCCTTCGAAAACATAGTTGAAATCGTCAAGCTTCGAGTAAACTAGGTCTTCATCGTCAAATTCATCGCTGATATCACCTACGATTTCCTCTATGATATCGTTCAATGTCACAAGGCCAGAGGTGCCACCATACTCATCTACGACGATGGCCAAATGGTTTTTCTTGTCCTGAAACTCCAACAAGAGGTCGTCAAGCTTTTTGTTTTCGGGCACAAAATAAGGTTCACGTATAAGTGACATCCAGTTGAAGGTCTTTCTATCAATATAGGGCAAAAGGTCTTTCACATAAAGCACCCCGCTCACATTGTCCATATTCTTCGAAAAAACGGGGATCCTTGAATAACCATTCTTCTTGATCTCAAGCAATACCTCGGGAAATTTCATGTCCTCATCAAGGGCGAACATATCGATACGTGGCCTCATTACTTGTTTGGTGTCGGTATTTCCGAAAGAAACGATACCTTCCAAAATCTTTTGTTCCTGCTTTGTAGTATCACCATCGGAAGTCAACTCCAAGGCCTGAGAAAGATGATCTACGCTAAGGTTCGATTTTTCCTTTCCCAATTTATCGAACATAAAAATTGTACCAGAACGCATGGGCAGGCTCAATGGTGAAAATAGAAAATCAAGAACTTTCATCGGATAGGCCATAAAGTGGGCAAAAGCTACTTGATTTCTGTTCGCGTAAACCTTCGGCAGTATTTCACCGAACATCAATATCAAAAAAGTGGCAACTATCACTTCTAGAAGAAATCGTATCGAAACAAAGCCGAAAAGCCGATAATCGATACCCGAAAAAAGTGTGTCGCCGATTACGCTGAACAACAGTACGATGCCAATATTTATAGCATTGTTGGCTATTAAAATGGTCGCCAGTAATTTCTTGGGCCGTTCCAAGAGCTTGACTATTATCGAACCCCTTGAGGTCTTTGACTCGGCAATCTCGTTGATTTCGGTGGCAGAAAGTCCGAAAAAGGCCACTTCGGCACCTGAAATCAATGCAGAACACACAAGTAATAAAAATAGTACAACAACTTTAAGTGCGATGGCACCGTCGAACGCAATAAAATTGAGGAGCAAACTAACGGGGTCAGAATCCAAAGGTTACGGTTTTTATTTGACTAGAACGGCAGGTCGTCTTCGTGTTCAGGTTCTAACAACGCAGAGGTTTCTTGGGCCTTTTGCCCTACTTGGGCGGCCGAAGTATTTTGGTTCTGGGGCATTGACCCCCCTTGTGCGTTCGCCATACTTTCCTTTTTGGTGGAAAGAAAGGTAAAATCTTGAACATGCACTTCGGTAGTGTATCGGGTATTGCCGTCTTCACCTTGCCATTGGCGGTTCTTTAATCGACCCTCAACATAGATCTTATCTCCCTTACTAAGGTATTTTTCACAAATTTCAGCGGCCTTGTTGCGAACCACTATATTGTGCCACTCGGTATTGGTGACCTTTTCACCGGTCTGTCTGTTGGTGTATGTTTCGTTGGTGGCAATCGGAAATCGCCCAATCGACCCTCCTCCTTCGAAATAGTGCATTTTTACCTCATCTCCTAAATGCCCTATCAACATAACCTTGTTCAATGTTCCGCTCATAACAATAATTTCTAGCCGTTAAAAATACGAATTTTTGAACGTATTCAAGAAATCGGCTATCAAAACAGGAACGGGATATTTTTCGATTTCGACAAAATCGATTCCATCGTCAAATTCATCGCTTATCTCCATAATCCAAAAGGTCGTATATAAATGTTGATGTGACAATTTATGAACTATTGGGCCGTCATTATATTTACGTACGTTAATATTTCCTTTAACCGAAACGATGTCGGCTGCATGGATCTCAACTTTTTGGGTGTCGATTACCGAGCCGGATTCAAATAGTGGAAATTCCCAGAGATGCCGCCAAATGCCCTTATCCCTTCGCTGCCTCAAAATGGTTTTTCCATTAGGACTGATCGGAACCAAATAATTAAAAAATCGCTTTCGTACCTTGGTCTTACCCTTTTTGACCGGCAGTATGGCCACCCTTTGTTCTTGAAATGCCTTACAACCATCATTAAGGGGGCAATGCATGCAATCAGGATTTTTAGGAACGCACTGAATGGCCCCGAATTCCATGATCCCCTGATTATAATCCCTAATGTCGTCGACGGCCATAATCTCTGTGGCAAGTTGCTTAAAATATTTGATGCCTTCAGTACTGTTGATTGCAAGGTCAACCCCAAAATACCTCGCCAGAACCCTAAATACATTTCCATCCACCACGGGTCGCGGTTCATCAAAACATATTGAGGCTATGGCACTTGCCGTATAATCGCCCACACCCTTCAATCTTAATAGTTCTTTATAAGTTTTTGGAAAAATGCCACCATAATCTTGAGCGATGATTTTGGCCGTGGCATGTAGGTTTCGAGCCCGCGAATAATACCCCAGGCCCTGCCACATTTTCAAAACTTCTTCCTCCGAGGCTTCTGCCAGATCAAAAATCGAAGGAAATTTCTCAATGAACCTGTAATAATAAGGGACTCCCTGAACAACCCGGGTCTGTTGCAATATTATCTCGGAAAGCCAAATTTTATAAGCGTCTTTCGTGCCTCGCCAAGGCAAGTCCCTTTTGTACTTATAATACCAAAGTAAGATTTTACGTGAAAACGACATTGGCAAGATCAGTGAAGTGCGAAAGTAAAGTATTAAAAGTTGAATTCGTCTTAAAATTAGTCCTTTACGGAAAAAGATTGAATTAAATTTATATATTTGCATCCCTAAAAAACACACAGAAAATCTAATTATTCAAGATGACGAAAGCGGAAATTGTATCTAAGATCTCAGATAAACTGGGAATAGAAAAAGGAGATGTACAGGCTACGGTTGAATCCTTTATGGAAGAAGTAAAGACCTCTCTTGAGGGCGGTGACAATGTATATCTTCGTGGTTTTGGAAGTTTTATCATTAAGACCAGGGCCGAAAAGACCGGAAGGAATATTTCTAAGAATACTACCATTAAGATTCCGGCACACAATATTCCCGCTTTTAAACCGGCAAAGGTTTTTGTAGAAGGTGTTAAGAGCAATGTACAGGTAAAATAAATTATAGTAATCGTTAAAGAAAGACTTTATGCCGAGTGGTAAAAAAAGAAAAAGACATAAGGTAGCTACCCATAAGCGCAAAAAGCGCAGAAGAGCTAACCGCCACAAGAAAAAGTAGTTCAAAACTATTTTTTCACTTTAATACGTTCATTGACATAGAAATTCCGTAGTGGATTTCGGCAGGTTCACAAACCTGTTTCAACCATTGTTTAATCTATTTGATCCGTCAAAAGACGGACAGATACAAATACATTCAGGTGAATAGAGAATTAATCGTAAGATCTAGTTCCGATGCCGTGGATTTTGCACTGTTAAAGGATGGAAAACTCACTGAATTGCACAAAGAAGAAGACAATAACGACTTTTCTGTCGGCGATATATTTTTGGCGAAAGTTCGTAAACCCGTTACGGGACTGAACGCCGCCTTCGTGAACGTTGGTTATGAAAAAGATGCTTTTTTGCATTACCATGACCTCGGCCCGCAGCTCTCTTCAATGCTTAAATTCATAAAACAAGTGAGTTCGGGAAAGTTGAGAGACTACTCGTTAAAAAACTTTCCGTTTGACAAAGATATTGACAAACACGGTGTGATAACCGATGTCATTAAGGCCAATCAATCATTGTTGGTCCAGATTGTCAAAGAACCCATATCTACCAAGGGGCCAAGAATAAGTTCAGAGCTTTCGTTAGCCGGACGATATTTGGTCATGGTACCTTTCTCTGACCGTGTTTCGGTCTCCCAAAAAATAGGGAGCAATAAAGAGAAAGATAGGCTCAAAAGGCTCGTCAAGAGCATTAAGCCCGCAGGGTTCGGGGTTATTATCAGGACAGTTGCAGAGGGCAAAAAAGTCGCGGAACTTGACAAAGATCTAGAAAACTTGTTGGCCAAATGGTCGGCAATGTGCAAAAAATTGTACAAGGCACCAACACCTTCAAAAGTACTTGTCGAACTCAACAGGGCCTCAAGTATACTTAGGGATGTTTTCAACGACTCCTTTACAGGAATCCACGTTGATGACGAAACGCTTTGTACCCAAATTCAAGACTATGTGCAAGAAATTGCGCCGGGCAAAGAGTCCATGGTCAAACTGTATAGATCATCGGTACCGATCTTTGAAAAATTCGGGATCGATCGCCAGATAAAAACATCATTCGGGCGTACCGCTTCGATGAGCAAAGGCGCCTATCTTATCATCGAACATACCGAAGCCTTGCACGTTATCGATGTAAACAGCGGTAACCGTTCGAACAAGGCTAAAAACCAAGAAGATACTGCTTTGGAGGTCAATCTCTTGGCAGCTTCCGAAATAGCAAGACAATTACGTCTTCGCGATATGGGAGGCATCATTGTGGTCGATTTCATAGATATGGTAAAGGCACCGCACAGAAAAAAGTTGTTCGAACATCTTCGCGATGAAATGAAAGATGATCGTGCAAAGCATAAGATATTGCCACCGAGCAAATTCGGACTTATACAGATTACCAGACAACGGGTAAGGCCCGAAATGAATATCAAAACAACCGAGGTGAACCCCAATGGCATCAATGGCCAAGAGGTGGAAGCCCCGATTTCGTTGATTGAAAGAATCAACAATGATTTGGAGAAGCTATTGAAAGGCCCTGCAAAAGATAACAGTATCACCCTAAACTTGCACCCTTTTATTGCGGCCTATCTGACCAAAGGTTTCCCGTCGATTCGCACCAAGTGGTTCTTGGAGCACAAACGATGGATCAAAATACAACCTAGGGATGCCTATACGTATCTCGAATACCGTTTTAAGAACAAAGACGGCAAAACCATTTATTAAGATATCAAAGCGACCTTCTGCTACAGGAGGTCGCTTTTTTTGTTTTTAGGCCCTTCATAACCCAAGCGCTCAAAAGGTTTTTGTATTTTACCATTTTAAAGCCGTACTTCATGAAAAAATACAAAGTAGAATCGTTTCTTCTATATTCAAAACTTACCCTAGACACCAATCACATATTAAAAGACTCTACCGAAAAAATCCAAGAGCTTTTGGATAAAAATAGCAAAGAGGGCTGGACATTGACCTCGACCGACGCATCGAAATTTGGATATGCCATGTACTATTATCTTTATTTTGAGCGAGAAGTTTGAACCTAATACGACCGACCTTAAAATGACCTGCAAAAACTGCAAATCTGAACTTTCTGAAACCTCCAACTTTTGTGATGAATGTGGGGCCAAAGTGGTAAAAAAGCGAATAACGGCAATAGGGTTGCTTTCAGATATAGTCCAAAATGTCTTCGGATGGGACACTAAGTATTTCTTTACCATAAGAACTTTGATAACCGAACCCGGCCTTCTTTTTAAGGAGTATTTAGAAGGAACCCGAAAAAAATATGTAAACCCTTTTACCTTTTTGGTAATAGGTATGACTGTTGCCATACTTACCTTTAACTTTTTTGACGAACAGTTTATCGAGGCCAACAAAGGGGCCCAAAAAGCACAAATGGAATGGATGGCAGAAAAATTGGGAGGTCCGTACGCATCTGGGGAATTTCAGGCTGAACAGCTCGAATCAAGCGAAAAGCAAACAAGGTTCATGCTCAAATACTTCAACATTCTTGTTGTACTATTATTGCCGATTTATTCTTTTTTGGCATTCATTATTTATCGTAGGCCCTATAACTACGGAGAACATATAGTAATCAATAGTTTCATTCAAGGGCTCAGTTTTATTTCGATTTCAATATTGTTCTTAATCAGTCTTGTGACCCATCCCTTATTATATGGCCTAAATTCTTTGTTACTCCTTGTGTTCTATACTTATGCCTATGGAAAGCTCTATAGGCTATCGCTCGGCCAATCTATATTAAAGGTGCTCTTATTCATTGCGATTTTATCCGCATTCACAGTGGCAACGGTAATAGTTGCTTATCTAATCGCAAAATTCGGTTGAAAATGTTTTACACGATTGACTAAGAACCCTCTTTGATCTTATGGCCCGACACTCTAAATTTACGTTTAAGGAAGCCCTCAAAAAACTGGAACGCTATTGCGCCTATCAAGAACGTTGCCACATAGAAGTAAGGAACAAACTATGGGAACTTGGAATTCGAAATGATGAAATCGACCAAATTGTAGTGCACCTCATCAACAACGACTACCTGAACGAAGAACGTTTTGCCAAAACCTTTGTCCATGGTAAGTTCAGTATCAAAAAATGGGGGCGAAATCGTATAATCAATGAACTTGAGCAGCGCAAAATTTCAAAATATAATATAGCATCGGCACTTGAGGAAATTCATGAGGATGCTTACCTCAAATCGTTTCACCTTTTAGCTGAAAAAAAGTGGGAGTCGCTGGCTAGTAACGATCTTCTTAAAAGAAAAAAGAAATTGGCCGACTATCTTTTCTATCGTGGTTGGGAAAGCGATTTGGTGTACGCCAAAATAAACGAGCTTACCAAATAATTCTTAGATTTTGATCGTGCCCGACCTAAAAGTTTCAAAATTTTCATTCGTGACCTGAATGGCTTTCTTGTTCTTTTGATCGATCCATTTTTGCCCTTTTAATTTTCGCATCAGTCCATCATAGTGGCGCATGACCAATACATTATAAAAGGCCGTGCCCAAATTTTTGGGATTTCGTGCAATGGCGCGCAGGCTCATCGAAAACCCAGGGGTCAAGTATTTCATGTAGTGCCAGTACCCTTCTGGCATATATAGCATCTCACCATGTTTCAGTTGTGTTCTGTAACCTGAAGCCCTTTGTAATGCCGGCCATTTTTCATAATCGGGATTCGAAAAATCGATACTTTCATGGGTAATCAACGAATGTGGCACCTTGTATAGGTATTTGGTTTGCGACGGTGAAAACAAGATACACTCCTTTATTCCCTCGAAATGAAAATGAAAAATATTCGCCAAATCGATATCGTAGTGCATGAAGGTATATGAGTTTCTCCCCCCGAAAAACAACATCGGCAGCTTCTTCATCAAGCGAAGGCCAAAATCAGGAAACGTAAAGTCATCTTGAAGTTCAGGTACTTCCTTTAAAATATTCCAGAGAAAAATACGGTATTTGGTAGGTTCAGACTTTAACAAGTCGATATAATCTGACATCTTCATTCGGGCATGGGGCTCATTAAAGCCATCTTCATGGTGAACCGGTCTATCATCATAAAGTGGTACGATTTTTTCACCTCCGACCTGCTTCATATAGTCAAGGTTCCATTTTTGAAAAGCTGGCCAATCTTCGATGGTGCGTTCAATTACTACAGGCTTTTGCGGCCTGAAATAATGTTCCATAAAGTCCTTTTTGGAAATCATGGGTACACGTGGAATATCTTGAAGTCTCAACGGCAACGGGGTTATTTTTCGACCTCAAATTTAAATAACCTTACGAAAATTTATTCTTAAAATTACCCTAATGTAGTACTATTCCCTCGTCTTGATCGTAGTTTTTGCCATTTCATTGCGCGCGATACTATGCGCCGGTCTTGACCATTTCGGCTTTTCGCCCAACGGTTTTAACTCCGAATCTTGGGCTTCGACGGTTTTAGGTTGGGAAATCTTGGTAAATGGCTTCTGTGGGTTCAGACCCAATAGTTTAAACATCTCCATATCGTCGTTCACATCGGGGTTTGGGGTGGTAAGGAGTTTATCACCTGCAAAAATGGAATTGGCCCCGGCAAAGAAACACATGGCCTGCCCTTCCCTGCTCATTTGGGTGCGCCCCGCGGAAAGCCTAACTTGGGTTTCGGGCATTACGATTCTGGTCGTGGCAACCATACGGATCATTTCCCAGATTGAAATCGGTTCTATATTCTCCATAGGTGTGCCTTCCACGGCTACCAAGGCATTAATGGGAACGGACTCTGGCTGCGGATTTAAGGAACTCAGTGCGACCAACATTCCTGCCCTATCTTCCAATTTTTCCCCCATTCCAATGATACCGCCGCTACAAACGGTAACATTACTCTTACGTACATTGTCAATAGTTTTCAAACGGTCCTCAAAAGCGCGTGTAGAGATTACATCTTTATAATAGTCCTCTGAAGTATCCAAGTTGTGGTTATAGGCATATAAACCGGCCTCGGCCAATCTTTTGGCCTGATTTTCGGTAAGCATGCCCAAGGTACAACAGACCTCCATATCCAATTTATTGATGGTCCTCACCATTTCAAGCACTTGGTCGAATTCAGGCCCGTCCTTTACATTACGCCATGCCGCTCCCATACATACCCTGGAACTACCAGAAGCCTTGGCGCGCAGTGCCTGCGCCTTTACATGTGAAACCGTCATCAGGTCATTGGTCTCGATATCGGTATGGTACCTAGCCGCTTGCGGACAGTAACCACAATCTTCGGGGCAACCTCCTGTTTTAATAGAGAGCAATGTGGACACTTGAACCGTATTGGGGTCGTGGCATTTTCTATGCACTGTAGCTGCCTCGTACAGCAGCTCCATTAATGGCTTGTTGTAGATAGCCAGAATTTCCTCCTTGGTCCAATCGTGTCTTGTTTTGCTCATAAGATAGGATTAATGCTTGTTCAAAAATAGGTGATCTAAATTTTACTTCATGACCTGATTATGAAATTTCAGGATGGGACCTTTAAAAGAACACTCACCGCATTGCCCCCGAACCCTACGGCGTTCACCATGACTTTTTTTATCTCGTCGGGGTGCCTGCCATACTTCAAAAAAGGAATGCCTATGAATTTTTGAAACTTCATCATTAATATAGCAAATTCAACACTCAACATACCCGAAGCCCCGAAAGTATGTCCGATTTTCCATTTATTTGTGGTCAAAGCCGGCATCTTTTTTCCGAAAACTTTGTCGATAGCTCTAAATTCAGCCATGTCACCATTTACCGTCCCGGGAGTATGTGTAACGATAACATCTACTTTTTCAGGCTTTATTTTACCCAAGGCCATTTTCATAGATTGCTGAAAACAATCGGCCTCTGTCGAAATCGAAGTGTTGTTATGCAAAACCTCGGTCGCATAACCCATGCCCTCGATTATGGCCAAGGTGTTATCTGAAACTCCCATTTCAAGACATGCGACCGATGCCCCTTCGCCCAAGACCATGCTGTTCCGTTTCTTTTCAAGATCCAAAGACTTACACGGAAAACCATGATTTTCATGAGAATATATCTTCAGCGCTTTCATTTGCGCAATGGTAAATGGCGTTAGGGGAGCCTCACTGCCACCAACAATAAATTTGTCGGCCATACCACTTCTGATCCAGGCGACTCCGTTCAAAAGGGAGTGTAACGAAGTGGAACAGGTAATCGAATGTGATATTTCAGGGCCTTTTGAGCGAAGGTCGTGTGCGACCCAAGATGAGATATTTCCCAAAGTCGTGGTCGGTGATGATAAGGTCGAAGACTTTTTCTTTTGTATAAATTCTTCGTGG
Organism: Flavobacteriaceae bacterium NBU2977; assembly: GCA_019931105.1. Classification (GTDB taxonomy): domain Bacteria; phylum Bacteroidota; class Bacteroidia; order Flavobacteriales; family Flavobacteriaceae; genus Meishania; species Meishania litoralis. The sequence goes on along the minus strand of JAIOUW010000001.1, from coordinate 1,714,601 downwards.
TATTTTTCAAAAAGCGAAGTCGCCCCGCGCGAAGAACCGATATTGATGCCGAAATAATCGCTACCCCCCCATTCCACCATATCAAGGGCATTTCTGGAAGCCAAGACCGCAAATAATACCGAATCATCAAGATTCTTGTATCTGGTGTCAGATTTTCTGAGCTTGATTACGGCCTCCCTAGTATTTTTCGATAAAGGGGCTACCCATTCTAAACGGCCGTTAAATATTTTTTGGCCAAAAAATGGTTCCGGGGTTTGGTATCCCGACCATGCTTCATCTAAAGTAGTTCCCAAAGGGGAAATCGATGCTATAGCGGTAATGGAAATCGGTTTGGTCAAAATAGAATTTTGGTTAAATTATCTCCAAAGCACTTTTAATTGTACCATACACTTTTTGAAGCTGTTCATCAGTAATAATATACGGCGGCAAAACGTAGATGGTATTGCCCAGCGGCCTTAAAAAAACCCCATTGTCCATAAAATGCCGAAACAGTTTGTCCCTCAGGTTTCCATAACGTTCAATTTTCAGGTTCAGGTCAAGGGCATAAATAACACCGCATTGACGCGTTCTGGCTATTTTGGGGCTGTCTTTTATTTGCAAATCGAATTGTTGATGTGATTCCATTATCCGATGGATATTTTTTTGCATTTCTTCGGATCTCAATAATTCCAATCCGGCCAATGCCGCTGTACAGGCCAAAGGGTTGGCGGTATAAGTATGCCCGTGAAACAGTCCTTTTTTTAGTTCATCACTATAAAATGCACTGTAGATTTTTTGGGTACAAGTGGTAATGGCCATAGGTACCAACCCGGCGGTCAGGGCTTTTGATAGGCAAACGACATCTGGTTTGGTTTCGACATAGTCGGATGCAAAATAGTTGCCGGTCTTGCCAAAACCTGTCATGACCTCATCGGCAATGGTAACGACATCATTGTATTGAAGCAACTTTAGAACTTTGTTCAAGGCTTCCGCATCATGCATTTTCATTGCCGCCGCACCTTGCACCAATGGTTCGTAGATGAATCCTGCAATATTCTTTTGCTCCATTAACATATTCAAATGTGCAAGAATGTCATCGATATTATCCTTGGTCGGAGCGGGAAATCGTTCCACTTGAATAAAATGTTCTTCGAACGGGCCGTTATAAACCGAGAGGCCCGAAACCGACATGGCGCCAAAAGTATCTCCATGGAATCCATCTTCGAGCGCGAGCATAACGTTTCTTTTTTCACCGCGGTTGAAATGGTATTGCAAGGCCATTTTAATGCCCACTTCGGTAGCCGTGGAGCCATTGTCGGAGAAAAATAGCTTTTGTTGGTTGCCGGGTAATATTTTGACAAGCTCTTCCGATAAGTTGACGGCAGGCTCATGGGTGAACCCACTAAAGACCACCTGATCCAATTGCTTCATCTGGGCGGAAACCTTACTTAAAATATACACGTTGCAATGCCCGTACATGCACGTGTACCATGAGGCAATACCATCGATATATTCGTTGCCGTTCTCATCGAACAACAAAGCCCCTTGGGCCTTAACTATTCCCAACGTTTTAGGATGTAGCTTATGCTGCGTTAAAGGGTGCCACAAATGTTTTTGATCTCTTGCCGAAAGATTTTCCAAGCGCTTCGATTTAAAAATCGGTTCCAAAATTTATTGGAATCGACTATCTTGCAAAGATGGGAAAATCATCCCAAAACTACCTATGCTGAAAAGGCTTATAAATTCACTCATCCCCAACTATTCTAGACTTACGAACTGGGCGGTATTTTCAATTTTTGCCCTGGTTTCGATATTCATCCGGTTGCCATTTTTTTTTCGCGACTACATTGATCGCGACGAAAGTACCTTTATCTTAATGGGGCAATCGTGGGTCGATGGCCATTTGCCTTACACCGAGTTATGGGATTTAAAACCTCCTATTACCTTTCTTGTCTTCGCGGGCATTATTTACCTATTTGGCAAGAGTTTCGTCGCAATTCGGCTTATCGGTGCGCTAATCGTGGCCGTCACGGCATTCTTCTCCTATAAGATCGGTCGAAGGATCGGTTCAAAAAAAATAGGGTTTTGGGCCGGAATAATGTGTGTACTACTACAAAGCTTGTTCGGAAGTATTCAAGGGGTCATGTCTGAACATATCTGCATGGTATTTTTCATACCGGCACTCTATCTTTTGATTAAATCGGCCAAATTCCCCTATTTTCTTTTTTCGGGATTGCTAATGGGCCTGGCCATTATGACCAAATTGAATATTGCCTACGCCGTATTTTTGGTCGGCCTTTATCTGGTTTATTCATGCTACGCAAAAAAACATTTTACAAGTGCATTATTGAATCTTTTGTCATTTGGAGTGGGAATCATAGGTGTTATTATTCTGACCGTTCTCCCTTACCATCTTTTGGGTCGAGCGGATATTTGGTGGAAATCGGTCGTTCTGGCCGCTTTGGAATATGCCGGTGCACGAAGAAGCTCATTCTTATCTTTGGCCCCTACTTTTTTGATCTTGGCAAGTCTTGTTTTTCTAGCCTGGAAGAAGAATTATTTGAACATCAAGAATAAAAATGTCCAAATTTTGCTGGTCGCCATATTGGGTGTGTTGTTCTCGTTTTACAAAGCAGGGCGTATCAACAGTCATTACCTAATACAATTATATCCTATTTTGGTCATTCTGGTGGCCTTAATAGGAAGTCGAATCAAGATTCTTCAAAAATACGATTATAGACCCTATGTTTTCTGTTTATTGGTACTGCTTCCGATGGAGAGCTATCTCGAATACACCAATATTCTCCAAAATAGAATTAACAATGGCACTTTCTTCAATGGGGAAGGAATTGCGGTTCCCCAATATCTCAAATCAAAAAATCTGGAAACAAAAAATGTACTGTTTTTTGAATTTCATATTGGATATTGGTCGTTGGGAACAAAGCCGCCCACAATGGCAGCCACCCATCCGAGTAATATTTGTAGAAGTGAGCTTTTTCCTTATATTGATAATCCCAGGGCCACGGGAGTCGAAGAACTTGAATATATCATGGAGAAAATCCGGCCAAAAATTGTGGTTACCCGAAAGAACAGATTGATTTTCGATAAAAAACTTGAGGACGAAAATCAATATATCGATGCTTATCTAGAGAAAAATTATAATATTTTGGCAGAGGTTGAGGGCGCCGAAATTCGCCAACGCTTAGAGTGAGAGCAATACGGGTCTAAATACATTCGCATATTTCTTTACCACTTCTTTATCGATTTTTGTCTCTTCGTCAATGCGCCCCAAAACAGGTGCTCCGGCCTTCTTGGTGATTATACTTTCGGTCATGACATTCTCTTTTCCATTGAAGAGTATAGCAATCTCGTACCCGCGCTGTTGTAAAGATTCGATGGTCAAAAGCGTATGGTTGATACTGCCTAAATAGTGTCTTGAAACCACTATTACCTTGTAATTGGGCATGATGATATCCATAATCGTATCATGGTCGTTGAGAGGTACGAGCAATCCCCCCGAACCTTCGATGACCAAATGGTTCTCGGTCTCGGGTTCCCGCAACTTATCAAGTTCTATGGTTATATTGTCGATTTTGGCAGCCGCATGCGGACTCATTGCGCTTTTTAGTTCATAGCTACTTTTGTGTATTACGGTTTTTTTACTTGAAACCAACTTCTTCACTGTATGGCTATCCGATTTATCTAAATCTCCGGCCTGTATCGGTTTCCAATAATCGGCCTCCAAAGCCTCGGCAATTATAGCGGCCGTGACCGTTTTACCCACCTCAGTCGATATACCCGTTACAAAAAATCGTTTCATCTGTTTATTTTTATTGTTCTTAATAGGTCAGGCCAGCCAAATGGCAGATAGTTGCAATTCGCCAATAAGAATCTCGGTTACTACTCACCCACAGCGGGAATATGGCCCACCTCATCTATTTGAAGATTTTTACTTTGTTCTAAATAAATCAAATAAAAACTTTTCAATTAGATCAACCGCTATGCTTTCTTTTAGTAATAATTCCACATTTCAGGCACCTGTACTTTCTACTTTCAAAAAAAGGGAAAAGTCTATAGAAAATTCCCTTCCCGTTATAATATACTTCAGATTTTGATGCCCTGCAATTCGGGCAAATGATCGGATTTCCATCATCGTCAACTGCATAGGCCCTGATCTCATTATATATTTCAACAGCCCTGTCTTTGTCACTTGAATACACTTGTAATTTCACGCCCCCAATGGCGGAGCTTATCAATGGGTCGGAATTCAACGTGTTCTCGTCCCTAAGGAATACCGGTATCCCCTCAGACTCCAATTTTCCCTTTATGATTTGCACATCGGCGGGAAATTCAAAACTTCCCAAGGTATAAAAAGTAGTTTCCATCCAATTTAAAGATACTTTTTTAAAAGTTGAAGTACCCAAGTAATTTCTCCTTCCGTATTGAAGCTATGCAAACAAAATCGTAATCGTTCTTGACCCTCGGGCACTGTTGGCGCGAGAATCGCCTTGATATCAAACCCCTCGTCACCAAGTTTCCTCGAAACGCACCTTACCTTTTCATTTCCGGGTATCACACACGATTGAATGGGCGAATCGCTCGGAACAAAAAATGGGTCAAGCTCCAAAGTCTTTAGCTTTTGTTTGAAATAACTAATGTTCTCTAGAAGTCTTTGTTGCTCTTCTTCAGCTGAATCCAAAAATTGATAGGCCGAAACAATTGTTGCCAAGGTATGGGGGGTAAGCCCAGTAGTATAGATAAAACTTCTTGAGAAATTGACCAGATAATCAATGAGTTCTACACTTCCCAAAATAGCCGCGCCGTGACTTCCCAAGGCCTTCCCAAAAGTTGCGATTCTGGCAAAGACCTCACCATGCAAGTTCAAATGTTGGACCAGACCGGCCCCTTTATTGCCCATCACCCCTGTCGCGTGGGCTTCATCGACGATCAGATGATAATTATTGTTTGCGCATAGGTTGACCAAAGCACTTAAATCAGGCGAATCGCCATCCATTGAAAAAACCGATTCGGTAACAATATAGACTTCGCCTGAGGTCTCTTTGATGCTTCGGTTCCTTTCAACACAAGAAATCAAATCATCAATGCTATTATGGTCAAATTTATAACTCTTCGCATTTCCCAATTTAATGCCATCGCGAATACTGGCATGAACAAGTTCGTCATAGAAAACCACATCTTCTCGCTTAGGTACTGTACTGAAAAAGCCAATATTTGCATCATAGCCCGAATTGAACACCAAGGCACTTTCGGCTTTATGAAATTGGGCCAAATCTTTTTCTAGCCTACCGTACAACCGATGATTGCCCGACAACAACCTTGACCCTGTTGAACCATTTTGAGATATTCCTTCTTTTAACAGCAATTGAAAGGTCTTGGCGAAAAGTGCTTCATTTCTTGCAAAACCCAGATAGTCATTGGAGGAAAAATCAACTTTGTTATCGTTTCCGGCAAGTGAGCGCAAAGCACCTTCCGTCTCTCTTTTTAAAAGTTTTTTTCGGAGTTTTTCGGGAAAATCGACCATACCGCAAATGTAGTATTTCCTTCATTTAAATAGTATATTCGTTTGTATAATACAATTCAAGTAATGAAGGCCAAATTCTTTTTATTCCCGTTAATGTTGATTACTTCATTGGGTATTTCACAAACCAATGCCTATGAAATCTCATTTGAGAACGCCATTCATCACGAAGCTAAAATCAGGGCAACCTTCCCTAACGTAAGTTCAGATACGCTTACGGTGCGCATGGCACGTTCATCGCCCGGACGATATGCGATCCATGAATTTGCCAAGAACGTCTATGCATTTAAAGCAACCGATGGAATGGGCAATCCATTGAAAATAACACGCCACGATCCCTATTCCTGGAAATTATCCGACCATGACGGAACGATCAAAATCAACTATACGCTTTTTGCCAATCGCGGCGATGGCACATACTCCCAAATCGACGAGACACACGCCCATCTGAATATGCCGGCAACATTCATGTATGCCGAAAGTTTGGAAGATCGAAAAATAGAAGTCATGTTTCGATTGCGCGAAGACCTAAATTGGAAAGTCGCCACCCAACTTCCCTTGGTCTCGGGCACGACCTATTCGGCACCCCACCTTCAATATTTTATGGACAGTCCGACCGAAATCAGTGATTTCACGCTACGGGAATTTGAAGTGGATGGCCAGACGATTCAGTTGGCACTTCACCATAATGGCACCAATGAAGAAGCAGATGCTTATTTTGAAAAAGTAAAGAAAACGGTGTTTGCCGAAAAAGAGGTTTACGGCGAACTTCCTGATTTCGATTATGACAGGTACACCTTTTTGGCCTGTTATATTCCCAATGCCTCGGGCGATGGAATGGAACATAGAAATTCTACCGTTCTTACAAGCACTCGAAGTTTGGCCGATGGCGGAATGGATGGAAACATCGGTACCGTTTCACACGAGTTCTTTCATGCCTGGAACGTTGAAAGAATCCGCCCAAAAACCCTTGAACCTTTTGATTTTTCGAAAGCCAATATGAGCGGGGCCTTGTGGTTCGCCGAAGGATTTACAAGCTATTATACCGGATTGATCTTATGCCGGGCCCGACTAATGACTCCCGAAAGTTATGTCGATGGGCTGGCCGGCACCTTCAATTATGTATGGAATTCCCCGGCACGACAGTTTTTCAACCCCATCGAGATGAGTTACCAGGCTCCTTTTGTAGATGCGGCCACATCGGTCGATCCCGTTAACCGGGACAATACCTTTATTTCTTATTATTCTTACGGAAGCGTGCTGGGCCTGGCCCTTGATCTATCATTGCGTCAAAATGGACTGAACCTCGACGATTACATGAAACTGATATGGCAGAAGTACGGAAAAAAGGAAATTCCCTATACCATTGAAAATCTTCATCAAACCCTGAATGAATATGCCGGAAAACCTTTTGGTGACCGATTCTTCAATTCATTTATTTACGATAGTCAAATGCCCGATTATAAGTCGCTTTTCGAATCAGTGGGTGTTGTACTAAAACAGCATTCTGAAGTGCCTTATTTCGGAGTCGATGCAGAGCTCGATGGCGATGGCCATGGTGAAATAAAAGGCAATCCGAAAATGGGAAGCCCTGCCTACGAAGCAGGTTTGGATAAAGGGGATATATTGACCAACATCAATGGTGAAAATTTCCCTGACGGCATCGAGTTCGATGCCTTTATATCAAAGTTCAAACCAGGCGAAGTTCTCAAGGTTGATTTTAAGCGATTCGGCCTTCTAAAAAGTACGTATGTGACCTTACGACCAAGTACCATGTACACGATAGTTGCCAAGAAAAATGAAACACTTACCAAAAAGCAACGCAACGTTAGAAAGGAGTGGTTAAAGCTGAAATAGATGGACATACACTACTGTCGCGCCACTGCGGACGAGGATCTGCAAGACATATTACTACTGCAACAAAAAAATGCCTTGGGTTCACTAACCGATGAAGAAAAACTAAAGGAGGGCTTTGTAACCGTCATCCATACTTATGATTTGTTAAAGCGTATGAATGCGGATTGTCCACATATCATAGCAAAAGTCAATGATGAAGTCATAGGTTATGCCTTGTGCATGACACGAAAATTTTGCACCGATATTCCGCTACTTGCCCCGATGTTCGAAACGGCGGATATTATCCTGCCGGGAAAAAAGTATCTGGCCATGGGACAAATCTGTGTTGCCAAGGAATTTAGGGCCCAAGGTGTTTTTAGGGGCATGTATACCTATTACCGCAAAGCGCTTGAAAAAGAATACGACGGCCTTCTTACCGAAGTGGCTACAAGCAACCAACGTTCCCTGAACGCCCATTTGAGTGTAGGCTTTGAGATTCTGCAAACCCAAGTATCCGAAGGTATTTCTTGGGAATTAGTCTATTGGGATTGGAGGTAAAAATCTCTTTTTACAATATTTTATTATTGTTTTTCAATAATTAAATGGAAAAAATATATGTTCTCTTAAAATGGCTGGTTTTTGGTCTACTTTTCATAATAAGTATTCACTTTTTAGCCCTATTGGTTAAAATCACTAAGTATCTTGTTTTTAATAATATTGGTAAAAAATTTCTTCTATCAATCGATTTAGGCCAAAATTTATCTGATTCCTGGTTTATCTTCATATGCATGCTGGTTAGTTTTGTTTTAATCTATTTACTTTATTACCTGATCAAATTATCCAAGCAATTACCTTTTTTAAAAGACGAGGATTTATTCTCAAATCGAAATCTGATACTATTATTTTCAACAGGAAAGGTAATACTCGCTATTTCTTTCCTATTTTTTATGCTTGAAATTTTTCTAGAATTTTTATCCTCAATAGACACAAAAACGTTTGTAAAGGAAAATCTCTCCGGTAGAATTTGGATTGGTATCGGTATTATCTTTAAATCCTTATATCAATGGATTCCCCTATGTTTATTTGGTGTAATTATCCTGATGTTGGCGGAGCTCATCAAAAAAGGAAGTTTATTTAAGAAAGAAAACGACTTAACCATCTAAAAGTATAACTATGAAAGTGTTCGGACCAAAATCAGTATCAAGTTATTTGTACTATGTTTTCCGTTTTGGGGCCATTGGCTCCATAGTTTTGGCACTTTTTATTTTACTTTCGTTTGTTTTTGGCAATTATGAACTAAAAGATGGTCGGTTTGACATGCCTTTTCCACTGTTCCCCTACTTTGACATCAAAGGCGATTATAATACGTCAATCATAACGAGTATCACTCTCATTTTGGTTTACATTGGTGCATTTCTCTACAGTATATCCATGATTCTGAAAGCCTTCAAATCTGAGGTGCTTTTTAATTCTAATGCAATTAGAGATTTAAGAATACTTGCAATTATCAATTTGCTCGTTTTTCCAATTCTATATGTACTTATACGCACTGCGATTCTTAAGATTTCTGTGATGGATGGTGTCCATAATTTGATCCTTAGTTTAATTTTTGGCGTGTTCTTACTTTATGTTGCGGCAATCTTCAAAAGAGGGCTAAAAGTTCAAACCGAAAACGATTTAACGATATAATATGGCAATCATAGTAAACTTGGATGTGATGTTGGCCAAACGGAAAATGAAAAGCAAGCAACTCGCCGAAGCCATAGGAATTACAGAGGCCAACCTTTCCATATTAAAATCAGGAAAGGCGAAGGCAATTCGGTTTTCTACGCTCGAAGCAATCTGCAAGGAATTGGATTGTCAACCGGGAGATTTGTTGGAGTTTGAGAGTTGATGTTTTAGGAGTTGATTATAGTTCTGCACTAGATAGCAAACACCAAAAGCTAGAAAAAACAATCAAAGAAAATTCAAAAAAACAACCACACCCCAGCCAAAACAATGTTTTGTCCATCCCCTCATGGGGACAAAAAAACCCAATTCATTCGAATTGGGTCGTTACTTCATATTTTCCCTCCTTTGGAGGGGTTAGGGGGAGGCTTTTAATCTGCCAGAACAATGACTTTATTGTCCTTCATTTCGACCGTACCGCTCGAAATAGCCAAGACCGTTCTTCCCTTATCGTCTTTTGAAAACTTGTTTTCATGTTCTTCATCAATGGAAACATCTCCATCGACCTTCACATCCCCGGCCTGCAATAACGAAACAATGGGGGCGTGGTTGTTCAACATTTGAAACTCTCCGTTGATGCCCGGTACAGTGACCGATGTCACTTCACCTGAGAACAATGTAGCTTCCGGGGAAACGATTTCTAAATACATATTTTTGTGTTAGAAGTCAGAAGTCAGAAGTTAGAAGTCAGAGACTTTTAACTTAGAACTTTTAACTGTTTAGGCTTCTGCAAGCATTTTCTCTCCGGCCTCTATCGCCTCTTCGATCGTTCCCTTTAAGTTAAAGGCCGATTCGGGCAAACGATCGAGTTCGCCATCCATAATCATGTTAAACCCTTTAATGGTCTCCTTGATATCTACCAATACACCAGGAATACCCGTAAATTGTTCCGCAACATGGAAAGGCTGCGATAAGAAACGCTGTACACGCCTTGCCCGGCCTACCGCCAATTTATCTTCTTCAGAAAGTTCTTCCATTCCCAATATGGCAATGATATCCTGTAGTTCTTTATAACGTTGCAACAACTCTTTTACGCGTTGGGCACAGTCGTAATGATCTTTTCCTAAAATTTCCGGGGTCAGAATGCGCGACGTAGAATCCAAAGGATCTACCGCTGGATAAATACCCAACTCGGCTATCTTTCTTGAAAGTACGGTAGTTGCATCCAAGTGGGCAAAAGTTGTTGCCGGTGCAGGATCCGTCAAGTCATCCGCAGGTACGTAAACCGCTTGAACCGATGTAATCGAACCTCTTTTTGTCGAGGTAATGCGCTCTTGCATGGCCCCCATTTCGGTAGCCAAAGTAGGTTGGTACCCCACCGCTGAAGGCATACGCCCTAAAAGTGCGGATACCTCGGATCCAGCTTGGGTAAAACGGAAAATATTGTCTACGAAGAAAAGTACGTCTTTACCTTGACCTTCTCCTGCCCCGTCACGAAAGTATTCGGCTATAGTCAAACCTGATAATGCCACACGCGCACGTGCTCCAGGAGGTTCGTTCATCTGACCGAAAACGAAAGTAGCCTTTGACTCTTTCATTGCTTTCTTATCGACTTTGGTCAAATCCCATCCGCCTTCTTCCATTGAGTGCAAGAAATCATCTCCATACTTTATAATACCTGACTCCAACATCTCGCGCAAAAGGTCGTTTCCTTCACGGGTGCGCTCCCCTACTCCTGCAAAAACCGAAAGTCCGCCATGGCCTTTGGCAATGTTGTTGATCAATTCTTGGATCAATACCGTTTTACCAACTCCCGCACCACCGAACAAACCAATCTTACCTCCCTTGGCATACGGTTCAATCAAATCTATGACCTTGATTCCCGTGAACAACACTTCGGTAGATGTCGAAAGATCTTCGAATTTTGGTGCCTCCCTGTGTATGGGAAGTCCGTCTTTACCTGTCTTTGGCAAATCGCCCAAACCATCTATGGCATCACCTATCACGTTAAAAAGACGCCCGTATACATCATCGCCGATCGGCATTTGAATAGCGGCCCCTGTTGCAAGAACCTTGGTTCCTCGACTCAACCCATCGGTAGAATCCATTGAAATGGTCCTAACTGTATTCTCGCCAGTATGCGATTGTACTTCAAGAACCAATTTTGAACCATCCTTGTTGACTATTTCCAATGAATCGTAAATCTTTGGAAGGTCATCGCCAGACTCGAACTCGACATCGACTACCGGGCCTATGATCTGTGCAACTTTGCCTGTGACTTTTGACATTACGTACTTGTTTAGTAATTAGCATTTCCTTGTACTGAAAAACAACTACAAATTACCTATGTTTTTCAGGCTGCAAAGATATAGTTTTACCTTTTGATTAAAAACTGATTTCGTTTCTTTTTTACGCATAAAGAAACGCCTTCGATTCGAAGGCGTTTTAAACAATAAGAATAGTTTTGTCAGTACTATTTAATCGATATACAATCCTGTGTAGTCCACAGGGTTTACCGAAGGGATGGTCGACCCGTACTTTGCGTTGATCAAACCGATCATTTGATTGGCAATAACGGCATTACCCCTTGGAGACGGATGGATACCGTCCAACGAAAAAGTTCCTCCGGTAACATAATCAGCAGTCATAAATGCACTGCCCGCCTGAAAACCTGTACTGGCCACTTCGTTAAAAAAAGTGTTCACATCGAAGAATGCCAAATCATTTTGGCCGGCCAAATCAGCTATCGTGGCATTAAACTCATTGGTCGCGGCAGCTATTTCTTCTTGTTCACTGGGCAATAAGACCCACTTATCTTCCAAAGGCAATGTTATACCCTCAACTGCAAACTGACCGGCCAATTCTGGCGTCAAACCCTGTGTCTGCAAAAAGGCCATCACATCGGTATTGACCGTGCCGATAACGTTACTGCTTGTCAATACCAATAAGTCGTTTTCACTGGCCTGCCGGGTCTGGCCATAAACTGTTCCCAAAAGATTGGCCACTATCGGTGCGGCTTGTGCCGGCAAACCGAATTGCTGTACAAATAGCGGGAACTCCGGGCTTTGATTCAAAACCGCCTCGATCTGGGCGGAGACGTCAACTAGGGACTCGTCATGTATTACAACTGCACTTGCCGCCGTTTGTGAAAAAGTAATCGATCTTTCGGGCATACCAAGAAAGGCATATACTTGGTTCAACTGACCGAATATTCCATTTAACGTTGGTATTTGAGGGCCAAAATCAGGATTGGTAGGATCCAAAGGCGCATAGGGCACCGTTGTAAAATATGGAGCATCGGTTACATTCGGAATATTCGCAATAATTCCCTTGGCGCCTCCCGAGGTTATCGTCTGGACCAAAGTGGTCATGGCAAAATCAAAAGTAGCCTTGTCTGTTATTGGGTCGCTGCCGTCACCTCCGCTAGTGGCGTATCCCAAAACGTCATTGTTGCCAATCCACAAAGAGAAAAATGTAGGACCCTTGGCCATGGCATCACCAATTACGGTCGCATCGGGTGAAGAAGCCATGCGAACAAAATATGGATTGGCCGCCACAGGGAAATTTGAGAGACTACCGTACCCCGGAGCCAATAGGTGAAAACTCTTTGCACCCGGTACGCCCATATTATTATATGGCCCTGTACTTATATTCATAATATCGGTTGATGGCGAACCACTTGCAAAAACAGGCACCTGATTTGATATGTCAAAAATTCGTCTGGGACCGGCAATTTGCTGTCCGCCCAAAAGTAGGCCGCCAACATCGTCGTTCATCAAAGGCTGTGTAAACTCGCCTCCCCCTGCCAAAGAAAACTGTTGCGCCATAATATTAGAAAATGATACGGCCTGCCCTTTCGCGAACAATGCGCCATCAGAATACCCGGCAGTCAACGAATTGCCGACCGCTACAAATGATGAAAAATCGGCACTGCCACTTGAAAATGTAGGCGTTGGCCCAACAACAGGGGCGTTCTCCTCAATATAGGGTATGGCCAATACATTATCGTCATTGGAACTACATCCTATTGCAAGAGCCGCAATAATAAATGAAATATATAATGATCTAGTTTTCATTTTCTTCAATTTTTTAGTTATTAATGATCCATGAGAGGTAATAAATAGACCCAATGGTTCCGGTACCAGGAGCACTAACATATTCTTCGCCGAAGATATTCGACCCCCCTAATTTGAATACAGATTTAATGCTCGGCACACTATAATTGATCTGTGCATCCACGAGGTTTCTCGACGGTATGTATCCATCGGCAAAAGAAGCCTCCCATAAGTACCAATCATTCCATCTCCAATTTACATTAAACCCAAAATTTTTGAAAAGTGCGGCGTTGCCAAAAGACGCCTTTACCTTATGTTCCGGTGTATTGAAGCTAGGCTCAAACCCAGGCTCTGAAGCCCTATCAAAATCCATTTTAGCATAGGTATAATTGACCCCCATATCGAATCCGCCCAAGTTTGTACTTAAGCCCAGACCGGCCCCATAAGAGCTAATATCGGCCAAGGAATTCGTATAGGTCTGAAAAGGCAAAAAGTCTTCGTTCTGCAAGGCCAAAAGCGAAGCTGCATTGTCCCCGGCCTGACCATATAAAGGAACGATTACGGTTTTGTTGGAGATAAAATCTTCATACATATTATAATATCCGTTCAAATCAACGCTGAATTTTCCAATTCTGCCCCGATACCCTATCTCATAGGCCGTAATTTTTTCAGGTTTGACCAAATCTATATTTATAGCCTCTGGAGCTCCTTGTTGTACTGAAGTCAGTGAAAATGCGTTATTATAGGCTTCTCCGCCCGATACCTGCACACTTTGTCTTCCTGTAAAAGCTTGACCCTGTGTGCTTAACGGAATATTAGGAGTAGTGTATCGCCCAAGGTTATCAGGTGCCGAACCGACCAATATCGCCGCACCGGCATTTAATCCTATAAACAGATCTTGAGTGGTCGGGTTTCTAAAACCTGTTTGAAAAGACCCCCTAATATTATGTCGCTTTTCATCATCGACGGCATATACCAACGAAAGTCTTGGGGAAAAGAATCCGTCGAAAAATTCCGATTTATCATACCTGATAGAACCGGTAAACTTTAATCTATCTTCTACCCATTTCTTTTGCAGTTGCATATAAGCACCATATTCTTGATAATTGATAGGGCCGTCATTATCGGTATAAATAGTGCCCCCGGAATTCAAGGAATATTGTCTCCATGATCCCCCGACCATGATATCGGCAAAATTATTGGTCAAATGGCTAAGGTTATAATTACCGTTTACATGGTAAATTTTAGAGTTATCGATGAACTTTGCCCCACTTTCCAAATCACCATTGGAGATTACGGAATTCAACGCGCTTTGAAACTGCGCCGATCCGGGCGCATACCTACCTGCATCGGCAGCCGTTCGTGCAAAGGCATGGGCCGCCGTCTTTTGTTCGTCGGTCGGCGAAAAAATTCCTTGACCGGCCAAATATCCGACAAATCCACCCACATAGTCGGTAAACCATGCCTGATCCCCTTTCCACTGCCTGTTTACGTTAATAGCCGCAAAACGTGTATCGTAGGAGTTACCAGCTTTTTCAGAAGTGACGTAGCCGCGAACAAAAAAGTTATCGTTTCTTACTTCGAGCTTATGTTGCTGCATAAAGAAATCTCTTATGGCATAACGGTTAGCCCCTTGGTAAATGGTATTTCCACGGCCCACCTTCGAGTTGAGCACAACTTCAAAATCATTGGCCCAAGGTTTTATGTGTAGCGCAAAATCTGCTTTGAGACTGTTGCCGTCATAATCCATAAGGTCAACCTCCTCATATCCCGTTCTAGATACCCTGGCACTACCAAAATTCGTTGCTATTGGAACGGGCAGTGCTCCGGCGGCCAATTCATCAAAATCTAACGTTGTAGCCACCTCATCACCGTAGATATTCAACCCGTTATAAGCAGGATCCGTGCGGGTTCTTCCCGGCACGCCGTAATCTGTATAGTCGGTAGAATACCACTCCGTTCCCGTCAAATAAGAAACCGATGCCTTTCCGGCGACATAATCGCTAAAAGCATGGGCGGCCCTAATTCCGAAATCGTGATACTCGTTATCACCGGCATTGGAACTCGAGGTAAGCCCCGACTTACCATAAAAGCTTATACCCTGATGGTCAAAAGGATTTTTACTTGTCATGAACATGATACCATTAAAGGCATTGGCCCCGTATAACGCCGAGGATGCTCCCGGAAGCAGCTCAATGGTATTTACGTCTAGCTCAGACATACCCAAAAGATTTCCCAAATTAAAGTTCAGTGCCGGAGAGGAATTGTCCATACCATCTACCAATTGCATGAAGCGGGTGTTGGCAAAAGTGGCGAAACCCCTTGTGTTGACCGATTTAAAGGTAATACTGTTGGTATTGAGGTCGACCCCCTTCAAGTTTTCCAAACCATCATAAAATGAGGGTGACGAAGTGTTTTTTATCGTCTTGATGTCCATTCTTTCCACAGTAACCGGTGATTCAAAGATTCTTTCGGGAGTTCTGGACGCCGAGATTACAACTTCATCCAAAAAAGTGTCCACTTCGGATAACACGATGGTCACCGATAGATTGTTCGAAGTAATTTCCTCTGAGGCATCAGAATAGCCTATACTGGTTATTTTTAAAGTAAAGGGCGGATTTTCAGAAGTTTCGAGAACAAAATTCCCATCAAAATCGGAAACCGTACCGATTGCTTTTCCTTCGATAACGATGTTCGCGCCGGGCACCGCTTCGTTGTTCTGGTCGACAACAGACCCTGTCACGGTCGTTTGTGCAAATGCAAATACCCCTAGCAACAGCAGAGGAATCGAAAATACTGTTCGCATGTTATGTTTGAGTTAAATTAGTTACTAAGTGACCGGCAAGATACCTATTTTTTCAGTTCAAAAATCATAAAACAGAAAAAATTATGCATGCATAGTATATTTTTAAGAAAAAGTATGGGTCATAATTCTCGATTCCATAAAAAAACCCATGAAAACGGAATTTCACGGGCTTCTTACATGAATTAAATTATTCTTTACTCGACAGTTACCGATTTTGCCAAATTTCGTGGTTGATCGACATTGCAATTTCGCATTACCGCAATGTGATACGAAAGCAGTTGTAACGGAATGGTGGTCAACAAAGGGGTCAGGCTCTCGATGGTTTCAGGTATTTCTATCACATGGTCGGCCAGTTCTGCCACCTGTTCGTCACCTTCGTTAACGATTGCAATAATTTTTCCCTTACGTGATTTTATCTCTTGAATATTACTGACCACTTTTTCATAATGCCCCATTTTCGTCGCAATAACGAACACGGGCATTTGTTCATCGATCAAGGCAATGGGACCGTGTTTCATTTCAGCCGCAGGATAGCCTTCGGCGTGTATGTAACTGATCTCTTTTAGCTTTAACGCCCCTTCCAAAGCTACGGGAAAGTTATACCCCCGCCCGAGATAGAGGCAATTGGTGGAATCTTTATAGACCTCTGAAATAATTTCTACCAAAGGATTGGTCAACAAAGCACGCTCCACTTTCGCAGGAATGCCCTCTAGCTCTATTAAGAATTCGTGGAACTTCGATTCAGAAATTGCGCCTTTCTCTTTGGCCAATTTTAAGGCGACCAAGGTAAGAACCGTAATTTGGGTTGTAAATGCCTTGGTGGAAGCTACGCCAATCTCGGGCCCTGCATGGGTATAGGCCCCTGCATGGGTCTCTCGAGCAATGGACGAACCTACAACATTGCACACGCCGAAAACGAATGCACCTTTTTCCTTGGCCAATTTTATCGCCGCCAGTGTATCGGCCGTCTCCCCGGATTGCGAAATGGCAATGAGAACATCCTTATCGGTTATCACCGGATTACGATATCTGAACTCCGAAGCATACTCGACCTCAACAGGTACGCGTGCCAGATCTTCAAAAATATACTCGGCAACGAGGCCGGCATGCCAAGACGTGCCACAGGCAACTATAATTATTCTATTCGCATTTAAGAATTTTTCTAAATGCTGATCGATTCCCGCCATTCGGATGATTCCCTGGTCGGCCAACAATCGACCTCGATAGGTATCCAATATTGCCCTGGGCTGCTCATAGATCTCCTTGAGCATAAAGTGATCGTACCCTCCTTTTTCAATTTCTTCTAGATTCATCTTAAGTTCTAGAATATTTGGATAGGCGATGGCGTCATTTTTGATCTTTCGCAATTTGATTTCCTTGCCAAGTCGCACTATCGCCATTTCTTCGTCCTCGAGATATACCGCATTGTTGGTATATTCGATAAAAGGTGATGCGTCGGAAGCAATGAAGAACTCATTTTCCCCGATTCCGATGGCCAAAGGGCTGCCCAACTTCGCGACTACGATTTCATCGGGCTTGTTCTTGTCAAAAACAGCTATGGCATAAGCTCCGACCACTTGGTTCAGGGCAATTTGAACGGCATGGCCCAGTTTTACATCCTCGGTCTTCTTAATTTCTTCTATAAGGTTTACCAAGACTTCGGTATCGGTATCCGATTCAAAATAATAGCCCCTTTTGGTCAGCTCTTGTTTAATCGATTCGTAGTTTTCAATAATACCGTTATGGATAATTACAAGTTCTCCCGAATTGGAATAATGGGGGTGCGAATTTACATCGTTGGGAATACCATGGGTCGCCCATCGCGTGTGGCCAATGCCTAAATTTCCTTTAAGGGAAATATTTTTTTCAGACTTTTGGCGCAAATCTTCGACTTTTCCCTTAGTCTTGGCCAAATTAATATGCTCACCGTCGTATAAGGCTACCCCTGCACTATCGTAACCTCTATACTCAAGACGTTGTAACCCTTTAATTATTATTGGATAGGCATCTCGATGCCCGATATAACCAACTATTCCACACATAATTTTTCGAATCTTTTAAGGTTAGACGTATTGCTAACTACATTCAAATTTAAACGCTAATGGATCAATATGTCCAAATCATCGGATATACAACGTAGAATTTCTACGACTGGTATCCAAATACGCAAATAGTTGTTATATATACGAACAAAGTTGTGTGGATAGACCCTTTTATCGTGTGAATATCAAACCTAATTGGCCTTGGTATAAGAAATTTCAAGTTTCAACTTCTTGTCTTGATCTATCGGGGCAACTTCGCTACCCCATAAAACTGTACTCAATGGGGTCAAAGTCGATGCAACGGGAATCTCCTTTTCATTATCTTCAGGATCGGCCAACATAGCGGTTGCCGTACCTATTAGATTAATGTTGGGCGTAAGTGCCAGCCCAAGGGTAGCATTTTCGGCATCGCGCAAGATTATGTCATTGATATATTTAGTGATTCTTACCTTATATTTAATACCTTTTCCCGATTCCTTTTCTAGCAGACCGTCATATTGCAGATAGGAGGATAACGGTGTTTCACCCGCAGGATCGGTCGTCGTATCGAACAAAAACTCGTTGGTGTCGGCATTGTATAGATATAGCCGCAACGGTTCGATCGCACCTTCGGGCAAACTAGACCGGTCCACATAAAACACCAAATTGGCCTCGTTGATAACCCAATTGTTGCTTTTGATCTGATCGATCACTTCTTGGGCCTGTACATCGTTTTCACCAAAAAGTTTGATTTCGGCGTAGGATCCAGGGCCTCCCTTAAGGTATATTTGGGAAGCATTTTCATGGGTATCCATTTTATCGGATATTTCGGAAGGAATGTCATCGTTCACGAAGGTATTCACGGCATTGCCCATATAGGCCCCGTTCTGAACACGCAATAATGAAAGTGTAAATCTGCCTTCCTTTGGATTACTAGGTGCCTCGCCTTCCGAATTTACGCTATCATAGGTATAATCGATCATGATAGTGGCCTGTGTCAAATCAAACAAAACCATGATATCACTTGAAGCTTCAAGTGACAAATGAACACCCCTGAAATAATCGCTAAAATTCGCTTGACTCAACAATTCACTGCTCCCTTCTTTATCAATGATATTTTCCTCAAAATATTCTGGATCGAGCGGAATATAGATGCCCGGTGCAAAACGGTCTTTTACCTCGCCTTTTTCATCGACCTCGGTATCAGGATCATCATCTTTATAGGTAACTATTTCCTCATTGCTTACTATTACTTCCCCATCTCCTTCATTGAGCACGTCAGAGGCAAAACTTGGGGAAAAAGACTGGTTCGAAAAATATTCCTGGGCTTCCTCAAAATTGGTAGTGGGATCCAAGTCTCTCAAAAAGTATGTCGATCGCTCTACTTTGACCTTAAATGGATTTATTTTCATCGCTTCCTCATCGGAAAGATCTACACCATAGATACTATCAAGGTCGAACCTTTTGGGAAATCTATTTTTAATCGTATCCAAGTCTTCAGCATCATTTTCACCATCCCCATCCGTATCAACGTTAAACGGATCCGTTCCTGCAGTTTTTTCTTGAATATCGGTAACCGTGTCACCATCCCAGTCACTGTTGGGATCATTAACATCCTCCGGTTTTTTCTCCAAAACATCATCAACCCCGTCATTATCACTGTCGCGCTGGCTCACATCACTTGTCAAATAGGGTATGTGCAAATAAACACTGGTCACCGTTTCATTTTCTTGCACGGTGGTGACACTTTCATCGCTTTCGGCAACATCTTCTACCGCCTGCGAGTAGGTACCAAAGGTGGGGTTTGGTGTCGCCAATAATAACTGCGAAGTAATGCGGGCTTCGGTCTTGCCATAGATAGGGTCGTTGAAAACCCCCAATTGGTACATGGGCAATCTATTGGTTCGAACGGCTTCTATTTTTTTGTTATAGGCGAATACATCGAACGATTGCTGGCCCGTGGCAAAAGGTTCGCCGCCAATGACACTGGCACCGATCGTTGTAGGGTCTTTTTCGCATGAAATACATACCAAAATCGTTAAAATCCCTGCAACGGCAGAAAATTTGAATCTACTCGAAAAGTTCATTCAGATTATTTTAAAACTTGAGTGTTATAAAAATTAGCATAGGCTTCTTCGAATTCTTGCAAAGAAACATACGGTAACACAGGTTTTTCAAGGTTGGAAATGTGTTGTTGCAAATCATCGGGAATTTCTTCCGCGGCTAAAATAACCGCATCGGAATAATCTACGGCCACTTTTAACAAATTATTATAGTTGGGCCGGGCCAAGGCGGCCACACTTTCTTTGGCTATGCCATCAAAGGCTATCTTTTCGATCATACCACTATCAAGTTCACCGTCGAAGGCTTTTCCATACACCGAGGTTACAATCTTACTATCGGCGAACAACGGTTCATCGGAATAGTACTTTTTCAGATATAACGGCAATAATGACGCCATCCATCCGTGTACATGGATGATATCCGGGGTCCAATTGAGCTTCTTGACCGTTTCGACCACTCCTTTTGCAAAGAATATAGCACGTTGGTCGTTATCGTCAAAAAGATTTCCGTCGACATCGGCAAAGGTGGCCTTTCTTTTGAAATACTCGTCATTGTCAATAAAATATACCTGAATTCGCTCTCGTGGTATCGAAGCCACCTTTATGATCAAAGGCATGTCCATGTCGTTAATGACCAAATTCATACCCGACAAACGTATTACCTCATGGAGCTGATGCCTACGCTCGTTGATATTTCCGTATCTAGGCATGAAAATCCTAATCTGGCCACCATTGCTGTTGACCATTCTAGGGGTCTCATATGACATAAGGGAAACTTCGTTTTCGGGTAGATAGGGTACTAATTCTGAAGATACGAACAATATCTTTTTACCATTCATCTGTTGCTGTTTATTTATTTCTTAGAGGTCAGATGTAATTTGCCATGAGACCTTCAGATTGGACATCCGATAGCACAATGGCCCATTTAATAAAACTCTATTTTAATGACCGAGCAAACGGAGATGCAAAATTACAAAAATTATGCAGATTAGCCGTAATTATAGTAAGTTTGCTGGCTTTACCAGAAATAAATGCAGGTATTAAAGACCCAAAAAGAGCTAAAGGGGGCCATCACTAACTTACGTGGGGATAAAGGTTTGGGCCTTGTGCCCACCATGGGCGCGTTGCACCAAGGGCATCTGTCTCTAGTGGAAAGAGCTTTGAGACAAAACGATGCGGTCGTCGTCACCATTTTTGTGAACCCGACACAATTCAATAACGCTGAGGACCTGGAAAAATATCCAAAAACCTTGGAAGCTGATATCTCTCTACTTAAAAAAGCCTCTGAAGACATCATTGTTTTCGCACCATCTACAGAGGAAATCTATACAACCGATATCAGGTCGAAAAAATATGATTTGAACGGACTTGAAAAAGTCATGGAGGGTGCCTTTCGTGAAGGCCATTTTGACGGTGTGGGCACCATCGTTGAAACCCTATTGCGAATGGTCGAACCAGACAGGGCCTATTTCGGGGAAAAAGACTTTCAACAATTACAGATTATCAAAAAGTTGGCAAAGACCAAGAAAATCCCCGTTGAGATAATCGGCTGTCCCATTGTCAGGGAACCCAACGGATTGGCAATGAGTTCACGAAACGAACGACTGTCGAAAAGTCTTAGAAAAGAGGCAGCGTTCATCTATAAGACCCTCAAGGCCGCCAAAAAGCGTTTTGGCACGGAAAGTGCTAAAAGTGTTACTGATTGGGTAAAAAAGCAATTCATGGGCCATAGGCATTTAAAGTTGGAATACATTCAAATTGCCAATGCCGAAACCTTGACCCCCGTCAAAAGAAAAAGTAATCAAACAAAATACAGGGCTTTTGTAGCCGTTTACGCCGGCGACGTGCGGTTAATAGACAACATCGCCCTAAATTAATTAACTTTGCCCCATGCAAATCGAAGTTGTAAAATCAAAGATCCATCGCGTAAAGGTAACCGGTGCCGATCTTAACTATATAGGCAGTATTACCATTGATGAGGATTTAATGGATGCCGCCAATATCATTCAAGGTGAAAAGGTCCAGATCGTCAACAATAACAATGGCGAGCGCTTGGAGACCTATGCCATTCCCGGACCTAGGGGCAGTGGAGAGCTCACCCTGAACGGAGCTGCGGCAAGAAAAGTTGCGGTAGGCGATGTGCTGATACTGATCTGCTACGCAAGAATGGATATCGAGGAAGCCAAAAAATTCAATCCCGCTTTGGTATTCCCTAATGAAGAGAACAATCTTTTGGATTAATTTTGGGCAACAAAATAAAAAAAAGCCTTAAAACCATACTGCCCATAGTCTTTGGGGTATTTCTGGTTTGGTATTCCTACTACAAGACATCTCCTGCTGACAGGCAGCAGATTATTCATTATATCAGGGAAGCCGACCTGTTTTGGGTCGGCATTTCTGTTTTGTTGGGTATTTTATCACATATTTCAAGGGCCATTCGTTGGAACTACCTTTTGGAGCCTCTCGGCCATAGGCCAAAGCTTATTAATAATATCTTTATCATACTTATGGCCTATTTTGCGAACCTGGGTATTCCGAGAACAGGGGAAATTTTGAGGGCCACCGCATTGAGAACCTACGAAAATGTTCCTTTCGAAAAAGGCTTTGGCACCATCGTCACTGAAAGAGTGGTCGATGTCATCGTTTTGCTGGCCGTCGTTGCGATTACTTTGCTGCTTCAGACCGATATCATTCTTGAATTCTTCGAAAACCGCGGATTTGACTACAAGGGACTGCTCTTGCTTGGCGGTATGGGAATTTTGGGAATGGGTATTTTCTTCCTTTTTATTAAGAAGTCCAAAAATACGTTCGCAAAAAAAATCAAAGGCTTCGTAAAGGGACTGCTCGAAGGTGTTTTCAGCATCTTTAAAATGAAACATAAATGGGCCTTCATCTTCCATACATTCTTTATCTGGGCCTGTTATATCAGTATGATGTGGGTTATCAAATTCACGGTTCCCGAAACCATCGGCCTTTCGCTCAATGAGTTGATGGTCGCCTTTGTAGCCGGATCCTTTGCCATGGCGACGACCAATGGCGGAATCGGTCTTTACCCCATCGCAGTGAGCAAGGCCTTGGCCATTTTTGGCATCAGTGCCGTGTCGGGCGATGCCTTCGGGTGGATCATGTGGATTTCGCAAACCTTGATGATCGTTGTTTTCGGTGCAATATCCTTTCTGTTATTACCGTTATTGAACAGAAACAGATAATCTTATCGCCAAATCATACACCATGCAACGTCTTATTGCGCTCCTAGCATTGTTTTTTTGCTTCGGGCTGAACGCCCAGGTCACCACAGAAATCTTTGAATCTTTTAAACTACAAGAACGCCGGGATGTAAGTTATTACTTTCCGGAAGATTATGATAAGGAAAAGAAATATCCGCTAATCGTAGTGCTCGATGGTGATTACCTTTTCGATCAAGTAGTCGCGACCTCAAAATTCTACAGCCGGTTTCATGGCATGCCACAAAGCATTGTAGTAGGCGTACATCAAAGCAAGAACAGCATTCGGTTGAACGACTGCGCATGGAACGAAGAAAATGGACTGCCCTCGGAAAAAGGAAAACAGTTCTTTGAATTCTTGGGCATGGAGATTATTCCCTATTTAGATCTGAACTACAGTACTGCGCCCTTCAAGATGATCGTCGGCTATGATATCACGGCAAACTTTATAAACTATTGGCTTTTTAAGGATAACTCGCTTTTCAATGCCTATGTAAGCATTTCGCCCGATTTGGCCCCTGAGATGGAAGTTCGTGTACCCGAACGTTTGGGCACGTTCGATAAAAAAATCTTCTATCAGGTCATTCTAGAAGGCGAGCAAACCTCAAATACACCCAAAATAATGGCCATGGACAAAGCCATAAAGGCCATTGGTAAAGAATCATTGCACTATTATTTTGACGAATACCCTTCGGCCGACCATATCTCGATAGCCACGTATGGCATGGGAAAAGCTTTCGACAATATCTTCGGAATGTTCAAGCCCATCAGTCCGAAAGAATACAAGACTCAGATCCTGACTTCCGAAGAACCCGTTTTTGCCTATTTGGAAAACAAATACAAAAGC
Source organism: Flavobacteriaceae bacterium NBU2977 (assembly GCA_019931105.1). Lineage (GTDB taxonomy): Bacteria > Bacteroidota > Bacteroidia > Flavobacteriales > Flavobacteriaceae > Meishania > Meishania litoralis. Next base: position 1,690,563 of record JAIOUW010000001.1, on the reverse strand, counting down.
ATTGATGACTTGTTCGGTTTTCAGAAAAGCGTCGATCTAAATGATGTTATGGCCATCTACGCCGGTATTCGCAAAAAAGAGGATACCGAATCGCTGAAACTCTTATCAGATCTTTGTAAGAGGGAGTTTCCCGGTACGATGATGGGTTTTTATTTCGAAGGCGAATACTACGAGCAGATCGGCGAACCAAAAAAAGCTTTGAAAACTTTCGAAAAATCCTTCGGAATGGACGAGATCGACTTTCTGACCAAAGAAATGGCCTTGGAAAAAATCGATGCCTTGAAGGCGGATTTTGGGTTCTAATAAACCTTTCGACTTTCAAACTTCTTAGTACCTTTAAGGCCGACCTAAACAACTAGGAATGGCCAAGACCAAAACAGCTTTTTTCTGTCAAAACTGCGGTACCCAATACGCCAAATGGGTCGGGCAATGTTCGGCCTGTAAGGAATGGAACACGGTAGTCGAAGAAGTCGTTCAAAAGGAAGATAAATCCGGCTGGAAGACCGTTTCCAATACTTCAAAAAAAATTGCCAAGCCCCTTCGCATTCAAGAAATCAGTACCGAAAAAGAACTGCGCCTGAACGTACACGACCTTGAGTTCAATCGGGTTTTGGGCGGTGGCCTCGTTCCCGGGTCGTTAGTGCTTATTGGGGGCGAGCCAGGTATTGGCAAAAGCACCCTGCTATTACAGATCGCCTTAAAACTTCCGTACAAAACCCTTTATGTCTCGGGCGAGGAAAGCCAAAAACAAATCAAGATGCGGGCCGACCGGATCCATCCGAACAGTGAGAGTTGTTTTATCCTTACGGAAACCAAGACCCAAAACATTTTTCAACAAATCGAGGCAATCGAACCCGATATCGTGGTCATCGATTCCATACAGACCTTGCATTCCGATTATATCGAATCGGCCGCCGGAAGTATTTCACAAATACGGGAGTGCACCTCAGAGCTGATAAAATTTGCCAAAGAAACCAACACACCCGTTATCCTTATCGGCCATATCACCAAAGATGGTTCCATTGCCGGACCAAAGATCTTGGAGCACATGGTGGACACGGTATTGCAATTCGAAGGGGATCGAAATTACGTGTACCGTATTCTTCGTGCCCTGAAAAACCGATTTGGTTCGACCGCCGAACTGGGTATTTACGAAATGCAGGGCAACGGACTTCGTGAGGTCAACAATCCTTCCGAGATATTGATTTCCAAGAACGATGACAGGCTCAGCGGAACGGCCATCGCATCGACCGTCGAGGGTATGCGGCCCTTATTGATCGAAATACAGGCCTTGGTCAGCACGGCGGTTTACGGAACCCCGCAGCGTTCGGCGACGGGCTACAATGCCAAACGCCTTAATATGCTCTTGGCGGTTCTCGAAAAACGTGCAGGGTTCAAACTCGGGGCGAAAGATGTTTTTTTGAACATTACCGGTGGTATTTCGGTAGATGACCCGGCCATCGATTTGGCCGTAATCGCCGCTATACTTTCAAGCAACGCCGATATTCCCATTGAAAAAGGAGTCTGTTTTGCCGCGGAAGTGGGACTGGCGGGAGAAATTAGGCCTGTACAACGGGTGGAACAACGTATTCTGGAAGCCGAGAAACTGGGTTTTGATTCAATCTATGTCTCCAAACGCAACAAAATCGGACTCAAAAACACGAAAATAGAGGTACATCTGGTCTCCAAAATCGAAGACGTGGTCAGCGGATTGTTCGGTTAACGCTTATCCCTCATAATCCGAGCAATGACCATAATGACGATGATCACGGCTATGATAAGGGCCAATTGCCAAAAACCAACTTTTAAAAAAGGCATAGTTCGATATTAAGGTGCAGGATTCGGAATTTCATTATGAATGGCCTCGATACCTTGCAATACTTCATCACTGAGTTTTACATCGATACTGGCAATATTCTCTTTCAACTGCCGCATACTGGTCGCGCCGATGATATTACTGGTCACAAAAGGTCGGCTGTTCACAAACGCCAAAGCCATTTGTGCCATTGATATATCGTTGTCCTGTGCCAATTTATGGTATTTTTCGGTCGCCCTTATGGCCGTTTTGCTACTGTATCGATCGTACTGCGGAAACAGGGTTATACGTGAAGTTGCAGGTTGCATTCCTCCTAAATATTTTCCGGTAAGCGTTCCAAAGCCCAATGGCGAGTAGGCCAATAAACCTATCTTTTCGCGATGCGAAACCTCGGCATTACCAACTTCGAATAGTCGGTTCAATAGACTATAAGGATTCTGTATCGTTATCATTCTCGGCAAACTCGCGTGTACCTTGCTTTCTTCCAAATAGCGCATCACGCCCCATGGCGTTTCGTTCGACAGACCGACATGGCGAATCTTGCCCTCTTGTACCAAATCACGAAGTGTTTCCAATATCTGGTGAATATTATCTTGCCAATGGTCAGAAATATCATGCTCGTAACCCCGTTTTCCGAAGAAATTGGTGTTACGATCGGGCCAATGTAATTGATAAAGATCGATATAATCGGTCTGCAAACGCTCTAAACTAGCATCTACTGCATCGACAATCGATTCCCTATTAATTCCTGTTGCCCGTATGAATTTGGCGAAGCTCGATTTGCCAACAATTTTCGAGGCCAAAACCACCTTGTCGCGGTTCCCTGTTTTTTTGAACCAATTACCAATGATCTTCTCGGTCAGCGAATGACGGTCCGGATGCGCAGGTATCGGATATAATTCCGCCGTATCGAAAAAATTGACACCTTGGTCCAAGGCATAGTCCATCTGTTCGTGCCCTTCTGCCTCGGTATTCTGTTTGCCCCAGGTCATGGTGCCCAAACAGATTTTACTTACTTCAATATCGGTACGGGGTAGATTGGTATATTCCATATTAAAAGAAAACCTTTTTCAGGCGTAAATTTACAAATATATCGAGAGTGCGTTTTGGCGATGAAAATTTAATTTTCCACCTCGACCAAAATCGGGCAATGATCACTATGTTTTGCCTCGGATAAGATAACCGAGCGCTTCAACCTATCTTCAAGTGATTCTGAAACCATACCGTAATCAAGACGCCACCCTTTGTTGTTGTTTCGCGCATTGGCCCGATAGCTCCACCAGGTATAATTGTCAGGTCTATCATTAAAATACCGGAAGCTGTCAATAAATCCGTTTTTTATGAAGTTGCCGATCCATTCCCGCTCGACGGGTAAAAATCCCGAAACATTTTTATTGCGTACCGGATCGTGAATGTCGATAGCCCTATGACAAATGTTATAATCGCCCAAAACGATCAGGTTCGGATGGGTCTTTCGAAGTTCATCCGCATATTTTTGAAAGTCGGCCATATAAGTGAGTTTATGTTCCAATCGGGCCAGATTGGTTCCCGAGGGCAAGTACATGCTCATAACGGAAAGATCCCCAAAATCGGCACGTAGGTTCCTTCCTTCGAAATCCATGTAATCGACCCCGGTTCCGACCTCGACATGGTCGGGTTTTGTTTTTGAAAGAATCGCGACACCGCTATACCCCTTCTTTTGGGCACTGAACCAGTAGTTATATGAATATCCCGCTTCTTCAAAAACAGCAAGATCCAATTGTACTTTCATGGCTTTGATCTCTTGAAGGCAGACCACATCAGGATCGACAGTTTTTAACCATTCGAGAAAACCTTTGTTCAAAGCGGCCCGAATACCATTGACATTATAGGAGATAATTTTCATCGGAAATCAATTTAGGCCGAAAATAGGGATTGTTTCATTACCCAAAAAAAGTTTGGAACGACATTTGATTTTCCCCTACCGAATGAAAACAGGTGAGAATGAAAAAGTTGCTATTTATATTGATATTGTCGGGTGGTTTTGTACAGGCCCAAAAATATAGGCCCTTTTACAACAACCATGAAATTCGGTTCAACATGGGGCGCTTTTTGGCGACCACGGCCATTGAAAGTTCCTATGAGTTCTATTTCACACCGGATACCAGTATAGGTGGAACAGTATTCTTCAATGGTGATGGCCTTGGTCGGAGCGGTAATTTCGGTATTGGGCCAAACCTTAGGGCCTATTTCGGCTATCGACCGAAGAGCGGGATTTTTGCCGAGGCCTTCGGACTATACTATACGGGTGACATTGATATCGAAGACAATTTAGGTCGAAGGAACTATGATTATGGTACAACCGCCGTTGGTCTCGGTCTGGGAAGAAAGTGGTCTACGTTCGGCGAAAAACTGACCGCGGAGATCAATGTGGGACTAGGCCGGAACATTAATCCCCACGAATTTCAAGATTCTTTCATGTATCGGGCCGGTCTATCATTAGGGTTTCGGTTTTAAGCAGTATTTTAGTGCCTTATTGCCCATTGAATGAACATAAGGCCCGTTTTTTTGATTTTTCTTTTATGTGCTATGGTTGTCCGAGCACAAGACCCCGTTGACAATGATAGTATCACTCAGCTGGACGAAGTCATTCTCTTAGATGCCCTAAAGAAAAAAAATGCCGTGGGCATCGTTCCTTCCGAAGTCATTTCGGCAAAGATATTTCAGAACTACAGTCCGGTTTCGATGGTCAATGCCATGAACCAAATTCCCGGAGTGTACGTTTTTTCAGGGGCTTTGAACACCAACCGCATCACGATACGCGGTATCGGTGCCCGAACACTTTTCGGCACCGATAAATTACGAATGTATTATGCCGATATTCCGGTAACCGATGGCTCGGGCTTTTCGACCATTGAGGCCTTCGACCTCGAGAACCTAAGCCAAATCGAGGTTATTAAAGGCCCCAAGGGCACTACTTTTGGCACCAATTTGGGCGGGGCGATCGTTTTAAATCCAAAGGAAGCCCTGGGCAGGTCTACCAACTTTTCGAACAATTTTACGGTCGGGTCGTTCGGTCTTTTGAAAAACAGCCTCTCTTTTAACCATAACGACGGTAAGCTGAGGGTCGGACTACAATATGGGCATTTGAAAACCGATGGTTATCGCGAGAACAGTAATTTTGAACGCGACGGAATTCTATTGAACACTTCATACCGATACAATGCCAAAAACAGAATAAGCCTACTCGTAAACCACATCGGTTATACGGCTCAGATACCAAGTTCATTGGGAGCGACCGCGTTTGCCGAAGACCCACGGCAAGCAACGTTTACTTGGCGGGCTTCCCAAGGTTTCGAAACCAACGATTATACTTTGGTGGGCCTTAACCATTCGTACCGGCTCACTGAAAACTTTGAAAATTCGACCAGTGTTTTCTACAGTTATCTGGATAAGGACGAGGCGCGGCCCTTTGGCATCTTGGACGAAATTACCCAAGGCTTTGGCTTTCGAACCCGGTTTTCAGGAGATTTTCACTTCATTGGCAATAAGGCAAATTATACCTTCGGAGGTGAACTCTACAAAGATGAATATGATTGGGACGAGTTCGAAAACCTTTATGAAGAAAACAATGGCAATGGAAGTTTGAAAGGCGCTCAATTTGCGCGCAATAAAGAATTTAGAAGCCAATGGAACGCTTTTACAACGTTATTACTTCCTTTTACACAAAAGTTTTCGGCACTGTTCGGACTTAATATCAACAAGACCGATTACGATTATCGAGACCGCTTCAATACCGGTACGGCAAACAAAAGTGCCGACCGAAATTTCAAGGCCATTGCTTTGCCGAGCCTGAACCTCGACTATACCATTTCAGAAAACCATCGGGTATATGCGAACATCAGTCGTGGATTTTCGAATCCGACTTTGGAGGAAACCTTGACACCAGAAGGAGTTGTAAATCCTGATATCGCACAAGAAACAGGTATGAACTACGAATTGGGAACCACTCTTTTTTTGGATAATCGTCGGTTTCATTTGAACCTTGCGGTGTACCAAATGAACATTAAAAACCTATTGGTCGGCGAACGCGTTACCGAAGACCGCCTTGTAGGAAAGAATGCGGGAAAAACACGTCACCGTGGACTTGAAATAGCCATGTCGTATAATTGGAAAATTTCCTCGAAAGTACAGTTATCACCATTTGTAAACTTCACCCTAACCGACCACAGTTTTGTCGATTTCATCGATGACGGTGAAGATTTTTCTGGAAATCCGTTGACCGGTGTGCCCGAACAAAGGCGAACCGCGGGCATTCAATCGCGCTTCTTCGACAACTTCTATTGGAATATCTCGCATCAACATGTAAGTGAAATTCCCTTGACCAACGCCTCTGACCTATACAGCGACCCTTTTACCGTATTCAATTCAAGAATGGGGTATCTAAAAAATCTATCCGAACATTTTACCTTGGGAATCGACTTTGGCATCAACAATCTATTTGACAAGGTGTATGCGCAATCGGTATTGATCAATACCCAGGGTTTTGGCGGCAGCGAACCACGCTATTTCTATCCGGGAGATGCCCGTAATTATTATGGCAGTTTGCGTTTGGGTTATCGGCTGTAACTTGAACGTTTAATGATTCAAGACCATTCAATATTGCAACAATCTCACTACTTTTAAAGATAAAATACGGCCCAGCAATAATCATATTGGCCCAACTAAACCGTTTAATCGATGTTGAAAAAAATCCTATTCCTTTTTATGATGGCAGGTATGCTGGTCACTTCGAGCCATGCCCAGGATAGCTATCCCAAAAATCTATCAATCGATGTCCGAAATTACGTTTTCAATCTCCATTTAAACGATGAAGACAATGAAATTGAAGGCGAGGCCTTGATCACCGTCGATTTCAAGGATAAAGTCGAGCATTTTAGTCTCGATCTTATCGGTAAATCAGGAGAACATGGTATGGAAGTGATAGAGGTTCTTGAAGACAGCACCATCACCGAATACCGTTACGCTAACGATAAAATCATAATACGGCCCAAATTCAATGGCCCAAAAACCAAAACATTCAGTATTCGTTATCACGGCGTTCCAGAAAGGGGCTTGGTTATCGACACGACAAAATTTGGGCAACGTTCGTTTTTCGGGGACAATTGGCCCAATTTGGCCAGGCACTGGCTTCCCTGTGTCGATCATCCTTACGATAAAGCGGCGGTAGAGTTTAGGATTACGGCACCTGATCATTACGACGTCGTGGCCACTGGCGAGAAAATTGAGGAAAGTAACCTCAACAATGGTTTCAAGCTGACAACATACAGAGAACCGGCACCGGTAGCCATGAAGGTGGTCACTATCGGTGTGACAAAATTCGCCAGCAAATTATTGGGTATGGTCGGTGATATTCCCGTTACAGCTTGGGTATATCCTGAAAATCGACTTGATGGTTTTTCCGATTATGCCGTTTCGACCGACGTCATGGACTATTTTGTAGACCATATCGGGCCATATGCCTATGCCAAGCTTGCCAATATGCAGGCAAAGACACAATGGGGCGGATTGGAAAATGCCGGCACGATTTCTTACTTCGAAAACTCCGTTACAGGAAAGAACGAGGTCGAAGGTCTAATCGCCCATGAAATTGCACATCAATGGTTCGGAAACTCTGCTTCCGAGGCCAATTGGAACCATGTTTGGCTAAGTGAAGGCTTTGCGACCTACTTTTCCATTCTTTATTTGGAAAACACATATGGTGATGAAAAAAGGAAGGAAGAATTGGTATTGGATAGAAAACAAACCATCGAATATTATGCGAAGAACCCTGCCCCGGTTGTCGATAACTCGATAATAGACCCTTTGAAAGTCTTAAGTACTAATACGTACCAAAAAGGCGGCTGGGTACTCAACATGTTACGTCATCAATTGGGAGATGATATTTTCTGGAAAGGAATCAGAACATATTATGAGACCTACGAAAATTCAAATGCACTTACCAAAGATTTTCAGGCGGTAATGGAATCGGTATCAGGCAAGAATCTTGCCAATTTCTTTAGCCAATGGATATTTACCAAGGGGCATCCTGTACTAAAATGGAACTGGAACTATCGAAAAGGGAAATTAGTGATTACTATCGACCAGGTTCAAGGCCACCATATTTTTGACTTTCCATTGGAAATCGGAATCCAAAATGGAGAAGCAATGAAAATAGAGCTGGTCGAGGTAAACGGGGCATCAAAAACCTATGAAATCAAGGTCGATTCAAAACCGACCGATGTAATTCTAGATCCTAATGTTTGGTTACTTTTTGAAGAAAAATGAGAAAAATCACCTCCTTCAGTAACTAATTTAAAGGACTTCGCTAGTACCGAACCACAATTTCTATTCGAGGAATCTCTCGAATCACAATATAGGAGTTTGAAATTAGGGATCCCGCTCAAACAAAATCATGCAGGAATGCTTTATATTTAAAAGGGTTTTGTCATATCACCAGGAAAACATGAGGTCATGAAACAATTTACGCTTGTAATTTTATTCATTTTTTGTTGCTTCTATGGGCGTTCACAAGATTCGATGCTCTGTCAAGGAGCTTATTGGACGGAAGATGAAGCGGTCGTCGCCATGAAACAATTCGAAAAGGAATGGAATGACAGGGCTTCATGGGAAAAACGGGCCCAAAGAATAAAAAAAGGAATTATCGAGGGCATGCAACTTGAAAAGATGCCCGATATCAAAGGAAATTTTAATACGATCATCAACAATACCCGTAATATGGACGGCTATATTGTCGAGAATATCGCCATTGAGAGCTTTCCCGGTTTTTATATTACGGGCAACCTGTACAGACCAACCACGGAAAGTGAAAAATATGCCGCCATACTGAATGCCCACGGCCACGGACAAAATCCACGCTTTTCAAAATCGGCACAAACAAGAAGTGCAGTGCTGGCAAGAATGGGGGCCATCGTTTTTACGTATGATATGATAGGTTATGGGGAGAATGATCAGGTAGATCACAAAATGCCAATTGCCCTTTTGCTTCAAACTTTTAACAGCAAACGTGTTTTGGAGTATTTATTGTCAAGGCCCGATGTCGACCCGCAACGCATCGGCATGACAGGTGAGTCTGGGGGCGGTACGCAGACCTTTATGCTATCGGCCATAGACGACCGTATTCGAGTGTCGGCTCCCGTTGTGCAAGTCTCCGCCCATTTTTTCGGAGGATGTATTTGTGAAAGTGGAATGCCCATACACAAAAGTACCGACCATCAGACGAACAATGCCGAAATCGCCGCCCTATTTGCACCACGGCCTTTGCTACTGATATCCGATGGCGATGATTGGACAAGAAATGTACCCCGCATAGAATACCCCTATATTCAAAAAGTGTATGCCCTTTACAATGGTGAAAATAGGGTGGAAAATGTGCATTTGCCTTTGGAGAGGCACGATTATGGGTTTTCTAAAAGAGCAGCCGCCTATAATTTCTTGGGACATCACCTTCAATTGAATTTTCAAACGCCTTATGATGATGGGTATAACGAAGATTTTGTCACCCTTTTATCCGAAGAAGAATTAAAAGTGTTCCATTCCTCCAAACCTACCGATCGTTTGCTGGGGAATCAAGCCGTAATGGAGTATTTGGGTATTGGGCAGTAATTGGGTCCTTCGGTTTTAAGGATCTTTTAGACTAAATCTTTTTTAGCCATTCCTTCATATCGACAGCTTCGTGTATGATTCCGTTCAATTCGGAAATAGCCACCCGTTCCTGCTCCATGGAGTCCCTATGACGAATGGTAACCGTTTGATCTTCCAGGGTCTGGTGGTCAACGGTGATACAAAACGGCGTTCCGTTGGCATCTTGTCTTCTATAGCGGCGCCCGACGGCATCCTTTTCGTCATAGAGCACATTGAAGTCCCATTTCAGGTCATCGATAATTTCTTTTGCAACTTCAGGTAGCCCGTCCTTTTTGACCAACGGAAGTACCGCCGCTTTTGTGGGGGCCAAAACTGGCGGAAGCTTCAAAACCGTTCTGAAAGTACCATTTTCCAACTCTTCTTCCTGTAACGCATTTGAAAAGACGGCCAAGAACATCCGGTCAAGTCCGATAGAGGTTTCAACGACATAAGGAACATAGTTCTTATTGGTTTCATGGTCAAAATATTGGAGTTTCTTCCCTGAATATTTTTCGTGGTTGCCCAAATCGAAGTCGGTACGCGAGTGTATTCCCTCCAACTCTTTGAACCCAAAAGGAAATCGGAATTCAATGTCAGCGGCGGCATCGGCATAGTGCGCGAGCTTCTCGTGGTCGTGAAAACGGTAATTTTCTTCACCCATTCCCAACGACAAGTGCCATTTCATACGAGTTTCTTTCCATTTTTCGTACCATTCTTTTTGAGTGCCCGGTTGAATGAAGAACTGCATTTCCATCTGCTCGAATTCACGCATACGAAAGATGAATTGACGCGCAACGATCTCATTTCGAAAGGCCTTGCCGATCTGTGCAATGCCAAAAGGAATTTTCAAGCGCCCGGTCTTTTGCACGTTTAGAAAATTGACAAAAATACCTTGGGCCGTTTCAGGGCGTAAAAACAAATCGGTCGCGTTCTCGGCCGAGGCACCCAGTTTTGTGCCGAACATTAGATTAAATTGCTTGACGTCGGTCCAGTTACGGGATCCCGACATAGGACATGCAATTTGTAGTTCTTCTATCAGTTTTTTGACATCGGCGAGGTCTTCTTTTTCCAATGACCTTCCCAATCTTTTAAGAATAGTTCGGCCTTCTTCCCGATATTCCAACACGCGCTGGTTCGTTTCAAGAAACTGGTCTTTGTCAAAAGCTTCGCCAAAGCGTTTTGCGGCCTTGGCTACTTCTTTTTCTATTTTCGCCTCGATCTTGGCCACATGGTCTTCGACCAGAACATCGGCGCGATACCTTTTTTTAGAATCTTTGTTGTCTATCAAGGGGTCGTTAAAGGCATCGACATGACCTGAGGCTTTCCAAGTGGTCGGATGCATAAATATGGCGGCATCGATACCGACAATATTATCATTGAGCTGCACCATGGCCCGCCACCAATATTCGCGAATGTTCTTTTTAAGCTCTGCGCCGTTCTGTCCGTAGTCATATACGGCACTAAGGCCATCGTAAATCTCACTTGACTGAAATACATAACCGTACTCCTTGGCATGCGAAATTACCTTCTTGAAATCATCCTCTTGTTTTGCCATTCGGCAAAAATAGAATATTACTCCAAAAAATCTTTAATTTATTTTAGATCAAATCCGGTCGAGGAAAGCAATCGCTCGTTTTCAAAGATGTTCAAAGTGTAGTTGCCCGACTTCAAGGATCCTTCGGGTATGGTAATAAAATCACATACTTCGATGTCGTCACCCGTCGTAATAATTTCGACCCGCTTGCTATAGATATTGCCGCTAACCGATATGGTATTGGCATTGTCTTCTATTATACGCTTTTCGGGATCTAAGAATTGTAAATAGATTATGCGTTGTTCGTTCGCTATGGAAGGATCGGCGACAATGGTGACACAACCTCTCAATTTTTCGATACTCGACGCTTTGTTCGTAATAATCGGTTTACCGCTTCGAAGCCTCATGCCATTGGCCAATGGTGCGTTCAGTTCTAAATAAGTCTTTGTCTTCAACTCATTGTCCAGTTCTTTACGCAGCTCTCGCTGGGCCGCCTCATTCTCGGCGATACTTTCGTTTTTAAGTCGCAGTTCTTCGGCTCTCTTTCTCGCTTCTTCATACTTTTCGGTCAATACGATATTATTGTATTTCAAGAAATTGTTCTTGAGCTTTAAACTATCGTTTATGGCTTCAAGCCTTCTCAGTTCTCCTTTGAACTCCCTTAATTTCTCAATAGTGAAATTCAATTTTCCGACTGAATCCAATAATTGCTGAACTCTGTTCTTTGAGGTTTGAAGATCGATTTCACTTACTTCGTTGCGCACCTCGAGCCTATCAAGCTCTCCTCGCATTAGGGTAAGATCTTTGACCAATAATTCCTTTTCTTGCTCTAAAAAGCTGATTTGGGTAGTGCTTTGGGCATAGCTATAATAAAAGGCGATCAAAATACCGATTATTACAGCCACGAGAGCCGCAAGAATTATTTTGTAGTTGAATTTGTTATCTTGACCATCCATTGGAACAAGTGGGCTTTAGTAGGTTAATATTGCACAAGATTCGATGCTCTCTAAACTTTCAAATATACTAATTGATATAAACACCGTCCTACTGCCCCGTGTATGTTTTGGATGTAATGTGCATTTAAATAGAGGAGAGTACCTCATCTGTACCGTTTGTCGGAATGATTTGCCACTCACCGATTATAACTTTAACGAAGAAAATGCGGTAGACCGTACTTTTTATGGACGAATTAACATAAAAAAGGCAAGCTCTTTCCTGTTTTTTACTGAAAATTGCCTTGTCAAAACCCTCATACATCACTTAAAATATAAAAACCAAGAAGAAATAGGTAAGTTTTTAGGTGATTGGTATGGCCAAGTTTTAATGGAGGATTTGGGTCTCGAAAAAATAGAGTATGTGATTCCGGTCCCCCTACACCCAAAAAAACTTAGAAAAAGAGGGTATAATCAGGTCACCAAGTTCGGTCAGCGTTTGGCCCACCATTTAAATGCAGAATATCTGGAAAACATTCTAATCAAGACCGCCAATACAAAAACACAGACCAAAAAGGGCCGATTAGGGCGGTGGTCCGATGACACTGGATTATACAAACTCACCGACGCTTACTTGTTAAAAAACAAAAAGGTTTTATTGGTCGATGATGTAATTACTACGGGTGCAACGATTGAAATTTGCGGGGAAACCTTGAAACAGGTCGATGGTCTAACGCTCTATGTGGCCAGTATGGCTGTTGTTCCCTTAACCAAAAAGTAGGATTCTACACCCCCCAAGCTTCCACTTTAACCCTATTTTTAACGTTTTTGATTTTTATTGCCCGAACTGTTTTACAAATATATCGTTACTTTGTCCATAAGATAGATTCTCGATGTTGCGACGTATTTTTTCCTCACTTTTTATACTCTTCATCGTACTTGCCCTGTACCAATGTGGCCGTAGGGGCACGCCGACCGGAGGCCCCAAAGATGTTGACCCTCCACAATTGGAACGAACCGAGCCAGAGAATATGACCACAAATTTCAAGGCCCAAAGAATACGCCTATACTTCGATGAGTATATCAAACTTGTAGATATTCAAGATCAGCTTATCGTTTCGCCGCCGTTACAATACACTCCTGAAATATCACCACAGGGCGGCACGAGCAAATTCGTTGAAATCAAGATCAAGGATACCCTAAAGCCCAATACGACCTATACATTCAATTTCGGGCAAAGTATTGTGGACAATAACGAAGGTAATCCCGCAAGCTTTTTAACCTATGTTTTTTCAACCGGGGATTATATCGACTCTTTGACAGTTTCAGGAGTCGTAAAAGATGCCTTTAACAAAAAGGCAGACGAGTTCATAAGTGTGATGCTCTATGAAATAGACAGTTCTTATACCGATTCGACCTTATACCAAAAACCTCCGAATTATATTACCAACACGCTAGACAGCACTGTAATATTCACTTTGCGAAACCTTAAAGAAGGCCGTTATGCCATGTTCGCCGTTAAAGATGAGGCGAAGAACAATATTTTTGACCAAAATGCGGATAAGATCGCTTTCATTCCAGATACCATTTCACTTCCGACCGATTCGACCTATCTGTTGACCCTGTTTAAGGAAATACCAGATTACAAGATAAGTGTTCCCTCATTTGCCGCCAAAAACAAGATTGTTTTCGGGTATTACGGCGACGGTAAGCATATTGAGATCGAACCTTTGACCCGATTGCCCGATACGATTCGCAGCACCGTCAGAAAAGAGCGCGACCAAGACACGCTAAATTATTGGTTTACACCGTTTGAAACCGATTCGATAGTATTTACGGTAATCAATGAACGTGAGAAAATAATCGACACTTTTACCGTGAAGAGTCGCAAGGTAGGACTCGACTCACTTAGGTTAAAACCAACCCAACAAGGTTCATTGAATTTTTATGACCCGTTCAATATTGAAGCGACTACCCCAATTGCGGCCATTGATACGTCAAAATTTAGTTTAATGAACAAAGACTCCGTACCGGTCAATTTCAAAATCTTCCTTGACAGCGTCGAAAATCAAGTTATGGTGGATTTTCCCCGGGCGCCCAATGAAATATATAAAATGCAGATCTTGCCAGACGCGATTACCGATTTTTTTTCCAAAACCAACGATACATTGAGCTATAGCCTTTCAACAAAGAGCCTTGCCGATTACGGCAATCTTCAATTGACATTAAACGGCGCAATAACGTATCCTATCATCGTTCAATTGACCGATGAAAAGGGAACGACGATCAGAGAAAGTTTTGCCGCCGAACCGCAAGAATTTGCATTTGATGCCCTTGAACCGGGCAAATATCAAATTCGGGTAATCTTTGATACCAATGCCAACGAAAAATGGGATACCGGAAATTATCTCAAAAAGATTCAACCTGAGCGCGTAAGTTATTACCCTGATGTAATCGATATGCGGCCCAACTGGGAGTTTCCGGTAACTTTTACCCTAATAGAGTAAACTTGTCGCGGTCTTCCAAAAACTTAAGTTTGCCCCTATTGGAAACAATATGTTCTTTGCTCAGAACGACAGAAAGAGTTTCGTCGTCTTGTGAATGGACCATTAAATCGCCCAAGGTATCATATGTCGCTGAATTACCACTGTATTCATGATTTAACCCATCTGTTCCAATTCGGTTCACACCTATACAATATGCCATATTCTCTATAGCCCTTGCCTTTAGAAGGGCATCCCAAGCATTTACCCTTGGTTTGGGCCAATTGGCCACATAGATCAAAACATCATAATCTTCGGTGTTTCTTGACCATACCGGAAAACGCAGATCATAGCAGATCATAGGGCAAATCTTGAATCCTTTATAATCGACGATCAATTTTACCGCCCCTGAACCATAGACCTCATTTTCACCTGCCAGTGTGAAGGTATGGCGTTTATCGTAATAGTCGAAGGTGCCGTCGGGGTGCACAAAAAAAAGTCGGTTCGTATAGCGGTCGTTTTCATAAAATGGAAGGCTTCCTACCAGTGCTATTTCTTTCTTGGCACACTCGGCCTTCATCCAGTCCAATGTCTTTTGCCCTTCAGAAATATGAATATTTCTGGGATTCATTGTGAATCCGGTGGTGAACATTTCGGGTAGGATTACCAAGTCTACATCCTCAGATATTTCTTTTAACTTTTTAGAAAATCGATTCCTGTTCCTTTCAGGATCCTCCCATGCCAAAGAGGTCTGTACCAAAGCGATTTTCAAGTCTTTTGCCATCTAATTTTTACTTTCAAGTATGGAGATCAATTCTGGAACACCTTGAATCTTGGCATGATCTAGGGCGGTATTTCCCCTGGGATCTCTTGCAGTGGTGTCGGCTCCATTTTCAAGGAGCAACTTGACGATATCAGGTCGATTAAAGGTCACGGAATAAATAAGACAGGTCGATCCCATAGCATTTCGCTCGTTTACATTGGCCCCATTTTCTATTAGCTTTTTCGCGATATCGGTATATCCCTTGAAACACACTCCCATCAATGCCGTATTTCCGGAAGCATCTTTGATATCTACCTTGGCGCCCTGCTCTAGCAACAGATCGACAATATCTTGCTCATCGTAATACGTTGCCAATATCAACGGGGTCGACCCCCTCTGATCCTTACTGTCTAGCAACAATGGGTTCTTGAGCAGCATGGACCTTGCCTCCTTTAAGTTGCCCTGTCGTATCTCATTAAAGAATGTTTCGTTCATTGCCGCTGTCATTATCATAAATGTATAAAAAAACCGCCACATCAGATTAAGGATATGACGGTCTTTAAAGTGAAACTTTTTTTTACAGTTTGAAGCTATTACTTCAGCCTGATCGAAACCATTAAGCCAAATCAAATCGATCTAGATCCATAACTTTCGTCCAAGCGGCTACGAAGTCCTTTACGAACCGTTCTTGAGAATCATCACAGGCATAAACCTCTGAGATTGCCCGTAGTTCAGAGTTCGAGCCAAAAATTAGGTCGACACGCGTACCTGCCCATTTCACGTCTCCGGTTGCCCGACTACGACCTGCAAAAATTTCTTCCGACTCTGAAGAGGCTTCCCATTTTACATTGAAATCAAGCAAGTTGACAAAGAAATCGTTGGTCAAAGACCCCGTACGATCGGTAAAGACCCCATGTTGTGATTGATTATGGTTCACATCGAGAACGCGCAACCCCCCTATCAGCACCGTCATTTCAGGCACGGTCAAGGTCAACAATTGTGCTCTATCGATCAACATTTTCTCGGCAGGAGTAGCAGGTTTTCCTTTCACATAGTTACGGAATCCATCGGCCCTTGGCTCCAATGCATCAAAAGATTCGATATCGGTCTGTTCTTGAGATGCGTCGGCCCTACCGGGTGTAAAGGGCACCGTAATATCGTGTCCGGCATTTTTGGCGGCCTCTTCGATACCGGCACTTCCGCCAAGAACGATCAAATCTGCAATTGAAACCTTTTTGTTCGCTTGACCTTCGTTGAACTCTTTTCGAATGGCTTCATAGGTCTTCAACACTTTGTCCAACTGAGCAGGATTATTGACTTCCCAATTCTTTTGAGGTGCGAGACGTATACGCGCTCCATTGGCCCCACCTCTCTTATCAGATCCTCTGAATGTTGAAGCAGAGGCCCAAGCCGTTGCCACAAGTTGCGATACCGAAAGACCGGAAGCAAGAATTCTTTTCTTCAATTCGGCTATGTCGGCGTCGTTGATCAACCCGTGTTCTACAGCTGGTATAGGGTCTTGCCAAATCAATTCTTCTTGAGGCACTTCTGGCCCTAAATAGCGTGCGATCGGCCCCATATCCCTATGTGTCAATTTGAACCATGCACGAGAATAGGCCTCGGCAAACTCATCTGGGTTTTCATAAAAGTGTCTTGATATTTTTTCATATGCCGGATCCATTCGCAATGAAAGATCTGTGGTAAGCATAAATGGTGCATGCTTCTTTTCAGGGTTATGCGCATCAGGTATGGTATCTGCGCCGCCACCGTTCTTAGGCCTCCACTGATGGGCCCCGGCCGGACTTTTGGTCAGCTCCCATTCATAGCCGAAAAGGTTCTCAAAAAATCTATTGCTCCATTGGGTCGGTGTACTGGTCCAAGCCCCTTCGAGCCCGCTTGTAATCGTATCTGAACCATTTCCGGTACCAAAATTGTTCTTCCAGCCCATACCCATCATTTCTATCGAGGCACCTTCGGGTTCGGCCTCGACATATTCAGAACCCGACGCGGCACCGTGGGTCTTGCCAAAAGTATGACCCCCTGCGATTAGCGCGACGGTTTCGTAATCGTTCATCGCCATTCGGCCAAAGGTCTCGCGAATGTCATGGGCTGCGGCAACGGGATCCGGATTACCGTTTGGGCCTTCGGGATTTACGTAGATCAATCCCATATGGGCGGCACCTAGCGGATTTTCCAGCTCACGTTCTTTAGAATATCGTTCCTTATTGCCTAACCATTCACCTTCCGAACCCCAGTATATATCCTCCTCGGGTTGCCAAATATCTTCGCGACCACCAGCAAAACCGAACATTTTTAGCCCCATTGATTCATGGGCACAATTACCGGCCAAAATCAATAAATCGGCCCAAGATATTTTTTTTCCGTATTTCTTTTTAATCGGCCACAATAAAAACCGGGCCTTGTCAAGATTAGCATTGTCGGGCCAACTGTTCAAGGGGGCAAAACGTTGTGAACCCGTGCCCCCACCACCACGGCCATCGGCAATGCGGTAAGTGCCCGCGGCATGCCAGGCCATTCGGATGAACAACGGGCCGTAGTGCCCAAAATCTGCAGGCCACCAATCTTGGCTGTCGGTCATCAGATCGTAAAGGTCCCGCTTAACGGCATCCAGATCCAACGACTTGAATTCCTTGGCGTAGTCGAAGTTTTCGTCCATCGGGTCTGCTAAGGAAGAGTGTTGTCGTAAGATATTAAGGTTCAGTCTATTCGGCCACCAGTCGGTGTTCGAAGTACCTCCGCCGGCGGCTTCATTTAATTCTCCGTTCAAAAAAGGGCATTTTGCACTTGACTCATTGACATCCCAGGCATTTTTATCTGAAGATGTGTTCTGATTTTCTTTACTCATATCGTGTTGTTTTTAGGCCTTGCAGTATCGCAATAAGCGGTTAGATTCTGTTCTTTAAAAGTACAAAAAAACCGATGAATAGCATAAATTTTTAATATTAATACATTATTAAATAATAGGTTTTGTTTATGGTTATAGGCGTCTTTTTTCTTAACATTTTCAAGTTAAATCTCGCAAAATTTAGCCTATCTACTGGTGGACAGATTGCCTGAAAAATCTGCTGAACTTTATTGAATGAATGTTTACAGCCTACCTGTTCATTGACTTTAATCTTTGATTCCCGGCGTGTAGTCATCAGGGGCGACTTGCGGTTGGTTGATTGTTCCTTCATCGCCCGAATCATTGAAAATCGTCCATTCACTAAAGTCATAGTAAGATTTACCTTCCGTAATATTTGAATTGCGCAGTGCCCGGCCATCTTCAAACTCATGATTTGTACCCGAACCGTCTTCGCCAACTACACCGAATATATCAATGACTTTTCCGAATGGGTCAACAAGCTCCAGATTATCGTCTCCGTTGGAATCGGCCGGACTATTGACCCCCACGCCAATATCTGGTGGAAAGCCATAGATCATTTCAAATTCCTCAGCATTTGGCGCAATTACAAAAGTGCTTTCGCCGGCAATTGTCAAACCCGAAAGTTCAACCGTCGAACTTATATCGGTGTTACTATTCGTATAGCGGTTCAAACGCCATCCTTTGAGGCTTAAAGGTGCCGAATCTGAATTATAGAGTTCGACAAATCGCGCTCCTGGATTATTGTCGGGGTCAGCCAATTCAGAAATAAAGATTCGTGAGGATGTAAATTCGTCTTGCAAATCTGGACATCGATCTTCTGTAAAATCAAGATCTTCGAGGTCTCGAACAACAAGTTTGAAATTGTCGTTTTCCCTTAATAACACTCCCGTGATCGTACCATTTCCATCGGGCAAAACCTCCGATCGAAAATCTGAATACCCACTGTTCAATAAAATAATTCTGTTGTCGTAACAGTCCACTAAAGTTCGTTCGGTTTCTTCAGTTTTAACGGCGAATACCTCACCAGTATCTTCTTCGCTAAATTCCACTGAATTGAACTGTACCAAGGTATTGGTCAAGTCTTCATGCAAATTATCCAATGACACTAGTGTCGGTTGAATTGCCGAGTTTTCACTACATGACATTAAAATATGATCATCGGCAACGGCCGCCGGCAATCGCCCAACCGATTCATTCCCAAAAGATGAAAAGACACCCCCTATCTTAAAAACATCCTTGGACTTTCCAAGATATAGCCCCTTTAATTTTATATAAACCTTGCTTCCCACAGGATAGAACAAATGCGAATCGCGAACATCGATCTCAATCTGAAAACCCTCAGTCGGATCGACCGGACTATCTTGAAAGTGCAAAACACTGAAAAAATTGCCCGATCTATCAGAAGAGATTATATAACCCTCAATTATCAAATCGTGTTGGATCTGCAAGGTTTTGTCAACATATAGCTCCTTGACTTGGGCATAAGTTACATTGGCGGCCAAATTCGAAGCACATATCTCTTCAGGGTTTTCAAAGTTTCGGTTTTTGACACAGCCCATTAATACCCAGATTGCCATTAAGGGCATCAATTTGTTTTTTATGGATAAACAATCATTCATCTTCTTTTATACTTGACAGGTTTTTAGAAACTAAATACCATGTTCAAAAAATAAGTACGGCCATAGCCGTACCAATATTTCGCTGCAAAAGACGGCGACCCGCTCAAATTGTCTTGTTGCAATTGACCAAAATTTCCATTTCTACTCTGCTCGTAACCGCCTGTTCGAAAAACGGTATCGAAAAGATTGTTGATACTGGCAAAAATGCTGACATATTTTCCTTTTTTAAGCCAAGATTTGCCGCCAACCAAATTAAGAAGGTAAAAATTCTCCAAAGGTTTTTGTTCTAAAAGTCTGCCTACATTTTCCGGTGTCGCATCGGCAAACGGTAGGCCCGTATCCGGGTTTAGATAAAAACTGGGGGTTCTTGTAATCGTTGAGATGTTGACGTAATTATTTGCCAAATAGTTGGCTGTTGCACCCACCCACCAATATTTAGGGTCACGGTATTCCAAGCCGAACGCAATTGCTTTTTGTGGGCCTTGCGCCAGTTTATAATCCTTTATTTTGGCAACCCCCAAATCAATACTGCCCTCAGTGTCGATTAGGTCTTCTTCAGCCCCCGCGGTATCAAAATTGATGGAAACCGAAGGGTCGCTTGCGTAAACATACTTACCGAACGCCGCCACCGTAGTAAACTTTACAGAAGCGGATAGTTGGTATTCCAGACCTAATTCCAGACCCATATGTAACTTGTCGAGATCGGTCAAAACTTCCTGTACAAAATCAGAACCCACGCCCGCATCGACAAAAAAGAAATTGATATCGGTCGTGTTCTGAAACCGGGTGTAATATGCAGTGGCCCTCCCGGTCAATTTGGGCAAACGCATGTCGTAGTTCAAATCAATTGTAGAAACCATTTCACTTTTTAGGTTAGGTACTACCTGATTGTTCTCCCTTGGGTTCACGAATGTGTTTTGCAAGGTGGGTGGTCGATATAATATTGCTCCATGTGCCGTCAGCCAGTGTCTCCCCGTAAGCTTATAGGCAAAGCCTCCCTTAACACCCAAATTGGAAAAATTCACCATTTCACTACGGCCAAACGAACTGTTTGGAAATCGTTGGTTTTCGAAAAGACCGTTTCTTTGGTAATCGGTTCCCATCAAACCTCCGGAAAGAAAGGCGTTCCATTTGTTCCTGTTGTATCGCAACTGGGCAAAAACATTCCACTGCGTTGCATTTATTCTGTAATTGTAATTAAAAATATCGTGCTCACCTTTTCCAGTATTCCCATTTATGTCGTTCAAGGTATTGGAAAATGGGTCGATATCTTCATGGAGATCAGCTCCTAACAAATCAAAGATTTGGGCATAATTATCCGAGCTTAGTTGCCGAAATGTAATTCCGAAATCGGTTTGCAGATTTTCATTGATAGTTAGATTTGCCGTCGAACTTAAAATCAACTGCCGATTACTAGAGACGTCATCGTAAAGTACATATGCGGCTTTTCCCTGAGAATTGGCCGCATAAATCTTTGCCCAGTCTGTCTGAGGGTTTTCCAAAAAGCCTTCTTTTGCCGAATTCGCACTTATAAAGTTGGCCCCAATGGGGCTATTGAAATAAAAACTGGGCAGGTACCTATAGTAGGTCGGGTCAGGATTAGGGGCGTTATAATAGCCCAATCTGCTCCTTGCGCTGATGCCGAATTGATAAGCTATTCCACTTGTCAAACTGAACATATCAGATTCATAGAAATGATTGAGCATCAGCAGCGGTTCTTCTATTTTACGCTCTCGCGAGTTTCTGGTTTTTCCGTTTTGAGAGCCCCAATACGGATTGTACTTGTTTCCCGCCAATTCAAAAACCTCTTCGGTAATCGCCGATGAACGCCCGCGGCGGTTACTGGCAAAAATTCCGGTAAGTGCTAATGTGTGTTTTTCACTTGGCTGGTATTGGATCGCCCCGAAAAAAGAGAAAGCGTCGTACAGCGTGCCATCGATATACCCTTGTTTGGCCCATCTTCTAGATCCCGAAATGGAATAGGCCAATCCGTTTTCATTTAGCCCGGAATTATGGGTCGCCATCAGACGACCTGCATACGTCCGGTTAGAAGCCGAAGCGGACAACCTTGTACCGGAACGCAACTTTGAGGGGCGTGTATCGATATTGGTATTGCCCAAGATTCCGCCAAAGATAAAGTCCGAAGCTTCCAGACTATTGGTGAACTGTTGATTGCGCACAACATCGTTTAGGCCTCCCCAATTGTTCCATTGCGGGCGACCGTCGAACAACTTGTTCATAGGAATTCCATTAATCGAAACTACCCCATTTCGCGAATCATAACCCCGAACGCGAAAGAAGGCCTGGCCAAAATCAAATGCCGCCCTAGTCAAAAAAACATCTCGTGTCGCTTGTAGCAGTCCGGAAGAATTTGAGGTAATTTCATCATCCGATAGTTCCGAATCGGTCAATGTAATCAGATTATCGGTCTTCTCTAAGGTAATATCCCTTTCAAGATAAATAATCCCTAAATCCAACGGGTGATTTTCGAGGTTTATCGGAATCCGCTTTGGTATGAACCCATTATAAAATACATAAAGTATATATTCTCCTTGCAACGAACTTACCATGGTAAAGCGCCCAGCAATATCGGTATATGTCTCCGTTTCCGCCCCCATCAAGCTGACCGAGACCTTCTCAATGGGTGACTTTGTGGATTCGTCAACCACCAAGCCCGATAACATAATTTTATTCTGGGCATGTACAAAAAAAGGCAGCGCAAAGGCCAGCAATACTACGAATGCAATTCGCATTTGGCTAGGGTTTGGTTAGTGTGAATCAATTACAATATATCGATAAAGTGACCGAAATCGAAGAAAAATCAATCAAAATCGCCCGTTTTTTCGTTAATTGGAATCTTAACCTTACAGAGGTGACAGGATGAAAACCAAGCTTACGATTCTATTTTTTCTTTTTTCACTGTCGGTCTTTACCCAAGATGGAAAACCATATAAAGTGCGCACCATTGCTTTTTACAATGTCGAGAACCTTTTTGACACAGAAAACGACACTTTGATTTTTGATGATGACCGTACGCCTGAAGGAAAGGATCATTGGACTCACGAACGTTATGCCAAAAAAGTGGAAGCCATTTCAAATGTGATTTCTGAAATCGGCTCTGACATAACTGAGAGTTCCCCTGATATCGTAGGAATATGTGAAGTGGAAAACAAAAAGGTAGTGGAAGATTTAGTCGAACACCCTAATTTGCTATCAAATAATTACGGGATCGTTCATTTTGATTCGCCCGACGAAAGAGGAATCGATGTCGCACTTATCTATAAGAAGGCGGCTTTTATACCGATTTCTTTTGCAAGTCATCGTCTACTTTTGATCGATGATGAGAATGAAAGAAACTATACTCGAGATCAGCTAGTGGTCGGCGGCCTGCTTGATGATGAGAACATTCATTTTATTGTGAACCATTGGCCGTCAAGAAGTGGTGGTGAGGCCAGAAGTAGGCCCGATAGGATCGCCGCGGCCCAATTGAACAAACATATTATAGACTCGCTTCGTCGAATTGACGAATCGATAAAAATCATAAGCATGGGCGATCTTAACGACGGACCAAAGGACCATAGTCTGAAAAAAATATTGCGGACAAAAGGAAAAACCAACAACCTTGAAGCATCGGATCTCTTCAACCCCATGGAAAAAATGCACCGCAAAGGATTTGGTTCGTTGGCCTATCGGGATAAATGGAACTTGTTCGATCAAATATATTTCACGGCCAACTTATTGGAATCAGAAAACGAATACCGTTTTTGGAAAGCAGGAATCCATAATCCCTCGTATTTAATTACAAAAAAAGGCCAATACAAAGGCTATCCATTTCGAACCTATGCAGGAGGAAATTATTCAGGGGGGTATTCAGACCATTTTCCGGTCTATATTTTTTTGATAAAGGCCTCCTCCGACCCAATCGAAGGAGGATAGTGAAAGCAAAAAGTTATAGTTCGATGATCTTGATATTCCTCCATCTTACCTTGATCCCTCCACCGTCGTGTATTTGAAGGGCAATGCCACCTTCTCCCTGGCCAATTTTTTCGTCGGTCAGGGTAATCATTTGGGTGCCGTTGAGCCAAGACGTTACCGTATCACCATCAACACGTATTTTCATCGTATTCCATTCGCCCATTTTTAAGGCTTTGTCTTTTTCGGGATCCGGCTTGATCAACCAACCGCGACCATAAGACTCATAAACGCCGCCCGTATCATGGCCCGGGGGCGCTACCTCGACCTGCCAGCCGCTGACTTTTGTTCCATCGACTGTTGAACGGATAAAAACCCCACTGTTACCGTTGGCCTCTTGTTTGAAATCCAACGTCAATTCAAAGTTTTTATAATGTTCGTTCGTGCCCAAATAGCCATAGCCCTTATCGGGACCGCTTTCACAAACCAAAAGTCCATCTTCGACATACCACTTTTCGGTGCCATAGATGGTCCAACCATCCAAACTCTTGCCATTAAATAATTCTTTTTCTTGTGCGATTACTATTGCCGCGAAAAGTAATGTTATGATCAGTACTAATTTTTTCATATGCTATTGATTATTTATTTTTCTATCTAATGTCTGTACCGAATGAGCGGTAAATCGCAATTTTCATTATGCACAATACAGCTTCTAGTCGAACCATTGCGCCCAAGGAATCCTACTTACGATCAGTATCAATCCCAAACCATAGAATAGGGCAATGCTTTTAAATTTCTTATTTCCTTCCATGAATTTCTTGTGGCGCGACCATCCAACAGTAATCAAAATCAAGGCCAAAATATTTATAAAAGGATGTTCTACGGCCAATAAGCGTGACGCCGAGGTCAAACCGCCCATACCAAATTCTTGGATCGCGCTAAAACCATTTGCAGAAACAAAATAGAGTATCAGCCCTACGACCAACTGAATATGGCACAAGATAAGCGCAAACAAGCTCAAGCGTAAGTCTTTGCCCATCGTAAACATTTTATTGCCGATCAAGCCCATTATGGCGTTGGCAACGGCAAAGAATAGAACGGCCAAAGCGACGTAGGCCAAATAGGAATGAAGTGTCTGGATGATTTCGAACATAACGTTGGTTTTAGCTTCTAAAAATAGTGAATTTTGGGCATAAAAAACCCTGATGCGCGCATCAGGGTTTTAAAATGATATAATGCCACGTTTTGTTAAAAACTATATCTAGCACTGATATTGAAAGTTCTTCCAAAACCAAAGAATACCTTGTTACTTGTGTCGATGCCATTATATCTACCATTGCCACCATCAAAAGTGTTGGTCAATGACTCGGCAATGTACTCAGTATCAAAAGCATTGTTCAGGTTGGCCGCAATACCAATAGTGTTGCTGCCGAAATTGAACTTATAATAAGCCCCAAAATCAAAGAGTGTATAACTTGGCAATCTCAATGATCCATCATTATCTGGTGAATCGAAGTCTTCGGCGTTCAAAAAGGCATATAGACGAGAAGCGTTGTATAAATTAGCACTTAATTTAAGGTTCTCGATCGGCCTGACGATCATTTCAAGATTTGTAGTAAACTGCGCGGCATCACCTACTTTAACGCCGTCTAGGTATAATGTAACGTTCGGGTCTATAACATTTCTATCATCATCCAATGCTCGTCCGTTGGCATTGCCGCTATATTCCCAATCTCCCAAGGAAATCATACCCCTAAACTGAACAACATTAGAAGCCCTATAATCAGCTTCTATTTCAACACCCTGATGAATTTGCTCAACCCCATTGATGTTCGCATTACCTTCATCGCCTGCCGGAGTTTCAATTCCGACCCTTACGAATCGGTCTTTCCATGAAGTTCTGTATAGATTGATCTTAGTTCTGAAGTCCCCAAGATTTAGCCCATAACCCAATTCGAGCCCGAGCACTTTTTCATTGGTCAATTCTGGATTTAGTTCGTTTACGAAATCTAAATACACGGCATCAAAAAGTGGCTGTTTCGAATAATACCCTGCATTGAAGAAAACATTGTTCGCTTGATTAATATTATAATTCAAGCCTCCTTTGATATTTCCTCCCAAAATATTTTCCCAATCGGTCTCTTGTTGAGGGTCGGAATCCAAATACGTAAAATAGTCGATTCTCTTGAAGCCTTGTTGCGAAATCCCACCTTGAACAAAAGCAGATACAACACCATCGGTATATTCCAATTGGCCAAAAGCACCATACCACCTAACCAGGCCATCGTTATAATAGTCTATTTTTTCTTCATCGTCAATACTTTTGAAAACATTGATAATAGATCCAAAATCAGAATCGACAACACCATCTGCCCGTATGGTGTGATCAGGATTATTAATGTCATCGTCGTCAAAATAACCATCCGCACCCAATAAATTATCAAGTCTTCTATAATGTATGCCTTTGTAGCTTCGTAAATCAACACCTATGTCCCAGCTCCAGTAATCATTGATTTGCGTATTGTAATTAGCAATCAACCCAAACCAGTTATGTGAGTTCATCGAGGCCCTTCTTGCCAGACCATCGCCAAAACTTGAGGTAATGAATTCCCCATTGGCATTAGGAGTAAGCTGATATTCGTTGCCATCGTAAAACGTAACGGCCTCTCCACCATTAAACCTTGAAATCAAATCGTAGTCGACCTGCCCCGTTGCTGGAATTCTATACCTGCTTGAACTTGCAAATCCAAATCCTGGGCCAACGCCAATATCACCGGTTCCTCCGCCTCGACCAAAAGAAGCATATGCCGAAGTAGAAAGGGTAGACTTATCACTTGTTTTCCACTCCCAGGTCAATGAAGTCAATGGTTTATGATAAAAATTTCTTCTCCAACCAAACTCTTCTCCATTTAAAGTACCGTCGTTGTAGTTGTACTTGGTGCCATATTCTAGGTGATCTGCCAAAGTGGCCACGTTGAAAAAACTTGATGTCCTTTGGTTATGGACCTGAGGCGCTCCTGTCAAAACAAATTGAAGGTTATGTTGGTCGTTGATTTCATAACCCAATCCAATAAAGTAGTTATAACCTTCAAATTCGGTTCCGTTGACATAACCATCTCCTGCGGTTCTTCCAAACAACAGCGAAGCCGCGAAACCACTTTCTGATTTACCAGTATTATACGCTAAGGTGGTTTTTAAGTAGCCGTCATTACCAAAGCCTGCCGTTACGGTTCCACCCTGTTCCTTTTCGGTTGATTTGGTTATCACATTGATGGTACCGCCCACCGATGAGATGGCAAGTTTGGAAGATCCCAAACCTCTTTGTACCTGCATGGCCGTAGTAACGTCGCTCAAACCTGCCCAGTTACTCCAATATACAATACCATTTTCCATATCATTTACGGGAATACCGTTGACCATTATCGCGGTATTTCTAGAATCGAAGCCTCTGACATTAATTCGACCATCGCCGAAACCTCCACCTGTTTTGGTGGCATAAATAGAAGGTGTAGATTTAAGAATTTCAGGGAGTTCCTGAGAACCCAATTTTTCTTGGATTTCGGCAGCTCTGATGGTAGAAACAGCGACCGGTGTTTCCCGGTCCTTCGCTACATCCATAATACCAGTTACCACAACGCCCTCCAACTCTTCGGCATCAACTTCCAAATTAATTGCGCCTAAGTTACCCGCTGAGTCAAAATTCACCGTTTTGGTAACAAAACCGATATAAGAAATTGTCAAAGTACCGGAGTCTTCAGATACTTCTATCGAAAAGTTTCCATCAAAATCGGTAGATACACCATTAGAAGTTCCGCTTACAACAACATTGGCCCCAGGCAATGGGCTATTGGTATCTCCATCTATAACAGTACCCGAAACGGTACCTTGTGAAAACGCGATGGCGACCATTAAAAATGCCACCATGGCCAAATAAATTCTTTTCATCTCGTAAAGTGTTTAATTAGTTTTTGAGTGTCGTGCAAAAATGTCTCATTTTTTGCGCTTATGGATTAAGCAAACGTTAAATAACGTCGCCGCAAATTTAACATAAAATTAGCACAAATAGCCCCTAAAGGCATCACAAGATTATGGCCCCTACGAAAGAATTGAATAAGTGGCAGATCAATTCTTAAAATGTTGCACTAACTGCATTGTCGAGGGATCGTGATCGGCAATATCATGGTTCTGCAAATCGCTCAATATGGTACCCGCCAGTTGTTTGCCCAATTCAACGCCCCATTGATCATAACTATAGATGTTCCATATAGCACCTTGCACAAAGATCTTATGTTCGTATAATGCAATAAGACTACCCAGACTTTCGGGGGTAAGTTTATCGATCAATATGGTGTTGGTGGTCTTATTACCCTCAAAAACTTTGTAGGGCACCAGTTCTTTCATTTTATCAACACTTAGGTTCTTTTCTTTAAGTTCTGATCGCACATCTTCGGTCGTCTTACCGTTCATCAACGCCTCGGTCTGAGCAAAAAAATTGGCCATTAGTTTATTATGGTGGTCGACATCACCATACAACGATTGCTTAAAACCGATAAAATCAGCAGGGATCAATTTGGTGCCCTGATGGATCAATTGAAAGAATGCGTGCTGTGAATTTGTGCCCGGCTCGCCCCAAATAATGGTACCTGTCTGATAATCGACCCGGTTGCCGTTGCGATCAATACTTTTTCCATTGCTCTCCATTATACCTTGCTGCAAATAGGCCGAAAAACGACTTAAATACTGTGAATATGGAATAATCGCCTCAGTTTCAGCTCCATAAAAGTTGTTGTGCCAAACACTCAATAGGGCCAAAATAACTGGTATGT
Organism: Flavobacteriaceae bacterium NBU2977; assembly: GCA_019931105.1. Taxonomy (GTDB): domain Bacteria; phylum Bacteroidota; class Bacteroidia; order Flavobacteriales; family Flavobacteriaceae; genus Meishania; species Meishania litoralis. The sequence goes on along the minus strand of JAIOUW010000001.1, from coordinate 1,662,129 downwards.
TCTTATCAAATTCGGCCGTTTTGAAATGCTTGTCCATTTTACGGGCACCGGAAAGCAGTGCCTCAAAATTTTCAAACCCCACGGCCAGGGCAATTGACAGACCTACCGCACTCCACAGAGAAAAACGCCCCCCGACCCAATCCCACATAGGGAAAACGTTATCGTCGGCTATTCCAAATTCAGCTATTTTTTTGGTATTGGTAGAAACGGCCGCAAAGTGCTTGGCGATATCTTTTTGGGTCGCGTTGTTCAGAAACCAATTCTTAGCCGTAACCGCATTACTCAAGGTTTCTTGGGTTGTAAACGTCTTTGAAACAATAACAAATAGTGTTGTTTCGGGGTTCAATTCCCTCAAAATACCATGTACATGATCGCCATCGACATTACTGACAAAATGAACATTCAGATGGTTCTTATAAAACCTCAGTGCTTCAGTGACCATGGCTGGTCCGAGATCTGAGCCACCAATACCAATATTCACCACGTCTGTAAAGGCCTTTCCTGTATATCCCTTTCTATCTCTTGATATCACAGCATTTGAAAACGCTTTCATCCGCTCTTTTACCCGGTATACTTCGGGCATAATATTTTCTCCATCAACAAAGACATTGTCGGATTCTTCGGCCCTCAATGCGGTATGGAGTACGGCCCTATCTTCGGTTCGGTTGATGGCATCGCCGTTGAAGTATTTTTTGATGTTGGTTTTCAGATCTGTTTCATCGGCCAGTTGCAACAACAACTGCAATGTTTCACCGGTAATTCTATTTTTTGAAAAATCGACAAAAAAGTCCTCCCATTTCAAACTGAACTCTTTCGCCCTATTCTTATTGGATGCAAAAAGTTCTTTTAGGTGGATTTCATCAGTTTGTTCAAAATGTGCAGCTAATTTCTTCCAGGCTTCGGTGGTAGTAGGATCAATATTCGATAAGGACATTATTGGGCGGTTTAATAGTTACAACAATATTCGCAAAGCAGTAATGCAATAGACCGCAAAAATAAATATAAAACCGAGAATTTTAAGCGAAGTAGAATACTTGGCAAAAATCGATTACTCCAAACTTGCCAAATCTTCTTGGTCGACCCCTGTTTCGGGAAAGACCATACAATCCAATTGATCCTTAATGGGATTTATATATTCAAAATATTCTGGCTGTAATGTCTCGGCCAATGGTTCGGCCTTCGGGAGTTCTTCCCTTAAGGGATCTACTTGACGGCCGTTCTTCCAAAAACGGTAACAAACATGGGGGCCTCCGGTATTACCAGTCATCCCGATCCAGCCAATTACATCGCCTTGACGAACAAATTCGCCCCGTTTTACCTTTTGTTTTTTCATGTGCAGATATTGGGTAGAATAGGTCGCATTGTGGCGAATCTTGACGTACTTGCCGTTGCCTCCCCTTCGGGTCGATTCTGTTACGACCCCGTCGGCAGTGGCCATAATAGGTGTGCCTATCGGGGCAGCGTAGTCAGTACCCTTGTGGGGTCTGACTTTGTAGCCATAATAGCGTATTCTTCTTTTAAGATTATATCTTGAAGATAATCTGCCATATTCTACAGGCATTCTTAAAAATGTTCTTCTAAGATTATTGGCCTCGTCATCAAAATAGTCAATGATACTTTTAAGGGAACCATTTTCATAGGCAAATGCATAGATCGGCTTGCCCTTATGTTCGAAATACGCAGCTTCTATAGGTTCTGATCCGGCATAGATAGAATCGTTTATATACTTTTCCTTGTAAATCACTTTAAACTTGTCTCCCTTTTGCAGCATCGAAAAATCGACGGTCCAAGCGTAAACACTCGCCAAATTATGTGTGACCATATAATCTATACCTTGATCCATAATGGCATCGTAAAGTGAGGTCTCAATAATACCTGAAGCTTCGCGTTCAACATATTTGACCTTCTTTTTCTTTTTATATGCCGTTACGCTGTCTCTAAAGTCTACCACCGTATAATTGACAGGATCGTTTTCATAGATAAAAACCTGGGCCACCTCAGAAGTATCTTTTGACTTCAAAATCAAATAGGGTTTGCCGACCCTTATTTTTCGAACATCGAAAGTATCTCTGAACTCTTGCGAGATTTTGGCGATCTTTGGGTAATCTACTTTATTCTCGATCATCAGTTCGCCAAAACTATCGCCGCGTCTTACGGTATCTTTTTGGACTATGAAGTGGCTGAAGTCGAACCCGAACTGCTTTTTGGTTACCGATTCGGCCAAAGATATGACCTCTTCAATTTTGTCTTCTTGCTCTTGCAAAACTCTCTGCCGGCCTTCTTTGCACGAAACGAAGAATATCATCAAAAGTAAGATGCCCCAGAATTTATGCATTTTTATTTTTTTTGTTTTTCGGGATTAAAGATATGCTCTACCCATTGTTTACCCCAATCATTTAACTCTTGTTTTGTATATATCTCCGGAAAAAACACGACTTTTTGAAAACTTGGGGGAAGATAATCCTTCCAATTTGTTCCTCCCGTGGCATCAATTTGGCCTTTTTCCTTTCCCAAATATCTATGGGCCGAACCCATGTGCATCAACGGCCAGTTTACATTAGCGTTTAAATCCAATGTCTTTAACGCTTCGATCAGGTCTTTATTATGCCTTTTATTATCGGACAACTGTAAGTATTTATGGTATATGGTGCTGTTTTGAACTTGTTTGGCTATTCTGATCAATCGCGGTGTATATCGATATTCAAACTGTTTTAAAGTCAATGTTTTTTCTCCCGTCACTACATCGGTCGCCCCTTTTTTCCAATAGATGTGCTCATAAAGCTCTTCAATACTATCTTCACTGGAAAAACGGTCACGTTCAGTATGATGGACCAAATTCTCCATGGGCGTGGCATAAATCTCGATCATTCGGTACTGAGCTGATTGAAACCCGCTTGCCGGTAAGAGGGCCATTCGATATTGTAGAAACTGTTCTCGCTCCATACCCTTTATCATAATACTGAACGAAGATATCAGGGCTTGATAATAGCTGTTTATTCTTCTTGTCTTTTCGGTAAAGAAATCTATGTTTTGAGATTTGTCATCAACGATCTGCTTTTGTTCGTGCAATATCAGCTTGAAGTACAATTCGGTAATCTGATGGTACATGATGAAGATTTCCTCATCGGGAAAGTGCGTACGTGGAATCTGAAGACTCAAAAGGGTATCGAGATGAATATAATCCCAATAAGTAAGATAACGTTGATATAGCAGTCCGTCCAAGTAAGAGCTTAAATCTTGGCCTGAATCCTTGTATTTTTCTTCAAGTTTGGATATCTGGGCAGCAATTTGCTCTTCTTTGTGCATTCTAGTAATATTCCTATTCGATTAGAAGACAAATTTAGCAATTAAGGTCTTATATCAATCCATTATTATCTTAAACTGATGTTTGAGACCATTGTACCCATCTAAATCTGCCTTGATCGAACCTACCGCCAAATCGGCCTTGATACGCACTGGTATTTTGTTCTTATCATTTGACACCCAAAGTGAAAGACTTTCCTGTTCTTTAAAAACCCGGCCCGATTGTACATAAGGCCTAAACTTCAAACATTCTACCTTACCGAATTTCGTTCTCAATACCTCTTTGCCCAAATATTTGAGTTTGAACGGAAATATGCCATCGTCATCATACAGCATGTTCAATTTGATCGATTCGCCTTGAACGAGGTCTTCCAACTCGAAATTGTTTCGAAGGTAATAAAAGGCAGAAAGTAGATCTTGAACGCTATCTTGAAGCGTAAAGGTTATCTTCTTTTTGTTTTTCTTGTCGTTTAGCTCTGCCGTTGCCTTTTTGTGGTCAAAATTGATTTCAACATCTTTAGTGTAACCTCCTTCATCAATTTTACGTATAAATCGGTACGGGCGACCATCTTTCTTGTCAAAATAGCTCTCATATGTATCATCGACCTTGAAGAATACACTTGCCAGGCCCGTTGTTTTACCCTTGCCCACAACGTGGTAGGCGGAAACGCCTTCGATCTCGGCCGATTTAACCTGTAAGGTGGCTATGCTTGCGTTCAGCCAGCCATAATGCATTCGAAATTTGAGCCATTCGCCAGGCTTGAAAGCCGATTCCTTTTTTTTTGAGGTCTTTCTATATGACGTACTGAAGTGATCTTTTTTGGAATTCATCGCCAAGCCATGACCGTTGTCTTGGGCACTTGTAAAAAACCCATAGGACAAAAAAACAAGAAGTAAGAATTTCTTCATCGCTCAGAGAATTGCACTAAAATTACGCAATGAGTCGTAAAACTTAGCATTAGTTACAATTACTTAAACAAAATTTATTCCAAAGTATTGTAGTCGGCTTACAAAAAAAGCCCAGTTTTGAAACTGGGCTTTTCCTAAATAACCAACCAAACTTTAAATTATGAAAAACCAATACTTAAAGTTGTAAGGGAACCACCCCTTACTGGCACAAATTTACTAACTAATTCAGGGTATAAATAGGTTTTAACTTACTTTAACTATAACCTTAACACTACTTTATAATTCAAATCAAAGTTTTAGTATGTTTAAGCATATGAATACCCTATAATGTACCTCGAGCGGCCTGCTCTCGCTCGATGGCCTCAAAAAGTGCCTTAAAATTTCCGACACCGAACGATCTGGCCCCTTTTCGCTGTATGATTTCAATAAATAGTGTCGGACGATCCACTATGGTTTTCGTAAACAGTTGCAAAAGATACCCTTCTTCATCGCGGTCGATCAAAATACCATGCTTCTTTAATGTTTCTACATCTTCATCGATATCTCCTACTCGCTCAAGCAAGTCATCGTAGTAGGTTTCTGGGACGTACAAAAACTCAATGCCCCGTTCACGCATTGCCGATACCGTACTTACGATATCATTGGTGGCCAAGGCCAAATGCTGTACGCCAGGGCCGTTATAGAAATCAAGATATTCCTCGATCTGTGATTTCTTCTTACCTTTCGCGGGTTCGTTGATAGGGAATTTAATCCGCCCGTTTCCATTGCTCATGACCTTGCTCATCAATGCCGTATAATCGGTTGCAATGTCGTCATCGACAAAAGACACGATCTGCGCAAAGCCCATAATCTCACCATAGAATTTACACCAAGTGTTCATTTCGTTCCAGCCGACATTACCGACAATATGGTCTATGAACTTAAGCCCAACGGGTTCAGGATTGTAATGTGATTCCCATTTACGATATCCGGGCATGAACACACCGGTATAATTGTTCCTTTCGACGAAAATATGAACGGTTTCACCATAGGTATATATTCCCGAGCGTACCACATAGCCGTTTTCGTCTTCTTCACGGGTTGGTTCCATATAAGGTTTTGCACCCCTTTTTACCGTCTCTTCAAATGCTTTGGTCGCATCTTCTACCCACAGGGCAACAACTTTGACGCCGTCGCCATGTTCATCTATATGTCTGTTTATCTCTCCTCCTTTTTGCAAAGGAGTGGTAAGTACCAACCTTATTTTGTCTTGCCTTAAAACATACGAGACCCTGTCTTTCAGACCCGTTTCCAGTCCCGCATAAGCTTCCGACTGAAACCCAAGGGCCGTTTTATAAAAATGTGCCGCCTGCTTCGCATTGCCAACATATAATTCAACATAATCGGTACCCAATAGAGGCAGAAAATCCTCAGCTTCTTTGAATAGTTTTTTTAGGGAATACTCCGTGTTCTTTAAATCTTTTAAATTTTTAATTTCCGCTGCCATCATTTTTGTTATAAGAAGTGAATAAAATAAAACCTTTTCGATAAGTAAATCGAAAAATTACCACATGGCCCTGAGGTGGGAAGTTATATCGATGCGTTGCTGTAGCATGTTCAAATATAAGTTGTTACAAATATCGGAAAAAAGAAGCAAAATTTCCTTTTGAAGCATTAAAACCAATATCCTATACTAAAGAAAAAATTACCTTCAGAAACTTCTGGTGACCACGAATAAATTACCTGAACGGGACCCAAAAATGATTCCCATCCATATCCGATACCATATCCTGAATAATCTGGTAGCGTAAACCATTCGGCAGTTCTAAAGATGTCGTCGTCAACATTGGCAAAATTGGCGGCGAACAGCAAATGGTTTTTTGCCGCAAACTCAATATCAAGCCTGCCATAGGCCTTAACATAGGAATTACCGGGAAGGCTCAGGAAGTCATATCCATAGAAGGGGACAAAATTATTGGTAAGGTCGGTACCGTAACCTCCCAAAACGAAATCAAAGGTGGTCACCCCGGAGGTTCCCAACTTAAACCCGCCTTCGGTCTCTAAATTCAGGGAAACGTTCTTCATTAACGGGAAAGCCCCTCCCATTCTCGCCTTTGCGATCGAATACTCCTTAAAATTATCATTGTAATCAGAGGAAAACAGGTAGAAGTGGAAATCACCATTAAAATACAATCCCCTCGACGGGAAGTATTTGTCATCGTAGCTATCAAGAATGAGCTGACCAAAGGTACTGTAGAAACTACTTCTTTCGAAGGTAGTTCTATTGGACGACAAACTCAGTGAAGATGCGACTTCATTTCCGAATGATTCTCCAAAGGTATTGGTGCCATATTTGATAAACTTGTGTTCGGCCCCTATTCGAAAGGCCAACTCTTCTTTCAAAGAAGTCTGAAGGTATAATTGATTCGTGATATCGGTTACGTCCAATCTAATATTGTTTACCCCTACATCGTTCTGTACATCAAAGTTCGTTTTGATAAGGTCAAAATCAATATCTTGTTTAAATGCGTTGAACCTCGAGTTTATGCCAAAACTCCAATAGGCTCCCTTATCGACGAAATACTGAAAATCGTACCTAAGATTATCACCAATGACAAAATCTAGCGAAGCCACATCATCTTTCGTCAACAACTTCTTGTAGGTCACGTTCAGCAATGCCGCAGTCTTGTACAAATCATCATAGTGGGCACCGATTCGAATGTAGGTATTGTTCGGGTTTTCGTTGAGGTCAAGTATCAGATCCACGCCATCATCGTTCGACAAAAGCTCATATCGTATGGTTTTAAAGTTATCGGTTGCCGAAAGGTTACTAATACCTTGTTGTAGTTTTTCAAAAGTGATCTTCTTGTCAAGTTCGAAGCGAAGTTTGCCCTTTACGTACCCGCGTGTATAGTTTTCGTTACCTTTTAAAATAAGTTGCTTTACTATGATAGTATCCTTGACATCAACATATTTTATCAAGGCGCGATCATGACGCTGTTGTTCGCTGATCCTTTCAAGAGCGTTATAATTCTGCCTTGCGGCAACTTCTCCACTTTCTACAATTTTTGTCGCGGCATTAAAATCGATTACAGAATAATCACCCATTTCAGGTTTGATATAGATATCGGTAAGTTTTGATTTTTCCACCATATCCAATGCCGTACGATAATTGTTGATCTGCAACAAGATTTCCGTTGCCGAAAGTAACGCCTCGCGATCTCTGAGGCCATGTTGTACATCAACCCCTATTATTATGTCCGCCCCCATTTTTTTGACCTCTTCAACCGGATAATTATTGACCACACCCCCGTCGATCAACACTCTGTCTCCCATTGTGGCAGGTTCAAAAAGTGAAGGCAAAGTACCGCTCGCCATAATGGCCTCTGGTAAATACCCCCGATCTAATATTACCTCTTCACCGGTCTCGACATCGGTGGCGATACACAAAAAGGGAATGGATAATTTGCTGAAATCACTGACGTCCTTTACATGATAGAGCACCCTTACCAATTCGTTGTAAATATTCTGGCCGCCAGAATACGCCGGCGGAAACGAGACCTTGAAATTGTTAAAGGGCAGTGTGAGCGCGTATTTTTCTGAAGCTTCTTTTTCATAGAACGATTTCGCCCCCCGAGGTAGGTTATCTTCTATCAAAGTGACAAAATCGGTATTTCTGAAGATTGAATCCAATTGTTGCGCTGTATAGCCCGAAGCGTACAACCCCCCAACAATTGCCCCCATACTGGTGCCTGCGATGTAGTCTATCTTAACACCGGCCTCTTCGATTACCTTCAAAGCTCCTATATGGGCCAAACCCTTTGCGCCACCCCCACTTAGAACAAGGCCGACCTTAAGATCCTCACCTTGCTTTCCCTCTTGTGGGGTCAACAGAAGGGTAGCCGTAAGAAACAGGAATAATATACTTTGTCTAATCATCGCAGGCATACTTTGCTAATTCTAATTGAATGTTTCATAAATCAATCTTGCCTTGGCCAAGCCTACTTTTTCGGCCAACTTCTCCATAGGCGCCTCTTTCACACGCTTGACCGATTTAAAACTCTTCAATAGTTCTTCGGCCGTTTTATGACCGATACCATCGATATCAAGCAGTTCAGATTTAATCGCCCCTTTGCTTCGTTTATTTCTGTGGAAGGTTATTCCGAATCTATGCGCTTCATTGCGCAATTGTTGTATTATTTTTAGGGATTCGGATTTCTTGTTCAAATAAAGTGGAATGGAATCTCCCGGAAAATAGATTTCCTCCAATTTTTTGGCAATCCCCACGATGGCTATCTTACCCCGTAAATCCAACTTGTCCAAACTTTTCAAAGCTGATGATAACTGGCCTTTTCCTCCATCAATTACAATTAATTGTGGCAGCGGTTCATTTTCTGCAAGCAGACGCTTGTAACGCCTGAAAACCACCTCTTCCATTGAGGCGAAATCATCGGGTCCGTCCACAGTTTTGATGTTGTAATGGCGATATTCTTTTTTAGATGGTCTGCCATCTTTAAAAACCACACATGCCGCCACCGGATTCGTGCCCTGAATGTTACTGTTGTCGAAACATTCGATATGACGCGGTTCGCTCTTCAATCGCAGGTCTTTTTGCATCTGTGCCATGATACGGTCTGTGTGCCTATCAGGGTCAATGATCTTGATCTGATTAAACCGTTCTTGCCTGTAGAATCTTGCATTACGTTCCGATAGTTCCAAAATTTTCTTCTTGTCGCCCAATTTTGGGGTCGTCACCTTAAGGCCCTGCGGTACTATGACTTCAAAAGGCAAATAGAGCTCTTTAGATTCTGAATTGAATCGTTCGCGTATTTCTACAATGGCAAGCTGCAACAAATCTTGGTCGCTCTCGTTCAGTTTTTTTTTAATTTCCATTGTATGCGACCTTACGATCGAACCATGTGATAGCTGTAAAAAGTTTATATACGCCAAGGCCTCGTCTGAAACAATGGTGAAGACATCGACATTACTTATTTTAGGGTTCACTATTGTCGATTTTACCTGATAGTTTTCAAGTACGTCTATTTTCTCCTTAATGCGCTGCGCCGCCTCGAATTTCATTTCGTCGGCCAAAACTTTCATTTGTTTTTTGAAATAATTCAATGACGATTTAAAATTACCTTTGATAATCTGCCGAATATCTTCAATTTGGCGGTCATAATCCTCTTCGTATTGTCGCCCCTCACATGGGCCCATACAGTTTCCCAAATGGTACTCCAAACATACCTTATACTTGCCCGACTCAATTTTATCTTGGGATAAATGGTAATTACAGGTTCTTAAAGGATATACACTTTTTATAAGATCCAACAAGGTTCTCACGGTCCTCATGCTTGTATATGGGCCAAAGTATTCAGACCCGTCCTTTACAAGTTTTCTAGTCGGAAAGATTCTCGGAAATCGTTCATTCTTTATACAGAGAAAAGGGTATGACTTATCGTCTTTAAGCAAAACGTTATATCTAGGCCGATGCTTCTTAATCAGTATGTTTTCCAACAAAAGCGCATCGGATTCCGAAGGAACAACGATGTGCTTGATCCCGACAATTTTTTTTACCAGCACCCTTGTCTTGCCATATTCATGGTTTTTAGTAAAATATGAAGAGACCCTTTTTTTTAGGTTTTTGGCCTTGCCAACGTAAATCAGCTTTTCGTTAACATCAAAGAATTGGTACACCCCTGGGGTCTTGGGCAACGTACTCAATTGTATTTTTAAGGGAATTTGGGACATGAACTCGCTCGGATTCGGACTAAATTATTAGATAGGTTAAATTACTATGTTTTTAGAAAACCGTGTCTCGTTTTTACCTTTTTTAACGAAAACCTTCTAGTGCTAGCTAATAGAATTTGTTTTGGCAAGAGTCTGGTTCTCTTCAATTCTGGCCAATTTTACATTGTTTTGCATATTTTAACATTAAGTATTTGTGTATCAACATATTACTATTTAAAAATAGCAATATCGCCTTATATCAAAGTCAACTTTTTATAAAAAAAGATGCATTTCATCGATAAAAAGTTACATTTAATAGGATTTTGAAAGGTTTTTTTATTTACATTTAGCACATCAAAATCATTTTCCCCTATGGACAACTACATCATAACCCTCGGCCTATATCTAATGCTAATGTTATTCTTTAAAGTATATTATGCCGTAGCGGCAAAAGAGTAGTTTTGTGCGATACGATAATCGTAATAATTGTATCAACCCTAATGTTGAAAAGAGATTTACGTATTCGGTATTCGCAACTTCGTAATAGCCTAGCACCACAAGAACTTCTTAATTTCAGTTTAAGCATCGCCAATAAGCTTCTCGAACTCCCCATTTGGTCCTTTGACTATTACCATCTATTTCTACCCATCTCTAAAAAGAAGGAAATTGATACGACTTTTATCTTGTCGATCCTTCAAGGAAAAGACAAGAACATAGTTCTTCCGAAAGTTGGCTCTAATGGTAATTTAAGGCACTTTCTTTTGACCGATGCCACTAAAATAAAAGAAAATGATTGGGGGATACCAGAGCCGGTCGATGGAATAGCGATCACACCAAAAAAAATAGATGTGGTAATACTACCCCTTTTGGCCTTCGACAAAAAAGGAAATCGTGTAGGCTACGGAAAAGGGTTCTACGATAGGTTCTTGAACTCATGTCGCCCTGAAGTCTTAAAAGTGGGGTTATCGTTATTCGAAGCCGAGGAAGAGACCATTGAAACCAATCGCCATGATGTTCGATTGGACTATTGCGTCACTCCAAAGCGGATCTATAATTTTTCAGATGATTCTTCTGAATGACCTTGCGGTTTTTGGTCAATAGGTTCGCCATCGCCGGTATGGCCAAAAGCCCGCTTGTTGAAGACCAATAAAATACCGACCCCGGTACTGATAGAAGTGTCGGCAATGTTAAAGACAGGCTCAAAAAAACGAAAGTTGCTTCCGCCAAAATAAGGCACCCATTCGGGCCAAGTTGTATCTACCAGCGGAAAATAGAGCATGTCGACCACCTTTCCATAAAAAATTCCGCCATAAGGTTCATCCGAAAACAAAGTAGCCACATGATTGTTGCTATCGTCAAAGATCACCCCATAGAATATTGAATCGATGATATTGCCAAGTGCACCGGCAAAAATCAATGAAACAGCTATGATCAGCGTATTAGTGGCTTTTTTTCTTATCACGTCGTTAAGCCAGTACCCGATACCAACAATCGCAAAAAGGCGGAAAATTGTAAGGAAGAGTTTGCCCGAACTTTCTGAAATGGGCAGAATGTCACTTAGTTTTGCGCCCCAGGCCGCACCTTCGTTCTCAATAAACAATATTTTGAACCAATTGAAAACCTCTACCGATTCACCCAGTACGAAATTGGTCTTGATATAAATTTTGCTGATCTGGTCTATTACTAAAATTGCAACAATAAGTAATAGAGACTTTCTTAGGTTCATCGATTCAAAATATGAAGGGCAAAAATAGCGATATTAATCGGTTTTTCTTATTTCAATATCGCCTGTCGTGGATGTTAGAATGAACCGATTTTCACCCTTGGGTATATTTTCTTTTTTTATTGTTCCATATTTGCTGGTTGCTTCAAAAAAACCACTGGAGCTTTGAACCACGATAGTACCGCTTGCTGTTTGGATCTCAGCGGCCGTCATAATATCATATAAATGACAATGCCCATCATCTAAAGTAACCTTAAGGTTTTTGTATGCCCCGACCACATCGACATTGCTATTGGTTCCAAATACCTGGACCGTTTGATCAAAGGGCAATTTTATATCAAGAGCGATAGAAACCACTTTATGCGCGCTTAATTTATCGTTGGGGTTCTTAAAATTGGGCTGAAACCCGGTTCCTATTTCTAACGTACCCCCTTTTTTCTGAACACTCAATAACAAATCTGTTCGGTACTCGCCATCTATTGTAGCTTCAATAACTACCTCATCTGTGTCGACCGTCGAAAGGTTTATTTGAAAGCAGTTTGTGGCGTCAATTTGGATCAACGAAGTGTCGGGGTCCACAATTGATTTCTTGACGACTTTTTGAGCATAATTAATTTGGAAGGATATAAGCGCAACGAAAAGTAGCACAGTTCTCATTTGCGTTCTTTTGTAAAAAGAAAAGTCCGCCACTGGCGGACTTTTTTTATTTCTGCATATTTTTAGCCTCGATGCTCAATGTCGCATGGGGCACCAATTTCAGTCGCTCCTTATTGATCAACTTACCGGTCACTCGACAAATGCCGTATGTTTTGTTCTCAATTCGCAAAAGCGCATTTTTCAAATCGCGGATAAATTTTTCTTGACGTATCGCCAATTGTGTATTGGCTTCTTTGCTCATGGTTTCAGAACCTTCCTCAAACGCCTTGAAAGTCGGCGAGGTATCGTCGGTTCCATTATTGCCATCGTTCATATACGAACTTTTCAAAAGTTCTAAATGGCTTTTCGCCTTTTCTATTTTTTCTTCTATAAGTACTTTGAACTCTTCCAAATCCTTGTCTGAATACCTAACTTTTAAATCTGTAGCCATGTCTAGTGTTTTTCAATAAACAATTTAGTGTTCACTTCATCGAATGCCACCTCGGTGCCATCTTCCAATATTTCCTCTAAATCAAGTTCAGCGGTCAACGTTTCGTTCTTAATGTAATTCAGGTTGCTCTCGACCGCTTTTTCGACCAACCCGTCTTTTAAGATTTTGATATCTATTCTATCGGTCACATCAAAACCAGAATCTTTTCGCATATTTTGAATTCGATTGACAAGCTCTCTTGCGATACCTTCATTTTTAAGCGCATCATTGATCGTAACATCCAAGGCCACGGTCAAAGCCCCGGAGCTGGCCACCAGCCAGCCTTCAATGTCTTGAGAGGCTATCTCTACATCCTGTAACTGTAAAATAATGATTTTATTTTCAATTTCAAGCGATATTTCGCCTTCTTGTTCGATTTTTTGGATATCATTCTGATTCAATCGGGCAACCGCTTGGGCGATCATCTTCATGTCCTTTCCATATTTTGGCCCCAAGGTTTTGAAATTTGGTTTGATCTGTTTGACCAAAATTCCGGAAGCATCATCAAGAAGCTCGATTTCCTTAACGTTCACTTCCGACTTTATCAGATCGGCCACGGCATCGATTTCATTCCTTTCTTTTTTGCCCAAAACCGGAATCATGATTTTTTGCAACGGCTGGCGCACCTTGATCCGCTCTTTCTGACGAATTGAAAGCACCAATGAAGATATGGTCTGTGCCTTTTGCATTTTGCTTTCCAATTCTTTGTTTACATAAGATGAATCATACTCAGGGAAGTCTGACAAGTGTACGCTTTCGAAAACTTCCCTTTTGGTGGTGGTGGTAAGGTCGCGGTACAATCGGTCCATATAGAATGGGGCAATCGGCGCAGATAACTTGGCTACGGTCTCCAAGCACGTGTAAAGTGTTTGGTAGGCCGATATTTTATCCTTTTGGTAATCACCCTTCCAAAAACGTCTTCGGCTCAAACGCACATACCAATTGCTCAAATTTTCTTGAACAAAATCGGATATGGCCCTCGCCGCCTTGGTCGGTTCATAATCGCTGTAGGCATCATCCACAATTTGTATCAGGGAATGGAGTTCGGAAAGAATCCACTGGTCTATCTCCGCCCTTTCACCCAAAGCGATATCGGTCTCGGAGTAGTCAAACCCGTCAATATTCGCATAAAGCGCAAAAAAGGAATAGGTATTATACAGTGTGCCGAAGAACTTTCGTTTCACTTCGACGATACCGTCAAGATCAAATTTCAGGTTGTCCCACGGATTGGCATTTGAGATCATGTACCAACGTGTCGCATCGGGCCCGTGATCGTTCATGGTCTCGAACGGGTCGATGGCATTGCCCAATCTTTTAGACATTTTCTTGCCTTCCCTGTCCAGGACCAAACCGTTGGAGACGACGTTTTTATAGGCAACGGAATCAAAAACCATGGTTGCAATTGCATGTAAGGTATAGAACCATCCCCTAGTTTGATCCACTCCCTCAGCAATGAAATCGGCCGGAAACGCTTTTCCCTCATCGATCAATTCTTGATTCTCGAAAGGATAGTGCCATTGGGCATAGGGCATGGAACCACTATCGAACCAAACATCGATCAGGTCGCTTTCGCGCTTCATCTTTTTTCCGGAAGCGGAAACCAAGGTAATACGGTCCACAACATTTTTGTGCAGGTCGATCTTCCCATAATTTTCTTCGGACATGTCACCGACTATAAAATCTTCGAAAATGTCTTTTTCGAGAACTCCGGCCTCCAATGCCTTGGACATTTCAGATTTGAGTTCGGCTACCGAGCCTATCATTATTTCTTCCTTACCGTCGTCAGTTCTCCAAATGGGAAGTGGTATTCCCCAATAACGGGACCTTGATAGGTTCCAATCATTTGCATTGGCCAGCCAATTACCAAACCGTCCTTCGCCCGTAGCTTTTGGTTTCCAATTGATGGTTTGGTTCAAACTGAACATACTATCCTTTACATCGGTAATGCTAATGAACCAAGAATCCAAAGGATAATACAAGATCGGTTTATCCGTACGCCAACAATTGGGGTAACTATGCACATATTTTTCGACCTTGAACGCCTTGTTCTCTTCCTTCAGGCGAATAGCAATTTCAACATCTACGGATCGTTCGGGAGCTTTATCGTCGTCGTAGTATTCGTTTTTGACATACTTGCCCGCCAATTCGTTCATCTCGGGTCGAAACCTGCCTTGCAAATCTACCAGGGGTACAGGGTTGTTGTTTTCATCCAATACCAACATGGGCGGTACGGGCGGATCCGCCTTTTGGGCCACGAACATATCATCGGCACCAAATGTCGGTGCGGTATGCACGATTCCGGTGCCATCTTCGGTGGTTACGAAGTCTCCTGAAATAACACGAAAGGCATTTTCGGCATCTTGATAGGGCAGGGTATAATCTAACAATTGTTCGTACCGGATACCGACCAAATCGTTGCCCTTGAATTCCTTGACCACATAAAAAGGGATCTTTTTATCCCCGGAAACATAGCCCAATAATTCAGGCTTGGTTTCGACCTGTACAAACTTTCCAGAAAACTGCTTGCCTATAAGGTTTTTGGCCAAAATCACGTTCATCGGCTCAAAAGTGTATTGATTATAAGTCTCGACGAGCACGTAATCAATTTTAGGGCCAACTGTCAATGCTGTATTCGACGGCAAGGTCCAAGGGGTCGTCGTCCAAGCCAAAAAATAAATGGTGCCTTCATCTTGAAGAAATGTCGGCAGTGTATTTTCAACAGCCTTAAACTGTGCCACTACGGTAGTATCCGTCACATCTTGGTAGGTGCCGGGCTGGTTCAACTCATGTGAGCTCAATCCGGTTCCCGCCTTTGGCGAATAGGGCTGAATCGTGTACCCTTTATATATTAGGCCCTTGTCGTAGATCTGCTTCAGCAACCACCAGACCGTTTCCATATATTTTGACCTATAGGTAATATACGGATCATCCATATCTACCCAATACCCGATGCGTTCGGTCATCTCGTTCCAAACATCGGTATAGCGCATAACCGCCTTTTTACAGGCCTCGTTGTATTCTTCTACCGATATTTTCTTTCCGATATCTTCTTTGGTAATGCCCAGTTCTTTTTCGACACCAAGTTCAATAGGAAGTCCATGCGTGTCCCATCCTGCCTTTCTCTTGACTTGAAATCCCTTCATGGTCTTGTACCTTGGAAAGATATCTTTTATGGTCCTGGCCATAACATGGTGAATGCCCGGCATACCATTTGCCGAAGGAGGGCCCTCGTAAAAAACATAGCTAGGGCAACCTTCTCTTGAGGAGACACTTTTTTCAAAAACTTGGTTTTCCTTCCAATAGCGCAAAATTTCCTCTGCGATTTTCGGAAGATCAAGTCCGCTATAACCGGTGAACTTCATAGTTTTCTACTACAAATTGAGGGTGCAAAATTATAAATTTAGTTCGACTTTATATGGTTTCACGGCAAATGAATACAGATAACTGCCCGATCGCACGAAAATGTTAAAAATTGAAATCCAAAAACCGATCCATTACGTATATCATATCATCAAATGAATTAAACACTAAAACAAAACAAAATGAAAAAAGTACTTTTTGGATCAATTCTAATGCTAGCCCTTAGTCTATCTTTTGTTTCGTGCAGAGAAACTGCCGACAAAGCAAAAGATGGTATGGAAGAAGCCGGCGAGGCCCTTGAGGAAGCGGGTGAAGATGTTATGGATGCTACCGAAGAGGTTGGCGAAGACATCAAAGATGCCAGCGAAGATGCCATGGATACGATAAAAGAAGCTGGCGAGGACGTTAAAGATGCAGCTGAGGACGCTGCCAGCGATGTAAAGGAAGGTATCAAAAAAGTTGCCGACGAGGTAGAAGATGCCGTTGATGACAACTAACGATATTTAGTACATCAGAACGGAAAAACCCGACGATTCCGTCGGGTTTTTTTGTATCCGATTTTTGAGCAACAATGTTTCAAAAGGTATAATCGATTCCGAAGATAGCATTTAGGCCCGGTGCAACGATACCCGATGAATACGTACGATACCTCTGATCGGTCAGGTTCTCAAAACTCAACGAAGCCTTTAAGGCATTTGAAATGGTATATTTTGAACGAAGGTTCAGAGTATACCAAGATGGCGAATACGGATTTCCGTTGGTATCTGCGTCATAGATATAGGTTTTGCTTCTTTCCGATAGGGCCAGGTCATCATGGGATATTTCACCGTTATAGTTGAAGAAAAGATCCATGTGCAACTTTTGGTTCTTCCAGACAATATGGAAATCCCCGAAGGTAGGTGCAACATGACGGCCCGGGGTATCGGTACCATCGCTATCTTCTTCTATGCCTTTTGTCAAGGTCAGATTGGATGCCAGTGACAGGTTTTCGCTCAAAAATGCCTCAAGACCGAACTCAAAACCATAGACATAGGCTTTCGCGGCATTCTGAATTGCCTGTACATTGCTCAATTCACCTTTATAATCTATCTGTGTTTGTCCATTATATTGGAAATCCCGCCGTACTAGGGCGTCTACCAAATAAGTGTAGAAGGCGGCACCTTTGAACATCACTTTATCCTTAAAATTCTTTTGGATACCTATTTCGGTATTATAGGCATATTCTGACTCCAATTCAGGGTTTGGCACGACCACAGATCCAGGCTCCGAATCGAATATTTTACCAACATCGTCTATGTTGGGAGCTCTAAAACCCGTCGATGCGTTCCAAGTTAATTGCAAATCCGCCTTTGGAAACCAGCTAAACCCTAAACTTCCTGTTAAGGCGCCGGTGCTCAAATCGGCATCGTCAAAGGGAAAAGGATAAAAACTCTTGTCAAAAACGGCATCGATCCAGACATGACTATATCTTAGCCCTGATAGCAATGTGAAATTGGGGCTTGCCTTGTATTCAGCATTGGTATAAGCCGCGAATGTCTGCCAGGTAGACCCATCTGGGTATCTACTTGGGGCATTCGACACCTCGTTCGTTTCGATATTCGCCACACTGCCATTTGAGCGCACCTTGTTGAAAAGATATTCGCCACCGTAGTACAAGCGTAATTTACCGATCCTCTTATTCTCAAAATCTAAGTTGGTCGTAATCGAACTTACTTTTTCTTTCGTTGAAAAAAGCTCAACATCTTGAAATGCCCTATCATTTCTACTTTCCTCAAAAAGCTGATAGGCAGTCGTTACCTTGAAGGCGTCATAAAAATTGCCATTGCCTTTTTTGTTGACCTGAAGATTGCCCATAAACCACTTTTGAGGGCCGTAGTACCATTCGGCAGAACGCAAGCCATAACCATCTCGACCGGGCCTTACCAGCCTGTCGTAACGGTCATAGTCTGAAGTTTGCGAAAAATACGTGCCAAGAGAGAAATCCCACATATGATTTGGTCGATAACGGGCCTTTTGCAGCACATTGATCTGATTATATCCTGAGGTTACCTGTTTTCTGGGATTCGGATTTTCTATCAGCCTATCCATACCATCTTCCCTGATGACGTACATCGGCCTTAAATACGAGTCGGGGCCATGCGAACCCATTATTAAATCGCCAAAATCATTATAAGAGACACTTGTCAACAGCGCCCATTTTTTTTTGCCCAGATTAAAGTCAAAATGGAAGGTGTTTTCGGTATTGGCCGATGCGAACCTATAATTGGCATTGCCGGCATAGGTCAGACTATCACCCTGTGATAAGAATGCCCCTTTCGTGTAAAAGTTCATAACACCGCCTATAGCATCACTTCCGTAGATAACCGACCCAGGGCCAAAAATAATCTCGGTATTCTTAATGCTATATGGATCTATTGAAATGACATTTTGAATATTGCCTCCCCTGAAAATGGCATTGTTCATGCGCACCCCATCAACCGAAAGCAGTAATCTATTCGTGGCAAAGCCTCTGATCATGGGGCTTCCACCACCTAGTTGGCTTTTTTGAACGAATACCTTGCCACTGTTCTGAAGTAAGTCGGCCGAAGTCTGGGGATTACCAAATGCTATGCTTCTTGCATCTATAACAGCAACCTTATTCGGAATATCTTTTTTTTGTTGTTCCCATTTTGAGACCGACATTACTACCTCATCCAATTGTTCGGCTTTCATGGTAAGAAATATGTGATTGCGGCGTCTTTCGATCTGTGATTTTGAGCTCCTGTAGATTTCATAGCTCAAATGTTTGAAGGTTATGCGTTCGTTTTTTTCGAAAATACTTAGGTTACATTTGCCATTAACATCTGAAAGTGCCGTCTTGGATCGATCAAGATTATAAATCACCACATTGACAATGGGCTCATGGGATTCTGCATCTAAAACAACGACTTCTTGTGCCACGGAAGCGCTAAAAACGAAAGAGAAAAAGAAGAAAATCAGGCGGCCCATTTAGCTAAAAACTTCATTTAAAATGGCAAGGGAGCGGGGTTTTCGAAATCCTTGCAAATGTAGTTCAAAATAGAGAACAAGCGATTTCAACAAGTCATATCGCTTCTCTCTGCTCATCTTTATCTTCTGAACTCCATCAAAATTTATGCCCAAAAACCTTTTAAAATACTTTAAATTTTCCCCGGTCACCATTGGATTCAACGACGGTCTATCGGTAAATATGCCCTCGGCGAGATCAAAAGCATTAGCCTCTACCTCTCCCAAATCAGGGTAAAACCCTAAATATTTTGTCAATCTGAGTAAAAAAGAGATGTGAAAATTTGAAATATCGTCATGTACATCAAGCCATTGTAGAGAAGTTTCTATAAAGCGATACATTTCAGTATTCGCCTCTTCTTCATGAACACTGCCAACTAACATCTCCGCCAAAAAAAGAGTCATTGCGTTCTTGGCTATATCGGTATGAAGCGTTGCGTAATGATAGAATACCCTGGCTTCACGAATACTTTCCAGTGCCCCCTTGTTTTTATGAAAGGCAACGATTTCCAACTGGGTCAAAGGCTGAAAGTAGGCAACTTTCAATTTTCCTTTTTTGGAGTTCAATATACCTTTGATGAGGTATGACCTAAGACCATTTGACGCTGTATAGATCTTAACGATCAAACTGCTGTCGCCATACTTTAAAGACGAGAGTACAATGCCTTTGGTGGATACCTGCATTTATTCGAGTTTATGATGGCAAAGATAGCCTGAAAGGTACTTAATAGAAGGAGCGGGACAAATAAAAAACCCGTCAGGTTTTAAAACCTGACGGGTAAGAAATCCATACTTTACTTTGTGCCTCTTAAAGGTTTCTAGATTACTCCCTGGGCCAACATGGCATCGGCCACTTTTACGAATCCGGCGATATTCGCGCCTTTTACGTAATTGCAATAACCGTCCTTTTCTTTGCCATACTCGATGCAGGAATCATGAATATCTGACATAATGCCTTTCAACCTTTCATCTACCTCTTCACGGGTCCAGCTGATCCGTAATGAATTCTGTGACATTTCCAATCCTGAGGTGGCCACACCGCCCGCATTGGATGCCTTGCCAGGGGCAAACAAAATTCTTGCCTCGTGGAACGCGTGAATAGCATCAGGTGTAGAAGGCATATTGGCCCCCTCTGCCACGCATATACAATTGTTCTTAATCAATGCTTTCGCACTTTTGGCGTCTAATTCGTTCTGTGTGGCGCAAGGCAGGGCGATATCACATTTTATCTCCCAGGGCGTCTTACCACTAACAAATTTGGCAGATTTGTATTTTTTGGCATATTCCGAGATTCTTCCCCGCTTGTTATTTTTAAGGTCCATGACGTAGGCAAGTTTCTTTGTATCGATGCCTTCCTCATCATAGATATATCCGCCTGAATCAGAAAGCGTCACCACTTTTCCACCCAACTGGATTACCTTTTCCGCCGCGAACTGGGCAACATTGCCCGAACCGGAAATCACCACGGTCTTATCTTTAAAGTCCTCACCACGCGTCTTTAACATACTTTGCGCAAAATACACCGTTCCGTAACCGGTAGCTTCGGGCCTGATCTTAGAGCCCCCCCAAGAAAGTCCTTTTCCGGTCAACACCCCGGTAAATTCATTTCGCATTTTCTTGTACATACCGAACAGAAAACCTATTTCACGGGCACCAACCCCAATATCCCCGGCCGGTACATCGGTATTCGGGCCAATATGCCGGGCCAATTCGGTCATAAAGGCATGGCAAAAACGCATGACTTCATCGTCCGATTTTCCTTTAGGGTCAAAATCTGAACCGCCTTTTCCACCTCCCATCGGTAGTGTGGTCAAACTGTTTTTAAAAACCTGTTCAAAGGCGAGGAACTTAAGAATACTGGCATTGACGGACGGATGAAAACGTAGTCCGCCTTTATAGGGCCCAATGGCCGAATTCATCTGAACACGGTACCCTCGGTTTACATGTATTTCACCTTGATCGTCAACCCAAGATACCCGAAACGAGATCAACCGTTCTGGCTCAACCATACGCAACAGGATATTTTTTCCGCTATATATTTTTTTCCTGGCGATATAGGGTATTACTGTTTCTGCGACTTCCTGAACCGCTTGAATGAATTCTGGTTCATGACCATTTCTGGTCTTGACCTCATCCATAAATCCATCAATTTTTGCTTGCATTTTTGCATCCATAAACTCTAAATGAATAAGTTAATGTCTAGCCCTTCAAAAAGGGCATTTTTATTGAATTTAAAATATAACAGCAAAATTATGTTATTCTTATAATTTAATAGTCCTTTTTTTTAAAATGTCGTAAAATTCATTGGCCGATGGCTTGTTCAAGGTCGGCAATCAAATCGTTGACATCTTCGATACCGACGCTTAATCGAATAAGGGAGTCTACCACCCCACTTTTTTCACGCTCTTCTTTCGGAATGCTGGCATGGGTCATACTTGCGGGGTGCCCTGCCAAACTTTCAACACCCCCTAATGATTCGGCCAAAGTGAAAACCCGAAGGTTTTCGACAATCTTCACTGCATCTTCATAACCCGCTCCCTTGGGTACAAATGAAATCATACCGCCGAAATCACGCATTTGCCTCTTGGCGACCTCATGGTTCGGATGATTTTCAAAACCAGGCCAATAGACCTTTTTGATTTTAGGATGCTTGGCCAAATACTGAGCGACCGCTCTTCCGTTCTCACAATGGCGCTGCATACGTACGTGCAGTGTCTTGATTCCACGAAGCACCAAAAAACTGTCCATTGGGCCACAAACGGCACCGCTGGCATTTTGTATAAAATAGAGCCGCTCGGCCAACTCTTTTTCTTTGACGACCAAGGCCCCCACTACCACATCACTGTGGCCACCGAGATATTTGGTGGCCGAATGCATGACGATATCGGCCCCCAATTCTAAAGGGCGCTGCAAATAGGGGGTTGCGAAAGTATTGTCCACTGCCAAAAGAATATTATGCTTTTTGGCCAGTACCGAAACCTTTTCTATATCAATAACGTTCATCATAGGGTTGGTCGGCGTCTCCAACCATATCAATTTGGTGTTTTCGTTGATATGGGCCTCAATTTTGTGCGAATCATGCATCCCGACAAAGTGAAAGGTAATTCCGAATTTCTCGAAAACTTTCTTGAACAGGCGATAACTACCTCCATAGAGATCGTTTGTAGAAATAACTTCATCTCCAGGATTCAATAATTTGATAACGGCATCCATGGCAGCCAACCCACTTGCAAATGCCAATCCGAAATTACCACTTTCAATACTGGCCAACGAATTCTCGAGTGCGGTTCTAGTGGGGTTCGCACTTCTTGAATATTCAAAACCCTTATGGCCGCCCGGTGTGCTTTGGGCATAGGTAGATGTTTGGTAGATCGGGGGCATCACGGCGCCATACGCCTTATCAGGTTCTTGGCCTCCATGTATCGTCTTGCTGTTGAATCTTAAATTGTTATCGCTCATAAATATCTTGTTATTCGCACAAATGTATCGTTATCTTTTCGAGAATACAATGGAGTTGTACTTTTGTAAAAAACAAAAATTTCGCCCCATGAAATTTAAATTCACCTACTTGTTCTGCCTTCTGTTATTCTTGTGCTGTAAAAACGACGAACGATTGACCATAGAACCCTTGCACATTACTAATAAAATCTGTCCCGATTGCCCTAAGGTAGACATCGAAATACCTAAAATTTTGGATAAATCGAAAATAGGAACGACTGTGGAAACAGCACTTCAAGAAGAGATTATTTTCCTATTGACCTTTGATGAGGAAATTGAGGCGGCCACTATTGAAGATGCGATTGATTCGTTTGTAGCTGGAAATGCCGAATTAAAAGAGCGCTATCCTGATGAGGATACCCCTTGGGAAGCCAAAGTAAACGGAAAAGTGGCCTATGAAGACCAAGATATCCTAACGGTATATCTCGATTCCTACATATTCACTGGCGGGGCACACGGGTATAATTCCATTCGTTTTCTGAACTTCGACAAGAAAAAAGGCAGCGAACTTGAAAATTGGCAACTTTTCAATAGTATGCCCGAATTTGAAAAGTTTGCCGAAAAAAAATTCAGGGTGCAAGAGGATATTCCAGAAGACGGGCCGATAAACAGTACCGGACTTATGTTCGAAAACGACGTTTTCTATCTTCCTGAAAATATTGGCTTTAGCGAGAACGGCCTAGAACTTCTTTACAATCAGTATGAGGTGGCGTCTTATGCCGATGGGCCTATTGAACTTACGATCCCTTTCAAGGAATTAGAGGAATATTTGGCCTTTAAAATCAGGCCGTGAAATAGATTTATCGTATTTTACTATACTAAAATTCGGGTTCTTGAAGTTTTTTTTGGCAATTTTTCATCCCTGCCTCTTCACTTTTAAGCGATATGGAAAATAAACATATCTATAATTAGCGATATGTAAATATATTTTTCTACATTTGCTTCATGGATATCGTCGAAATCAGTAAGGTATTATCTAACCAGACCAGGGTCAACATTTTAAAATGGTTGAAGGAACCCGAAAAAAATTTTCCACCGCACCAAGATATCGATCATTTCGATGATGGGGTCTGTGTCGGGTATATTCATGACAAAACCGGACTTTCACAATCCACAATATCTACATACCTCGCTTCTATGCAAAACGCAGAATTGATTATTCCTACAAGACATGGAAAATGGACCTATTATAAACGCAATGAAAAAGTCATCGATGCCTATATCAAATCCTTAAAATCAGTTTTATAGTTTTTTTTTAATCCTAACAAATCGACAATTAGCGATATATAAATACAATAATCATGGAAAACAATCTTGTATACAATACAGAAAATTGTTTTGTTCAGAAACAATCCACAAAATGCGCTTTAAAGGAATTCTTTTATAGGATATTGACCTCGATAAAAATCGAAGGTGCCGAACAAATGTCCAAAATCAAGTAATATTAAAAACAAGATTACCGTCTTAACGCTAATCGAAACAAAACAAATGTTTATGAAAACAATAGGTTTTATAGGTGGTATGAGCTGGGAGTCCACCAAAGTGTACTACGAATATTCGAATCAGCTCGTAAAAGAGCTTTTAGGGGGTTCCCATTCCGCAAAAAGTATCATGACTTCGGTAGACTTTGCCGAAATCGAAAAATTGACCTTTGAAGGCAACTGGAACAAAATTGGCGATATAATGGCCAACCATGCCATAAAATTGGAAAAGGCGGGGGCCGATATGGTCTTATTGTGTACCAACACCATTCATTTGGTAAGTTCCAGAATCGTTGATTCGATAGCCATCCCTTTTTTACATATCGCCGATGCCACTGGGGTCGAAATTCAAAATCAAGGGTTAAAAAAGGTAGCGTTGCTTGGTACAAAATTTACCATGGAAAAGGATTTCTATACAGAAATACTATCGAAAAAGTATAATTTGGAAGTCGCAATACCTTCCAATCAAGATAGACAGCTCGTACATGATATTATTTACCAAGAACTGGTCAGGGGAAAATTTACCGAAGCTTCGAAAAAACATTTGATCCGGATAATAAAGACCCTTGAACTTCAAGGTGTTGAAGGGGTTATATTAGGTTGCACCGAGCTGCCGCTTTTGGTTTCGCCCAACGATGTGGATATTCCTACCTTTGATACCACAAAAATTCATGTGAGGCTAGCCGTTGACCTAGCCCTATAAAGATCAACCCTATGAAAAAAATATATCACCTCGGCACTTGTTCTACCTGCCAGCGTATCATCAAAGAATTGGAACCACTCGATGGGTTCATTTTACAGGATATCAAAACCGATGCAATGACCATCGAACAGGTCGAAGAAATGAAAGAATTGGCCGGAAGCTATGAAGCCCTGTTCAGCAGAAGGGCCATGCTTTTTCGTCAACGGGGGCTTCATGAAAAAAAACTTTCAGATACCGATTACAAAGATTTGATACTCGATCATTATACTTTTTTGAAACGACCTGTAATAATCGTGGACGGGCAGATCTTTGCGGGCAACAGTAAAAAGGTGGTCGAGGCCGCCAAAGTGGCCATCCATCCTTGAGCAAAAGAACACTTGCCATATTAGCCGCCATAGGGGCGACCACTATCTATGCATTGAACCATACCATCGCCAAAAGCGTGATGCCCGATCATGTGCAACCTTTCGCCTTTATTATTTTTCGTGTTGCAGGTGCGGCTTTGCTTTTTTGGATAGTCTCCATTTTCGGCCCCAAGGAGAAAATTGAGAAAAGAGACTATCTGCGCCTTTTGGTATGCGCCGTTTTGGGCATGGGGATCAACATGTTGGTCTTCTTCAAGGGGCTGTCGCTTTCTACCCCGATCAACAGCTCGGTTCTGGTAACCACGACCCCGATTATCGTTTTGATCCTTTCGGCGATCTTGATCAAGGAAAGGATTTCGCAACGTAAAATTTTCGGAATTGCCATCGGACTTATAGGGGCCTTGGGGTTGATACTTTTCGGATCCGAAATTCGGCAAGACGCCCCCAATATTCCCTTGGGCAATTTTTTCATTTTGATGAATTCCGTTTTTTACGGATCCTATCTGATAACGGTAAAACCCTTGCTGGCCAAATACCATCCGTTTACCTTTATGAAGTGGCTTTTTACCTTGGGAATAATCCTTTGTCTGCCCTTCGGATATCGGGAATTTACAGAAATCGACTTTGCCAATCTTCCAATAGATGCTGTTTGGAGCATCTTATTTGTAGTCGTAGGAACCACTTTTTGCACCTACCTGTTCAATATTTTTGCGTTGACCCAATTAAAGGCTTCCACGCTAAGTGCCTTTGTCTATATACAGCCCTTGATAGGAATATTGTATGCAACCGCCGTAGGAAAAGACAATCTTACGATTCTTAAGATCTTGGCCGCCTGTCTGGTCTTATTGGGGGTATATTTGGCCAGTCGAAAGGCTAGTCCAAATCTTTCGGGGTCTTAGCAAACCTTCTTGTATCTTCTTTGGTCAAAACCCGAAAACCTTCTGACCGTTCGACCGTATTGAAAATCGTCATTAAATCGTCGGGCAGGCCCACAAGACCTCTTGTTTTTAGACTGATCCATGCCCCCATCATTTCACAATGGGCCACATTCTTTCCATCACTGTCATAAAAATTGTGATGAAATTCAAAGAATTTGCCATCTTCGCTCATACCGGCTATTTCAAGCGAGACCCGTATGGGACGACCTGGAAAGACTTCCTTGAAATAGTACATATGCTCGTAAAAAACGACTGGGCCGATCCGGTTCTCGGCCAATATTTTTTGGTCAAAGCCCAACTCCCAAAGAAATGCCATTCGCGTATGGCTCATAAAATTGATATAGGCACTATTGGCCAAATGTCTGTTGGCATCAACATCGCTCCAACGAACTTCGAACTCTTTAATGAACATAGGCACCAAATTATTTTATTATGCATGCATAAGAATGGCAAAAATACCATAGTTTTGAAAAAATGTGGCAATTGCCACTAAAGAATTAATGACTATTTTTAATCCATCTAGAAAAACAAAATGAGCCAAAAACCTTCATTTATCGCAGATCTTTCATTGCCTACCATCGCAGCTCCCATGTTCTTGATCTCGGGACCGAAATTGGTCATCGAGTGTTGTAAAAACGGAATAGTAGGAACTTTTCCTGCGTTGAATCAAAGAACCAGTGAAGGTTTTGAAGAATGGCTCGTTGAAATAAAATCGGAACTTCTAAAATTTGAAGAGGAAACCGGTAAGAAACCTGCCCCGTTCGGTGTGAACCTTATCGTACACCCTACGAACCCGAGGTTGGAGGCCGATGTAAAACTATGTATCAAACATGAGGTACCAATCGTTATCACCTCTCTAGGTGCAGTCTCGATGGTCGTCAATGCCATTCATAGTTATGGCGGACTCGTTTTTCACGATATCATCAAAAAACGCCATGCCGAAAAAGCACAGGAAGCGGGCGTCGATGGGTTGATTCTTGTAGCCGCCGGTGCCGGAGGCCATGCCGGCACGACCAACCCAATGACCCTAGTTGCCGAAATCAAGAAATTCTTTGATAAGACTATCATTCTTTCAGGGTGCATAAGCAACGGCCGTGATATTGCCTCTGCCCTACAAATGGGGGCCGACCTTGCGTACATGGGTACGCGCTTTATCAATACCGATGAGGCCGAAGCACCAGAGGATTACAAGAAAATGATCATTGATGCGGGAGCCAACGACATAGTATATACCGCAGCGATTTCTGGAGTGCATGCCAATTTTTTGGCGGACAGTCTCAAAGCGGCCGGGCTTACGGAAGAGGATTTAAAAAAAGACACCAAAATCGATTTCGGCAAAGAACTCGATACCGAGGCCAAAGCTTGGAAAACCATCTGGTCCGCCGGCCAGGGATCCGCGATGATAGATGAAACGCTTCCGGTTACCGCTTTGATCGATAAGCTAAAATCTGAATTCAAGTTTGCTATCGAAGAACAGTCGAAAATTTTGGAAATCTATCCGAAATAGGTCATTTTTTATTTTACGAACTATTAAAATGCCCAAAATCCCTTCTGACTATAATCCGCCTTTTTTGTTCAAAAACGGCCACTTTTCAACGATTTATAACGGTTTATGGCGAAAAATTCACGATTTTGAGCAAAAACGAGAGCGAATAGACCTGCAGGACGACGATTTTTTGGATCTCGATTGGAGTTTTTCAAAGACCCCCAAAAAAAAAGTCGTAATTCTTCTTCATGGGCTTGAAGGTCATGGGCAACGGCCATACATTACCGGGGCGGCAAAAGCTTTTAACGCTTCAGGTTATGATGCATGTGCCGTAAACTTCAGGGGGTGCAGCGGCGAGACAAATCGCCTTTTTCGCTCGTACCATTCGGGCGCAACAGAGGATCTCGATGCGGTAATAAAGCACTTACTTGCGAACAAGGAATATGATAAAATCTATTTAAAAGGATTTAGCCTCGGGGGCAATATGGCCATGAAATATTTGGGTGAGGGCAGGGAAATTTCCAAAGCTTTGAAGGGCGTTGTGGGTATATCAGTGCCATGTGACCTGCACAGCTCGTTAAAAGAATTATTGAAATTGAAAAATGCCCCTTATTCCCAACGCTTTAGAAAACACCTACTCGAAAAGCTCAAATTGAAGTTGCCTTTGTTCCCGAATCAAATATCAATGGCCGATATCAAAAACATCAAAACGCTCAAAGACTTTGACGACATTTATACCAGCCGAGCCCACGGTTTCAAAAATGCCCTGGACTATTATAAAAAGTGCAGTTGCCTTC
Source organism: Flavobacteriaceae bacterium NBU2977 (assembly GCA_019931105.1). Lineage (GTDB taxonomy): Bacteria > Bacteroidota > Bacteroidia > Flavobacteriales > Flavobacteriaceae > Meishania > Meishania litoralis. The sequence goes on along the minus strand of JAIOUW010000001.1, from coordinate 1,633,710 downwards.
AATTTCTTCCTAACATAAAAATTCCTTCGCTGATTATCAATGCGCAAAACGATTCGTTTTTCGGACCGGAATGTTATCCGTACAAAGAGGCTGGCGAAAATCCGAATTTATTTTTGGAGACTCCCAAACATGGCGGTCATGTGGGGTTTTATGGAAAAGGTAATGTAACCTATTCCGAAAAAAGAGCGATTAATTTCTTCAACGAAGCGGATTAAGTTTCGCTATTGCTTATATTAGTGGCATTAAACCGATGCTGAAGGGATTCGGCACATAAATTTGCTTAGATGAAAAAAGTACTCGTAGCCGTGGCTCTTGGGGGTCTTATGATCAGCTGTGGCGGAAAAGACAAAAAGGAAGAAAAGAATGATGGTTTTGAAATGAACCGCGCCAAAACCGAAAAAAAGGCTGAAACCACCGAGGCCGATCAAGGCGTACCCGTTGACCTTGACAACAAAGGGGTTGGCCCTATCAAATCTTTGGAATTCGGTGCCGATATCGATACTGAAATGGCGGCTGCCGGTGAGGCAAAATTCAATTCTATCTGTACCGCCTGTCATATGGCCGAACAGCGTATGATCGGACCTGCTTTAAAAGGGGTGTATGAAAGAAGGAGCCCTGAATGGGTCATGAACATGATATTGAACCCTGATGGCATGCTCAAGGAAGATCCCATTGCAAAAGCATTGCTTAAGGAGTACAACAATGCCATCATGCTCAATCAAAACCTAAATGAAGAAGATGCCCGGGCGGTTGCAGAGTATTTGAGGACATTGTAGCATACTTCAAAACGATAAAAAAATGCCTTTTCCTGGAGGGCTTTCATCAGGATAATGGCATTTTTTACTTCTCCCATTTATTGTGAATAACCCAAAGGAAGAATCTTGATTAGAACCCTACCGAACGGAAGATCTCAAATTATAAAAGATGAGGCATTTGTCCATTTAACTGGAGGTGTGTTGCCTGAAGCAAACTTGCCAATTTCAGGTTTACTTGAGAATATGGATGAACAAATTAGGCAGGTGGATGAGGCAATAACCCGAGAAGCACTAAGTAATGCACATGGAGATTGGTATGAGTGGTTTTTAGCTATTTCGGCATGGAATACCTTTGTTAATAGACCAAATGCCAATTTGGCGATATTATTGCCAAATATTAGCCAGTTTGACGTTGGTCACTTATACAATCAAGAATTGGCCCATCTTATCGAAGATCTAAGAACAAAAGTTCAAGATGTTGCACAAGTGCAATTAATTACTTCCAACCCTGACTTCGTCATAATCGAAAGAGAGGTGGCAAATGAATTTATTGTTAATCCACAACCACTAAATCAATTCGATACGGATTCAATCATTGATTTGAATTCAAAGTATTCTGATTTTATTGGAAGATGTGAATTTGATGAAATATTGGGATATATCTCGGTAAAAACGTCTTTTAGACCTGATAGAAGATTGCAAATTGCCCACGAAGGAAGCCTGATGAAGGCCATTTATATACATCTTCAAACTAGAAAATGGGTAATAAATCCACCAGGCCTAAAGTACTATGCGATAGCCACTAGAGTAGGTAATTCCGATAGAAATGCTTTGAGAACAGTGGCAACACATTCCATAACCACTGTGTCAAGTTTGCCCCAAGCGGCAGTAGATGATGTTTTTGAAGTCAATTCGCTTCAGCGTGCTGATGAAGTTTTTCGGCAAATTTTGACCTAATAGATTTTAACTGAAGAAGCATCGCTTTTCCCAAGGCTTCCGCTAAACCTGGTGGCACTGCATTACCTATCTGCTTTCCACCGCTTACCAGTGTCACTTTGTCTCTATTCTTTACTTTAAATTCCCAATTGTACGGAAATGATTGGAGCTTAGCCATCTCCACGGTACTTAAACCTCTATTTTCATTTGGATGAATGTACATTCCTTTTGAAGGATTGTATGCTGCTGTCCTAATAGTTACAGATGGCAAATCTTCAACTAACCTTCCAAAGGTATCATTCCCTTGATGTTTTCCATTTTTCCAGCAATTAGGCAATAAATTCGGGGGTACTGCTTTAAAATTCTTCCCCTGTTTGATATACTTCATTCTATTCACAACTTTGTCCGAAATATTCATAAGCACATAATCATTTCGCAAAGAATGATTTTCAGGAATCTCATCAAACGCTTCTTTGACCGAAATCCACTTGTTAAATTTATTTTCTATCTTTCCATCGATACTTCTCATGAAACCTTCATATTGCTTTTGGTCTTTGAAATGGGTGGGAAGTGGAAATGCGGGGTGTTTTACACCTTTGATTCCTATTAAAAAGAACCTTTCTCTTCTTTGTGGGACACCATAGTTTGCCGCATTAAGAATCGTATGAGACAATCCATACCCAAGACCTTTAAATTTATCCACCATATAACTAATTACATCTGAATGTTTTTGTTGAGTGATACCAACGACATTCTCAAAAATAAATCCCTCAGGATTGGCTTCTTTAACAGTTCTTACAAACTCCAAGAAAAGGTCTCCATTCCTTTCGTCTTTTCTTCCTAGCTTTTTACCAATATTACTAAAAGGCTGACAAGGCGCACCTCCAACAACTAATGTAGCATCTCCTTTTTTTAAATTAGCTTCTTCCAAAAGTTCCCCAATACCAATATCTCTAATATCTCCAGAAATTCTGGTCTGAATCTTGCCTGATTCTATTTTCAAGCCTTTTTCAAAAAGTTTCCACTCAGGACGGTTATGCCTCAGGGTCTCTCTACAATCTGCATCAAGTTCAACGCATATAGCGGTTTGAAAGCCAGCATTTTCAAGGCCAATATCCAACCCGCCAGCCCCGGTAAATAGACTAATTACTGGCAATTCTTTATTTGCAGAATTAGAATCTTGAAATTCGATATAATTGGTGCCCGTTTTTTTATCGTAATACTTCATATTATTTGCGCGTTTTTTCCAAACCTTTTGATAAGTTATATTTTGCCCTAGATTCTTTCAAAATGTTTTGTTCTTTAATAATTGGATCAAAAACTTCGCACTCCAAAGCATTTAAACATTGGAGTAAAAAGGCGGCACTAAATGTACCCCTGCTTATTTTACTATCAATACTAGCCTTGGTCTCCCTAGCTCCCAATTCGTTTAATAGAAAGGCTAATTCTTCATGTGAGATTCCTCTCTTGACCAATTCTGATTTCAATAATCTTTTGGATTGTTCGTTCCAGTCCACATTATCAAACATATCAATATCGATTGTTTATTTGCAAATATGCAAATTTTGAATTAAAAATGCCGGTTTTAATATATTTTTTTATTTCGTTTGAAAAGCCACTATTTAAAATTTTAACAAAAAAAAGTCGTCAATTTCCGATCACCTTCGTCTTTATAACAAAGAGCACTGATTAAATCGATTGTTATGAACGATGCACCGATAAATATTAATGAGCCGTCAACCCTGAAGAAAAAGGTCCAAAGACTTCAAAAGCAAATTTCGTTGATGTATTGGATCGGATGGGCCGGAGGTTATAATAGTACCGATAAAAAGAAGTAGTATTGTAATCGACTACAACTCCCAAATATTAAATGGTCGTTTAAGTTCGGTATCCCCATCCTTTCTCACCCTATCGACCACTACTTTATAGGTAGGATCTTCCAAAACGTTCACATCGATTATATCATCCGCATTTCCTAAGAGTTGTATGCAGTCTTTGCTCAAGTGCCGTAAATGCAATTGTTTTCCCGCCTTTCGATAGCGCTCAGTGATTTTGTTCAAGGCTTCAATACCCGACATATCGGCCACCCGGCTTTCCTTAAAATCGATTATGACTTCTTCAGGGTCATTCTGGACGTCGAATTTTTCAGCGAACAATGTTGTCGATCCAAAGAAAAGCGGGCCATATATTTCGTAGTGTTTGATTCCGTGTTCGTCAATGTACTTTCTGGCGCGAATACGTTTGGCATTCTCCCATGAATAGGCCAAAGCGGAAATTATCACGCCCAATAATACCGCCACGGCCAGATTATGGGTAATTGCCGTTATCAAAGTCACCAAAACCATTACGATCACATCTGATTTCGGCATTTTACCAAAAGTCTTGAAACTGGCCCATTCGAAGGTGCCGATGGCAACCATGAACATCAGGCCGACCAATGCGGCCATGGGCAATCGTTCGATCAAACTTGAACCGAACATGATAAACACGAGCAGCATTATGGCCGCTGTTATTCCTGATAATCGTGCACGAGCACCCGAAGATGTATTGATCAAACTTTGCCCGATCATAGCGCATCCGCCCATGCCCGATAGAAATCCCGAAAAGATATTTGCCGTTCCCTGGGCCACACATTCCTTGTTACCACTACCACGGGTTTCCGTAATTTCATCAATGATATTCAAGGTCAAAAGACTTTCGATCAAACCCACTCCCGCCACTATTGCGGCATAAGGAAAAATAATCTTAAAGGTTTCAAACGTAAACGGAATCTGTGGAATGGAAAGCGGCGGAAAACCTCCTTTGATACTCTCGCCCTCGCGCATGGTGTCGGCCACGGTCAGGGTATCGATACCAAAACCGATAACGATCGCCGAGACCACGAGAATGGCCAAAAGTGACGATGGAACAGCCTTTGTCAACTTCGGAAAGCCCCAAATGATCAACATGGTCAAAAGGGTCAAGCCCAACATAACAAAGAGTGGTGTTCCGCTTAAAAGATTATCCGTTCCCTTTTCATAGAAATTCGGAAACTGCGCCATAAAAATAATGATGGCCAGTCCGTTCACGAAACCGAACATCACCGGATGGGGTACCAAACGTATGAACTTGCCCAAACGTAAAAGTCCGGCCAAAATCTGTAGCACCCCTGCTATGATTACGGTGGCAAATACATAATGGAGTATGGTTTCGGGTTCGATTGCTGGAAAGTTGCGTTTCAGTTCCAAGATCAATCCTACGAAAATAACGGCCACTGCCCCCGTGGCACCCGATATCATACCTGGGCGACCGCCCAAAATCGAGGAGACCAGACAAAGAATGAACGCGGCGTACAATCCTGTTAATGGAGAAAACCCAGGTATCAGAGCGAATGCAATGGCCTCGGGCACCAATGCCAAGGCCACGGTGAGGCCCGAAAGAATTTCGGTCTTGTAATCTACCTTTTGCTTAAAATCGAATAAATTGAGATACTTCTTCAAACCGTCAAGATTTTAAGCGGGCAAAAATACGGTTTATTATCCGTATGCCCCTAAAGGCTTGAAGAATTAAGGATTTGACAATTTACCAACTCTTTAGCCCCAATAACTTTTCCCCAAGGGAAGATAATTCGGCGGTTTCGTATTTGGTCTGCTCCCAATTTCTGGGGTCGCCCGGAAAGGCATACCCTTCGGGCGCGATTCGATGCTTCCATGAGTTGATACGCCAATCGCGCATTGGCTCATTATCTTCCTCGGCGGGCATCATTGAAATATATTGCGCAATCCTCACTTTATCCTTCGATTTGTTCGGGCGTATGCCATGTGGTTGCGTACTGTTGAATATGAGCAGGTCCCCGGCTTCCATTTTTACTTTCACGATTTTATCTTCCAATCCTGAAATATCAGGTTGAAAATGATCACGGTCTTCGGGCTGGGTCAACTTCCACGTGTCATAATTGCGATACAACCACGGAATACATTGAAACCCGCCCATGTTCTCATCGGTCTGGTCGGCAAGGGCCAAAACCCCCTGAACGTTCTGCGGCCTTGTTTCAGGGTCGTAATCCCAATGGATAAATCCTTTTTTATCGACTCCAGGAGGCAATGGAAAATTTAAGTTCGCCCGGTCAATGGTCACCCAAAGTTTTTCAGTTCCCCAGACGTCCACGAAAGCATCGTAGACTTTTTGGGTCTGGCGGTTGTTCCATAAATGTTGGTGGTTATATACCTCGACCATGCCCGTACCCGTCAATTCTTTCATCTTCATTTCGGCGCGCGGCGGGGCATTCCATGTTTCAGGATCATTCGGGTCTTTTTCATCAAACTCCCAGATAAAATCGGCCGTAGTTCGAGCTTGCTCCTTAGATACTGCATTTTTGATAACGATATAACCGTTATGGATCCAAAAATCCCAGTCCGATTCGCTCAAGACCCTTAATGGTTTTCCGTTGGAACGGTCGCTTAATTTTATTTTACTACTTGTGGCCGTCGAAGGATTTCCGGGAATTTCTTCATGGGCCTTGTTGGCCATTTCGATCTTTGAATTTGTCTGTTGCATGATACTTTCCTTTTAATTTCTATGATGTAAAACTACCCTAATACTTATATAATTTCCACCTTGATATTGACCATGATTTGAATTATATTGATATTTTTTAACTAAAAATTCAATTTTATAGGCAATTTTGTCTATTTTATGAGTATGAAAGTTGAACTGGAAAGTATTAGTCCCGATTCTAAAAGTCCGTTTCGACTTTTGCACGATCCCAAGCTGAACCATCTTTTTTACTGGCATTTTCATCCGGAGTTTGAATTGGTCTATATCGAGGGGGCGAGCGCGACCCGCCATGTCGGCGACCATATATCACAATATACCGATAGTGACCTGGTCTTGATCGGATCTAATATTCCCCATTTGAACTTTGATCACGGAGTCACCTCCTCCTATAGAAAGGAAGTGCTGCACATCAAACCAACCTTTAAAGAAATGTTCATTGCCGAATTTCCGGAATTGCAATCTTTAAATCGCCTTTTGGAATTGTCAAGATACGGATTGGCGTTTTCAGGAAAGACAAAGACAGAAGTAGGCAAACTAATGAAAGAACTATACCGAATGGGATCGTTCGATTTTTTTATGGCGGTCATTAACATTCTCAAAATATTATCGCAGAGCGGCAGTTTCGAATTATTGCACCAAAAACCTTTTGTCAATACCTATAGCAAAAAAGAACAGCAACGTATTCGCGAAATCTATGCGCTTGTCGATGAAGGTTACCAGAACAAGATTACGGTCGAAGAGGTGGCACGATCGTGCAATTTGACGAAGCCCGCTTTTTGTAGGTATTTCAAGAAAGCGACGGGCAATACTTTCATTGGTTTTCTGAACCAGTATCGTATAAGTCAAGCAAAACGATTGTTATTAACGGGAAAAAATATTAGCGAAACCTGTTATGAATGTGGTTTTGAAAGTCTTTCCTATTTCAATCGGACTTTTAAGAAGATTACCGATGAAAACCCTTCAGAGTTCAAAAAAAGAATGAAATCGGTTTGAGGTTTTATCGGGCTTGAGTCCTTCACTAGTCAGGCCTGTTGCGAGCTAAACCAAAAACAGCAATTCCGATATTTAGGAGGCTGTCTAAAAAGTTCAGGAATATTCTATTGTCAGTTTGAGCTTGTCGAAAACGGCATTAAAAACCAATTGAATAGAAACTTCGACAGGCTCAGTTTGACATTTGCCATACTTTTTAGACAGCCTCGACAATCTCAACGGAAACCCTGACATAGAACATCGGGGGATTCTTTTCAACAAAAAAATCGCCCCGAGCACAACACCCAGGGCGATTTCTAACTAAATAACCAACCAAAAAATCTTTATTGCTTCTTTCCTATAACTGTCGTAATCTTTTTACTTTCATTACAGGATTCGAAGTTTTTTGTCTTTTCTTAACCTTTGGGCCCTTACCCGATTTCAAGTACTGCTGATATCCCCTTCCAACAAATTCATATACCGTTTCACTATTCGGGTGGTACAGCTCGATCGTACTATCATTAATAACGTAGAGTTCAAAGTAATCATTGCCCATGGTATCATAAGCGAGTGTTAAAGTTTTGAGCGTTTCATCGTTTTCTACGTCATAGACCTGATAATCCCCTTCAAAATCCCATTGTAATTTACTTATGGCCGTTCCGGGCGCATCAATCGATGACCTAAAGAAAGAAGGTAAAAATTGCAGAAAATTCTCATCGTCAAAATCGTTCAAACTGCCCGTTTCACTGGTATATGTTTTTTCCCAGACATCATATTCCTGCAATAAATAATTGATATTGTCGTAAAAGACAAAATCGTAGTCGAAACTGTCAATATCATAACCGTTCAAATAATATGAAGTATCCGACCTTGGGTCATACAGCTCAATGGTATTGCTGTTGACCGCATATACATCCAAAAGCCATGCCCCATCGATATCATGGTCGATTTCTACCGTTCCGCGAAGTGTACTGTAATATCCGGCATCGATTCCGAATCCGTTTCCTGTCTTGCCGATACCTGCAATATTGTTATTGGCATAGAATGTTCCGTTCACAAAAGACACCGTAAAGGCACGTTGCAAAAAAGGCACCTCGCCGTTACCTTGCGTAGCATTGATATCGACATACCATAAATCGTACGACCGTAATACTTGATCGGTATTAAAGGCCGATTCTTCGATAAAATCATCCTGGATTATCGTCTCTGTATAACACGAGGCCATCAGGGTTCCTATAAGGATAAGCGCTAATCGTAGTTTTGTTTTCATGGGTTCTGGCATTAAAATTCAACTCATCTAAAACAAGGATTGTGCCGTTATTGTTAATTATCTGATATTCAATATTTAAGGTGTTAACTTCTTTTTTAATTACTTTTGAACGCACGATTATTTTCTATGGATAAAAAACTAAATTTTGCCGTTTTAGGAGGAGGAAGTTGGGCCACGGCCATCGTAAAAATGTTGCTCGAAAACCAAGACGAAGTAGGTTGGTATATGCGGAATTCAGATGCCGTGGGATTCATCAAAATACAGAAGCACAACCCGAATTACTTGACTTCGGTTACCTTCGATACCGACAGGCTTAATTTGACGGACGATATCAATGGGGCCGTTGGCCATGCCGATATTCTGATATTTGCCATCCCCTCGGCATTTCTTGGGGATGAACTCGAAAAATTGACCGTTCCCCTAAAGGATAAAATCGTTTTCTCGGCCATAAAAGGCATCGTTCCCGAATCGGGGTTGATCGTGGGAGAACATTTTCATGAGAAATACGGTATTCCGTTCGAGAATATCGGTGTCATTACCGGGCCGTGCCATGCCGAAGAAGTGGCCATGGAACGCCTTTCGTACCTGACCATTGCCTGTGCCGATACCGAAAAAGCAAAGTTCGTGGCCAAAAATCTTGGCAGCGACTATATCAAGACCAAGGTGACCAAAGACATTATCGGCACCGAATATGCCGCCATGCTCAAGAACATCTATGCCATTGCAGCGGGTATCGCCCACGGATTGGGTTATGGCGATAATTTTCAAAGTGTCTTGATGAGCAATGCCATTCGCGAGATGAAACGCTTTACGAAACGTATCTATAAAATCGACCGTAACATCAATGACTCGGCCTATCTGGGCGACTTGTTGGTCACGGGGTATTCCACTTTTAGCCGCAACCGGATGTTCGGCAATATGATCGGCAAGGGCTATACCGTTAAAAGTGCCCAGATGGAAATGAAAATGGTCGCCGAGGGATATTATGCCTCCAAAAGTGCCTACAAGCTACAATCAAAATTCAAAAAGAAGGCCAAAACGCCCATTATCGATGCAGTCTACCAAGTGCTGTATGAAGGGAAGAACCCCAAAAAGGTTTTTGCGGAGTTGACGGAAAAGCTTGACTAAGGCCCCCTAACCCCCAAAGGGGGGACTTTCATTAATGCTGGTAAAAACTTACTTTTTCATTCCGACATTGGAGGAAGCCAGAGAAATCATTTTATAAAACGAGCCTCTTTTACAATTCCAAAAACCTCTCAGACCCGGTCCAATGAAAAATTGGAATGTTCCTCTATTTGCGCCTGCAGGGTTTCACGCCAATCGGAAATCTGTTGGCCATCGGTTTTGAAAATCGTTTTGAATTCTTCTAAAATAGGTTCCATAAGATTACGGACACTATCGATGTCAAAATAGAGCCTTCCCGTTCTTCGGATAAAAAAGTCCATCGGGGTCAGGATCATTTCATAATCGACACCGAAATGCAGTTCGGCCTTTGCCATACGTACGTAGTTGTCTTTATCCTTTAGGGAAGTATACGTTTCTAAGATGGTTTCGGTCTGTTTGCCATAATTCGTGACCAAGAACCAGGCATCGTATTCGGTAAATCCATCAACTTTGATCCTTTCAAAAACCTCGGCAATATATTTTTTGACGTGCTTGAACTTCTTGAAGCCGTCATTACCGCAAAGCGGAATTTTATCGGTAAAGCACGCCTTTAATTTAGTGTCATGTTCTTCCTCCATTTTTTTGGCGATACGGTTCACGGTACGCTCGGCCATTTTACGGTATCCGGTCAATTTTCCGCCAGCGATACTGATAAGTCCGGTATCGGAAGTAAAAATTTCATCTTTTCGCGATAGCTCGGAGGCCGATTTACCTTCTTCATGGATCAGGGGGCGCAATCCGGCCCAAGAGGAAATAATATCCTCCATCTCCAGATTAATCTTGGGGAACATATTGTTGACCGCAGAAATCAGGTAGATGGCATCGGCCAAGTCGATACCGACATTGTCCTTGTCTTTGTTAAAATTGGTATCGGTAGTGCCAACATAGGTCACTTTGCCACGGGGAATTGCGAACATCATCCGCCCATCGGGAATATCGAAATACACCGATTGTTGTACAGGCAATTTTTCACGCGGAAAAACCAAATGCACTCCTTTGGTCAAATGCAATTGCTTTCCTTTTTTTGAGTTATTGAGTCCGCGCAGTTCGTCCACCCAGGGCCCCGCTGCATTGATAACGTATTTAGATTTAACCTCGAATTCCTTATCTGAAAGAATATCTTTGACCTTGATTCCGGCGACTTTTTCATCCATATACAAAAAATCGGTAACCTCGGCGTAGTTCAGTGCCTTGGCACCAAACTGCAAACTTGTCTTGATATTTTCAATGGTCAACCTTGCGTCGTCGGTACGATACTCGGCATAATGGCCAGCACCCTTCAATATTTTCTTGGGCAGTAAAGGTTCAAGCTTTAAAGCCTCCTTTTTTTCCAGCATCTGGCGCTTGTCGTCGCCTGTTACCTGTGCCAAAATATCATAGACCTTCAGACCGATGGAAGTCAGCCATTTTCCGTAGGAACCATTCTCGATCAAGGGCAACAGCATTTTTTCCGGAATAACGAGATGCGGTGCCAGATTATGCACGATGGCCCTTTCGGAGCCTACTTCTTTGACCAACCAAAAATCAAATTGTTTGAGATAGCGCAACCCGCCATGAATCAGTTTCGTCGATTTGCTGCTCGTGCCCGAAGCGAAATCGCCCTTTTCTACCAAGGCGGTTTTGAGTCCACGGGAAGCGGCGTCCAAAGCGATACCTGCTCCTGTAATACCACCCCCGATGACAACCAGGTCAAACGTTTCCTTGGCGAGTTGTTGGATTGTTTTATTACGATTTAGATTTGAAAAAGGGATGTTCTTCATACTTATCAGTCATTTTTTGTCAATCCGACGTAGAAATAATCCTAAAGTTAAAGGAGAAATAAATTCCCCATTACATTCGGAATGACAAAATTGGCTTCTTACCGTTCTTCCCAACATTTGGTACGTTCGACGGCTTTTTGCCATTTATCGTAGAGTCGTTTGCGCTTGACACGGTCAAAGGTCGGTTTAAAAATACGGTTCATAGGGCGGTTTTGATCGATATCGGCCCGCGACCAAAGACCAACTTGAATGCCTGCCAAGAAAGCGGCACCCATCGCGGTTGATTCGATGACCTCTGGTCGATGGACTTCGGTATCCAAGATATCGGCCTGAAACTGCATAAGGTAATTATTGGCACAAGCCCCACCATCGACACGCAAGTTTTCTAGCTGTATTCCTGAATCGTCTTCCATGGCCTTCAAAATGTCTTTGGTCTGGTAGGCCAAAGATTCCAATGTCGCTTTTGCCAAGTGGGCCTTCCCCGTATCGCGTGTAAGCCCGAAAATGGCCCCACGGGCGTACATATCCCAATAAGGTGCCCCCAGCCCTGCAAAGGCAGGCACTACATATACCGAACTATCTTCGCCAACAGATTCTGCCAATGCCTCTGTTTCTTTCGCATCTTTTATCAACCCCAATCCGTCACGTAACCATTGAATGGCCGCGCCCGCAATGAAAATACTTCCTTCGAAAGCATAGTTGACTTTGCCATCGAGTCCATAGGCAATAGTGGTCAACAACCCATTTTTTGAAAACTGGGGTTTTTCACCCGTATTCATCAGCATAAAACAACCCGTACCATACGTATTTTTGGCGGTTCCTTTTTTGAAACAGGCCTGGCCAAAAAGTGCGGCCTGTTGGTCACCGGCGATTCCGGCAATCGGAATTTTTGTTCCATCGTGTTCATAATCGCCGAAATGGTATGCCGAAGGCTTTACGTCGGGCAACATTTGCTTAGGAATACCAAGGGCCTTGAGCATTTTGTCGTCCCACTTTAAATTGACGATATCATAGATCATCGTCCGGGAAGCATTCGTATAATCGGTGACATGGTTTTTTTTCCGGGTCATGTTCCAGACCAACCAAGTATCCATAGTGCCCATTAGCAGATCCCCGTTTTCAGCTTTCACCCTTGCCCCTTTGACATTGTCAAGGATCCATTTCACTTTGGTTCCAGAGAAATATGAATCGATCACAAGGCCGGTTGTCTTGCGTACATGTTCGGTAAGACCTGAATTTTTAAGATGTTCACAAATATCGGCGGTGCGCTTATCTTGCCAAACAATGGCATTGTACACCGGTTTTCCGGTATTTTTGTCCCAAACGACGGTTGTTTCCCGTTGGTTGGTGATACCTATGGCTTTTACGTCGGAAGCAGCTATACCTTTATTCGCCATCAAATCGGCCATAACCCCTAATTGTGATTCCAAAATCTCCAAGGGGTCGTGTTCGACCCAGCCCGATTTAGGGAAAATCTGTTTGAATTCTTTTTGTACCATTCCTTGAATTTTACCCGATTCATCGACGAGTAGGGCACGTGAGCTGGTCGTTCCTTGATCTAGCGCAATAATGTACTTTTTTGCCATAACAGAAAATATTGTGTAGCCCTAAATATAGGGTTTAAACTTTCCAATTCAAAGGCATGAAATCACTCTATCGTAATCGTAATGGCAACTTCGTTGCCGAGGGCATCCAAGGCCGTAATTTTGTGTTCGCCCAAGGAAAGTAACAGTCCGATCTCATGGAAATTCCGGGTCTGTTGTAGAAAAGTACCGCCCAAATACCAATACACTTCGGTATCTGGTTCGGCGTGCGCAAGCTTCAGTATTAGTTCATTGGTTTTTCCTTCAAAATTTTTGGGGAGGGTAATGCGGCTTCCATCCTTCGGATAGATAAATTCCATAGGGGACACATTGTCGGCCTGACAATCTTGACGAAAAGGGGGCAAGGTCTTATACGTTGGATGTGCTCGCTTAAAATAAAATTCCATCAAAATAGGCAGTACAAACCACGATTCAGAACTTGCAGTAGACAAATCAGTGCAAGAGGAATTGACGCGAAACTGCCTATTGGCATCCAAATGAATCGTCTTATGATAGTTACACGCCTTAACGAAGTTTTGCTTTTTGGGGATCGATATGGTTTTCTTGGGACAAATGGCCGTGGCCAAATAACCGCTCTCGACACAGACTTCTATTTTCACAAACTCATCCAGTGGCTTTTCGAACCATTTACTTCTCTGAAGCACGTCGAAAACATCGAACAATATCGGTGCGGCACTCGTCACTCCCGTCATGTCTGGCCTTCCCTCGCCGTCGGCATTGCCTACCCAGATACCGACCACGTGGTCTTTTGTTACGCCAATGGCCCAGGCATCCTTATTACCAAAACTAGTGCCTGTTTTCCAGGCAATATCCTTGCTACTGTCGAAGAACTGCCATGATTCATCGCCCTCGGGTCGGTTTACCTCTTTCATAGCCTCGAAAGTGAGATAAATACTGCCTGCATCGAACAAGTTTTTTTCAACTGATTTTTTGCCGAAATCGACCGTACGGTCTCTTTCCAAAACCAAATCGGTGAATTCATTTTCAAAATATTCGCTCGAAGTACCGTTAAAATGGTTTACCGTAGAGGCGAGGTTCGCGTAGGTCTTGCAAAGGTCCCAAAGATTGGTTTCGGCCCCTCCCAAGATCAAGGTGAGCCCGTAATGATCAGCACGTTTGTCGATTCCCTTTAGTCCAAATCCATCCAATTGGTCCCTGAACTTTTCGAGCCCGTATTCTTGCAACAACCGAACGGCGGGAATATTCAAAGAACGGGCGAGTGCTTGTTTGGCCTTTACGGCACCACTATACTCCTGATTGAAATTTTCCGGTGTATAGCCCGCAATCTGGGTCGGCACATCGGGCACTAGCATATCGGGCAATAATTCACCAGCATCCAGCATCGCCGCATACAATAAGGGTTTGATCACACTGCCCGTACTTCGGTTCGCCTGTACCATATCGACATCTTTCTGATGTTCTTTCGTGGTCATGGTGTTACCGACATAGCTCAATACCTTTCTGGTAGGTACATCCAATACCAATACGGCCGCATTATGTACCTGGTTCTGGCGAAGGTCTTGATAATGCTTCTGTAAGATGAAATTGACATTTCGTTGCAGGTCGTCATCAAGCGTCGTCGCAATTCGTTTTCCCTTCTTACTTTTAGTCAAGTACTGTACCAAATGAGGGGCTGTATTGGGCAACGGATACGGTTTTTTTGGAAGTTCTTCCAACAACGCAAGTTCGTATGTGGTACTGTCGATAACTTCTTCATTCCACAGTTTTTTCAACAAACGGTTTCTTTTTGCCAACAACCGTTCTTGGTTTTTTCCGGGATAGATCAAACTCGGGGCATTAGGCAAAACGGCAAGCGTGGCCGATTCTGCCCACGAAAGTTGATAGGGTGGCCGGCCAAAATAACGCCAAGCGGCGCCATCGAGACCCACGACATTACCTCCAAAGGGGGCGTGGCTGGCGTATAGTTCTAGAATATCTTCCTTCGAATGGCGGAATTCCAATCGAGTGGCCAGTATTAGTTCTATAAACTTTTCCCAATAAGAGCGTCTTTTTCCGTTTCGGGAAAGGCGAACGACCTGCTGTGTCAACGTACTTCCCCCCCTAACGGTTTTCCCGGTCGAAAGATTCTCGACCATTGCCTTGAACATTGAAATAGGGTTAAACCCGGGGTGCCGATAAAAATGGGCATCCTCGAACTGAAGTAAACAAGCCTTGAACTTTGGCGGGATACTATCGATTTCTGGAAACCGCCATTGCCCATCATCGGCGATCATCGCCCCGAGCAATGTGCCTTGTTTGCTCTCCACGACCGTTGCGGTAGGAGACTCGAAAAGATTTTTTGGGAGGCAGATATAGTAAGCGATTAGTAGAATCGCAAGAAATGCCCATTTTTTCGGGTGTTTTTTGAGAAATCCTCCCGTAGCCCCTCCGAAGGAGGGTGACGATTCTCGTCTTCCAAAAAGATTCTTCAACGGCTTCAAAGTCTAAATCTTGTTATCCCCTCTTGAGAGGGGATTTCTCATGCTCCTTCTTCTGAAGGCAATTTGGTGAAATCGTACTCCCGTTCGACCAAACAAATCCTGACTTTGTACCACGAATACCAGTCCTTGATTCCTTTTTGTTGCGCAAAAAAATGGTCGGTGTCGGCCTTCCAACTTGCGATGGCCTCCAAACTTTCCCAATAACTTATCGAGATTCCTATTTCTTCACGAGCACTCTCAAACCCCAAATAACCGGGCTGCCGTTTGGCCAAATTTTCCATTTTTACGGCCATTTCAGAATATCCCTGGTCTTCTTCCGTCCGGGTAGAAGTAAAGATTACCGCATAGTAGGGCTTGTTCATATGATATACTCTCTTTCAAGGAAGTAACCTACAATGGCCTCTTTCATCAAAATGGATTGCTCACCCGATTTTAGCGGAGGCAATTTCTCCTTGATCACGTAATGCGGCCAGCCCTCTTCATCAAAAAAATCGAACTCATAATACCCATAGGGTTCCAACAAACGGCAAATGGCAATGTGCATCAAATCGAGTTTGTCGTCCTTTTTGTATTTTCTGTGGTACTGGCCAAGCTCTTGCACCCCGACCAGATAGATTATGGCATCAAGTTCCAAAGGGTCACCATCGGAAAATTGGCCGGAGAGCTTTTCGACCAATATTTCCCAGCGCTCTTTTAATTGTAGGTCTCTTGACATTATTGATTCTCTTCCGTTAAAATAGGTCTCGAGGGTACTTGACCCGACCTAGGTTCAAAGGTACAAATCAAAGTTCTATATTTGCTTTATGAGCTTCTTGGATATCATTTTAGGATTACTATTGCTTTACGGCCTCTACAAAGGGCTCAAGAATGGGCTTTTTGTTGAAATAGCCTCGATTATCGCCTTAATTGCAGGCATCTACGGGGCCATACATTTTTCGTATTACGCCGGCGATTATCTTTCGCAAAATATGGATTGGGATGAACGTTATATCAACATAGCCGCTTTTATCATCACTTTTATCATCATCGTCTTAGTGGTACACCTTTTGGGAAAGTTCTTGACCAAAATTGCCGATTTTGCCATGCTGGGCCTGCTCAATAAGATTGCAGGGGCATTGTTCGGGGCTCTAAAAGTGGCCGTAATCGTTGGGGCGATCCTGATATTTTTTGAAAGGGTCAACCAAACCGCCGGTCTTGTGAAAGACGAATCGCTCCAAAATTCGGTGCTGTACGAACCGGTCAAAGAAATAGGGGCCTTTGTTTTCGACGCGGTTTTGAAGGGAGAGGTTAAAAGGGAAACGGAATAGTTTTGTTTTGTAACTGCCCGTTTGCAATCGTCGTTTCTCATATACTTATTGGCACCACCCGCCCATAACGCTTATCCCATTACATTATTACTTCGCACCTCTAACCCTGTACTTACAACTTCTACTGAACCACTTCGACCCACTGCCCATCGGTACGAACGGCATAATCGTTATCGTACATCGCTTCAGCCTGGACCCCCGGCAAATAATACCTGCCCAAATACGAGGCGTTCAACAATACCCGAAACGTCTTTGTCTCGTTCTTTTTCATATCGAAATAGAAGTTGACACGGTCATCGCGAATATCGGTATGGGTCACTTGGTTATCGGCGAACTCGCCGAAATCGGTAAACCGGGTGTTGACGATTTCCCAACCGCTGGGAAAAATTTCGGTAAGGGCCATATCATCAATGGCATTCGAAGTTGTGTTGGCCAAAGTGACTTCGGCCACAAAATCGGTGCCCTGGGGCATCTGGGCAACATTCATTCTTGAACCATCACGCCCCTTAAATACCATACTGGCCTTTAGATTTCGCTCGATTGTTTTTTCCTCGCCTACGGGCAGAATTCCATTGTTCATAATGTTGACATAAAGCATGTTGTCTCCAACATTTTTCAATATAAAACTATTGTTTCCTTTTTTTATCGCAACCCTGTGCGATGCCAAGGTTTTTGGAGTACTTATGTTTTTCGACTTTCCATTTACCGTCAAATTGGCCTTGATGCCCTTTCCGCCGACCATTTCGGCAAACTTTGCCATCGCCAACAAACTGTATGAAGTGCTTTGGGTACTCATCCAGCGGTTTTCGCTTAGTCGTCGAGCCACGGTTTTTGCCATTTGTTGGGCTTTTGATTTATCGTCTAAAAAGACCAAAGTTTCCAGGGCCATGGCCCGGTTTCGATCTGAAGAACCATAGGTATGGTAATCGTGCTTATCATTTTCAAAATCCAAGGTGGCATTGCCCAACAATTGATTGGCAACGTTCACCTGGCCTATGAGCCCATAAGTGACGGCGAGGCGATATTTGGCCTCATTGGAAAGGTTAGTGGTTTCACGTAAACGGTTCATACTTGCGACATCGGCATTGCCCGAAAGGGCCAAGGTGTACAGGCGATACGCCTGTGCCAAATCGGAATTGTTTGCGCCAACTCGCCATTGCCTTGAACTATTTTGTTGGTATTTCACCCAACTCGATGTAAAACCGATCGGCAAGACATAGCCTTTTTTCTCTGCTTCCAACATAAAATGGCCGGCATAGGTCGTACCCCAATCATTGGCAAAATTCTGTCCGGGCCAATATGAGAAACCCCCATCGGGCCGTTGAAGACCTCCCAAACGTTTAATGGCACTTTCAATATTGTCTTGTATCTGTTTTTTTTGGTTCGAGTCCACATCAAAAATAGCGGTCAGATAAAGTTGGGGGAAGGCCCCGGAAGTAATCTGTTCTACGCAACCGTGTGGATACCGGATCAAGTACTGCATGCGCCCATTGAAGTTCATCGGGGGCAAAGTGGAAAATTCCACCTGGGCCGAATTGCTTCCGGAAACCCCGAAGGTTTCCAGGTCGATAATCTGGCTTCCTTTTGCATCCAAAACCAAATCGTGGACGGTAGTCGTCATCGGATTCGGATTGACCACATCTATAGGTATTTCGAACGAGGCGGTCTCGCCATTTCCGGAAGCCTCTACAACTATCTTTCCGATACCGGTGAAATCGACTACATCTAGATCGAAATAGACCATTTTTTCATCGGGTTCAGAAAATGTTACACTTTGGACGGGTTCGCCCACAATTTTAAAGGATTCGTTCTCCCTAAGCTTGACGGTCACATTTTTCACCTTCTTTTCCATGGCAAAAATGGTGACGGGCAACGTCACACGTTCCCCAGCGGTTATCTTTCTTGGCAACGAGGCCAATACCATCAATGGTTTGCGCACGTAAACGGTTTTTTCTGCCATGCCATAGGCTTCGTTTTCGGCATTGCCGGCAACTACCATGGTACGTGCCGAACCGATATATTTTGGAATCTTGATCTGGTGGGACTTTGACTCGCCCTTCTTTAAGCTGAAGGGACCCAAGTATACCACCATGGGATCGAAACGATTGGCCTTCTTGTTCTTGGCTCCTGCCAGTTGGCCATCGCCACCTATCGCAAAAACTTGGTCGATACGCCCGCCGAAGGCGCCGATGACGTCATCGTACACATCCCAGGTTTTGACTCCCAAAGCTTCATGGGCATAAAACCCATCCCACGGATCCGGGGTTTTGAATCGCGTCAAATCCAATAGGCCTTCATCAACAATGGCAATGCTGTAGGTCATAGCCTTCTTGTTCTTTTCGCTCACTTTTACGGTAATGTTCTCTTCAGGACGAAGTTCCTCTGGCATGGTAATCTGTGGTTCGATCTTGGTCGCCGGATCTTCAACCGAAATCGGCACGACACCATACAACCGGATCGGGTTATCGTTCAAAGTGGTCGCATGTGGTTGCAGCAACGAAATATGGATATAAACATTAGGTGTGTACAGTTCGGTCATCGGCAACTCGAACTTTGTTTCGACTTTAGTGGTCTCTACCCAAAGGTTTTTCAGTACCTCGGTGCCATTTTCGGCGGTGACCAAAGCACGACCGCCTTCAGAGCTGGGAAAAGTTACCGTGGCCGTTTCGCCAACATTATACTTTTCCTTATCCGTGGAAAACACCAACATGGTGGCTGCGGACGGGTCGTTCTTTTGTGACCTGCCCGCCCAACCTGGCCAATCGATATAGATGGTTTTTCCCGTAGCGTGGCCGCCATTTTCGTCTTCGACGCGTACTAGATAACGCCCCCATTGCGGATATTTCAATTCGAAATCGAAACTGCCCTTCCCGGAGGAATTCGTGCTCACAGTTTCCTCAAAAACCTTTTCATGATAACTGCTATTGCTGAAATTGCTGAAGTTATCGGCGGAAGTATCCCACCACCAACGCCAATTTACCTTGTGAACCGTCACTTTTAGGTCTTTTACCGCCTTGGGATTTCCGTTTTCATCGACCGAGACCACTTCAAACTTATGGGGGGTATCGGTCAGAAGCATCTCACGGGTCTTGTCGCCTTTCGGAACGTTCAGTCCGATATAGGTCGTGTATGGCGAATAGGGCTTCGTGAAGACATCGGTACTAAAATCTCCCCCGTTTTCATAGACTTTAGTGATAAAGGCCGTGCTCAACATACCAGGTGCTTTGCTATCCAATTGTGGATTCATGGAGAAACCGGCCTTACCCTGTCCATCGATTTTTCCGTCGAACACGATCTGGTCTTCCACGGAAAAACTTCGTGTGGGATCATCAAAAATATATCCAGGAAACTTGTCGAATTTTGTGGCCGTTGTACTGAATTTTGCCGTAATGTCGACTTTTAGATTCTTGGCTATCGCACCATGCAGCCATTTTACCTCCAAATCGCCACGTATAGGATTACCTCCTGAGAGTACTTCATGTTCAAAATCGGTCTTGATTTTTAGACGGTTCGGTTTAATGGTCTCGATCTTAAGTGATTTTGTAAAGAATGCACCGCCGACCGACACCTTGGCCAGCCAATTTCCTGTGGGCGCGTTCGCATCGGTCTTGACATCGAACCGGTAGAAATTATCTAGGCCGGTTGTCTTAATCTCGTGATGTACCACTTTATTATAGGGGTCGAACAGTTCTAATTTTACCGGATGGTTTTCGGGCAGTTTGTTCGCATTGTCGTTCAGCATAAAGGAGAGGAAAATCTTATCGCCAGGCCGCCAAACGCCCCGTTCGGCAAAAATGAACCCTTTGATTCCCCTTTGAAGTTCCGTTCCCGAGACCTTGAACTTACTCACTGATAACGCATTGCCATCGTTCAATTTAACATAGGTCTTTTGGCCCTTGTTTTCGGCAATCGCGAAATAGGCCAATTTTTCGGAGGTATAAATCCCAGTGCCATCGACACCTGTAACCATACTGCCAATCGCTTGTTGCTGAAAACTGTAAAACGTCACCTTTGCCCCGGCAACTGGTTGCGTGTTCAGAATATCGTTTATGGCCACAAAATAGCTTTTGTTGGCCCCTTTTTTAACAGTTACGCCTATATCGGAGGCCAAGACATTGATACCTACCTTTTTATCATAATAATAAGATTTATCACAGGGGTTTTCACGCTCGTTCCAATTGTAATCGTAGTAATAGTCGTCATAGTAATTATCGATACCATCCCATGAACTATCTTCTTGGGCCTCATCGAAGTTTTCACTGTTTTCGTTCTCGGGTTCAAAATTATTTCCCTCGCAGGGGTACGAGCTGTAGGCAGGCTTAAAATTGAACTCTACACGATAAATGGCCCCGACTTCGGGAGAAATCAAAGCTTTTAGGTCTACTGCATGGGCCGCCCATTTGCCATTTGTATTGCCAAAATTGTTCTGAAGCGTTATTTTCTTAGTGGCGATAGGGCGCGCCACCGAACGTAAATTGTAACTACCGTCCAGGTTATTCCCTTGAAGAAATTGCATTATGTTATTTTCATAAATCTTCAGCACCGAAACATCGATAGCTTTTAAGTTTACAGTCTCAAAATCAATTTTTAGGTTACTCGATGAAGGTAAAATCGTTCCGTTGGAAAGTAAGCGAACTTGTGGCTTCATTTGTTCAAAGGCCACCCGCTCTTCGAATTTTGATCTTAGTTTGTAGCCATCGGCACTTTCGATTCCCTCGAAAACTTCTAAATCGACGGTTCCCTTGAGTTCTATCGACGGATAGACTCTCAAGGTATTGCCATCTACCGAATATTTGGGACTATTATCACCCTTCAAGACTACCAATCCCTTAAAATTTTGGTCTTTTTTTATGGGATCGGAAAAGTTGACCATAACCGATTGGGGCTCGCCCGTTACGACAATGGCATCCAAGACGGTAAAATTGTTCTTTCCAGGTATTCTCACATTGCTCTTGCCCCCGCTATCGATATCGAATTTTTCCCCATTCCAAGAAATTTCCAATTCGGAATCTTCTTCATAGCGTTGAATACTATCTATCTTGAACTGAAATTGAGTTCCTTCTTCGACTCCCGCATCAAATTTTACCGCAATCGTTTTACCCTTGTGACTGACTTGAATCAATTGTCTTGCCTGCTCTAAACTTAGCACATCGGCACTCCGTAATTGCCCTTGTAAAAACTGTCTTTCCTTGGTATACGATCGTAAAGGATCTGTATACACGGTGAACTGTTGTTTCAATGTCCTTACCCCGAAAGTCAAAGTGCCCAATTCTTTGGTTATATGGTTTAAGATGGCTCTTAAGTCTAAAATGAATCGGTATTCGGTATCTTGTTTAAGAGCATTTTCAGGAATGAATGCTATGGTACGGTCATCAAGGGCCACGACCTTCCCTTTCACATTCGGGGAAATGCGAAGAAGATCTTTATCAAGTTCATCCCCATTGTTCCATGAATCGATGGGTTGATCGAATACCACACGAATGTCGCTCGTTGCCGAGATAATACCATGCGAGACCTCGGAAATATACGCTTCAAACTTATTTAGGTCATCGAATTCTTCGCTTGAATCTTCCTTTTTGGAAGTACATCCAGCGACCAAAACCATGATTAGGGAAAAACTGAAAAGGATCTTAGATTTCATCAGCTCATATTTTGTTCAAAAATAACTAGGTTTTAAACAAAATTGTTCACCGCCATCCATGAAAATGATGTGCAAAGCCCCGTCTTTAATCAAAACGAACTTCCCTGTTTTTTTATTACCTGCCTCCAAAAAATAAGTTATCCGGAAATTGTGGGATTTGGCTTACGAACATATGCATTTCATCGAAAAAAAAGTTTTTTTCGAATATCGTAACATCATTTATCGTATCATTACAAGGTCGAACCCCTTCGACAAGTTTCCGGTTATCGGAAACGATACCCCACTCTTCACGACCTACTTCTAGAACGCCTACTTACAATTTAGAACATTGTATGAAATTGAAGTTGAAATATGCCTACTTGGTATGTTTTGTATTGGCGTTAGTATCTTGTAGCACAGAACCTTACGAAAGTACAGAAATACCGAAAGCGGAAAATGACGTGGCTTTGGAGCAAGAATTGCTCGGAATCGTCAATGACCATAGAATTGCGCTAGGCTATTCTTATTTGGAGTACAGTGCCGTAGCCCATGAGTACGCAAATACACATAATGACTACATGATTGCCAGAGGTGGCATCAGCCACGATAATTTCAGCGCAAGGGCCTCGAATATAGCCTCTGAGGTAAGTGCTGAATTTGTGGCCGAAAATGTGGCCAAAGATTATCCGACCGCTGCTGCTGCATTTCAAGGGTGGCTTGAAAGTTCAAACCATAAAAAAACAATGGAGGGTGATTTTACCCACACCGCGGTGAGTGTGAAAAAAGACGCCGACGGAACCTATTACTACACACAATTGTTCTTTCGCTAGAAAGAACAAAACCGTTTTCTTTTACTAAATTTGGGAGAATCAATTAGTGGTCGTTCGCCGTCTTAGCGAGCAAACAGCCAACAATTATCAATTCTTGACATATGTCTATAAAGCCTCCTTTTAACCTCAATAAATGGATCGAGGAAAACAGGGACACCTTAAAACCGCCTGTAGGAAACAAGAATCTATATAAAGATGCGGGTGACTATATCGTAATGGTGGTGGCGGGTCCAAATGCCCGAAAAGACTATCACTACAATGAAACCGAAGAGCTTTTTTATCAATTAGAGGGGAATATCGAAGTACATATTCAGGATAATCGCCAAAAGAAAACATTAAAACTTGGGCCCGGCGATATGTACCTGCACCCTGCCAAAATACCCCATTCGCCAGTACGCCATGAAGGAAGCATCGGCCTGGTAATAGAACGAAAACGGGCAGATATGAATGTCGATGATGGTCTACTTTGGTTCTGCGACAATTGCAACCATAAGTTATATGAGGCCTATTTTACCCTAAACGATATCGAAAAAGATTTTCTGGAGCATTTTAAACATTTTTACAGTTCGAAAGAACTGCGAACATGCGACAATTGTGGCACCGTTATGCCCGTGGACGAAAGATTCATCGCTAGAGAAGATTAAACATGCAAATTGCCATCTATATTCTTATCGGGGTCATAGCCATACTGCATATTTATTTTCTTTGGTTCGAAATGTTCGCATGGACGACCAAGGGACGTAAAATATTCAAAAAATTATCGCCCGAACTGTTTGAGCCTACCAAACCCTTGGCCGCCAATCAAGGATTATATAATGGTTTTTTGGCCGCTGGACTACTTTGGACCTTCTTTATTCAAAACGCCATATGGAAGTACAACGTTGCACTGTTCTTTTTGGGATGTATCGCAATTGCCGGAATCTATGGCGCCTTGACCGCTGAAAAAAAGATATTCTTCGTTCAGGCCCTACCTGCCCTAATAGCGATATTGCTCATTTTGATACGGTAGTCTATACCCTCTATATAAGACTTACTTTTTGTAGCTTTGCCCAAAATCTAACAATCTATTTTCAAAAAGTTATAAAATGTCCAAAATCACCACTGAATTTGATATGGAAAAGACCTTGAAATCATTAGGAGTCAAGGAAATCAATGAAGGAACCTCAACAGGTTCGGACAATTTTTCATCCGGTACGATTATCGAATCACGGTCTCCAGTTGATGGGGCCCTCATTGCAAAGGTCAAAACCACTTCTAAAGACGATTATGAAAAGGTAATGACAAGGGCGGTTGAGGCATTCAAAATATGGCGAAAGAAACCCGCCCCGCAACGCGGTGAAATTGTGCGTCAATTCGGCGAGAAACTTCGTAAGCTAAAAGAACCTTTGGGAAAATTGGTCTCGTATGAAATGGGAAAAAGCTACCAAGAAGGATTGGGCGAAGTGCAAGAGATGATCGATATCTGCGATTTTGCCGTTGGCCTTTCAAGACAGCTCCACGGACTTACCATGCATTCCGAGAGACCAGGTCACCGTATGTACGAACAATACCATCCGTTGGGGGTTGTCGGCATAATCTCGGCGTTCAACTTCCCGGTTGCCGTATGGTCATGGAATACGGCCTTGGCGTGGGTCTGCGGTGACGTATGTGTTTGGAAGCCTTCCGAAAAGACACCATTATGTGGCATCGCTTGTCAAAATATCGCTGCGGAGGTCTTTAAGGCCAATGGCCTACCTGAGGGAATTTCATGTTTGATCAATGGGGATTACAAAGTTGGTGAAATGATGACCCATGACAATCGAATTCCTTTGGTATCGGCCACCGGATCCATTCGAATGGGCAAGATCGTTGCCCAGGCCGTTGCCGCAAGGTTGGGCAAATCGCTACTCGAACTTGGAGGAAACAACGCCATTATCGTCACGCCGGAAGCCGATATCAAAATGACGGTAATCGGAGCGGTTTTCGGGGCCGTGGGAACGGCCGGTCAACGTTGCACCTCGACCAGAAGGCTCATTATACATGAGTCGGTTTATGATCAGGTAAGAGATGCCCTTATCGATGCGTATAAACAATTACGCATAGGAAACCCCTTGGACGAAAGTAATCATGTGGGGCCGTTGATCGATACCGACGCCGTCAAGTTATACAATTCGGCATTGCAGAAAGTTGTTTCAGAAGGAGGCAACCTCATTGTCGAAGGAGGAGTCTTGGAGGGAGAAGGCTATGAGAGCGGTTGTTATGTGAAGCCCGCCATCGCAGAGGCACGACCCGATTTTGAAATCGTACAGCATGAAACTTTCGCCCCCGTACTTTATCTCTTGAAATATTCGGGTTCTGTCGAAAACGCCATCGAAATACAAAATGGGGTGGTCCAGGGCCTATCTTCTGCAATTATGACCAATAACCTTCGAGATGCAGAACAGTTCTTATCGTCCAGCGGTAGCGACTGTGGTATCGCCAATGTTAACATAGGTACTTCGGGTGCCGAGATCGGAGGCGCATTTGGTGGTGAAAAAGAAACAGGCGGCGGCCGCGAATCTGGTTCTGACGCTTGGAAAATCTATATGCGAAGACAAACGAATACAATCAATTATACCGCAGAATTACCCTTGGCACAAGGCATTAAATTCGATTTGTGATAAAACAAAAAACCACCGTCTTTTCAACTACTTGTCCGTTCCCCCGAGAGACAAGGTCAAAAATACGGTGGTTTTCTTAACACTAAACTAACTAACTCAACTAAATATTATATACCCTTAGCTTTGAACAACTTAAAGCTCAGTCTTGTTTCTCCGATTTAACCCTGATCATGATTTGCATCATGAACTCTCCAGCTTCCATGAAGAAGTTCTTGGGTCCCTAGAACGATTACCATACAGCAAAAGTTCAACAATCTTTTGAATTTCGACTTCATTTCAATTTGGTTCTCTAAATGCTCCATCTAAAATAAAAAAGAATAGGGGCCCTAAAAAGCGATGATGTACCTATACGATAAAAACATGTGTACATGATACGTTTCTATGTATAATCGGTATATTTTATTTTGTAGGTACTATCGTTTTTCAGCCTTAACTTTTAAACCTGATCTTAACCTTTTGGCTTAAGAAACTAGGAATCATTTTATTAGTTGTTGAAATCGAGATTGTTCTTTGCTATTTAGTAATCCCTTTTTAACATTTTTTAAGCTTTTTTTAATACATTGCTATAACAAACACTAAATCATTATAAACAATGTCAAAATCAACAACTAGTATAATCGGTATTATACTGACTATTGCTCTAGGGGTTTTTGCGTACATGAACCTTTGTAGTTCCTGCGGATTACAGGCGGTTACGGAAGAACCCGTCGAAGAGGCCGTAGTGCCTGCGCCCCCCGATCCCACATCGTATCCTTTTGCCTTTTCCGATGGTGATTATTCCTGCGATGTAAACGACAATTACAACTTTAATGTGTCGTCATCAACGATTATCAAGCCATTGGCCCAAACGGTGACCAATTGCGTCGATGGCCTTAAAACCTTTTTGGCCGATAATACCGGAAAGGTCATCAATATCACGGGATATTACACAAGTGATGAAGTAAACGATTCTGCCTATCCAAATTTAGGCTTGGCAAGGGCCAACGCCGTAAAGAACCATTTGGTCGACAGTGGAATTTCATCGACGCGTATCAACACTTTTGGGAAATTAATGGATGAAATGGTTCCCGATGGAAATGTATTATTAGGACCTGTAACCTATGGCATTACCGGTGAATCGGCCGATACTGCCGATGAACTTAAGGTACTCTATGAAAAAATAAAGTTCGATCCATTGGTGCTTTACTTTGATACCGCAGAGGCCTCAATAAACCTCAGTGCCGAGCAGCGCCAAAAAGTTGCCGATATTTCAAGATACCTTGACAAGGTTGAAGGCGCAACGGCTAGTATCGTCGGACATACCGATAATACGGGCAATGCGGCCGATAATATGAAACTTGGTCAAAACAGGGCCGATTTCGCTAAAAATTACCTTATGGGAAATGGCATTGCAGAGGTAAAGATCAATGCAACCTCCAAGGGTCAAACACAACCTATTGAGAGCAATGCCACCGAAGAGGGCCGGGCTAAAAATAGAAGAACGGTCGTAACATTAAACTAAACTATTAACTATAAAAATTAAAGAATATGGATTTTTCAAATATTTGGTGCTGGTTGATTCCTTTATTGACAGGCTTAATAAGTGCGATAATAGGTTATTATTGGGGCAAAGGGTCAAGTACTACGATTGACAATTCAGCAGACCTGAAACTCTTACAGGATAAGAATGCCAAACTACAGGCCGATCTCGATGCTTGCAATGGCAAACTTTCAGCAAAAGCAGCCGCGCCTATAGTTGCTGCCATACCTTTTAATGCGGTCGCTGCAGAAGCGGCCATGGGCAAAAAAATCAAGCAAGACGACCTCAAAGTCGTTGAAGGTATCGGACCTAAAATCGAACAAATGTTCCATGACGGGGGTATCAAAACCTGGAAAGCACTTTCTGATACTGCGGTAGCGCGCTGTCAAGAAATTCTTGATGGCGGTGGCGAACGCTACAAGGTTCATGATCCCGCTTCATGGCCTATGCAGGCCAAAATGTGCTACGAGGGCAAATGGGCCGAATTGGCCAAATGGCAAGATGAACACGACCATGGTAAGCTCTAAATAAGAAAGCGGGCAGTTTACCTTTTGGTCAGGTACCAAAAACTCCGAATACCAAAATGTTATATTTTGGTGTTCGGAGTTTTTTTTCGGTTTGAATTAAATCATTCCATTGGCCTCTACCCACTTGAAGCGATATTGGTCCTCAGGAAATTTCATACGTTCGGCAATACGCTCCAATCTTTCGGGCAATTTAACCAAGTAATCCCTTGCTTTTTCAGCCTCGTCAGAAAGATCCCTAACTACGTCAATTTCCCAAAAAGAATTGAGCTTTCTCAATATCTCTACGTAATCTTGGGCCGTATAGACCCCTAAGCGCTGTGCACAGTTCGAGAAATTTTCAAAAGCGGTACCGACCGTTCCCCCCGATTCCCTTAAAAAATGGGCGGGCATAACGATTTTCTTCTTCATCATATCGGCAAAGGCCAGCATCATGCCCGATGGATCCTCTCCGAATATGGTCTTCACGAATTGGCGATAGGCCAAGTGATGCCGCATCTCATCTCCTGCTATGATCGTGCACATTTTTCCTAACAGGGCATTTCCTTTTTTCTTGGCCATTTGACCGACCCTTTTGTGCGATATATTGGTCGCCAATTCTTGAAACGAAGTATAAACGAAGTTTTTGTAAGGATCTCTATCGGTTCCGATATCGAAGCCGTCGGTCAATAAATGCTGGGTAGTAATCTCAACTTCCCTCATATTGACCCTACCCGAAAGGTATAGGTATTTGTTCAAAACATCGCCATGGCGATTTTCTTCTGCGGTCCATGCCCTGACCCACTTGGACCAACCATGGCCTTTATTCTCATGTTGGTTTATCCCTTCGACATCCATAAGCCAAGATTCATAGGTCGGTAAAGCTTCCTCGGTAATGGTATCGGCCACCATGGTAACCCAAAAATCATAACCCAGTTCCCTTGATTCGCCCCTTAGGGTTTCAATATCATTCAAAAAATCTTCGCTTTCAGAGTCTGGCAAAAAATCGGAAGGTTGCCAGATATCTTCGATCGGAATGAGAAAAGAATCCATAAACCCCTCTACTTGAGGCTCTATAGCCTGCATTACCTCTAATCGAATATTCTTCTCTGGCATAATAGGTTTTTTGTAAATTTCGTCAATAATACTAGCTTTTCGGCATAAATGTGGCAAAACTTTAATTTCGACCTTTTTCGCCAGGATACAACATATGTACAGGGTCGCTTTGCCATACTTCTTTGGTGTCGACATCCATGATGGAAAGTGGCCCCTTGAATGCGGCTCCGGTGTCCATATTCCAAACATTTGCAGCTTTTTTGGGCATGGCTATATCCACTTTGGAGATCGGTGTATGGCCTATGTAAATTTCCTCATAAAGTGACAATCGTTTAGGATAGTGCATGTCACCTTTGCCCATGTCTCTGTGTAAAGACTGCGCAAGTTCCCATAATGTTCTATCCCAATAAAACACATGGGGTAAATATTCATGCTCAACACCTTTCAGGTTCGTGAAACCGGCATGAAGGAAAAGGCGATTTTTACCATCTAGATAGTAGTTGGTAAGATTTTTGTAGAACATTAGATGTATGTCTTTTACATCATCATCGGCTTTTGCGTAAGAATTTAACGTGGCCTCACCACCATGCTGCAACCATACAGGGTTGTATTCGTCATCGGCAAGCCATTTAACGCATAGTTCATCATGGTTGCCCCTCAAAAAAACGCAGCTATGGGTTTCATCAAGCTCTATCAAATAATTGACCGTCTCAACGGCATCGCTCCAGCCATCGACATAATCACCTAAAAAAATCAATCTGTCGGAAGTTGTTACCTTGGCACGCTCCATCAACTGGCGCAAAGCCTTTACTCCCGAATGTATGTCCCCTATAACCAATGTCCGCATCACTTTGCAAAAGTCGTAATTACCGCGATGATAATAAGAATAAAAAGAACCAAAAAGAATATTTTCCAAAACGAATAAGGTCTTTTTCCGGTCAGTGCGCCCGTTTGACCATTGATATAGAAGTTGTACTCCCTTCCATTATAACGATAAGAGCTGATGTAGACAGGAAGCAAAATATGCTTGAACGTCTCATCGGAAAGTTTGATGTCGGCGTTGAGTATACGCTGGGTATCCCCACCGATATCTCTACATATCCAGTTATGGGCGATCTCTTTGGCCTCTTGGAAAGATCGATGGTGGCCTTCTTTCAATGAGACCGTATATTTTTCAGTAACGAAACCGGATAAATATTTCGAATTGAAGGGAACCAATTCCTTAACATTCCAATGTGAAATATTATGGGGGATTTCCCTTCTCTTTTTTTCCGATGCATTAATAAGTATATCATCGATAAACCCTTTTACCGATCCAGAGGCGTGGGACCAACGTGTTTTTCTGACCTGTCTTGTCTGAGTACCGTTCTTGGTTCTTATTTGTTGTGTTTCATAGTAATAATCGCCACGTTGACCTTGATAGGCCGCATATAGATTGGCGTCAAAAGTCCAATAAGGCATGTAAAGTCCGTGCAATCCTTCGGGATCCAAAGCTGCACGCTTTAATTTGTTAGGTGCGAACCATAGGCCATTGACCCAGTTTTTAAAAATAGAACGTGCTTTTTGGGCATCCAATTGAAAAGGCAGTACGGCCTGCGGAATTATCCATCCTTCTTTTTCGACATCCTCACGGATCAGTGGCTCCCCACAATATACACACGCCAACGATTTATAATTTTCCTCGACATGTTGATTGGCCCCACAGTTTTTGCAATGCAATAGATCAATGGTCTCGGTATAGGCATTTTGACCGACCGCCTTTAAGTAGTGTTGCAGTTCCAATTCCTCAAAACTACTTTTGGCCTGCTCGATAAATTCCTCATAGCCGCAATACTCACATTTAAGTTGATGCGAGCCCGGTTTGAACTTCATCTCGGCACCACAATTGGCACAAGATTTTTTATGTTCCGATTTTTGGGTTTCTTCCATGAATAATACCTGTCGTTACCATAGAAATGGAAATACACAACATGATGAAATTGTACCTTACGATGTTGGCAACGGTGGTGGTGTATTGCTTCCCAGAAAAGGTTTAAGCTCGTCTACATCCTTTAACGCAGTCCAGTTTTGCATCCCTTGCTTCCAGATCAAGGAATCTTTGTTGATGGTACGTGCGGCGAACAGTTCTTGTAACTTTTCAAAAGGTACCGGGCCCATCTGCTGTCCATTTACCGCGTAGTGGTACATGACCTGTGCCGGTATTGGCGGGGGTGCCGTCGCACCCGAAGTTTGCCCGCCGAAAGGTTGTGCCGCTTGCGGGTTCATCATATTGCCCATCTGTTGTGCGAGAACAAAGCCCATGCCCATACCCATGCCTGCGCCGGCCGTACCGCCTTCGTTCTTGGCCGCTTCTTCCATAGCCTTGGCCGCCTTGAACTGGGCCAGTTTGGTCATATCCAATTTATCCAATCGGCTGTATTCGAAAATCTCTTTTTTGAGTTCCTCGGGCATCGAAACGTTCTCGATATAGAATCTCTCCAATTCGATACCGACCCTTCCAAACTCAGGTTGCATGACCTCTTGGCAAGTCTCTGAAAGTTCGGTCGTATTGGCAGCGTAAAGTTCGATCGGCAGATTGGCCTGTCCGATGGTATCGGTAAATCTTGTAACGATGAGGCTTTTTAAATGCTCGTTGACCTCATAATTTGTAAAATGTCCATCGGTACCTACCACATCGACTACAAACTTTCCGGGGTCGTTTATTCGGAAACTATAGGTTCCAAAGGCCCTGATCTCGACCAGCCCGAAACGTTCATCACTCAACATAAACGGATTTTTAGTTCCCCATTTCTCATCGGTAAACAAGCGGGTATTGACAAAATAGACTTCGGCCTTGAACGGACTATCGAACCCGTATTTCCATCCCTTGAGGGTCGTAAGTATGGGCAGGTTTTTTGTGTTCAGGGTATAGGTGCCCGGTTTGAAGACATCGGCCAATTGCCCTTCGTTTACAAATACCGCCGTCTGGCCTTCCCTGACGATGAGCTTTGCATTGTTCTTGATTTCGTTCTGATAACGTTCAAAGCGGTGTACAATGGTATCATCGGTGTTGTCGAGCCACTCGATAATATCGATAAACTCATGGCTCAGTTTCTTCTTTATCTCGTTAAATAAATCCATTTTCAGCAGTGTTTAAATTTTCGAAGAAGATACTGATTTCTCAAATGATGGGCAAAGTGAAACCCACTGCATACTCCACTTTTTTAAAAGTGAACGCTCAAACTTTTGTTTCAAGCTTATATTGTAACTACATTAGGTGATGACAAGCAGCCTATTATGAAAACCGTTTATTGTATTGGCGAACTTTTGATCGATTTCGTTGCAGAAAAACAGGGCTCAAACCTTTCAAAGGCAATCGACTTTACTAAAAAGGCCGGTGGTGCCCCTGCCAATGTTGCCTGCGCCATCGCGAAACTGGGTGGCAACAGTTCATTTATCGGCACGGTCGGTAAAGACCCTTTCGGTACATTTTTATTGGATGTCTTAAAAGACAACGGTGTCAACATTTCTTTCGCCCAGCGAACGGAGACCTTTACAACACTCGCGTTCGTTTCTTTGGCCGAGGACGGGGAACGCGACTTTGTGTTCAGCCAGGGTGCCGACCAAGAACTTGATTACGATTCGAAAATCGGCAGTCTTTATAAGAATAATCTTGTCCATTTTGGGGCGGCCACAGCAATGCTCGGAGGGAGCTTGGAGGAAACGTACCGTCGTTATTTTGACGATGCGATCGCACAGAACGCTTTTATAAGTTTTGATCCCAATTTTCGGATCGATCTATGGAAAGGCAATGAGACAACGTTTATCGAAAAATGTATTCCTTTTATTGAAAAATCGAATCTGTGCAAGTTCAGTTCCGAGGAGGCCCAATTGATTTCCGGAAAATCTAATCTTGAAGATTGCTGCGACTATTTTCATGAAATGGGCGTGCAAGTAATTACGATTACTTTGGGCGGAGAAGGCACGTTGCTTAGTACCGTCTCCTCAAAACAGACCATCGGTAGTATCGATGTACGACCCGTTGATACCACTGGGGCGGGTGATGCTTTCATAGGATGTCTATTACGGCAGGTTTCCACTTTGGAGAATCCGCACGATATTGTCAAGAATCTTGATCAAATGATTGATTTCGTAAAAATCGCCAACAAAGCCGGCGCGATTACCACGACCGGATTTGGGGCCATACCTTCGTTACCCAACTACAAGGAAATTTTTGATTGATTCAAATACTTATCCCAAAAAGTTCGAAATACTTTGTCATTTTTCTGAGGTCAATGTAACTAAGTTAATAGAGACCAGCCAATACTATGGGCAAAGACCTAGAAAACATTTTTCTGAATGCTTTAGATGAGCATCAACATATGCTATTGCGTATATGCTCGGTCTATGCCAAGGATGAGGATGATACCAAAGATCTTTTTCAAGAGGTTTTAATCAATATCTGGAAGGCAATGCCGTCTTTCAAGGAGAATTCGAACATCGGTACGTGGATGTATAGAATCACGTTGAACGTTTGCCTTCGCCTCAAGACCAAGGAAATCAGGAAGCAGAGGAAAGTGCTGCGCATTGACGGCCACACCATTAACATATATAAGGGAGATGTTGGCGAAGAGGGGCAAAATGTAAAAAAAGAAAAACTCGTGCAATTGCGAAAGTGCATCAAACAGCTGAACGAAGCCGACAAAGCGGTCATCACATTGTATCTTGAAGAACTGCCCTACAAAGAAATTTCAAACATTACAGGCTTGACCGAAAACAATATTGCCGTTAAGGTAAAACGTATCAAAACAAAATTGTTGAACTGTTTAAACAAGATACCATGATGGAAGATGAGCTCATAAAAATCTGGCAATCCTCTCCCGAGGTGGAACGGATAAAATTTGAGAAGTCAAGGTTGATGCTCGATATGGATTCGAGTTTGAAACGAATTCATCGTTTTACAAAATACGATATCTTAATTGGCCAAATAGCAGCAATCACAGTATTTCTAGTATTTCTGCTTTATATATATTTCGTGCCCCCTGTACTGGCCAAAATTGCATCATTTTTCATCGCTATTCTGGCGGTATGGCATCTGACAAAACTGAGAAAATTAAAAAAGGGGAAGCCTAAGGAAACAGCAGCAAACTATCTCGAATACTTGAAGCAAAATAGACATTATCTCAAAACCCTAATTAAAATAACCAAAACCCTCGTTTCAGGGTACGCTTTAATTTCCATGCCCGGCTATTTTCTTTTCATTACCGGATTCTATTTAGATCAAATCGTCGATGGCAGTTTATTTATTAAAATGGTATTAATTGGAGCTGTAGGACATATCGCTGCTTTCATTTACACCCTTTACATCCTTAAAAAAATTTATAGGCCAAGACTGCAAAAAATTGACGAACTTATCAAAGTGATGGAGGAATAAACATATAATCAAAAGAAATGAAAAAAAACATGACCTTGGTAGCGGCCCTCTTAATGCTATTAACCGTTTCGGGCCAAGACATCACCGGAGACTGGCATGGTTACCTAAAAGAATTCCAACTGCGGATTGTCTTCCACATCGAGGAAACTGAAAACGGTCTCCGTTCGACAATGGACAGCCCCGATCAAGGCGCAAACGGAATTCCGGTCTCGGAAACACAATTCGAGGATTCCCTTTTGACCATTACCGCGCCCAATCTTGGATTAACCTTTAAAGGGAAACTTATCGACGATGCCCTGGAAGGAACTTTTTCCCAGGGCGGAATGCAACTCCCCTTGAAATTGACAAGGGAGGATATGGAAAAACCCGTTGCCAAACGACCACAGGAACCAAAGGAGCCTTTTCCCTATTACATCGAGGAGGTAACTTTCATAAATGAAGATGCCGATATTTCCCTTGCCGGCACCTTAACACTACCTGAAAAAGCAGGCAAATTCCCTGCCGTGGTGCTGATTACAGGGAGCGGCCCCCAGGACCGAAATGAAGAACTCATGGGCCATAAACCTTTTTTGGTCCTTGCCGACCACCTGACCCGAAATGGTATTGCCGTGTTGCGCTACGACGACCGTGGTTTCGGTAAATCGAACGGGGAATTTGGTAGTTCCACTTCTGCCGATTTTGCCACTGATGTGCAAAGTGCCGTGGCCTATCTAAAAACGAGAAAAGAAATCGATTCTTCAAAAATAGGGCTTATAGGCCATAGCGAAGGAGGTTTTATCGCCCCAATGGTCGCCGCAAAATCAAAAGACATCGCTTACATAATACTATTGGCCGGCCCCGGTCTTCGTGGAGATAAGTTGATTGTGTTGCAGCAAGAGTTGATTGCAAGGGCATCGGGTGCCTCAGAAGAAGACATACAGATCACGAAAGAATTCAACACCAAAGTTTTCAAAATGGTCTTGGAATCTGACGATATCGAAACTTTGAAAAACGATTTAAACCAGTATATGACCCAAGCCTTTAAGAACGAAGCCAAGAACATCGTGCCGGGAGGAACAAGTGTGGAAAACTTCATTGAAACACAGATAAACGTTATTGCCACGCCTTGGTTGGTCGGGTTCGTAAAACACGATCCGGTCCCTGTTCTAGAAAAAGTATCGTGTGCCGTGCTGGCATTGAATGGGGGAAAAGATCTTCAGGTACCTCCAAAAGCAAATCTGCCCCTGCTTGAGCAAGCCCTTTTGAAAGGTGGTAATCAAGAAGGCACCTTTCTTGAACTGCCAGGTCTGAACCATTTGTTTCAAGAAAGCGAAACGGGTTTACCTAGCGAGTATGGCATAATCGAACAAACTTTCGCCCCTTCGGCATTGAAAGTCATTTCAGATTGGATAGTGAAACAGACAAAATAAATCGTATCCATTTCAGAATCAATTATATCTTACCTTTCTCAGGATGCGCAACGACTCTTTTAACGAAGCGTAGATTTTTGCGTCATAGTCCTTGAGTAAGGGACGCGCTTTCTCCATATGGTCCCGGGCCTCTTCGAATCCGTTGAGATAGCAGATTAGGTAAGTGTCGGGCAGTTGGATCAGGTCTTCGATCTCGGTAGCTTTAAGTATTAATTTTTGCTCCAGTTTCTGTAGCAAGACATTGTTGGCGTTGTAAATGTGGTGCAAGGTTTTCTTTTCAAACTGGGGCGCCTCAAAAATCAATTCGCTCTGTATTTGATAGGTGCCATTATTCTCAAAGGCAATAGTAACTTTTTCCAAGGGATAGTACTTTTGTTTCTTGCCCAAGCCCAATTGTAAATATTCAATGGTGGTAAAGGAATGCTCGTCATAGGTTATCGTAATCTCGTCAAGTGTCGAATAGAACAGTTTGACCTGCTCATTGATCAGTTCGATATCGACCCTTGAATAATAGGTCTTGTCATTGACTTTTTTTTTGTTTCCCGCCCAACATACGACGAACTGTTCTTTAAATACCTTATAACTGCTCTCTAAATCCGGATGGCGGTTGTTAATAAAGTCGATTACCCCATCGAGGGTAAGTTCGATATTGTTCTTGGCGTGTTGCTCGATGGTACTGACCGTTTCTGAATTGATGTTTTTCAACTCGATGTCATAGGCTTTTGACAGACTGATGCTTCCCTCCCTAAAAAAAACAGCCCCGCCGTAATATTTCCAGATGTTCTTTCGTAACGAGCACACTTTTCCACTCGACTTTATGGTCACCAGGCCCACTACCTTACCTTCGGGAAGATGGGGAAAGGGTATGTTCTCATATGAGATCAAAGGGGGGTTATTCAAATAGGCGTTGACAAGGTTTTGTATTTTGCTGTCATCAAAGAAATCGACACCGACAATTTTATTATCCTCGTCTTCCACCCCAATTACAATAAAAGAATTGTTTTTTGGGTTGCTATTGGCCAGAGCGCAAACATGTTTTAGAAACTTTCCCTTACCTTCTTTTTGACCGATATCGATGAATCGTTTTTTATCGTAAAAGCTGTTTTCATCGTTGTGGGCCAGGAGATTTTTTACAAGAAGGCGTTTATTGATCAATGGGTTTCGGGTTTCGGGTTTCGGGTTTCGGGTTTCGGGTTTCGGGTTTCGGGTTTCGGGTTTCGGGTTTCGGGTTTCGGGTAAAAAATAAAAATCAATCGAATTTAGACCCTTTTCTTTCTGATTTTTTTAGGTAGCCCTTAAAAGCCCCTATTTTTCTACTTTCGACTTTGGCTTGATCTGTTAGTAATTCAAATACCTCTTCTTTAATGTGATTTCTATCAAAGCATCGATATAATTGCGAGCGTAATTCTCCACAAGAAGCTTTTGCTATACTAAGAAATTGGACAAATTCCCGATTTCCGTTACGTTCGAATCCCTCTGCAATATTATCCATGACGGAACCTGAAGAACTGTTCATTTGATTCCTCAGCTTATAGTCCGTAGCGAGTGAGGTCGTTTCGATCAATTCCCAAACCTCATTGCATAGGTCTCTAGCTTTCTGCCATATTTCCAAATCTTCAAACTCTTGAATTTTAGCCATTTAAATGTTGTATTTAGACAAGCCTTAGAACTTGCCACCCGTAACTCGCAATTATCTTTTATTTACAATGGTGCCACTTGCCTGAGCTGTTGGCATTACCAAAAGATCGGCAATATTCACATGGTATGGCCGTGTAACCACAAAATGGATAATATCAGCTATGTCTTCGGGGTGCAAAGGTTCAAATCCATTATAGACCATATCGGCCCGTTCATCATCTCCTTTAAAACGAACATTGCTGAATTCGGTCTCGACCGCACCTGGATTCACGGCCCCTACCCTTATACCATATTGGTTCAGGTCGATCCGCATACCCTGATTGATGGCATCGACGGCATATTTACTGGCACAATATACATTGCCCTTGGGGTAAACTTCTTTGCCCGCAATCGACCCTATATTGATAATGTGGCCCGATTTTCTCTTGACCATTTGTGGTATGACGGCTTTAGAGACATAGAGCAGTCCTTTTACATTGATATCCATCATGGCATCCCAATCGTCAAGGCTTCCAGATTCTATGGGATCCAGGCCATGGGCATTGCCGGCATTGTTTATAAGAATATCGATTTTCGAAAAATCATCGGGTAATGAATTTATACGTTCAAACACATCCTCCCGATTTCTAACATCAAAGTTTAACAGATGTACCTTGGTCTTGACTTCTAAATCCGTTTTGAGATCGTTCAGACGATCTTGGCGCCTACCGCACAAGACCAATCTGATGCCATTTTCGGCAAACAGTTCCGCAGTGGCCTTTCCTATACCACTCGTTGCCCCGGTAATCAATGCTGTTTTGTTCATGATTTTCATTTCTTATGGGACTTTATGCCCTTGATTGGCTTCCAATAGGGTAAACCAATCTTCTAATTGCAACGCTATTTTCATAGCACCGACGGCGGCACTCAAACGGTTTTTGTTCGTCGTACCTACCACCGGGTATACTTGGGCCGGATGCATTAAAATCCAGGCCAGTAACAATTGGCCCTCGGTCGCCGAATACCTTTCGGTCATGTTCGTCATAACCTCCTTGATTCTTTTTATGTTTTCGGTTTCCTCTTTGAAGTAACCTCCCAAAGGACTCCAGGCCATCGCCATTCTCTTATTGGCAATAACATCGTCAAAAGTGCCATCGTACATAACCTTATCCGCTGTCAATGAGAATTCCACTTGATTGCCTTCTACGGCAATCATTGTTTCGAGCATTGCGATTTGCGACGGCGCAAAATTCGATACGCCAAACGCTTTTATCTTACCGGCTTTTTTTAATCGAGATATCGCTTCGGCAATATCTTCGGGATGCATCAAAGGGCTCGGGCGATGTAATAAAAAGAGGTCAAGATAATCCGTTTGAAGGTTTCGAAGTGACTGTTCCGCCGACCAAACAATATAGTCTTTTGAATAATCATAGTGTTTTATTGTGTTGTCACGTGCCTCACAGACATATTGAATACCGCATTTACTAATGAGCTGAATATTCTCTCTAGCTATTCGACTGTCGGCAAGGGCTTCTCCAAAATCGGCTTCGTTGGTGTAGCCCCCATAGATATCGGCATGGTCAAATGTGGTTATGCCCTCGCCAATACAATGGTTCATCAATTCTATTTTTTCTATCTTCGAAAGCTGCCTTCCCCATCTTCCCCAGGTCATGGTGCCGGCAATAATTTTAGAAAAAGAATCCATGTTTCCCATAGGCCTGTGAAATTAAAAAGAAATCCCTTAAAAACTTCATAAAAATAAGGGCTTGAACCTATTATTTAACCAATCGTTAACAGCAACCCAGTGAATAATTTAACAATTTGCACCGCTGATGACAACGCAACCAATCAAAACCAAAATTGTAAAGTAGCATATGGAAGAAAATACCACTGTAGATATTAGTGCGGTAAACGATAAGATAGCGCAAGAAAGTGCTTTTATCGATTTGCTGATGTTGGAAATGAACAAAATGATCGTAGGCCAAAAACATATGGTCGAACGGTTGCTCATTGGCCTTCTAGGGCAGGGCCACATTCTTTTGGAAGGCGTGCCCGGTCTGGCTAAGACCCTAGCCATCAACACATTGGCAAAAGCCGTTAAGGGAAGTTTCAGCAGAATTCAGTTTACTCCCGACCTTTTACCTGCAGATGTTGTGGGAACGATGATCTACAACATGAAAGTCAACGATTTCTCAATTAAGAAGGGACCGATTTTTGCCAATTTTGTACTCGCCGATGAAATCAACCGGGCGCCGGCAAAAGTGCAGTCAGCATTGCTTGAGGCCATGCAAGAAAAACAGGTGACCATTGGGGATGAGACCTTTACCCTCGACAAACCATTCCTGGTCATGGCAACGCAAAACCCCGTGGAGCAAGAAGGTACTTACCCGCTACCTGAGGCACAAGTAGATCGATTCATGTTAAAGACCGTAATCGACTATCCCAAGATGAACGAGGAGCAATTGATCATGCGCCAAAACCTGTTGGATAAATATGACGAGGTAAAACCGGTTATCACCACCAAACAGATTCTAAGTGCGCAAAAGGCGGTCAGAGAGGTTTACATGGACGAAAAAATAGAAAAATACATTCTCGATCTTATTTTCGCCACGCGGTACCCTGAAAAATACAATCTTGAAAATTTAAAGGCATTGATCAGTTTTGGTGCATCGCCAAGGGGAAGCATCAATTTGGGCGTCGCAGCAAAATGTTATGCCTTCATAAAGCGCAGGGGCTATGTAGTTCCAGAAGATGTGAGGGGCGTGGTACACGATGTGCTACGGCACAGAATAGGGATCACCTATGAGGCCGAGGCCGAGAATATAACTTCAGAGGAAATCATCAACAAGATCGTAAACGAGGTCGAAGTACCTTAAAGCGTTTGCAGTATTTCTTCAAAATTCGGTGATTGAAACTATCGGCCGATGCCGAATACTGTTTACAAAAAAAGATGGATACCAAAGAACTTCTTAAGAAAGTACGAAAGATCGAGATCAAGACGCGCCGTCTGTCAGATCATATTTTCGGTGGCGAATATCACTCCACCTTCAAGGGCCGTGGCATGACTTTCAGTGAAGTTCGTCAATATCAGTTCGGTGATGACGTACGCAGTATCGATTGGAACGTGACCGCCCGATATAATGAGCCCTTCGTAAAAGTTTTCGAGGAGGAGCGCGAGCTGACCATGATGCTTATGGTAGATGTCAGCGGTTCAGAACTTTTCGGAACCGCCAATCAATTCAAAAAAGAGGTCATTACCGAGATTTCGGCCACCTTGGCCTTTTCGGCCATGCAGAACAATGATAAGGCAGGCTTGATTCTTTTCTCAGATGAGGTCGAACTTTTTATTCCTCCAAAAAAGGGGAAAAGCCATGTACTTCGTATCATTAGGGAATTGTTGGAATTCAAGCCTAAAAGCAACAAGACCGATATCAGCGAAGCCTTAAGGTTCTTGAGCAGCGTAATGAAGAAAAAGGCCATTGTTTTCATATTATCTGACTTTATAGCCGATGATTATGAAAAAACCTTGAAAATTGCAGGCAACAAGCACGACCTAACAGGTATTCGGGTCT
This sequence comes from Flavobacteriaceae bacterium NBU2977, assembly GCA_019931105.1. Taxonomy (GTDB): domain Bacteria; phylum Bacteroidota; class Bacteroidia; order Flavobacteriales; family Flavobacteriaceae; genus Meishania; species Meishania litoralis. Next base: position 1,592,790 of record JAIOUW010000001.1, on the reverse strand, counting down.
ATGACGAACGTGAAGAAACAATTCCGAATCTAGGGATGGTGCAGGTGGAAGACGCCGAAACGGGTACTGTACAATTGGTCAATACACAATCAAAAAGTGTGCGTATGGCCTATGGCAAGTTCCATAAAGAACGTGTCGATTATTTTAAGGATATTTTTTCCAAATCGGGGTGTGGAACTTTGAGTTGTCGTGTCGATGAAAGTTATGTGAAGAAATTATTGGGCTATTTCAAGCGAAGAGGATGATCGGAAGTATGAAGCATAAAATACAAAATACGAAGTTGTCGTCGCTATGTTTGCGATCCACCGTTCTGTATACTTTCTTCATGTTGTCTCTTCAAGGATTTTCTCAAACTCCTCCAAAAATACGTTCAGAAGTCGATACCACATTTATTAAGATCGGAGAACAGATCAAGTTCACCGTCACCGTGGAAACCGACTCTACCGATCAGGTCATTTTTCCGGATGGGCAAACTTTTTCGCCTTTGGAAACCGTCGAGGCCTATGCCACTGACACTACCCGTAAAAAAGACCGGTTGACCCTCCAGAAGATCTATGCCCTGACACAGTTCGATTCGGGCTCGTACAAGCTTCCGGCCCAACGTATCGAAATCAACGGCAAAGGGTATTTCACCGATTCGTTACAGGTCGATGTAGCCAATGTCGCGGTCGATACCATAAATCAAAAAATGTACGACATCAAGGAATTGATGGTGGTCGAAAAAAGTAATTCCGGGTTGTGGAAAATCCTGATAGCCGTTCTAGTAGGACTGCTCATTTTGGGCGGTTTGCTCTATTGGTTCGTATTCAGAAAAAAACCATTGACCGAAGAAGAAAAAGTGGCTTTATTGCCTCCTTATGACAGGGCCTTGATCGAATTGAAAAAGCTCGAGAATTCAAAGTACCTGATACAAGACGAGTATAAACAATATTACACCGAGCTGACAAATATCGTACGCTCATACCTAGAGGAAGATGTGCATGTCACCGCACTTGAAAGTACGACCGATGAACTCATTGGTAAGCTCGAGATGCTAAAAGATGCCGGCGAGCTGAAAATCGACAACGATACATTGCTACAGTTCAAACGTATTCTGCAAACTGCAGACCTTGTAAAATTTGCCAAATCAAGACCTGAAACCTCGCTTGCCGAGGAGCACAGAAAGTCGATCGAGCAAATCGTCATAAAGACCCACGAAGCATTGCCCGAACCCACTGAGGAAGAACTTTTGGAGCAAGAGGAGTATCGCGAGGAATTGGCAAGAAAAGAACAGCGAAAGAAATGGGTGTTGGCTTCAGGAATTGCGGCGGGGCTTATTCTTATTGCCTTGGCATCTGTGGCAGGATATTATGGGCCAAGAAATGTTTGGGATACGGTAACCCGTCAAAAGACCAAAATATTATTGGATCAAGACTGGATCGCCAGCTCTTATGGCTTTCCGCCGATCAGTCTTGAAACTCCCGAAGTGCTGGTGCGCCAAAAAGTAAAGCTGCCCCCGGAGCAACAAGCGGCCACACAAGGACTTCAGGTATTTGCCTATCAAAGTCCGAACGATGCGATTGCCATTAGCACAACATCACTCTCTTTGGCGAATGTCGAAGAAGATCCCGATTTCGAAAAGACCATAGAGACCCTTTTGAGTAGTCTTGAAAAAAGAGGGGTGAAGAACATCATTACCAAACAAGAAGAATTCACCACCGTAACCGGGGTAAAGGGAATCAAAATATATGGTAGCGGAAAGTTTCCGATTGTCGAATCGAACGAAACGGCCCAGGGCGAGTATAGCATTCTGCTTTTTGGAGGTAAAGGCTTTCAGCAACAGGTAATGATTACTTGGCTATCGGATGACCCCTACGCCCAAAAAATAGTTGATCGTATTTTGCAAACGGTAGAAGTAAAAACTGAAACGTAGATGTTGGAAGGTATCGAATTTGCGAATCCTGAATTTTTCTGGTTGCTTTTACTGCTTCCATTGGCCGTGCTTTGGTATTTTTTCAAACGCAAGGAACAGGCGGCATCGCTAAAAATTTCCACCATAAAAGGTTTTAAGAACAATGGTATACTTCCCAAGTTAAAACCATTGCTCTTTTTGTTCAGATTGCTGGCACTGGCGTCGATCATCGTCGCTATGGCAAGGCCACAGACCGAAGATATATCCACCCGTACCAAAACGACCAAGGGCATCGATATCGTTATGGCCATTGATGTATCATCGAGCATGTTGGCACGTGATTTAAAACCGAACCGGCTCGCAGCTTTGAAAGAGGTAGCTTCGGACTTTATCAAAGAACGACCGAACGATCGTATCGGGTTGGTCGTCTATGCGGGAGAGGCTTTTACCAAGACCCCGATCACCAGCGACAAATCGATTGTATTAAGCGCCCTTAGAGAAATCACCTATGGCCAGTTGAACGACGGAACCGCCATCGGTATGGGGTTGGCCACCTCGGTCAATCGACTGAAGGAAAGTAAGGCGATCAGCAAGATTATCATTTTGCTCACCGATGGGGTCAATAATTCGGGTTTCATTGAACCTCGAACCGCGGCCGACCTTGCAGTAGAATTCGATATCAAGACCTATACCATAGGATTGGGCACGAACGGCAATGCGCTCTCTCCCATAGCTTACAATGCCGATGGCTCCTACCGATACGGTATGCGACAGGTCGAGATTGACGAAGAACTGTTAAAAGAAATCGCCAAGGTATCTGGCGGCAAATACTTCAGGGCGACCGACAATGAAAAACTTGAAGCCATATATGATGAGATCAACAAACTTGAAAAAACCGAAATAGAAGAGTTCAAGTATTACAAATACGAAGAAAAATTCAGGCCTTGGGTTCTTTTGGCAGGAGCTCTGCTAATGTTGGAGTGGCTGTTGCGCAATACCTTGTTCAGAAGTTTTATTTAGACATGATCCAGTTAGACGAAAAAATATATTTTTATTTATTGGCCATCGTTCCCGTGGTTATTGTACTGTTCGTAATACTGCATATCTGGAAAAAGCGAACACAGAAAACATTTGCCGATTTATCATTGCTCAAAAGATTGACCCCCGATAAATCGGACTACAAATCGACATTAAAACTGTTGTTTTTTCTTTTCGGAATTTCATTCTTGACATTAGGGCTGGTCAATCCCAAGATAGGCACGAAGTTGGAAACCATAAAACGCGAAGGCGTCGATATTGTTTTCGCAGTGGATGTTTCAAAAAGTATGTTGGCCGAAGACATTGCCCCGAACCGTCTGGAAAAGGCCAAGCGACTGGTTTCCGAGATCATCAACCAACTGGCCAGCGACAGGATCGGAATTATCGCCTATGCCGGGCAGGCTTTTCCGCAATTACCCATAACCACCGATTACGGAGCTGCCAAAATGTTCCTACAAAACATGAATACCGACATGTTGACTTCACAAGGTACGGCCATAGATGCGGCCATTGATTTGGCCACTACCTATTATGATGACGAGGAGCAAACGAATCGCGTACTCTTTATCGTTTCTGATGGCGAAGATCACTCAGAAGGGTCTACCCTTGATGCGGTCGAACGGGCCATAGAGCACGGAATTATAGTATATACCATTGGAGTTGGAAAAGCAAAAGGCGCCCCTATTCCAATTAAGCGCAACGGGGTCGTCGAGAGCTTGAAGAAAGATGCACAGGGCGAGGTCGTGATAACAAAACTCAACGAAGCCGTTCTCGAGGATATCGCAGATGACGGAAACGGCGAATACATAGACGGAACCAATACGGAAGAGGCGGTCGAGTTCATAAAAGAACAGTTGAACCAGATGGATAAAAAGGAATTCGAGGCCAAACAATTCGCTGAATACAAAGACCAATTCCAATGGTTTTTAGGAGCAGGGCTATTATTCCTATTTTTGGATATTTTTATTTTGGACAGGAAGACCAAATGGCTGCGTAAATTGAATTTGTTCAACGAAAAAGAAGTCTGATATGAAACGCTTGGTACTATGTGTTGCCTTCTTGGCGGGATACTTCTCGATTGCGCAAGAAGATGAAAAAGAAAGAAAAACGGCACTGCGCGAATCGACAAACCTTACTTGGGAAGGCAACAAAGAGCTTTCGGAAAATAATTTCATCGAGGCCGAAGTCGATTATCGAAAGGCGATTGCCAAAAGTGATGAAAACCATGCGGCTCCTTATAACCTGGGTAATGCCTATTACAACAACGAGGCGTACGCCGAGGCCTTCGGGCGTTACAAACAGGCCGGTGAGTTGGCCGAGGGCAAAGATGCCAAACATCAGTCCTATCATAACATGGGCAATGTCTTCATGAAACGAAAAGAATATGAAAAGGCGTTAGAGGCCTATAAAGAAGCCCTTCGAAACAATCCTACCGATGATGAGACCCGATATAACCTTGCTTTGGCCAAAGAAATGCTAAAAAAGGAACAAGAAGAGCAGAAAAACGACCAAAACAACGACGATAACAAAGACAACCAAGACCAAAAAGACAAGCAGGATCAGAACGAAGATCAAAAAGAAGGAGACAATAAGGAAGACCAAAAAGACGAGGGTGATAAGGGCGATCAAGGCGACGAAGAGAAAGATGAGAACAAAGAGGGTGAAGGCGATGAAAAAGAAGAGCAGAAAAAACAGCCCGATCAAGGTGACAAGCCCGAAGACCAACAACAAGAACAACAGCCCCGCCCCAACCAATTGAGTAAACAGCAGATCCAAAACCTCTTGGATGCCATGCAGAACGAAGAGAAAAAAGTGCAGGAGAAAATCGACGCCCAAAAAATACAGGGTGTAAAGGCAAAAAATGAAAAAGACTGGTAGATAAGATGTTCGTCAAACGATGTATTGTTCTATTTTCAATCGTGTTCATGACCTGCGGGTTGTGGGCACAAGAAGAAGATGCGGTTACTTTTGAGGTACAGGTAAGTAAAGACAAATTGGGCATCAACGAGCGTCTTCGTGTCGAGTTCGTCATGAACAAAGACGGCGATAATTTTACACCACCAGACTTTGAGGGTTTTAGGGTATTAATGGGGCCATCTACCCAAATCAGTTCGAGCTGGATCAATGGGGTTCGAAGCTATTCAAAGTCGCTTACTTATTTTTTGCAGCCTACGGTACAAGGCACGGCGACCATCAAACAGGCGACTATTGAAATCGGCGGTAAAATTTATAAATCGACGGCCAAGAAAATAACGATCGGCCCTGCGGTAGACAAGCCCAGTTCTGAAAAAACCGTCGACGATGTGGCCGATGAAAGTCTGCATCTCGTGGCCGAAGTCTCAAAAACGAATCCTTATCTTAACGAGGCTATCAGTGTAGTCTATAAATTATATGTCAGTCCGAATATTAGCGTATCGAACTATCATCCGTTGGACAACCCAAAATACAATAACTTCTGGAGCCATGACATTCCGGTTTCTAGACCGACCGCAGAGAATGGCTCCTATAAAGGCAAGCCCTATCGTTATGTAGTTTTAAAAAGAATAGTATTATATCCACAGAAATCGGGCAAACTTGAAATTGAACCGCTTTCACTTGAGGTAAGTATAGATGTGCCGACCAATAAACGTGATTTCTTCGGGCAGCGGATCTTTACCCAGACCAATAAAATTGTTTCCGCCGGCAAGCGTACCATTGATGTAAAGTCGCTGCCAACCGCTGGAAGACCTGCAGACTTCAGCGGTGCTGTAGGTAGTTTTGACTTTTCGGTAACTACCAGTAAGACCAATTTGAATGCGACCGAATCATTGCAGGCCAGGGTTCAAGTGAGCGGTAAAGGCAATTTGAAGTTGTTCAAACTTCCTGAACTCAACCTTCCCAGTTCCTTAGAGGTCTATGAGCCCGAATTTGAAGAAAACGTTCGAACAACATTGTCCGGTTCACAGGGTAAGGTAAGCGATAATTACACTATAGTTCCGTCTTTTAAGGGCAAGTATCCCGTACCAAGCATTTCGTTCAGCTACTTCGACCCCAAGACCGAAAAATACAATACGATCAATTCGAAAGAAATCGTAATCGATGTCATACAAGGCCCGAACAATACTGCCAGTAGTGGTTCGATACCATCTTCTGGTAACAGACAGTCTGTCGAGGTAACGGGTAACCTGTTCAACTTCATCAAACTCAAACCGAACCTATCCGCTATTGGAACCGATTATTTTTTCGGTTCGACCCGTTTCTTTTTGTGGATGTCACTACCGTTATTATTGATTCCGATTGCGATATTGTTCAGAAAAAAGCGAAAGGCCATAGCCGATGATGTCGCCGGAAATAAAATAAAAAAGGCCAATCGGTTGGCAAGAAAATATCTGTCGACCGCCAAAAAGGCGCTGGGCAATAAAGATGCATTCTATGTTGCGCTCGAAAAAGGGCTGCACAACTATCTCAAGGCCAAGCTAAAAATCGAGACCAGCGAGTTCAGCAAGGATAAAATTGCATCGCTACTTGCCCAAAAGCAAGTCGACGATGCCACGAACGAGGGTTTTATAGGGTTGCTCAAAAATTGCGAAATGGCCCGCTATAGTCCGTTTTCAGATGTGCAAATGCAGCAAGATTACAACAAGGCAAGTGAAGTAATTTCCCAAATTGACAAGCAATTATGAAAAAGTTGACGTTGTTTTTTCTGTTGGTAGTTGGTTTGTCGGTTTCCGCTCAAGATATAAACCTTTTTGATGGGGCAACGAAGGCCTATAATGAAGGTGATTATGAAAAAGCCGCTGAAAATTATTTGAAGATTTTGGAAAACGGCCATCATTCGGCCGAACTGTATTTTAATCTGGGTAATTGCTATTACAAATTGAACCAGATTGCACCGAGCATCTACTATTACGAAAAAGCATTGCTCTTAAGACCTAACGATTCAGAAACAAAGAACAATTTGACCTATGCCCAAAACATGACGTTGGATGCCATAGACAAGATTCCCGAAGCGGGTCTGACAAAAATCAAGAAGGACCTAACCGGGTTCCTGTCCTTCGATCAATGGGCGAAAATGGCGGTGGCCTTTATGATCTTATTCGTCATGTTCTATATAGCCTTCTATTTTTTCAGGTATTCATCGCGAAAGCGCATAGCTTTTATTTCAAGTATCGTCGCGTTGGTGATTTCGATCATTTCAACACTTTTTGCGTATATCCAATACGACGAATTCAAAGCGGACCAGCCTGCCATCGTGTTTTCAGAAGAGATTGTCGTGCGCTCTGAGCCGAACGATAGGAGCCAAGAAATATTCAAATTGCACGAAGGGGCGAAAGTAAACATACTCGAGGAACTCAACGACTTTAAAAAAGTACAAATCGCTGATGGGAAAACTGGTTGGTTGCCAATGGAAAGTATCAAAGTGTTAAAGGATTTTTAAACTTTAATTAACAGAAAATCAGCTTAAGACCTGTTATATTTGCAGTTTACGGCGGATTATGAAAAAAATTGCTCGTTTAACTCTTCTTATATTATGGGCGTTCGCAATTGTCGCTCCTAGCTTAATTACGCTGTACGATGTCGATAACCCTATAGTAGTATCGAACCTTAATGAAGAAGAGCAACAAGAAACGGGCAAAAAGGCCGATAGTGAAGAAAAATTTGTGGGCAGTGCTTCCTATGATTTTTCTCTGTTGGGCCTGTCGATGAAAACAGATATGGGTTATTATCATATCACCGGTTATTTCGATTACACCTTGGAAATAGTCCCTCCTCCTCCTAAACATATCGGTTAGTCTTTTCAACATTTCTTTATTCAAGTGACTAACCAGTCTTCCATTTTGATTTATGGGAAGACGTAATATCAATATTTATGTTTAAACATTTAAAAAGCGACCTTCCCGCAAGTGTCGTTGTATTTTTCATTGCCCTGCCATTATGCCTTGGAATAGCATTGGCCAGCGGGGCACCCTTATTTTCAGGATTGATTGCCGGTATTGTAGGTGGAATAGTAGTAGGGGCCTTAAGTGGTTCTCACATAGGAGTAAGCGGCCCGGCAGCCGGTTTAGCTGCGATTGTTCTGGTTGCCATCGGCACTCTGGGAAGCTGGGAAAATTTTTTACTTGCCGTGGTTTTAGGCGGGGTTATCCAATTGGTTTTCGGATTTTTAAAGGCCGGGATTATCGGATATTATTTTCCTTCCTCGGTAATCAAAGGGATGTTGACCGGTATCGGAATTATCATTATTTTAAAGCAAATTCCACATTTCTTTGGGTATGATGCAGATCCCGAAGGCGATTTTGCCTTTTTTCAGGTAGACGGTGAAAACACGTTCTCTGAAATCTTACAAACGTTTAACAACATTAGCCCGGGTGCGACCTTAATCGCTTTGATCGGTCTAGGAATTCTAATTTTGTGGAGCTCTGTACTCTCGAAAAAAGGAAAGTTCTTTCAACTGGTCCAAGGGCCCTTGGTAGCCGTTGTCATTGGCATCATTTTTTATAACTTGACGAAGGGCAGTGATCTTTGGGGCATTTCGACAGATCATCTGGTAAGTGTGCCCGTTCCAGAAGACGCATCTTCTTTTCTAGCGCAATTCAGCTTCCCCAATTTTGGGGCAATTGGTAATCCACAAATATGGGTCACTGCATTTACCATCGCCTTGGTCGCAAGCCTTGAAACTTTGCTATGTGTCGAAGCTACAGATAAGCTCGATCCCCATAAAAGGGTAACCCCTACCAATCGTGAGCTTCTCGCGCAAGGTACTGGCAATATTATCTCAGGCCTTATCGGAGGGCTTCCAATTACCCAAGTGATCGTTCGCAGTTCGGCCAATATTCAATCAGGAGGTAGAACCAAACTTTCGGCAATCATTCATGGCTTCTTTTTGTTGATTTCCGTTATTTTGATTCCTAGACTGCTGAATATGATTCCTCTTTCTGTTTTGGCGGCGGTACTCTTCATAGTAGGATACAAGTTGGCAAAGCCAGCATTGTTCAAGACCATGTACGATTTGGGTTGGAAACAGTTTGTTCCATTTATAGTGACCGTCTTGGGCATCATCTTTACCGATCTTCTGGTCGGTATCGCCCTCGGACTTTTAGTGGGCATCGTGGTCATATTAATAAAAAGCTATCAAAACTCACATTTTCTACACATTGAGGACAAGAGTAACGGAAAGCACAAAATAAAAATGACGCTTGCCGAAGAGGTTACTTTCTTTAACAAAGGAGCCATTTTGAAAGAGCTGGACAGCTTGCCAAGAGACACCTATTTGGAGCTGGATGTGCGAAAAACAAGATACCTCGATAACGACATCATCGAGATTCTCGACGATTTTGCGTTCAAAGCCCAAGAAAGGAACATCGATATACACTTGATTTCTGAACGAGGTATGGTCGAAAATCCGCCAAGTTTCATCGAGTTCTTCAAATTGCGGCCAAAATCCGCTTAAAAGCAAAAATTATGGCACCAAGCAAAAAATACTCCATAGCCGTACTATCAGATTTGAACAAATCTTCAAGTGCGACGATCAAAAGTACGGTAGCCCTTGCCAAAATGATAGGTGGCGATATAGCGGTATTCCATGTAAAAAAACCCTCGGATGTTATAAATCGCGATAATCAATTATCGGCAATGCGCACCATTAATGACGAACATACCAAGGTTGATAGACAAATGAAAAATCTAACCATGTCAATTTCGGAAGAATTTGGAATTGACATAGACTATTCATTTACCTTCGGTCACGTTAAAAATGAAATCAGTGTCTATATTGAAAAAAATAGACCTGATATCATAGTCTTAGGTAAGCCAAAATCCAACTCTTTCAAAGTATTGGGCGATAGCATTACCGAATTTGTTTTGAACAAACACAGTGGTGTGGTAATGATTACATCAGATAAAGCGGGGCCCGTTCCAAACCAGAAAATAGCATTCGGCACTTATAACAATTCAGAACCCGATATGAATTTTGAATTTGCCAAAGATATAATGGAACATGCTCAAACACCGTTGAAGTCATTCAAAATCATCAAAAATTCGGAATCGACAAAGTATGACCCGAAATCTAAAAATAAGAGAACTATAGAATATGTATTTGAACATAATGATGGAGCAATAAAGAACCTTTCAAAATACTTATCAAAAAACAATATAAACATATTGTCGGTCGATAGAACCGAGAAAGGCGCGAACGAGCTGCAAAACCAAATGACACCCGATATAGCTGCCATTATTAAAAAGTTGGATGTAACCCTTTTGGTCAGCGGAAAACAAGAATATAAAACTACAAATCATCAATAAGAAACTATAAAAGAAATTATGAAAGCACACACAAAAGAAACACAGGCCACTATGACCCCAGATAAATCCCTGCTATTTTTAAAGGAGGGTAACCAAAGGTTTCAAAATAACCTTAAGGCCAACAGAAACCTTTTAGAACAAGTCAATGACACCAGTGAAGGACAGTTTCCGTTTGCTACTATTTTAAGCTGTATCGATTCACGGGTTTCCGCCGAACTTGTGTTCGATCAAGGTTTGGGCGATATTTTCAGTATTCGTATTGCAGGAAACTTTGTCAACGAAGACATCTTGGGAAGTATGGAGTTCGCATGTAAATTAGCAGGCACAAAATTGATAGTTGTCTTGGGGCATACTAGCTGTGGAGCCATCAAAGGAGCCTGTGACCACGCCAGATTGGGCAATTTGACCGCGTTGATCAATAAAATCGAACCTGCTGTGGCCGAAGTTAAAGAACCGCGTGACGAGAATCAAAGAAACTCGGGCAATCTTGAATTCGTTGATAAGGTCTCGGCCAAGAACGTCCAACTTACCATAGGCAATATTCGCAAACGCAGCAGTGTACTTGCCGAAATGGAGAAGAACGGAGAAATCAAGATTATTGGTGGCATGTACGATATCGCGACCGGGGCTGTAGAATTCTATGAATAATATTCGCGCAAAAGTATATCGGAAACAGTACTGCAGTCAAAGTCCATACCAGTTATGGACTTTGACTTATTTAGTCTATCTTTCGACTAAATAAACCGTTATTTTGCTGAAGGGCCCATGAACCTAGATACCGTATTCAAGAACAATAACCACTGGATTGCCGAGAGACTTGTCATCGACCCCGACTATTTTAAGTCGCTCGCCAAAGGCCAAAACCCAGAATTGCTATACGTCGGCTGTTCAGACAGTAGGGTTACGGCCGAAGAACTTATGGGCGCACGGCCCGGTGAGGTGTTTGTGCACAGAAATATCGCAAATATGGTCATAAGTATCGACCTGAACGTGATGTCGGTGGTAAACTATGCGGTCGACCATCTGCGCGTTAACCATATCGTAGTCTGTGGCCACTATGGCTGTGGAGGAATAAAGGCAGCAATGCAGTCGGCGGATCTAGGGGTCCTCAATCCTTGGTTGCGAAACATTCGCGATGTATATCGCATCCATAGAAAAGAGCTAAACGCCATTGAAGACGAAACGAAAAAATACGACCGTCTTGTTGAATTGAACGTTAAGGAACAATGTGTAAATCTAATAAAGACAGCAACAGTACAGAAAGCGTATCGTGACAGAGGCTTAAGGGTTCATGGTTGGGTCTTCGATATACATTCAGGTAAGCTGATCGATCTCAAAATCGATTTTGAAGGCTATCTAAAGGATATTATGGAGATTTATCACCTCGATTGAGCACTATTTACAAAACGAGTATTGGTTCATATAGGTTTTTCTTTTAAAAAAATATATATTCAAAGTTAACAGTGATATTCCATTAGTTTATGAAGAACCTCTTTACCAACCTCAGGGGAGACCTATTTGGAGGTATTACAGCGGGCATCGTAGCCCTTCCCTTAGCCTTGGCATTTGGGGTAAGTTCAGGAATGGGGCCTAGCGCCGGACTTTACGGGGCAATCTTTATCAGTTTTTTTGCAGCCCTTTTCGGGGGCACGAATACTCAGATTTCTGGCCCCACGGCACCAATGACGGCCGTCAGTATGGTGGTAATTGCCGGTATAGTGGCGATTCACGACGGTAGTCTCGAAAAGGCCCTACCTGCCATTCTTATTGTCTTTCTACTGGCAGGACTGATGCAAATAGGGCTAGGCATCATAGGAATCGGCAAATACATCAGGTATATACCTTATCCAGTAGTATCGGGGTTTATGACTGCCATTGGAATAATCATCTTGATAACACAGATCTTGCCGACCATAGGATATTATCCTAAGGAAGACGTCGAATTTGTTGAGAATTTCAAACCCCATGCAGAAGAAATCATTCTCGATAATATTTTAAAGGAAGAAGCAGGTGAGGGTATCTTGGTCCTGGAAGATTTCGAGGAAACCATTAAAAGGGCCAAAGAAATCACCAATGCCGACATTCTTAAAGAAGCCCGTACTTTGGCAAAGAGCGAGGCATCGGGTGTCATCGGTGCCTTTAAGGTTCTACCCAGGGCATTGAAGAACATCAACTGGTTAGAGTTCGCCCTGGCCCTTGCAACGATCATTATCATTTATGGCTTCAAACGAATAACGACCGTAATACCAAGTGCACTCGTTGCACTTATCGTTGTCTCGGGAGTTGCCTATGGTCTTGGGTTGGATTATCGGCCGATCGACAAAATTCCGGGAGGATTTCCCGTACCCAATCTCAATATTTTTACCCAATTTGAAATAAGTTCGGTATCGCCTTATATTTTTACCGCGCTGACTTTGGCCCTCTTAGGGGCAATCGATTCCCTGCTGACCTCTGTAGTAGCCGACAATATGACCAAAACCAAGCACAAACCGAACAAAGAATTGGTCGGGCAGGGAATTGGCAATAGTATCGCCGCCATATTTGGCGGTATCCCTGGCGCCGGCGCGACCATTCGTACGGTAGTCAACATCAACGCCGGGGGCAAGACCAAATTATCAGGTATGATCGCCGGTATCATGCTGTTGATCATTATGATGGCTCTTGCACCGGTCGCATCTCAAATCCCCGCTGCGGTACTTGCCGGTATTTTGATTACGGTCGGTATCGGGGTAATGGACTATAAAGGCCTTAAGGCCATCCCTAGCTTGCCGAAAGACATAAAATTAGGGCCTTTGAAATTAAGTTCCGAAGTACTTATTATGCTTGTAGTGCTAGTACTTTCATCTGTATGGAATCTTGTCTATGCCGTAGGAATAGGTTTAGTAATCGCATCGTTAATGTTCATGAAAAAGATGGGGGACCTAACCGCGGAAAGATCCGACATCAAGGCGCTCGAAAAAGAAGTAGGTTGGGCAGATGAAGTCGGTTTTCCGAGTAACCTTAAGGAAGAAGTTTTTATCAAACATCTCAAAGGACCCCTGTTTTTTGGTTCTACAAGTGAATTTCAGGCCTTGGCACAGCAGATTCCGAAAACGGCCTCTACGGTAATTATTCGAATGGATCGCATGCAGTACATGGACCAGTCAGGCCTATATACCTTGGAAGACATTCTCATCGATTTGAGAAAATCGGGCATAACCGTTCTATTCGTTGACGTACTTCGACAGCCCAGATATATGATGGAGAGGGTTGATGTCATTCCTGATCTTATTCCAGAAGACAATATATTCGATACGTTCGAAGAGTGCCTTGAATGGATAAAGGCCAATGTAAAAGATGTGTACCCCTCAAAAGAGGATTAAAGACTTTCATAATATTTGCAGACCAAATGGCATAAAATCGATAAATTTGTCGACCTAGCCGAGCGTTATGATTGATACGATTAAAGAGCATATTGCAGAAGTGGAAAAATTCAAGGCTGATTCGAAGGAAGCGGTTGAGAATTTCAGAATAAAATATTTGGGCAAAAAGGGGCTTTTGAACGAATTTTTCAAAGAATTCAAGAATGTGCCCAACGATCAGAAAAAAGAATTCGGCCAAACCATAAATGAGCTCAAACAAGTCGCGACCGACAAAGTAAATACCCTCAGAAGTATACTGGAAAACAAAACTGATGAAAGCGGTATCTATGGTGATCTGACACGACCGGGCGAACCCATCGAACTTGGTTCAAGACATCCTATTTCAATTGTAAAGAACCAGATTATCGAGATTTTTTCGAGAATCGGCTTCAACGTTTCCGAAGGCCCTGAAATCGAGGACGACTGGCACAATTTTACCGCACTCAACCTTCCGGAGCATCATCCTGCAAGAGACATGCAGGATACTTTTTTCATTCAGACAGATCCCGATATTCTGTTACGTACCCATACCTCATCGGTACAGGTCAGATATATGGAGAACCACAAACCTCCGATTCGCACTATTTCCCCCGGAAGGGTATATCGCAACGAGGCCATTTCAGCGCGTTCGCATTGTTTTTTCCATCAGGTAGAAGGTCTTTATATCGATAAGGACGTTTCTTTTGCGGATCTTAAGCAGACCTTGCAGTTTTTTACCACCGAACTTTTCGGAAAGTCAAAAATTCGTCTTAGGCCTTCTTATTTCCCGTTTACGGAACCCAGTGCAGAAGTTGATGTCTATTGGGGGCTTGAAACGGAGACCGACTACCGTATGACCAAAGGTACGGGCTGGTTAGAAATCATGGGGTGCGGCATGGTCGATCCGAACGTATTGACCAATTGTGGTATCGACCCCGAGGAGTATTCAGGTTTTGCCTTTGGTATGGGAATAGATCGAATTGCCCTTTTGTTGTATCAAATATCCGACATTCGATTACTGAGTGAAAACGACGTGCGATTCTTGGAACAATTTAAAAATGCCCTCTAAAAAAGGCAAGTCTTTTTGTATCCCGATCCATGAAAAAAGATATTGAGATTCCCGTAGATGAAAATGTTTTTGTGGCCGCCGTGAAAGAGTCGAACGGGGAATTACTAGCCGAAAACTGGTATGTTTACGTAATCAATGCACGTCACACTTATATCGAAACCGTTATTGTCGTGTCAAAAGGGTATGGCGATGCTGCAAAGACTTCGACCATACGGCGAAGTATCGAGATTATGCCTGCTCGTTCTTTTCAAAAAATAGAATTGTTGCCCGAAAACCTTTTGGCATTGGAAAACGAGTTCTTTATTACCTTTTTTGCCGACGGTAAACTTTACGAACGCAAATGTGTTTTTAAAGCAAACAGCATTAGCGATGCACGATCGGTAAACATTCCTGTATTGGAACAAGACGGTGTTTGGGCATATTAATCAGCGCAAGGGAAAGCCTTTTGCTGCCCACCACGGATGAATCTCGATCTCTAATCTCCCTGCTTTTACCATGGGATCCATATTGGCAAGACTGTCAGCCATTTTTTGGGTAGGCACATTATAGATCGTAATGCCCCGAATATCGCCATCATCACCGAAGGGGCCCGAAATATCGGCGAATCCATGTTCGTACATGCGGCCCAAATGAGCCAAATGCAGGTTCTGTAGGCTATCGGTCTCTTGCTTGTTCTGCGAACGATTCGGCCCTCGTTTTAAAAACGCGATGAAGTACTGCTGCATTAGTACGGTGTCTTTGGTTTCTTGGTCAATGTAATCGAAGATCTCGAATCCTTTAGAGGTCAATTCTTCCTTAAGCTTTTTGGTCGATATTTTCTTCTCGACGACTTTATTGTCAGTTGGGGCGGCAACCTTTGCATTATTATCCTCTTTACATGAAAATGCGATCAAAAAAATCGCCGACAGTATTAATCTGGGCAGTTTTTCCATTGTGCATATGGGTTTTTACTTAGTTGTGAATTATAATATTTGATGTCGCCGGTTACTTCTTTACCCAACCAATCGGGTTTTTCAAAGGGTTCATTTTCTTCTTGCAATTCTATCTCCGCCACGGTCAGGCCCTGATTTGCACCATGAAATTCATCTACATCAAAAATATGGGTGCCCACAGGAATTTTAAATCTGGTTTTCTCGATCAATCCTTCTTCACAAATTTTCAAAAGGTCCCTTGCCTCTTCTATGCTGATCTCCGTTTCCCATTCAAAACGCGAAGTGCCCGACCCGTTCGAGGCTCCCTTTACCGTTAAAAAGCCAAAATCGCCATTGATCCTAACCCGAACGGTGCGTGAAGGGTGGGTGTTGAGAAATCCCTGTGAGATCTTTTCCATCGATGCCGCCCTTTCTTTAAAAGCATCCGATTTTACCAAAAACTTCCGTTCGATTTCAATCATAACCTATTATCGAAGTTATCATAAATTTACGATATGGAAAGAGATTTTCCCTTACGAAAAATCATCCATGTCGATATGGATGCCTTCTACGCCTCTGTAGAGGAGTTGGATAATCCTGAACTAAAGGGAAAACCTGTAGCTGTAGGCGGAAGCGAAAACAGAGGTGTTGTCTCTGCGGCAAATTATGAAGCCCGAAAATATGGTGTGCGAAGCGCAATGAGCGGCTATTTGGCCAAAAAGAACTGTCCGCATCTTATCTTCGTGAAACCCCGGTACGCGAGGTATTCTGAAATCTCTAAAAAAATCAGGAGCATATTTTTCGATTATACCGACCTGGTAGAACCCCTTTCTTTGGACGAGGCCTATTTGGATGTTACGGTCAACAAGAAGGGAAATCCTTCGGCAACCTTGATCGCCCAAGAAATTCGACAGCGAATTTTTGACGAAGTGGGCTTGGCCGCCTCCGCGGGAATTTCAATAAATAAATTCATCGCCAAGGTCGCTAGTGACTATAACAAACCGAATGGACAGAAGACCGTAAACCCCGAAGAGGTGTCACGGTTTTTAGAGGATCTCGAAATTCGCAAGTTCTATGGGGTCGGAAAGGTCACCGCCCAAAAAATGTACAAGCTGGGCATTTTTACGGGCAAAAACCTTAAAGAGAAACCATTGGAGTTTCTTGAAGAGCATTTCGGCAAGAATGGTGCCTACTATTACCATGTGGTTCGCGGAATCCACAATAGCGAGGTCAAGCCCCATCGCATTCCGAAATCGGTCGGTGCCGAACGCACATTCAAAAAAAACCTAAGCAGTGAAATATTCATGCTGGAGCGATTGGAGCATATCGCAGAGGAACTAGAACGCCGCCTGAACAAATCAAAAATCGCCGGCAAGACCATAACCCTAAAAATAAAGTATAGCGATTTTACCTTGAATACAAGGAGCAAGACCCTGCCCTATTTTGTTTCCGATAAGGCACTTATACTGGAAACCGCAAAAGAACTGCTCTATCAAGAAGTACTTCAAAATTCCGTCCGCTTGTTGGGTATTTCATTGGCCAACCTAAATACCGATAATAAAAAAACCGAATCTAGGGAAGATTCGGTTTCGGTGCAGTTGAAGTTTGATTTCTAAAACGCACAGGTC
The DNA here is from genome assembly GCA_019931105.1 of Flavobacteriaceae bacterium NBU2977. Taxonomy (GTDB): domain Bacteria; phylum Bacteroidota; class Bacteroidia; order Flavobacteriales; family Flavobacteriaceae; genus Meishania; species Meishania litoralis. The sequence goes on along the minus strand of JAIOUW010000001.1, from coordinate 1,575,592 downwards.
TCGATTTCGGTAACCCGTAACGTATTGACCATACCTTTGTCCTTAATGGGCATGGCCGCCAAACTGATTAGCATGTCACCGACGTCCAAAAAACCTTTTTTACATGCTATGGAATTGACGTCTTCAATGGTTTCATCGGTTGAGACAAATCGATCATAATAAAAGGCTTTTACGCCCCATAATAGGTTCAGTTGGGTCAGGATCCTTCTATTTGAGGTAAATACCAAAATATGGGCACTAGGCCGCCACGCCGATATTTGAAATGCCGTGTAGCCACTGTTGGTCAAGGTAGATATTGCCTTGGCCTTGATTTCGTTGGCCATTATAGCGGCATGATAGCAGACCGATTTCGTAATATATCTTTTGGTACGTATATGTGGTGGGTCATGCGGTACATGTATCAGTTCAGAGCCTTCTACGCTTTGCAGAATACTTGACATTTTTTGAATTACCTGTACCGGATAATTTCCAACCGAAGTCTCGCCTGAAAGCATTACCGCATCGGCCCCGTCCATCACGGAATTGGCCACATCGTTCACCTCGGCTCTTGTCGGGGTCAGGCTCGTGATCATGGTCTCCATCATCTGGGTGGCGATTATTACGGGAATTCGCGCTTTTTTAGCACGTAAGACCAACTGTTTCTGGATCAAAGGCACCTCTTGTGCCGGCACTTCGACCCCAAGATCTCCGCGTGCTACCATAAGGCCATCGCAGTAGGCCACGATCTTGTCTATGTTTTCTACGGCCTCAGGTTTTTCGATTTTTGCAATAATCGGAATCTTATGTTCCGAATGCTCTTTGATAATATTCTGTAGATCGATCAAGTCTTGGCTGAAACGAACAAAGGAAAGGGCGATCCAATCCACATTTTGGGAGATGGCAAAAATGGCATCTTTTATGTCTTTCTCGGTCAGTGCGGGCAATGAGATATTGGTGTTTGGCAGATTGACCCCTTTTTTTGACTTGAGCGGCCCACCTTGTACTACTTTGGCCCGTACTTCGTTCTCTCCGTTCGTTTCGACTACCTCGAAAATCAATTTGCCATCATCCAATAATATGCGCTCTCCTGCCTTGACATCCTTCGGAAAGGCGGTATAGTTCATGTAAACCTTTTCAGAATTTCCCTCAAAAGGCTTTCCCGTAACAAAGGTAATCTCATCACCGGGGCTGACAACGACTTCACCGGCCATGACACCCACACGTAGCTTTGGCCCCTGAAGATCGGCCAAAATCGAAATATTGGTTTCCAACTCTTCGTTCAATTCACGGATAATATTGATCCGTTCTTTTACGTCATCATAGTTGGCATGAGAAAAATTTATACGGAATACATCCACCCCGGCATCGATCATATCTTTCAACACCTCCCTTTTGCTCGTCGCCGGCCCTAAAGTGGCCACTATCTTTGTTTTCTTTTTACTTGGCATTCATTAAAAAATTAGGTTGTTCTTTGATTTCAGGTTTTCCACATCTATTCTGTATGCCGTCAATATTTCGGGCATGCCCAATAACTGTTTTACGATTAAATGGGTTCCGTCCAAATAATCCTGTTCGATCTTAATAAAAAAATCGACCTCTTTATACTCTGGCAACAAATAGTTCTTGGCAAACGTGGGCTCATCTCCAAAAAGATCCCTTCCTGAGGTATACACCAGTTTAACGCTATTATTGGCAATCAAAGACCAATGGCTGTCGTTTACTTCGTCTCTCCACTCAAAAATATGAAACGAAACGGATGGTTTTATTTCAAAATCCTTTCTGGTCCTCCTAAAATTGACCTTCAAACTTTTGTTAAGGGCATATCCCAAGGCATAGTCTTCCAAGCTAGTGTGCAAAGCTATCAATGAAAAAGAATCTTCGAAAAAGTCTTCGCCGATCTTGTGAATTGCTGCCATAGTTGTAAAAAAACATAAGTGTAAAGATAGTTTTTATAACCAATAAACCCTATTTCGTTGAGAGCTTTCGGGGCAATTAAGGAGTCAAAGTCGTGTTCAACTTGTCGTTATACTATCGAGATGGTCTTTTCATTTTTTCCTGAAGGGCAAAATAGGCCCGCTTCGAGGCCCTTTCTTCGGCCTTTTTTTTTGATGTTGCTCTGGCTTTTGAGACCACGTTGCCGTCGATGGAGAGTTTTACCGCAAAATGTTTCAGAACATCATTGCCGGTATCTTCATAAACATTGAAATCAAAGGTCTTTTTTTGTTTTTGGCACCATTCGATGACCAAGCTCTTATAGCTAATGACCTTACCCTCTAATTGCTCAATATCAACATAGGGTTCGATTACGCGTTTCTGTATGAACTTTTCGCAATATTTATAGCCCCGATCCAAATATATGGCCCCTACCAATGCCTCGAATACATTGCCATGAATATTTTCCCCAAAATGGGTTTTGGGAATTCTACTTTCAACAAATCTTATCAGGTTCAAATCTTTTCCAAGTTCGTTCAAGTGTTCCCTACTTACGATCTTCGACCGCATCTTGGTTAGATATCCTTCATCACCCAAGGGAACTTCGTTAAAAATATACCTTGAAATGATGGTGCCCAACATTGAATCTCCCAAAAACTCAAGCCGTTCATAATTCACCGGATTGCCGTCTTTGTCTTTCTTATTGGCAGATCGGTGCAAGAAAGCTTTTCTATAAATTTCTGTTTTTTTGGGTTTGAAGCCCAATATTTTTGTGATTCCCAAAAAAAAATCCCCATCCTCTTTTGAATGGGAATTAAATAAATTGGATGGGAAATTCATTTTACGGACTAGTCGATTTTCTTGAAAACCACACAAGCGTTATGGCCCCCAAAACCAAAGGTATTGCTCAAGGCTACATTGACGTCCCGTTTTTGGGGCTTGTTCAATGTTAGGTTCAATTTCGGGTCAATATTCTCGTCCACAGTGGTATGGTTAATCGTTGGCGGAACAATACCATGCTCCATGGCCAGTACCGACGCAATCGCCTCAATTGCTCCGGCTGCACCCAAAAGGTGGCCGGTCATCGATTTCGTGGAATTGATATTGATGCTGGGCGCGTGATCGCCGAAAACCTCGGAAATCGCCTTTAGTTCGGCCACATCGCCCAATGGGGTAGATGTACCATGCGTGTTAATGGCATCGATATCTTCGGGCTTAAGACCGGCATCTTTCAAACAATTTTGCATTACGCGAACTACCCCTATACCATCGGGGTGCGGGGCCGTCATATGATAGGCGTCGCTTGACAGACCCCCGCCAACAACTTCGGCATATATTTTTGCGCCTCGCGCCTTGGCATGTTCATATTCCTCCAAGACCAGGGCTCCCGCCCCTTCGCCCAGAACGAAACCATCTCTTGTCGCGTCAAATGGCCTAGAAGCGGTCTCAGGACTATCATTTCTGGTCGATAAGGCGTGCATGGCGCCAAAACCGCCCATGCCTGCAATGGTGACCGCCGCCTCACTTCCTCCGGTAACAATAACATCGCAGGTTCCCAATCGAATATAGTTCAAGGCATCTATCATGGCATTCGCCGATGAAGCACAGGCCGATACCGTAGTATAGTTGGGGCCCATGAAACCATGTTTGATCGAAATATTGCCCGGGGCGATATCGGCTATCATCTTGGGGATGAAAAAGGGATTGAACCGGGGGGTGCCATCTCCTTGGGCAAAGTTCATGACCTCATCTTGAAAAGTTTGAAGGCCACCAATACCGGCGCCCCAGATAACCCCTACCCTGAACTTGTCGACGGCATCCAAATCAAGTTTTGCGTCAGCAATCGCCTCATCTGAAGAAATAAGTGCATACTGCGCGAAACGATCCAGCTTTCGGCCTTCCTTTCGATCAAAATAATCCTCTGTGCTATAATTCTTTAATTCACAGGCGAACTTAACCTTGAACTTTTCGGTATCGTAATAGGTAATCGGAGCAGAACCGCTCTTTCCGTTGACCAATCCATTCCAATATTCCTGAATATTGTTACCGATCGGGGTCAAAGCTCCCAACCCCGTAATCACAACTCGTTTTAACTGCATTGAGTTTAATTTTTGGTCCAATAAGTCAAAGGTAAATTAAAAAAAATTATCCATGCAGTTTGGTACACCACATGGATAATTTTGAAACTTGTTCAAAAAAGCATTGAAATTACTTCGCTTCCTCTATATAACTTATGGCTTGGCCAACCGTTGCGATGTTCTCAGCTTGATCGTCAGGAATCTGAATATCGAACTCTTTCTCGAATTCCATAATCAACTCAACAGTATCCAATGAATCTGCCCCTAAGTCGTTGGTAAAGCTAGCCTCTGATACCACCTCGTTCTCATCAACTCCCAGTTTATCAACAATGATAGCCTTTACTCTTGATGCAATGTCTGACATAATAATATTGGTTTTAAAAATTTAAATTGTTGGCAAAAATAAAAAACTTTGGTTTAATAATCCCATTTGTACCTAAAATGTCAGGTAATTTAAGAAATTTAAATACAAACATGGTATTTTAGCCCCAAATAATCAATCTTCGGTAATGGCTGTACTTTTCAAGGGAAACGCTTAATCAAAAACTCGATCTCGAAAAAGTTCTAAAAATCACATCCGACCGCCCATGGGCATTAATTTTTTTTCAGATGAAGCATATCGTACTTTTCGCTTCCGGTTCTGGATCCAATGTCGAAAACATTGTGCGCCACTTTCAAGACAATCGTAATGTTACCGTTGCCGGGGTATTGACAAACAAAAGGGATGCCAAAGTAGTGGATAGATGCAATTATCTTAATATCAGTTGTTTGTATTTTAATAAAACTGCGTTCTATAGTACCGATTGTGTATTGGGTATCTTGAAATCGTTAAATCCCGACCTAATAGTACTGGCAGGCTTTCTTTGGAAGATGCCCAAAAAGATCATCGACCATTTTCCCATGAAAATCATAAATATACATCCGGCACTTTTGCCCAAATATGGCGGTAAGGGAATGTACGGAAGCCATGTACACCAAGCGGTCAAGCACAACGGTGAAATCGAGACGGGTATAACCATTCACTATGTGAACGAAAATTATGATGAAGGTGCCATCATCCTTCAAGAAAAGACAAAGGTGCACCCCAACGATTCGGTCGATGCCATTGCAGAAAAAGTACATGAGCTCGAGTATGAGCACTTTCCGAAAGCCATTTCGAAATTGCTGAACATCTAATGGCAAAAAAAGAAAAGTTTTATACGGTCTGGAAAGGCAAACGTCCAGGTATCTATACAACCTGGGAAGATTGTAAAGCGGCAATAACAGGTTATAAAGGCGCACAATACAAGTCGTTCCCGACTTTTGAAGCGGCCAAAAAAGCCTATAATGGCAATTATGAGGAGTATAAAGGAAAGAAAAAAGGAGAACCATCACTGACCTCGGAACAACTGCTTAAAATTGGAAGTCCGAATTACCACTCCATATCGGTAGATGCGGCATCAAGTGGAAACCCAGGGGTAATGGAGTATCAGGGCGTGGATACAAAAACAGGCAAAAACCTTTTTAAACAAGGCCCTTTTCCCGAGGGCACCAACAACATCGGAGAATTTTTGGCCATCGTACACGGACTTGCCTTTTTGAAAGAACGTAAAAGCGACCGGATCATCTATACAGATTCGAGAACCGCGATGAGCTGGGTCCGCAAGAAAAGCTGTAATACCAAACTAAAGGAAACCGCAAAGAACAAAAAGCTTTTCGATTTGATACGCCGTGCGATTAATTGGTTGAACCAAAACGATTACCGTACACCGATCGTTAAATGGGAGACCAAGGCATGGGGCGAAATACCTGCTGATTTTGGTAGAAAATAATGGGCCTGCAGCCCGTTGGGCGACGAAATCAACCCTTGAACAATTTTTGATAACTTGATTTGCCGGGCACTCGTAATTGGCGAACCAAAACCTTATATTTGCAGCTTAATTTTAAAGCTTATGGGTAAGCTCCTCATTGTAGGTACCGTTGCATTTGACGAAATAGAGACCCCTTTTGGGAAAACTGGCAAAATCTTAGGAGGTGCGGCGACCTTTATCGGTTTGGCGGCCTCACAGTTCGATGTCGATTCGGCGATCATTTCGATTGTAGGGGAAGACATGGAACAAGAGTACCTAGACCTTCTAGCAAATAAGGGTATTGATCTGTCAGGACTCGAAATAGTCAAAGGTGGCAAGACCTTTTATTGGAAGGGCAAGTATCATAATGATCTCAATTCTAGGGACACCTTGGTAACCGAACTGAATACTTTGGCGGATTTCAATCCCGTGGTTCCCGACCATTTCAAAGATGCCGACGTAGTTATGCTCGGCAACCTGCACCCGAGCACCCAAATGAGCGTCATCGATCAGATGGAAAAGCGGCCAAAACTCATTATTCTTGACACCATGAACTTTTGGATGGATAATGCCCTGCCTGAATTGAAAGACGTAATCAAGTACATCGACGTGATTACGATCAATGATGAGGAAGCGCGCCAATTGACCAATGAGTATTCATTGGTAAAGGCCGCGGAAAAAATTCAAGATATGGGCCCCAAATTTGTAGTCATCAAAAAAGGCGAGCATGGCGCACTTTTGTTTCATGAAGAAAAGGTCTTTTTTGCTCCCGCCCTGCCCTTGGAAGAAGTCTTCGACCCTACCGGTGCCGGCGACACTTTTGCGGGAGGCTTCGCAGGCTATATCGCAGCCACGGGCAATACTTCTTTCAACAGTTTAAAGAACGGGGTGATACACGGTTCGAACCTCGCATCGTTCAGCGTGGAACGATTTGGCACCGAACGCATGCAAGATCTTGAAAGGGATGAGGTCAATAAAAGGCTGCATCAATTCAAGACCTTGACACAATTTGACATTGAATTAAAATAAGTTAAATATGCCCTGTATGACGGGGCTTTTTTAATAACTTTATATAATGAGTGATGCCATTAAACATGAATGCGGAATATCGGTAATCCGTTTGTTGAAACCATTGGAGTACTACAAAAAAAAATACGGCACCGCGTTCTATGGGGTCAATAAAATGTATTTGATGATGGAAAAGCAGCACAACCGAGGCCAAGATGGTGCGGGCTTTGCAAGCATCAAATTGGATATGGCTCCCGGAGAACGTTTTATGAGCCGGGTTCGTTCGATAGAGCAACAGCCCATTCAGGATATTTTTGCCCAAATCAATGAGCGCATCAACACAACTTTGGCCGCAAATCCCGAATATGCGGAAAATGTTGCACTTCAAAAAAAGCATATTCCCTACATAGGCGAAGTATTGTTAGGCCATGTGCGTTATGGTACTTTTGGCAAGAACAATATGGAAAGCGTACACCCCTTTCTTCGCCAAAATAATTGGATGCACCGAAACCTTATCGTTGCCGGAAACTTCAATATGACCAATGTACACGAGCTTTTCGAAAATTTGGTACAGTTGGGGCAACACCCGAAAGACATGGTCGACACGGTAACGGTCATGGAAAAAATCGGCCACTTTCTAGATGATGCAGTGGCCAAGCTCTATAAAAAAATAAAAAAAGAGGGGTACACCAAACAAGAGGCGTCCCCTTTGATAGCCGAACGTCTTAAAGTTTCCAAAATTCTGAAAAGGGCGGTCAAGAATTTTGATGGTGGTTATGCCATGGCCGGACTGTTAGGCCATGGGGATGCCTTCGTCTTGAGAGATCCTTCTGGCATCAGGCCCGCTTATTATTATAAGGATGACGAAGTTGTAGTCGTGGCTTCGGAAAGACCAGCTATACAGACCGTATTCAATGTGAAGTACGAAGATGTCGAAGAGTTGGATCCAGGCCATGCCATTATCGTCAAAAAGAACGGTGACGTTTTCTTAGAGGAAATTTTGGAGCCCAAGGAGCGAAAAGCCTGTTCTTTTGAACGGATCTACTTTTCTAGGGGAAGTGACAAAGAAATCTATCAAGAACGAAAAATGCTAGGTCGCTTGATTTTTCCGCAAATATTGGAATCGATCGATCATGATATCAAGAATACCGTATTCTCCTATATTCCTAATACCGCTGAAACCTCGTTTTACGGCATGGTCAAAGAAGCCCAGAACTATTTGAACAAAAAAAAGGAGAAGCAGATTTTGGCCCTCGGAGCCAATATTACCAGCAAGGAACTTCATGAAATACTAGAAATTCGGCCCAGAATAGAAAAAGTCGCTATCAAAGATGCCAAATTAAGGACATTCATCACTCAAGACAGCAGTAGGGACGATTTGGTCGCCCATGTCTACGACATTTCATATGGTTCGGTAAAAGAAGGTGATAATCTTGTTATCATCGATGATAGTATTGTTCGGGGCACAACATTGAAGAAAAGCATATTGCGTATTCTAGATCGGCTCTCACCAAGAAAAATAGTCGTTGTATCTTCCGCGCCGCAAATCAGATATCCTGACTGTTACGGCATCGATATGGCCAAATTGGAAGATTTTATTGCCTTTAGGGCGGCCCTTGCCCTGCACCAAGAACGGTTGACCATGAATATCGTCGATGATATTTATGAAAAATGCCTTAGTCAGTTAAATACAAAAGACAAAGATGTAGTCAATTATGTCAAGGAGTTCTATGCTCCTTTCACACCTGAAGAAATATCGCAGAAAATCGGAGAGCTCTTAAGTCCGCATGATATCAAGGCAGAAGTTCAAATCATATATCAGACTATTGAAAACCTGCATCAGGCATGCCCTAAAAATCTGGGTGATTGGTACTTTACGGGAGACTACCCCACTCCCGGTGGAAATCGGGTAGTAAACAAGGCATTTATCAACTTTTTTGAAGGAAAAAACGAAAGGGCCTATTGATTCAAAAATCGATGAAATACACAGAAAACATGCATTTCATCGATAAATATCGCTTTTTATCGGCAATGTAGTCTGTTTGGCAATTGACCACCTATTTTAGAATCGCCATAGCATAAGTAGGTTAAGTTCATGGTAAGATTTGGGGCAAAAAAGGTGGAGACTTCTCCACCTTTTTTATTTCAAAACAATCCAAAAATTCATAGACCAATAAGAGAACATTTACCTTCGCCGACTCGTTCTTTTTTCAAAATAAGACCTTTTAACCGACTTATTTGAAATTCATCAAGAAATTTTCGACTGTCCAGATCAATGACTTACTTTTGGAAGACCATAGCATAAGTAGGTTAAGTTCATGGTAAGATTTGGGGAAAAGGCGGAGCAATGCTCCGCCTTTTATTTTGAATACCCTTTGCAGAACTGATGCAAGGCTTTCGTTAATAAACCGATTCAAATTTTAACCCTTAAACTAGGTTTCCGTTTACCTTACCCAAACCAAATACTCATCATATATCTACCGGTCTTGACATGGCTTGGTCTAATATGGAAATATTTAATGCCATTAAATAACAGGGGTCAGTACAACTTTATAGTACTTCTGAGAAGTAATATTCATATTCGCTGTAAATTGTATTCCTTTTCCTATTCATTTATAAGACAATTGTTCTTTTTAAACACTTTAACTAGGGATATGGATTTTCGTCTAAAACATTTTAATCCTGTACTACCAAGGTCTATTTTTGGAGGACCATAGCATAAGTAGGTTAAGTTCATGGTAAGATTTGGGGAAAAAAGGTGGAGCATTGCTCCGCCTTTTTTATTACCAGAAGCCAAGTAATTTACAGCGTTGTACCAATTTTTCCTTTTCTCTTACCCGTTTACCCATTCTCGGAAACCCTTAAAATTTCTTAAATTTTCTTTTTTATTTCCCGCAATACCAGTAATTTAGTCTTGCCATAGCATAAGTAGGTTAAGTTTATGGTAAGATTTGGGACGAAAAGGGTGGAGACTTCTCCGCCCTTTTCTATTCCATATATGCATAAAAAAACTCCCCAAAAAGGGGAGTTTTTTTATGCACATCGATCCATCGACACATTATTTATTCGCAGCGTAGAGGTCGGAAACCTTGTTCCAATCGATTACGTTGAAAAAAGCATTGATATAGTCAGGGCGGCGGTTCTGATAGTTCAAGTAATAAGCATGTTCCCATACATCCAGCCCCAAGATCGGATACCCGCCACAACCTGTATCGGGCATCAATGGGTTATCTTGGTTCGGTGTCGAACAGACTTCTACCTTACCTCCTTCATGTACGCATAGCCATGCCCAACCTGATCCGAATCTTGCGCCGGCAGCTCCACTGAATTTCTCCTTGAATGCGTCAAAAGACCCGAAAGCCCCATCAATCGCATCCGCCAACTCTCCAGTAGGTTTTCCGCCACCGTCAGGCGACATAATGTTCCAAAACAGGGAATGATTAAAAAACCCACCGCCATTGTTGCGAACCGCACCGTTCGACATATCAAGGTTTTCTAGAATATCTTCAATTGATTTCCTTTCCAAATCGGTGCCTTCGATAGCGCCATTCAGTTTTGTTGTATAGCCATTGTGATGTTTGGTATGATGTATTTCCATGGTCCTGGCATCAATATGGGGCTCCAGAGCATCATAGGCATAAGGTAATTTCGGTAGTTCAAAAGCCATTTTATAGTGTTTTTTAGATTAATACTTAAGAACTTCAAATTTACGGATTTTAACACAGATAACGCTCTAATTATTTGTTAAGAACCATGATAGATTGCGTAATTTGCAGGAAAAAGAACGTGCAAGAAGCACCTTTCAAAATTTATAGCGCATCCGCCGGATCTGGTAAGACCTACACCTTGGCCAAGGAGTATCTTAAAATCGTTCTGTCGACCGACAGGGGTTATCGTAAAATTTTGGCCATCACCTTTACCAACAAGGCCGTCAACGAAATGAAGCATCGGATCTTGAGCAGCTTATATAATTTTGGCCAGGCTACAATACCGAAGAGATCAAAGACAATGTTCGATGAAATTTGTGCCGATCTTGATTTAGAGCCTGCTCTTTTACAAAACAAATCAAGGCGCATATTAAAGGAAATACTCCATAACTATTCCTTTTTCGATATATCAACAATCGATAAATTCACGCACAGGCTTATACGCACGTTTGCACGCGATCTTCGACTTTCTCAAAACTTTGAGGTAATCCTCGACACCGATATGCTGCTTGACGAAGCTGTTTCAAGACTTTTGGACCGGGCCGGTGCGGATAAAAAACTGACAAAGGTTCTAATCGATTTTTCCCTCGAAAAAATAGATGACAACAAAAGTTGGGATATAGCCTATGACCTGAACCAAATAGGCAAACTTCTCTTCAACGAGAATCATGCAGCACATGTTAAAAAACTCGAGAACAAGACCATCGATGATTTTTTGGCCCTGAAAAAGCATATTCGAAATGGTATCGTTTCCTTGGAAGACGAATTGCTTTTCTATGCTACCAACGCCCTGGATCTAATCGACAAAAAAGGATTGGAATTTAGCGACTTCAGTTCCAGTTATTTTCCAAAATTCATGGTAAAGATTCAAGCTCGTGACTTCAAAATCGACTTTAATGCCGGTTGGAAAAGAAATTTTGATTCGAAACCACTTTATAACAAGTCATGCCCACAAGAAACAAAGACGGTTCTCGATACGCTTCATCCTGATTTCATCATAATATTCAACAACATTGAAAAGAGTTATAACTTACGTTCCTTTCTTATAAACGCCTATGGCAATATCGTTCCGCTAACGGTATTAAATGAGATTCAACATGAAGTCGGGCTTATTCTCAACGAGCGTAATCAACTATCAATATCAGAATTCAACACTATTGTCTCGAAAGAAATAAAAGACCAGCCCGCACCATTCATTTATGAGCGGTTGGGCGAAAAATATCGTCATTATTTCATCGACGAATTTCAGGATACATCGCTCATGCAATGGAAAAACCTAATTCCATTGGTCGGCAATGCGCTCGAAGGCCAAGGTAGCGACGGCAAGGTAGGCTCACTTTTCTTGGTCGGAGACGGTAAGCAGGCCATCTATCGATGGAGGGGTGGGCAGGTCGAGCAATTTCTTGATATGGTGAACAAAACTTCTAATCCGTTCGTATCGTCTCCACAAATTAAAAATCTTCCCAAGAATTACCGTAGCTGCCAAGAAATCGTGGAATTTAACAATGATTTCTTTTCGATTGCTTCCGGGTTTTTACAAAATACCGGCCATAGCAACCTCTTTTCGAACGGATCGAAACAAGTACCCGCTCATAAAACGGGAGGGGCGGTTCACATCGAATTTATCGTTCCCGATGAGACAAAAGCAAAAGACGAAACGTATTGCTCAACGGTTTTGAGTACCATTCAAGATGTGCTAAAAAAAGGTTACGTCGCAAATGATATTACGGTACTTGTTCGTGACAATAACCATGGAATGTTGTTGGCCGAGTTTTTGACCGACAATCAAATCAATGTTGTCTCATCAGAAACCTTGTTGATAGCAAGTAGCCCCAAAGTTCGATTTTTGATCGATATACTTCGCTATTGTGTCGACCCAACCGACCTGCAGACCGGCTATGGCCTCCTATCGTATCTCGCAAGGCACAAAGAAGACAAGCACGGCTTCATTCATCGTAACTTGAAATCAATACCTATTTTACTTAAAAACGAATATGATTTCGATTTTGGCAGAATGCGCCAAGAATCGGTATATGACGGTCTGGAGTATGCCATAAGTCGATTTGACCTAATAGAGAATTCTGATGCTTATATCACCCACTTAATGGATCTGGTTTTTGAGCAGGAACGAAAAGAAGGTGTCGAAGCATCGTCTTTTCTCTCCTTTTGGGAAAAGAAAAAGGATCAAGCCTGTATAAACACGCCAGAAAATACAGGTGCCGTTCAGATTATGTCAATACACAAAGCCAAAGGGCTCGAATTTGATATTGTTATCTACCCATTTGCAAATTCGCATATTTATAAAAGAACAAAGGATAAGAAATTGTGGGTCCCCGTGGATCCTGCCAACTATTGCGGCTTTGACGAGCTATTGGTCAACGAAAAGAAAGAGGTCATCGAATATGGAGAAAATTTTGAATCGCTATTCAAAGAGGAGCTGTATCAGATGGAGCTCGATGCCTTCAACGTTCTTTATGTAGCCCTTACAAGGGCGGTCAAGGCATTGTTCGTAATTACGGAAATGGATCTGACCAAGGACGGAGAACCCAAAGCGGAATATTATTCGGGACTGTTTGTTCGCTATTTAAAGGAAAAGGGGCTTTGGAACACGGATAAGACCTGCTATACGTTCGGAAGATTGGATGACAAAGGTGCTAAAGAGTTGCAAAAAATGTCAAAAAATGTCCCATATCAATATTCGTACAAAGAGCGGGAAGGTTTTCGTATTCTGGCAAAATCGAGAATGCTCTGGGATACGGAAATTCAAAATGCCAGAATACACGGCAACCTCATTCATAACATAATGGGTTTGATAGAAAGCCGGGGCGATGTCCCGTCGGCAATTAAGCGTTTAAGACAAGATGGTGATATTCCGGTCGATGAAATCGATGATATTACGATAAAAATCAATCAAATTTTAGACCATCCATTACTGTCAAGATTCTTTGATGAAGATTTGAAGGTACTTAACGAAACCGATATTCTGACCAAAGAAGGCCGCTTACTTAGACCCGATAGAATCGTAATCAAGGGAAAGAAAACCACCCTGATCGACTACAAGACAGGGAGAAAAAGTCCGAGGTATCGCGAGCAGCTTTATGATTATGCCGATACGCTTGAAGATATGGGATACGAAGTAGAAAATAAAATCATTGTCTATATTGACGAAACAATAAACCCTGAATTCATTTAGAACCATTAGAAATATGTACGGAAAAATCAAGGAACATTTAGAAAAAGAATTGTCGAACATCAAGAACGATGGACTTTACAAATCAGAACGAATCATCACTACGCCCCAAGATGCGGTGATCAAGATATCAACGGGTGAAGAAGTCATTAATTTCTGCGCCAACAATTATTTGGGATTATCCTCGCATCCTGAAGTCATACAGGCGGCAAAAGACACCATGGACACCCATGGTTTTGGCATGTCTTCAGTTCGGTTCATCTGCGGAACCCAAGACATCCACAAGCAATTGGAGCAGCAAATTGCAGCATTTTATGGAACTGAAGATACCATATTGTATGCCGCCGCCTTTGATGCCAATGGTGGTGTATTCGAACCTTTGTTTTCAGCAGAAGATGCCATAATTTCAGATTCGCTCAACCATGCCTCCATAATCGATGGTGTGCGTTTGTGTAAAGCCAAACGATACCGATATGCCAATAGCGATATGGCAGAGCTTGAAAAGCAATTGGTACAAGCGCAATCAGACAATGCACGTTTTAAGATCATTGTTACCGATGGTGTTTTTTCAATGGATGGTCTCGTGGCCCCACTTGATAAAATATGTGATTTGGCCGACAAATATGATGCCCTGGTCATGATAGATGAATGCCATGCTGCCGGATTTATCGGCGAAAAAGGTCGTGGTACTTTGGAGCAAAAGAATGTTATTGGCCGTATCGATATCATTACCGGCACCTTGGGCAAGGCCCTGGGCGGTGCTATGGGGGGCTATACTACCGGCAAAAAGGAAATCATTGAAATCTTGAGACAGCGATCTAGGCCCTATCTCTTTTCGAATTCACTGGCCCCAGCTATAGTGGGGGCATCGATCAAGGTCTTCGAAATGCTTGAAAACGATACCACACTTCGCGACAGACTTCAAAAAAACACCGAATACTTTAAAAAAGGTATGAAACAGGCCGGTTTCGATATAATAGATGGTGATTCGGCAATTGTTCCGGTAATGCTCTACGACGCCAAACTTTCGCAGAAAATGGCTGATGAGCTTTTGAAAAAAGGCATATATGTAATCGGATTTTTCTATCCGGTAGTACCAAAAGGTAAGGCCAGAATTCGGGTTCAGTTATCCGCTGCCCATAAAATCGAACATCTTGATAAGGCTATTCGGGCATTTATTGAAGTAGGAAAGGAGTTAAAAATCGTTTAAAAGTCCTATTTGTTCTATGAAATGCGTTAAAAAAAATAGAAAATTGTTTTTGTTAATAATATTTAACAACTTACATTTGCAGCTAATAAACACTTAAACTTAAAATATTGAACATGAAACATCTTAGCAAATTATTGGTTGTTGCCCTTCTCATACTAGGTGCCAATAACATTCAAGCGCAAGACGAGAATAACCCTTGGCAAGTTAGTTTTGGGGCCAATGCTATCGATACGTATCCTACCGGAGACGGGAGTTCTTTCGGTAATGAGTTCTTTAACGTAAATGATCACTGGAACATTCTTCCATCTATTTCTTACGTTGGAGTATCAAAATCAGTAGGTGGTGGTTTCGCGATCGGCGCTAGAGGTTCGTTGAACAAGATCAGCAAATTAGGTGATGTTAGCGTTGATGATCTTTCTCACTATGCATTAGATGGTACAATTAAATATAATTTTCTAAGTGAGGCCACAATCGATCCATTCGTTGAAGTAGGTGGTGGATATACTTGGGTTGATGAGATTGGAGCCGGTACAGTAAACGCAGGTGTTGGTATCAACTTCTGGTTTACCGAAAACCTTGGCCTTACACTTCAAACAAGCTATAAGCATGCTTTCGAAGATTACTTGGTAAAGCACTGGCAGCACATGGCCGGTCTCGCTGTTAAATTCGGTGGAACAGATAGCGATGGTGACGGAGTCTATGACAAGGATGACGCTTGCCCAGAGGTAGCTGGTCTTGAGGCATTCAACGGATGTCCTGATGCTGATGGTGACGGTATCGAAGACAGCAAAGATAGCTGTCCTAACGAGGCTGGTTCAAAAGAGATGAACGGTTGTCCTGATGCCGATGGAGATGGTGTTGCAGATAAGGATGATGCTTGTCCTAACGAAGCAGGTCTTGCCGCTTTGGGCGGATGTCCTGATGCCGATGGTGACGGTGTTGCCGATAAAGATGACGAGTGTCCAAACGAAGCAGGCCCTTCTGAAAATAAAGGATGCCCATGGCCAGACAAGGATGGTGACAGCGTATTGGATAAAGATGATGCTTGCCCAGATGTTGCCGGTACCGTTGCTAATCAAGGTTGTCCTGAAGTAACAGAAGAAGTTCAGAAACAATTGAACGATTACGCCAAAACAATCTTGTTCGATACAGGCAAGGCTACATTGAAGCCTGAATCAACTTCTGTATTTGTTGATATCATCAGAATCCTTGGAGAATATCCTAATGCCAAGTTTACCGTCGAAGGGCATACAGACAGCGTTGGTGGAGAGAAAACCAATCAGGCATTGTCTGAAAAGCGTGCCAATTCGGTTCGAGATTTCTTAATTGCAGAGGGTATTGCCGCTGATAGGTTGACTGCTATTGGATATGGTGAGTCTAAGCCAATTGCATCCAATAACACTAGATCAGGTAGAGCTCAAAACCGACGAACTGAAATCAACTTGCAAAAGTAAAATAGTTCTAAAGTTTTGAATAACATTTAAAGCTCCGCACATGCGGAGCTTTTTTTATGGCTTCGCTTGATGCTTCGCCTTCATAATATGTAAATTTGGCCATGCGAAGTTTTATAGACGAAGTTGTTGAAAAAGTACTCGAAAAGCATAACTCTATTGAAGGATTTGTTTTCGTACTTCCCAGTAAACGTGCAGGAACCTTCCTTAGAAATTCAATTGCCCAGAAAATAAATCGAACAATTTTCGCTCCCAAAATATACAGCATTGAGGAGTTAATCGAAAACATTTCAGGGCTTACCTACGCCTCAAATTCACTATTACTATTTGAATTATACCATGTCTATTTAAAAAATGTTAGTGGTGAAAAAGATAGTTTTTATGACTTTTCAAAGTGGGGACAAACGCTATTGCAAGATTTTAATGAGATTGATCGACACCTTGTCGATACGAAGGAAATATTTGGCAATTTAGCGGCCATTCAAGAAATAAACCATTGGTCGTTGCAGGCAGAAAAGACAAAAATGATGAAGGAATATCTTCATTTTTGGAAAAGCGCCGAAAAAGTATATCATGAATTTACCGCGAACCTAATCCAAAAGGGTATTGCCTATCAAGGGTTGGTCTATCGTCATGCCTGTGACCGTTTGAAAATCTACAAAGAAAAATTCACGGCACATCACATTTTCATTGGCTTTAATGCACTAAACAGGGCTGAAAGTCAAATCGTTCAAAGCATGTTAGGATCTCTAAGGGCCGAAATTTTTTGGGATATTGATAATTCTTTCCTAGATGATCCCATTCATGCCGCAGGTTATTTTATTCGTAAATATCGAAAAACTTGGCCCTACTTCGAAAACAACGAACTTCAAGGTTTAAGTAACCATTTTGGTGAACCAAAAAAAATTCAAATTATTGGTGTCCCCAAGAGTATCTCACAAGCAAAATACCTAGGCCATCTCGTCAAAGATATCGGAAGAAAACATCCCGATACACTTCTGAACACAGCACTGGTTCTCGGTGATGAATCTCTTCTGAACCCCATTTTGAACGCTATCCCCAAAGAGATAGAAGAGGTGAATATTACAATGGGCTATCCTTTACAGGGAACAATTATAGCCGCAATGTTCAACAAATTTTTTGATTTGTACCTTAAACCCCATCCAAACGGTTGGCACCATAAAGATGTCACATCATTCCTGAACCATCCGTTCATAGGTATTTTACTAAAAGGCACTTCACAAAAAATCCTCAATGAAATAAGGACAAAAAACATTACGTTTTTGACCTTGGAAAAGCTGAGGGCAATCTCTAAAAATGACCCTGGTATTACTCTTATTTTTAGTGATGGTTTGGTCACTGCAGAGGTTTTTTTGAGAAAATGTCTAGACCTGATTCAGGCATTGCGCTTCAAAATTGAAGGTCAAACAGATACTTTGGCATTAGAATATCTTTATCGTTTTCACACCTTGTTCAATGAACTTTTGAACTTGATATATGCTTACGGGTTCGTCAATGACATGAAATCGCTGCACAGTCTCTTTAAAGAACTATTATCCTCCGAAACTTTGGATTTTCAAGGTGACCCGTTAAAAGGTCTGCAGATTATGGGAATGCTCGAAAGCAGAAATCTTGATTTTGAAACTGTAATCCTAACCTCGGTGAACGAGGGAATACTTCCTTCTGGAAAGTCGAACAACTCTTTTATCCCTTTCGATTTGAAAACCTATTTCGGAATGCCCACCTACAAGGAAAAGGATGCAATCTACACTTATCACTTTTATAGGCTGTTACAGAGAGCCAAAAACATATATATTCTCTACAATACTGAACCTGACACGCTGGAGGGTGGCGAAAAAAGCAGATTGATTACCCAGTTACTAACCGATGGCCAAAATGCAGATGATATTGAATTGACCATAGCATCTCCAGAAACTACCGTGATAACCAAAGAACCAGAAATCATTACTAAAGGCCCAGATTTATTGCATTTGATCAGAGATCATACTGCAAGGGGTTTCTCTCCCTCGTCCTTAAGTAACTATATCCGAAATCCGATTGATTTTTACAAACAAAGTCTTTTGGGTATAGAAGATAGGTTAGAAGTTGAGGAAACAGTGGCGAACAATACTTTTGGCACAATAGTTCACGACACTCTGGAAAATCTTTATGAACCGCTGCTAGGAAAATATCTGACCCCGAAGGATCTGACCGCCTTAAAGCCAAATATAGAAAAACTGGTCGCCCATCATTTCACAAAGAGCTACGGTAACGAAGACATCACCCAAGGGAAAAACCTGATTGCCTATCATGTAATCGTCAAGTATTTGCAAAAATTCATCGCCCTCGAAATCGAAGAAGCCCAAAAACATAAAATCAAAATATTGGGATTGGAGAAAAAAATGAAGATCGAGGTTAAACTTCCGAAAATCGATTTTCCTATTTATTTGAAAGGGAAGATCGACCGTATTGATGAAAAAGACGGCATTCTTCGTATAATAGACTACAAAACCGGCAAGGTAGAACCGAAAAACGTCACCATTTCAAATTGGGACGATATTCGCCTGAACTATGATTATAGCAAGGCCTTTCAACTCCTATGTTACGCATTGATGTATCAAGAAATGCAACGAACACCTGAACTGGAAGCCGGAATCATTACCTTCAAGAACCTGAATGGCGGCCTACAGAAATTCACCCTGAAAGAAATGAATGGGGCCAATGGCAAAAATCAATTGGTGGATCAAGAAGTTTTGAGGCTATTTAAAGACCAATTGGAGCAATTGATTCTTGAAATCTGTGACATCGACACCCCTTTTATCGAAAAAGAGGTATAATTTATTTCTTATCAGGACGTGTAGGACGCACCTCGATTTTACTAGGCAATGTTCTGGGGTGCATTTTCAATAAATCGAGCACCAGATCTCCGATATCCTCTGGCTGTATTTTCCAGGCATCCTTTTCAGAAGGTTCATTATCATTAAAATAAGTGGCGACGGAACCAGGCATTATCGTTGACACCTTGATGTCATATTTGCGAAGGTCCAACATTGCCGCTTGGGTAAAACCGACAACACCGAATTTGGTCGCATTGTACCCCGCACCCGAGGCAAAAAAATTGGTGCCTGCCAAACTGGCCAAGGTGATATAATAACCTTTCGATTCTTTGAGGGCCTCCACCGAGGCTTTTAAAGTATTATATACCCCCGTAAGATTGGTGTCGATCATTTGATGCCAATGGGCATCCGACATTTGGTCGATCGGGGCAAAATGTCCAACCCCGGCATTGGCCAAGACCACATCGAGTTGACCCCATTTATCGATAATCTGATTTACTGCGGTTTTTTCATCATCTATATTGGCTACGTCAGACTTCAATGCGAGTACGGTATTCGCGTCACCAAGATAATCGGCGGCACGCGCTACCGTTTTCAACGTACGCCCACTAATCGCCACCTTCATTCCGGACGCTATAAGTTTTTGTGCCACCCCAAATCCGATTCCCTTTGAGCCTCCGGTAATGTACGCTACTTTTTGTCTTAAATCTTGCATCAGTTCTTTTTTACAAATTAGCATTCCATTGCCATATCAGGCTATTACTTTCGTTATTGTTTTCTTAAAAACAAAAAATCTCAACGAATTGTTAAACAATATGTTGAGATTTTATAATGTGGAGAATACCGGAGTCGAACCGGTGACCTCTTGCATGCCATGCAAGCGCTCTAGCCAGCTGAGCTAATCCCCCGACTTTGAGAGGTTCAAAGGAAATACTTTTTAAGAAAGTATCAAAATGAAATCAATCTTTCTTGACACTTAGCACCAATACCGGAACCTTGGAGGCAAACTCGGATTTGGGTATCGTGTTCTTTTCCCAAAGAGTCTTAAAGAACCCTCTCTTTCTTCTGAAAACACATAACAAATCAGGATGCTGCGTTTGAAAATGTTCCAAAACACCCAAATATGTGGTAGGAGCCTCGGTCACGGTCATTTGCGAACTAATGTCCATCAAGGCCGTATTGACCTTTAAATCATCTTTTGTGTAACCCGGTGTCTTCACTAATAACAAATTGACCTTGGCACCAAACTTCTGCTTGATGGCCACAAGAGGGTCAAGAATACGTTTCTTTTTAAGGACCCCCGATTTGAATGCGGTCAGAATTGTTTTCAAGGGCATTAACGAAGTACCTCTTGGAACGATCAAAGTAGGTATATCGGTTCTTTTAATGATCTTGCCCGAAGTAGCGCCCAAATAAAGTTCTTCAGTGATATCGTTGCTACGGGCAGCTATAATGATTAGGTCGATGCCCAATTCACGATCGATTTCTTTTAGTCCATCGATCAGATCGCCGTTGTAGGTAGCCACTTTAATATGTGTGCCTTTGGTATCGACCTTATCGATTATTTCTTTAATGCGCTCCTTACTGCTTACCGTAATGGCCTCTTCGGTGGTCTTCAAGCTTCGCCCCGCCCCGACCGATGCCGAAAACACTTCCATCACGTATACCTGCGCTGAAAACTCCGCGGCGAAATCCAGTGCATATTGCAAGGTGTTATGACTATCTGGAGAGGTACCTATGGGTACTAATATATTTTTCATATCAGAGAAATTATATTATATACTCTAAATTTACAATTAAATTGAAACGGATTCATGATTCGACGTGCAAAGATATCGGAAATTACCGACATTCTTACCATTACAAAGGCTTGTGCCGAACATATGGCCCAAAATGGAATTCTACAATGGAACGAACACTACCCCACTCGAACCGCATTTGAAAACGATTTAAACCGAGATGAACTTTTCGTGATAGGCATCAACGGAAAAATAATTGGCACAATCGTGATTTCTACCTTTATGGATGCCGAATACGAACCGATTCAATGGCTGACACCTAACGAAAACAATATCTACATCCATAGATTGGCGGTACATCCTAGCAAACAAGGAAAAGGCTATGCAAAAAAATTAATGGATTTTGCCGAGCGACATGCCCGAGAAAGGGGTTATGTCTCCATACGGCTCGATACTTTCAGTCAGAACGAGCACAATCAAAGATTCTATGAGCGCCGGGGCTATCGCAAATTGGCCGATATCTATTTTCCCAAGCAAAGCAAGCATCCGTTTCATTGCTACGAACTTGTACTATAATCAGTCCGTTTTTTGACAACCGCGATCAACTTTAAGACCATCAACAAACTAGCCGTTCCGGCGACCATTGCTGGTATTGCAGAACCGTTATTGTCGATTACCGATACGGCAATCGTAGGCAATATTCCTGTTGACGGTATGGAGTCACTTGCAGCGGCGGGTATTGTAGGCTCTTTTTTATCAATGCTGATCTGGATCTTGGGTCAGACCCGTAGTGCCATCTCGGCGATTATCTCGCAATATTTTGGGGCCGGTCGATTGAAAGAAGTAAAATCACTTCCAGCCCAGGCAATTTTCTTGAATATCGGCCTTAGCATCGTTGTTCTGTCGTCCACGATTTTTATCGTGAAGGAAATCTTCGAATTGATGGGTGCCTCAGGTAAAATATTGGATTATTGTATCGCCTATTACAACATTAGGGTCTGGGGGTTTCCGTTGACACTTTTTGTGTTTGCCGTAATGGGAATTTTTCGCGGGTTGCAAAATACATATTGGCCAATGGCAATAGCCATTGTCGGGGCCGTTCTTAATGTGATTCTTGACTTTGTTCTGGTCTATGGAGTCAATGGAATAATAGACCCCATGTACCTTGAAGGTGCTGCCTGGGCCAGTTTGATTTCACAGGCAATCATGGCGGTCATGGCCGTTATATTGCTTATGTCCAAAACCGATATCAGTTTAAGGCTGCGTTTTCCGGTCCATTCAGAATTGGGTAGGTTGGCAGTCATGAGCCTTAACCTGTTTGTTCGCGCCTTGGCCTTGAATACGGCACTGATCCTGGCGGTTCGAGAAGCCACTTTATTAGGTGAAAAATATATAGGTGCCCATACCATTGCGATCAACCTATGGCTGTTCGCAGCATTCTTTATCGATGGCTATGGCGCTGCCGGCAACATCATGGGCGGACGGCTTTTGGGGGCAAGAGATTACGATGGCCTGTGGAAATTGGCCAAAAAAATTATCGGGTATGGCCTTATGATCAGTTTGGTGTTGGTCATTTTCAGTTTTGTTTCCTATAGACCGATAGGCAGGCTATTTTCAAACGAAACTATTGTTCTTGAAACATTCTATTCCGTATTTTTTATTGTTGTTATAGGATTGCCCATGAATGCGGTCGCCTTTGTTTTTGATGGATTGTTCAAAGGTCTTGGGGAAATGAAATATTTGAGAAACGTTTTATTGTCTGCTACCTTTTTAGGCTTTGTGCCTATACTTTTTTTGGGAAAATATATGGGATGGGGGCTCTACGGCATCTGGATAGCTCTTTCTTTTTGGATGGCCATTCGCGGCGGGGCCCTTGTATGGAAGTTCAGAAGAAAGTTTCGGCCATTATTGGCCTCCCCTAATCCCTCCCAAGAAGAGGAACACCAATAAAATGTTACTTTTACAACCTAATTGAAAATCTTTGACCAGAAATCAAATAAACAATAATTTGTCGCTATGAACACCAATCGCACTAACGGAAGTCTATATACCAAGATCGTGAACAAGGTAGCCACGGTCGAATTCGGCCATCCGGCGAGCAATTCGTTCGTAACCGAGCTTTTGGACAGGCTTACCGATGAATTAAAAAAGCTCTCGAACGATGATGCCGTTTCGGTCATCGTTCTAAGGTCGGAAGGCGATCGGGCTTTCTGTGCCGGTGCTTCTTTCGATGAATTAATGGCTGTTTCCAATTTAGAGGAAGGCAAACTTTTCTTTAGTGGCTTCGCCAATGTAATCAATGCCATGCGAGCATGTACAAAACCGATCATCGGAAGGGTTCAAGGGAAAGCGGTCGGCGGAGGAGTAGGTCTGGTTTCGGCCTGCGATTATGCTTTTGCCTCGGTTGAAGCGGCCATTAGACTTTCAGAGCTTAAAATCGGTATTGCCCCGTTGGTCATTGCACCGGCGGTTGAGCGAAAAATAGGTAAAAGCGGCCTCTCTGAACTGGCACTGTCGCCTACCGATTGGAAAAATGCCTACTGGGCCAAGGAAAAAGGACTCTATTCGCAAGTTTTTGATAAAATCCAGGATTTGGACAAAGAACTGGATTTTTTCACCCAAAAACTGGCCACCTATAATCCGAAAGCACTGATAACATTGAAAAAAATCCTATGGGAAGGAACCGAACATTGGGACGTGCTGTTATATGAAAGGGCGGCTATGACCGGTGAGTTGGTACTTTCGGAATTTACCAAGAATGCACTCTCACAGTTTAAAAAATAATAATTTTAATAGGGGGGCGTTTGGTGTTTAAATCTATTTCTTATGAAAGTTCTTGATTTTTTGAACGGAGACCTGATCTTTCCAATTCTAGCCTTTGTGGTCATCTTGATTTATTTTGTCAATCGCGTACGGACCAGAAGAAAGTTTAGACGTTAACCAGTAGTTTAGAATTCCTACCTTTGCCCCTAGATTAAAAGAATCAATGGGTAAGATCCGTATCACAAAACAGTTTACGTTTGAAACCGGCCACGCGTTATATGGCTATGATGGTAAATGTAGAAATGTACATGGCCACAGTTATAAGCTTTCCGTGACGGTCATTGGAAATCCGATTACGGATATTTCGCACGTCAAGCTGGGTATGGTCATCGACTTTGGCGACCTGAAGAAAATTGTAAAGGAAGAAGTCGTCGATCCATTTGACCATGCTACGGTCTTCAATAAAAATACGCCCCATGTCGAGCTGGCAAAAGAATTGATGGATCGCGGGCACAAAGTGATCATGGCCGACTATCAACCTACCAGTGAGAATATGGTCATCGATTTCGCGGAAAAAATAAAATCGAGGCTGCCCGAAAACATACAATTGCATTCATTGAAGCTTAGGGAAACCGAAACGGCTTTTGCCGAGTGGCATGCCACAGATAACTAAAACGCGGTTTTCGCTATCTTTACATCTACATGAAGACCATCGATATTCCTGAAGGAAAGAAAGTCTATTTCGCCAGCGACAATCACTTGGGTGCCCCGACCATGGAAGCGAGCAGGCCGCGCGAAAAAAAATTCGTTGCCTGGTTGGACGAAATTAAGCATGACGCCGCCGCCATTTTTTTGCTCGGTGATCTTTTTGATTTTTGGATGGAATATAAAACCGTTGTACCCAAGGGTTTTACAAGAACCTTGGGAAAACTGGCCGAAATATCCGATTCTGGTATTCCGATATACTATTTTGTAGGCAACCACGACCTTTGGATGAACGGCTATTTCGAAGAAGAACTCAACATTCCCGTTTTTCACCATCCACAACAATTCACGTTCATCGATACTTCTTTCTTTATCGGTCACGGCGATGGCTTGGGGCCCGGTGACAAAGGATACAAGCGCATGAAAAAAGTATTTACGAATCCGTTGGCAAAATGGCTATACCGCTGGCTACACCCCGATTGGGGCGTTCGACTGGCACAGTATTTCTCTGTCAAAAACAAGATGATCTCGGGTGATGAGGATGTCAAATTCCTTGGGGAGGAAAATGAATGGCTCGTACAATATGCGAAGCGCAAATTGGAAACCGAGCATTATGATTATTTCGTCTTTGGCCATCGCCACTTGCCGCTGGAAATCGATTTGAACGAAAAATCGAAATATATCAACCTCGGCGATTGGATATCTTATTATACTTATGCGGTTTTCGATGGAAAAAGTCTGCATTTAAAAAAATACATGGTCAATTGACCGCTTCATGTTCTTCTACATCTTTTTGCAGATCAAGTTTTCTAAAAGCAGGTGAAATGAAAGCGGTGAGACTAACGGTCAACAACGTCATACATCCGCCAAAGACCACAGCGGTAACGGTTCCCATCAATTTTGCCGTGGCCCCGCTTTCAAAAGCGCCCAGCTCATTGCTCGATCCGACGAACATTGAATTTACCGAGGCCACCCTACCTCTCATATGATCAGGGGTCTTCAATTGAAGAATGGTTTGCCGAATGACCATTGAAATTCCATCCAGGGCGCCACTTAAGAAAAGTGCCGCCACCGATAACCAGAACCAGGTAGACAAGCCAAAAACGATGATACAGATACCAAAGCCGAAAACGGCCAACAATAACTTTTTGCCCGCTCGCCTGTGCAAGGGAAATCTTGTCGACCCAAGCATCATCAACAAGGCACCGATCGCCGGAGCGGCCCTTAAAACCCCGAAACCTTCGGCCCCTACGTGCAGAATATCTTGGGCGTAGATGGGCAACAGGGCCACCGCCCCACCAAAAAGCACGGCGATCATATCAAGGGTCAAGGCCCCGAAAATAGCCTTGGTACCGAAAACAAAACGCAAACCTTCTTTTAGGCTCTGAACCATTGGTTCCCCGATTTTGGGGTTCAAAATGGGTTTGCGTGAAATCTGCAGCAACCCGATAAGTGCCATGATAGAGAATGCGAAAATCAGGCACATCGACCAATGTACCCCGATCCACCCGATTGAAAATCCCGCCAAAGCCGGACCCAAAACTGAAGCCAGTTGCCATGTGGTACTACTCCATGTTGCCGCATTTGGATAAATCTTTTTGGGCACGATAAGCGCAATCAACGAGAAAATCGTGGGGCCAAGAAAAGCCCTGACAATACCCCCGCAAAAAACGAGAAAATAAATACCGTAGAGAATGGTGTTTGAAGAAGTGTGTTCAATAAATGAAGGCACACTTAGCACAAAAAGCCCGAGGCTGACTGCCGAAAATCCGATAAGGCATTTGACCAAAAGGTTCCGCTTTTCCTTTTGGTCCACAAAATGACCCGCGAACAATGCCGTCGAAACAGCAGGAATTACCTCCATCAAACCTATGATTCCCAATGACAAAGGGTCTTTGGTCAAAGAATACACCTGCCATTCGATTACGATGAATTGCATCGACCATGCAAAGACCATCGCAAACCTGACCCCTAAAAAAATATTGAATTCTTTATACCGTAAAGCCGCATAGGGATCCATTCGAAAAACGCTTTGGCTGATTTGTTGACAAAGTTATAACTACTTGCAATTGGTATCGATAGTTTTCACGCCTCCCTTAAATCCCTCAACTTAAGCTGTATGCTCACTTGGCCCTGCCACTCGTTCTCATCCAATGAAAAAACCGCGTTGAAAGCCTTACCGTTTTTAACCATTGAAAGCTTATCGCCTAGATTGAACCCAATGCATCCGATAGGGCGGCTTTCATTTTGGGTGACTGAAAGTTTGAGATGCTTTTCATTTTCGCCTACTCCCTTGGCATAACCCATGTCATTGAGGTTTTCTGCCATAAAAATAGGGGTCATATTTCCCGGCCCATAAGGTGCGAACTGTTTTAGTATCCGCATTAACTTAGGGGTGATTTCCTTTAGGTCGATCTTTGCATCAACACTAATTTCAGGAGTCAATAGATTCGGGTCTATGGTCTCGGAAACCACTTTTTCAAATTGCTCTTTGAAGTTCTCGTATTGCTCTTCCAAAAGCGTGAGACCCGCTGCATATTTATGGCCTCCGAACTGTTCGATACAATCGGCACAACCCTGCAGGGCATTATAGACATCAAAACCCTTTACCGATCGCGCCGACGCGGCTAGTTTATCACCACTTTTGGTAAATACCAAGGTCGGCCTGTAATAGGTCTCCGTCAATCGGGAAGCGACGATACCGATAACACCCTTGTGCCAAGTATCTTTGTAGACAACAGAGGTAAAACCCTTTTCTTCATTGTTGGCCTCGATCTGCGAAAGCGCTTCTTGAGTGATTTCTTGATCTAGTTCCCGTCGATCGTAATTGAACTTTTCGATTTCACCCGCGAACGTGGTCGCGCGCTCTAAATTGCTCTCGATCAAAAGGTCTACGGCATGTTGCCCATGTTTCATTCGTCCAGCGGCATTGATACGAGGGGCTATAATAAATACCACGTCGGTAATGGTCAATTCGGTTTTCTTGACTTGGTCGATTATAGCCTTAAACCCGATTCTCGGATTTGAATTGATAACTTTTAATCCGTGATAGGCAAGTACACGATTTTCACCTGTTATAGGAACAATATCGGCACCAATGGCGGTAGCTACCAAATCAAGGTAAGGAATCAAATCATCAATGGTTTCGCCATTTTCTTGGGCCAACGCCTGTATCAGTTTGAAACCGATACCACAGCCACAAAGTTCATCGTAGGGATACATGCAATCATCGCGTTTGGGGTCAAGGACGGCCACGGCATCGGGGATCCGATTTCCTGGCCGGTGATGGTCACAGATGATAAAATCAATATGCTTTTCCTTGGCATACGCCACTTGGTCGATGGCCTTTACCCCACAATCCAACGCAATGATCAACGAGAAACCATTGTCATCTGCAAAATCGATGCCTTTTATAGAAATTCCGTAACCTTCATCATAGCGGTCGGGAATGTAGGTAGCGACATTCGGGTAATACCGCACCAAATACGATGAGACCAAGGCCACGGCAGTAGTTCCGTCTACATCATAGTCACCATAGACCAAAATGTTCTCATGGTTTTCAATTGCCTTCATTATTCGCGAGACGGCAATATCCATATCCCTCATCAAAAAAGGATCGTGCAAATCTGTAAGTACCGGTCTAAAGAATTTCTTTGCTTCCGCATAATTGGAAATACCCCGCTGCAAAAGTAGTTGCGCGACCAAACCATCGACCTTCAACTCGTTGGCCAAAGTATCGATTTGATCCTGTACAGGTTTTGGTTTTATAGTCCAGCGCATGGATTAAAATACAAATTCAAAAGTCAAACGCAAGTTCAAAATCTTATCAGGGTTAGCTTCTTGACCCTTGTTATAGATGGAAAAGCAATAGTTTTGATTAGTTGCCCTACCTCTTCGTTTCGCTTTATTTATGAAAGACGGTCTTGATATCCAACTCGGCAAACTGTCTGAACATTTCCATCACGCCGCAATACTTTTCAACGGAAAGGTCGACCGCCCGTTGTAATTTTTTTTCATCCAGATTACTTCCTTGAAAATGATACTCAATGGTAACCGAATCGTAGTACTTCGGATGCTCGTCGGTCAAATTGGCAATGGTCTCTATACGAAATTCATCAACGTTCAACTTCATTTTCTTGATCAACGAAGCCACGTCAAGGCCAGAACAGCCCGCCAAACTAGATAGCATCAATGCCTTTGGACGATACCCCTTGCCTTCACCCCCATCATCCGGCCCGGCGTCGATGGTCAAGTTCAACCCTGATGGATTATTGCTTTCGAAGGCCATATTCCCTAACCATTTGGTCGTGATATGATTTGTTGCTCCCATAAATTTTCGTTTCTTGTGTGCTCACAAAAGTAAGATAAAAACTACTCAAATAAATTTAAGTATGCCCTTAGTAGACCCGTTAAATCCAAGTCATAGTCCAGAGACTGCAGAACTGGCCAAATTCTTCAATGAAACTTTAGGTTTCTGCCCCAATTCGGTATTGACGATGCAACATCGCCCGGCAATCTCAAAAGCTTTTATCAACCTTAACAAAGCCGTTATGGCTAACGAAGGTCGTGTTACCTCTGCTTTAAAAAGAATGATTGCCTGGGTCAGTAGCAACGCTACGGGGTGCCGCTATTGCCAGGCCCATGCCATTCGGGCCGCAGAAAGGTACGGTGCTGAACAAGAACAACTTGACAATATATGGGAATATCGAACGCA
This sequence comes from Flavobacteriaceae bacterium NBU2977, assembly GCA_019931105.1. Lineage (GTDB taxonomy): Bacteria > Bacteroidota > Bacteroidia > Flavobacteriales > Flavobacteriaceae > Meishania > Meishania litoralis. The sequence continues at coordinate 1,546,450 of JAIOUW010000001.1, read as the reverse complement.
CCCCGCTTTTTCAGAAGCCGAACGTGCGGCCTTGGACTTTTCATTGGCAGCTTCTCAAGTACCCAATGCCGTGGATGCTAAGATCAAAAAACGTCTTTACCAATATTGGAACGAAGGTGAAATCGTTGAAATGTTGGGCGTAATCTCCTTGTTCGGATACTTGAACCGATGGAACGATTCAATGGGCACCTCAATTGAAGATGGTGCCGTTGAAAGTGGTGAACATTATTTGGGCAAATACGGTTGGGAAAAGGGGAAACATGATGGGAGTAGCTATTAAACTTTAGATTCTAGACCGCTTCGCTATTAAGTATTAGAAAAACATTGCCGGTCAAAGGGTTTCACTTAATGACCTATCAAACCAAAAAGTGCTGCAGTAAATAAATAGTCAACATACCCCAAAAGGTTCCGGTAGCCATGCTCAAAATGGCAAGTACGATGGCATGGGGCATCCACTTTTTTTCATAGGCGGCGGTTACGGCAGGTGCGGTTGCTATACCTCCGACATTGGCCATACTTGCAATCGGCACCCACGCCATATTAACGTTCAATAACTTGGCTATGATCATCATGAAAATAAAATGCCCCAACAACCAAACAATCAAAAATCCTAAAAATGAAATGTCGAAACCTAAGGTGGCAAACTGCAGTTTAAGGCCCAAAACGGCCATTACCACAATAATCAAAATAGCCCCTGCCTTTAGGGCGAAACTGAAATTCCACTGACGCACGAAGTTGCTCAATAACAACCCGACCACTGAAAGCACTACGACTTTAACAATAAAAGAGCCGATTATCAGATTACCTAGAAAAACGCACCCCAATAGTACTAGGGCACATAATAATGGTGCCATCTTGCTTCCGGAATCCGTACGCATTTCTTCGGGCATCGCGACATCTGAAATGTTAAACCTACTATTTAAAAAACCACTTTTTTTGATGGTCTGAAACATTAGAATTGTCCAGATATTGACCAAAATATTGTCCATTACCAAAACCGACAAAAAGATATTCTCGGGGCATTCGACCAATTCTTTCAATACCAATTGACTGGTACTTCCTCCTATCCAGCTTCCCACGATAGGCGGAATGCCCTTCCAATATCCTTCGTCGATCAACGTCTTCGAGATCAGTTCCGTATCCAACAAGCCAATTCCCAAAAGAACGGGAAACATAGCGATAAACATAGACCCCGCAACAAACAAGGCAATGGGTTTCCATCCGATCGCTTTTAGTTGCGACAAAGACAAACTGCTCATCACGGCTATGATCGCCAAAGGAATAAAATAGTCCTTGCTGTAATCATGGATTTCAGATTGGGAATAGTCAACGTTCAAGAGGTAAGAGATAATCGCCGGAATGATATAGGCCAGCAAAATGGCCGGTATCCAATCAAAAAGGGATTTAATGTGCCGATTTTCCCATCGGTCCAAGAAATAAACGGCGAATACGGTAAAAATGGAAATCAGCCATGGTGTAAGCATAGCACCAATTTAAGCGATCTAAGAATATCGAGAACAATTATTTCTTGCCAGCTACAACGATAACTATCTCTCCTTTGGGAGGTTTATCGGTATAATATTTCAAAACCTCGGAAACGGTCCCCCTTATGGTTTCTTCGTACATCTTGGTCAATTCACGCGAAACGGAAATTTGTCTGTCCGCTCCGAAATATTCGACAAAATTCGCGAGTGTTTTGAGCAGTTTATGGGGTGATTCGTAAAAAACGATGGTGCGGGTTTCATCGGCCAATGATTTTAAACGTGTCTGCCGCCCTTTCTTGATGGGAAGAAATCCCTCAAAAACGAACTTGTCACTTGGCAACCCGCTATTGACCAAAGCCGGAACAAAAGCCGTAGCACCCGGAAGACAATCAACTTCGATATCATTTTCGACACAGGCACGGACCATCAGAAAACCAGGGTCCGAAATTGCAGGGGTACCTGCATCTGAAACGAGCGCGATGGTTTCACCTTGTTTGATTCGGTTTACCAGTCCATCGACCGTTTTGTGCTCATTGTGCATGTGATGAGACTGCATCGGGGTTTTGATCTGGAAGTGCTGTAAGAGCTTACCGGTAGTGCGGGTATCTTCGGCCAAGATAATATCTACTTCCTTTAAAATGCGCATGGCCCTAAGTGTGACGTCTTCTAAATTGCCGATCGGCGTCGGCACCAAATACAATTTCCCCATTCGAAAGATTTAAGGCCTGACCGTTTTTCCCAAAAAATAAGAGACCATTATGGCAATCATCGCAATTATAGGTACTACGTGTCCGCCATCTTCGGCAATCAAATGCGCGGTAAGCGCCAAGGCGACATCAAAGAAGAATCCCGCATAGGCCCATTCTTTCAGCCAGCGCGAAAAATTGCCCAATATGGCGACCAAGCCGAGTATTTTGGCAGTGGCCAAGGGATATACCAAATATCCCGGATAGCTCAATGCTTCGAAATAACCTTGCACGGCCTCATAGTTCAGAAAATACATTTGAATGGAATATAACATAATCGCGGTCAAAATTACCGTAGCGACCCAATAAACCACCTTTCTAACGCTCATGTTCCAGAAAATCTTAATTTGATTAAAGATAGAAAAATAAAAGGCCCCGCTCGAAAGCGGGGCCATAATAATCTTGTTACTGAATGGTCAAGAAAACCTACGTTCGATCAATGCCATTAGGCGGGCTTCATACTCTTCCTTGCCCTGCCAATGGTTGTATTCTGGTTTGACCATGTTATTGATAAAAGATATCGAGCGCTCTTCAGATTCAATAGTGTTCAATTGTGCCAAGACCCGGTTGTATTCTTCGGTGTCTCCATCAAAAAGATGTTTAACAAAAGCGAGGCGATTGTTCAAATCGACCTTAATCTGCTTGGCGCTAAGTTTGTCGTTCAACGACCGTACCTTGACCTCTTTATTGGGACTGTTTTTAGTATCGGGACTAAAAATGTCTTTGTCATTCTTAAAATAGTCAGGCTTGCCCAAAAACTCTTGCAAGACCTCATCGACCTTTTCTTTTTCGTTTGACATTTCAGGCAACATATCCTTAATGGTATCGATTCCTGGAACCATGATATCTTCATCATGTGGATTGCTTTCAGGAACCGAGGAATTAGCACTCAATACGGCATTGGCCATTTTCTCGAACTTCGCCGCAATAACATTTTTGGAGACATCTATTTCTATATCGTGAAGTTTCTCTTCAATGAACTTCAGTACGGCCAACTTTTCATAAAGTTCTTTGGCCGCACCATATAAATCAGAAATTTCATTCATGTCTCGAGAAGTTATGATGTCGGTCGACAACTTTCGCAACTCCTCTTTCAACTTTTTCTTCATGACTTTTATTTTATGTCAATGCAAAAGGTGTGCCTTTTTCCTTAATTTTAGTCGCACGTACTATAAGAACGCAAAACCCCTTATTTTCGTCTAAAATTACAAAATGTTTCTCGAAAACACCGTTAATCACAAAGAACAGTTCGGCTGGATAGAAGTTATCTGCGGCTCAATGTTTTCGGGTAAGACAGAAGAACTGATCCGACGTTTAAAACGGGCCCAGTTCGCCAAGCAGAAAGTCGAGATATTCAAACCCATGGTCGATACGCGCTACAATGAAGACATGGTGGTCTCGCACGATGCCAACGAAATTCGCTCTACCCCTGTACCTGCCGCCGCCAATATTCGCATCTTGGGCGATACCTGTGATGTTGTCGGCATTGACGAGGCCCAGTTTTTCGATGATGAAATCGTCACTGTTTGCAACGATCTGGCCAATAAAGGGGTACGTGTAGTGGTTGCCGGACTGGATATGGATTTCAAGGGAAATCCTTTTGGGCCTATGCCGGCGTTGATGGCAACGGCCGAATATGTGACCAAAGTACACGCCATTTGTACCCGCACCGGAAATTTGGCCAACTACAGTTTTCGCAAATCGAGCAACGACAGTTTGGTTCTCTTGGGCGAAAACGAAGAGTATGAACCCTTAAGCCGGGCGGCCTTCTACAAAGCCATGCTCAAGGAGAGGGTAAAAGAAATGGATGTCGAATCTGAGGAAATATCTGCTAAAACAAAACGATCCAATGCCTAGAACCCGTGAGACGGTACTTGAAATCGACTTAAAGGCCCTTACCCACAATTATCGATTCTTAAGATCGAGACTACATTCCGAAACGAAATTTTTGGCCGTGGTGAAAGCCTTTGCCTATGGTAGTGATTCGATCCGCATCGCTCAAAGGTTGGAGGCCTTGGGTATCGATTATCTAGCAGTGGCCTATGTCGCCGAGGGCATTGCGCTACGTGATGCCGGAATAAAGACCCCCATTCTTGTACTGCATCCGCAATCGGTCAATTTTGACATAATGATAGCGCATTATCTAGAGCCGAGCCTTTATGCCCCTCGCATTTTAAAGGAATTTCTTGAAGCCCTGAAAAAACATAATCAAAAAGACTACCCCGTACATATTAAATTCAATACAGGTCTGAACCGACTCGGGTTTTGGGAAAATGATGTAGATTTTATTTTGGATCAGGTAAAAGGAAAAAACGATGTCAAAATTGTTTCGATATTTTCACACTTGGCGGCTTCAGAAGACCTGAACGAAAAGGGGTTCACCCAATCCCAAATCGAAAGTTTTAAGAAAATCGCTTCCGAAGTGAATCAAAAATTAGAATGTTCGCCGATACGGCATTTATTGAACACATCGGGTATTATAAACTATCCTGAGGCACAATTCGATATGGTACGGTGTGGAATCGGACTTTATGGATTTGGCAACGAGGCCAAAATCGACAAACAATTGAAGCCGATAGCGACGCTCAAAACCATTATTTCGCAGATCCACAGAATCGAGCCAGGTGAAACGGTAGGTTATAATAGGGCCTTTACATCTCAAAGCTATCGCGTAACCGCCACCCTTCCGTTGGGGCACGCCGATGGCATCGGAAGACATTACGGCAATGGAAAAGCTTTTGTAAAGATCAATGGAAAAATCGCACCAATCATTGGTAACGTATGTATGGACATGTTAATGATCGATATTACGGGAATCGAATGTAAAGAAGGTGATGAAGTCATTGTTTTCGGTCAGGATCCCTCTGCCGAAAAATTTGCTTCTACTGCAAATACCATTTCCTATGAGCTATTGACCGGCATATCGCAAAGGGTCAAACGTATTTTCATGGAATGAGCAGTTTTTGGCTTTTTGGGATATTGTCGTGGATTTCTTTTTTCACTAAATTGCAGTTCACAAAAATAATTAACCGCTAAAAACACTAAATCATGTTAAAAGAATTCAAGAATTTCATTATGACCGGAAACGTTATCGAGTTTGCGGTCGCCGTAATCATGGCCGGGGCCGTAGGTTTGGTCGTCAACGGTTTTGTTGCTGACATTATAATGCCTATTGTTGGTCATTTTGCAGGTGGAATGGATTTTTCCAATTTAAAAGTCGTTCTTTCCGAGGCTGTGGGTACTGAAGGAGCCGAAGGCTATGTTCCTGAAAATGCCATACGATGGGGTGCCTGGGTCAACACGCTTGTAAATTTGTTGATCGTGGGCTGGGTCATGTTCATAATCGTAAAGGCATATAATAAGACCAAGACGCCACCAGCCCCAGAAGCTCCCGCCGGGCCAACTACGGAAGAGTTGCTAACAGAAATCCGCGATGCATTAAAAAAGTAATTGACGAAATACCTTTGATAATGAATTATCAAGGAATACTGATACACAACCCTGCCTTTTGGCAGGGTTCTTTTTTGCCATAAAGCACAGCGAACATAATTGTTGTTTTTGTAACTTTTTGTTATATTAATATATTTTCTATCTTTTAACCTTGTACACCGAAAACTCTTGAACTACCTTTGCCTTTAAAATCAATTCGATTATGAAAGTAGCAGTAGTTGGTGCCACGGGCATGGTGGGCGAGGTAATGTTAAAAGTGCTTGCCGAGCGCAATTTTCCGATTACCGAGTTGTTATTGGTCGCTTCCGAAAGGTCTGTCGGTAAAAAATTATCTTTCAAGGACAAGGAATATACGGTCATAGGTCTTGCCGACGCTGTCGACGCACGCCCTGATATAGCCATTTTTTCGGCCGGGGGAGACACATCCCTGCAATGGGCGCCAAAATTCGCCGAGGTCGGTACAACGGTCGTAGATAATTCATCGGCTTGGCGTATGGATCCCACAAAAAAATTGATTGTCCCTGAAATAAATGCCCATGAATTGACCTCTGACGACAAGATCATTGCCAACCCTAACTGTTCGACGATACAAATGGTCATGGCATTGGCGCCCCTGCATAAAAAGTATAAAATGAAACGGGTGGTGGTCTCGACCTATCAGTCCGTTTCGGGCACAGGGGTAAAGGCAGTACAACAATTGGAAAACGAAATTGCAGGTATTCAGGGCGAAATGGCCTATCCATATCCCATTGGTCGAAATGCGCTGCCCCACTGCGATGTTTTCCTTGAAAATGGGTATACCAAAGAAGAAATGAAATTGGCAAGGGAGCCACAAAAAATACTGGACGACCGCTCATTTTCGGTTACCGCGACCGCTGTTCGCATACCGACCTCAGGGGGGCATTCAGAATCGGTGAACGTGGCCTTTGAAAACGATTTTGAGCTCAATGAGGTACGAAAGTTATTGAACGATACTCCCGGCATAACGGTACAGGATAATCCTGAAACCAACACCTATCCCATGCCTATTTATGCACATGATAAAGATGAGGTTTTCGTCGGTCGTATACGAAGAGACGAAACCCAGCGAAACACGTTGAATATGTGGATCGTATCTGACAATCTCAGAAAGGGCGCGGCGACCAACGCCGTTCAAATAGCAGAATACTTGGTGGAAAAAAAGCTGGTATAAACACCTTGGTCAAAAAATGTTAAAACCTTCAAAACGTGTACGTTTTGAAGGTTTTTTTATGGTATTTTTAGTCCTTATCAAACACTCGACCGACATGAAAAGACCATTACTGTTTATCTCAATTGTACTTCTAATATTGTCTTGTAATACCGAAACCAAAAAAGAACCCTTTACCGTGAACTACCCGCTAACCGCCAAAGCCGACTCAGCGGCAACCTATTTTGGAACCCAAGTTAAAGACCCATACCGTTGGTTGGAGGACGATCGTAGTGCCGAAACCGAAAACTGGGTCAAAAAGCAGAACGAGGTCACCTTCGGATATCTGGACAATATCCCCTTTCGAAAAGACCTTAAAAACCGTCTTGAAAAACTATGGAACTATGAGAAGTTGGGCGCCCCTTTCAAGGAAGGCGACTATACTTACTTTTATAAGAACGACGGGCTACAGAATCAGTATGTGGTCTATCGACAAAAGGACGATGAAAATCCCGAAGTTTTTTTAGACCCCAATGAATTTTCGAAAGATGGCACTACCTCTTTGGCCGGACTAAGTTTTACAAAAGACGGCTCTATGGCCGCCTATTTGATTTCTGAAGGTGGTAGCGACTGGCGCAAGGCCATCGTTCGCAATGCGGAAACCAAGGAAATTATTGAAGATACCTTGGTCGATATCAAGTTCAGTGGTATATCCTGGAAGGGCAACGACGGTTTTTATTACTCTAGTTATGACAAACCCAAGGGCAGTGAGCTATCGGCCAAAACGGATCAGCACAAGGTATACTACCATAAGCTAGGCACGCCTCAAAAAGATGATGTTATAATTTATGGGGGCACACCAAACGAAAGGCATAGATACGTCGGAGCCTATTTAACGCATGATCAAAGTTATTTGGTGCTTACGGCTTCGACTTCCACTTCGGGCAATAAACTTTTTATCAAAGACCTGACCCAGCCCAATTCAAAACTGGTAACTGTTCTTGATCATACTGATTCAGATAGCTATGTCATCGACAATGTAGGCTCAAAACTCTATATCGTAACCAATATGGGAGCGCCAAATAAAAAAGTGGTAACCGTCGATGCCTCGAATCCAGCTTCAGAGAATTGGGTCGATTTTATTCCCGAGACCGAAAACGTACTTTCACCGAATACTGGCGGGGGCTATTTTTTCGCCGAATATATGGTCGACGCCATTTCCAAGGTGCTACAATATGATTACGAAGGTAATTTGGTCAGGCAGGTTGACCTCCCCGGATTAGGGAGCGCCAATGGCTTTGGTGGCAAGAAAGAAGAAAAGGAATTTTATTTTTCATTTACCAACTACAATACCCCGGGATCCTCTTACAAGTACAATGTCGAAACCGGGGAATACGAACAATATTGGAAGCCCGATATTGATTTTAATCCCGATGACTATGAGTCGCATCAAGTATTTTATAACTCAAAGGACGGAACAAAAGTTCCAATGATCATAACCCACAAGAAAGGATTAGAGCGAAATGGAAAAAATCCCACGATTCTTTATGGATATGGTGGCTTTGACATTAGCCTTACCCCCTCGTTCAGCATTGCCAATGCCGTATGGATGGAACAAGGCGGAATCTATGCCGTGCCAAACCTGCGCGGGGGTGGTGAGTACGGAAAAAAATGGCATGAAGCGGGCATCAAGACCAAAAAACAGAACGTTTTTGACGACTTTATCGCCGCAGGCGAATACCTTATCAATGAAAACTATACCTCATCGGATTATTTGGCAATAAGAGGCGGCAGTAATGGTGGCCTTCTCGTCGGTGCCACGATGACCCAACGCCCAGATTTAATGAAAGTCGCCCTGCCCGCGGTAGGTGTTTTGGATATGCTGCGTTATCATACGTTTACCGCAGGTGCTGGTTGGGCCTATGACTACGGAACGGCAGAAGATAGCAAAGAAATGTTCGAATATCTCAAGGGTTATTCGCCCGTTCATAATGTTAAGGTGGGAACGGAATATCCTGCCACCTTGATAACCACCGGAGACCACGATGACCGTGTCGTGCCCGCACATAGTTTCAAGTTCGCTGCAGAACTACAAGAAAAACAAGCGGGAAGCAACCCTACCTTGATCCGGATCGAGACCAATGCCGGTCACGGTGCCGGAAAACCCACCAGTAAGATCATTGAAGAGTATGCCGATATTTTCGGATTTACATTTTTTAATATGGGATATCAAGAATTACCGAACAAAGCGGTAATGAAAGAATTTAAGGAATGACCGTCAATATTTTTAACTAAAATCCGTTTCAATTGGAAACGGATTTTTTTTATTCCCTTCCAAGTATATTTTCAATCATGCTTCAAGTCGACCATGTTTCTTTTTCCTATGATGAAGTCCCTGTTTTGAACGACATCAATCTTAAAGTGGCCAAAGGCGAGCATGTTTCCATAATCGGGGAGAGTGGTTGCGGTAAAAGCACCCTGCTCAAAATTATATATGGTCTCTTGCACGTTGAAGAGGGTAAGGTATATTGGGGCGAAAACCAGATACTCGGACCACTTTACAATTTGGTGCCGGGTGAAGCTTACATGAAATATTTGGCACAAGACTTTGATTTGATGCCGTTCACCTCGGTCTATGAGAACATCAGTGAGCATCTTTCAGTATTGGAGCCCGAGTTTCTAAAAGAGCGGACAGACGAGCTCTTGGAAATGATCGAAATGACGCCATTTGCCAAAACCAAGATAAAGAACCTCAGTGGCGGACAGCAGCAAAGGGTAGCACTGGCAAGGGTCTTGGCACAAAAACCCGAAATCTTATTGCTCGATGAGCCTTTTAGCCATATCGATAATTTCAGAAAGAACAGCTTACGCCGAAACCTCTTTGCCTATCTTAAAAACAAGGACATTACGGTACTGACCGCAACCCACGACCATAACGATATGCTTCCGTTCGCAGATCGGGTAATTGTCTTGAAGGATACAAAGATTATCGCAAAAGACACACCTAAAAATCTTTTTGAACATCCTAAAGACCTATACATAGCATCGCTGTTCGGTGAGGCCAACCGAATACCTATCAATATCGTCAAGACCTATGCGGACACGAAACGCCGCATAATCGTCTATGCCCATGAATTTAAGGTCTCGGAAAAATCAGGTCTGGAAGTTGTGGTCAAAGGTTCTTATTATATGGGTGGGCATTATATGATCGTGGGCACTTATGAAGGGCAGAATATCTATTTCAATCACGATCAAACCATTGAAGTAGGCAAAACCGTTTTTCTTAATATTGCAATCGAAGTCATCAATCAACGGTTGAATATATAGCCTGGTTTGAATAAAGAACAAGTACTCCAAGAACTTTTGTTTAAAGCCGTGCGCAGTGGTGGTGCGGGCGGACAGCATGTCAATAAAGTGTCCACCAAAATCGAGCTGGCCTTTGACATTGATAATTCCAACGCCTTTACCGCAACTGAAAAGAGCCGTATTCTTCTAAAATTGGGCAATCGACTGACCAAAGAAAACATACTTCTGTTACAATGTGACGAAAGTCGCAGTCAGCATAAGAATAAAGAACTGGTCATCGAGCGTCTGTTCGTGATTTTGGAAAACGCCTTAAAAGTTCATAAAAAAAGGCGCAAGACCAAACCTACCAGATTGTCGATTGAAAAACGGCTAAAAAGTAAGAAGAAGACTGCCCAGAAAAAAACAAATCGTTCAAAACACGATCTTGGCTAGAAAACGGTCTTGTTTCAACTTGAATCAAACGAAATTACATTTCTTTATTCCTTTGTATTTGCATTTAGTTTGTTCAAATACCCGGCACATTCAAAAGGCATATCGGTATTGATAAAATCCACTCCCAAATGCACCAAGGTTTTCCAAGCCGTTTTTGAATCGGGTGTGGCCCAGAATCGAAAAGGTTTTCCCAAAGCGTGTGCTTTTTCAATGGCCGAAACGATCTTCTTTTCATCTTCAGATGTCGGTCTGCCTTTTCCGTTCCACGCCGAGAAATTTTTGAAGCTCAAACTGACCAGTGCAATTTTTTCTAAAATGGACGTATCATTGACAGCATCCAAACTTTGATAATCGAAGTGAATGAAATCGGGATAATCGATATATTCGGAGGCCTTCGGCCGATTGCCCGAAATCACTATGGAAACGGAGTTACTATTTATGATGGAAGGATATTTTTTTATGGAGGCAACGATCGCATCTAAAGTGCCATAGGCTTCCGATTTAATATCAATAAGCAATTGAAAAGGTTGGCCGTCAATAAAACCTATTTCCAAACTCTTCGCTAGCGGCTTCAAATATAATTTTTCAAGATTTCTGAGTGTATCGATCTCATTTTGGGTATGGGCGACCAACAATTCGTCTCCGACCAAAAAAACATCGGCTTCTACAGAGCTTGCACTCGCTGAAAGGGCCTTCCAGAACGGGACATTTTGCAAATAGTCGTTATGGGAATGTACTCGAAAACCATTAATGTTCTGCGCAAAGGAAAAGCCGGAAATCAGTACTATGAGAAAGGTTAATATTTTCATCTGCTTAGTTTTGATCGTCTTTTGGTTTCACTAAAAACAAGCTTTTTCAAAATATTTTTGTTCGCCTATATAAAAGATTACCGTTCTGTGACGAACATTATAGAACCGAATATTCCAAAAACTAAAAAACCGGTATATAGGACGCATACCGGTTTTTGACAAACTAACTCAAACTTCTTCAATTAATCGCACGATAAAAATCGAATTTTAGACTTTTGTAATGGTTAACTAAAGGTCATCAAACCATTATTAAATCTCAATTTTTGTCGAATAGAAGCTCAATAGGTTTGCCATCGGTTTGTCCTGCGTCAAATTTTAAGTCCAATACTTTCAAAATTGTGGGTGCGATCATATTGCTGTACAATTGTCCTTCATTGGCCTCACCTATAGGAGATACACCTTTTCCGAAAATGATTAGCCAAACACTGCCCGCCCCATTGATTTCCTTGCCATGCCCTGTCCATGTTTTTAAGGGTTTTGTTCCCCTTCCATGGTCGGTCGAAACGATAAACAACGTGTTGTCTTTATAAAAAGGGTCGTTTTGGGTGAAATTCCATAGCTCTTCTATCATCGAATCGGTTGTACGGGCCGATTTTAAATAGGCATCATATTCACCTTCATGGGCAAAATCATCGGTTTCCCCATAAGAAATGTATACTAAACTCGGATGTTCCTTTTTCATATGCTCCAGCGCATAATTATGGGTAAAAGCATCTAACCTAACGGTACCCCAAGGGCTTGGGACCATAGGTTGCAGCTCGTTCAGGAATTTTTCACGATCCGTCAGATTATTTCCTTTGGCCAACTCGAACCCGGCATTGACAGGAACCCCTGAACGTTCTTCGTTTATGATAAAGGGGAATACATCCCAACTGCCAAAGCCGGCGACTTTTCCCCTGTATCGCGGATCGTTATTTGCAATCTCTAAGACCGTCTTGTTCGGATTGTTTATCTTGTCATTACTGGTTAACCTTTGGTCATCGGCCTTGCCCGTCAAGATTTCGTTATACCCCGGATAGGAAAACCACATGGCATTGGTCAAATCTACTTTGCTTCCCAGATTACGGTTGCCATGTATTTGGCCCATTTTTGAAACTTCGCCCCAAAGGAAGGGCATCAATACATTTCGCCTTTCGACCGGAGAATCGCGCCAAAAACGTTTTTTTAATTCGGTAGTATCACCAACGTACTCTTTGTTCGTTATCAGTAAGGAATCGGCACCTGTAAAAAGTTCCTGCCAGCGAAAGCCGTCCAACGTAATCAATATTACTTTTTTGTCAATTGATTGCTGGGCATTTAGCATTGTAATACCCAAAATTGACCACATGGTGATTTTAAAAAATGTCTTTGCCTTCATTTCTAGTGTTATTTGAGAAGCCTATGAAATTTCCAAGATAGTAAAATCTTCTTCTTTGAATGAAAATATTTCCCCGACAGAACTGCCGAGCAATAATTTGCCTATCGGGGTGCTTATTGATATACAATATACCAAGGTTTGGCCGCTTTTGAATTCGCCTGCCGAAATCGATAAAAAATAACTTGCCTTAGTGGTCTTTACCAAGCTTCCCAATGCCACCTTATCGAATCGAGCATTGATATCGACCTTAGAAAGCGTAACCTTGGTCGCCTCGGCTTCGGCGAGTTGTCGGCCCAATTTTCCCCTTTCAAGTTGCAACATGGCACGGCCGGTCTCATGTTTGTCACCCGCACTGCTCTTGGTCTCAGAGGTCAACGCTTGCCGAAAACCATCTATTTGCCCAAGAATCCTGAAAATTCTAGTCTGAATATAGTCCTCACAGAACCGTAGAAGTTGTTTTTTTGAGACAGATTCGGTCATTGCCAACTACTCCTCGAAATGATAAAGGTCCGCCAGTTTATAAACCAAAAAGCCGACGACATTGCCTTCACCATGGCCTTTTTGAAGCATTTGTCGCACTTCATCGGCGTGTTCGGCCTTAAAAAAATCAAGGTCGTCAGTGCCAAATTCACTGAAAATGTTCCATGATTTAAGTCCTTCCAGCATTTTACGATGTGCCTTGTACCGTTCATTCACAGCTTCCAACTTCTGGCGAATCGATTTGTCTTTTTGGGCCTCGGCCAAATTGGCTTGGGTATTCCAATCTAGGTAATCTTTTTCAAGACGGCTGTCGGCCATCTCGGCTTCGGCAATAATCTTGGCATAGGCCCTATGAACCAAAAAATCATATTTGTCGGCAAAACCGTCAACATATACCTTATTGTCAACGGCGGGCCCAGAAACAATTTCCGTTTCATCGGTACTTGCATAGAAGTCATTGTTTTCGGCAGTTAGCGGGCCATTGTCTTGCCTAAGGGCATCCCGCCATGCCTGTGATTTCAACACTTCTTTCCAAGCCTTTTCGTAACGTACTTCATATGTGTTTTTCGATGTGCCGCAGCTTGCCAAAAAAACAAGGAACATCAATAGTGCGCACTTTTTTCGTAAAAACCTTTGTATGCTTACTCCCATCTCAATAACATTAAACCCTTCGGGAATTATGTTTTAACTATCAAAGTGCCAAACATAAAACCAAAAGATGTGCAACTCATAGATTGCACAAGTTCCAATTCATAAAGTGGGGTTAAATTCAGACTTGTTTGGACCCAAGTCGTCCAGAATATTCAAATCATAAGGATTTAGGGGATACCAAGATAAGAAGAATGGTGAAAAAACCTTCGAAAAAAGGACAATCGTTATCAAAAACCAGTTAAAAACATCGAAGGAACGAGACTAGATCAACTCTGCCAGTTCTCTGCCAACTGCGCTGCCTATCGCAATACCCATTCCGCCCAAACGCACACCACAACATACATTGTCGGAAAGTTGTTTCACAATCGGTCGTTTTTGATCGCCAATACCCATGATACCGCTCCACCGTCGATCGACCTCTAAATGAGTTTTAGGGAGTATTGTATCAGTAAGCAGGGTTTCCAGTTTATTTTGAATTATATCAGTCTCACCAAATTCACTGGTCTCTTCGCCCTTAAAGTCAAGGTTTCGCCCGCCACCAAGTAAAATTCTGTTGTCGATGTTTCTAAAATAATAGTAGCCTTCATCCAAATGAAAGGTTCCCTTTATATGCAAATTCTTGATGGGTCTGGTAATCAAAACCTGTGCCCGCGCCGGTCTAACATTTTCTATCGCGAGTTCTGAAGCGAACCCGTTTGTAGCGATAAGCAGTTTATCGGTCTTGAAATCAAATTTTTCGGTGGCTACCTCGACTCCATTTCCGGTTTCGGCAAAACCCGTGACCCTAACGGCATTTAAAATAGTGGTCTTGCCCTTTAAAACTTTCTCAAGTAAGGTCTTCATTAATTTTCCGGTATGCAACTGGCCTTCGAAACGGTTTGAAATATAACTTTCATATATATTCGCAAATTCAAAGGAATTCTCATTTACCTGAAAAGCCTTCTCGAAAAAAACAGGTTCAAGTAGTTCGTTTATATCATCCAATTTTGACCTGCACTCTTCATATAGCCTCGCATTTGCTTTCACAAAGAGTTCGTGCCCACCATCATATCGATGAAAGCCAATATTCAAATCTCCCAATGTATTTCTAAGCAGTTTTATGCCTTCATAACGCCTCTTGACCAGCTCTTGAACTTCACTCTCGCTATGTGATCTTAAATCGGAAATTATCTCGGAAATGCTGCCAAAACATGCAAATCCTGCATTTTTGGTGCTCGCTCCTTGGGGTAAGCTACCTTTCTCCAAAACCAAAATTCTGGCTTTTGGATATTGCCTTTGAAGGTTCAAGGCACAGCTAAGCCCAACGATACCACTGCCGATAATGGTAAAATCGATGTTCGAAAACCAGGTTTTATATTCCCAATAACTTAAGTTCATGGGCCAAAAATAACTACTAATCACAAATTGAATCGCTGACCGCTTTAAATGCGTCATATACACGTTCAGACCAATCGGTCTTTCGGTGTGTCCAAAATTATTACTGTTGCCGGAACATTACTCGATTTTATGCTATAATTGAGCGATAAAATGCTTTAATGAGCTTATGTTCGATGGTTGAATTAAATTGAACCGACCAAGAAGTTTGTGGGCGTCGCTGGCCAAGCCGATCGCCTTACTTCTAAATGGGCATTTTATTATTCCTAAAAACGGTTTTGGAAATAAAAAAATCCCGATTTACATCGGGATTTTCAATTTCTATTCCTCAGGTTGGGGATCCATTTTAAAATCTTCCATGAACTTCGTGGTATAATTACCGGCCAAGTAATCGGGATGGTCCATAAGCTGTCTGTGGAAGGGAATCGTTGTTTTGATTCCTTCGATGACAAACTCATCCAAGGCACGCTTCATCTTGTTTATCGCTTCTTCTCGGGTCTGGGCCGTAGTAATCAGCTTGGCGATCATCGAATCATAGTTCGGAGGGATTATGTACCCACTATATACATGGGTATCCATGCGTACACCATGTCCTCCAGGGGTATGCAACGTCGTAATCCTTCCTGGCGAGGGCCTAAAACCATTATATGGATCTTCTGCATTGATCCTGCACTCGATCGAATGTAATTTAGGGGTATAGTTCTTGCCAGATATGGGCACCCCGCCCGCTACCAATATTTGTTCACGGATCAGATCATAGTCGATGACCTGCTCGGTAATAGGATGTTCGACCTGTATACGGGTGTTCATCTCCATAAAATAGAACTTGCGGTGTTTATCGACCAAAAATTCGATGGTTCCCGCTCCTTCATACTTTATATACTCGGCAGCCTTTACCGCGGCCTTCCCCATAGCATCCCTCAATTTGTCAGTCATAAAAGGGGATGGGGTCTCTTCTGTCAATTTTTGATGCCGTCTTTGTATGGAACAATCCCTTTCCGAAAGGTGGCAGGCCTTGCCGTACTGATCGCCTACAATCTGGATTTCGATATGGCGCGGTTCCTCGATCAGTTTTTCCATATACATGCCCCCATTTCCAAAAGCTGCGGTGGCTTCCTTGACGGCACTGTTGAAAAGTTCTTCCATGTCGTCCTCCTTCCAAACGGCGCGCATGCCTTTTCCTCCACCGCCTGCCGTGGCCTTTATCATAACAGGATAGCCCATTTTTTTGGCTACTTTTTTGGCATCGGCGACGTCTTTTAGTAATCCGTCAGACCCAGGCACGGTAGGAACGCCTGCTTTTTTCATGGTCGCTTTGGCCGTTGCCTTATCGCCCATTTTGTCAATTTGATCCCCTGAGGCGCCAATAAACTTAATGTCGTGCTCAGCACAGATTCTTGAAAACTTGGAATTTTCTGAAAGAAACCCATAGCCGGGGTGTATGGCATCGGCATTGGTTATTTCGGCGGCGGCGATTATATTCGGTATTTTGAGGTATGATTCGCTGCTCGGTGCAGGGCCTATGCAAACGGCCTCATCGGCAAAACGGACGTGCAGGCTTTCTTCGTCGGCTTTTGAATAGACCGCCACGGTCTTAATACCCATTTCCTTGCAGGTTCTAATGACCCGAAGTGCAATTTCTCCCCTATTTGCAATTAATATTTTTTTGAACATAACAGTCTCAAGTTCCAAACTCCAAACAATAAATTCCTTTTAAACAGTGGGAATTCATTGTTCGAAATTCGTGTTTACATTAAGATGGATCTACTAAGAACAAGGGCTGGTCAAACTCTACCGGAGAAGAATCTTCCACCAGAACTTTAACAATCTTGCCGGAAACCTCTGATTCGATATCATTAAATAGCTTCATCGCCTCGATTACGCATAAAACATCTCCTTTGGCTATGTCTCCCCCGACCTCGACAAAAGGCGGTTTATCAGGTGATGGTTTACGGTAAAAAGTGCCTATGATCGGTGATTTGATGGTAATGTACTTCGAGTCATCTTCTTTTGGCTTTTGCTCGGTGGTTTCAGACGTGGCCGGGATGTGAGCAACGGGAGCTTGTGCCATGGGCGGAATCGGAGCCTGCGCAAGCGGTATCTGTTGTACATATGTTGTCTCGGGATGATCTCCCGCACCTGTCTTGATGGTAATCTTGAGGTCTTCCATCTCCAGTTTTACCTCGCTTGCGCCAGATTTGGCCACAAACTTGATAAGGCTTTGAATGTCTTTGATGTCCATTGAATTTATATTAGTTAAGCAATCGGTTAGTCTCGTCAATTATAAGCCCATTTCAAATAAATGGAACCCCAAGTAAATCCACCTCCAAAGGCTGCGAATACCAGATTATCACCTTTTTTCAGTTGATGTTCATAGTCGTTCAATAGCAATGGCAACGTTGCCGACGTTGTATTGCCATATCGTTGAATGTTCATCATGACCTTGGTACTCTCGAGTCCCATTCTTTTGGCCGTGGCATCGATAATGCGCTTATTGGCCTGATGCGGCACCAGCCAAGAAACATCGGTATGCGCCAAATTGTTACGAACCATGATCGTTTCTGCTACTTCGGCCATGTTCGATACTGCAAACTTAAAGACGGTTTTCCCATCCTGATATATAAAGTGCTGTTTGTTTTTTACCGTTTCTTCAGATGCGGGCAACAAAGACCCGCCAGCGTCCATACCTAGAAATGGTCTTCCCGAACCATCAGCTCTTAAATAGGCGTCCTGTAATCCGAGACCCTCTTCGTTGGGCTCAAAAAGTACGGCCCCTGCACCGTCACCAAAAATGATGCAAGTCGTTCTATCGGTATAGTCGATTATGGAAGACATTTTATCAGCTCCTATCAGAAGTACCTTTTTATACCGCCCAGCTTCTATAAAACTTGCCGCCGTCGACATTCCGAACAAAAAACTTGAACAGGCCGCCAACAAATCATAGGCGAAGGCATTGGTCGCGCCAATTTCTGAAGCAACGAAAGCCGCTGTCGAAGCGACCATACTATCAGGCGTCGCCGTTGCAACTATGACCAAATCGATGTCTTTTGGGTCGATGTTCTTTTTGCTCAATAGATTCTCTACGGCTTTGATCGCAAGATAGGAGGAACCACTGCCTTCCTCGGGCTTTAAGATTCTTCTTTCTTTGATGCCCGTTCTTGTAGTTATCCATTCATCATTGGTCTCTACCATACCCTCCAACATTTTATTGGTCAGTACAAATTTCGGAACATAGCCCCCTACAGCGGTTATAGCTGCTGATAGTTTCCCCATTCAAAAATTGATTTTAAATATCAAAAACGCTTCAAAACGAGGTGAAAAGTACTGATTTTTTGTGACTTTCGACCAAAAATGCCCTCTTTTCGCCACTTCTTGAAATATCATATCGGCTTTGATACATATCGTCTATTTCATGCCGATTTAACATACAAACATAAAAAACTCCCGTTAATGACGACGGGAGTGCAGTTTTAAGGGAATAATGTGTTATACTTCAGCCTCTTCGGTCTTATCGATCAAGACCTGGCCCTTATAGTACAATTTTCCTTCATGCCAATGAGCTCTGTGATACAAGTGCATTTCGCCAGTAGTCGGGTCGGTCGCCAAAGTCGGGGCAACAGCTTTATAGTGTGTTCTTCTTTTGTCCCTTCTGGTCTTCGAAATTTTTCTCTTAGGATGTGCCATTGTAACTTATTTATCCGTTAGTAATTTTTTTAAAGCATCCCATCTGGGATCATTATCTTCTTTATTTTCTGACTCTTTTGGTCCAAGTTCTGCCAATCTATCAAGTGCATCGGACTTTAACGTGCCATCTGCAATTCCTGGATGAACCCTTTTTTGAGGTACCGCCAAGACCAACATCTCATATATGTACTGCGCAATATTGACTTGGTGCTCGCCATGCGGAATAATCAATATTTCGTCATCGTCATCGTTGAACTCATCTCCGAATTTCACTACGAGTTGCAATTCTGAAGCGACAGGTTGATCATATGGCTCGTTTGTCAAGTCACAATCGACATTGACCGTTCCCTCTGCGTCGAAGTCAAGTTCGAGCATGGTACTTGTCTTATTCAGCATCACATTCAACTCAATATGTGCATCATTGAACTCATTATACCCAAAAGATTCAAAGAACTTGTTCTCGATTATATAATCAAATCGGTGTTTACCCTGCTTCAATCCTGAAAAAGGAATATAGTATTCCTTATGCTTCATCTTATACAACACAAATTCGACAAAAATACCCGTTCAAAACGGGCTGCAAAGATAACATTATTTTGAAAATGGCCAATATGTTAAGCAAAATAAACGTTGATTCAATTGCCGCCCAAAGATTCAAATGCATTGTATATCAACACCTACTATCGCCTTGTACGCTGCTTTTGCAATACGTTATCGGTCAATCCTTGATGTTCGGTGCGATTTCTATAGATTTCGATGGCCGTAAAGACGGCTTCCTTGAACGAACTGTGGTCTGCTTTTCCTTTGCCTGCAATTTCATAGGCCGTGCCGTGATCGGGCGAAGTACGTACCTTTGAAAGCCCGGCTGTAAAATTAACTCCTTTCCCGAAAGACAATGTTTTAAACGGAATCAAGCCTTGGTCGTGATAGGCCGCCAAGATGGCGTCGAACTTCATATACATATCTGAACCAAAGAAACTGTCTGCCGAATAGGGGCCGAACACCAAATGGCCGGCATCTGACATCTCTTTGATTACCGGTTTTAAAACCTCATTATCTTCCTTTCCGATAACGCCGTTGTCACCACTATGTGGATTGATTCCCAATAATGCGACTTTGGGACGTCGAATTCCGAAATCCATTAAAAGTGATTTTTCGATTATACGCACCTTGGTGCGTATCAGTATCGGATTGATCGCCGCCGGCGCATCCTTAACGGCGACATGGTCTGTCAAAAGGCCTATCTTTAGCTTATCGGCTACCATGAACATCAAGCTTTCGCCTTGCAACTCTTGCGCCAAATAGTCGGTATGCCCTGGAAAATCAAAGTCTTCGGCCTGAATATTGTTCTTGTTTATAGGAGCGGTGACCAGCACGTCTATTTCATCGTTCTTTAAAGCCTCTACGGCTTTTTTTAACGATTTTATGGCAAATCTGCCCGCTTCTTCTGTTGCCTCCCCAAATTGAATGTTCGGTACTTCTTTCCAAACGTTTACGACATTGATTTTTCCATCGATTGCTTTTGATGCTTCATTGATACCGTTGTATTTTACTTCAATACCCAATGTGTTTTTTTGAAATGAAATGGTCTTGTTAGAAGCAAAGATTATCGGGGTACAAAAATCGAGCATTCTTGAATCGGCAAAAGTTTTCAAGATGACCTCGCAGCCGATTCCGTTCAAATCCCCGACCGATATCCCCAGTCTTATTTTGACGTTTTCAAGCATTATATCTTTACCTTTGTGAGCGAGTTAAGGCACAAAACTACTTAATTTAAACGGAATATGTTTACGGGCATCATCGAAACATTGGGCGAAATTACGGCCCTAAAAAAAGACGGAAGCAACCTTGACCTGACCGTTGCCTCTTCTTTGGCCCAAGAACTTAAAATAGACCAGAGCATTGCACATAACGGGGTATGTTTAACGGTAATTTCATTAAATGAAAATGTCTATACCGTTACCGCAATCGCTGAAACTTTGCAGAAAACCAATTTGGGAAGTCTTGAAGTAGGTGATAAAATAAATCTTGAGCGTGCCATGGTTTTGGGCTCGCGCCTAGATGGCCACATAGTACAGGGCCATATAGACCAAACAGGGACATGTACCTCGATCGAGGAAAAAAACGGCAGTTGGATCTTCTCTTTTGAATATGACAGCTCTAAAAACAACCCGACCATCGAAAAAGGGTCGATTACAATCGACGGGGTTAGCCTTACCGTCATAGATTCGGGAGTAAGTACGTTCAGTGTAGCCATTATTCCATACACCTACGAGCATACCAGGTTCAATACTTATCAAGTAGGTTCGGCCGTAAACCTTGAATTTGATGTCATCGGCAAATATGTCGCAAAGCTGATGTCATCACATGGGGCAAAAGAATAAAGTATCTTCTTCAAGTCTTCATGGCGATTCAGGTGTGCCCGAAAACAACTAAACCTTCACGAAAATCCCTTTTCTAAAGAGTACAAACGCCAATAGGCAGTAAAAGGCGACAACACTCAAGCCGTACAGCAATGAAGATAGCTGCATCGACATAAAATCGTGTACATAAACCGTATCAAAAAGCCAACCATGCAACGATTGATCCTCGGTCATCTTTATCATCCCCATTATTTTACTGATGAAGCTTGACAAAAAATAAAGTATGATGGCGTTCGCCCCTGCATAACGAAAAATGCTTCCGAACTTAACGCCTTTTACATCGGTCAAGTAATAGATCAATGCCAGAACAAGATTGGCCCATCCTGCAGTTACAAGAACGAAGCTGCTTGTCCATAATGCCTTGTTGATCGGAAAGAAGATATCCCATAAATGTCCTAAAATCAAAAGTGCGCCACCAATACCAAACAATATTGTGGCCTTTTTTTCTTGTTTTGAAATCAAAATCAATCCAGTAAAGATTCCCAGCAACGAGCTACAGATAGCTGGTAAGGTGCTCAGAAGACCCTCGGGATCGTAATCGGCCTTGTAATTGTGCGATCCGAAAACCTTTACGTCGATAAAATTGGCGAGATTGTTGGGGGCGCGATCGAAAGTAGATTCCATGCCCTGCACGGGGACAAACCCCATTAATAACCAATAGCCGATCAAAATGACCGCACAAATGCCGATCAAGGTCTTCCAATTGAAATTTAGAAATAGAATGGAAGCAAAGAAAAATACGACCCCGATACGTTGTAGCACACCAGGAAATCTGATATCGGCAAAATCCTTTATGAAAGGAAAACTAAGTGTAAACGCACCAAGGAACAATCCGAGTCCGATCAACTTAAGTGTTCGAACCACAATTTTTTTATAGGTCTTCGAGTTTGTCGGTTTGTTTTTATAGGCAAAGACAATCGATGTGCCTACAATAAAAAGGAAAAAAGGAAAGACCAGATCGGTCGGCGTATAGCCATGCCATTCGGCATGGAGAAACGGGGCGTAAACGGCCGACCATGTGCCGGGTGTGTTCACCAAGATCATCAAAATGATGGTCGCGCCCCTAAATATATCGACCGAAAGTATTCTTTCTTTCATGATTGCTCGGATTATAAAATATGATCCTTCATTCGGTTCCAAGCTTTGATCAACAAGAATCCAGAAACCAAGGCAATAGCGGATAAAATCATTGCAGACATCGTTTTGCCATAAATCCAATATCCTGTTGCGAACATAATCGAATAGATGAGTACGACCCCAAGAACCATTGCCGTTATACCAGAAGGAACGCTCCATTTTTCACCTGCCTTGACAATCTCGATATTATCATTTTGTGCCTTATCGACCACTTTTGACCATCCGGGACCGCCCGGTTGTATTTTTTTATAGAATGAACGCAGCGTTTCATCCGATTCAGGTTGCGTCAAAAAAGTCGCGGTCAACCAAATGGCCGTAGTAACAACAACTACAAACGGATAATTTGCCCACTCTGGAAATACCCCTGTGCCCGGAGCAAAAAGAAAATCCCCTATATCTGTAGTAGCTAAAAGAATGACCAGAATACCAGATGCGAACATGGCTGTAATTTCACTCCAAGCGTTGATACGCCACCAAAACCATCGAAGAATAAAAACCAACCCGGTACCTGCACCAAATTGTATCAACAAATCGAATACCTCAAATGCATTCTGTAGGGTCAGGGCAAATAAGGCACTCAAGACCATCAGGGCAATCGTTGATATTCTCCCGACGGCCACCATCTGTTTTTCAGTGGCATCAGGATTAATTTGTCTCTTATAAAAATCGAATACTATATAAGAAGATCCCCAGTTCAATTGCGTTGAAATCGTACTCATATAGGCAGCGATCAAAGAGGCCAATACAACGCCAAGAAGTCCGCTGGGCAATTTTGTCAACATGGCGGAATAGGCCAAATCATGCCCAAGCTTACTTTCAGCGACATTTGGAAAAGCCTCATGTATACTAGCAATATCAGGATAAACCACCAATGAGGCCAACGCTACCAAAATCCATGGCCAAGGGCGCAGGGCATAATGCATGATATTGAAGAAAAAAGTAGCCCCAATCGCATGGTTCTCATCCTTGGCCGCCAACATACGTTGCGCGATATAACCTCCGCCACCTGGTTCTGCCCCGGGATACCATGAACTCCACCATTGCACCGCAATTGGAATGATGAATAGAGTAATCAGAACCTGGGTATTATCGAAATCTGGTAAGATGTTCAATTTACTCGTGACGTTATCATTAGACATCAATGCCTCAATACCCCCTACTTCTGGAATATTCACCAAGTAATATGCAGCCCCGATAGCACCCGACATAGCCACAAAAAATAAAAGAAAATCGGTATAAACAACGCCCTTAAAACCTCCCAACGCGCTAAAAATTACCGTGATAAGTCCAGCCCCCACAACGGTTTCCCAGGGTTCAAGACCCAACATTATTCCACCGATTTTTATTGCGGCCAAGGTAACCGAAGCCATGGTTATTATATTGAACAAGGCCCCGAGATATACTGCACGAAATTTTCTTAAAAAACTTGCCGGCTTGCCGCCATAACGCATTTCATAGAACTCCAAGTCTGTATTGACATTCGATTTACGCCAGAGTTTGGCATAAACGAACACCGTGAGCATCCCTGTCAATAAGAAGCACCACCAAACCCAGTTGCCAGAAACACCTGTAGTTCGAACAATATCGGTAACCAAATTCGGGGTGTCGGTAGAAAAGGTGGTCGCTACCATAGAGAGGCCCAATAGCCACCAGGGCATTGTTCTTCCGGAAAGAAAAAACTCGGTCGAATTCTTTCCCGACTTTTTCGAAACGTAAACCCCGATACCAAGTACCAAAGAGAAGAATACAATGATAAAACTATAGTCAAGTGTGCTGAGTTCCATTGGTCAGAAAATTGGTTGATCGCTAAAGATAGAATTTTTTAGGATACATTTGCCCATTGTTCGCTAAACCTGGTCTTTGCTACTCTCAATGACATCTGAAATATCACCAACGGCATGGATGCTTGCTGCTTCGGCCGCCTTGGTAATAGGTTTGTCGAAGGCAGGGATCAAGGGTATAGCTGTTGTGAACGTTACGTTGATGGCATTGGCCTTTGAAACAAAAGAATCGACCGGCATTGTGGTTCCCTTACTGATTATCGGCGATCTCTTTGCCGTGATCTATTACAACAGACATGCCCAATGGTCTTATATATTGAAATTTCTCCCATGGATAATTCTTGGTATTCTCATCGGTGTCCTAATCGGTAACGATCTTGATGAAAACACCTTTAAAATTTGGATGGCGGCCATTATCTTGATAAGTGTCGCAATGATGTACTGGTGGGACCGTCGCAAATCAAAGGCCGTACCTAGCCATTGGCTTTTCGCAAGTATGGTAGGTATGATGGCCGGAATAACCACTATGATCGGCAATCTGGGAGGGGCGTTCAGCAATATTTACTTTCTGGCCATGCGCGTGCCCAAAAATCAATTTATAGGCACCGCAGCTTGGTTGTTTCTGATAATCAATCTCTTTAAACTCCCCTTTCACATTTATGTATGGGAAACGATCACAACGCAGACATTGATTATAAACCTCAAATTATTGCCGGCCATTTTCATCGGATTTTTTATCGGACTGCGCTTGGTGAAAATTATCAAGGAGGATTTTTACCGCAAAATGATTTTGGTGCTGACCGCCCTAGGTGCCATCCTGATATTATTCCGATAGTTCGAAACCCTACCTTTCCGAATTTTCAGTAGTTTTATCTAGAACCTAGAACAAGCAAAATGATTGCCATAGGCGAAATTTCTCTTTTACGGCGCTTCCCTGTGGTTTTGGTCTTCTCTTGTCATATACTTTGTTTTTCCTGTAGGCAACAACATCCCGAACCCGTATCACACGAAGCTGAAATATTGCGCGAACTGCAAGTTGCCTTAAATGGGCTTTCCGAGATTTGGTACCCTAAAGCCATAGACAGTGTACAGGGTGGCTTTTGGTCCGATTTTGATAGTGAATGAAATAAAGTAGGGAAGCAGAACAAAATGTTGGTAAGCCAGGCCCGCCATGTTTGGACGGCATCAACCTTGGCCATATTCTATCAAGACCGAAAATATGAGCAAATTGCCAAACACGGTTTCCAATTCCTGAAAGACCGCATGTGGGATCAAGAAAATGGTGGTTTCCATACCCTATTTGGCATAGACGGCGATTCACTAAAATTGCTATCTACGGGCAAAAGTACATACGGAAATTCATTTGCCATATACGCGCTGTCCACATATTACAAGGTCTCAAAAGATACCATAGCCCTTGACCTTGCGAAAAAAACCTTCCAATGGTTGGAAGAACATGCCCGCGACCCTGAATACAAAGGCTATTTTGATGTATTGAAAATGGATGGTTCCTGGATGCTCGACTTAAAGCAAAACGATAAGAACTATGACAATTTCATTCGAAAAGACTGGAAGGACCAAAACTCGTCGATACATCTTATGGAGAGCTTTACAGCACTTTACGAGGTCTGGCCCGATCCTTTGGTAAAAAAACGATTGGAAGAACTTCTTCTGTTGATCCGAGATACCATTACAACTGAAAAAGGTTATTTGACCCTGCACCTACAAAGGGATTGGACACCTGTGTCATTAAGCGATTCTTCAGAAACCTACCGAAAACAACATTTTTACCTAGACCATGTTTCATTTGGCCATGATGTCGAAACCGCCTTTTTGCTTTTGGAAGCTTCCCGCGTTTTGGAAAGGGAAAATGATTCGACTACAATGATAAAGGCAAAAAAAATGGTAGACCATGCCCTTGATTGGGGTTGGGATCGCAAAAAAGGAGGGTTTTATGAAGGAGGCTATTATTGGGGAATGACCGGCGACCGAACTATCGAGGACAATGAAAAAGTATGGTGGACACAGGCAGAAGGACTGAACTCACTGCTATTAATGTCAAAAATATATCCGAAAGAAAACCGTTATTACGAGTTGTTCAAAAAACAATGGCAATATATCGATACATACTTGATCGACCATGAGTTCGGTGGTTGGTACGATGCAGGGCTTGATACGAGTCCCCAGGCAAAAAACAGGGCGAAAGCCCAAATATGGAAGGCCAACTATCATGACGGCAGATCCCTGATCAATGCAATAAAAATGTTGGAAGACAGGTTTGACCTGACCGATTAGCAGATGAAAATATAAGAATGGAAACTATGCGCATGCATTTTCATAGCACGCTTAAGTTTATGGTCACTTACCGTTCTTGATTCTTTTGTGGCCAACTATTTTGTTCTAAAGATTCGAACGAAAAAAGACATTCAGAAAAACGTTCTAAATGCCCTTTAGGGGAACTGTCACAAAATTGAATATCGAGTTTTTAGCTTCTTAAAGCTTAATGGGAAGATTCCATAACTATTTTTGCTATTAAGAGCAGCACGATCAAAATAACCAAGATCGCTAAAGATTTTCTCATACGCATCACATTCTTTTTAAGCACAACACTTTCTTTCCGATTATCAAAAGGCCCTGAGTTCTCAGGGCCCTTCAAACCAACCTAACTAATCAAAACTCTCTTTTATATCACCAAATTCAGTTGGACGATCTTTCATTGCATAGGCTCCACTATGCAACTGCATTTCAAAAATCGAATTTTAAACAAGGTCGATATCGGACAACATACATGGTTAGTGTTAGTATAGCCCTACTTTAAATTTTCCTTGCCACTTTTATTCTAAAAGTATTATGGGTCAAGTTCACATTATCGATCAATTCTTTTTTTTTGAATCCTATCAAGTTGCTTTTTATCCTTCCAATCGTTCCTTCGTAAAACTTGAGCCACATGGCATTGACCAATTTAGGTTTCAAGACCGTGCGCTTTCCGTAGACAAAGCCGGGTAAAATGATATAAAGGGCCATTAAAAAGACCACCAAACTGGTTCCGAAAAAAATTTGTGCCAAAAGCGAACTATCAATGCCGTTCATAAGTGTTCTTCAGTGCCTGTTCTTTTTGTTCGGTCAAGGATCTCTTGATTCATAAGAACGGCTAAAACTAATAAGTAGCAGATGGTAGGAAAGAAAAAACGAACTCGAGATTATTTTCATCGACAAAAAGCATATTTCATCGACAAAAAGCATATTTGTAGTCATTTTCTTACAATTTGTGCCTTTATACTAATCTTGAGTCAATGCTTAAAACGACATTTAAGGGAAGGAATCTATAAGCAAAACAAAATTTGTTTTCTATCTCAAAACACGAAGTATAGCCTTTATGAGATCTTCTTTTTCAAAGGGCTTGGTCAATACTTTGTTCATTCCCGAAGCCAAATAGGAGGTTATTTGCTCATTGAAGGCATTCGCGGTAAGTCCGATTATGGGTATGTTCTTGATGTTCTTGAAAGGGAACTCCCTTATAAGTCTTGTTAGATGGTCACCGGAAATATTGGGCAAGTCTACATCCATCAAGATGATGTTATATTGATTGTTGACCAATTCTTTCAAAACATCGGCCCCATCATTAAGAATATCCACATTAAAAAACTCTGCGTCAACCAAAGTTTTTAAAATTAAGGTCTGTATTCGTTCATCATCTTCAACGACCAAAAGGTTGACTTTGTCCTTGGCCTTTCTTTTGATATCGCCCTGTATTGGACTTGTACTTCCCTTTAGCGCTTCCTGAACCGGATGCAGTGGGTATTTTAACAAAAGGTCGAAATAAAAAACCGAGCCCTGGCCGACTTGTGAAGTCACTTTGATCTTGCTACCCATCAGTTCTAACAAACCTTTGACGATGGCAAGCCCCAGACCGGAGCCATCTTTGTTCTGGCCAACGTCGAGCTGGGTAAAGCTTTCGAAAATGGATTCCAACGATTCTTCGGGAATACCGACCCCTGTATCAGCGACTTCGAAACGGATACTTACCTTGTTGGCCCACTTCTGATTAAAGGATAACGAAAACGAAATTTTACCACTATCGGTGTACTTCAGCGCATTGTCGAGCAGATTGGTAAGTATCTGGTACAACCGCAGTCGATCCCCTTCGACAAAATCAGGAATTCGCTCATCAAAAACAGCGACGAGTTCTATATTTTTTTGCTTGGTCTTCGTTTTATAGGTGAATTCAAGCAGCCGAAAAAGTTTGGTCAGATCAAACGGTTTTTCTTGCAAATGCAACTTGCCACTTTCAATTGCGCCAAGGCTAAGAATATCTTCGAGCATAAGTTTGAGAGCGGCGTTAGATTCCTGTAAAAAATCGAGCATTTTTCGTTGCTGGTCCGTCAACGAGGTATCAGATAGAATATTGGCTATTGCCACTATGCTCGTCAAAGGGTTTCTGATTTCGTGGCTGAAATTCTGGATAAATAGATTTTTGAAGCGCTCACGTTCTTCCAACTCATTGTTCTTGATTACAGTCAACTCGGTCTTGATTACCGATTCGTTTCTTGCCTGGGCAGCACTTTGATACGACTCATAATGTTCGGTAAGATCGTGAATTACGAGTACGGCATGGGGTTCTTCCTTACTGATAGAAATGTCTACAATACGAAAATCTCCCTGCAAGGAAAGGTGGATGCATAAGAACTTGAAAACCTTTGTTTCGCTTTCGATCAATGACGGTACGCTCTCAAAAAAAGGATGCAATTCTGTTATCGACTCACCTTGGGCAACGTGAAAAATACTGTTGTCGCTTGCGACCACGACACTATCGTTATCCAACAAGATCAACTGTAGGCTTTCGTTAATAAATCGTTGTCGGTATTCGTTAAGCATCTTCTTGTAAAAGGGTCGCCATTTTGTAAAACAAGTCCTCTACAGCACTTCCGGTCTTTGCGCTTGAAAGAAAATCGTACGCAATATCGTTCTCGCCAAGAACGGTTATCAAGTCATTGGCATCTACGAGATCCATTTTGTTGCCAACCACGATTATCGGAACGGATCGCAATTTCTCGGCAACTACCTTAAGGTCTTCGTTCAGATTTTGAAAGGTCGACGGTCGGGTAACATCAAAAACGAAAACGGCGCCATGGGTTCCCAAAAGATAGGAATTCCTAATCGTAGTGATGTCATCGGTTCCTTCTAAATCCCATAAAATAAGTGAGACCGAGTTTCCTGCGGAGATTTCCACCACTTTTTTGGTAATATGCACCCCAATGGTAACTTTATACTTATCGGAGAACACGTCGCTTACGAACCTTCTGATCAACGAGGTCTTGCCGACCCCGAAATGGCCCAAAACCACCAGTTTTTTAGATCTGTGCATTGCCAAAACTTTGGGCCAATTTTCGTTCAAGGCGACGCCTATCTACAGGAACTGCCGCTTTTTCGGCATTCAATGTTTCAAAGACAAGGTCAAGGTTCATGGCCATATAACCATGGTAAAAATCGAAGATAAGGTCTTGAAGTTTGTTTTTGGCCCCAAGTGAATAATTGCCGGAAATCACAACGGCAATATAATGCGTTACAAAGCTCTGCAGGTGTATTTGATAGTTTTCATATTCAATCAGTTCTAGTTCTTGACCTTTTTGATTGAAGGCATCCTCAACGAACGACTTGATCGCGGTGAACATGCCCGAGATCATTTCTTCGTCGATTGTTTTCGATTTGGTGTACCCTGCCTTTAAGATTCCCGAATCCTTTTCTATCAACAACACCTGTTCGATCTTTGCAGATGAAAGTTCGTCAAGTAACTGCTGATCTTCGCTTACCCCAAAGAACAACGATTTGATCTTTCTTTTCCAGCGTTTCAAGAACCCCAGCTGGCCGTCTATTTTTTCCGAAAGCAGCTTCATTTCCTGGGCCACATATTTTTTCACCATTTTACCCAGTACGGGATACAATGCATCGACCACCTCATCTTTGTGGTTCTTGATTTCTTCCTTTAAAGTGGCGGTAATTGTCGGGCCCAAGGTTTGGGGGATGCTTCTCGTAAACTCCTCCAATTCATGCTCTATGATAGGATGAACCTTTTTTGAAAGTTTTTTCTTCTCGTTTACGGTACGCTCTAGAATATCAACCCTCTTGGATATTCTCTCCTCGAATTCACGGTCATCCGTAAATAAGATATCCTTAAGGATTTCTATTTTGTCATTCTCGTTCATTAAGAGGAGTTTTTGCCCGTCTATTTCTTGCTTACCTTCTCGCCCAGTTCAATTAGCAATTTGCCGAGCATTCTTTTGTTTACGGCATCATCCTCTAAATTATCGATCCTATTCTCCAGGTTTTTTTCGACTTCGGTAATACGGATGTTCACATCGGTCGCGATATTGTCGATAGAGGTGTTAAGGTCGTTCCTGACCTGCTCTATCAAATCTTCCAACACTTTTTTCTTGTCGAGTATATCTTTTTTGAGCGATTCGAATTCAGAATCATAAGCCTCGATGGTTTCACCGAATATCAAGTTTCGTATGGTCTCGATCTTCGAGGTATTGCCCTCGACCTTGCCGTTGAGCTTAAATACTGTTTGGTCGTTTTTTGACATAATTCTCATTTATTGTTGTTGCCCTAGGAGCTTGCTTTTGACGCCGAATAGCCTGTAATTGCTAAAAAAGGCAGCGGGCTAATTTACAATATTTTAGTTATCTTATTCAAAGATCCCATCTAAAATCTGATTGCTTAAAATGGCGATATTTGTTCGCAAAGAACCTTTATTTGCCCCATGTACAAACTTTATAAAACTTGGAGGTATTCGGTCACCCTGATTCTTATGTGGTTTTTCATTACTGTTTGGCCCTAACCCATCAACTACGGCGACTAAGGTTTTCTATCGATACGTTTGGTCAAGTTTTATTACATTTACGAGGGCCTTCATTTGAATGACATTAAATCTTTGCCCAAACCAAACCCGTTATCAGACCAATTAAAGATTATTGCATGAAATTTTTGAATGCCGAGCCGTTTCGTATCAAAGTAGTCGAACCGATTAAAAAATCAACCCGAGCAGAAAGAGAAAAATGGATTGAAGATGCCTATTACAATGTTTTCAAGCTAAAAGCGGAGCACGTCTATATCGACATGTTGACGGACAGCGGAACGACGGCCATGAGCTCAAATCAATGGGCAGGAATGATGAGGGGCGACGAGTCTTATGCAGGCGCCAAAAGTTACTTCAAATTCGAGAAGGCTGCCCAAGATATTTTAGGTTTTCCCTATGTGCAGCCCACGCACCAAGGCAGGGCAGCTGATTTTATCATGTCACAACTTTACGCAAAAAATGGAGGCTACATACCAGGAAATATGCACTTCGACAGTTTTAAGGGGCATGCAGAAGTAGCTGGTTCAATTCCGGTCGATCTTATCGTGGAGGAGGGTCGCACAGCGAATACCCTTGACCATCCTTTCAAAGGAAATATGGATGTCACTAAATTAAAAGCCTTGATCGATGAAAAAGGAAAGGACAACATTCCGTTGATCATAATGACGGTAACCTGTAATGGAAATGGTGGACAGCCCGTTTCAATGGCAAACATAAAAGAGGTATCTGCAATTGCAAAAAAGTACGGCATCCCGTTTATGATCGATGCGGCACGATTCGCCGAAAACTGCTACTTCATCAAAAAACGCGAAGTAGGTTATAAACATAAGACCGTCAAAGAAATAACCCTTGAAATGTTCTCATATGCTGATGGATGTGTCATGAGTTCAAAAAAAGATGGGATGGTCAACATCGGTGGATTTATATGTACGCGACATAAAGAGTTGGTTCCCATGCTCAACTTGTTGGCAATCGTTAACGAAGGCTTTATCACCTATGGTGGGCAAAGTGGAAGAGATTTGGAGGCCTTGGCCATTGGCCTCGATGAAGGTACAGAGGAAGATTATCTTGAATATCGCATTGAACAAGTAAAATATTTAGGTGATGAACTCCATAAGAGAGGTGTTCCGATTATCAAGCCTACCGGCGGGCACGGGGTCTATATAGATGCCAGAAAATTCTATCCTCATATTCCGCAAGGTGAGTTTCCAGGTCAGGCTATGGTAGTCGAACTCTATCGAACCGGTGGTGTGCGAGGAGTAGAATTAGGGTCTTGCGCTTTCTCCAAAAAAGATCCGGAAACTGGGGAAGTGACATTTCCTGAACTGGATCTTGTAAGGCTTTCAATTTCTAGAAGGGTATATACCAATAGGCATATGGATGTTGTGGTCAATTCCTTAGCCGATGTTTACGAGCGGAGACATGAAATGAAAGGATTAAAGTTGATATATGAAGGGCCAATATTGAGTCTTCGCCATTTTACCGCAAAATTCAAATTATTATAACCCAGTTTATGAAGAGTTTTAACTTTTTTATGCCTACTCAAATTCGCTTTGGGGTTGGCAGGATCAGTGAATTGAAGGAGGTTTCAGAAAATCTAGGAAAAAAGTGTTTATTGATTTCCAGGCCCTTGAACGGGTCCCAAAAAAAGACCTATGAAAGAATCAATGGCATTCTGAACGAAGCGGGTGTTTCAGTGTTCAATTTTGATGAAATCATTCCAAACCCAACTACGGAAGGCGTCGAAAGGGGTATTGAAAAAGCTGTGGAGCATCAGGTAGATTTCATCCTGGGCGTTGGTGGAGGCTCGGTTATGGACAGTGCCAAACTGATTGCTTTTTTATACAATGCAGAAGCCAAAATCAATTGGGACAATGCTATCGAAAAGTATTCAAATCCGTTCGCGGTAGGGCCAAGCCCTAAAACGTCGTTGCCCTTTGTTGCGGTGTCGACCACTTCGGGCACAGGATCCCAATCGACACAGGCGGCCGTCGTTTCGGATACTAATAACAAAAATAAGGTAACGATTTTTCATTCAGGCCTCTTTCCATACGTATCTATAGTCGATCCCGAGTTAATGCTTACGGTTCCGGCGCATGTAACGGCGGCCACAGGGTTCGATGCATTTACCCACGCTTTCGAAAGCTATTTGGGCAATCTTACCTCTCCTTTGACCGAAAGCATGTCGCTTCAAGCCATTAAAATCGTCTTTGATTATTTGCCGATTGCAATCGAGAATCCTGCTGACATCGAGGCACGCACCCAACTGGCCTGGGCCGATACATTGGCTGGTATTTGCTTGGCAAATGGGGGAGCCCAATTGCCACATCCATTAGGTGAAATCATCGGCGGTATTTGCCCCAGGGTTCCTCACGGTGAAACCTTGGCTATCGTCTATCCTGAATTTTTGAAGTATAAAGAACCCTTGGCCCAAGATAAGTTTGATAGAGTGGCCCGCTACATCAATTCAAAAGATGACGATCGTTCTTTGGGTGAAAGAATTATTGGTCTGATGAAAAAGGTAAGGCTTTCTGAAGCATTGCAACGTGCAAATTTGACTAAGGAGGAGCATAAGGAAATCATGAACCATCCACTTTTAACTTTGTTAATGCCTGAAAATACCGATCAAATAAAAAAAATAATGTCCAATAGTTTGGCATAATATTCCACTATGAAGAAAATAAAGATTGCCGCAGGCTTGGCCCACGTCGATTATGGCCATTTGGCCGACATCGTCAAAGAAGCCAGTGAAGCAGGAGCAGATTATATACATTCAGATGCTGCTGATATGCATGACTTGAAGAATATGCAATTGATGGGCGGACATCAGGTAATAGAGGGCATTAGGCCCTATACCGTCAAGCCGATTGAATGCCATATCTATACCGAAACATGCGATCTATTGTTTATTGAAAAATTGGCAGAGGTAGGTACAAATATGCTGATTCTTCCTGCAGAACATTTTATCGGTGCGCCCTTGGCCTATATTATCAATTGGTGCCGTGAGCGCAAAATGAAATTCGGACTTACTATTGGATTGTATACGCCGCTCTCATTTGTCGAAGAATCGATATATGACATTGACCGCTTGCATATTGTGGTGCACGGAGTCGATGAAACCGATGGAAAAGATAACTGGGGATGGAGAAAATCTTGTTTGGATCTTTTAAGAAGAGCCAGAAAATTGGTCGATGAAAAAAATCCGGATTGTGAGATTGCCATCGACGGAGGAATTCGCGCTGACAACCTTGAAAAACTAATAGAATGTGATCCCGATGTGGTCATTCTTTCATCGGCGATCTTTAAAGATCCGGATGGAATAACCGCAGGAATACAAAAATGTCGGGCCGCTATCGACGCTGCCCAGAAAAAGTAACCTAAAATGATTCCAGAAATTATCCTTGATTTAAAAGCCAAAAACAAAGTAGACGCCATTGATGAATTGGCGCAACTACTTTTTGATACTGCCAAAATCAACGATAAGGACAGTTATATTTCCGACCTCTTGAATCGCGAAAAATTATTGTCCACCTACTGCGGCAGCAATATTGCCATTCCGCATAGTGTGTCCGAAGTTGTGAATGAGGCCTCTTTTGCTTTCGGAAGATCGCAAGGCCTGATCTGGGATGAAGATGATGATATGGTCAACTTTGTCATCATGCTCGCCATTCCAAAATTAAAAGAAGGTGAAGATACTGTACATATCGAAATGATGTCCGCCATAGCCGAACTCGCTTTGGATGATGACATTCGCAAACTTTGGGGAGACGCGACCACCAAACAAGACATTATAAATACCTTCAACTAAAGATCGCCAATCATGAAATTCTGGGAAGAAACCAAGACTATCTTTAAAAACACCGGCATGCACTTTAGAACGGGTGTATCATATATGCTACCCGTTATTCTGATCGGTGGGGTTGCAGGTAGTCTGGCCGTGCTGGGAGGAACGGAAATAGCCGACGGTACCATCTGGAAGATCTTAAAGGACATCGGGGAAATAGGGCTACATTATTTTGTTCCGGTAATGGCAGCCTATACCGCTTATAGTATTTGTGACAATCCCGGAATTGCTCCGGGTTTCATTGTCGGTATCTTGGCACAGCAAATCGATACCGGCTACCTGGGCGCCTTGCTCGGTGGAATCTTGGTCGGTTATGTGACTTATATGCTATTAAAAGTACAATTGCCGAGCATGCTGCAAAGTACATGGGGTTTTATGGCCCCGGTATTCAGCACCATATTGGTCGGCTTGTTCCTGTTCTATGTTGTCGGACCTCCAATTGCCGCATTAATGGCCTTCTTGACCGATTTTCTGACCAATCTTGGCGAGGGCGGTTCTGGAATTTTAGGTGCCGTAATGGGCTTCTTGGGCGGAATAGACTACGGTGGCCCCTTTAGCAAGACCCAAAGTACCTTTGCTACCGCGGTCATGGATATTGATCTATTTGTACCGCTCGGTATATGCGGTGCCATTGTGACCGTACCGCCTTTGGGCATGTGTTTGGCGACTTTTTTGAGACCGAAACTTTACACCAAGACCGAAAAAGAATACGCCAAAAGTTCTTGGCTATATTCCATTATCGGTGGATTCACCGAAATCGTAATCCCGCTAGCGGCAGGAGACTTATGGCGCGTTACCGTCGCCACGGCAATAGGGTCTACCGTTGCGGGAATTATAGCCGGATATTTTCTTTTGGAACTGAGTACGCCCGTTTTGGGTGTTGCACAATGGTTTTTTTACGACAAACCCTTAATTTTCGTACTTTCAGTGGTAATCGGCTCGATTACGGTCGCGTTGGTGGCCAACCTTCTCAAGAGTATGAGCAATAGGGACATTGCCCAACTCGAAAGGGAAGAAGAGGAAGAAATGGATTAATCAAAACTATTCTAATATGAAAATAGCTTTAGTTACAGCTTGTTTGGCCGGGGTTGCCCATAGCAAGATGGCGGCAATGGCCCTTAAAAAGGAAGCGAAGAAACGTGGCCACGAAATAGTCGTTGAAGAACAAGGCGGACATAAGATTCCCATTAAACTATCCCAGGACCAAATTGATGGAGCCGATGTTGTGATAATTGCCAAAATGGTCAAAATTGCAGGGCAAAGTCGATTTGAAGGAAAGCCCGTTCTCGATGTAAGCGTAAATAAGGCCGTTAGAAATCCATCCTCTATTATGGATCAGGCCGAAGAACTTTTAAACTAACAAAAATGGTCAAAGAAACCGTGACTATAACCGATGAAATCGGTTTTCATGCGCGTACGGCATCGCTATTTGCCAAAAAGGCCAGTGGCTTCGAAAGTGAGGTAAAGGTCACTTTCAACGGTAAAACGATAAACGGAAAAAGCATGTTGGCCATAATGACCTTAGGTGTAAAAAGCGATGCAACCGTTGAAATTACTACGAACGGAACTGACGAATCAAAAGCCATGAAAGCCCTGATAGAATTAGTGAAAAACAACTTTAATAGCTAAAACCATTCGTACGATAAAAGGAATATCGGCATCTCCGGGCATGGCCTATGGAGAAGTCTTTTTGCTCGACAACGATACCTCCTTCGTTATTGAAAAAAAAACTGTTGCGAATACTAAGGCAGAGATCAGCCGATTTCATGATTCCCTAGAAATCGTAAAAGAGCAAATACGCCATCTAAGAACTAAAATGTCATTGCAGCTTTCTAAAAGCGATTTGGAAATATACGATGCGCACATCTCAATTTTAGAAGATCCCGAACTTATTGACAAAACCAAAAATCTTATTTCGACCCAAAGTTGTTGTGCTGATTTTGCATTGCATTCAGTCGCTAAGGAGTATGTTCAGCTCTTGGAGCAACTAGACGATGAATACCTTAGTGCCCGCGCTCAAGATATCGACGAAGTCGCTAAAGATGTTATCAAATCACTTCAAGGAAGGTTGACCCAAGGACTGCAGTTGAACAAACCGGCAATTCTGGTAGCCGACCAGATCTCGATCCATCAAATTTCCACTATTGATCGCGAATTCGTAATCGGAATCATAACCTCCAACGGTGGTACGACCGACCACACTTCGATACTTTACAATGCTATGGGCATTCCTGCAATTGTTGGCGTCGGTACTAATTTAAATTTCATTAAGAAATCCGTGGTGGTTCTTTTAGATGCCGAAATAGGGTCGGTAACTATCGATCCAGACTCCAAAACATTAGAAGCCTTCCAAGAACAGTGTTTGAACTATCGGCAAACAGAAAAAGACAATCTTAAAAATTGTCATTTGCCTGCAGAGACTCTCTCGGGCAAAAAGATTAAGGTCTACGCCAATATCGGTAATTTCAATGAAGCTAAGGAAGCCCAGCGTCGCGGAGCAGATGGAGTGGGCCTGTTGCGAACCGAGTTTTGTTTTATGGATCGAAAAACACTTCCTTCGGAAGACGAACAATTCAATATGTATAAAGCGATGCTCGACGAACTTTCCGGCAAGGAAGTCGTCATTCGCTTAATAGATATCGGTTCCGACAAAAAAGTCCCATACATCGGAATGGATGAAGAAGAAAATCCGGCCTTGGGTACCCGTGCACTGCGACTGGGGTTCAAGCACTACGAAAAATTGCTTAAACCACAGATAAGAGCACTTTTGCGATTGTCCAGCGCTTACAATATTCATTTGCTATTTCCCATGATCGCCACGCCGGAGGATCTACATGAAATCAAAGCTGCCGTCCGAATGGAAATGAGGGGTCTTCAAAAAGAGGGGTTCAAGACCAATTCTTCCATTCCGATGGGTATCATGGTGGAAATACCCAATGTTGCCCTAATGCCCGAAAAATTTGTAGAGGATGTAGATTTCTTTTCCTTTGGCACTAATGACCTGGCGCAATATCTAATGGCAGCCGATCGCACCAATCCATCCGTTTCTGATTATATCCCGGCGGCAGTGCCAGGTATTCTAAACATAATCCGTGGTGTCGTTAAGGTGGCCCATGCCCAAGGAAAATGGGTTGGTATATGCGGCGGCCTAGCGGCGGACACCGCCTTGACCGAAGCTTTTATAAATATGGGGGTCGATGAACTGAGCATGCCGGCATCGGCAATTCCCAAAATAAAGGCCTTTGTGCGAAAACTCGATTAATGACCATGGGTCATACGGCCTATGAATTTTCAACCCAAAATAATTTAATACCTCTTTCAATTTATATTTAAACCCACTAGTGGGCATTAAAAGTTAATCTAAGTTCTTTGAAATTCTTTGTACATGATATCTGCAATAGTTTTCGATAGCTTGACGATTTGAATCGGGAAATAGGATTTTTGTCAAAAAATCTATGAACCAAGGCCATTTGTATTCTCCCAGATTACCGAGTTCTTGCCCCGCAGCGTGTTCGACCGTATCGTCAAGTCCCATGATGGAAACAAATATGTCCGGAGCTTTACCTGTTAGAACCAGATGCTCTGCATGGTCTTCGGCCAGCTGAACTCGCGGGACAGTATGCGCGACCTGGTGTTGAGCCTTGAGGCAAACCGTCCCAAATACTACCATCTCTGGTTCGGAACCACCGTTTCACGGAGAAACCTTGGAACTGCCACGAAAAAAGAAGTTACAGGATCTTCGAGGAGTTCGCCTATGTACTGATAGGCGAGGCGAGGAAAAGTTGTTGCCGCGACGATTTCGAGATCTATCTAGAGGGCAACCTATACGCCCTTGACTCGACTACGATAGACCTTTGCCTGAGCGTGTTCTGGTGGGCGGAGTTCCGAAAGGCCAAGGGAGGGATAAAGCTCCATACGCTTTATGATGTAAGAACGTCCGTGCCGAGTTTCATCCACATCTCCAAGGCAAGCCTCCACGATGTCAACGTGCTGGATATCCTAACATTCGAGGTCGGAAGCTTCTATGTCATGGACAAAGCGTACATCGACTTTGCCCGTCTGTACAAAGTCCCCCTTCAAATGGCTTATTCGTTACGCGGGCCAAGGAGAACATCCATTTCAAGAGAATGTACTCAATGGCAGCGGACAGGGCCAAGGGCGTCAAATACGACCAGATCGGCAGATTGGAGGGGCATTATTCCAAAAAGGGGGGGCGAATAGTTGAGGCATATCAAGTATTACGACAGCGAGACCCAAAGGGAATTCGTTTTCCTGACCAACAATACCGATCTCGATGCCCTTGAAATCGCGTTGCTGTACAAAAAACGCTGGGAGGTGGAGCTATTCTTCAATTGGATGAAACAGCACCTTAGGATTAAATCGTTCTGGGGAACGACCGTCAACGCGGTCAAGATTCAGATCTATTGCACAATCATCTCATATTGCCTAGTGGCCATAATTGGGAACAAACTCAGATCGAAGCGCAGAATCTATGAAATATTACAGATATTGAACATATCGCTACTCGACAAAACCCCTGTAAGAGAGATACTTACGGATTACGATTACAAAGATGTCAAAGAACTAAAAGTTAAACAATTGAAAATCAACGGGTTTTAAATTCCCATTAATAACATCATGTCATAAACAATAGGGGGCGCCAGCTTAAATTAAGCGTTAAAAATTGACCTTGATCCTTCTAATCCGCAACTCTTGCGCCCGAAGTATGTTCTGGAAAGCAAGTACTATTTTCGGCTGATAATCCTCAGGTATTTCACCATTTGAAAGCCAGGTACCGATGGTCGCTTCGGCATGCTGCAGGTCGAACGCATCCTCTAAATAGCGAAACGCATCCTTTCTGGAGGTATCGTCCATCTTTGAGAACATTGATTTGATGTTCTGTATCATTCAAATGGTTTGGTAGGCACAAGATAGAAAATAAGTGATTATGTTGACCCATGTGGTGGTCAATATTCGTCAATTTTTTGTTCGGACTTTCCACTAGCGCTTGCCATTCACATCGAATTGGTCGAGAAGGCTTCTTGGGTTAATTTTTAATTGGCTGGATCACAAATGAATATGTATACCGTTTCGCGGTAATCATATATTCATCATGTACAGGGGCACGCCAAGAATTGTCACCACCTACCCCCATTTGCTGATAGTCGATATTCCATTGCACGGTGTTCCCGATTTTGATATCGGCACCGTGTTTTTTGGTAACCGGCACCAAGCCTGATGCCGAGGCTGCACCATCGGTAGTCGGGTTAAAGTCGATTTCCTTCATGGCAAAGGGCCAAACGCTTGCATTCAACAAGTGATTTTTCGATTGTGCTTTTAGCGACAGCTGTCCATTGAAAAGGTGCATCCAACGCACATCGGTCTTGTTTCCCGTTTCTTGGGGCCTTGAATACCGATGGAACTGATCTTCGACCTTTCCTGAATAAACTCCCGTTTTTTGGCCTGTTTTTCTATCCCAATAGCTCTCTTCAGGGCCTTTACCGTACCATTCGACATTCGAGAAATCTTTGGGCAATGTCAAATACATACCCAACCGCGGAATATTGGGCAGATTTTCTTTTTTTGGCTGAAAACTAAAGTTGATCTGTAGACTTCCTTCTGGTTCCAAGGTGTAATCGACCAGTACTTCGGCTTCTTTGTTCGGAGTGCCGTACCGAACCTTAAAGCCTACAGCTGTTCCTGATTTCTTTGGAGGTACAACTAGTTCCGCACTATATTCATAGGTGGCCTTCTGCCAGATATTTGCCCATTTGTCCATTCCGTTTCCCAGGTCATTATCGGTGGGTGGACGCCAGAAATTCGGTCGAATCGGTTGGTCGGTAATTTCGGTTTCAGAAAAGACCCATGAAATGATTTCCCCAGATTCAGAATCGATCTGAAGCGTTGTCTTGTCATTTATTATTTCGTAAATAGTTCCGTGGGTATTGATTTCAAGTAGACCACCATGCGCAATGGGCACTTTTCGCGCGATACCGCGGTTCAGTACAAATTGGTCCCAAGCGACCTCATGGCCCTTTGGAATTAATATTGTTTCATCTTTCTGAAGTAGGCCGACCTCCAAAATGAATTCGTCTTCGGGAACAAAGACATCCGGAATCTCTGCAACCATAATTTGTCGTTTTTGTCTGGGCGGAACGTCGATTGCCATATTCGTTTTTTGAAATACTTCTACACCATTGTTCAATATTCTAATGCGCATTTCCTTGTCAGAGAAATCGGCAAAGAAATTTTTGTTCTCGATTTCGATTACCCCATTCCCCTTATAATAAAACTGTGCGGGCTCATATACTTTCTTGACTTCAGATAGATGCGGGTGCGGATTTCGATACGGATCGACAAGGCCATTGTTCAAAAAATTTCCATCGGTCGGCAAATTCGGGTGAAAATCATGGCCGTAGGCCAAATACGGCTTTCCGTTTTCATCTTTATACTCCAAACTTTGATCAACCCAATCCCAAATAAAACCACCCTGCAGATTGGGATATTTTTCGATGATATCCCAATAATCTTGAAGGTTTCCGCCAGAATTCCCCATGGCGTGGGCGTATTCGATAATGATGGAAGGCTTGTCGGAGTCCGATTCTCCGTGTTCGATCAGGTACTCGAATGGGGGGTACATCGGGCAATACAAATCAGTATAATCTTCTTTTCCGGCAGGTTCGTATTGCACGGCCCTATTGTCATCATTTTCCTTTAGCCATTTATAGGTGGTTCGAAATATCTCGCCTTCGCCGGCCTCATTGCCCAAAGACCAGGAATATATGGACGGGTGGTTTCTATCTCGATAATACATGCGTTTCGTTCGTTCGATATGGGCCGGGAGCCAACTCATCGTGTTGCCGATCTGGGTTGTCGAATCAATGGCCAAGGGGTGGCTTTCGATGTTGGCCTCATCGACTACGTACAACCCATATTCATCGCAAAGTGACAACCAATAGGGGTCGTTTGGATAATGCGAACTTCGTACGGCATTGATATTGTTCTGCTTCATCAATTTGATGTCTTTTTCCATCGACTCCCTTGAAACCACATGGCCGGTATACGGATCCGTTTCATGTCGGTCAACGCCTTTGATGTAAATTGCCTTGCCGTTGAACAGCACTTGGCTGTTCTTGATCTCTACACGCTTAAAGCCTGTTTTGCCATTTATGAACTCGTTGTTCGCAGAATCATCTTTATCTACCAGACCGATTTTGAGGTCATACAGATTCGGGGCTTCGGCCGACCACGTTTTTATGCTTTCGATGATTTTATCAGTATGGAATTCAATTGTACTATCCTTGGGTATTTCTAGAAGCTCTGTGGTTTGATAGACCCGTTTACCATTGTCAAACAATTCGACGGAAATTTCTCTGGAAGCATTTTCTAAAGTTGTATTGGTCACGAAAACAGTCCCCTTAAAAACACCTTTTGCGTATGAATCATCTAAATTGGTATAGGCATGGTAATCTGATATATGCACTTTGGGCCGTGTATACAGGTATACGTCGCGCTCAATACCGCTCATGCGCAACATATCTTGACTTTCGAGATAACTGGCATCGCTCCACCTGAATAGTTGTAGGGCAATCAAGTTTCTTCCTTCGGATACGAAGCTCGAAATATTGAATTCTGCAGGGGTTTTACTTCCTTGTGAATAACCGACATATTCTCCGTTCACATAGACATACATGGCCGATTTGGCGCCTTCAAAATGCAGGAT
Organism: Flavobacteriaceae bacterium NBU2977; assembly: GCA_019931105.1. GTDB lineage: Bacteria > Bacteroidota > Bacteroidia > Flavobacteriales > Flavobacteriaceae > Meishania > Meishania litoralis. Next base: position 1,503,745 of record JAIOUW010000001.1, on the reverse strand, counting down.
GATGTCTTCGGATAAAAAGGTGGCCGGAAGATTTATCGTTTTACGGTAGGTACCCACCGGATTATAATCTGTCGGCGCGTCGGGCCAATGGGTATCGAACGGATAGCGCTCGTCTAGATAGATAGGATAATCATACCCTTCGACCTCCCAATTCGCAGGAACCGGAATCGTATCCCAATCGGCATCAACAAAATCAATATTTTGAAATGTGGTAAGGCGCCGCTTCGGGTCTTTCACAAAAAAGAATTTCCAATCGCCGTTGAGATTCAAATACCTGCGAGACTCTTCTTTTAAAGGTATTTCGGGCGCTTCCATGGCAAAAAAAGTGGCCCTGGGCGGTAATTTGTTCTCTTCGAAAATTCGATGGTCGAAATGATTGACCTGCTCGGGCACTTCGGGCAAGTGCTTTTGCCTGCAGCCATATATGGCGCAAAAGAATAATACAAGTAGAATATGTACTGATTTCATAATGCCCGTTAAAACGCACTGTTCTTTAACCAATTCACAAATAGCCCCACCCATTGATCCGTGCCGTCGGCGGTTTTGCCGACGCCAAAACCATGGCCGCCCTTGGGAAAAATATGGGTTTCAACCAAAATATTGTGGTCGACCAATTTTTGGGCGTAAAGGGTGGTTTCTTCCAATTGGCACGAGTTGTCATCGAGCGCATGCACCAAGAATGCCTGGGGCGTGTTTTCATCGACTAGATTCAACAAGGTGTTTTGGGCAATTTCTTCTTGGGTCATTTTTCGGTGGTACAAATTGTTTTCCAACCAACTTCGATTGCCCTCGGTCATATTGGTCACGCCATAGATCAACCCTGTAAAATCAGGATTCTCATCGGTGTCATCGCTTTTCCAAAGTCCCAAGACCGTCGCCAAATGGCTTCCTGCCGAAAACCCCACCACCCCGATTTCATTTGTGTTTATGTTCAAGGCCGCTGCTTTTTCATGTATTATTTTAAGCGCCCGACGGCCATCGCTCAACGGAACTTTATGGGGCTCGTCGGAGGATTTCGGATTGGGAATTCGATATTTCAAAACGGCTGCCGTAATACCATTCTTCGAAAGTATTTTTGCCAGTTCATAGCCTTCATGGTACATGGCGACCAGTTCGTAACCGCCCCCGGGAATTATCACTACCGCCTTTCCGGTATTTTCACCCTGGGCCTTATAAAGCGTAAGTGTAGGTTCAACAATATTGCCCACGGCGGTAGTGCCCCATACTTCGGTCTCAAATTCCTTTAGATCATTTTCTTTGTAAAAGGGCTTTTCTTGGTGCTGCCAAAGCTTCAATTCTTCTTGGGCGCTGATAAAGCAGACCATCAAAAAAAACATAAGGCTGGTGGTATGGGGTGTCTTCATTCTCATCTTGATATCACTTGAACTCTTGAATTGGAATGAAATTTAATCAATTTATAGCCATTTGAAGTAATTTACCAAGCAACCAAGCATGGCGGAATTTAACTTCTTGTGCCAATTTTGAGTTTTTAGGCCAAAAATCATGTTGAAATGGTACCTTTAATGCCTACCAACCTTGTAAACCAAATTTATGAAACCAGCACGAGCCATCAGAATATTATCATTGTTGACAGTTGTTGTATTGGCATCATGTATTACGCAATGCAAAGGCGACCCTAAAAAGAACGTAAAGGTCGTTGTCAATGAGACCTTTTTAAAAGCCCCTGAAGGATTTTCCGTTCAAGAAATAGGTGTCGATTTGGGTGCCGTGCGCCATTTGACCGTAGCGAAGAACGGCGATATTTACGCCAATCGTTCGGTTCTCAAAGATGGCAAGAGTGTCGTTATGCTAAGGGATAAGGACAATGACGGCACGATAGATGAGCAAAAGGACTTTGCCGAGATTCCCGGCACCGGTATTCTAGCCAAGGGCAAGTACCTCTATGCTTCTTCCAATTCTGGAGTACATCGCTATGCACTAAGTGATGACCACGAAATCATCGATACGGATAATCCAGAAAAAATAGTGGAAGGACTTATCGATATGGGGCGTGACAATGCGAAGCCTTTTACCATTGATGATAACGGCAACCTTTATGTGACCATTGGCTCTTGGAACGATGCCTGCAGGAACAATGAAGCCGAAGCGGGAATGATACCCTGCACCATATTGGATTCGGCCGGAGGCATCTGGAAATTCAAAGCCAATGAATTGGATCAGACCTATGTCGATGGAACCCGATATGCGACCGGACTAAAAAATGCAGTAGGCATTACCTGGAACCACCAGACCAATTCGCTGTTCGCCACCGATCACGGCCGGGGTGGATTTAGCAATTTTTATCCTGATCTGTATTCCCAAAAACAAAATGACGAACTGCCGGCCGAAACCTTTTATGAAATAAAGGAAAACGACAATGCGGGCTGGCCATCGACCTATTATGACCATCAAAAGAACAAACGCGTGCTCGCCCCTGAATACGGAGGTGACGGCGACAAGGAAAGTGCCGAAAAATTTCTAGAGCCCGTTGTGGCCTTCCCGGCACACTTGGGTCCGAACGATGTGCTTTTCTATAGGGGAAGCATGTTTCCGGAAAAATATAAAAATGGGGCCTTCATAGCCTTTCACAACCAATCGAAAGAAATCAAAAAAGGCTTTTTTGTGGCCTTTGTTCCGTTCAAAAATGGAAAACCTGACGGCGATTGGGAAATTTTCCTGGACAACTTTGCCGGATTCGATCTGGCAAACCCGACCGATGACGATACCTTAAAACATCGACCATGCGGCTTGGCAGAGGGACCCGATGGCGCCCTCTATGTCTGCGATGATTTTGGTGGAAGCATTTTTAAAGTGACCTATTGATCCTAAACTGTAAAAGCCTTATTCTTGCTTGATAAAATCTTGCCGTAATCGAACAGGGGTGTCGGGCACTTTGTTGATCAACTGTTTCTTACCGTTTTTCTTGACCAGTTCAAAAGCATCATAAAGGCTGCCAAGTGGGGTGTATGCCCCGTATTGTATGGTGTCTTTTGAAACCGTGATGATCTGAAAAAGTTGGGTATACTCGCCTCGGCGTACCATCCAGTCTTGGTCTTTTGATTCGTACATTTTGGGTCCGCTTACGGAAACCGCATAAATGGTTCCGGCATCATTGACCACCGTCAATCCTTTTCCCTCGTTCTCAACAAACCCCCTGGCATAGGTATGGTCATGCCCCTGCAAGACCAAGTCTACCTTGTACTTGTCCATCAAAGGTTTCAGGCCTTCCCGCAGCTCTTTATTGTCCCTCCCTTTGGCCGTTGAAAAAATAGGGTAATGCAGGGTTACGGCCGTCCATTTTTTGGTATTGTTGCTCAATACGGAATCGAGCCATTTGATCTGGGCGGCACGCGCTTCCAAATTCTCATCAAAACCTTCGGCGTCGATGGATATCAACTTCATATTTTGATAGTCGATCGCATAACAGGTTTCCTTTAAAACATCCATTGGTCCGTTTTCGGGCAATGTGAACTGTGGCCTCCATAATGAAGAAAGCGCCCCATTGCGATACTCGTGATTGCCGGGTGTCATAATGCTCGGAACAGTGGCATGTATAAAACTGCCGGCATAAAACCATTCGCCCCATTCCAAGTTGGCATCCCTGTCATTGATCAGGTCTCCGGCGTGAAGCATAAAATCCACATGCGGAAATTGCCTGTATGAATTGCGAATGACCCTTGACCATAATGATTTTACGTTGTTCTGCGCATCGCCGAAATATATGAAGCTAAATGGCTTTTCAATGTCAGTGGATGCGGTGGTATATTGAAACCACTCGCTCCAATATCCGTCTTCTTCGGCGCCATTGCCCACACGATAGACATAGGTCGTATTGGGCCTAAGGCCTGAAACGACAGCGGAATGAAAAGTGGCCTTGACCAAAGGTTCCCGGCTATTTTGGTTTTCGAATTGTTGAGATCTTGCCTTTACCTTTTGTACTTCCTCCAATAAAAACTCGGGGCCATCGGTGGCCAGAGCGATTTCGACAATTCCAGATTGCACTAGCTGATTCGTGCGCCAATTGACCGCAAAACTATGGGCCGGATCCACCGTCAGGTTCGCTATCACCCGATCGGGCGTCTTTGAAGGAAAAATCAATTTGTGGGAGATTATGGTATCAAGTTCAACATAATGGGTATGCCCATGACCATCTTCTTGTATGCTTTGCCCGTATACCGGGTCTTGATGTGCCATGAAACCAATTACCACCAAAATCATGCACAGGGCACTTGAAAAAATACGTCGTTTCATTCAGTTTGATTTAACGGTCACTAAAGTAGCCCTATATGGCTTATAAAGCCAATTTCTAACAAAATGTTACCGTTAAGAAAATTTGGGTAAAGCAGGTTCGTTGACCGTGGCCATTCAGGAATATACAAATACACTATAGGGATCCATCTGTAAAAACTATCACAAGAACGAAATGCCAAAAATAACTATAAATATTATATTTCTTATTTTGTAGTCTTTTTCTGCAATAATTGTATATCAATGCCGTTAATCGATAAAATAAAACAGTTTATCGACCAAATATTTCTATTAGTCTTAACACAACCAAACTTCAAAATTGAGTCTCATCATGAGTACACCAATCCGTTTCAACCTTGCAATTTTACTATTACTTTTTTTAAATTTTGCAACCGTTCATTCGCAAATTACTGTTTCTGGTAATTCAGGCATAAATACAATATCCGCTCAAACCGCAACTGTGGTGGCGCCAAACCTTACCATTACGTCGAGTGGGAGTATCACAGATTTTACGGTCTCCATTACCAACTCCTTTACCGCAACCGACCAACTGGGGTATAACGGAGCATTGCCCCCTGGGGTAACCACTTCTGGTTGGAACAGCGGGGAACGTTCCATAGTATTCAAAGGAACTCTTACGGCTCTGGAATGGCAAACCTTTCTTAGGAATGTGACCATTACCTCAGGCCCCATCTGTTCACCTGAGACAAGACAGGTCAGTTTTGTGGCCGAAGAGACTTTTTACAATCCTCTAAATGAACATTTTTATAGGGTTACCAATACGGCTACAAGTTGGACCGCTACAAAAAGCACCACATCATCAACCTCATATTTTGGCCGCGAAGGTTATTTGGTAACACTTACCAGTAATGCAGAGAATATTTTTGTGACACGCATAGTTGGTCAGAATTCTTGGATGGGAGCTTCTGATGACCATAATCAAATCAATGAGGCCTTGGGTTATGATCTGTATGCGGATACCAATGCCTCCGAAGGAAAGTTTTATTGGGTCACCGGCCCGGAAAAAGGTACCCAGATAACAACTGCCAATGGTAATGGCAATAGTGTTCCGGGAGTGTTTCAGAATTGGAGAACCGGTGAACCCAATGATTATAACAATGGAACTCCCGGTGAGTCGTTTGGGCACGTATATTCTGGAGCTGGGGATTGGAATGATTTTCCTGACAGTTCAAACATTGTGGGCATCATGGAATTTGGTGGTATGCCCAATGATCAAACTACCTCTACTCCCCTTTTTACTAAAGATATCGCCATAAATGGAGCGCCTGGAGGAAATATTACGGGCGGAGACGTTTCAGTATGCGCAGGTTCCAATTCGACGGTTTTAACACTTAACGGACTTGATGGCAGTGTGGTGAGATGGGAAAGCTCGGATAACAATTTTATCGATACCCCCACTACAATAAACAATACCACCACCAGTTTAACGGTCACCAATATTTCTACCACTACCTATTATAGGGCCGTGGTAAACACCAATGCCCCTACAAATTGTGCCAATTTGATTACTTCCAGTACACCCATTTATGTTCTAGAAGCCAATGCGGGGAATGTTTTTGCTGAAAACACCACAATTTGTGCTGGATCTGATGTGGAGCTTCAAGTTTCAGGGCAGAACGGTGATATAGAAAAATGGCAACGTTCCACCGATAATATAAATTGGACGGATATTGCCAATACAAGCACCACTTTGAATGAGACCATTGCGTCAACCGGAACCCATTACTACAGGGTAGTTGTCGGAATCGCTGCGTGCGGGTCCTCGGTCGCATCATCTTCAAAAGAAATTACGGTAGTAAGTGGTACACCACCCACTGGCGGACAGGTCAGTTCTGCGGTGCATGGATCAACAACAAATAGCGGTACGTTGACCTTGTCCGGGCATACCGGTACAGTTGTCAAATGGCAACAATCTACGGATAATGGTATTATCTGGGACAATATTGCCAATACCTCCACAACTTACAATTACTCCAATATAACCACAAAAACCCTCTTTAGGGCTCAACTGACCAGTGGTAGTTGCGGAAATACTTTTAGTAATGAAGGAAGTGTATCTATCTTGGATGCACCTGTCATTACTAGTTTTGACCCTAAATTAGCAGGCAATGGGGAAACCGTGACTATAACGGGAACCGGTTTTACAGGCACAACAGCAGTATCATTCGGTAGTATTGCTGCAAAAAGTTTTACCATTGATTCCGATACTCAAATTTCGGCCGTGGTCGATACTGGGGCTTCAGGAAGTATAAGCGTGAGCAATCCTGCGGGAAATGACTCCGAAACGGGTTTCATCTTTAAAGTGGCACAATATGATTTTGAAGGCGACGCGTTGGATGAAACCGAAAACAATCACGATGGAACTGTGGTAAATTCACTGACCTATCAAACGGGTGCTCAAGGCCAAGCTATTTGTTTTGACAATGGGCCAGGATATGTAGAACTGCCTAACAATCTAATACGAAATCTGTCGGAGTTTACCATATCACTACGTTTTAAAACAACATCAACTGGTGCAATCTTAGGTTATCAAAATGTTGCAGCGAATACTGCCAATACACCCACTAATTGGATTCCAATTTTAATGATAACTAATGACGGAAAGCTAAAAGGTACTTTATGGACAACTACCCCGGCAGCAATTCAGGCTATATCTACAAACCCGGTCAATGATGGTAATTGGCACCAAGTAGATTTTACTGCCAGTTCAAACACGGTAACTATTTATGTAGATGGCGTTGTTGAAGCAAGTACTACAGGCGCTGCGGTGAATCATTTGGATATGTCATTTAATCAGTTGGGCTTTGCATACACAAATAACTATAACCAATCATCAACTACTTGGGAATATTTTTCAGGGTGTCTTGATGATATGGTTATCGTTGATAAGGCCCTGACATCACAGGAATTAGAAGACATTACTGCTTTACCAGAGCCAACAATAACGAATTTCACCCCTACGGATGGTGAAGAAGGAGATACGATTGTTATTACTGGAAACAATTTTGACGGTGCCACCCAAGTAACTTTTGGTGGCACCGATGCTGCCTCCTACACCGTGGATTCATCCACCCAGATTACGGCCACTGTGGGCACAGGAGCAACTGGTGCTATAGCGGTGACCACTGCAGGCGGCATGGCCACGGCCAATGGATTTACCTATATCTTTCAAGACCCTGTATTTACGTCTCCAACTTCTGCTTTTGCGGTCGGTGCGGCCGTTTTTGCACAAGACCTTAATATACAGCCTCAATTGCCCAATGCCTACGGCATTACTTTTAACAACGATGGCACCAAAATGTTTGTTAGTGGAATATTTCCAAGTGAGATTGCAGAATATATACTTTCTACCCCATTTGATATTGGTACGGCAAGTTATGAGGATTCATTGAACGGGATGAGTGGTAGAACTACCGGCATCACTTTTAATGACGATGGCACCAAAATCCTTTATGTGGGATATAATGGTGGCAACAATGTTGTGGAATATGTCATGAGCACCCCTTACGATATTTCTACAGCCTCGCTTGGCCAATCAGTTGCATTTTCAGAAACGGGTTCCTATGCAGATATGACCTTCAATGCAGATGGATCAAAAATGTTCTTACTATCAACGAACTCCATAATCTTTGAATATAACCTCAGTACAAATTATGATGTAAGCACAGCGAGCTATACCAATACATCACATTCGATAAGTCAATCCTCGAATCACATGGAGATCGATTTCAATAACGATGGCTCCAAACTGTTTGTTATTTCCATTGGTGGCGAACTTTTGGAATATGACCTGTCCACTCCCTATGATATCGCCAGCCTTACATTTGTAGGTATCCCTTTTGATACAGATGGCCAAGAAGGCAACCCGTATGCCCTTGCATTTGACAATAATGGTGGCCGGTTTTATGTTACTGGTGCCACAGGAGAAGTGCACCAATACAATCTACAAGCCAGCATAGATTTTGATGAAAATAGTACTGTGGCTATCACCGATGTCGATGCCAACGATGGGGATGGTGGAGCAACTGACGTGGGAATCACATTTTCCCTGGTCAGCGGTAGCGATAACGATTTGTTCGCCATTGATGTAAACACGGGTGTATTAACATTTATTTCTGCACCCGATTTTGAGAGTCCACAGGATGACGGCTCAGATAATACCTATGAGGTTACCGTAGTGGCAACTGACGATTCAGGAAGTTCGCAACTAGAAATAAAGGTCGTTGTGAACGATATCCCTGAATTTGTATTGGACCAAACCGCGCTCACCATAGATGAAGATGGTGGTACGGCCACCTTTACAGTGGTGATGGATGCAATGCCAAATGGTAATATTGTTTTGGATGTTGCCAGTAGTGATACCGCAGAAGCGACGGCAGGACCAACACCATTGACATTTACTCCTGCCAATTGGAATACCCCACAAACGGTAACGGTGACCGGTATCAATGATGATATTTATAGGGATGATACTGCTACGATTTCAGTTACGGTAGATGATGTCAATACTGTGGGAGCCCTAGAAGGTTTGGACGAAAAAACAGTGGCCATAACCCTTACCAATGACGATACGGCAGCCTATACCGTGAGTGAGACCACCTTGACCATGAATGAAAACGCTGGCACGGACACCTTTACCGTGGTGCTGGACAGCGAACCTACCAATGACGTGGTCTTCGACGTTTCCAGTGATGACACCAATGAAGCCACCGTAAGCGCAGCGCAACTGACCTTCACTTCAGCAAATTGGGACACCCCTCAGACCGTTACCGTAACGGGCGTGGACGACGATATTGACCGTGGCGACAGCGCAACGATCACCATAGCGGTGAACGGTGCAGGCTCCGATGACAGCTTCGATGCCCTTGCGGACCAGTCCGTGGCCATCACCTTGACCGATGATGACACCGCGGCGTACACCGTAAGCGAGACCGCCTTGACCATAGATGAAAACGCGGGCACGGACACCTTTACCGTGGTATTGGATACGCAACCCACAAGCAATGTGGCCTTCGATATTTCTAGCGATGACAACAATGAAGCAACCGTAAGCGCAGCGCAACTGACCTTCACTTCAGCAAATTGGGACACCCCACAGACCGTTACCGTAACAGGGGTGGACGATGATATAGATAGAGACGATTCCGTAACGATTACAGTTTCAGTGAACGGTGCAGGTTCCGACGATGCTTTTGATGCTCTTGCTGACAAGTCCGTGGCCATCACATTGACCGATGATGATACCGATTCAGATGGCGATAGTATTCTTGACCCAGTAGACAATTGTGTTTCAATTGCAAATGCAGACCAATTGGATACCGATTCTGACGGAGAAGGCAATGTATGCGATACCGACGATGACAATGACGGTACCCCGGATACGGATGACGATTTCCCATTGGATCCCGCAGAGGATACCGACACCGATGGTGACGGAACCGGCGACAATGCCGATACCGACGATGACAACGACGGCACTTCGGATACCGATGACGATTTCCCGTTGGATGATTCGGAGGATACCGATACCGATGGTGACGGAACGGGCGACAATGCCGATACCGACGATGACAATGACGGTACCCCGGATTCAGAAGACGACTTCCCGTTGGATGAGAATGAGGATACGGACACGGATGGTGACGGAACCGGGGACAATGCCGATACCGATGACGACAACGACGGCACGCCGGATTCCGATGACGATTTCCCGTTGGATGATTCGGAGGACACCGATACCGATGGTGACGGAACGGGCGATAATGCCGATACCGATGATGACAACGACGGCACACCGGATTCCGATGACGATTTCCCGTTGGATGATTCGGAGGACACCGATACCGATGGTGACGGAACGGGCGATAATGCCGATACCGATGATGACAACGACGGCACACCGGATTCCGATGACGATTTCCCGTTGGATGATTCGGAGGACACCGATACCGATGGTGACGGAACCGGCGACAATGCCGATACCGACGATGACAACGACGGCACACCGGATTCCGATGACGATTTCCCGTTGGATGATTCGGAGGACACCGATACCGATGGTGACGGAACCGGCGACAATGCCGATACCGACGATGACAACGACGGCACCCCCGATACGAATGACGATTTCCCATTGGATGATTCGGAGGATACCGATACCGATGGTGACGGAACCGGCGACAATACGGATAATGATATTGACGGCGATGGAATACCCAATGACGAGGATACCTATCCAAATGGCGAGATCACAGATGCTGACAACGATGGTGTTCCAGATGCGGAAGATGCCTTTCCCAATGATCCTAACGAAAGTGTGGATAGTGATGGGGACGGACAGGGAGACAATTCAGATGATGATGATGACAACGATGGAATTGTAGATTCAGAAGATGCCTTCCCATGGGATCCAACAGAAGATACCGATACCGATGGAGATGGAACAGGCGACAATGCAGATGACGATGACGACAACGATGGCACACCCGATACACAGGACGCATTTCCAACGGATAGCTCAGAAGACACTGACAATGATGGTGATGGTGTCGGCGACAATGCCGATACCGATGATGACAACGACGGTGTTGTGGACAGTGAGGATGATTTCCCTACCCATAGTGAACCTGCCATTGTACCCGCAGAGGCCTTTACGCCAAACGGTGATGGGGTCAACGATGCTTGGGTCGTGCCAGGTATCGAGAATTATCTCAACAATACGGTAAAAGTATACAACCGCTGGGGGCATGAAGTCTTTGCCACCAAGGGGTACGGCAATGATTGGGAAGGATTCTATAACCGCAATAGGGAAAAACTGCCCTCGGGCTCCTATTTATACATAATCGATCTCGGAAATGGTTCCACTCCCATACAAGGCTGGATATTTATAAACTACTAAACCAATATAAGCATGAAACGCATAACCAACTTACTTATAATTTTGATGTTCGTAATCTCATATTCCCTGAGTGCACAACAAGACCCAAACTACAGTTTTTACCGTTACAACATGAATATTTATAATCCGGCCTTTGCCGGTAGCTCTGAAGGAGTCGATTTCATTTTGGGTGTACGAAGTCAATGGTCGGGGGTCGAAGGTGCCCCCGAGAGCCAAAGCGCCATCTTTGGCATGCCCGTTGGCAAAAGGGTTGGGCTTGGTGTGTCAATACTGAACGATAGAACCTTTATTGAGACCCAAACCTGGTTTGCAATCGATTTTTCATACCATATAGATCTCGATGCAAATAACCGCTTGTATTTTGGTATCAAAGGCAGTGCAAATTCGTATGATGCTAACACGCAAGGTTTGATTACATACGGCATTGGACAGGACGGCACATTGATGGACTATGAGAGTCGTTTTACACCAAATGTTGGAGCAGGGGCCTATTTAAAAAACGGAAGATACTTTCTATCGCTTTCGGCTCCTAAGATCTTAAGTCCAAAGCGCCTTCAAGAACGTAATGGCGACGCTTTTTTAGGTACTGATAGAATGCACGCGTATCTCTCTGGTGGATATACCTTCTTTTTGACAAATAGAATAAGCATGCAGGCCATAGGAATGCTACGCTACGTAGATGCCTCGCCTATTTCTTATGAAGCGACCGCAATTGCCGATTTTAATTCAAAATTTCATCTCGGAGTCGGATATAGATATGATGAAAGCATTAGCGCTTTGTTCATGTTCAAGGTCGGCAACGGCTTTAATTTGGGCTATGCCTATGAAATGGCTACGTCAAGTGAATTATCGGGCCTGAATGCAGGCACCCACGAACTGTTTATGAGACTTATGTTATAATCGAACAGAAAGCTTTTTTCATTTCTGGAAAAAAACACAAAAACCCGCACCTCTCGGTGCGGGTTTTCTGCATGATGTGGTCCCACCTGGGCTCGAACCAGGGACCACCTGATTATGAGTCAGGTGCTCTAACCAACTGAGCTATAGGACCCTGTCGCCAAAGCGACAAAACTCAAAACACAAATCCCATTGATGAAAAGTGTTTTTGAGGATGGCAAAATTACATTTTTCTTTTGATTATACAGCATGCCGAACAACTTTTAAGACCCCTATCCCTTTTGAAGGGGATCCATCTGCGGGGCCTCTTGGCACAGTTCGACCAATACCCCATTGGCGGTTTTAGGGTGTACGAAAGCCACCAACTTGTTGTCCGCCCCCCTTTTGGGCCTGTCGTTTAACAGTGTGAAACCTTGTTCTTTGAGACGTTCCATTTCCGATTCGATATCCTCAACGGCGAAAGCGATATGATGGACGCCTTCTCCCTTCTTTTTCAAAAATTTCGCTATCGGACTTTCGTCGTTGATGGCTTCCAACAATTCAATTTTATTGGGGCCTACCTGAAAAAAAGAGGTCCTGACCCCTTCCGATAAAACCTCCTCGACCTTATAATGGGCAGTGCCCAATAATTTCTTGAACAGCCCATTGGACGCTTTGAGGTTTTCAACAGCTATTCCGATATGTTCGATTTTATTCACGATATCGCTTTAAACCACTAAAATACGCAATACTATCCGTATTTTTGCCCCATGGAAACACAGCGCCAAAAAAAGATCGCAGGGGTCATTCAAAGGGATATTGTCGATATTTTACAACGGGCCGCCATTGATGGGGGACTGCGAGGCACGATCATTTCGGTCACCAAGGTAACCGTGACCACCGACCTGTCGATCGCCAAAGTATACTTGAGCATCTTTCCGAACAAGGATGCCCAATCTTTGATGGAGGGCATTCAATCGAACCGGCCCTTGATCAAGCACGAACTTTCACAACGCACCCGACATCAATTGCGCCGTGTGCCCGAACTGCTCTTTTTTATAGACGATTCGTTGGACTATATCGAAAACATAGAAAAGTCATTGAAAGGCGAAGAAAACCCCATAAAAAATAGGGATCTGTTGCCTAAAAGAAAAAAGTCGTAACTTCAAATCAGGTTGAACTTTCCCCTATATATCGCCAAACGTTACATCCGCTCGAAGAGCAGTCAAAATGCGGTGAACATTATCAATTTCATCACTTTTCTGGTCATTGTCATCGGCTCGGCGGCCTTGTTCATTGTACTGTCGGGATTTGCCGGTCTAAAGACTTTCAGTCTTTCTTTCAGTAAATCGTTCGACCCCGACCTAAAGGCACTACCCGCTACCGGAAAGTTTTTTTCCATCGATGCGAACCAAGAACATGCTTTGCGGCAAATTGATGGTGTCGCTGTTTATTCCAAAGAAATTCAAGAAAAAGTTTACCTCTCTCACCGAAAAATTGGCCATATCGCCGAAATCAAAGGAGTCGATGAGCGATATGCCAGGGCAACAGGCGTCGATAGTACCATCTCCGTCGGTAAGTGGGCGATAAGTGCCGGTGTCGGTGTCGCAGGTTGGGGAATTGTCGATATTCTCAACCTGACCCCTAATCAAGTTCGCAACCCCTTGGAAATAGTTGCGTTTAAACCGGGTAAAGGCTCGGTCCTGCAAGGAAATCCATCAAACTTATATAATACCGTTCCGTTAATTATCGGAGGTGTTTATTCGGTGGAGGAAAATTTGGATAAAAGGTTCGTTTTTGCCGAACTGCCTTTGGTACAGGCCTTACTCGAAAAAGACAGTACCCAGATTTCGGGCATCAATTTCAAATTGAAGTCCGATGCCGATATAAGCCAAATCAAGCAAGAAGTGGCCACCGTTTTCGACAACAACATTATACTTCGGGACCGCGAAGAACAAAACATTTCATTGCACCGCATGCTCAATACCGAAAACCTGGCGACCTACCTCATATTTACGCTGGTGCTGATAATCGCCTTGTTCAATGTGGTCGGTGCGATTATCATGATGATCCTTGATAAGCAGCAAAACTCAAAAACCCTTTATGGCCTAGGAACCACGATCAAGGAAATTCGAAGAATTTACTTTGTTCAAGGGGTTTTGGTCACCAGCCTTGGCGGTATGATAGGGGTGCTTTTGGCATCGTTGTTGGTTTGGTCGCAATTGGTCTTCGGGTGGTTAAAGATAACCCCCAGTCTCGCCTATCCCGTTGAATATCAGGTTGTCAATGTACTTATCGTTATGGCAACGATCGTAATACTCGGCCTAATCGCTTCTAAAATCGCAAGTAGCAGGGTGACCAAAAAGCTGTTGGCCTAGTTTGCGAACTCGTAGTTGGCAAACTTATCCAATACCTCATCAAAAGCGGCGAACACATCTGACGACTCATTGCTGGTAACCATCTTCATTCGGTATTCCTTGAAGTTCGGAATTCCCTTAAAATAGTTGGTGTAATGCCTTCGTGTTTCGAATACTCCAAGTTTTTCTCCTTTCCAATCGATGGCCATTTGTAAATGTCTTCTTGCCGCTTCGACCCGTTCCTCCATGGTCGGGGGTGCCAAATGCGTGCCCGTCTCGAAGAAGTGTTTCACTTCTTTGAAAAACCAAGGATAGCCAATACTCGCACGGCCGACCATAGCCCCGTCAAGACCGAATTCATCGCGCATTCGCATGGCCGCCTCGGGTGTATCGACATCACCATTACCAAAGACCGGAATATGCATGCGAGGGTTGTTCTTTACTTCGGCAATGGGTTTCCAGTCGGCTTCGCCCTTATACATTTGGGCACGGGTTCGCCCATGGATCGCAATGGCCTTACAGCCCACATCTTGCAACTTCTCGGCGACCTCGACAATTTTTATCGAATTCTCGTCCCAGCCCAACCGTGTCTTTACCGTTATGGGAAGCTTGGTCCTTTCGACCATCGCCTTGGTCAATGAGACCATTAAATCAATATCTTTCAGAATGCCTGCCCCGGCACCTTTGCTTACCACTTTCTTCACCGGGCAGCCGAAATTGATATCGATGATATCGGGATTTGATTTTTCAACGATGTCTACTGATTGTAGCATTGAATCTAAGTTCGCTCCGAAAATCTGGATGCCCACGGGACGTTCTTTTTCGTAAATGTCGAGCTTCATGACGCTTTTGGCGGCATCACGGATCAGGCCTTCGGAAGAAATAAATTCAGTGTAAACGACATCGGCGCCCTGTTCTTTGCACAAGGCGCGAAAGGGAGGGTCGCTAACATCTTCCATGGGGGCAAGAAGCAATGGGAATTCGGGAAGTTGTATGTCGCCTATTTTGGGCATTCGAACCACTGATTTTTAAGGGGTTGCAAATTTAGGAAATTTTTAAAAGGTAATTTCGGTTTCTATTTTCTCTCCGTTTCGATCTACGATGACCTTGGTGGAATTTCCTTCTTCAAAAGTAGATAAGGCCCTCATGTAGCTCATCATATCAACTATGATACTATCGCCTAGCTTGACAACGATGTCCCCTTTTTGGAGTCCGGCCTTCTCTGCGGGCTTATCTTCGCTTACCCCGTCGATGCGCATGCCTTCACCGTCAAAAAGATAATCGGGCACCACGCCCAATGCCACTTTGAAACGCGGCACCTCCTCACTTTCGTTCTTGGTCTTTTTAAAGGCCAGTTTGGGTTTGTCGTCCAATTCTTCGATGACGTCGAGAATATAGGCGGTAATCATGTTCATTCCTTCATAATTCAATTTATCGTAGTCATCGCCCGGTTTGTGATAATCTTCATGTTGCCCTGTGAAAAAATGTAGTACGGGAATATCTTGCAAATAAAAAGAAGTGTGGTCCGATGGCCCGACACCCGATTCTTTCAATACCAATTTAAAGCCGGTGTTCGCCGAATTCAAGACTTGGTTCCAAATTGGTGCAGTTCCTGTTCCACTGATCGATAGGGTCTTGTCTTCTCGAAGTCTTCCGACCATGTCCATATTAATCATGTAATTGATTTTCGAAAGGTCAATGGTAGGGTTTTTGACAAAGTAATTGCTTCCGAGTAATCCCATTTCTTCCCCCGAAAAAGCTATAAAGAGATAATTGTTGCCTTTGTACGCCTTGGTTTTCAGACTATCGGCCAATTGTAGCAATACGGCGACACCACTAGCATTGTCATCGGCACCGTTATGAATCGCCTCACCTTCCCGATATAAAGATCCCTCGCCGCCCAAACCTAGATGATCGTAATGTGCCCCGATGATTACCGTTTTGTCTGCTTGATTGTTCAGAAATCCGATTACGTTCGTTCCCGTAATCGTACTATCACCATCAACATACTGTATTTCTTGATGCGGGTCGTTCTTGGGTTTAAAACTGAAGGTTTGGTAGAACTTTTTGTCATCGTTTTTGGGCTGCAACCCGATAGACTCCATTCGTTCCTTGATATAGTTTGCGGCCTTCAATTCGTAGGCGGTGCCCGTTTCACGCCCCTGAAGTGAATCACTGGCCAAGAAAGCGACATCGTCGGCAATGGAAACAACTATTGGTTTTTCTTTTTTACAGGATGAAATCGATATCAAAAAGAGCAGTAAGAGGCTTCTTTTAATCATTTTTGAATGTATTTTCGCGTAAAATTAAACATCCCATGAAGAAAATCTTAGTTCTTGCGGCAATAATAACATTTGGCAGTTGTAAAACCGAACCCAAGAAATCGGTAGAACCCGCGGCCGAAAAGACTTCGCTAATGGCCGGCTCGGATACCTTGATCCATGAAGGTGAGAAATATTTCAAGAGCATTCGCCAAATTACTTTCGGCGGCGATAACGCCGAAGCCTATTGGAGCTGGGATGATAAACAAATGATCTTTCAATCTAATTTTTCGGAATGGGGATTGAACTGTGACCAGATGTTCTTGATGAACATCAACGAAGATTTCAGGGGCAATAAACCTCCAATGGTCAGTACGGGTATGGGCCGCACGACCTGTGCGTATTTCTTGCCCGATAACAAACATTTTGTTTATGGATCCACGCATTTGGTCGATGAGGAATGCCCCGAGGTTCCCCTTCGGAAAAACGGAAACTATGTATGGCCGGTCTACGATTCGTTCGACATTTTCGTGTCAGATCTCGAAGGAAACATCACTGCCCAATTGACCAATGAAAAAGGGTATGACGCCGAGGCTACGGTTTCGCCAAAAGGCGATAAGATTGTTTTCACCTCGGATCGAAGCGGTGATCTAGAACTGTATACCATGAACCTTGACGGCTCGGATGTGAAACAGATAACCAATGAACTCGGTTATGACGGCGGCGCTTTTTTCTCGCCTGACGGCTCTAAATTGATATTTCGGGCCTCTCGGCCAAAAACACCCGAGGAAATCAAAAAATACAAAGACCTGCTTGCCGAAGGCTTGGTGGAACCTACGGAAATGGAGCTATTTATCTGCAACGCCGACGGTTCGGATCTAAAACAACTGACTTTTTTGGGCAATGCGAACTGGAGTCCATTTTTTCACCCCTCGGGCAATAAAATACTGTTCTCAAGTAATTTTGAGGCCGAAAAGGGCTTTCCATTCAATCTTTACCTCATCGACATTGATGGTAAAAACTTGGAACGCGTTACCCATGGTGAAACTTTTGACGCTTTTCCGGTATTCTCAAACGATGGAAAATATCTGGCCTTTTCAAGCAATCGAAACAACGGCGGAACCAGGGATACAAACTTGTTCATTGCGGAGTGGCAGGAATAAGATAATATTGCCCAAAAGGCATCAATAGCATCGACTAAGAGAATGAATGCCAATGAGCGACATTGAAATTTTTAGCGATACCGATATTTTCATTATTGTCTTAACGGGTCTATCCCCATTTTTTGTCATGCTGCTGATCGGTTGGTTTTTTAGATCACTAGAAAAAAGAAGAGTCGCTAAAATATTCCTTTATTTGGCCCTTATTTACATTCTCTTAATTGTTCTAACGCCCATTGTGCTAATTCTTTTGAAGGGATGAACATACCCTTTGAACCCACTGTTCTCGGAGTGAAACTGAATGTTCACCTTATACTTGAATATCTTGCCTTCATCATCGGGTTCAGGTTTTATGTTATTCTCAGAAAGCGAAGCAACGATACCATATCTTCGAATAACAGGCTTTCTATAATCATCGGTGCCGTTTTCGGAGCCCTGTTCTTTTCTCGATTGGTCGCCTTTTTAGAAAACCCAGCGATGCACTATGCGCAGGGGTGGATTTCAATTTTAAACAACAAAACCATCATGGGCGGGCTTTTTGGCGGTTTGCTCGGGGTCGAGCTGGCAAAAAAAATAATCGGGGAAAAACAGTCTTCAGGCGATCTGTTTACACTTCCGATTATATTGGGCATCATTATTGGTCGCGTTGGATGTTTCCTGACCGGAACAAAAGAGTTTACCTATGGCAAGGAAACCGATTTTTTCTTGGGAATGGATCTAGGAGATGGTCTGCCCAGGCACCCCATCGCCTTATATGAAATTCTTTTTCTGATGTTGATCTTCATCCTTATCAAACAACTTCAAAAGAACCCGAATCGATTCGAAAATGGCATGTATTTTAAGATCTTCATGGTTGCCTACTTCTCATTTCGCTTCGCGATCGAATTCATTAAGCCCAATTCATTTTTGGTGGTCGGTTTGAGCAGCATTCAGGTTTTATGCTTAATTTGTTTGCTATACTACCATAAAACCATCCGAAAGGGAATCATATATGCCCGAAAGAAATTACACCTACTATGATTTTACGCTAAGTCTCTGCCCGGAATGCCTGCGCAGGGTCGATGCCAAGATCGTCTTTGAAGATGAAAAGGTCTATATGCTGAAAAAGTGCAAGGAACACGGTCGTTCAAAAGTCTTGATCGCCGATGATGTTGAATATTATAAGAACATTCGCAACTATAATAAGCCTTCGGAATATCCGAAAACCTTTAATACCAAGACACATTATGGCTGCCCGTACGACTGTGGGCTCTGCCCGGACCATGAACAACATTCTTGCCTGACGGTTGTCGAGGTCACCGATCGCTGCAACCTTACCTGCCCGACCTGCTACGCGGGCTCGTCGCCCACCTATGGGCGCCATAGAACCTTGGAAGAGGTCAAAAAAATGCTCGATGCCGTCGTAAGAAACGAAGGAGAGCCCGATGTGGTACAGATCAGTGGCGGGGAGCCGACGATACACCCCCACTTTTTCGAAATATTGGATTATGCCAAGACATTGCCGATCAGACATTTGATGGTCAATACAAATGGAATAAAGATTGCGCGGGATTTTGAATTTGCCAAAAAATTGAAAACATACGCGCCCGACTTTGAAGTTTATTTGCAGTTTGATTCTTTGAACGATCAAGTGTTACAGACCCTGCGTGGTGCCGACTTGGCAGAAATGCGTTTGAAGGCTTTGGAACATTTGAACCGATTGAACCTTTCCACTACTTTGGTGGTCACTTTGCAAAAGGGTTTGAACGATCATGAAATCGGTGATACAATAGATTTCGCACTGAAGCAAAAATGTGTTCGCGGAATCACTTTTCAGCCCACTCAAATCGCTGGCCGCCTCGAAAATTTCGAGGTCGGTGAAAACCGAATTACCTTGACCGAGGTACGAAGAAAAATTTTGGAACAATCCTCGATTTTTATGCCCGACGATTTGATCCCGGTACCCTGCAACCCTGATGCCTTGGTCATGGCCTACGCCCTGAAATTGGGCGATGAGGTTAGTCCGCTGACGCGATATATCAATCCGGACGATTTGTTGAACGAGGGAAAAAACACCATAATATACGAGCAAGACGAGCAATTGCACGGTAAGATGATCGAGCTTTTCAGTACGGGAAATTCCGTTGAAAAAGCTAGTGACAATTTAAAAAGTATCATGTGCTGTCTTCCGGAGATTGACGCTCCCGAATTGGGGTACGACCATCTATTTCGAATCATCATCATGCAATTTATCGATGCCCATAATTTCGATGTCAGGGCCATTAAAAAATCATGTGTGCACATTGTCAATAAAGACTTTAAAATCATTCCCTTTGAAACCATGAACCTTTTTTATAGGGACGATAGAGCAAACTATCTTGAAGAATTACAAACCGAAGCAACATGGGATTGATCTTACTTCTGATGTTCGGCCCGGCATTGTTATTCTTGGTGCTGGGCATCGTTATTCACAGAAACGACAATAAGAAAACCGCCAAAATCTTTTTTATCTTGGCAGGGGTCTATCTGCTGATCAGCCTCGGTACATGTGGTTATTTATTGGCAACCTTTAGTTTACACTGATAAAATGATGATGACAAGAGGCAGATACCGCAGAAATGATTATTTCGAACTACATCCGATAGTTATCGAGACAACGTTTAAAACCAATGAAATTCAAGCAGATGAAATTTAACTATCCGCTGGAAGTAGGCAACCTCGACGGTCTTATAATAATCCTATTCCTTTTAATGCTTGGCCCACCTATTCTTTTGGCTATAGGGGGAATCTTCGCCTCAAGAAAATCGCACATTAAAACGGCCAAGATATTGTTCATCAGCGCCGGGATATATTTGCTCATCGGCCTTGGTATTTGTGGTGGTCTACTGGGCGTTTTTTAAAACCTTTTTCCGTGGAATTTTTTTGTTCATTTTTTAACCATTTGTGTAGTCCTAGTTCATTGAAATTTACTAGGTAAGGCCCGAGCAAGCTGTAAAATAAAGCTATATTTGCAATCGCTTTAAATCTCTCAATGAAAAATATTCGAAATTTCTGCATAATCGCCCATATCGACCATGGCAAAAGTACCTTGGCCGACCGCTTGTTGGACTTTACCGGTTCGGTCACTGAGCGCGAAAAGAAAGAGCAGTTGCTCGATAATATGGATCTTGAGCGCGAGCGTGGCATTACCATTAAAAGCCATGCGATTCAAATGGATTATCAATATAATGGCGAGCCGTATGTGCTGAATCTGATCGATACTCCCGGTCACGTCGATTTCTCCTATGAAGTCTCTAGGTCTATCGCCGCTTGTGAAGGTGCGCTTTTGGTGGTCGATGCGGCACAGAGCATACAGGCCCAGACCATTTCGAATTTATACTTGGCCCTTGAAAACGACCTTGAAATCATCCCCGTGCTCAACAAGGTAGATCTACCCAGTGCCAATCCTGAAGAGGTGACCGATGATATCGTAGATCTTTTGGGATGCAAGCCCGAGGAAGTCATTCCGGCCAGCGCAAAAACGGGAATCGGAATCGAAGAAATACTGGCCGCGATCATTCAACGGATTCCAGCTCCAACAGGCAATCCTAACGAAGCACTTCAGGCTTTGGTCTTTGATTCGGTCTACAATCCTTTTCGCGGAGTCGAAACTTATTTTAGGGTCATCAACGGGGAAATCAAAAAGGGACAAAAGATAAAGTTCGTCGCTACCGGCAAAAGCTATTTCGCCGATGAGGTAGGAACCTTAAAGTTGACGCAGCACCCAAAACAAAATATAAAGGCCGGCGATGTGGGATACCTTATTACCGGAATAAAGGATGCCCGGGAAGTAAAGGTCGGTGATACCATAACCGATTCGGAAAATCCCACCAAGAACGCCATTGCAGGTTTTGAAGATGTAAAGCCCATGGTATTCGCGGGAATCTACCCCGTCGATACCGAAGATTTTGAAGAGCTGCGCTCCTCAATGGAAAAATTACAGCTGAACGACGCCTCATTGGTATTCGCCCCTGAAAGTAGTGCGGCCCTCGGTTTCGGTTTCCGTTGCGGTTTTCTCGGCATGCTACATATGGAAATCATCCAGGAACGTTTGGAGCGCGAGTTCGATATGACCGTAATTACCACGGTACCCAACGTTAGTTATCATGCCTATACAAGAAAAGATCCTGAAACCAATATCATCGTCAACAACCCTTCAGATCTGCCAGACCCCTCTACCTTGGATCGTGTCGAGGAGCCCTATATCAAGGCTACGATAATCACGAAATCTGACTTCGTGGGCAACGTAATGTCACTATGCATCGACAAAAGGGGTTTGATTACGAATCAGACCTATTTGACCACCGACCGGGTAGAGTTGACCTTTGACATGCCCCTTGCCGAAATCGTGTTCGATTTTTACGACCGGCTCAAAACTGTTTCAAAGGGGTATGCCTCATTCGATTATAGTCCTATCGGCATGCGGGTGTCCAAACTGGTGCGTGTGGACATACTTTTAAATTCACAACCTGTTGATGCCTTGTCTGCGCTGATCCATTTCGACAATGCGACCACCATTGGCAAAAAGATGTGCGAAAAATTGAAGGAGCTGATCCCCAGGCAACAATTCGATATTCCGATTCAAGCGGCCATCGGATCCAAGATCATTTCGCGCGAAACGATCAAGGCGCTTCGAAAAGACGTAACCGCCAAATGTTATGGTGGAGATATTTCCCGAAAGCGAAAGCTTCTTGAAAAGCAGAAAAAAGGTAAAAAACGTATGCGTCAAGTGGGTAATGTCGAAATTCCGCAACAGGCTTTTATGGCGGTTCTAAAACTAAACGATTAAATCTTCACGCCTTTTCCAGAAAAATGTTGGCTTGAAGTTTTTACTTACATTTTTTGTGGGCCAATACAATAATTCCGGCCTTGTAAAGTTATTTCTGTAGTATATAAAGCCCCTGAATCAATGACAACCTACATTGCACAATTCGTTGCGCAACACCGCTTGATCCAAATCGAACAAAATTCAATATTTACATGGCAGCAAGAGGGTGGTGATGTCGATAAAGAGCTACTTCAGGATAAGATAATCAGAGAATCTTCGATTTACTTTTATAGACTTATCGCCGGCAAAGGTTACACTATTGAAAAAGAAGATATTTCGGTCACTGTTTGGAAACTGATGCCGTTCTTGGATTGAGCTGGCGCAGAGCAGACATCTTAATGAAAAGTCTTTTTCAACTAAAAACCTTTGGCCAGAACAAATCGGTAATGATTTCAAATCCATCGGTCAACTTATCCAAAGATTTAAATCATTTTGAGACAGGCCATTTTTTTCTTGCTGTATCGATTTAAGTAGCCCCTTCTATTTCGAGCATTTTTCCTAAATACACCAATTTATAGCCTTCCTTGATGGTATTGGATTCGGTACTGAAAGACGATATGATCTCCAATTCGCCATCAGGGGTCTTTAAAAAAATGGGTATGATATTTTCTTCCGCCTTTATAATCTCTATCATACCTTCATAGTGCTCTTGATCCTTAAGTTCAATTTCATGGATTGATGGGTATTTTCGCGAGGCTTCCATTAGTTTGATAAAATCATCGGTATGTGAAAACAGGCCTTCCTTAGGATTGTTCTCGGGGTCGTTCATTTCATCGGAGTTGACCAGGCGAAAAGAACCGTTCTCCCCGAACTGTTTTCCAAACTTATCTACTGCATATTGGTTGATATCCGAGTTGCCGGTCAAGGCCATCAAGTAGCCCACATCGTTCAATTCGATGTTGTCCATTATGGTATCTGAGTAAATGTTGGCCGTAAAGGCTTCCAAACCAAGTTTTTTAGCCTTTTCGATATTGATCTGGTTGCTGTCGATCAAAACCACATGACGGTTGTTCTTATGAAGATACTCACCGATAAGACGTGATACCTTAGAGGCACCTATTATCAATATACCTTCAGATTTTTTCAAGAATACCCCTATTATCTTGGCAAAGAAACGTGCCGTGGTAGCGTTGAGCAAGACGGTGCCCAAGACGATCATAAAGACCAATGGGGTAATATACTCGGCCCCCGGTTCGCCCTTTGCCAACAACTTTGACCCAAATAGAGAGGCGATTCCCGCGGCGACAATACCTCGAGGGCCAACCCAACCGATGAAAAGTTTCTCATTGAACTTGAGATCGGATCCCAAGGCACTTAGAAAGACCCCCATAGGGCGAACCACAAAAATTATGGTCAAAAACAACAAAGCCGTTTTCCAGTTCAGAATAAGTTCAAGGTCTGATATGTTGATATTGGCCGCCAACAAGATAAAGAGGATCGATATCAAAAGAACGCTCAACGATTCCTTGAAATAAAGAAGTTCTTTCAGATTGGGCAGGTCTGTATTGCCCATGACCATTCCCATGACTACAACGGCCAATAGCCCCGACTCATGGGCAAAAATATCAGATATCACGAAAACCAGTAAAACTGCCGAAAGAGAAACTACGTTCAGTAAATAATGGGGTATGAAATTCTTCTTGATAACAAAGGTCAGTGCGTGGGCGAAAGTAAAACCGAAAGTAAAGCCAAAGAGCAAAATCTTGAGAAATTCGATAAGGGCGGTCAAGGTATATCCCTGTCCCTCTCCCACGCTAATGAATTCGAAAACCAAAACGGCCGCCAAAGCACCGATAGGGTCTATTAAAATTCCCTCCCACTTCAGCACTGCCGAAAGATCTTTTTTAAGCGGAATATTTCTTAGTATGGGAGTTATCACAGTCGGTCCTGTCACGATAATCAATGCTGAGAATAGAAAGGAAATCTGCCAACTTAAACCGAAAATGAAATGGGCCGCAATACCGGCGCCAAAAAAAGTCACCAAACTGCCCAGGGTTATCAACTTGGTGATTACCGGTCCGACATTCCTGATTTCAGAACGTTTAAGAGTAAGACCGCCTTCGAAGAGAATGATGCTAATGGCTAGGGAAACGAAATAATATAGCCCCTCCCCAGGAAAAAGGCCATGCTGCCCGTTCCATATCGGTTCGATCAATTTCGAACCATCAGATGTATATAGCGTAGCGATAGGGCCGACCAAGAGTCCTATAAGGATCAATGGCAGAATTGCAGGAAGTTTTAACCGCCAAGCAAACCATTGGGCGATTATTCCTAAAATAATGATTCCGGAGAGTTCGACCATACTCTTAATTTTAATGTGCAAGGTAAACACATAGAATGAAAAATCACATTTTAATTCATTCCCTTGTGAGATTATGCCAAATATTGTCCCCTATTGATCCCACATCCCTGATTTTTAATAGTGAAACCCGTTCCAACTTTTCCAAATCGGCCAAAATTGGCCTGTCTTTTGGCACTAATAACCATTTTGCCGACACTTGGGTAAACAAAATAGTATTGCACGGTGTTCAAATTATAGAAGCCCAATAATTTGATGCTTATATCATAACTGCCTACTATTTTATTTAATTTGCAGCCTTATTGCCCTGATCAATGCGAATTTATCCCATAGAGACCGGAAACTTTAAATTGGACGGCGGCGCCATGTTCGGTGTCGTGCCCAAGGTCATTTGGCAACGAACAAATCCGGCCGATGTGAACAACCTTATCGATATTGCGGCCAGGTGCCTGTTATTGGAAGATGGAAATCGCCTGATACTTATTGACAGCGGGTTGGGCAACAAGCAATCGGACAAGTTTTTTGGTTATTACTACCGATGGGGCGACCATACACTGGACGGTTCTTTGGCCAAATTGGGTTTTCACCGTGACGACATTACCGATGTTTTCATGACCCATTTACATTTCGACCACTGTGGCGGCAGCATTCAATGGAACAAAGATCGAACAGGCTATGAACCCGCTTTCAAAAATGCAGCATTCTGGACAAACGAAAATCATTGGCAGTGGGCGACCCATCCCAATGCCCGTGAAAAAGCCTCCTTTTTAAAAGAGAATCTGCTCCCCATGCAAGAAAGCGGACAATTAAGATTTATACAAAGAGGAGACACCAGCTTTCTTGAAAAATCGGAATTGGGGTTTGATATTCTTTTTGTCGACGGCCATAGTGAAAAACAGATGATCCCACATATTCGGTACAAAGGCAAGACCCTTGTCTTTATGGCCGACCTGATCCCCACCGTCGGACATATTCCATTACCCTATGTCATGGGTTATGATACACGGCCCTTGCTTACACTTGCCGAAAAAGAACTATTTTTGAATACTGCGGTTCAAAATGAATTTTATTTGCTTTTTGAACATGATGCCCATAACGAACTCTGCACATTACAGCACACCGCCAAAGGTGTGCGTCTTAAAAACACACATAACTTCGATGAAATATTTTCTTAAAAACACATTGAACCTACCCTTAGGTATTGTTTTTTCTGTTCTGCTATGGTCCTGTAAGGCCCAATATATTTCGAGCACCGACTTTACCCCTGAATTTGGCTTTACCAAAGGTATTGAGGGCCCTGCGGTAGATAAAGACGGCAATCTATATGCGGTAAATTTTGAAAAGGAAGGCACCATTGGAATCGTCGATGGTGAAGGAAAGGGCAAGATCTTTCTAGAGCTCCCCGGAAAAAGTGTCGGTAACGGGATTCGTTTCGATCAAAACGGAAACATGTTCATTGCCGATTATGTCGGCCATAATGTCTATCGTGTTGAAAAAGGCGGCAAAGAACCGAAGGTGCATGCCCATAACCCGGAAATGAGCCAGCCCAACGACCTTGCAATAGCCCCTGACGGAACCATTTACCTCAGCGACCCTAATTGGGCCGAGAGCACGGGGCGCATTTGGATGGTCGATAAGAACAAGAAAATCATCCTATTGGAAGAAAACATGGGAACCACCAACGGTATCGAGGTTAGTCCGGATGGAAAAAAGCTCTATGTCAACGAATCCGTGCAGCGAAACGTCTGGCGTTATGACATAGCCTCGGACGGAAGTATTTCGAAAAAGGCCCTGTTCATGGCCTTCGAAGATTTCGGTATGGACGGTATGCGCTGCGATATGAAGGGCAACCTGTACATTACCCGTTATGACAAAGGTGAAATCGCCATTGTATCTCCCGAAGGGAAAATCATAAAAGAGGTTAAATTAAAAGGAAAAAAGCCGTCAAATATTACCTTTGGAGGCCAAAATGGAAAAACCTGCTTTGTGACCATGGCGGATCGTGGCTGTTTCGAGTCTTTCATGGCCCCGTATCCTGGAAACTATTTTAATCAAGTTCACTAACTAAAATCCATATTAATGAAGATTCAATTGACCAAATTGCTTGCCGGGTTTTCAGCGACCCTTTTTTTAATGGGCTGCGGCGCAACGACCTTGGTGACGACCCCTGTCGAAAACATAGATAATACCCCCCTTAAGATCTCTGACCTTACAGATGCTGAAAAGAAAAACTGGGGCCACCTAGATTTGATCAGTGACACCATACCGGGCATGAGCGTAGATAAGGCCTATAAGGAAATCATCGGCTCTAAAAAAGGACAGCAAGTAATCGTGGCCGTATTGGACTCGGGTATCGATCTCGACCATGAAGATCTTGACGGCGTATTATGGACCAATAAAGGAGAACGCCCAGGCAATGGAAAAGACGACGACAACAACGGGTATATCGATGATATTCATGGGTATAATTTTTTGGGCGAATCGTACAATGAGCAGTTGGAGGCTGCGCGCATCGTAAAACTAAAACTTGGCGATGCCGCGTTACAGGCAAAAGCAAAGGCAAAAGTCGATGAAGGATATACCAAGGCCGTGCAGAACAAGCAGCAGTACGAACAAATATTAAAAGCGGTGAAAAATGCCGATGCAGCCGTAAAAAAGCATTTGGGCAAAAGTGACTATACCAAAAAAGACGTGTCGGGCATCAAGCCCAAAGATGAGGCCATGCAACAGCATGTGGCCGTTTTAATGCAGATGTACACCTTTAAGGATACCATACCCGAAGTAATCGAAGAACTGGGCGAGGGAATCAAGTATTTCTCTGACCAGGCCAATTATAATTACAATGTTGATTTCGACGGAAGAAAGGTCGTCGGAGACGATCCATATGATATCAATAGTCGTGCATATGGTAACGGAAACCCCAAAAACAGGGTAGATGACGAAAGCCATGGAACTCATGTCGCCGGAATCATCGCTGCCGAGCGCAACAATGGCAAAGGAGCGAACGGGGTAGCCAACAATGTGGCTATTATGAGCATCAGGGCAGTACCGAACGGAGATGAATATGACAAGGATATTGCATTGGGTATCCGCTATGCTGTTGATAATGGGGCCAAAATAATCAATGGCAGTTTTGGCAAATCGTTCTCACCAAACGCGCAATGGGTCTATGATGCCATTAAATATGCGGCTGATAATGATGTGCTTTTCGTTCACGCCGCAGGAAATGATGGCGCCAATCTTGATGATCCCGCCAATCCGAATTTTCCAAATGATCAAGTCAACAATGGTGCGGAAATTGCGGACAATGTTATAACCGTTGGTGCTTTAGATCCAAAATACGGGTCCGAAATGGTAGCCTCGTATTCGAACTACGGAAAAGTAAATGTCGATGTCTTTGCCCCCGGTACCGATATTTATTCTACCTATCCAAATAATGAATATGGGTACTCTCCGGGAACATCTATGGCTGCCCCTGCCGTCGCCGGCGTTGCAGCCTTGATACGATCACAATATCCGAAACTTACTGCATCCCAGGTAAAACACATTATTATGGAATCGGGACTTGCCCCAAAGGCCAAGGTGATTCTCGGTGGTGATGCTTCAAAAGTGGGCCAGTTAAACGAGATTTCGACTTCGGGAAAAATAGTCAATGCCTATAATGCCTTGATTATGGCAAGCCAGGTAAACAGTGGAAAATTAAAAATATAGTTTATGCGAATGAATACGGCTTCCTTAATTGGAGCACTTTTATTTTTAGGGTTTTCATCATTCTTGAATGCCCAAAATACTTCATATTGGCAACAACACGTCGATTATACGATGGCAGTGAACATGAACGTCGAGAATTATCGATACAACGGTTCACAAAAATTGGTCTACACCAACAACTCACCCGATGAATTGAGCCGGGTGTATTATCACTTGTATTTCAATGCCTTTCAACCCGGTAGTGAAATGGATATGCGTTTACAGAGCATCGCAGATCCCGACGGTCGAATGGTTACCGAAGACAAAAAAAGTAGGATTGCGTCGCTTACCGAAAGCGAAATAGGCTATTTACATGTTACGGCCTTGACCCAAGATGGGAGTCCGGTCGATTTCACCGAAGAAGGTACTGTTTTGGTCGTAGAGCTAGCAAAACCTATTCCGTCTGGTGGGAAAACAACCTTTGACATGCAGTTCGAAGGACAGGTGCCCGTTCAAATACGAAGATCGGGACGAAACAATAAAGATGGTGTTGCATTGTCAATGAGCCAGTGGTACCCAAAGTTGGCCGAATATGATTTTGAGGGCTGGCACGCCGGCCCCTATATTGCCAGGGAATTTCATGGTGTATGGGGCAATTTTGATGTAAAACTGACGATTGACAAAGATTATATCGTCGGGGGTACGGGTTATTTACAGAACCCCCAGCAAATAGGTTATGGTTATGAAGCTTCCGGCACAAAGGTCGATAGGCCAAAAGGTAAAACCTTGACCTGGCATTTTAAGGCCCCAATGGTACATGATTTTGTGTGGGCTGCAGATCCAGAATATGTTCACGACACCCTGCAAATGGAAAATGGCCCCACACTTCATTTCTTGTACAAGAACGACAAAAAATATGAGGACACATGGAAAGCGGTACAACCGTTGACCGAAAAGGCCATGCAATTTTTTAACAGAAATATCGGCGAATATCCTTACGAGCAATATTCCGTGATTCAAGGAGGTGACGGAGGTATGGAATACGCGATGGCGACCTTGATTACCGGTGGCGATAAACCTGGCAGTGTCATCGGCACTATGATTCACGAATTGGCGCACTCATGGTTTCAGCATGTGCTCGCCACCAATGAAACCAAACACGAATGGATGGACGAGGGCTTTACCTCGTTCATTTCGGCACTATGTAGTAATGAAATAAGGGAACAGAACAAGGAAAATCCCTTTGAGAATTCCTACAACGGATATTACCATTTGGTCAAATCAGGGCAGGAAATGCCTCAAGCCGCCCATGCCGATCGCTATGTGAACAATATGGCCTACGGTATTTCGGCTTACAGCAAAGGAGCCGTATTCCTCGCTCAGTTGGGTTACGTCATTGGTCAGGACAAGTTAATGGAGACACTGCGAAAATATTATGCCGATTTTAAATTCAAACATCCTGTGCCCAACGATATCAAGCGTACCGCCGAAAAAATTTCGGGAATCGAACTTGATTGGTACTTGACCGATTGGACACAGACCACGAATACGATCGATTATGGCATTAAAGAAGTTGCGGCAGATGGCAACAAGACAAAAATTGCAATGGAACGTATCGGTCTTATGCCCATGCCAATTGATATTCTTGTGGTATACAATGACGGTACCCAAGAGACTTTCTATGCGCCTTTGCGAATGATGCGTGGCGAAAAGGAAAACCCTTATCCGCAATTGAAGCGAACGGTTCTAGAGGACTGGTCATGGGCCTCAAATAACTATAATTTTACAGTAGATAGGCCTCTGGAAGATATCAAAGCCGTTATAATCGATCCGTCGCAGTTAATGGCCGATATTGACAAAGAGAACAATATTTGGCAGGCCCAAACGCTTCCAAAAGATTGATAATCGGGTTTAATCGAGGTCATCAAAACCAAGGCTCATTGCGATACATATCGTTTCTGGCATTGCGTTCCCTATTTTGGATTATGATATGGGTCGAATCGATGGTGCGGTTACGGTAACCCAAGAGGTGAAACAATGATTTCGCATAAAACCGGGCTATCTTGAGGTTGACCTTCAGACTTCCTCGGCCGGAATCGTTCCATTTAATGCCGGGCAATGCAACAAGAAGATTATCTGCTTTTATTTTTCTCAGCACTTCGGAAATTTTGAGAATCCATTTGGGTATTTCCCGGATTAAAAAAAATGCTTCCGCGCCCTGCTTTTGGTACAAAGGCATGAACAACTGCGACGATTTCGGCGTTTCGACCTTTATATCATTATTAACTCCGAGTATGGTGCCTTTTTTCACTTTCTGAAAACTCTCAAATCCCGGATACATTATGAATTCATCGTTTTTGGACAGGGCAAATCGTTGTTCGACCTCATAAAAAGTGCTGTTGCCCTTTGCCGCATTTTCAAGTTGCTCGAAATGGGGCTTGAAAAAAGGTATCTCGTTCTTGGGCAGTGCCCCGGTATTGACCAATGTGAGCCAAATAAATGCAACGGCATTGTCCACTGCACTTATTACCTCATGTTGGCCCGATTCGAACCCTAAGGACACATACCCCTTTTCGTTCATGTAGCTCAAGAGCGGGCCTTCTAGAAATTCTTCGATCCCCAAAATAATAGGAACTGGAAAAAGCTTGGCAAAATTTCTGTTGATCAAGGCATCGTTTATGGTTACAAAAGGCAGGGTCTTACTCGATGTCGTATGTAGGTCGATAAAGTAGAAAGGAGGCGACTGGGCATTCAATAAAGAGATAATCAAATCGTGAATGCCCAACAGCTCTTTTTCTTCAATGCCAAGTTCGGATTCTTGCTTCGATTTGATGCGATCGATATTCTTCGTCGTCCAGAGACGATTAAGATCAGTATCCAAAAAACGTTTGTTCTGAAACAATGCCGGGGTGTTGCCTTGAATTCCGATAACCGATCCCGAAAGAGTTTCGGTCATTGATTGCAGTTGTTCAAAAACTTTTTCAATGGCGACAACCCCCGCCTTTTCATTACCATGTATTCCTCCGAAGAAGAAAATCGTGGGGCCCTTGTCTTGTCCTTTTAAATGCCCTATTAACCGATTTGACCGTATTATTGTAGGTACTGTAATTGTTTCTTCGGGCATTTAAATGTCATTTGAGGTAATAATTCCCATTAGTTTCTTGTCTCGAACCACTGGAAGACAATTAATTTGATTCAGTTCCATCAATTTTTCGGCCTCCTTTACACTAGTATCTGTAGAAGTTGTGATCAAATCAGTTCTCATGATTTTTTCAAGGGTGGTGCGCATCATTTTCGGATTGTTCAAGTAATCGCCGACATCGGTCCATGTCACGAGTCCAACAAGATTATAATGCATGTCCATCACGGGCACATGGTGAATATTTTTCCAAAGCATCATCTTTAACACCAGTTCAGCACTATCGTTTTGCTGTGCACTGATTATTTTCGAACTCATGCGTTGGCCAACTGTAGTTTCTTTATTTCGGACGGTTTGTTCATTGCCTTTTGCCAATTCCCATGCATCAACATTATATCCTCTCCGCTCCCTTTCATGCATTGTAGCATTTAAAATTTTCAAGGCTTCCGGTGGTTTGTGTTTTTTTAATACCCGGCGATAACTCTGTACCATCCATTGCGCCCCGTTTCTTCCTTTAATCCTGTTTTCGATAATTCCCAAATAGTGTTCCACATCCTTAGGGGAAACATTCATGCGGTACAAGCCCCGATAGGCCATGGGCAAAAAATGATCCAGCAACAATGCGCTGCTCGACAGCAATTTTCCATCCCAATAAAACTGCGCCGCATTGCCATACCTGGCAGCATGGTAGAAATTGCTTTTGATATCCTTAAAATTAAATTTTAGGTGAATATTGTCAAACTCCCTAGGCCTGCCCTGCATCACGCCAACCCAAAACATCATATTGGCCATTTCATCGGCCGTTGTCGGACCAGACGGCAAATATCGATTTTCAATGCGTATGTGCGGTTTGTTGTCGGTCACTCCATAACAGACCCTGTTCCATTTATAAACCGTTCCATTATGCAGGCCCAGGGCTTTTAATTTCGGAATATGCCCCGCTTTTAATTCCTTTAAACTATCGGTTTCGAATTCTGCTGTCAAGAGGCTTCTGAAACGAATGATATTGTCCTTGAAATAGTCCGCCGCCGAACCGCGCGCCCAATCATGGCCAAAATTGACACGGGCTTCCCGTTCGTTAAGATAAAAGGTACTTGCACGGGTGTCTACGCTCTGGGTAAAAAGGGCGATTCGGGTCTCTTGCCATAGCTCCCGGCCCATCAATAAAGGTGAATTCGCACAGATTGACAGTATGGGGCCTGCAATCGCCTGGGCCCAATTATAGCTGTTGGCGAAATCATCGGGGTCAATCTGAAGATGCAATTGAAAACTGGTGTTGCACCCCTCAAATAGAATGGAGTCATGATGGAGGTTGATTTCGTCGGCACCTCGTATATGAAGCTCAAGGTCGTCACCTCGCAGTTCGCGTATCGTTTCGTCCAATATGCTATACCTTTTCATTGGTGTCATGAACGACATGTTCAAATGCGTCGTATCGATCGTGGGCAAAATACCGGTGAGCACTATTTTAAGACCCAGCTTCTGCGCCACATTACGGGCTTTTGACAATAAGGCATTGAGTGTATGGTGCATTTTAGAAAAACAATCGCCAGTCAATACCAACGGGTCGAGATTGGCCTCAAGATTATAGAGTGCCAATTCTGTGGTAAAATGGGGGTCGTTCAAGGCTTCCAGCACCTTCAAAGCCCCGGTTGATGGTTCCCAGTTTTCATCGACCAGGCAAAACTCCTGCTCCGCTCCGATCCGAATCGGGCTTTTTTCGAACAGGCCTTCTTCGAGCATGAGTTGCAAGGCTTCAATATCGTTCAATAGGTGTGTGATATATTTGGCTTTCTTTGCTCCTCCTTTTAATTTCTCGACCTTTAGATCTCCCATGCCTTCAGAGTATAATTAAGACGCATTTCGAATATATGGGCTTCTCAATGCTCTTACTATGACAAATGTCATATGCTTCAACTGTGGTTTTTATTTTACTTTTACATGGTATGTCGAATGCATTCCCAAAAAAAGAAAAATTAAAGAGCTCTAAACTCATAGATCGTCTGTTCGCTGAAGGAAAGGGGGTTTCTTGCTTTCCGATCAAGCTCATTTACCTATCGGCCGAACTCCCGGAAAAAGTAAAGGTTCAGGCAGGGGTGGCAGTTCCAAAAAAGAATTTTAAAAGCGCGGTCAAAAGAAACCGGATCAAACGATTGCTGCGCGAAGCTTATCGCCTTAACAAACATCTTGTTTTTAACAATAGCGATAGTGCTTTTGCGTTTCTATTTTTATACCTTGGGAAGGAGATGCCTACATTTTCGGAAGTGGAAGACGGCATGCAAAAACTATTAGGAAAATTTATCGAAACGATAAACCATGAAAAAGATGATTAAAAGACAGGTTTTGATTCCGATTTTGGCCGTTGCATTTTTGGTGGTCGGAAGCGGTTTTAAGAGCGACTTCTTCGAAATCGCCAAACAGATAGAAATCTTCACTACCCTGTTCAAAGAGTTGAACATGAACTATGTTGATGAGACCAATCCGGCAGAATTGATGGATACGGCCATAAAAAACATGCTCGATGAGCTGGATCCCTACACCAAATTTTTGAACGAACAAGATGTCGAGACCTACAAAATCAATAATGCGGGCGAATATTCGGGTATCGGCGCCCTGGTACGTTCTTACGATGACCGTTTGGTCGTGGTCGAGCCCTATAAGGATTACCCCGCTGACAAAGCCGGACTCAAAGCTGGCGACGAAATCATTAAAATCGGAGATATTACGGTCGCCGATTTCGACGATAATGCAAGCGAGTTATTAAAAGGCGCCAACAATACCTCGGTTGCCATTACCTATAAAAGACAGGGCGAAACCAAAACAGCGACAATCGAACGTTCAGGTGTCGAGGTCGATGCAGTACCATTTTATAAAATGGTCGATGACAAGACCGGCTACATTGTTTTGGCAAAATTCAACGCCAAGGCCTCAGGCCAGACAAAAGCGGCATTGATCGACCTAAAGGGCCAAGGAGCGGACAAAATTATTTTGGACCTTCGGGGGAATCCGGGCGGGTTACTTTCGGAGGCCATTAACGTGACCAATCTCTTTGTCGACAAAGGCGAACTGATCGTAACGACGAAGTCAAAGGTCAAAAAATTCAACCAGGAATATAAGACCCGGAACAAGCCAGTTGATACCGAAATTCCATTAGTGGTTTTGGTAAACGGCAGCAGTGCCTCGGCCAGTGAGATCGTTTCGGGAAGTCTACAAGATCTTGATCGGGCCGTTGTCATGGGAGGGCGTAGTTTCGGAAAAGGACTTGTACAGCGACCTTTGCGCCTGACCTACGGCACACAGCTCAAAGTGACCATTAGCCGTTATTACACCCCTTCAGGGCGCTGCATTCAATCATTGGATTATTGGAACCGCGACGCGGATGGCAATGCCGTGCGCACAACGACCTATAACGATTTTAAGACCCGCAATGGGCGCAAGGTCCAAGATGGTGGCGGAGTGCTCCCCGATATTGAAATTGCCTCCTTAAAATCGAACGACTTGACGGCCGCCTTATTGAACGATCATGTCATTTTTGATTTTGCCACCGACTTCTACTACAAAAACGGGGTTTCGGACCCAGATTCGTTTACATTTTCGGACACTGATTTCGAAAGCTTCAAAAACCATGTGGCCCAAAGTGACTTTTCGTTTCAGACCAAGACCGAAAAGACCCTGAAAGAAGCATTGACCGATCGTGAAGAAGTTATTTTCAACGATGCCATTGAAAATGATTTCAAAAAATTGCTGGCCGATATAGACAAAAGCAAAATGGCGGCATTGGACACTTATCAAAAAGAAATTCGCAAAAATCTGGAAGACGAGATTATCAAACGTTATTTCTATCGTGAAGGACTTTATCAATACTATCTTTCACATGATGAGGCCATTTTGGCGGCAACCGAACTGTTGGGAAATAATGGAAAATATAACGCAATACTTCAATAGGCACATTTTAGAATGACGGTTTAAATTCCGTAACTTTCTGCCAAAAGCAAAACCATCGTCAAGACCCACCAAGCCGAACTGTTACTGGACACCCGAT
Organism: Flavobacteriaceae bacterium NBU2977; assembly: GCA_019931105.1. Classification (GTDB taxonomy): domain Bacteria; phylum Bacteroidota; class Bacteroidia; order Flavobacteriales; family Flavobacteriaceae; genus Meishania; species Meishania litoralis. The sequence goes on along the minus strand of JAIOUW010000001.1, from coordinate 1,467,908 downwards.
CAATTCTCGGCGAGGGTCCTGTATGGGATTTCAACAAACAGTTTCTTTTTTGGGTCGATATCGAGGGCTACAAACTGCACGGGTATAGTCCCTCAACAGAAACAAGTAAAGAATGGTCTTTCGACGAAATGATAGGGGCCGCAGTTCCCCAAAAAAATGGGGAACTCCTTTTGGCCATGGAAAAAGGCCTGGCAGCGTTTGATCCAATAACCGGGCAGCTGAAGAAGCACGGCGTATTGGAAAATTCAAATCCTTTGCTACGGTTCAATGATGGAAAGGTCGGTCCAAACGGTAACTTCTGGATAGGTACCATGGAGAAGCACTGTGCGCCCAATGCCGGTAACTTTTTTTGTGTAACCCCTGAGTTTCAATACTCGTTTCAAATACCGAACACATCCGTTTCAAATGGCATGGCCTGGTCTTCCGATAAAAAGAAGTTTTACTATATCGATAGCCCAACTTTCGAGGTAAAGGTTTTCGATTATGACAACATTGGGGGAACGATTTCCAATGAAAAATCCCTTTTTAATATTCCAAAAGACTATGGCAGTCCCGACGGTATGAGTATCGATGAAGAAGATATGCTCTGGATTGCCCATTGGGGTGGAAATTGCTTGCGAAGATGGAGCCCTTCCACGGGACAAGTTTTGGAGAAAATCGAGGTGCCCGCTCCGCACGTTACTTCCTGTTGTTTTGGTGGAAAAGATTTGAAAACCTTGTATATTACCACAGCAAGAAGTGGACTCGACCAAAAGCAGCTTGAAGAATATCCGCTCAGCGGCGGACTTTTTGTATACGAATCCGACGTTAAGGGAATGCCCATAAACTATTTTAATGCAGTACTCGGGAATAAAAGATAAGGTCGCCATAGTTACCGGAGCGGGTGAGGGAATCGGCTATGCCATTGCATCGCTTTTGCTAAAAGCAGGTGCAAATGTAGTGCTCAACGATGTTGACGAAGGCCGTGGAAATAAGGCCGCCTCTGAACTCGATGGAGCATTCTCCGGAAGCTGTCATTTTTTTGTTGGAGATGCGGGCGACGTACCTACCATCAACAAAATGGTCGATTTTACGCTCGACCATTTTGGACGTTTGGATTTTGTGATCCCGAATGCGGGAATTACGTTATTTGGTGATTTTCTCGAATTTACGCCCGATTCTTTTCAAAAGGTCGTCAAGTTGAATCTTCAAGGGGCCTTTTTCTTGGCACAGCGCGCCGCCAAAGAAATGATCAAACAAGGTACAGGTGGGCGTATCGTGCTTATGTCTTCCCAAGTGGGTGTTCGGGCCTATCATAATCTGACCGCTTATGGCATGACCAAGGCGGCCCTTCAGTTTATGGGGCAGAATCTTGCTTACGAACTCGGCGAACACCAAATTACCGTGAATACCATTGCGCCCGGAGCAACCTTGACCGAGCGAACAGCCAAAGAACAACCCGACTATGCAGGTTTTTGGGGAAGGTTGAACCCAAACAAAAGAGTTGGAAGACCGGAAGACATCGCCAACACCTGTCTATTTTTGCTTTCTGACGGGGCTTCCCACATCAACGGCCAGCTGATTCCCGTCGATGGGGGCTGGACAACTGCCGGAAAGTATCCTGAAGACCTTTGATTTCATCTTTTTACCAGCCTGCACAACAGACCAAGTGGTCTTATTACCGGCAATTTATCGATCAATTCAATGTAAAAAGGCACTTATCGGTTTTTTAAGGGCAATAAGCCGTTTAGAGCTGAAGCGTTTCGAGAAACGGTAGGCCCATTACCGACTTAACGGTCAGTTACCAAATATTAGTAGATTTTAAGCTCATACTTTGAAATACACCCTCTTTTTGTCAAGAAAATAGGTGATATACCAAAATATGAACAGCACGAAAAGGGCGTTGATGACCATAATGACCTTTTCTGAAACTCCTATCGGGGCAAGTAGTCCTTCCGTCCAAATCTTGCCAAAATCTCGAAACCATTGCGCTCCAACCGTTTCGGCAAACAAATAGATAAAAATGGAGTTGGTGCCCACCACCGAAAAGATTTTGAGCCATTTGTTATGGTTGTTTTTTACATCGATCGCCCAATAGAACAAGGCCAAGGTCAAAATTGCGATTCCTCCCGAAGCCAAGGTAAACGATGTGGTCGCTATCCTTTTGATAATAGGTGTGATGTTCAACAAATCCATGGCAAACCCTAAAATCAAAATAGCGGCCCCCCAAATCAAGAAGGGTCTTAGCTTCTCTTTCGGCGAAGCATCGGAAAGTAAAATCCGGCCACAGACTACGCCCCAAATGGTATGTGCGGCGGTAGGTATAAAATTCACGAAAACCCAATACCCGTTGTTTACCTTGCCCATGACCAGCATGTCTATATAAGAGCCAAAACTATCATGCCCCTGTACGTAGGGCGCTTCCGGGTTGTAGGCACGGTATAAGATTTCGGTAAGCACCAACAGGCCCACTGATATTCCGATCTGTGTTTTATTCGGCAGGTTCATAATGGCATACGCGATAAGAATGGTAAAGGCCAATTGCACCAATACGTTCCAAAGCTCCCAAACCAACTCGTGCGAATAGACACAATGCAACAATGCCCCGAAGGCAAAAAGCAAAAAACAGCGTTTGAAAATATGTCTTGTAGCTTCGGAGCGGCTACCGGACGCCAATCTTTTGCGAAGGGAAAAAGGCATGGCAACCCCAACAATGAACATGAAAAAAGGTTGGATCAAATCCCAGAATCGGAGTCCGTTCCAAGGATGATGGTGCAATTGATGGGCCAATCCCGAAAACACTGTCCCATCGGTCAATTCAGTGAAATTATGGTGAAAGCCCGCAGCTTCCGCAATGAGCAAAAACATGGTAAGTCCTCGAAAAACATCCAAAGAGAACAGACGTTTCGAAACATTGTCGCTGAGTTGAGACATGGCTTGGAAATTTTGGTGGTTATTTCCCCTAATGTAGAAAAAATATTGCCATTTCCATTAATGTGCCAATCTATTCTGCAGTTTCCTTTTTATGGCTATCTTAGTTTTGTGCAGACTCAGCCTCAAAACTATGAGAGCCTCCAAATTAATTCTTGTAAATATCAGACCATGCAACAGCTCAATGCTAAACAAAAGACTTTTTTTGACGAAGAAGGCTATCTGGTCGTTGAAAATCTATTAACTGTAGAAGAAACGGCCTATTACAGTAATCTTTACGCTTCATTTTTAGACAACCGTATCGATGCCTCAAGATACCGTTCAGACCTTTCAGGCGGTGATAATAAAGAAGAGAAGATTACCCAGATAATGGTACCCAGTAAGTTGGTTCCTGACCTGGTACATAAACCTTTGCACCAAAAAACCCTTGCAATGGCGAAAGAACTTATGGGCAACGATATTGAGCTCGACTTTGATATGTTGATCAATAAAGCCCCTTATACCGACACCATAACCCCTTGGCACCAAGATGCCGCTTATTGGATCGACATGCCCGATAAAAGGGCAGCAAGCTGCTGGGTCGCCATTGACCATGCCTATAAAGAAAACGGCTGCATGTGGTACACCCCGAAGTCGCATTTATCGCCCATATTGCCCCACGAGCAGACCGGAAACAAAGGCGCCTTGAAATGTGAGGGAAGCGAGGAGAATTCCGTATACATAGAGCTTCGGCCCGGATCATGTGTCTTTCACCAAGGAGGAACATTGCACTATAGTCGAGGTAACTCCACCTCGGATAATAGAAGGGCATTCATCACCAACTTTCGGCCAAAGGCCATGATCCAACTCGAACGGGAAAAAGGTGTCGACCACACCGGAGAAAGACAAATTAGAACCAAATAAACTTACAATGACCAGAAAAATATTGATCGGGCTATTTTCAATCTGTTTATTTTTTTTAAACGCGCAAGAAGGTGAAAAAGAAAAAATCAAACCCATTCCAAGGGCGAAGTCATTCGTGACTTCGCATCAAGGTATTTTCGGCGGCAAGACCATCAACTATACCGCAACGGCCAAAGAAACCTTTCTTATCGACAAAAAAGGGGATTCCATTGCGTCATTTTGGTCTGTGGCCTACACAAAAACCCCGATTGGGGACGTTCGTAAAAGACCCGTGACCTTTGTTTTCAACGGTGGGCCCGGATCTGCATCGATGTGGCTTCATATGGGCTTCTTCGGCCCAAAAGTGGTAAAAGTGGATTCCGATGCAAAGCAAGATGACGGTGCCGCACCCTATAATTTGGTAAAAAACGAGCATGGTTTGCTCGACCTTACGGATTTGGTGTTCATAGACCCCGTAGGAACGGGCTATAGCCGCTTGGTCGGAAAAGGAAAAGACAAAGATTTTTACGGTTTAAAGGAAGATGTCGACTCTTTTGCCCAATTCATTCGAAAATGGGTAACCGACAATGAGCGTTGGTTCTCTCCAAAGTATTTGGCGGGAGAAAGTTATGGAACCACCCGTGCCGCTTATTTGGGAAAAGCACTTGAGGGTTCTGGGCAGAACATGGCCCTGAACGGAATGATCTTGATTTCTCAAGCCCTCGACTATGCCGGATCGACCTCGATCCACCATAATATGACATCGTACATCACATATCTGCCCAGTATGGCGGCGACCGCTTGGTATCATAAAAAGGCGGGTCAGGGAAAGACTTTGGAAGACTTTGTCGAAGAGTGTCGGCAATTTACATACGACGCTTATACCGCAGCACTTTATAAGGGAAATCTTTTGGACGACTCTGAAAAAAATGCCATAGCCGAAAAACTGAGCTACTTCACGGGATTGGACAAAAAGTATATTCTGTATTCAGACCTACGGATTTTAATGGGGCGTTTTCAAAAAAAGCTGTTGGAAGACAAAGGTCTGGCCATTGGGCGATTGGATGGGCGATTTATGGGCGACGAAGCCGACAAAGTTTCCGAAAGCCCGCATTTGGGCGACGCAGCAAGCTATCAGATCAGTTCGGCATATACCGCTGCATTGAACCACTACTTCGCATCTGAGCTAAACATCAAAATGGATAGGCCCTATATTACCTCTGGAGGAGGCAGCGGTTGGCGCTGGAGAACGGTGCCCGACAGTCAATATTGGGAGCCAATGCCCGTAAATACGGCACCCTATTTGGGGGAGACCATGCGTCGCAATCCGGCGATGAAGGTTATGGTCGCCAGCGGGTATTATGACCTGATTACCCCCTTTTTCGACGCTGAATACACCTTTGCCCGCAACGGAATCGTCACTGATCGTGTAAAAATGACCTATTATGAAGCCGGACACATGATGTACACGCATGAACCCGATCTAATAAAACTCTCCAATGATATAAGAGAGTTCTTAACGACCAACTAATACGCTTTTGATAAAGACATTTTGTAGCATTCTCCTCGCCGCAACGGTAGTCCCGTTGTTTGCGCAAAATTTACCCGAAATCAAGGACGGTTTCAAGGATGGTGATGATGTGTCGCTCGTCATTTTAGGCACCGTACAAGATGCTGGCTCTCCCCACATTGCCTGTCAAAAAGAATGCTGCATTGAACTTTTCGATAATCCGGATCCGGAAAGAAAAGTCGTTTCGTTAGGATTGATAGATGCCCAAAACCGAAAAACCTTCCTTTTTGAAGCTACACCCGACATTGCCGAGCAGTTAAAAATATTGAAAAACACCGCTTTTAGGGACGCTCCAGAAATACCGAACGCAATCTTTCCGACTCACGCCCATATCGGTCATTATACGGGGCTAATGTATTTGGGCAAGGAGGCGACAAACGCACGAAATGTTGCCGTTTATTCAATGCCCAAAATGAAAGTCTTTTTGGAAGAAAATGGGCCTTGGAGCCAGTTGGTTTCCAATAAAAATGTCGAATTAATGCCTATTTCCGATGGGCAGAAACTCGTGTTGGCCCCGAATATAACCATAGTGCCATTTACCGTTCCACATCGCGATGAATATTCCGAAACCGTAGGTTACCGTATCATCGGACCCCATAAAAGTGTGCTTTTTATTCCCGATATCGATAAATGGGGAAAATGGGAGACGAACATAATCGATGAAATAGCAAAAGTGGATTATGCCTTTCTTGATGCCGCATTTTACGATGCCGAGGAAATCGACAATCGCGATATTTCTGAAATTCCACATCCTTTCGTTATTGAAAGTATGGCACTGTTTAAGGATTTACCATCTTCCGAAAAGCAAAAAATCCATTTTATACACCTCAATCACACCAACCCCTTACTGAAACAGGAAAGTCCGCAATCGCAGAAAGTCTTGGAAAAAGGATTCAATATTGCCCGTTTCCGTCAGAAATTCAAACTTTGATTTCAATGGACGAACATGTTAAGGTCACCATTGGAAACTTGTTGAGCGTTACCGTTGAGCGGGTTCGGCCAATTTCAGGTGGCGATATTTCCCAAGCTTTTTTATTGGAAACAAAAACGGACCGTTTTTTCTGCAAGACAAATCAGGGCGCTAAGATCTATGAAATGTACTTGGCCGAAAAAAAAGGATTGGAAGCGATTTCGCGAACGAATACGATTGCGACACCAAAAGTATTGCTATGCGAAAAAATGGAGACAGGGGCATTTCTGTTGATGGAATATATCGAGCCGAAAAAAGCGTCTCGAAAAGACATGGAGCTTCTTGGACACCAATTGGCGGCATTGCACAAAGTATCGGGGGTCGAACAGTTCGGTTGGGATAGCGACAATTTTATAGGTAACCTACCACAAGCAAACAAAAAGTATTCCGTTTGGGCCGATTTTTATGTTTTTGAAAGATTGCTTCCCCAAATGAAAATGGCGCTTGCCAAAAATCTTCTGCAATATTCTGAAATTCCTTCGGAGGAAATCCTGTTAAAAAGTTGTTCGAATCGCTTCCCCTACGACCTAAAACCTTCACTTTTACATGGCGACCTATGGGGCGGTAACTATCTGATTTCGCAAGATGGGATTCCGTACCTTATCGATCCTGCGGTTTATCACGGGCATCATGAGGTCGATATTGCCATGACCCGATTGTTCGCAGGATTCGATACTGCTTTTTACGATGCATATTCAGCACATTTCCCGAAAATTGGAGGTGAAACCGCCCGCAATGCGATTTATCAACTGTATTATTTGCTGGTGCATTTGAATTTGTTCGGCGGTTCGTACAAAGAAGCTGTTACGACTATATTGAAAAGGTATTTTTAATTATTTTTAGTGATTACACGCTGTCGATCATGGTCTTTTGCAAATACTCGTTTGTGCTGATGGTTTTCTCTTTGGTCATTTTGGGCTGTAGCCCATCCGAAGAAAAAAACACCGAAAAAAAAGAATATAAAACTTGGTCGTCTTACTTGGGCGATCCGGGTCGAAGCCATTACTCCACCCTTTCGAAAATCACAAAAGATAACGTCAAAAACCTCAAGATCGCCTGGTCATACGAAGCTGATGATTGGGGACAAATGCAGATGAATCCTTTGGTTGTCGACAGTGTTTTATACGGGGTAACCGCGGCACTTCGGGTCGTTGCGCTGAACGCCGGAACGGGTAAGGAAATCTGGCAATTCGGCGATTCCGAAAAGGTGTGGCACTCGACCAGTCGGGGGGTGTCCTATTGGGAAAAAGAAGACGACAAGCGGATTTTGGTAACCCGTGGCCCAGATCTTTTTGCATTGGATGCCCTGACCGGAAAACCGATTCCTTCCTTTGGAAATAATGGAAAAATCGATTTGCGTTCCGGAATGCCCGAATCGGCCAAGGAGAAATTCGTCATTTCGAACACCCCCGGAGCCATTTATAAAGACCTTATTGTGATGCCTTTGCGCTTATCGGAAGGCGAGGGAGCGCCATCGGGCGATATTATGGCCTTTAGTGTCGTTACCGGAGAATTGGCCTGGGTATTCCACACCATTCCCCATCCAGGGGAGGAAGGCTATGAAACGTGGGAAAACAAGCAAGCCTTTAAAGACGATCTTGTCGGGGCGGCCAATAATTGGGCCGGTATGGCCGTCGATGAGGAAGCCGGTATCATTTATGTGCCCACAGGTTCTGCCGCGCCCGATTTTTATGGGCGTAATCGCTTGGGGAGCACTCTTTATGCAAACTGTCTTTTGGCGTTGGATGGAAATACGGGCGAACGCATTTGGCATTTTCAATTGACCCACCATGATATTTGGGATCGCGATCCCCCGGCCCCGCCCAATCTTTTGACGGTAACTCGCGATGAAAAAAATATTCCTGCCGTTGCCCAAGTGACCAAACAGGGCTACGTTTATGTGTTCAATCGGCTGACCGGGGAACCGTTGTTCGATATTGAGGAAGTGCCCGTACCCGAATCGACTTTGGAAGGAGAAAAGGCCTGGCCCACACAACCGATCCCGACAAAGCCCAAACCCTTTGCCCGACAGTCTCAGGATTTGACGGAAAACGATATCAGTCCGTTTGCCGAAAACAAAGAGGAGTTATTAAAGATTTTTAAGGAAAGTGATAAACGACAATACGCACCGCCCGCTTTGACCCGGGGGTTTTTACTTCCGGGCTATGATGGGGCGGCTGAATGGGGCGGGGCAGCAGTTGATCCCGAAGAGGGCATTCTCTATGTCAATGCCAACGAAATGGCTTGGAACATACAAGTTGCGCCCGCAGACGAAGTGGCCGAAGGGATGCCCTTGGGCGAGGCGACATACCAAAAATACTGTGTAAGTTGCCATCAGGCTGACAGAAAAGGTTTGACGGCCAGCGGTTTCCCGTCGCTATTGGATCTGCAATTACGTAAGGAAAAAAAGGAGGTGGCCACCATTATCCTTAAAGGTAAAGGGATGATGACGGGCTTTCCGCAAATAAAAGACGATGAAAAAGAGGCGCTTTTACGGTTTTTATGGGGCGAGGAAGTCAAGCACAATGTCGTTGAAAAAGACAGAGCTGACAGCATCAAATCCAACGGTGCGATTAACTACAAACACACCGGTTACGACAAATTTCTAGATAGCAAAGGTCTGCCCGGCATTAGTCCACCGTGGGGCACCCTGCATGCCATCGACTTAAATTCTGGAGAATATCTTTGGTCGATTCCCTTTGGGGATACTCCCGAATTGGGCGAGAAAGGTAAGGGAACGGGCACCGAAAACTACGGCGGGCCCGTTGTTACCGAAAACGGATTGTTATTTATCGGTGCCACACGCGACGGTTATTTTCGGGTTTTCGACAAACGCACGGGTGACATTCTTTGGGAATATAAACTTCCGGCAGCGGCCTTTGCGACCCCGGCCATGTACGAGGTCAACGGAAAACAATATATCGCCATTGCCTGTGGCGGCGAGAAATTAGGCGCGGAAAAAGGAAATCAGATTGTGGCGTTTGCACTGGAAACCCCTTAATCTCAAAGTTGGAACAAAGTTGTTAATGAAGCTTTGCAGAAAATAAGAGGTATCAATTCAAAAAAGTGTTTACTTCAAGGACAACAACACATTCCCTTTGCTTGACAGATGCAGATCTTTAACCTCTCCCGATCCATTGAACGAAAAACGAATACCGGCAAGTTTGCCGAAGTCATCGATAAGATCGGTTTCAAACACCATTTTATCTTCCAAATAAATGGACAAACGATTGTCAACATTTATTACTCGAATATTTGACCATTCTCCACTTTCAACTGAAAGGTCAGATAGGTCATTTTCTTCTCCATCTATCACAAGACTGCCAAGTCTTAGTGTGTTTTGGGAAACACAGCCGGGCACACTGAACGGAACTCTTATAAATTTTTTGGTGCCAAAGAAAATGAGCTTTCTAAATTCACATGGCACTTTGCCCGACTGTGTGTTAAATCGAACATTAGCCTTGAAGTCAAAATTTTCAAACTCAAACTCAGGATTCGCGAAAGCATTAAAAAATTCAAGTGATACTTCATCCGGATGTATTAGGATGTCATTATGGACATCGGTAGAAATCCTTAGCACTGAATCACTTTCAAATTCATTTTTCCGCAAATATCTGGGCGGTTTTGTTTCATTCAAATATGAAATCGCCGACATCCATCCGTCAGAAGGAATGAACAAATCCTTTTCTGAGACTACAAAGCCATTTACCAACAATTTGGCATTATAATAGCCGGGATACTCATAATAATGTGTAAATATCGTATTCGAAGGATTGACTTTGTGGCGTTTGGTGGAATCCCAATCTTGCTGAATTTCAACAAAATTGGCATCGACTTTTGTGACATCGTATTCGAATACAACCGTATTTGGCAATCCGGTGGTCACTTTTTTTATAGAAAAGGATGTTTTGGAAGGATCTATAGATTGTGTTCCATGATTTATGAATGAAACAGCTGCCACAGTCGCCATCAATACCAATACGCCAAGACCGTAAATGAAAATCTTCTTTTTTGAGATTTGGCTTATTGGTTCTTCAGGTTTCTTGACGGTCCAACGATAGTCCATATAGCCTTCGTAACCTAAAAATGCCGCTATGGCATCTAAAGTTGCCGGCGCAGGTTTATTGTAATAAGCCACCTTTCCTAGAAATCTTTTAAGAGTGGACACGCTTAATTGAATCGATGTGGTTTCAAATATTTTTTCGCTTAACCGTTCAAAATTACGAGTGCTCCAATGAGCTGCCTCGCCCCAATTTAGATGATCTACCAACTCTGATTTTAACCTTTCGATAGCAGTATTGTCGAACTCGTTCATAGTGGCAAAATACGGTCATTTAAAGCGATTGGTCATGCTTGAACAAAACATGAACAGTAATGAACACGGCTTTTATCGTTCAATTTCGATATTTGATAAAAAATTTCAAATGAAAAATACAATTATAATTTTCTTATTCTTTAATGCCTTTCAAGTATTTGCTCAGGTTCAAGTGCCGATCGTATCAAAGGAATGGTCTTTTGTGGAGCGCGAGCCAAGGCGATTTGAAAATAAACTTGGCAACGAAGCGGTCTATCTAAACGGGCAGGCTTCACTTGAGAATGTAAAATTTCAGGATGGTATCATCGAATTTGATTTCATGGCAGAAAAACCCCGGGCATTCGCGGGACTATATTTTAGGGCGCAAGACCGTGGAAACCATGAAACCTTTTATGTACGCTTACACAAATCAGGATTTCCGGATGCGATTCAATACAACCCCGAGTTCAATGGTGAATCTAATTGGCAATTGTACAGAGAGCATCAGGCCGTGATCAATTTCAATCCCAAGGAATGGAACCATATAAAAGTAGAATTTAGGGGTTCTGAATTAAAAGCGTTTCTCAATGGGATGCCCGAACCTATATTGCATGTGGCTAATCTCCGAAGAAAAGACAAAAAAGGGTTTATTGGCTTTTACAGCTTTCTAGGGGCCTACTTTTCAAATTTCAAATACACCCAATTCTCAGAAACTACGCCATTCAATCAGCATGAAAAGTATGACCCTGATGTAGTTCGCGAATGGGAGCTCAGCAAAACCTATGAGATTTCAAAAATGGATGTAAATCAATATCCCAAAACTAAAAAACTAGAATGGAAAATTTATTCCGCCGAGCCTTCAGGGCTTTTGAACATCAATAAACATCGCAGAAAAACAAGTTCAGGAAACTTCGAGGAAAATCCGGTGAATGTTGTTTGGGCACGATATAAATTTAGGTCTTCAGAACCGGCTGTAAAAAAGCTGTCTTTTGATTTCAGTGATGACGCGGTCGTTTACTTTAATGGCGCCAAGTTATTTCAAGGAAAAAACAGTTTCAGGGCAAAAGGGCCGACTTTCAGGGGTGATATGCTCATCGATGGAAACACGCTCTTTCTAAACACGAAAAAAGGAGAAAATGAAATCTTGGTTGCGGTATCGGATAAAGCGAACGGCTGGGGAATTATGGCAAAAATTGAGTGATACTAATACCTGAACTATGCCATCACCATGTTCTCAAAACATAATAATGCGAAGGCAGCTGCATGAGCGCGCCACTTCAATTGGAAGTTCTAGTTAATAATAATTTGCGTTCTTTGCCGACCGTAGCATATCCACTAATCTTCAATCTATTTTTTGGCCAATCGGTCACATAGCGTTTCAATATTAAGCTACCCTTGTCTCGGACTAAAAACTTATTTTCGTCTCATCGGCAATCAAAAAGAGAATGTTGGGTTTTGCTTCCGGGTCGTTTTCAACAGTTTTTTTATCCACATTTCTTCCCGAAAGAAAAAATATCCCCATAACGGAAATAAAAAGATGGCCAAGCAACCTTAATCTTGCGGTTGGTGTTGTCGGTTTCATTGTTTAATTTTCAATCTTATTATTTACCAATATAGGGAATCATGGATAAAATAAGGGTGTTGGTCGTAGGTTGCGGCAATATGGGTGCCTCGCATGCGCGGGCCTACCATCAAATGGAAAATTTCGAAATTGTCGGCCTGGTCAGCCGTAGGCCCGAAAGCAGGGAAAAACTGTCCCAGGAATTGGGCGGCTACCCTACTTTTGGAGATTATAAAACCGCTTTGGAGATCTCAAAACCTGATGCGGTCTCGATCAATACCTACCCCGATACGCATGCCGAATACATACAGGAAGCCTTGAATGCCGATGCCCATGTTTTCGTAGAAAAACCTTTGGCCTTGACCGTTGAAGATGCGCAACGCTTGACCCATCTGGCGCAGGAAAAAGGCAAAAAAATGGTGGTGGGCTATATTTTGCGTGTCCACCCTGCGTGGGCCAAGTTTGTGGAGGTCGCCAAAACCTTGGGCAAACCCCTTGTCATGCGCATGAACCTCAACCAGCAAAGTTCGGGCGACAACTGGTACACCCACAAGCAGTTGATGAACAGCATGTCGCCTATCGTAGATTGTGGGGTGCATTATGTGGATGTAATGTGTCTAATGACCGAATCGGTGCCTGTAAGCGTAAGTGCGATCGGTGCAAGACTTTCTGATGAGGTCGATACCAACATGTACAATTATGGTCAATTACAGGTTCGCTTTAAGGATGGTTCTGTCGGATGGTACGAAGCGGGCTGGGGGCCGATGATGAGCGAGACCGCTTTTTTTGTAAAGGATGTAATCGGTCCAAAAGGTTGTGTCTCCATTGTCGATGAGGCCAAGGGCGATTCCGATAGCGTGGACGACCATTCAAAAACCGGAGCATTGAAACTACATCATAGCGTCATGGATGAACATGGAAATTTTGCCAAACCCGACGAGCTGATAGATACATCCGATGAACCCGATCACGATGGACTATGTCTTTTGGAGCAGGAATATTTTTTAAAAGCGATTCAACAAGACCTGGATATGAGCGACCATTTGCGCGATGCCGTAAACAGTTTACGTATCGTTCTGGCCGCCGACGAGTCTTTCAAGACGGGCAAGACCGTTGAATTGTAGGCCCCTTAAAACAGGGCTGTCCAAAAAAGTCAAATTTGGCTATTTTGTCAGGTTGAGCCTGTCGAAACCGATTTTGATTTTCAACAAGTAAAAGTATTTCGACAAGCTCAATATGACATTTACACTTTCTTTTTTGGACAGCCCTGTTTTTATTGTCATTCCAACGAACGAACAATGAAATATCTTTAACTCATGATCCGACTCATCGAAAGGGCCAAAGACTTCAAAAACAGAACGGCGGTAGTATCCAACGGCGCGTCTTATTCCTACGGACAACTTTTGGAAGCTTCCCGAAATGTCGCGGCCAACTTGTTGGATGGAAAAGACGATCTCAATGAGGCGCGGATTACTTTTTTGGTGCCTCCTTCGTTTGAATATACGGCCGTGCAATGGGGCATTTGGGCCGCTGGTGGAATTGCCGTTCCGCTTTGCGTGCTTCATCCATTGCCATCTATACAATATGTTTTGGAAGATACGCAGGCCGAAATCGTAATCGCCCACAAAGACTATATCGGTTTTTTGAAACCTTTGGAGGCCACAATCGGTATTTCGGTAACCGCATTGGAATCGGTTTTAAAAGAAAATACAACCAGCCTGCCCGATATCGATTCGCGGCGTCGGGCCATGATTTTGTACACCAGCGGCACCACGAACAGGCCCAAAGGGGTCGTCACGACCCATGACAATATCGAGGCACAGATCACGACTTTGGTCGACGCTTGGGAATGGCATAAAGAGGATTATATCCTTAATATTCTGCCTTTGCACCATGTACATGGAATCATCAACGTTATGGGTTGTGCGCTTTGGAGCGGTGCTTGCTGCGAATTCCTTCCAAAATTCGATGCTGAAAAAGTCTGGGAAATTTTCAAATCGGGAAGGTTGACCCTGTTCATGGCAGTGCCGACCATTTATTATAAATTGATTTCCTTTTGGGAAAAAGCCGCTGCCGAAGAACAGAAAAAAATGTCAAAAGCCGCATCGAAATTGCGGCTCATGGTTTCCGGTTCTGCGGCATTGCCCGTACCGGTACTTCAAAAATGGAAGGAAATCACAGGTCAAACCTTATTGGAGCGTTATGGAATGACCGAAATCGGAATGGGATTATCCAATTCGTATCGCGGAGAACGAAGGCCCGGCCATGTTGGATTGCCGTTGCCGGGTGTTCAGATGCGACTGGTCGATTCGAACGACGAAACTGTAGGCGAAAATGAACCCGGGGAATTCCAGATCAAAGGGCCGAGTGTTTTTAAGGAATATTGGAAAAAACAGGAAGCTACACGAAAAGCCTTTACCGAAGATGGCTGGTTCATTACGGGCGATATCGGCATGTTGAACGACGGACTTTATAAAATATTGGGGCGCGATAGTGTGGACATCATCAAATCGGGCGGATATAAAATTTCCGCTTTGGAAATCGAAGATGTGCTGCGAAAACATGAACTTGTTGACGATTGTGCCGTGGTCGGGCTACCCGATGACGAATGGGGCGAAGTAGTTTCGGCCTGCATCGTTTCAAAAAAAGATACTGTGGATTTCAAGCAAATTTCCGAGTGGTTGAAAACGCAATTGCCTGCGTATAAAATACCTAGGAACTACATTGTTAGGAATGGATTACCCAGAAACGTATTGGGCAAAGTAACGAAGAATGAAGTAAAGGAGATGTGGCCCCCTCTAACTCCCCCAAAGGGGGAGAACGCTCGATGAGATTGGAAAACAATAAAACTCAAAATGCCGAACCCGTAACTTGAATACATGGATTTTCTTACTCTATTCCCCTATCTCGGTATCATCGTTCTGGTAATCATCAATGCCGTTTTGGTAATGAAGCGCGATATCACGGTGGATGAAAGCGACCACAACCCCGAACCTTGATGGATTATTTCAGCGAACATTACGTCACCTTGATCCTTACGGCTGTTTATGTCGGTGGATGTCTGTACATCGGATGGCACTTCAAGAAAAAGGCCAACCAGGGGGTTGAAGGGTATTATGTCGCCAAAAGAGAAATTCCGGGATGGGTGATCTCCTTGGCCTTTTTTTCCACCTCTGCGAGTACCAACACCTATATCGGGCAGGCAGGGAAATCTTTTGAATACGGACTTTCTTGGGCTTGGATGGGACTGATTTGGACGGTCTTCTGCATAATCTCGTGGCAACTTTTAGGGCCTAAAATGCGATTTCAGACCGCACGGTTGAAATCGTTTACCATTCCTGATTATTTTCATTTAAGGTACAAAAGCAATCTCGCGAAAAGCATACGGGTGCTGTCGGCGGTCATCATATTGTTCGCAACCTTGTGGTATATGATTGGCATTGCCAAAGGTTGTGCCCATGTATTGACCTCGGTATTGGATATACCTTATGAATATGGTGCATTTGCCATAATCGCGATTACCTGTGCCTACACGATTTGGGGCGGAATGTATAGCGTCTTGTGGACGGATGCCGTTCAAGGTATCATCATGTTCGGCGTGGCCATTTTGATGTTGGCGATTCCGTTCATGTATGTCGGCGGGGTCGATAATCTAATGGAAACCATTCGCAGCACAGATCATTTGACCAAATCAGGAGAACCCATAAAATCAGGGTTGGTGGCTTTTGGCGAACTGGTCTCCTTTTTGTACATCCTGGGCATTGGCCTATCGGTCGGAATGAAACAAATTTCTGAGCCGAAAAACCTGATTCGCTTCTATTCGGTAGACAATGCAAGAAGTATGCGTTTTGCCATGATATGGACACCGGTTTTTTTGGGAATTTCCTTGGTCTGCGTGATGGGCCTCGGTGCCCTGGTACATGGTATGGCCTCAACAGAAGAAGCAAATCTCCTGATAAACGATACCGATGAGGTCGTGGGCTTTATGTTGGATAAATTCGACAACAAATTCGTCAGTGGTATTTGCGTTGCCGGACTTTTCGCCGCCGGAATGTCTTCTTTGGCATCGGTCATTATTATTATCGGAACGGCATTCGTAAAAGACATTTGGCATGTTGCAAAACCAATGTCAGAATCAAAAATCGTTCCCCGAACCAAGTGGTTCATGGTAATCTATTGCGTTATCGTATATGCTATGACGCTCTATCCCATGGCCGGAATCGTTGAATTGACCGCATTTGCCGGTGCGGTTTTCGCGGCCAGTTTTTTTCCGGCCATCTTTGGCGGACTCTATTTGAAGTGGGGCACAGACCTTGGCGCGTTAACTTCGATGATTGCGGGTATGTTGGTGAACATTGTTTGGCGTTTCGCATTTCGGTTCGAGTATGAACCCTTGAAGGATATCCACGAAATCATTCCTGCATTTCTAATCTCAATGCTGACCTATATTACCGTGAGTTTGTTCAGCAAAAAACGCATGCCCGACGAACGGCACTTAGAAGTTGTTTTTGGTAAAACTGTTTGAAATTTATTTAGGTAATCTGTTCTTAACCAATGCTATTTGGCCCATATGATTAGCTTGATGCTCCATAACATGATACCACACCCAATGATAATTGATGCCCTCTTCGATATTGCTCGAAAACCATTTGTCGTCTTTAGTTTTGAGTCCTGCCAAGGTTTTTTCTCGAATTTCATCCCATAAGTCCAAATAGTGTCGAATGGGTTTCCCTTTGAGTACTTTTTTTGATTTATCATTAAGTTCGCCACCAACGCCCAAATGCTCCCGCTCTTCTTCTGTCCATTGCCGTCCTTCCAATGTTTCTATTTGGTAATATGCCTCCGTTGCCACCAAATGCATGACCAAAGCACCAATGCTATTCGCATTTTCATCAAATTCGAAATCGGTTTGCGACTGGTCAAGGTCTTTGACCTCTTCTGTTATCCTTTTCTTCAAGTCTTCCAGCATATTTACCATTATGCCAATATTGGAAGAATACCCAGTCGATGGTTTGATTTCATATTACGCATTCAAAAAGACAAGTGAAAACAAGGGTAGAATAATAGCGATATATCTTCTCATAGATCTAATTATTAAGAAAATCGTTAACAAAATGTGATAGTGTGGTAAGATAGGCGATTGAAATCGGAAGAATTCTAAAAAAATACTAAAACATCGTTTTTAAGTAAAAATCAACTTGACCAATTCTTTATTTTAGTCTTTGAACAAAGGTGTTCGTGTCAAATTGATCAGTGCCTCGTCTTCCTCTCTTAAAATCCTTTTGGTGCGCAGATAGCGATTGCGGTTCCATTCATCAAAATTTTCGGCCTTGGGGTCCATACTGCTGATCCGTACCATATTAGATGCATGGATGAATTCATTGTTGCCGATCCACATGCCCACATGGACCACTTTTTCATTCGTCGAATCGGTGGCCTTTGTTCCGAAAAAGAGTAAATCACCCTTTTTCAGGTTTTCAAAATCCATTATGGAATCGACGGACTGACCCGCATGTACCTGTTGGGAGGCATCTCTTGGTATGACCATTCCGTTCAAGAAATAGATGGTCTTTGTAAAACCGCTGCAGTCCATGCCTTTGGTTGAAGTACCGCCCCAAAGGTAGGGTACGCCCATCAAAGTTTCAGATGTGGCCACAAGGTCATCTACCGTTGGGGCAAGACCTTCAAGCCAGTGGTCATAATTTTCGGCCTCGTCTTTCATAACAAATGCCGTTCTTCCGTCAGGATATTTAACCTGAAAATAATTGTCCGAAATACCAGTGGTTTCCAAAATAGCGCCCGCCACCAAATCGGAGACAACTTGCTTATTATCTTTTTCTGCATACGAATGTCCATAGGTCTTGGTGTAAATAATCTTGTCGGTAGCCTGCCATCGCTCAAAATGCGATTTATCCATCAAGGTAATGCCACCATCATCGACCCAGGACAAATATTTATCCGGAGTTTGAATGTAATACCAACCGCCTTCTTTTTTTAGAACCTTTAAAGGGGTGCCCAAAGTGGCCTGTGTGGCCAATTCTGCCGAATGTTTGGGGTTGCTGCGCAAGTTGGCCACCGAAATATTGACTATTGCCTTTATATTTTCTCCCAAATCATGGGATGGCAAAAGTTGTATACTGTCAACAAAAGCGACATTTTTGGCGTACAATTGCTTCTTCAGCGCTTCGATAGCGTCTTGCATATCGCTTTCACCCCTCAAAATGTAACTATCGTTGTTCCTAATCGCTTCTACCTCGAACAATGCCACTCGTTTGTCGGGTGCAAACTGTGACCTTATGTTCGCTATCTCTTCCTCAAAAAGATTTTCCTCTTTAAGCTCGGTCTGGCACGAGACCATACAAAGAACGCCGCAAAGTAGAGTGTAAATGTGGCGTCTAATGTTCATAATCAATGGTTTTTGTAGTGGCTCGGGTAGGTTTAAATCACAACTATCGAGCAAAAATAAACATATTCATGATCTACACTCAGGTTCGCTGGATGTTAATACGGGAGATGCCGACCGTTTTGTCCATATATGCGGTTTTCCATTCCTTAATTTTAAGCTTTTTGATTAATTTCGTCCTGCATGAAGAAATTAAAGGTCATCGAACTTTTTGCAGGTGTCGGCGGGTTCCGACTGGGTCTTGAAAAGACCGGACATTACGAAGTGGTCTGGAGCAATCAGTGGGAACCTTCGACCAAGACCCAGCATGCCTCTCTGGTCTATGAGGCCCGATTCGGAAACAAAAATCATAACAATACCGATATTTCCGAGGTTCCGATCTCAGAAATTCCTGATGGCGATATTTTGGTCGGGGGGTTCCCTTGTCAGGATTATTCGGTTGCAACAACCTTGCAGAACTCAAAGGGATTGATCGGAAAAAAAGGGGTCTTATGGTGGAGCATCCATAGGATTCTATCCGAAAAGAAAAATCCTCCCAAATATCTTTTTCTCGAAAATGTCGATCGGCTCTTAAAATCGCCTTCGAACCAAAGGGGGCGCGATTTTGCCGTTATGCTCAAAAGTCTTGATGAATTGGGTTATGCCGTAGAATGGCGCGTTATCAATGCGGCCGATTATGGCATGCCGCAACGACGAAGACGTATTTTTTTCTTGGGCTACCACAAATCGACACCGATTTACAGTCATTTAAAAGGAGCTAATAAATCGGAATGGACGCATAACTCAGGAACCATCGCATCCGTTTTTTCGGTCGAAAAAGGGCATAAAAGCCCAAAAACCTTTAAAATCAAGGGTGACTTGGTCGAAATCTCATCAAATTTCAACGAAGAAGGCAAATTATCGCCTTTTGAAAATTCGGGTGTATGTATAGAGGGAGAAGTATCAACCATCAGGACTTTTCCAGATTATGATGGAAAAAGGACCGTTTTGGGCGATATTTTGCAAAATGGGGAAGTAACCGATGAATTCTTTATTCCACAAGAAGATTACCCAAAATGGGAATATTTAAAAGGGGCCAAAAAGGAGGTGCGTACGGCAAAAAACGGTTTTGAATACAATTACAGCGAGGGCGGAATGATTTTTCCCGATGCGCTGGACAACGCTTCGCGTACCGTTATCACCGGCGAGGGCGGCAAAAGTCCATCGCGCTTCAAACACGTCGTGCAAACCCAAAAAGGGCTACGCCGATTGACCCCGGTCGAATTGGAGCGTTTGAACATGTTTCCAGACAACCATACCAAATTGGAAGGCATCAGCGACACGAAAAGGGCTTTTTTTATGGGCAACGCATTAGTGGTGGGCGTAGTCGAGCGCATCGGAAGCGCATTGTATGAAAAAATACGGCAGGTTTCAACCAACCGGGGAATGAACAATTAGCCTATTCCAATCCGTGTCAACACAAAAAAAAAGTACATTTCAATCGGATCTAAAAAAAGAGCAAAGGCTTTCGAAATTACTTGACCGTTATTATGGCAAGCACCTTAAAAACTACCATTTTGAACGTATTGCCGACTTGACTCGGCAAATGAAAGGTATAGACCTAATTTTTACCCATAAAGCAACCGCTAAAACTTTTCTTGTCGATGAAAAAGCACAATTGGACTACGTTAACGAAGATCTGCCGACATTCGCTTTTGAACTGATCTACTACAAACATGGGGCGGTCAAGAAGGGATGGTTGTTCGACCAGACCAAAAAAACCGATTTCTATACGCTGGTAACCGCCATTTATACCGATGAACCGGATACGTTTACTTCATGCAAACTAACATTTGTCAATCGCGAAAAATTGATTTCTTTTCTTGGCTCAAGAAACATTTCAAGAAAATCTCTTGAATCAATAATCGCGTTAAATGAAGAAAACCATTCAAAGCTTAAATTGGAAACTTTACATCCTAAAAAAGAAGGATATCTATACTTTTCAAAACATAACAAGGCCGAAAAACCCGTAAATCTAGTTTTAAAACTAGATTTTTTAATCAAAAATGGAATGGCCAAGCGCTTCGTATAAGCACTTATACCAACTATCTGGTCTGTGATGGCCATATTCGTCATAGCCCCAATAAAATAGAATGTATTTCATCGATTCGATTTGTATTTTATGGTGTTTCCGTCTTGAAATCCGGGAAATATCACAGTATGAAACCGACCCATTGGTCAAATAATAAAATTTAGATTATGCGTCAATATTCTAAAAGGACCATATCGTGCTTCGACAATTTTATTATATTTCCATAGGTTGCCAATCGTGGCTTTATGCCACCACCTTAAAACCTAAAAATAAAAACTGTTGCAATGACCAAAAAAAACAGTCCGATCGAAAAAACAACCTATGTTGCCTTTCTTAGGGGCATTAATGTCGGAGGGCATCACAAGGTTCCAATGGCAGAACTCAAAAAGGAAATGACCAAGATGGGGTTCACCAATGTGGAGACACTTTTGAATTCGGGCAATGTCTTGTTCGATAGTGAAGAAAATCGTCTTATGGATTTGGAAAAAGGGATTTCGGATCGTCTTGAAAAAACTTTTGGCTTTCCCATACCCACTTTGATCAGAAATATCGATTTAATCCATGATTTATTAAATGAAGATCCATTCAAAAACATTGTAGTCACAAAAGATATTCGGCTGTATGTTTCGTTCTTGAATATCGATGTAAAAGACCCCACACCCTTGCCTTGGTCAAGTGAAGACGGTTCTTACGAGATATTGAGCCGACAAGACAAGACAGTTCTAAGTGTACTTGATGTTTCAAGATCAGGAACACCTCAAGCCATGCAGGCCCTGGAACTTTTTTATGGTAAGGATATAACGACCAGAAATTGGAATACCATTAAAAGAATTGAAAAGAAACTAGGGCCTCGAAGTTAATATGCTGTTAATCAAGGCAAAAAATTAGGATTTTTCTATATTTCTGTTATCTTGCCCTTTATGATAAAAATAGACAAGTCAGAAAATACGGATTTTTTAGAAAAATCTATCCAATATTTGGAAGCTACCGGTTTTGAGGATATCAAGGCCGACACGGACGGTTTTGAAAGTCCGAAATCATACATTAGAAAAGAAACGGGCAATAAGATCACCCCTGATATCACCGCCACCAAGAACGGAAGGAAGTATTTCTTTGAAATCGGCCTGAAAACGGAGAAGCCTAGATTATTAAAGTCAAAATGGCTTTTTTTGGACACTTTGAGCCGAATGAACTCAGGTATTTTTCGAATTATTACGACCAAAGGGCATTATAGGTTTACCGATACCATGTTGGAAGATATCAACTTGACGAACAAAACGCCCATCAAGATATAATTCAAAGGTTGTTGCCTTTTATTTTTTGACCATCCCGATATGGGGTATACCATCTTCGAGATACTCTTCACCGATTTGTTCAAAACCAAGGCTATTGTAAAATTTCTGTAGATAGCATTGCGCCGATAAATGGATTGTAGTCGTATGAAAAAGGTTTTCAACCGCCTTTATCGATGCGGCCATTATCTCTCTACCATAACCGTACTGGCGCTCATTGGCCTTTACCACTACCCTGCCTATACTGGCTTCACTAAAATAGTCGCCGGGTTTAAAAACACGCGTGTACGCGACTACTGTGTTTTTCTTGAAGCCGATTACGTGTAGTGCCAGAACGTCCTTGTCGTCTAAATCTTGATAGACGCAGTTCTGTTCGACAACAAAGACCTCGCTGCGCAGCCGTAAAATAGCGTATAACTCTTTCGGTGTTAAATCCTCAAATTTTTTAATGTCGATTTTCAGCATTAATCTTGGACTATTATTTGTTTGCTATCGCATTTTCCAAACTCAGGTTGTATGTTGACATGGTTGATTCCGTGATGATGATAGAGTTCTTCTTCTATTTCTTCCAAAATAATGTCAAATTCAGAAAGTTTGATGTCGTTCACAAAATCGATATGCGCCTCAAGATGTACCTCATCTTCATTTAGCTGCCAAATATGTACATGGTGCACGTTTTTTACGGCTTTAATCTTCTTGATGGCATCGACAATGTCTCTAACCTCTATAGATCCCGGTGTAAACAACATCAATACCCGGGTAGAATCACGCAAGAGGGCCCAACCCATATATATTAGGTACAGGGCAATGGCCAATGTCAATAACGGATCTACCCAAAACCATTGAAAATATTTCATCAACAACCCACCGATCAAAACGGCCACCGAGGCCATCATATCGGTCAGCAAGTGTAAATAGGCCGATTTCATGTTCATGTTGCTTTCTGAATCTTTCTTTAGTAACAGTACACTAAATCCGTTTGCCACGATACCTAATAGAGATAGCCAAATTACAAGATCGGATTCTATTTCCTCGGGGGCCAAAAACCTTTCTATTGCCTCTTTGATCAAAATTATCGCTACGATGATCAAGGTTGACGAATTGACAAAAGCCGCTATTATTTCAGCTCTTTTATAACCAAAGGTCTTATTGGCCGAAGCCTCTTTTCTTGAAAGTATCGTGGCGATGTAACTAATGATAAGTGAAAGTACGTCGCTGAAATTGTGTAATGCATCCGAGAGTAATGAAAGGCTTCCCGAAATGATACCTCCCACAACTTGTGATACGGTAATCAAAAGATTCAGAAAAATGGAAATGACCAGATTTCTTCCTTTAAGGTCGGCATGTGAATGATGATGGTTCGAATGTGCGTGATGGTGCCCCATTAACAGGGTATTTTTTCAATCCTCCTCTCGTGGCGACCGCCCTCAAATTCAGTATTCAAAAAGACTTTTACCATCTCCAAGGCCTGGGGAAGAGAAATAAAACGTGCGGGCAGACTTAAAATGTTGGCATCGTTATGTTCTCTGCCCAAGGCCACTATTTCTTTGTTCCAACAGAGGGCACACCTTATTTTTTGGTGCTTGTTGGCGGTCATGGAAGCACCGTTGCCGCTTCCGCAAATAATGATTCCATAATCGGCTTTTCCCTCCTCTACCTCACGTGCCACGGGATGCACAAAATCAGGATAGTCAACACTATCGGTACCATCGGTACCATAATTACCAACGTCTATTTGCATAGATTTCAACAGCCCGATGATCGCGAGTTTATAGGCTGTTCCCGCATGGTCGTTTCCTATGGCTATTCTCATAAAAAAATGTATTTGTGAGTATTACAAATGTACGATAGATATGTGTACAGCACAAAAAGAACCCAAGCCCAACAAATTAGATACCGCCTTACCCAAAAAGATTGTTCATAGATCGATAAAAAAAAATAAAACTTTAATTTGGAATTCAACAAACCTTAGTGTTATATAAAACTCGCTTTACATAAGGTAATTTATTTGCAATAAAATAAAACAAAGATATCAAAACACCACTCTTTGAAATTAACAACAAAAGAACATTTACTTATTACACAAAATCTGTTGATATAGGTTATCAAGATAAGTTGATAATAATTCTAAAACCTTGATTATTAAAAGAATTTTGGGCAGATAAATTGTCAATAAAGTATCAATGTGGTTGAAAGCAAGTTTTTGATGAAATTTTTATACCTAATTTCAACAAACTATCATCATCATCATTTTTATTTTTAAATCTTTAAATAATAAAATAATATATAATTAAATGTTCATAACTTCTCTTGGATAGGTATATGGTTGGAAATGTCTTTTGAATATCGCTTATGGATTATAATTCGTAATTTTCGGCGCAAACCATGAGAATTGATGTCGAAGAAGAAAAAAGCAATAAACCATAGAAAAAATGAAATTACCAAAGGTATTTTTACCGTACTGGAAAAAAATCCTAAAAAAAGCTTCAACTACAAACAAATTGCGTCACAAATAGGAATCAATGATGCTCACGACAGAAATTTGTTGATAAAGAGACTGGTACAGTTAAAAGAAAAAAAACGCATTATAGAAGAAACACGCGGTAGTTACAAAGCTTTGGCGCCCACGAAAAAATACCATACCGGAACCGTTGACATCACCGGTCGCGGTAATGCCTATATAATCATAGAAGGGTTTGACGATGACGTGTTCGTACCTTTTAACAAACTTAAAAAGGCCTTTCACAAAGATACTGTAGAGGTATATGTTTTTCCGAAAAGGAATTCTAAAAAACTTGAAGGAGAGATTACCAAGGTAATCGCAAGAAACAAGACTAGCTTTGTGGGCATTGTGGATCTGCAGCCCAATTTTGCATTTGTCCGGCCTACCGACTTCAAGATGTACACAGATATTTTTATTCCCAAAGATAAGATAGGAAAAGCAAAAAATGGAGATAAAGTATTGGTCGAT
Organism: Flavobacteriaceae bacterium NBU2977; assembly: GCA_019931105.1. GTDB lineage: Bacteria > Bacteroidota > Bacteroidia > Flavobacteriales > Flavobacteriaceae > Meishania > Meishania litoralis. The sequence goes on along the minus strand of JAIOUW010000001.1, from coordinate 1,442,984 downwards.
ATACTAGAGTGGCCCGATGATAGAGATTCCCCAATAGGTGAAATTAACGAGATACTTGGAAAACCGGGTGAGCATAATACCGAAATCCATTCGATTTTGGCCGAATACGGCCTGCCTTATGAATTTCCCGTAGAAGTGGAACGTTTTGCCGATTCGATCGATACAAGTATAAAATCAGAAGAAATTGCGAAACGTAGGGACATGCGCAACGAACTGACCTTCACCATCGACCCTAAAGATGCGAAGGATTTTGATGACGCCCTTTCGTTCAAGATTTTGGAGAACGGCAATTACGAGATAGGTATACATATCGCAGATGTATCACATTACGTACAAGAAGATACAATTTTAGACGAAGAGGCCTATGATAGGGCCACTTCGGTATATCTTGTAGACAGGGTCGTTCCCATGTTGCCCGAGGTGTTGTCGAACAATGTATGTTCATTGAGGCCCAATGAGGAAAAATATACTTTTTCGGCCATTTTTGAATTGGATGGTAAAGCACAACTAAAGAACCAGTGGTTCGGGCGAACGGTGATCGACTCCAATGAACGTTTTGCCTATGAGGAGGCGCAATATATTATAGAGAACAAGAATGGAAATATTCCTAGTGATATTTCCATTCGAGGTAATGCCTATTCGGTTTCGAAAGAAATCGTAGAAGCTACCTTGACCTTGGACAAACTTGCAAAGCTGATGCGTAAAAAAAGAATGGAAATGGGTGCCATTTCGTTCGACAAGGTAGAGGTAAGATTTAATTTAAACGAAGACAACGAGCCCGAGGGGGTCTATTTTAAAGAATCAAAAGATGCCAATAAACTTATAGAGGAGTTTATGTTGCTTGCCAATAGAAAGGTTGCCGAATACATTGGTAAACAGAAACCTACCAAGACTTTTGTGTATCGGGTTCATGACGAACCCGATGAAGATAAGCTTATGGCCCTGAATGGAGTTATTTCAAGATTTGGCCACAAACTTATATTTAAGGATAAAAAGTCCATCAGCGAATCGCTAAACAAGCTCCTCGAAGATGTCAAGGGCCAAAAAGAACAGAATCTTGTCGATACTTTGGCCATTCGAAGTATGAGCAAGGCCATTTACACGACCCAGAATATTGGCCACTATGGTTTGGCATTTGACTATTATAGCCATTTCACCTCTCCGATACGTAGATATCCTGATGTAATGACCCATCGTTTGTTACAACATTATCTCGATGGTGGTAAATCTCCCAAGGCTGAGGTCTACGAAGATAAATGTAAACATTCCTCAGATATGGAATATTTGGCGGCAAGTGCTGAACGCGATTCGATCAAGTACATGCAGATCAAGTTTATGCAAGATCATCAAGATCAAGAGTTTTTAGGTGTAATTTCCGGGGTTACCGAATGGGGCATGTACGTTGAGATAATCGAGAACAAATGTGAGGGAATGGTCAGGATCAGGGATATCAAGGGCGATTATTATATCTTTGATGAAAAGAAATACGCCATTATCGGTGAACGCACGCGTAAAACCTATACCCTCGGAGACGAGGTGGTGGTCATGGTAAAAAACACCGATTTGATAAAAAGACATTTAGACTTTGCCTTGATCGGAAAGAACGAATGATTTGATTTTTTGGAATGAAGTTTGTTTAAGGAGGGTGGCAACCTACTAAAAACTGATATGATACAAAAAATAGGAATACTCATTGTGTTGTTAGGTAGCTTTCAGCTGGCATATATGCAAGAGGAAAGAATTTCAAAAGACCTGGACTCCTTCAAAGAAATCAAGGCCTTTGATGGCCTTTCGGTAAAGCTGATAAGGTCAGACGTCAACAAAGCAATAATAACAGGTACCAATACCGATAAGGTAGCCATAGTCAACAATGATGGTGTCTTGAAATTGCGTATGCAGATCGACAAAATTTTCAGTGGGTATAAGACTTTTGTCGAAGTTTATTATACCGACGACATCATCATCATAGACGTCAATGAGGATGCCAGAATTTCATCTGAAGACAGTATTAGGCAAGATATACTCGAACTAAAGGCGCAAGAAGGCGGTGAATTGGAGATTAATGCCGAGGTAGACCAAATGTTGATAAAATCTGTAACAGGCGGAACAATCAAAACCTCTGGAACCTCGAACCTTCAAGATGTTGCCATCAATACAGGCGGAGTGTATGAAGGAAAGGCCTTTGAGACCAAATTTTCTACGGTCAACGTAAATGCTGGATCTCGGGCGGAAATTTTTGCTTCTGACTATGTAAAGGCAACGGTCAAGGCCGGTGGTGAGGTGTTGGTATACGGAGACCCTGCTAAAATGGATGAAAAAACTGTATTTGGGGGTAAAATCACAAGAATGCACTAAGTAGACATCAATCAAAATAAAAATATAGTAAACGACCCTTTATGTGGGAAGATATTCAGGCAGCGATTCCTTTGGGCTTTTTTTTAAGCTTCATGATCGGCCCTGTATTTTTTGTACTTCTCGAAACAAGTGCCATAAAAGGTTTCAGGGCGGCCCTGGTTTTTGATTTAGGTGTGATTTTGGCCGACATTCTTTTCATTACTGTAGCGTATTTCAGTAGCTTTCAATTATTGGAAAATTTAAGCAATCAACCCGGACTCTATGTTTTCGGGGGTGTCATATTATTGGTTTATGGCATTACCACTATAGTGAAAAAGTCAGTCAAAGTAAAAGTGGCCAAGGGAGCTGAAAAAACAGCGGTAAAAGTTAACAAGGGATATCCCGGACTTTTCTTAAAGGGTTTTTTGCTGAATTTCATAAATATTGGAGTACTGGTGTTTTGGCTTGGTGTTATCATTGTAGTAGGGCCTAGTCTCGATAATGAGTCGAACCGGATCATAACTTTTTTTACCACAATGATTATTGCCTACTTTGTTACCGATCTTCTTAAAATACTGTTGGCAAAACAGCTCAAGAGAAAACTTACCATTGACCGAATTCGTTTGATAAAAAAAGGTTTAGGGGTTATCTTGGTAATCTGCGGAATCGTTCTTATTATTAAAGGATTTCTTCCAAAGGACCGCTTCAATATTGAAAAAGGTATTGAGCGGATCGAACATATACGGGAATAAAAAAACCCCTTAAAAAGGGGTTTTGAGGCATCGAGCGGATTCGAACCGCTGTACAAGCTTTTGCAGAGCTGTGCCTAGCCACTCGGCCACGATGCCGTATTAAGCTGCAAAGGTAATCGGTTTTTGAATATTGAAAAATTTAAGCCGTTCTTTTTTCTTTAAGACTCACGGTCACCATTTCAACGTCACCATCGATAGGCGGATTTATTTTCGAGACCGAAACTTTAGCTCGCATGACTTCGGAAAGTTCACAAAAAATACGGTCAAGAATTCTCTTGGCCACATGTTCCAGGAGTTTTGAAGGAATTTTCATTTCCTCCTTAACCAAACGGTTTATATGTACATAATCTACTGTATGCGCCAAGTCATCGCTATGCGAAGCCTTTTTTAGATCGCAATGCAGTAATACATCAACACGGTAATCGCTTCCGACAATCGACTCTTCCTTCAGGCAACCATGATAGGCATAAACCCGAATATTTTCCAATTTTATCTTTCCCAAAATGAAATATGTTTATACAAACTTACTCCAAATCATTGTTTAAATGGAAGATGGTTTAAGCGCATGATAGCACAAAGGGACTTAAATTTTTTTAAACAAGTTTCTAATACGTACACCTACAATTACTGATTCCCTGGAAAAGATCAACACCAATGGTCACGACGTGGGTACCTGTACTATAGCCCAAAATCTCGTTCAAAATGATCTGGTACGAATAACCGAAATAAAAGTTGCTCTTTTTTAAACCGGCGATTGGTGCTATATAGTGCGGTTGAAAAACCTGATTATGATCTAATAAAAAACGATAGTTGGCCCCGATATAATAGTAATCCTCAAATTCATAGAACCTGAATTTTACGGCAAGGTCGGTTTCCGATCGCCCATCACTTTCAAAGATTTTATATAACAGTGAAGGTTCGATTTCAAGTTTGCTATTCTTATTTTTTGTATAGCGATACCCTGTATAAAGATAGTAGTTTCTTAATTCGTTAGGTTCGTCAACATCAAAGGTCAAATTACGCGGATCCTTGTTGATGAGGTTCGAGGCGTTAAGGCTGAAATAAAATTTATCATAGCGATATAGGGCCCCGACATCAAAGTTGTGGTTGGTGGTCTGACGATTGTTAACAATGCCGCCATCAGGAAAAGTTATTAAATCAAACTCGGCAATATCGATACGAAACTGGTTAAAGTTGTACGAAAGTCCGAAAGAAAGAAATTCGTCTTCATACCTATCTAGGGTAAGGTGGTGGGCAAAAGAGATTCTGGCACCTTGTTGTTTGGTATACCCGTTACTGTCGTTGTACAGAAAAAGACCAATCCCTGATTTCTCGCCCAATCGCATGTCGGCGGCCAAAGATTGCGTACGTGGCGCATCTTTGATTCCGACCCATTGGGCCAGACCGTTCAACCTGATTTTTATGTGGTCTCCTATACCGGCATAGGTCGGAGACAACACGAAAGGGTTGTCGGCCAAGTACTGTGAAAGCTGTGGCGAGTTAAGCTCTTGGCCCCAAGAAAAGGAGACATAAGCCATAAGTGCAAGAGCCGGAACTATTTTTCGCATGCTTTTCAGGTTAAGTTTTTAACGATATAGGGTAAAATGTCCTACGAACTCGCGATTGTCCTCCTCACCGTTCATTTTGATAACGTACCAATAATCACCAGTTGGCAATTCATTTTCATGATATTTACCATCCCAACCACGTGGATCGGCATAAGAAATCTCATCGACTACCCTACCATAACGATCATAAATTTTTATTAGTATCTCAGGGAAAGCCTCAAGATTTTTTGGCAACCAGGTGTCATTTTCCGCATCGCCATTGGGCGAGAAGAAATTAGGGATTTCAATATCTACAAATTCCATATAAATTGAAGAAATTGCTTCACATCCATTGGCATCAACAACCCTTACGGTATATGTGTCCGTTCTTCTGATCCTGTACGTATTGTCCGCGCCATTATCAACATCGTCAAAATAGAACGTGTAAGGCTCAAGACCTCCGGTGGCAACTGCGGTAATCTCATTCAGGTTTCGTTGTTCCAATGACAAGGTCAATGGTTCAAAACCTTCAATGGAGAAAGGAACCGTAATCACGCAGCCATTACTATGCGCTATCGCGATATAATGGTCGCCGGGAGAAATATCCCTAAAATCAGGATTCAACTGCATATCGGCCGCGTCTGTTGAATCCAGCGCATACAATACATCACCTATTACGGATGGATCTTCGAGGGTTATGTTGACATAATTGCTAGGGGCATCTCCCGTACACTCATAGACAGGCTCTACCGTAGCATTCAGATTTACCCCGGGGTCGACCTCAACGACCATATTGGTAGTACATCCATTGGCATCCCTGACAAAAACAACGTAGCTGCCAGCGGATAAATCGGTGAAATCAACTCGATCTTGAACGTAATCTGCATCTGCATTAGAATTCAAAGCCGTACTATAAGGTGCCGTACCCCCAGAGATGGTCAAGGCAATTGTGCCGTCTTCGTTTCCAGCACAGATTTCAGGCGTTGAAGTTGCGTTAACCTCAACCTGGGTTGGAGCCCCAATCGTTACTTCAATATATTCAAAACAACCATTTTGATCTTGGGCAATGATTCCGTAATCCCCAGGCGCCAGTTCATCAAAGACATTTTCCGTGTCAAACTGATCCAGATTTGGCGAGATAGAATAAATGTAACCTCCGGCCCCACCTGATGGGGTAATGGTAATGCTTCCGTTTTCATCGTCAACACAAAGCACATCCTCCACGACTACATCGAACACCAAAGGTTCGGGTTCTGTAATAATGACTTCCTGTGGCGCTGTTGTACAATCTTCACTGGTAACGTTTACCCAATAGGTTCCTGCCGTAAGTCCGCTGAACTCTCCCAAACTTTGGGGCCCGGCTATGCGATTTGCAGCGGTTACGCTATTCTCGTACAATTCGAACATATAATTGCCCAGACCGCCAGTGGCACTTGCGTATATAACAGCAGTGGCATCACCGTTACAGTTTATGAACGCAGCAGTTTGGTCGACCGTTAACACCAATGGATCAATGGGATCTTCGGTTATGGCGTTTGAAACTACCGCGTCACAACCGTTTGCGGCATCCCTTACATAATATTGGTGGGTTCCGGCGCCCAAGGTACCCGTTTCGGGCAATGGCATAGGATTGCTTGTCATCGCGAACCAAGTTATATTATCAGGACTATACTCATAGATTCCGCTGCCGCCTGTTGCGGTCAATTCGAATTCTACGCCTGTGGCACAGGTCAATGGATCGGTACGAACCAAGGATGCAGTCACCTCTAAAGGCTCTCTAACAACGACCAAGTTCGTTTCAAAATCACAGTTCCATCCATCGGTAATCGTAATACTGTAGATTCCCGTACCAAGATTGTTAAAGTCCGGACTTAGTTGTTCGCCCGTACTGTAATCAAGTGTAGCACCAATGGTATTATAAGGATCGTTTTGATCAGCAGGGTCATAATAGTTCAATATGTATTCATATGAGCCGCTACCATTTATTACGTTTACCGCCGAAACGGTTGCCGTTGTTTCTCCATAACAGGCCAAGTCGGTCTGTAATGGAATGGCATTTCCTGAAACCGGGGTTGGCATTACAAACAAATTAGGATAAGGTGTGCTTATCGGGCATCCTTGGGCATCGACAACATCAACGGTATAATCACCCGCCGAAAGACCTGTAAACACCCAGGCATTTACATCGTTCACCGTTGGATACACCTGACCTGTAGTCGTATTGGTCAAAGTGATGTCGTATGGCGAATAACCACCATTTGGAACGACTGAAAGTTCGCCCATATTATTATCACAGGTAACATCGGCCAATGGCGTTGATGTCTCTGTCAAGGGCATGTCGGGTGAAATAATGGTAATGATGTTGGTGTCATCCGAGCACAAGGTGCTTGCAGGGTCTGTTTCGGCAACGGTTACATAGTAGTTGCCCCCATCCAAAGAGCCTATAACCGTAGTGAAAGGATCACTGATTGCATTTCCGGAACCGGTTTGAACACTAGCTCCGGCCTGTGTAAAGACTTCATAGTCAAAAGTGCCCGTATATCCTGTAATGGTCAATTCTAGTGAACCATTGCCATCGTTAAAACATACCACAGGATCTACTGCAACGGCGGTCACTTCGATCAAATCATAAGGTTCGACCTCATAGGTGGTCTGTACATAACAACCGGTGGCATCATCGGTAATCCTAAACGTATAGGTACCCACTTCGGTCAGCTCAAAAGTCGCCGTATTACCTGCAGTAGCCGTTTGTGTACCATTTGGATTGCCCAATGGCAATAACTCATAGGTGTATGTATGTGGATTTCCATCATCGGTGACCGTTATCAACACTTCTTCTCGCCCATTGACACAAGTTATTGCGTCTGACAATGTTGTGTTGGCCACAAAGGTGTTTAATGGGTCTATTACCTGTGTGGGGATTGCATACGTACATCCGTTTGCATCACGGATTACTATGTCATAGTTTCCGGCCGAGGTAACCGAATGTGTAAATATAGTTCCGCCAGTCGGCAAGAATGCACTTCCATTGACACTATAGAAGTAGTCGGGCGTTCCGTCCGTAATGGTAACTTCTATGGTTGCCGATTGCTGTGTATTGTTGATATCACAGGCAAAAGGAACAACATCGGTAATGGCCGCTGTTAAAACATTGGGCTCGTTGATAGTCACTTGATCGGTCGCTATACAGCCCCTGTTCGACGTGACCGTAATATCCCAAACGCCTGCGGTTAGTCCGGTAAATAGCGCATCGCCCTGCGTGAAAGTAGATATGCCATCCGTTATTTCAAAGGTATAAGGCGGATTGTCATTTACTCCAACAGCAGCAGGTTCCATATTGATGGTGATCGAACCATCGGAAGCTCCAAAACAACTTACGTCGGTTTTGTCGGTTGCCAACAAGGTGACAGGAGTCGGTTCTTCCAAAGATATTGGGGCATCGGCAAAACAATTTGGGCTACCCAGGGTATTATCGGTAATCCGTACGATATAGTCACCAAAGGCGACCCCATTGAATTGGTTCCCTGTTGGCGCAATACCTGTTGCCGTAAAATCAGTATACAAAAGCTCTGCCGTATAAGACCCGGAACCTCCATTAGTGGTAAATGCTATAACACCATCGTTAGCCGCACATGTAGGCTGTGTTAAGACAATGGCACTGGCTGTCAACTCGGGTTCTATAGTAATGTTTTCAATTTCCCCACAGCCGTTTGCATCGCGAATCTCTATGGAATGGGCTCCCGCATTCAATCCGGAATAGGTATAAGGGAAGCTTGCAATGCTTTGGAAGGCGGCACCGTCTATACTCATGGTGTATGGTGCGACACCTATATTCACTGCATCCAACGAAACGGTAACACCAAAATTTCCTTCGTCGGCACATTCATCGTCAATGGCCAAGGTTATGTCAGGAGATGTGTCGGTGTCAACGGTAATCGCCAAAGGAGCGGCAATTATACACCCATTGGCATCGCGTACATATATATCCCAGTTCAAACTGGTCGTCGGATCAAGTTCAACGGTATTGTCGAATGGGAAACTGCCCGGAACGCCACTACCGCTGATTGAAGCACCATAGGTATATGGTCCGGTACCACCAGAGGCCTGAACCGTTATAATGGCGTTCGACATATTACAATTCGCATTGACATTGCTTATTAATTGCAAGGCCAAAGGCTCTGGCCCGTCAATGGTAACTGTGTTCGATGTATCGTTACATTCGGGGAATGCCGTTTCGATAATTTGAACGGAATAAGTACCTGCAGTAAGTGTCGTCGAGACATTAAAGACATATGGATCCGAAGTTGCATTGTCGGAATCTAGCGTTCCACCGATAGGTGCACCGGTGCTGTCCAATACTTGATAGTCGAACGTTCCGGTATATCCTGTAATGGTTACCTGAATCACACCATCGGAACTATCGCTACAAGTGGCATCTGTAACTACCGTTGCCGTAACGTCGATCAAATTATACGGGGCAATAGTATGCTCAACGGTGACCGAACAGTTGGTGACCGTATCCAACACTTCGTAATAATAGGTGCCGGGTTGGGTCAAGACAATATTCGTAGGATCTGCAACAGGGTTACCACCGGGCAGTTCCGAATAGGTATATGTTCCTGAGCCATTGGAGGCAACGATTTCGATTATTTCTTGACCATTGCTACAGTCGATTGCCTGTACCAGGTTGATTGTTGCGGTGACCTCCTGTCTAATCGGAATGGGAACTACGACGGCATCGGTACAAAGGTTTGCATCTTTGACAACAACATTGACATCTGGCGAACCGAAAGGTACCTCATAAGTATTACTTGGCTGATAGTTTGCGCCACCATCGAAACTATAGACATAAGGCCCAGTTCCGGAAGGATTTCCGAATGTATCATTGTTGATGGATACGGTAATCGTACTTGCGGCATCGTCACAACTAAATGCAGAGGCCGAGGCCGAAACATCCAATTCTGTTGGTTCGTTGATGTCTATAGACTTGGTGTCTTCACACCCCTTGTCGGAAATCACGGTTACGTTATACGTTCCTTGAGCCAGCCCGTTAAACACATTCGAAGGTTGGGTCGTGGTACCTCCGTCAAGACTGTACAGGTATGGAATATCTATATTCCCTGCATCAAGGCTTACGGTTATCGTTCCGTCGCTTCCACCGAAACAACTTACATCGGTAGCCGCCAAGGTAAATGTAGGAATTGCGGGCGCAGGTAATGTGATTGTGACCTGTTCTGTACAATTCGTCGTAGTGTCCGTTACTTCGAAGGTATAGGCTACGGAGTGCGTTAATCCTGCGAAAATACCAGTTGCGTTCGTCGGCCCGGCAGGTGAAATCTGTTCGTATGAATAGTTTCCTGAACCGCCACTCGCCGTTACGGTTACCTCACCTGAGTTTGCGGGATCGCAATTTTCATCGGCAGTAATATTGGCAATCACACCAATTGGAGCATAAATTGTTATGTTTTCGACCTCTCCACATCCGTTGGCATCAAAGATTTCAATCGTATGTGCTCCAGAACTTAAGTTCGATATGGTAACAACGTCTCCTGCATTTATTAGACCTGCCGCGGCTTGAGGAGCCGATCCATCAACGCTTATTGCATAGGGCGCGATTCCTTCGACGTCAAGTGTAATATCTACATTAAAACCTCCTTCATCGGCCGTACATTGGTCAACGGAAACAGCGCTTATTTCAGGGGATGGATCTGTTGGAACGGTCACATCGTCGAACTGGATGCAATTATTCGCATCTTTGACATAGACCCTATAATCGCCCCCCTCGACATTAAAGACGTTGGCCGTGCTACCAGACCAGGTCGAGGCAGTAGGCGCCGGGTCAGTGGTCAATGCAATTTGATATTGATAGGGAGCTGTACCGAATTGACCGATGGCCGATACCTGCCCCGCGTTTATGTTACAATTATCATTTTTTTCCAACGAAGCTGTAACTTGTAATAGGTTTGTAGATTCGGTAATGGTGAATTGTGATGAAGCTACCGTACAACCTCCATAGAGCCCGCCGTTTTCCGTAAACAAGATGTAGTAAACCCCGTAAGGTAGAGGCCCTAGATTGTTGACGGTTACTCCTGTTCCAACAGCAGGAGGGTTTACACTGGAAGAACCAGTGATCCCCGCAGAGATATTGGACTGCGAATTGAATATTTCGTAAGATACACTTGTAGCGCCACTATCGTAATTATCGAAAGTAAAACTAACATTTCCATCTGCGCTTCCGGTACACGTAATATTATTGACCGCATCTAAAGTTGAGGTCAGGTTCGAAGGTGAATCGATCGGAGCAGCCGCTGTTTCGAAATAATAACAATCGGTGGTATTGTCATGAACCACGAAAGTATAGGTGATGCCCGGTGTGAGTCCTGTAAAGGTACGGGTTGGCCCATTCGCAACATCCGGCGGATAATAAGTTGATGCATAAGGCACGCCAAAACTGTCCAAGATTCCAAATTCGTAATCCGTACCTAAGATCGCCGTAGTAACGGTGACAATGGCCGTACCACCAACGGCGCAATTGGCCGTAGCTGTTGAGACGTCTATATCGAGATCATCTGGAGGCGAAGCAATGATATTGGTGGTTCTAAGCGAACACCCATTGGCATCGATAACATCGACTTCATAAATACCAAATTCAAGTATTGCGAATGTATGGTCCTCTCCTCCTCCGGTTGTTGTGTAAGCGTCTGAATGTCCATTGTTTCCAGTAAGGTAATAGGTATATTCTGCGGTACCACCGACTAGATTTTCAACCGTAATAGACCCTGGGACCGTGCCAGATGCTGTATCACAGGTAATGGGCACTAGATTGATGTCGTAGGCGATGGCATCGGGCTCCGAAATGACAATGACCTCCATGTCCGTACATGATTTGGCATCGGTAACCGTTACCTCATAGGTGCCAGCGGGCAGCCCGGAAGTTTGGGTTCCATAATTTGTTGAGGTCGTGGTGTTGACAACGGAAATTGTAAATGGGGCCACTCCTTGCGTATTGTCAAGATTGACCTGAATCGAAGCGCCAGCATCACCATTACACAATATATCGGTGGTTTGAACCAAGGAAGTGATATCTGGCATAGTGATTGGCTCAACGATAGCTTGAGTGATGACCGTACAATTTCGATTATCCGTGATTCTAAAATGATAGGTGCCTGCAACCGGTGTTGAATATGAGAAACTGTTTCCAGCTATAGGGGTAGTCGCCGACCAAGTTGTTCCTCCATCGGCACTTACCTCATAAGTTGCATAAGGAGTATACCCATTCGAAATGGTAACGTCGATAATAGCATCGGGAGATACAGAACAGTCCAAAGATTTTGTCAAAACTGCCGAAGCACTTAATTGAGGTTCGATGGTCTCGCTTAGAACGTTCGATACGCAACCGTAGGCGTCGGTAACTTGAATGTCATAGCTTCCGGGAATCAGGTTTGAGATGGTGAACGGATTTCCAATTGCCGTTGTCAACCCTCCCCCATTTATTCTGTATGAATATGGGGCCACACCATCAGTAACATTGATGGTCAAAGACGCTTGATTTGAATTGTCATAACAAAAATCGGAAGCCGCATCCAAAGCAATGGTCGGTGCCTGTGCAGGGTCTATTGTTATAGGCTTGTCCAAAACACACCCCCCGGAATCACGAACATAGACAGTATAGGTTCCTGAGGGAACATTAGCAAATAAATTGCTCGATTGATACGGGTACACAATAGCTGGCCCAATCGTATTTTCCAATTGGTATTCATAGCTTCCCCATCCGCCTGTTGAAGTAACCGTTATGGTGGAGTTCTCTGTACAGGTTACAGGAGTGTTGGCAAATGTAAAATCGAGTGCAACTGGAGGATTACTGATGGTTGTCACCGTTGTTGCACTACAATTTGTCGAATCATCTGTAACCGTTACCGTATAGGTGTCGGCGGCTAGACCCGTAACGGCAATGGCCGTGGTCAAATTGATATTGTTCTGTGATTGTACAACTACGGCTGAACCATTCTCAACAGTATAGCTATAAGTCGACGCAAAATCACTTACGGTAAAAGAAAACGCGCCATCAGAATAACCAAAACAGCTAACATTATTGGTAAGTTGCGATATTACCTCGACTTGGGGAATATCGGCTACGGTGTAATTTTCCTGAATCACACAGCCTTTTGCGTCAGTTACCTGTAAGGTATATGTTCCTGGGGACAATGCCGTAAAGACATTGTTGTTCCCGTTGTTTACGGCGCTGCCCAATGGGGCGATAATTTCATAAGTAAAGGGCGCCGTGCCATCGGTTACTGTTACGGTCACGTCGGCAACAATGGCCGGGCAGACAGGAGAAGTCTGCGCGAACGATAAATCGGTCGGGGGATCTAAAGGATCAACTACGATAGCCGGAGTCTCTTCAACGCAACCATTGGCATCACGTACCGTTATCGTGTATGAGCCCGCGGTGATTCCTGTATTGAAAGTATCGGAGGCTTGAAAGTTCACGCCATCGATACTGAACATGTAACCCGGGGTGCCGCCTGAATAATTTATGACTTGAAGTATTGCCGAGGTATTATCACAACGATAATCAGTAACAATATCGATTGTTCCTGGATTTAATACCAGAGGAGCGGTCAATGTAACATCATTGGTGAACACACAGCCCTTCGCATCCGTTACGGTATAGCTATAAGTGCCTGCAATAAGGCCGGTATATGCCGTTTGGGCCGAGGGCGCACTTCCGTCAAAAATGATTTGGTATGGTGGCAGCCCTCCTGAAATCTGCAATTCAACGACACCATCAGCGCTGGTACTACAAAGCGGATTTGTCACTGTTTCAAGCACCGTTGGAGGACTATTGTCCGTAATCACGATTTGATTGGTAGTAATAGTACAACTTTCACTATCCGTAATTACAAATTCATATGTTCCGGCCGTGGTGGTCAAGTAGGAGAAAGGAATACTCGGAACAGCCGTACTTGGCTGAACGGAAGCCCCGTCTCTATAAACCTCATAGGTGAACGTGGGATTTCCCCCGGAAATATTGATGCTTATTTCGGCATCTGGAGTGGCGGAGCAATCCAAATCTTTAATCAAAGTGGCCGACGCCGTCAAGGTCGGAAAGACATCGATACTGGCCGTATCGGAACAATTCTTACTGTCGATTACTTCGATCGTATAGCTACCAGGCCCGAGTCCTGTGAAATCTGTATTGGACTGGTAGGGGCCACCGTTCAACCGATATTGAAAAGGGGCTTCGCCCCCGGAGGTAACATTTGCGGTCAATATCAGACCTGTTGTGCTATCGTAACATAGGCTGTTGGCCGTAACTTCCAATACTGGAGCAACAGCAGGTGTCAATGCAAAAGTTTGGGTAACCTCGCATCCTCCAGCATCTCTTACAGTTACTGTATAATCTCCTGTGGTATCGGTCAGTCCGGTAAATGAATTTGTAGGTTGAGGACCAACTATTCCACCTGCCGGATCTTCCAGTTCGTATTCATATCCTCCCCAACCATCAGCAGCGGTAATAACCACGGATCCAGGAACGGTTCCGCTGGTCGAACATGTTATATCGGTAACATCAAGGTCTGCGATTAGAAGTGTTGCTGGTGGTGCGGCTACAGTTACAAACGTGGTGGCCGTACAATTTGTATCGTTATCGGTAACGGTAATGGTGTATGTTCCTGCGGCAAGGGAAGAAAATGGCAAGGATGCCGATGCTTCGGTTGTTCCCGAGAAAGCCGCTGGCCCCGTAATAATATAATCGTATGTAGACGCAAAATTGGCGACGTTGAAGGTAATCGCGCCATTTGATAGCCCAAAACAGGTTATGTTATTGTCGAGCTGACCGTTGACGGTTATCGGCGTAATTGGATCAATGGTATGGTCACGTACTAATATACAACCCTTATCATCGGTAACCCTAAAAGTATATGTGCCAGGGGCCAATCCGACAAAAGTTGCATTATTGCCATTGTTTGTTGCGTCGCCCACTGGGGCAATAATCTCGTATGTAAAGGGGGCATTACCATCGGTCACATTAACCGTAACATCTGACGTAGGTGAATCACAGGTGATGGGAGCTGCGGCAAAGACCAAGTCGCTTGGTTCGTTTCTTGGGTCAATGGTAATCGGGCCAGCAAGAAATGTACAATTGTTGGCATCCCTAACGGTAATGTTATAGGTGCCATCGGTCAAGTTTTCAAATCGATGGGCATTGGGCGTGGTATCAGGAATGAAGTTGACACCGTCAATACTATAGGCATAAGGTGCCGTACCACCTGTTACGTTCTGCGCCTCAATAATACCGTCTTGGGTACAGGTATAGTCTTGAACCAAAACCGCCTGGGCATCAAGCGCGTTTGTTGGGGCCGAAACGGTATGATACTCGAAATAATCACATGAAGCACTACCCTTTCGTTGGTTGATTACAATGGCGTAATCTCCTGAAGGCAGACCAGGAAAGTATCCAGATGCGTTTGTGGCCAGTGCATCGGCATAGTCATAATCGTTTTCGTCGAAGGTTGCGGCATCAAATAGGTAATATGTTAGTTGGTATCCGTTATCATCTACGAGGTTGAACTGAATGACACCCGTCGAATCGCCAAAACAGAGTACATCGATTACCGACGTGGGATCAAATTCAGCGGCTGGTCTGAACTCGATGGTAACGGTGTTCGAAATCGCATAACAGTTGTTTCTATCAACAACAACAAAGCTATAGTCTCCGGGACTTAGAATATCAAAAATTTGACTGGTTTGATACTCTGAAGCAGGAATGTCGCCGAACGACGGGTATGAAGTAACGGTAATGCCGTTATTATCCACATAGGACCAAATGGCGTAAGTGTGCGGGGTTTTTCCACCACCGGAATCCATGAGGATATTTCCTTCCTTACAGGTAATATGTTGGGAAACCCTAGCTTCAAGATAGAGATCATTTTCATCAACTATGGTTACCTGTTCAATATGCTCGCAACCATCAGCCGTTCGGGCAATGGCAATGTAATCTCCAGGATTTAGATCGGTAAATGTAAAGTTATTGTCGGGCTGGGCGGTTTCATTGTCAACCAAAGTTCCTTGCCCTCCGTTTGAACCGTCGTCAAGACGGATTTCATACTCATAATCGGGATCGGCATTGTTAATTCTAAGGTTAATGGAACCCATGCCCGTACATCCGGCATTGGTGACGTTTACTTCATAGGTGACGTCTCTTTCCAATATGCCAATATCGGGTGTGCTGAAAATACAAGAGCCAGCAATGGGGTCACCATTGTTGTCCAATTGAACCACTTCTACCCTGTAATCACCGTTTTCGCCTGCTGCAAAATCAAAGCTTTTGGTAGGGCCAAAGGGCAGAATTACGGTGCCCGTATCGGCATCGACCAACCTGTAGGCATAACCGCTTCCTAGGTTTGTAACCGTAATATTTCCAGGGGTTGTACAAACAATGTCCTTTTTGTTGTATTGAATGTCAAGCGTGTTCTGAAATACGTTGAAATAGAATCGGTTGTTGCACCCATTTTGATAGGTTACCGACAATCGATATTTTCCTGGGCTGTCAACATTAAAATTGTTTCCTGTTCCCACCGAACCCCACGTACATGTCAAATTCTTGTTGGCACAATCGTCGCCCGTGGGTGCGCAACTCGACTCATCAAGCTTTTCCCACGTGATGCTTTGGGCATCTAGAATATTGACCTGTAAGAGTCTACTATCATTTAGACCACAAAGGAATAGCTTGGGTAAAAAATCATTGTCAATACTACACTGTACGATTTCGCCCGCCAAATCATTCGTGGGGTCGGCATCACTGTTTACAGTATTGTAGTAATCTATAATCGGATTGGTTATCGTGCCGGACCCATAGGCCACGACATCGATGATTTCCTTAAAGCCCTTACAAGGGTCTGCCACGATTTTATCAACGATATAGGTGCCGACCTGATTGACCGTCATGGTACTGGGGTCGTTATCGGGGTCGCCATCCGTTATTGTGGTATCTGACGCATCAAAAATGCCGTTGTTATTATCATCGCGCTTCCATACGTAGGCATCAAAATTATCGCCGGCATCTAAGACGACATCGCTTCCGCAAAGTTCGACGGTACGTCTGAAATTACAATCGGAGAGGTCGTCCAAAAGGAAATTGGTCGCCCCCGGCACTACAAAACCACAAGCATTAAAATCGGTTACACTGGGGTCGTCGCTAATTTTGTTATTGTTCTCAACCCCTGCATAGGTCGAGTAAGCCAGGTTTTGAATTAAATCAGAGCAAGCGTCTATAAAATCAAAGCAGTTTTCGGCGACCCGAACACGCATCCTAATGGAATAGATGGGGTCTTGTGCGTTGACATAATTGTCCGGTATAAAGAATGTTACCGTTCTTGTTGCCGGATCAAAGGAATGGGTAACTCCGGCAGGAGCCACAATACTTGATTCATCCAAGGTGACGTTTATCGGCAAAACATCGCGAATGGTGTACATCGGACTATCGCCCGGTTGATAGTCTGGATTGCTGGGATCGATACCTGTGGCATCATCATTACCTATGTTTTGAAAAGACAATACATAATCTAGATTTTGTCCTAGGTTTACTCCTTGCCCCGTAATGTCGTTTCCGCCGATGTCCTCTACTCTTTTTTCGAGCACGATATTGGGCTCGATAATCTCGATATTGAACGAGTTGAAAAACGGATAGTATTGATCTCCGTTGGTGCGAAATTCGAAAGTAGCGGCGGTCTCATCGTTCGGGATAACCGAGTTGCCCGGATTGGACATTTGGAACATATCGGTATCATAGCCCAACGTATTGGTACTGTTGGGATTTCTGTTTGTCGTTATTACCCCGTCCAGTGTAATATCACTGTTGAAGAAGTTATTGCTATCGAGCCCCCCTGATTGCTCCTGAACAGTGGTAAAACTTGCATTGGAAGCCGCACGAATACGCATAAAGTCTCCGTTGATTGAAAAATCGCCTTCCAGGGTTGCGGCCCCGATGTCGGCATTTACCGGGCCAGAAGGTATAGTGATAAAGTTCGAGTAGTTGATAGGCACCACATTGGTGCCGCGAACCCATGCAAAACCGTCATAAGTGGTTATCAATCGACCGACCATGGTCGGGTTTTCATAAACGATGACCAGGGTCCAGCCACCAGCCGAACCACCTTGCCCGGTCAGGGCGCCTTGAGTCGCCCTAATATTGGCCACGGTATAGTCTCCCTGTGGATCCGCCAGAGGCGTAATCAAGTCTGTAACATCGGCGTAGAACGCATAAGGGCTGTTGGCCCGCATAGCAGGGTCGGCGCTGAAAAAACCATCATATAGCAACTCTCCGGTGATATCTACGTAGCTGCCACCGGGCACCTTAAACTTTACCTGGTTATTGTCGGTCTGTCTTCCTTGGCCAACGGGAATGGTGTTGGCTTGCGTAGTGGATCCGTTAGCGGTTGCACTTGGGTAGGTGGCCGACCAATAGAGGCCTGCATATCGTATCAGGCTGCAACTTGGGTCGGTAAAGGTAAAGGTAGAGGTGCTTGAACTAAATGTGGAAGCGTCGTTATCGACATCGATATAACGCATGTCTTTATAGTCGTTATAGTTCCAGTATCCGCCAGTTTCTGTATTGTAATAGTCTGGGGGTCGCTGCCAACGGGGCACCCTTACGTTTTGGTTGTTATAGGGCGTGTTTGGACCAATGGACGGGTCTTCGGCACGGTTTATAATGTTGTTGCCAATAAAGGTAAGATCTCCTCTAAGGTTGTTCTGATACCTAAAGCTATCCCCTGAGGGATAGGTTCGCGTAAATGATGTAAATTCCTGTGAAAGGCCGATTAAAGAAAACAACAGGGCACTGACCAGAAAGAATTTTTTACTGGTAAAGTTATTCATTGGTTAAGTCATTAAGTTTGGGTTGACACGCATGATCCACATTTTATCATCGTAGGCGTCATTAAGTTTTGAGTAGTATGATATTAGGGCGTTGTTCCATGATTCATGACGTTTGAGATATACATACCTCCAGTTATTTTCCGGGTTTACGAAATAACTCGCGCTTAGCCCATATGAGTTTAAAAGCTCAACAAAGCGTCGCGCATTCTTTGGATTGGCGAACACATTTGCGATAATATAGTAACCTGATCCGACACCATCGATCTTAAAGGTGCGGGCCTCGCTACTGGTATTGGCGATTTCATCATTGGCGACCACATTTTTTTGAAGTACATCGGTACCGTACTTGGTGGCTTTTTCTTTAAGTTTATCAACATTGTTGGCATAACGCTCATTGGTATATCGGTTATCAACGTTCATGATCCAAAGGTCGCCATCGTAGGTGCCGTCTATATTCGATTGATGTGCGGCCACCGCCTCTTCCCAAGTGTCAAAACGCTTTAGATATACATATTTGAGACCATTGTTCGGGTTGTCGATATAATCGGCCGACAGTCCCTTTTGGCCAAGATCATCAATGAATTTGGTTAGGTAGTGGCCACCTTTATAGACATTGGCTACGACATAGTACCCTTCTTGTACACCTTCTAGATTTCTGAATTTTCTACTTTTAATAGGGTCTTGCTGTACGTCGTTCAAAGATGGGGATGTGTTTTGTGCGCCGATGTTGTCTTGTGCAACGGTACGTTCGGCAACGGCATCGTTGCCCTTGGCCAGCACATCTTTTGGCAATGAAGAATTGACAGCGAGTGAAGAAACCCCTCCGTCGTTGCTATAGTTCCTTGTAGCTACCTGAGGTCGGTCGATTCCTGTCAAGAAGAGGTCTTCGGCCTTTTTTTCAAGGTCGGGCCGTTCACCGCTCGTTTCGTTACGCACCATTCGCATGACCATTTCAAAGCGGCGCTCCAAATCTTTTTGGCGATTGGCTTCGAGTGAATCTTGACGGAACATCAGTTCGGCGATTATCGCGTCGTTTTCGGCCAATTTTCTTTTCAATTGTTCTATTTCATCATTTGTGGCAAGGTCTTCTTGGGTCAATTCTTCGTTTTCCACAAGTTGATCGTTGTTTTCCTCTAACATAACACGGTCTTCTGTAAGGTTCGGTGTGAAAGAGTAGGCAAATGAAATTTCATGGGTAACACCAAGATTAATAAGATCTGAGGTGTACCCCTTTTCCATAGTATATCCTAAAGAGAGCCTTTTGTTGATGTTGAAGCCAACACCTGCGGAAGCACCATAAAAACTGTCGTAGCCTCCTTGAACCCATCCAAGTTTTGGCAGGTCAAGAATAAGGCTTCCACCTAGGGTAAAATCATCTTGATTGCCGAGGACGGGACTGTCTTTTGCGTTCATACGTACTCTTGCCAAAGGCATAAGCCTAGCGCTTTCCATGATACCCGACCCATTTTTGAACCGATGGGTATATTGTAGGTGGCCCGCATATGACTTGTCCTTAAATTCGGTTAGCTGTTCGCTTGTTTTCAGATTGTAATCGAATAAGTTTTCAGCGTATGCACCGAAATCGAAGTTTCCGAAGGAAAGATTGAAACCGGGTTGAAATGATAGAATATTACTGTCAACTGTCCCTAGAAGGGCTTGGTCGTTGGGATCTAAGGGAGAAGCACTATTTCTATCGAACCCCGTATTATAATAGGCAAGGTTCGCCCCAAAGGTGAAGTTGCTTTTATCACTTAATTTGACACCGTAAGCGTAGTTGGCCATTACCCCAATATTCGACACCAAACCTACCTGTTGCGAGTAAACGCTTAGCCCCAGCCCGCTACGGTCACCTATTCGTCCGCTATAACTCAAAAAGTACGTTTGATCGTTATTGTCAAATTGTACTGATTGGTTTCTATGAAGGAAATTAATGTATGACTTATCTTCCTGAACGGTCGAAAAGGTAGGGTTGATCAAAAACCGGTTATACTTTAACAGGTTTTGGGGCGCTACCTTTAAAGGTAAAATAGGATCTTCATTTTGGGCATTGGTCGGGGTCAACACCAAAACGGAAATCACTAGTAGTGCTATGAATTTGGTAAATTTCATTTTGGTTAGCGGATAACGGTTATGGTTCCTTGTTTAAGGGTTTCAGAAGCATTTTTTATGACATAGTAAAAAACCATATTCTGTTGTGGAAATGCCATTGAAGATTCGGGCCAGTTGTTCTGATAGTCCGTAACGTTCAGAAGTTCGATGCCCTTATCGTTATAAATGATGACATTTACGTCTGTCTTATTTGAGTATGAGTTTGGTAATATCCATTGATCATTGGCTCCATCGCCATTTGGCGTAATGACATTGGGCACTTTGAAGGTGTCTAGATATTCAACGGTTATTTGTCGGGTTACCTGACATTCGTCTATATTGGCGATTAAGGTATAATCGCCTTCACTAGTAAATGTAAAGCTGTCCGTAGTGCCTATTTCATTGTTGTCGCTATCATACCAGCGATAGGCGGTACCGCCGCTTGCGGTTACGACCCTTGACGTTCCTTCGGGAAAAATTATGGTATCCGAGGGATTAAGTGTTATCAGGTTGGGATCCAGAGGGGTAATCGTGATTTCGTTTGAGATGAGATCACATCCATTTTTAGCTATTACTAGCCGATAGACACCAGTTTCTGTAATGCTCAAAGCGAAATCTGTCGTATTGATGTCGATGCCGTCCCTTTGCCAGGCAAAAGATTCTGTTGTAAGGTCAGTGGTGGTGTCTATTGTTATTGGGTTGGCCGAACTACAGAAAACGGTGCCCGAACTTGTTATGGCGATTGTTTCATTTGTCAAGAGCTGCACGGCAAGGGAGTTTGAGGTTGCAGTGTATGTGCTTAAGTTGCCTTCAAGAATATAATTACCGTTTTCGCCGGGATTTGTCAGACTTATGTTTTCGGATGTCGCTCCAGATACGTTCACGCCATCCTTTTTCCATTGATAAGTGAAACTTGATGACACATCGGAAGTCACATCGATTTTACTGTTATCGGCCAATACGGCATTGATAGTCTGTAATGCGAGAACGATATCGGTGTTGACACAGCTGGTATAAGCTGCCGCATAATCGATTGTAATTTCGAACGAAGCAGGTGTAACCACCGTAGTCGTTTCAGAGTTTTTGATCGTTCCAGGGCAAGTGCCACCGCCTTGAGTTATCTCGGCATAGTAAGTGCCTTCTTGAGAGGCGTCGTACGAAGCTCCGGTCGCTCCTGCAATTTCAATATTGTTGCGAAACCATTTATAAGTGGGTCCTGTCGCAGTTGTTGAAATACTCAATGTCTCGGTCTGGGCCGGAAGCAATACAACATTGGGGTCATTCAACCTTGTAACCGTAAAGCCGTCGGAATTGGTCATTGTTATTGCGGCAGACCTTTCGGTACAAATTGATGAACTTGATATTTCGACTTGATAGTCTCCTTCAAAACCAGAAATAGAAGCGTCGACCGTAAATGTTGATGAGGTCGCTCCGGCAATGGCCGCCCCGTTCTTATACCATTTATAACTCCAAGAAGGATCCGTGGCGTTGATGCTGAGCGTTTCAGTATCTCCTGAACATAAGGCCGTTTTCGAAGGTGGGGTTATGAAGATACCCTGTCCCGAAGAACCAATGGTAACATCTACAATATTGGAATCCGTATTTCCCGAACCCGTACAGGTGTTGCCATAATCTATTACGGCCTGGTACATGGCCGATTGCGTTACGTTTAGCGTATGACCGCTCTCACCGGCCATGGGGCTACCGCTGCGATACCAAATATACTGATAGGTTTCTGGATTCGGAATGTTGTCGACCTGAAGGGTTACAGGCCCGGTAGAACAGATTTGCCCAGGTGGAACCCCATCACCAAGTTGGCTTATGTTCAGGTTGCCCGTAACATCCATATAGTACATTTCGTAAGCGGCCGATTCAGGGCTAGTTGATACCGGATCGGTACTTCTTACCCTCATTTTATAGCCATTGCCCCGGGTATTCGTGGGTAGGGCAAATGACATTAAAAAAGTATTGTTCGTATTTTGGTCATCGACCCTGCCCAATTCTACGGCACTCGCAAAACTGCCGTTGCCATCTGAAAGCTCAAGAACGAACTCGTTTGTGCTGTTCGCCGTTCCGGCCCATGTTATCTCTACAAAGTACTCGTTGAAAGATTCTTGGGCGCAGGCCGCCGTCCAAGGATCATTCCCTGGATAGTTGGGGTTATCGGCGGGCACAGGTGCATCAGGAACAATTACTTGGGCCTGAATCTGTACAGAAGCTAGAACTAGCATAACTGGTATCAAAAAACGTACGGAATAAAATAATTTAGTTCTCATAAGAGGTTGTGGTTTTGTGTGGGTCCGTGGTTTCCGTTTTGGGAACAGTCTGATGCTTTTAGGGTTTTACGATTATAACGGGTGGGGAAAACATGTAAATAGTTGGCCCAATCCTATGTATTCAACAACAAATATGTTATTTAATTACCCCGCAAAGAATTTAATGTTGTGGGCGCAATTAAAATTGTTGTGAAAAGCTTTTATTGTGGAGTGAGGCTGTATTAGGGGCTACCATTACGGCATTTTTCCTACTTTTGTGCTGCTAAAAAAATGCGCTATGAGCGATAAGCCTAAATCACTGAATTTTATAGAGCATATTATTGAGGAGGACTTGGCCAACGGTTTGCCAAGAGAGGATCTAAGGTTTAGATTTCCACCCGAACCGAATGGCTATTTACACATTGGTCATGCTAGCTCCATTTGTTTGAATTTCGGACTTGGACAACGCTACAAAGCGCCAGTCAATTTGCGATTCGATGATACCAATCCTGCAAAGGAAGAGCAAGAGTATGTCGATGCCATAAAACGGGATGTCGAGTGGTTGGGCTATTCATGGGATACCGAACGGTATGCTTCTGATTATTTCCAACAGCTATATGATTGGGCGGTTTTATTGATTAAAAGGGGCATGGCATATGTCGATAGTCAATCTTCTGATGAGATTGCCGCTCAAAAAGGGACTCCAACAGAACCTGGAACGAATAGTCCGCACAGGGATAGAACGGTGGAGGAAAACCTTGATCTTTTTACAAAGATGAAGGAAGGAGCTTTTGAGGAAGGAGCACATGTGGTTCGGGCCAAGATAGATATGGCTTCCCCCAATATGCTTATGCGAGACCCCATTATGTACAGGGTTTTGAAAAAAGCGCACCACAGAACAAATACTGATTGGTGTATTTATCCGATGTATGATTGGACCCATGGCGAGAGCGATTATATCGAGCAGGTTACCCATTCATTGTGTACCCTTGAGTTTGCCATGCATCGTGAATTATACGATTGGTTTTTGGATCAAGTATACGAACCGAGTAAAGTGCGCCCTAAACAAAGGGAGTTTGCCAGAAGAAACCTTAGCCATACCGTTGTCAGTAAGCGGAAACTTCTTCAGTTGGTCGAGCAGGGGGTGGTAAAGGGTTGGGACGACCCTCGTATGCCAACCATTTCAGGACTGCGGAGACGGGGCTATACCCCTGAATCGATTCGGAATTTTGCAGATACCATCGGAATCGCCAAACGAGAGAACCTTATCGATGTTTCGCTTCTTGAGTTCCATGTGCGCGAACATTTGAACAAAATCGCGCCTAGGGTTATGGGTGTTTTAGACCCGGTAAAAGTGGTTATTACAAATTATACCGAAGGGTATGAAGAGTGGCTCGATGCAGAGAACAATCCGGAGGATGACGCTGCTGGGTTTAGAAGAGTGCCTTTTTCAAAAGAGCTTTATATTGAGCGTGAGGACTTTAGGGAGGAAGCGAACCGGAAATTTTTTCGATTGAAATTAGGAGGGGAGGTCCGTCTTAAAAATGCCTACATTATAAAAGCGGAAAGCTGTACCAAAGATGCGGAGGGCAACATAGTTGAAATACAATGTACGTATGACCCCAAAAGCAAAAGTGGCAGCGGAACGGAAGAAAGCCTGCGAAAAGTCAAAGGCACTTTGCACTGGGTTTCGGTAAAGCATGCTTTTGAGGCCGAAATACGATTGTATGACCGACTGTTCACAGATGAAAGCCCAGATACGCATAAAAACAAAAATTTTCTGGATTTTGTCAACCCAGATGCCTTGAAGACCATTACCGGATACTTGGAACCGAGTTTAAAGGAAGCCAACATCGGTGATAGGTTTCAGTTTCAGCGGTTGGGCTATTTTTGTGTGGATCCCGACTCGACTTCCGATAAAATGGTTTTCAATAGAACGGTAGGCCTACGTGATACTTGGGCCAAAATCAAGGAAAAACCTTGAGATCGATAATAGTTATCGACTAAAATATACCGATTGAGATTTTCTATCAAGAAAGACTTGTTTTAAAGCCATTTAAAAGCGTTTTGGCTTAGTCCTGACCCAGTGCGATAGCGCGGCTTCAAACAGATCAATAGGGCCGTTTAATTCGATTTTTAGATTGATTTTGGTTTTGAACATTAAAATTTGCCAAAGTCAAGACAAACGGATTATTCTTTTTTCCTTGGATTGCCTTTTTTCATTTGCTCACCGATCATATTACTTGCGGTAAACGAGGCCACCATGTTGTTCAGCATATCGCTTCCGGCCTGTGGCGAGTTGGGCAGCAGGATCAAATTGGTATTGGTTTCTTCGCCGATCGATTGCAAAGTGTCATAATGTTGTGTTACCACAATTAGGGCAGATGCTTCTTGAGAGTTGATACCGACCTTGTTCAGAACCTCTACAGATTCTTCGAGACCCCTCGCAATTTCACGTCGCTGATCGGCGATACCCTGACCTTGCAACCTTTTGCTTTCGGCCTCGGCCTTTGCTTTTTCAACAATAAGTATGCGCGCCGCATCTCCTTCGAATTGTGCTGCAATTTTCTCACGCTCCGAGGCGTTGATGCGGTTCATCGCCGCTTTTACCTGCGCATCTGGGTCGATATCGGTAACCAGGGTCTTGATAATATCGTAGCCATAGTCGAGCATCGCATCTTGAAGCTCACTTTTCACCGCTATTGCTATATCATCTTTTTTCACGAAGACATCATCCAGTTTCATTTTAGGCACTTCGGCCCTGACCACGTCGAATACATAAGACGTTATTTGATCGTGAGGGTATTCAAGTTTGTAAAAGGCCTCGTATACTTTATCCCTGATAACGACATATTGGACCGAAACTTTGAGTTTTACGAACACATCGTCAAGCGTCTTTGTTTCGACGATAACATCCAATTGCTGAATCTTGAGTCCTATTCGGGCCGCGATACGATCGATTAACGGAATTTTCATTTGTAGCCCTGAGTGACGTATACTTTGAAACTTTCCAAAACGCTCAATAATCACTGCGGTCTGCTGTTTAACGATAAAAAAAGAGGAAAAAAGAATGATAAGACCGAAAAAAAGTAACGGAATAAAAATAAAACTACCCATAGCTTGCGATTTTAGTTAATGGAATGAATTTACGAAAAGCTTGTGGTATATAGGTCGTTGGGGGCCTTTATTTGTTACAAGGGTGTTTGGGATTCATTATCTTAGGCATATGATAAGATTATAATCATTGATTATAGACAACTGTTGTACGCAAGCTGAACAATGAGTAAATCCAAAATAAGAAGTTTAAGCGAAGATGAATTAAAGTCGGCAATTGCTGAACTGGAAAAGAAATACCCAATACATACAGTACCTGAAAACTATGAAGCAATCTATAAGGAATGTGTGAATACTTTAGGAGGCCTTTTTTCTGAACATACTTCAATCAATGATGAAAAAAGAAGGTTTTTTTTCATGAGAGTAAGAGATGCCTACACGTTTAAAAATCAAAATGAGGTAAACGACCCAAAACAATATTCTTACAAGTCTGCAAAAATTTGCACTGATATTGGAAGAGCTCATCTGCCCCACCATCCAGTTTTTTATGCATCTGATTCATTCGAAACCGCAATTAAGGAAATAAAAAAACCTTCAGTAGACAAGTATTACATATCTATTTGGCATACCGATGAGATTTCTTTGGAAAAACTAAATTTTTTATCAGCGACTTCAATCAAATCAAAACGCTTGATAAAATATTTTGAAACTTTTATGTCTGACATAGATAAGAAATTCCCAAACTATGATGGGTTTAATAGAAATAGGTTAAAAGCCCATGTGCGAGCATGGAGTGATTTATTTTTATCTAATAATTATACATTATCAGCGTCAATAGCACATCAAAAACTTTACAATTCGAATAGTCAATTTGACATAATAACATATTGTAGTGCGGTAGATAAATCTGGCATTAATTATGCAATTCATCCTCGGTTGGCTAATAAACTTAAACTTTACAAAGTGTTTTCGTCAATAACTGATGGTAATAAAACATCTGTCATGCAATGTGCACAACCTGGAAAAGATAATATACTTAAATGGCGTCAAGCTGTAGAATCTGATTTAATTGAAAATGACCCTTTCATTCCTACAGGCATAGATTCAAATCAAACAAGTTAAGATTATGACTTATAAATCATATCATCACAGTTCTGATAAGAAATCAATTATTAACAAAATGAGTAAGAACTGGATGATTGATTTGGCTTCAAATGAAATAAAATTGAAAAAAAGAACATGGTTCATTCAATTATTCCATTTCATAACCTGCAGAAGATATACAGTTAGAGAACTATATATATTTATATACAATGAATTCCATGCACCAGATAAAATAGCGGGAATGATGTCTTATAGTTATCCTATTGACCATGATAACATTAAGAAACCGAAAGGTGTACCATTTAACTATGTGATGCAAGGAGGTTGGACAATTCCGGAAAGTTCACTTAAAAAGTTAATAAAAGGACCTTTAATTTCTGAACATGGTTACGCTTTACTTGTAAAAGCTGATACAACTTCAGAAATAGCCTTTAGAACTGTTCTTAAAGTAATAGGTTGGTTAACAATACCTGGTGGATTATTCGGAACTTGGGAGTTTTTAAAATATATATTTAAATATTTATAATCCAGCGTACATTGATGCTATAGTGCATACCCTTCGGGATACGCACCATACACAGAACGTTACCTGCAAGAATGACGAAATTTAAACAGAAATATGGACTTTTAATTATCGGGATTGTACTCGGTATTGCTTACGGACTTGTAACAAGGTTAGTATTTGGACAAAAAGCAACTTTGGCTTCTGTGACATACTTGTTTATTATTCCGACCATTTTGGGAACTATTCCATTAATGTTTGCCGACAATGAAAAACTCAAATCATACAGAAACATAATTTTCATTCCTTGGCTTACGGTTGTGACATTCTTTTTGACCATGTTCTTATTTGGTATCGAAGACTTTATTTGTTTGTTGGTTCTTGCAGCACCATTTTTCATATTAGGAACAATTGGAGCATTGATTTTTAGAATAGTTCAGATTAACAGACAAAAAAGTAAAGGTAAACTACTAACCTTGGTATTGTTACCTTTTCTATTTGCACCTATCGAAGAATACATAAAAAGCCCTTCTGATACATATATTGTAAAAAGTGAAGTTATCATAGACGCAACACCTGAAAAAATTTGGGATAACATTGTAGAAGTACAGACTATCGACCCGAAAGAATATAATTTAGGATTTTTCAATTCAATCGGAATTCCCAGACCAATAAGTGCAGCTGTTGACAAAAAAGAACTTGGCGGACAAAGAATAGGAAATTTTGAAGGTGGTTTAATGTTCATTGAAACAATCACGGAATATGACGAGAATAAAAAAGTTTCATTCGACATAAAAATTGACCCTGCAACGGTTAGACAAAAAGTATTTGACCAACACGTTTTGAATGGTAACTATTTCAACTTTGTTGACGCAACCTACGAACTTACAGACTTAAAAAACGGACAAGTAAAATTGACACTTTCTTCAAGTTATCAGTTGACTTCAACAATCAATTTTTATGGTAAATTTTGGGGCGACATAATCCTGTCAGACTTTCAAGACAGACTATTAAAAGTAATTGAAAATAGATGCGAGAAGAATAAATAACAGGTGGTAACAATGTATAAAAAATAGGCGAAATAGCAATAAAATCAAGGCTTGTGACTCGTATCAAACTCTGTGCTTAACCGAAAGTTTAGCACTTCGAAATCGCCTACTTTTCATATACTAACCGTTGCACCATTATTCCAATACTTCCAACGCCCTTTCAAGCCTACCGAGTGTTTCCTCTTTCCCGATCAAAGCCATAATATCAAACAAATGCGGGCCTTTCATGGCTCCGACAATAATGAGTCGTAATGGCGGCATCACCTTGCCAAAGGAGAGTTCTTTGTTGGCAATCCATTCCTTTACGGTATTTTCAACGGTTTCAGAGGCAAAATCGTCAATGTTTTGTAAAACGGTCAAAAGCTCGGTCATGACGGTAGGCGTGTCTTCCTTCCATTGTTTTTTTACGGCCTTTTCGTCATAGGTCTCAGGGGCCACAAAGAAATAATCGGATAAGTCCCAAAAATCAGACACAAAGGCGGCTCGTTCTTTTATTAAGGAAACGACTTTTTCTACATACGAACTGTCAGGTCGAGCGGAGTCGAGACCTCCTTCGTCACTTCGACTTCGTTCAGTGTCTACAGAATGATTTTCCATATATTTCACGAACAAACCCGCCAATTCTTCATTGCTTTTTTCTTGCAGATAATGCTGATTATACCATTTGGTCTTATCGGGATCGAAGCGTGCCCCCGACTTGTTCACGCGCTCCAACGTAAAACTTTGGGTGAGTTCTTGCAAGCTGAAAATTTCCTGTTCCGTACCGGGATTCCAACCCAGAAGGGCCAAAAAGTTGACGACGGCCTCGGGAAAATAACCTGCTTCGCGATATCCTACGGAGTCTTTCCAAGACAAAGGAAATACTGGAAACCCCATTTTTTCACCATCCCTTTTGCTCAACTTTCCTTTGCCGACAGGTTTCATGATCAGGGGCAAATGGGCAAATTTAGGAGCCCGCCACCCGAACGCATCGTATAACTGTTGGTGCAGGGCCAAGGAAGGCAGCCATTCCTCACCGCGTATGACGTGGGTGATTTCCATTAAGTGGTCGTCTACAATGTTGGCCAAATGATACGTTGGCATTCCATCGCTTTTGAACAAAACTTTGTCGTCAAGGGTATTGGTGTCGATTTCTATTTTTCCCCTGACAAGGTCGGTCAACACGAGTTTTTCGTCCTGAGGGGTTTTAAAGCGAATGACGTATTCCTCTCCCGAATCCAGGCGTTTTTGGGTTTCTTGCTCGTTAAGCGATAACGAATTGTCAAGTTTTAGACGGTTGTGCCAATTATAGATAAAGGTTTTTCCTTTGGCCTCATGATCCTTACGATGAAAATCCAATCGTTCGGGGGTATCAAAAGCGTAATAGGCCTTACCTTGTTGCACGAGCTCATCGGCGTATTGGCTATAAAGGTGTTTGCGCTCACTTTGCCGGTAGGGTCCGAAACCTTTTTCTTTGCCGGGGCCTTCGTCAAATGGAATGCCACACCAGTTCAAGGAATTAATGATGTATTCCTCCGCACCTTCAACATAACGGTTTTGATCGGTATCCTCGATGCGCAGTATAAAATCACCCCCGTTTTTTTTTGCAAATAGATAGTTGAACAATGCGGTGCGAACACCACCGATATGAAGGGGCCCTGTCGGGCTTGGGGCAAAACGGACTCGGACTTTCTCTGGCATTTCAACAAATTGTAGGGCAAAGATAGGCGAAAGCAGCGCATACACAAACCGGTGCCCGCGGCGTTTGACTCTATAAAGAGCAAACCTTTAATTTTATCTTAAAAACCCAATGATCGGGGAATAAGGGCCATTTTTGCATTATCTTGGTATAGAAAACGTTCAAGTTTGAGGCAATATAACAACATACTACATAAGCTAAAGGAATTCACAAGAAGGTTCTATACCAAGATGTTGGTCAAGGGCACCTTGCTTTTTTTGGTGCTCGGGCTGTTATTTTTGATCGTGATACTTGGGGTAGAGTATTTTTTATGGATGAATTCCACAGGAAGGCTTATTTTGCTGCTCGCCTTTATCATCGTGGAAGGCTATCTTCTTTTTAGGTACATCTTGACACCTTTGTTCTACCTGTTTAGAATAAAGAAGGGAATCAGCAACAAACAGGCCTCAGTGCTAATTGGCACCCATTTTCCCGAAGTTGGTGACAAGCTGCTTAATTTGTTGGATCTCGCGGAAGATACCCAAAGATCGGAGCTGTTATTGGCGAGTATCGAGCAACGTTCCGAAAGTTTGGACCCCATCCCTTTTGCCAAGGCGGTAAATTTTGCTGAAAACCTAAAGTATGTGAAGTACTTGGCCATTCCGTTGGTCATTTTTATGTTGATAGGGCTATCGGGTAATTTGGGCGATTTTTTTGGATCGGCCAATCGTGTCGTCAATTATGATCTTGCCTACGAACCTCCGGCTCCCTTTTACTTTACTTTATTGTCGGACAAGTTGAATGTGCTTGAAAGCGAGACCTACACCGCCCAGGTGGTGACCGAAGGTGATTTAAAGCCAAAAGACGTTTATATCGTTATCGACGGAACGGAATTCCTGTTGCAGGAACAAGAAGGAATCTTTAAACATACCTTTTCGCCACCACTTTCGTCCACGGCCTTTTATTTTATGGCGAATGGTATAAAATCTAGGGAATATAGGTTAAACGTGCTCAAAACCCCTGCTATTCAAGACTTTGAAGTGGTATTGGATTACCCGGACTATGTCGACAAACGAAACGAAACTTTGAAAAGCACGGGAAATGCAACATTTCCTGAGGGCACCAAGGTGACTTGGCAGATTGTTGGCCGAGATACCGAACGTATCGATCTGATAACCGAGGATACCCTTAAAACCTTTGAAAACGATGGCACGAATTTTGGGCTCACCGAGCGTATTTATAAAAACTTCCCCTATCAATTGGCCACTTCGAACCGGAATGTGAGCAACTACGAGAAATTGGATTACCGTTTCACCGTTATCAAAGATGCCCATCCAACGATCAAGGCAACGCAGGTCATTGATTCATTGAACCCGAATGTTCTGTATTATATCGGGGAGGCTTCCGATGATTATAAAATTGCAAGGATTAATTTGGTGTGTCATCCCGATTCCAATAGTGATGATAAGCAGAGGATCGAACTTCGGACTCCCAATGTCAATTTTGAACAGTTCTATTATACCTTTCCATCAGGACTCGATTTGGAAGAGGGGCGGTCGTACAGCTTTTATTTTGAGGTTGTCGATAATGATGCCATACATGGGGGCAAGGTGAGCAAAAGCCGGATTTTTAATACGACTTTGCTCGATGGGGATCAATTGCGAAATAAAGAATTGGAGTCCCAACAAGCTATAATTGACAATATGGACAGGTCCTTGGAGAAGTTCAAGGAGCAAAAGAATACCTTGAACGAGATCAATACGGAGCAAAAGGAAAAAAGCCAATTGAATTTTAACGATCAAAATCAGATAAAGGATTTTCTTAAAAAACAACAACAACAGGAAAATCTGATGCAGAAGTTCAGTAAACAGTTAAGGGAGAACCTTGATAAGTCGACAGAGGAGGACGAGTTGAACAAAATGCTCCAAGAACGTTTGGAGCGGCAAGAACTTGAGGCGAAGAAGAATGAAAAGCTATTGGATGAGCTTAATAAGATTGCCGATAAGATCGATAAGGAAGAATTGGCCAAACGTTTGGAGGAGTTGGGAAAAAGGCAACAGAATAGCGAGCGAAACCTTGAACAGCTCTTAGAATTGACCAAACGGTATTATGTGGCCGAAAAAGCATCGCAGCTGGCAAGAGAGTTGGAAAAACTGGCCAAAAAACAGGAGATTTTGTCCAATTTGAATCTAGGGCAGGATTTTTCGAACAAGGAACAGGAACAAATGAACGATGATTTCAATAAAGTTGCTGATGAGCTTGATGAGCTTGAAAAGGACAACGCGGATCTTAAGAAGCCCTTGGATCTGAGTATAGACCCGAAGAAATCTGATGAGGTAAAAGAAGACCAGATGGATGCGTTGGAAGAAATCAACAAACATCGGGGAATGGAGGAGAGCTCTGAGTCTGGGGAGAAGGAGAAGGCCTTAAACAAGGCCAAACAGAAACAGAGGTCGGCGGCTTCAAAAATGCGGCAGATTAGTGAAAAATTGAAGTCGTCATCGGCTGCGGGGGGTGGTTCTGAAGAAACCGAAGATGCTGAGATGTTGCGGCAGATTTTGGATAACCTGATTACATTTTCGTTCAAGCAAGAGAATCTGTTCGACCTTTTAGAGGTAAATAGTGGTGAAGTTACGCAGTTTTCCAGATCTGTACGCGAACAGCAAGAGCTAAAGGCTATGTTTTCGCATGTTGATGACAGCCTTTTTGCATTGTCATTGCGTCGGGCTGAACTTTCCGAATTTGTAAATGAGCAGATTACCGAGGTATATTATAACATTGATAAGGCGTTGGAGAGTATGGCCGAGAACCAAATTCAGCAGGGGGTGTCGTATCAGAAGTATGTGCTGAACGCTTCAAATAGTTTGTCCGATTTTTTGGCGAATATATTGGATAATATGCAGCAGAGCATGCAAATGGGGAACGGTCAGAGCGATGGACAAGGGTTTCAGTTGCCTGATATCATCAAAAGTCAAGGTGAACTTAAGGAAAAGATGGAGGGAATGGGAAGTTCGGGTAAAGGTCAATCCGATTCTGGGAAGGAACAAGGAAAAGATGGGGAAGGTAATACCGGTGAGGGTCAATCCGATTCAAAAGGAGGCAAAAGTGGACAGAAGGGTGAAGAAGGTAGTAATGGACAGGATGGTCAGAATGAGGGAAATGGGAAACAGGGAAGTAAAGGCGAGCAAATGGGCGAGGGCCAACAAGG
Organism: Flavobacteriaceae bacterium NBU2977; assembly: GCA_019931105.1. GTDB lineage: Bacteria > Bacteroidota > Bacteroidia > Flavobacteriales > Flavobacteriaceae > Meishania > Meishania litoralis. The sequence continues at coordinate 1,409,553 of JAIOUW010000001.1, read as the reverse complement.
GCAATCGGGAGGTCTGAGCAATGGCGGGACTAGCGAGGATGAGTTACGGGAAATATATGAAATCTACAAAAGCCAGCAAATGTTGCGACAGAAATTGGAAGAGCAGTTACGTGATATGATAAAAAAGGATGATCGTAATCTGGGTGAAAGACTGCTACGTCAAATGGAGGATTTCGAGAATGATTTATTGGAGAATGGGGTTACGGAGCGTACACTGTCCAAGGTGAATACCATTCAATATGAACTTTTGAAGCTTGAAAATGCTGCTTTAAAGCAAGGGAAGAAGCAAGAGCGGGAAAGCAATACCAATACGATTGAGTTCAAAACTCCCATTACTACTAAGCCTTCATTATTAGAGAATTATCGCAATGAAGTTGAGATTTTAGACCGACAAGCACTACCTTTGCGGCGAAATTTTCAAAACAGGGTAAAGGAGTATTTTAAAAGCGATGATTGAGTTTCACTACGAGACTGACTTTAACATTGCCAATGAGGTTTATTATGCCGATTGGATAAGTAGGGTAATAGAATCAGAGCTTAATTTTCCTTCGCGGATTGATTTTATCTTTTGTGAGGATGGCTACTTGTTGTCCATTAATCAGGAATATTTGGACCATGACAACTATACCGATATAATTACTTTTGATTATTCGTCGGGAAAACAGATAGAGGGTGATATTTTTATTTCCGTTGACAGGGTCAAGGAGAATGCTGAGAAGTATGATGTTGATTTCGAAGACGAGTTGCTTCGGGTAATGGCGCATGGCGTTCTACATTTAATGGGATATGGTGATAAAGGCAGTGTTGAGACGGAAATAATGCGTGGGAAAGAAGACGAGAAGATTAAAATGTTCCACGTGGAACAATAGAAAATTATGTTTGCAGACGTATATGATGTTATAGTAGTTGGAGGAGGCCACGCGGGAGCTGAGGCCGCTGCCGCGGCTGCTAATATGGGGTCAAGGACTTTGTTGGTTACCATGAACTTGCAAACCATTGGACAGATGTCGTGCAACCCTGCGATGGGGGGTATCGCCAAGGGCCAGATTGTACGTGAAATTGATGCTCTTGGAGGATATAGTGGAATAATTACCGACAAGTCCGCTATTCAGTTCAAAATGTTGAACAAATCCAAAGGACCTGCGATGTGGAGTCCTAGGGCACAAAATGACCGGATGAGGTTTGCTGAGGAATGGCGCTTGGCGCTTGAACGGACGCCTAATTGCGATTTTTATCAAGAGATGGTCCAAGGAGTATTGATCGAGGGCGGAACCGTCGTAGGTGTCCGGACTTCTTTGGGAATTGATATAAAGGGACGGTCTGTTGTTTTGACCAATGGTACTTTTTTGAATGGGTTGATTCATATCGGTGACAAGCAGTTTGGTGGGGGAAGAGCAGGAGAAAGAGCCGCTACGGGTATTACGGAGCAGCTTTCCGATATAGGTTTTGAATGCGGACGAATGAAAACGGGCACGCCCCCAAGAGTGGATGGCCGTTCGCTCGATTATTCCAAGATGATCGTGCAGCCGGGTGATGATCGTCCCGAGAAGTTCTCATATCTCGAAACCCCGATTCTTACCGAACAACGGGATTGCTATATGAGCCACACCAGTGCTTTGGTACATGATCTCTTACGTGAGGGTTTTGACCGCTCCCCTATGTTCAATGGAAGAATCAAAAGTATCGGCCCTAGATATTGCCCTTCGATCGAGGATAAAATAAACCGTTTTGCAGACAAGGAAGCGCACCAACTTTTTGTCGAGCCCGAAGGTTGGCATACGGTAGAGGTCTATGTCAATGGTTTTTCCACATCGCTTCCCGAAGATGTTCAGTTCAGGGCATTAAAGTCTGTCAGAGGTTTTGAAAACGTAAAGTTTTTTAGACCGGGATATGCCATTGAGTATGACTATTTCCCGCCAACACAATTAAAGCACACGCTCGAGACCAAGTTAGTCGACAATCTTTATTTTGCAGGTCAGATCAATGGCACGACAGGTTATGAGGAAGCAGCTTCACAAGGACTTATGGCCGGAATAAATGCGCATCTAAAGTTGAAAGGAGAAGATCCTTTTGTATTGAAAAGGGATGAAGCCTACATTGGGGTTTTGATAGACGATTTGATAACGAAAGGTACCGAAGAGCCCTATCGAATGTTTACCTCTAGGGCGGAGTATCGGACGCTATTACGTCAAGATAACGCCGACATTAGGCTAACACCAAAAGGTTATCGCATTGGGCTGGCCACTGAAGAGCGGCTTCGACGAATGGAGGTTAAGAAAGAAAAATCGAAGGTGTTTGTTGATTTTTTTAAGGAGACCAGTGTTTTGCCCGATGATATAAATCCTATCCTGGAAAGTGTTGACTCTGCCTTGGTCAAACAGTCTGATAAAATGTTCAAGGTTTTTTCCAGGCCTGAGGTTACAATGGAGCATATGTTACAATTGCAGCCGGTTGCTACATTTGTCGCCGAGAACGATCTAGATTGGGAGGTATTGGAACAGACCGAAGTACAGGTAAAGTATTCGGGCTATATCGCAAAGGAAAAGCTTAATGCCGATAAACTTAATCGCCTTGAGAATGTCAAGATCCCAGAGGGTTTTGACTATTCAAAATTGAAATCCCTCTCATTCGAGGCCCGAGAAAAGCTAAAGACCATCCAACCGATTACTATTTCACAAGCTTCCCGAATAAGTGGCGTTTCGCCGGCGGACATAAGTGTATTGTTGGTCTATCTTGGGCGATGATTTTTGTATTGTTCCACGTGGAACAACAAAGCGCGGATACCGCCAAAGCACTTCCTGAACAAAATGAAACCTTGAATATCTAGTTGATGTTTTAGATTTGTTATTGAGCGGTTCTGAAGTGGCTTGGTTTTTGATGGTTCTTCGGAAACCAAACCCACAGCACATGCGAAGAATTTTACTAATTGTCAGTGTCTTTTTTTTATCATATTCCTGTATTCCTCTGAGGATTGCGCCTAAAATCGAAGACCACAAAATTACCCGTGGCAAGAAGTTCAAACGTAGCCTCTCAAAAAGACAGATGTTCATTTTTGAAGACCCTAAGGACGATGGCCACTTTTACGATTATATCAACATAAAGTTCAAATTAGATCACGATAACGTCTATGACGACATTCCATTCATGGTCGATGGCGAACAATATTTCTTTGCCTGGTACGAAGTGGAAATTCCCGATAAGACATTGGATCTTGCCTCAATTCTTATCAATGTGGGTATGAACGAATTGATGGGCGGAGACGGTGAAGACCCATTTCTTGATACCCCTGAAGTTGTTAGAAAAGGGAATTGGTATTTGGCGTTAGAAGTTTATAGTGACACCGAGAAAGATTGTTTGGCCGATAATTCACTTTCAAGGAATGTGGTTTTGGAGTATCTTCGTGCACTGAAAAAGGAGTACTTAGCCACCCACAACTACAATGAAGTCGTATTTAAGAACTAAAGATTATTCCGTTTCCCAAGAAGAATTTGAACTTTTATACGATCCAGAAATGGAAATGTTGGTGACGCGACCAATACCTGAAAATCTTGACGAATACTACCAAAGCGAGGACTATATTTCGCATACAGATTCAAGAAAGTCTTTGGTCGATAAGGTTTATCAAACGGTCAAGAAGTTCAGCTTCTATTCAAAACTGAGGTTGATAGACAAATTCGGCGGGGAAGAAAGAAGATTATTGGATATGGGTGCTGGTACCGGAGACTTTTTGTTGGCAGCGAAAAGTTCGGGTTGGAAGATTTCAGGAATCGAACCTAATCATGATGCGCGAATGCGCGCGCGCGAAAAAAGGGTGGAACTATTGTCTGAAATGGAGTTGCTGCGCAATCAACAATTTGATGTCATCACACTATGGCATGTTCTTGAGCATCTTCCTGATCTGGAGAACCAAATCTTGAAATTGTTAGAGGTCTTGGAACCAAATGGAACCTTGGTAATCGCAGTCCCCAATTTCAATTCATACGATGCAAAATACTATAAAGAGTTTTGGGCGGCATTCGATGTGCCTCGACACCTATGGCATTTTTCAAGAACTTCGATCGAAAAGCTATTCTTAAAACATGGGCTAAATGTAGTTCAGGTCAAACCCTTGATTTTTGATTCGTTCTATGTATCGTTACTTTCGGAAAAGTACAAGACCGGAAGACAGAATTTTGCCAAGGCCTTATGGATCGGACTACGATCAAATATTGCCGCATGGCGCTCAAAAGAATACTCTTCGCACATTTACATACTTCAAAGAGCCCAATAACGATTTTAAGGCGATTTCCCGAGCTTTTCTATCAATTGGCGACTATCGGCTATGTCCTGCCTTAAATTGTGCAATAAAAACCCTTTTGTGAGCCAAGCCATAATAGACAATATCTATTCCTAAGTAAAAAATAGTAAATAAATCTTATATTCAATGGTTCCTACTTCTAGGATATCTCAAAAATTATCAATTGAAGAAAAACATGCACAACTACAAAAAACAAAGTACCTCTAGAATTTCGAAAAACCTTTTACTACTTTTGCGCAACTTAAAACAGAGCAGGAATCCGATTCCATAGAACAAAAATTATACGAGATGAAAAATTTAATCTGGATTGCGACAATAGTGCTGTTGACTTCTTGTGAGCAACAAAAAATAGGTTTTGTCGATAATGTCAAATTGATGGATGAATATCAAGAAAAAATAGATGTCGAGACAAAATTTAAGGCGAAGGCCGATGCACTGACGAAAAAAAGGGATAGTATCTCACAAGCTTTTCAGATCGAAGCCCAGGCGTTTCAAGCAAAGGCCCAAAGCATGTCGCAGAAAAAGGCTCAAGAAGAATACGGCCTGATACAACAAAAAGGGCAGTTCATCGGGCAGCAACTTCAGCAAGAAGACCAACAGTTGCAGGCATCGGGGCAGACCGAAATGGACAGTATAGTCAGCAAGGTAAAAAAGGAAATCAGGGCCTACGGCAAGGCCAATGGCTATACCTATATATTGGGAGGTGGTGACGGAGGCAGTGTGCTATATGGTACAGAAGTGCTCGATCTTACCGATGAAATCGTGAAGATATTGAACGACAAATACAAAAAATAGAACCAACTTTTCATTAGTATAAGAAGGCCATAACATTTGTTATGGCCTTTTTTAATGCTGAAGCAAAAAGACCAAAAAAATAGCAGGAATAAGATAAATAACAATCGTTTTGGCCCCTTCATAGTCTTTGGCCATTCGTTGGCCGAACAATAACATTAATAGCGACACACACGAGAGAATTGCGCCATAAAACGCCATGTGGCCATTCGTTGCGAACATAATTTGAACGAGGCCGATCAGGCAAAATAGACCGGCGAGAACCTCACAAACAAGAACTATGGCCAACATTCCAGTAACCAGACCATGCAAGGGAGACTTTGAAAAATGCGCTTTGAGCCATGAGAGGTTGCCTTTCCAGTCCAATACTTTGTCCAGTCCACTTTGCAAAAAAGTGATGATCAAGAACAGTAACAGTAAGATTTCCGTTGCATTTTCCAAAACAGTTTTCATAGGTATTGGTTTAAGCCGCTTTTTTGTGAAGCAGCCTGGTTAACTTGATCGATAGGTCGGTCAAGACGAGTTTAGAATTTCCGTTTCGTTCGATGTGGTACATGGCATCTTCCAGTTCTGAGGTTATTTCAAGAATATTGTTTTCATGTACAAATGAAGCGAACTTCTCGAGATGAAACCCATCGGCACGAATTTTCATGTAGGCCAAACCTTTCGCATTGAAATTAATGAGCATCGCCTGGCGCATGACCATGAGGCAATATTGTAAAAACTTTTTTTGGGTTTCCCTTCCCGTTTTGGCCACCTCTTCACTCCATAAAATAAGATCATGTATTGCGGATCGATTCCCCTTTGCCTTAAAGGCGCTGCGTACCCATTGTACGAACCATTTTTCGAAGATCAGGTCCTCCGAGTCATTGTTCATAAGGTCCAAGGCCTTGTTGAAATTTCCATTGGCTTCGAATGCTATGCGCATGGCTTCGTCCCTTGTACATCCTCTTTCAATTAGCGCGTTCGTGATGGCATCTTCGGCCAAAGGCGGAAAATGCAGGATTTGACAGCGCGAACGTATGGTCTGTATGATCTGCTCCTCTTCTTCCGCAAGCAGTAGAAATATTGTTTTATCGGGCGGTTCCTCGATTAATTTTAAAAGCTTGTTGGCAGCGGAGGTGTTCATCCTTTCGGCCATCCAAATAAGCATTACTTTGAATCCCCCTTCATAAGACTTCAGTGCAAGCTTCCTGACAATATCCTGAGCTTCGTCAACACCGATTTGTCCCTGCTTTTTTTCAATTCCGATCAATCGGTACCAATCGAAAAGATTTCCATAGGGCTGTTCTTTTACGAATTGACGCCATTCCTCCATATAATGATCGCTAACCGCATGGCTTTTTACCTTATCGGAATTGGCGACCGGAAAAGCAAAATGAAGGTCGGGATGCGCCAGTGAATCAAACTTTAGATTACAGCTTGTGTCGCCCGCTTCGTTCTCAGAATTTGTATTGCCACAGACTACATATTGTGCATAGGCCAAGGCCATCGGCAAGATTCCTGAACCTTCTGGGCCGACGAAAAGTTGGGCATGCGGAATTCGCCCCGCATCGGCACTCGTGGCCAGATGGTTCTTAATGTGGGCCAAGCCCAAAATATCTTTGAAGCGCATTGTTCAAATATAGTTTATTCCGACTTAAAATGGGTGACGGTATTGCTATCGCACAGACATTCAAAAAAACAAATACGGCACCGACCAAACAGTCTGCAAAAAAGATGGATTGCCATTTTTCTCACATATACAGGGGGTTGCGGTGTTTTTCCAAAGAAGATAAAAAATGATTTTTTTGGCAGAACAAAAACAAGAACCGACCAATCGGTCGGCAAATTCAGCAAAACGTATTGCCAATTATTGACCGCTCCGTTTTATATGCACGGTAGAAATATCTACATTTGAAATTCTTTAAAAACGAACCTGAATGAAAACGATAGACCAGTTTAATTTTGAAAATAAAAAAGCGTTGATCCGAGTTGATTTCAACGTACCCTTGGATGCCGATTTTAACGTTACGGACACCAATAGGATCGAGGCGGCAAAACCGACCATTATCAAAGTATTGGAAGATGGGGGAAGTGCTGTTTTGATGAGCCATTTGGGAAGGCCGAAGGGACAAAGAAACCCGGATATGTCATTGAAACACATCTGTTCAAAGGTATCTGAGATCATTGGGGTCCAGGTCAGGTTTGTCGAAGATTGTGTCGGTGAAGCGGCCGAAAAGGCGGTGGCCGATCTGCGACCCGGCGATGTCTTGTTGTTGGAAAATCTTCGTTTTCATGCTGAAGAGGAAAAAGGAGATGAAGGTTTTGCGCAACAGCTTTCGAAATTGGGCGACATTTATGTGAACGATGCTTTTGGCACGGCCCACCGGGCCCACGCATCCACAACGATCGTGGCCCAATTCTTTTCCGATAAAAAATGTTTTGGATATCTATTGGCCAAAGAAATCGATGCGATTGAAAAGGTAATGCGCACAGGTGAAAAACCGGTGCTCGCCATATTGGGGGGCGCCAAGGTTTCATCGAAGATTACCATCATAGAAAATATCTTGGACAAGGTCGATCACTTGATCATCGGCGGAGGTATGACCTATACCTTCGTTAAGGCCCAAGGTGGGCAAGTGGGCGATTCAATTTGCGAGGATGATAAAATGGACCTGGCCCTTGATATTTTGAAACAGGCAAAGGCGAAAGGTGTAGAAGTGCATATTCCCGTTGACGTCGTGGCGGCAAATGCCTTTTCGAACGAAGCCGAAACAAAGATCGTCGATGTGGCTGAAATTCCTGATGGGTGGCAAGGATTGGATGCCGGGCCAAAAACTTTGGAGAATTTCAAGACTGTTATCCTAAATTCCAAAACCATTTTATGGAACGGCCCTGTCGGTGTCTTTGAAATGGAGAGTTTTGCCAAGGGCACTATCGCTATTGGAAACTTTATTGAAGAAGCCACTAAAAATGGAGCTTTTTCTTTGGTAGGCGGAGGCGATTCGGTTGCCGCGGTCAAGCAATTCGGCTTTGACGACAAAGTAAGTTATGTGTCGACGGGTGGTGGCGCCATGCTCGAAAGCTTGGAAGGTAAAACGCTGCCGGGAATTGCCGCAATATTGCCAGAATAAGGGCGTTATCGATAAAAAGGGGTAAACGGTTTTTTTGGCGTTTAACACGTCAAAGTTTTATCCTTTCCAAAAAAAAGACGATTTTAGATGTTCCCGTTTTAACTCAAAACGCAACGATGATCAAGAAAACCGGTATTCTTTCTTTTTCTGTTCTTTTCTCTATCTCTAGCTTGTTATCGGCCCAGGAGAGCGATTCTATTCCTGTCAGGGTAAACGACACCCTTGTCGAGACATTGGCCGATACTACCGAAATGGACATGAAAGGGCTGGAGCAAATGGAGCTCATGGACTCGGAGATGGGTTTAAAGGATAATCCTTTAGTTTTTACCAAAAAAGACGAAAAGGCAAAATACAATTTGAAAGATAATCCGCTTGCGGCCAAATATGATAGCTTGTGGATGAAAGAGCTATATGACAGCGCGGCCCTTTTCGATGAGATGTATGAAGAAGTCGCTACACTTGACGTAACCAAGGAGCCCGATGCTGATGAAGTATACGTTTACGACCTGCCAACGGACACTTTGAAGGCCAGGTTGGCGAAACTGAATGAAAAAACGCCTTTTAATATTGCCTACAATCCGTCGCTTGAGAACGTTATTAAATCGTTTCTGACCAGAAAAAGAGGCCTTATGGAGCGCATGTTGACGGTTAGCCAATTCTATTTTCCGCTGTTTGAGGAACAATTGGACAACCATGACATTCCTTTAGAAATGAAATACCTTTCTATCGTCGAATCGGCCTTGAACCCAAAGGCAAGATCTCGGGTCGGGGCAACCGGTCTTTGGCAGTTCATGTACGGTACGGGCAAGATGTACGACCTTGATGTGAGCAGTTATGTAGACGAGCGGAGCGACCCTATTAAATCAACGGAGGCCGCTTGTAAATATTTGGCCAAGTTGTATGACATTTTTGATGATTGGGATCTGGCCCTAGCGGCGTATAATTCAGGCCCCGGTAATGTCAACAAGGCCATTCGTAGGTCAGGCGGTTACAAGAACTATTGGAACATTCGCCGAAACCTTCCCCGTGAGACTGCCGGATATGTCCCTGCTTTTTTAGCTACCATGTACCTTTTCGAATATGCCAAGGAGCATGACCTAAAGGGGGAAAAGGTAGAAAGACCCTATTTCGAGACCGACACCGTACAGGTAAAAAGTTTGATAACTTTTGAGCAGATATCGAAGCTTGTCGGAATCAGTGTGGAAGAACTTGAGATTTTGAATCCCTCATATAAGCTGAAAGTAATTCCATATATCGAAGGAAAAGAGTATGCCCTGAGATTGCCAAAAGAAGCCATGGGCAAATTTGTGGCCAATGAAGTACAGATATACGCCTTTGTCAAAAAAGAATTGGAAAGCAAGGAAAGTCCGTTGCCACAATTGATCAAACAAGCGGAGGCAGATCGAATACGGTATCGCGTGAGAAGTGGCGATTATTTGGGCAAGATTGCCGAGAGATATGGTGTTGGTGTCAGTCAAATAAAACAGTGGAACGGCTTGCGAAGCAACAACTTGAGAATAGGACAACGACTTACCATTTATCCCAGAAACAGAGGTGTTGCCGTAGCTTCCTCGGCCAAGAAGAGTACCCCTTCGAGTGCGAAAAGCCAGAATTTTCCACCCGGCACGAAGACCCATACTGTTCAAAGCGGCGACTCACTTTGGACGATTTCTAGAAAATATCCGGGAATTACTGTTGAAAAATTACGAGAATGGAACGGTATTAGTGGTAGTAAACTACAACCGGGCACAAAACTAAAATTGTGCGACTGTTCATCGTAAACAGAAAACATATGAAACCGAGACACTCAAAAACACTTTTAGCGGTATTATTATTGGCCATAATCGTATTTGTGGCCTGTAAGGAGGACAAAACAAACTACAAGCCGACCTCCATAGGTGCCATCAACTCTTTGGCCGTGGTCATTGACAATGAGCTTTGGAAAGGAAAGGTAGGTGATAAGATAAGGGAGCACTTTGCCTCAAACGTTGTCGGCCTCACCTGGGACGAACCATTGTTTTCCATTGAACAAATGCCCACGCAGGTCTTTTCGGGATCCATCAGAAACAGAAGGAATATACTTTATGTTCAGAAAGATTCGGTCAATGTGGCCCATGTTAAGACCGATATGTACGCAATTCCCCAGAAAGTTGGGGTCGTCAAGGGTGTAACTGACGAAGAACTAATACAAAACTTGGAAGAGCAAGCCGATAAATTCATTACAGCCTACAAAAACATCGAACTAGAGGTCTCTCAACGGAATTTTTTAAAGTCTCTGAACAACGAGACAGTGTTGCAAGACAAATTCGGAATAGCCTTGAATTTACCTTCTATTTACAGAATAGACGTGCGAAAAGACAATTTCGTCTGGATTGAACGACAGATTCAAAAAGGCACGGCAAGCCTAATTGCCTATGAGATGCCGGGAGATTATTTTAAAAACGACTCGACTCTAATAAGGGATATAATTCGTATGCGTGATTCAATTGGGGAAAAGTATATTCCAGGAGCCGATGTGCCGGGAAAAGTGACCCATATGCGAACAGAACCGGCCTTTGCACCTTCTGTTTTTCCGGCTGAAATAGCGGGAAGGGAGGCCATTGAGGTCAGAGGTATCTGGGATATAAAGAACTATCCGATGGCGGGTCCCTTTTTGACCTATATCATCAAGGATGCCGAAAATGACAGAACAATGGTACTCGAAGGATTTGTATTTGCCCCGGCCACGAATAAACGTGACGATATATTTCAGCTTGAGGCTATTATGAAAACCGTTAGATTTTTGCCCAAGGATTAAATTTCGGCAGGATTCTAGAAATCGGTTCGAGCATAAAAAAAAGGCTCCTTGCAATCAATGGCAGGGAGCCCTTTTTTGTGGCTGGAAGTGTAAATGTTCTTTGGCCTAATCGAAGGGAAATCCAGTGGAAACCCTAAAGATAAAAGCATAAAGAACCACAAAGAACATTATAAAAGCAAACCAGGCAAATATCTTGAAGTACCTTCTAACGATAAGGCTGCCCAAATTTCTAAAACCTTCCAAATAGATTTCTTTTAGTAGTAGAAGTTTATTCATATGAACGTATTTGAAGATTATTATAGAACAAAGATGAAGACTTGTTAGGTCGTAGCGCAATTAATTGGTCGAAACGACAATAAACCCGGTTCATCTTATAGCCTTATTTTATAGAATCCATTAAAGGTCAAAAACGTCGACAAAAAAACCCGGGCAACTCTTTAGGCCCAATAAAAAACAGGGAAACGGGAAAGTATTGAAAAAACCACAAAAAACGCCCGGAATATATTCCGGGCGTTACAGGTTAGGTTGGTATTTATTTCTTAATCAAAGGCGAAGCCTGTCGCTAGTCTAAAAATGAAGGCATAAAGCACAATTAGAAAGGCAGCAAAGCAGAACCATGAGAAAGCTTTGAAATACGATTTGATAAGATAGTGGCCTAAGTTTCTGAAGGCTTCCAAGTAGATTTCTTTAATGAGTAGGGCTGTTTTCATGATTTGGGATTTTAGTTCAACACTTTAATATATAACGTTACAACACTCGATACTGTATTTCTTAGGGTTGCTTTGTTGCGTAAGGAGCTACCAGTGTTGTGATCAGTTGATTTTTATAGCTATTTTTTGCATTTGTAGGAAGAATAATAGTCAAAATAAAAGCCGCCGTTTGAAAACAAACGGCGGCTTTTTTAATGCCAATTGGTCTTTGGGTTACATATTCACGATTATGAATTCCGATCTACGGTTTAGGTAGTGTTTTTGTTCGGTACAGGCCACGCTGCCATCACATTCGTTCAGCAGGCGTTCTTCGCCGTACCCAATCGCACTTTCGATTCGTTCGGGCGAAATGCCTTGATTGATTATATAATCTCTTGTAGATTTTGCACGGCTATCCGATAAATATTTGTTATATGCCCTTTTACCGCGCGAATCGGTATGCGATTCGATTTTGATGACCATGTTTGGATACGCTTTCATTACCTCGACCAATTTGTCGAGCTCCTCAGCCGCATCGCGCCTAATATTGTACTTGTCAAAGTCAAAATGTATCATTTCTGTTTTAAGCTTCTTGATACCATCTTCAATGGCGATCATTTCTTTTAGTCGCCTCATTGAAACCTCGACATGCGTCGTATCGTTTTCGGTGGTGGTTATTTCTCGCACATCTTCGAAAAACTCGTCTTTCACGGTTTTTAAGGTATATTTCGTGTTGTCATCGAGATCCTCGAAAATGAACTGACCTTCATCGTCGGTGAGCACTTCTTTCAATTTTATATTGTTTTCGTCCAATAACTGAACAAGTGTTTTTGGCATCAGATCACCCGTAATAAGTTCGGTAACTACTCCGGCGATGGCATTTTGGTTTGTTGGTATTTCTTCGACCACCAATTTTTTGAATGAATAAATGTCATCATCACCCTTTCCACCAGTTCTGTTGGAGGCAAAAAAGCCTTTTTGAGTCTTTTCATCAACGATATATGAAAAGTCGTCTCGATTGCTGTTCACGGGCTTTCCTACATTTAGCACTTCTTGAAAGCCCTCTTCATCATTATAGGCTACCTCGAAAACATCAAGACCTCCTAAACCGGTATGTCCATTTGACGAAAAATAGAGTTTTTCGGAATTGATAAACGGGAACATCTCTTTCTTTTCGGTATTGATTTCCGGACCTAGGTTTCTAGGTTCGGAATAGGAGTTGTTTTCGAACACGTCAACAACGAATATATCGGTTTCACCAATGCTTCCGGGCATATCGGAAACAAAATATAATTGTTTGCCATCAGGACTTAATGCCGGGTGGCCCGTTGAATAATCATCACTGTTGAAAGGCAGTTCTTCGGCTTCCGTCCATTCCCCATCTACTTTTCTAGATCGATATATTTTAAGATGGTTTACACCATTTTTGTCCCTTTTGAGTTTTTTACCGTAGTTATTCCTTGTAAAGTATATCGTTTTCTTATCGGGAGAAAACGTGACCGACGCCTCGTGGTATTTTGTATTTATCTTCTTTGAGAACTTCAGGGCATCTTTGAGGTCTTGTGACTCTTCATTGATCTTGGCCACATATAGATCTAAGTAAGGTTGATCGTTCCATTTATACCGTCTGGTATTTAAAAATGAAGAATCTCTGGCCGAAGCGAAAACCACTTGGGTTGAATCCAAGAACATGGGCGAAAAGTCTGAATATTCGGTGTTGATTGCCATGTTTTTGATATCGAAGTTTTTCTCGGTATTCAAGATATTGTCCAAAACAACTTCTGTTGAAGTTGGATTATTGTCGATATCATCATTGATCGTTGATTCACCTGCTTTCATTTTGCGGTCGTAAAGTCGCATCAGGCGCTTTGCCCTGGCATATTTGCCAGTACCCTTTAAAGAATGGGCATATTTGAACACGTTATCGGCCGACATTTGCTTACCGTATCTGTCGTAAAGCATATCGTACCAATGATAGGCCTTCTCCATATTGGTGTTGAAGTAATGTGAGTCACCGGCCTTTTGAATGATTTCGTAAGAATAGTTGCTCTCACCTTTTTTTAAGGCCTGTTCGTATAGTTCGGCGGCCTCGGCATACCACATTTTATCAAAATAATAATCGGCTTTTTGAATCAATTTGCTCTTGTTCCGTTTTTCGTCCAACGTATTTTGCGTGATCGGTTCTTCTTTTTGCCCATCGATCATTTCGTAAGTAACCTCTTCAAGTGACGGGCCGTTGTTGGTGATGACTTCATTAGCTTGTGAATCATCGAATAGCGCAATTGGTGTTTCATGTTCTTGATCGACATTGCCCAAAATCAAAATCCAGGCATCCTCTTCGTACCGGCCATCGAATTTTGAAGCACATGAATCGATGGCAGCCCTCCAACCTGAACTATGCTGAATGTAGACGTAGTTCAAATTATTTTCGGGATTCTTGAACGAACCCGAATCAAATCCTCTTTTCTTTAATTTGTTCAAGGTCCTATTAAGTTTGCGACCACCTTTGCTATATACGCCTACGATTACGTAATAACCGTCTTCGGCACCATCGATACTACTAAAAGTGCGAGTAGGAATATTATAGTCTGCAGCTACTTCTTCGAAGGTCTTGTCCCTTTCTTTAAAAACTGTCGATTGGCGGTCTGCTTCAGCCCTATACGGGCCGTCGACCGTATTATCGCTCACGAAGGCAGTACTATCTTCTTGCGCTTTAAGGATAAATAGGGCCCCTAACAGCAATAAGGTATAGGTTGTGATGCGTTTTTTCATGGTTAGCTTATTATTGGGATTTCGGGAAGTTTTATTTTCCCATGAATAGTTGTCCATTCATAAGTAGTGAGAATCCCGGGCAATTCAGAATTAAGAATACTTTGCTGGTTTATATTGTAATCTGAGCGGCAATCGATATTCTGTCCTTGTGGCGCTCCCTGATTGTATCGCGTCTTGATCGAGATGTCGCATTTATAGCTAACGCCTAAATTTAGGCTTTCGTATACCAAACCAGCATGTCTGTTTGCTAAGGCAAGGGACTGATACGGCCATTGTCGAGAAGTGGAGAATTCCATGTTTTCCATCCTCGATATCATTTTTTTATCATTCTCCATAATTGATATTGACGCATCGGCGCTTATGCCTACATCTTCAGAATTATGTTTTGGCAATTCAATGAATTTTCAATTTTAATCAGACCAAAGGATAGAGATCATTGAATTGGACCTTAGGTTATTGATTTTCAAATTTAGGATTTGGGCTTTGAGAAGATAAATTTTTGTTGTGAATGCCCTGATTTATGATACGAAGCCTAAGGACTGTGTTATTTCTTACATCTATTAAGTCATAAATGGAAAGCGAAAACCATGCCTTAAGGGTGTTCTGAAGTTGATATTTTCAGAAATAGTTTTCGAAAAAAAAGCCTTTGGATACTACCAAAGGCTTTATAAAATAAGCTATAAATAAACTCGTCTATTCCTTTTTATCCTCTATTTTATCATCCTCTTTTGAGGCATCCTTGAATTCCTTGATTCCGCTTCCAAGTCCTCGCATAAGTTCCGGGATTTTTTTCCCTCCGAACAAAAGCAGAACGATTACGACCACAACGGCAATTTGCCAAGGCCCGATTGCTAGAAATGTATTTAAAATTGCCATAGTTTAAATTTTAATGGATAACAAATGTACTAAAAAAGTTCATAGGAGCCCGTAAATAATAACTGCGAGAGGTTATTTTAACTTCATGGTCAATAGTTGATCGGATTACTGCCGATCGAAAGGTCGAATAGGTTAAGGGGATTATAAAATTTAACTGAACCGCATCATAATTCAACGGCATCCTTATCTTTGCCTATTATGGCCAAGAAGGTTAAAAAAAGAAAGGAAATCAAAAGGAAACTCTTGCACAAGTACCGCTTGGTGATACTTAACGAGAGTACTTTTGAAGAAAAAATATCCTTTAAGCTAAGCCGTTTGAACGTCTTTGTGACCGGCTCCCTTTTTATAATTGGCCTAATAGGGTTGACGACTCTGCTTATTGCCTTTACCCCGCTTAGAGAGTACATACCTGGCTATTCTTCGACCGAATTGAAACGACAGGCCACCGAGCTTACCTATAAGACCGATTCTTTGGTGCGTTCCTTAGATTATACCAATCGTTATCTTGATAATATCCGAATGGTGTTAAGAGGCGAGGTCGAGAATACCGTAGTAAACCGCGACTCGCTTTTCGAGCAGTATAAGTTGGATCCTTCCACTGTGGATTTGACTCCGATCAAAGAAGATTCCCTATTAAGGGCAGAGGTAGCCCTTGAAGACAAATACAATCTTTTCGAAAGGAATTCCGAAAAGATCGGTATCGTTTTCTTTCCACCGATAACGGGAATGGTTACCCAGCAATATGACTCGGACTCGAAACATTATGCGGTTGACGTGGTCGCTCCAAAGAACGCTCCCGTAAAGGCGGTTGCCAATGGCGTGGTGATTTTTTCCGAATGGACCGCAGATACGGGCTATGTGCTGATCATCGAACATAAGGAAGGGTTTCTTAGCGCCTATAAACACAATGGTTCTCTGAACAAAAAACAGGGAGATCTGGTAAAGGCGGGTGAGGTAATCGCTTCTGTCGGAAACACTGGCGAGTTAACAACAGGCCCTCATCTACATTTCGAACTTTGGGATAACGGAACACCGGTCAACCCACTCGACTTTATTGATTTTAAATAAGTCTTTATGTCGCTAAAGTCATTCGCCGCCAAGATTTTTGCCAAGAATATTGCAAAGAAAACCAAGAAATGGGCCAAAGACCCGATCAACACGCAACAGAGAGTTTTCAACCGATTGATCGAAAAGGCGTCAAATACAGAGTTTGGCAAAGACCACGACTTTTCAAAAATAAGTTCGCACCATGACTTTATTGAAAATGTTCCGGTTCGCGATTACGAAGACTTAAAGCCCTATATCGAAAAAGTGATAGAGGGTCGAGAGAATATACTTTGGCCGGGCAAACCGCTATATTTTGCCAAGACTTCAGGAACAACATCAGGGGCAAAATACATTCCGATCACCAATGAGTCCATTAGATGCCAGGTAGAGGCCTCGCGAAATGCCATTCTGAATTACATTCATGAAACCGGTAGTGCCAGTTTTGTCGATGGAAAGATGATCTTTCTACAGGGAAGCCCTGAAATGCAAGAGAAAAATGGGATAAAATTGGGGAGGCTATCGGGTATATCGGCCCATTATGTGCCCAATTACCTTCAGAAAAACCGTTTGCCCAGCTGGCGGACCAACTGTATCGATGATTGGGAAACAAAGGTCGATACGATTGTCGAGGAGACTTTAAACGAGAATATGACGGTTATCGCCGGCATTCCTTCTTGGGTTCAAATGTACTTTGAAAAGCTAGGGGCAAAAAGTGGCAAGAAAATCGGCGAGCTCTTCAAGAATTTCCAATTGTTCATTTATGGGGGCGTGAACTATGAGCCGTATCGTGAGAAATTCGAACGCTTGATCGGCAGAAAGGTGGATAGCATTGAACTTTTTCCGGCCAGTGAAGGGTTTTTTGCTTATCAGTATTCCCAGAAGGAAAAGGGCATGTTACTTCTTTTGGATGCCGGAATATTTTACGAGTTCATCAAGGCCGATGATTTTTTTGGGGAAAATGCCAGACGGTTGACCCTATCGAATGTTGAAATGCACACGAACTACGTAATGATTATCTCTACCAATGCAGGACTGTGGGCCTATAACCTAGGAGATACCGTTCAGTTTATTTCTATAAACCCTTATAAAATAATTGTTTCGGGGCGTATCAAACATTTTATCTCGGCCTTTGGCGAACATGTCATAGCCAAGGAGGTGGAAACGGCAATGCAGGAGGCTATTGCCAAAAGCGATGCCAAAGTCAATGAGTTTACCGTTGCGCCACAGATTACCCCTGCTTCGCCCGAGCTTCCATATCATGAATGGCTTGTAGAGTTCGAAAAAATGCCAACCGATTTGGCCAAGTTCATCAAAATACTTGATGAATCACTGCAAAGACAGAACAGTTATTATTTTGACCTTATCGAAGGTAAGATATTACAGACCCTAAAAGTAACGCCGATCAGGGAAGGAGGGTTCACCGATTACATGAAATCGGTCGGAAAACTTGGGGGTCAAAATAAAGTGCAACGACTGGCGAACGACCGAAGCGTGGCCGATGTGCTTTCAAACTTTAAGAATCAATAATTTTAATTGTAATTTTGCTTTTAAAGCACCTATGGGCAAGGCAACGACTACCACACGAGCTCAAGAATCCACAAATGCCATAGAACGGCTCTATATTACCATGCGCCATCTTTTCAATCGCGGGTTTTATAAGCCGACCGGTGTTTCAGGAGAATCGATTAAGAATGCATTACTTCTCTTAAGCCCGGAAATTTACGGGTCTATTGCCGAAGAAAAGGCCGAAATCAATGGATTGATATATGTATTGGAGCGTCTACCCGAAGGCATTGAACAGTGTCGTTATATCAATTTGACCTCCGATGAAGGCTACGGCAAATCACATTTTAAGCCGATAATCCCGCCGAAGCGCCGAAGAAACTGTTATCGTATTGACGAAGAACAGATGAATGTTGAAATAACCAGGGGCCGCTCAGATATTTATGACATTCTTACGCATTTGACCTTTCTTTTTGTCGAGTCGCAAAAAATATGCAAAAAGGTATTGATCGAGGATACCGACAAGACAATACGTGATTGGCATAAATTGGAGATGGCCATCAAAAAAAGCAAACTGTCACAGGCCGAAAAGGAAGTGGCCCTGATACATACCGCTAATATTTTGGGACGCTCATTTGAAGAAACCATGGAGGTTTACCAAAAATTTGCAAGTAAGGAAAATCCCGAGCGTTTTCTCAAAGTTATTTATTGGCTGGGTAAATTGGCCATTGAGGAAGAAGTGACCGGCGAAAAGAGGGTGATTACCTTTAGTGCGGTACTAAGAGAGCGATTGGGGCACCACATACACGGTGAGCGCTGGGCCAACACCATCAAAGAGGTTTTGGCCAAACACGGCTTGCTAAAAAAGCCGATCCATATAATCAGCGCGAACATGCATAGCGTAATGAACTCACTTTTTGCAAGAAACGCGCTTAAAAAAGAGTTTCCCAAAAATGACATTTTAGAGATCTATGAGGCCTTGAGCTCTTCTTCAAATGCAGATTTGCGCAACAAAGTAATCGCGGTTGCTACAAAGAACGGCATGATATCGATAGATGACGTTTCTGGCACAAACATCGACGTGCAGATTTTCGACATAGCAAAAATCGGTAGTAAGGCCTGTTGTTATGAACTTTCGGAAGATATCCCAGATGATGAAAAACCTGTTATCTTTGTGATGGATTATGCCTTTGGGGAACAGGCATACGAAACCATCGATGAATTGTTGAAGCCCTATAAGGTCAGGAAAAAGAAAGATGTCTTTTTGAATATTGCCTCGATATCTATAATGGGCAAGGCAGGCATTTTAGAAGGTGGAAAAGGAGATTTGATGATTCCCTCCGCACATATTTTTGAAGGCACGGCAGATAACTATCCTTTTAAAAATGAACTATGTGCTGCCGATTTTGAGGGCCACGGGCTGAAGGTTTACGAAGGGGCCATGGTTACGGTGCTCGGAACCTCATTACAGAATAAGGATATTTTGAAGTTTTTTAATCAATCGACATGGAACGTCATCGGACTTGAAATGGAAGGGGTACATTATCAAAAGGCGATACAATCGGCTTCCAAGATAAGAAAAAGCATTCGAGAAGACGTCAAGGTTCGTTATGCCTATTACGCCTCTGACAACCCCTTGGAAACTGGCAGTACCCTCGCTTCGGGAGGCTTGGGAACGACGGGCGTAAAACCGACATATTTGATAACCGACAAAATACTCGACCAAATTTTCAACACTTAGCTATGGCAGACAAACCATCAACGACCAGTACGAAGTCTGAAGAAATTGACTTGGGGCAGTTGTTCCAAATGTTTAGAAAAGGCTTGCACCGTATCTTTGTAGGGGTACTGCGAATTTTTCTTTACCTGAAAAAAAATGCCCTAAAATTAGGGGCTTTGATTTTTTTAGGATTGGTAATTGGCTTCTTGCTCAATATTTTCGTAGATAAAAAGCTGAAAAGCGAGGTAATCGTGATGCCCAATTTTGAAAGCAAAGACTATCTGTACGATGTTGTCGAAGAGATCCAAGCCAATTTTATAAGCAATGATACATTGTTCTTCAGAAATATGGGTATCGACGTCAATGAACTACGAGGCTTTGAAATTAGTATCCAACCGGTTGAAAATGAAGAACTGGATGCTGAAAAACTTAAAGAAAGCAATGATTATCTTGAGATTCTTCAAACCCTAAAAGAAGACGATTTTGTATTCGACGTCATCAAATCGGAAATTCTCAAAAAAACGGTCCTGACCCATAGAATTACCTTTTATCATAAAAATCCGAACAAGGGTGAAGAATACGTTTCTAAAATAATGGATTATATCAACGCCAACCCTTACTTTACCGAGTTGCGAAAAGTTTCCGAAAAAAATGCAAAGGCACGTATCGAAAAGAATACCGAGCTCATTGAGCAGATAGACGATCTTGTGGCCGGCTTCAATAAACAAATGGCTTCATCCGAAGCGTCGCTGAGAGGCCAAGAAGGTGTTGTTTTGTTCGATAAGGAAAGAAGCTTGGATCTACCCGGTCTTTTAAAACTAAAGAATGAATTGGTCAAGGAAATTGAAGAAAAACAATTGGATTTAATCGAACAAAAAGAGGCAATAGGCATAATAAATTTCGGCAAGACCCAAGTCGTGAAAAAACAGTTCTTGAACAAAAGTTTGGTCTGGCTTCCGGCGATACTGGTCGGGCTTTTCTTTGCATGGTCCTTTCTTGTCTTTTTAAACAGAAAGGCGAAGGCGTTGAATTAAATATACTGATTGGAATATTAAATCCCAAAGAATCATATCATGAATATTTTAATTACCGGAGGCGCGGGTTTTATCGGCTCTCACGTTGTGCGTAGATTTGTGAACAATTATCCGCAGTATCGTATTTTCAATTTAGATGCCCTTACCTATGCCGGTAATCTTGAAAATTTAAGGGATATCGAAAAAGCCTCTAATTACAATTTTATCAAGGGCGATATCGTCGATGCCGAACGTATCAATGAACTTTTCAAGAAGCATGAATTTGAGGGGGTTATCCATTTAGCGGCCGAATCACATGTCGACCGCTCCATAACGGATCCCTTGGCTTTTGTTCGTACGAATATCATAGGTACCGTCAATCTGCTCAATGCCGCCAGAGATTCATGGAAGGGCAATAAAAAGGGCAAACGGTTTTACCATATAAGCACCGACGAGGTTTATGGTTCACTGGGCAGCGAAGGACTTTTTACCGAGACGACGCCCTATGACCCGAATTCTCCCTACTCTGCCTCGAAGGCCAGTTCAGACCATTTTGTACGCGCCTATGGCGAGACCTATGGTCTTCCGTATGTGTTGACCAACTGCTCGAACAATTACGGGCCCAATCATTTCCCTGAAAAACTGATTCCATTGTTCATCAATAATATTATTGAAAACAAATCTTTGCCCGTATATGGCGATGGAAAATACACCCGTGACTGGCTTTTTGTTGAAGATCATGCTCGGGCCATCGACTTGGTTTTCCACAAGGGCGAGAATCATGAAACCTATAATATCGGAGGCTTTAATGAATGGCAGAATATTGATCTGGTAAAGTTGCTCTGTCGATTGATGGATAAAAAGTTGGGTCGGCCCCAGGGCACTTCCGAGCAGCTGATTACTTACGTAAAGGATCGACCGGGACATGATCTGCGATATGCCATCGATGCCGATAAAATCAATAAAGAATTGGGTTGGGAACCATCCGTTACGTTCGAGAAAGGCTTGGAACGAACGATTGATTGGTATTTGGAAAACCAAGAATGGCTGAACAATGTTACTTCAGGGGATTATCAGGAGTACTATGAGAAAATGTATTCTTAAGGTTATAGAGTTATCTAGTTATGCGGCCCTGAGTTGCTGTGAGTATATTTTATATGAAAATCAAATCACATAAAGATCTCAAGGTCTGGCAAGAGTCTTTAGAGTTGGTGGATAAGATTTATGAGTTGACCAAATCATTCCTTGGTTCGGAAAAGTTCGGTTTGACAAGCCAGTTAAGAAGGGCGGCGGTTTCCGTACCTTCCAACATTTCAGAAGGATGTGCTCGAAGAGGATGTAAGGAATTAATTCGATTTTTTATATTTCTTTGGGGTCATTATCCGAGTTGGAAACTCAAGTTGTAATTGCCGTCCGGTTAAACTATGCAAGAAAAAATGAAGAACTTGAGAATCTTATAATTTATATTCGAAGAATGCTTGTTAACTTGATAAAGTCTCTAGGTGACAACAAACAAATATCTTTATAACTTCGTAACCATTGACTAATCTATGAAAGGAATAATCTTAGCCGGAGGCTCTGGAACACGTTTGCACCCTTTGACCCTTTCGGTCAGTAAACAACTGATGCCCATCTATGACAAACCGATGATTTATTATCCCCTTTCCACTTTGATGTATGCCGGAATTCGGGAAATACTGATTATATCTACGCCTAAAGACCTACCGCTTTTCAGGGATTTGTTGGGCGATGGCGAAAAATACGGTTGTTCTTTTTCTTATGCCGTACAAGAAGCCCCGAATGGACTGGCGGAAGCTTTTATCATTGGTGCCGACTTTATCGGAAATGATAAGGTGGCCTTGATTTTAGGAGATAATATTTTCTACGGTTCGGGGTTGGCCAAATTGTTACAGTCGAATAATGACCCTGAAGGAGGAATTATCTACGCGTATCGCGTGCATGACCCCGAACGCTATGGAGTAGTTGAGTTTAATGAGGAAGGAAAGGCGATAAGCATCGAGGAGAAACCTTTAGAACCTAAATCGAATTATGCGGTACCGGGCATCTATTTTTATGACAACGATGTGGTTGAAATCGCCAGGAGCATTCCGCCTAGCCATAGGGGTGAGTTAGAGATCACCGATGTCAACAAAGTCTATCTCGAAAAGGGCAAGTTGAACGTGAGCATCTTGGATCGTGGAACAGCCTGGCTTGACACGGGCACCTTTCAATCATTGATGCAAGCTTCACAGTTTGTCGAAGTCATCGAGGAGCGGCAAGGACTCAAGATCGGTGCGATAGAGGCCGCCGCTTACGAAATGGGCTTTATAGATAAGAACCAATTCAAAAAGCTGGCCGAGCCTTTGATGAAGAGCGGCTACGGCAAAAACCTTTTGGGAATATTAAGCAAGCATCAATGAACGTTATTGAAACGAAACTGAAAGGTTGTTTTGTCATAGAACCCACGGTCTTTATTGACGAACGGGGCTATTTCATGGAATCGTTCAACGCAGAGCGCTTTAATGGTGCTATCGGTAGGAAAGTCGATTTTGTTCAAGACAATCAATCATATTCTACAAAGGGGGTCGTACGTGCGTTACATTACCAAATTGGAGAACATGCCCAAGCAAAGCTTGTTCGGGTACTCTATGGCAAAGTTCTTGATGTTGCGGTCGATCTGCGAAAAGATTCCCCGACCTATGCAGAACATATTGTTGTAGAGTTGAGCGATGAAAACAAAAAACAACTTTTTATACCGAAAGGTTTTGCGCACGGGTTCGTCACTTTGAGCGAAGAAGCCGAGTTTTTCTATAAATGCGATAATTACTATAATAAAGCTTCGGAAGGAGGAATCATCTTCAACGACCCTACCTTGAATATTGATTGGAGACTACCTGAAGATAAGCTGATCGTTTCCGTAAAAGACCGGATTTTACCAACGCTTCAGAACGCGAGATTATGAAGAACGTTTTGGTCACCGGAGGGAACGGGCAATTGGCGACTTGCATCAAGGACATCGATTCCAGGGCCTCTGAATATCATTTTATCTATGTAGACCTCCCAGATTTCGATATCACCGATAAGGAAATAGTAAACCGCCTTTTTGAGGCAAACGATATTTCACATTGCATAAACTGCGCCGCATATACGGCCGTGGACAAGGCGGAATCTGAAAAAGAACTTGCCTACTCGGTCAATGTTACCGGAGCCAAAAATTTGGCCGAGGCCTGTGACGAGCACCATGCCATAATGATTCAAATTTCAACGGACTTTGTTTTTGACGGCAATCAAGGCTTTTCGTACAAAGAGAACGACAAAACAAATCCCTTGGGCGTTTATGGTGCCACCAAATGGCAGGGCGAACTGGCCGTTTCGCAGGCCCTCGAAAGACATTTCGTGTTGAGAACCTCGTGGTTGTATTCCGAATTTGGGCACAATTTTGTCAAGACCATGCAGCGTTTGGGCGCTGAACGTGAAATCCTGAATGTGGTGAGTGACCAAATTGGCACGCCGACCTACGCGGGCGATCTCGCCAAGGTCATTTTAAAGATCGTACAAGAAGATATCAATGAATATGGCACCTATCACTATAGCAATGAAGGCGTGGCGAGTTGGTACGATTTCGCAATGGCCATATTTGAAATTGCCGAAATAAATTGCAATGTGCTGCCGATAAAGACCGAGGCCTATCCGACCCCGGCAAAACGCCCATCGTTTAGCGTCATGGACAAATCAAAGATTAAAAACGCTTTACAGATAGAAATACCGTATTGGAGGGAGAGTTTGGTAAGGTGTTTGACAAATTGAATATTGAAAACAAAATAGATAAATGAAAGTAAACGAGCTTACATTTGACGAAAAAAACAAGGTCTTTATTAATCCAGAAAAAGTCATCGATTATAGTGATGGACAAGAGAATGAACAATATGTTCTTGATTGTTTAAAAAAAGCAAAGGACACGTCTATTTTCTCCATGGAGTTGCATAACTGTATTAAAGACTGGCCTAGTGAATACCACTTTACTACTTATCGTGCGAATATTTTGCGACCGGTCAAAATTGATAAGGGCCATAGTGTTTTGGAAATAGGGGCGGGTACCGGGGCCATAACAAGATATCTTGGTGAAACAGGGGCAAAAGTTATTGCCGTAGAAGGAGGTTTTCCGCGTGCCAAATGCATTGCAGAACGGTGCAGAGACCTTGACAATGTCACGGTAGTTTGTAGTAATGTAGAAGATGTCGAATTTGACCAAAAGTTTGATGTCATAACATTGATCGGAGTGTTTGAATACACAGCAAAATATTCAAATCATGAAAACCCATTTTATGATGCACTAAGGAGTTATGGGAACTTATTGAAACCCGGTGGAAGACTTGTTATTGCAATTGAGAACAAACTGGGACTGAAGTATTTTGGAGGTTTTAACGAAGACCATTTCGGGAAACCATATTTTGGCATAGAGAGTAGATATGGCAAAAAAGACATCACCACATTTGGCCATGAAGAAATCAAAAACATGCTGGCGGCAAGTGGATATAATTCTATTAAGTTCTTATTCCCTTTCCCTGATTACAAACTCCCGAAGACAATTATAGCCGACAATGGACTAGAGCATTCGGGTTTCAATGAGGCAGATTTGATTAGACTTACAAAAGAAAGGCATTACGGAACCCGGCCAAAAGCTAATCTTCTTAATGAATACCTCTCGTGGGAATCGATTGCGGAAAATAAGTTGGTCAAGGATTTTTCCAACTCCTTTTTGATAGTCGCAAGTAAAGAAGCAGAGCCTAATTTTGATAGTACTTTGTTGGCAGAATTTTACACTTGTGGTCGTTTAGAACCGTATAATACGATTACAAGGTTTAAGGTTAAAAACAACGGGGTAATTGGCGTTGATAAAGGATTGTTGAATGCTACGAGTACGGTATCAAATAATGATTTTGCACATCGTCTAACCAAAGAAACGAATTATATTCAAGGCAAGAATATGCATCACTTGATAATGGAGGCTCTATTGAAAAATCAATATGACAAATATGAAAAACTAATGAGAGATTGGGTTGACCATATTCGAAGCGTTGCTGTTCTAGAAGATTCTGAACCCGAGAGGGTTGGGCCGGAGTATTTTGATGCCTTACCAAGAAATATAATTATCGACGAAAAGGGAAAACTGCATTTATTTGATCAAGAATGGACGATAAATCAGGAGTTTGACCTGTCTTTCCTACTGGTTAGGTATCTAGCTGAACATCGCAGGAAAAGGGGGGTCTATTTCGGTTATGCCAGTTCGTTTTTAGATTTTGTCAATAAATCTATGTTGGCCTGTGGACTCAAGGTAATTTCGAACGGCAGACTCAAGGAACTAATGGAAAAAGACGAAACCATCCGACGTAAGATAAATCGAGAAGGAGGAATTACGCCCCGAAGAATATTCAAATCCTTCCTGCAATTACTTTTGCAAAAAGCAAAAGAAATTAAAACCTATGTCTATTATGATCAGTTTGCACAACGCTGAAATTTTGTGTTGGGCTTGGTTAATTTGATGCGAGCGCAACCATTTTAGATATCCCCAGCTCCCGCCAGTTTGCAACTGCTGGCCGCAAGAGTAATCCGAAATCCGCGGCAAGAAGCAAAATACTACACATCCAAGTAGTGTTCCGGTTGACGGTATATTTCGTAGTTTTAAGCTATGAGCGGAAACTATAAATTCCATAACAAGTCGGGTGCACCGACTCCGCAAAGTCTCCCGACTTTGAGGCCATACTACTAAACCTTCCTCCCCAAAACAATATGCTCACGGCTCTCACACGATTGCAGTACCTCGATATTAAAATGCTCCATCATTTGCGTCAAAAGGGGTACATCAAAAACATGATGGTGCAACGCCCTGTTCTCGGGGTTTTTTAACGACCTTGCCCTAAACTGTTCGGGCGAGCCCGCCGGTGGATCCAAGGTTAGGTCATGAAATTCCAAAATTTCCTCAAGATGGGTCATATCGTCCTCTCCCATATTGTTCTTATAGTCTTCCAAAAGATGTGCAAATGTTGTGACGGATCGTTTATGGTCGAAATTATAGGCTTTGTTCGGCAGGGCCAATAACAAAAGACCGTCTTTTTTGATGACCCGCACCCATTCTTCGAGGGCTTTCATAGGGTTGGCGACATGTTCGAGACAATTCGAAGAAATTACAAAATCGTACTGGCCATCGGAAATTTCACTTAAGTCCGTAGCCTCCGAGATGTACTGAATCCCCTTTTTATCCCTATGATACGAATAATTTTCTCCGCTTTTGATCGTGCCTTCCCAGAGTGTCGTATTTGAAAAGTTACAGCCGTCCAGACCGTTAATAACTTTATAGATCGGCACAAAACCGTCGTTGCGAAAAAGTCCGCTAGGGCCGCCGATTTCCAATCCTGAAGTATGGGCGAACAAATGTTGAACCGATTCAAGGTCCGGAATCCGTTCGGGATTCAATTTTGCCATTCCCTTTTTGAACGCATATGCAACCCCTTTTTCGTTCAATACTTTAAAAATCTTGCCCAGTTTTGTCATTGCATTTTCGACATGGTTTGCCAAAGATACGATTGTCAAGGTTAAAGAAGTTTTTGTTTGCCCATGTTTTGTAGGTTCGGGCAATTTAACACGATCTGCATTGCGTATCTTTGAACCACTTACCAATAGGGTCAAAATGGTAAAAAAGGTTTTAGGAGCTTTCTTTTTTTTGAGCTGGTGGTCTTGTTCGATTACAGAAACCGGGCACGATGTTCTTGATATCAAAGACTTTCCCAATCGCAGCGAAGACTTTTCACTATGGCAAATGGCGCCTTTTCGCGAAGAAGTGCAAATGGGGTATCTCTTAAGGACCGACGATGGTAAAATTATTGTTATCGACGGCGGTGGCGTTGTCACAGCTCCGGTATTGGAAGGCCACATTGCCCAACTTGGTGGCACTGTGCATACGTGGATATTGACACACCCACATTTGGATCATATCGGCGCCTTTTTAGAGGTTATAAAAAATCAAAAAATCGAAATCAAACGAACTGTCCACGTGTCCTTGCCCGAAGCATGGGTGCAAAAAAATGAGTCCATCACGAGTGATCTGCACAAACAATACACGAATGCTATTTCATCAATGAACTGTGAGAAAATTGCAATGAAAACGGGTGATACCCTCAGTCTGGGTAAGGGCGTTCAGCTTCGGGTAATCGGGGCGTTCAATGAAAGTGTTGTGCAGAATGCGGTCAACAATTCCTCAATGGTATTTCGAGTGGAGAGTAAGTCTAAATCGGTTCTGTTTCTTGGTGATCTGGGTATTGCAGGGGGACGAACTTTATTGGCCAATGTTGATCCAGACTTGGTGAAAGCCGATTATGTGCAAATGGCACATCATGGGCAGCATGGTGTCGACCGTGATTTTTATAAGGCGGTAAGTGCCAAATATGCTTTATGGCCCACACCGAAGTGGTTATGGGAAAACCGGGCGGACGGTCAAGGCTATAATACCGGAAATTTCAAGACCTTTGAGGTACGCGTATGGATGGACGAATTGGGAATCAAGAAAAACTATGTTTCAGGTCTTGACGGAACGGTACAGATTGATTGAATAGTTGCTTGTTATGATAGGGTTTATAAGTTTATTGGTTTATGCGTTTAACAGAACACATTATGAAATTTGAAATACCAAACACCCGGCACCAAACATCCAACACCTAACCTTAAACCGAATGCCAACCGTATCCAAGAATATTTTCTGGTCAACCTTGACTTCGGCCCTGCAACTCTATACGGGTAGCGTTGTTTTCATCGTATTGGCCAAGCTTATGGATATCGAAGAATTCGGTATTCTGAGTTTCGGTTTCTCCTTGGCCGCCTTGGTGGCAATAGCCTCCGATTTCGGGTTTTCTTTGATGATCATAAAGGATTATCCGCAACAGGAAACCGGGGAACGTGCCAATTATTTGGGCAATAGCCTTATGGCCAAGTTGCTATTGTCGCTAGGCAGCAGTCTTATTTTTTTTGTATACCTCTTTGGGTTTTATAAAGGGGATTGGCTATTGGTAGGAGGCTTATATACGCTTATTGCCGTTGCGCAATCGTTCGTTACCTATCTTCAGGCATTATTGCGCATCGAGAACCGATTTCATAAATACACCGAAACGGTGGCGATCTACGCCTTAGCGGTTACACTTTGCGTGCTGGCGTATTGGCGGTTTAAGATTTCGTTGTTGCAATTGGTCTGGGCACTTCTTGCCTGTCGGATGGTACAATTGGTCTGGGCATTTTTTTTGAATCGAAAGTCTCTAATAGGATTTTCTTTCGACAGGCATAAAATCAAAGCACTTTTGATAAGCAGTTGGTCTTTCGGACTCCACATGCTATTGGGCATTTTTTATTTTATGGTCGATACCCAGATCATATCGCTATACCTCGGTGCGGAAAAAGTAGCTTTGTACCAATCGGTATTTCGTATTGTCCTGATTTTGTTGATGTTCTCCGATATCGTCTCCAGTGTATTGTTGCCCTACCTTTCTTTCAAATTCTATAAGCAGGAAGATATATCGCAACATGTATCCAAGATATTTTTATACCTTTTGATTATAGGGTGTTCGATGTTTTTGGCGTTTACGGCTTTTGACACCAAAATTTTAGAAATGCTTTATACCCGTGAGTATTTAAGTGCTTCGATATTGGTTCTGCCATTTTCAATTGTAATCATACTCCGCACGATATCAGCTTTGTTAGGGAATATTTTGACGATTTCCGACAAACAGACCTATCGCGTATTGACGGTAGCAGTTTCATTGGTGGTGAGCCTTGTTTTGAACTTGGTATTCATACCCAGATACGGCATTCTATCCGCAGCATGGATCAGTGTAATCGTGCATTTGGTACTTTTTGGCATGTATTTTTATTACAGCAAAAAAGAAATACCTTCCATGAAAGTTTTCGAAGCTTCTAATATGATCATATTTTTCACCACGGCCCTTATCTATATAGCCATTCATGTTTTGACCAATGGGAGCTACTTCGTAATTGGTTCAGGGGTTGTTTTTTGGGTCGTGATAGTTTATTTTGTTATGAGGAGAGACGAAAACTATACCTTTTTCAAACAGATACTTGGCGAAAAAGGGGTCGATTAACCCGATTATTTTTGTTCAGGGTCAAATATCCAATTGTCCGCGTACATACCATAGACAATACCGATTTCATTTTCTAGCACATATTTTTCATCTTTGCCCGGCTCTACATTAACCTGGTATACATAGACTTTGATGTCGTTATTTCCTAAAGTTTTGAACAGCTCTTTTTGAGCGGGAATATTTGTACGCGGAACCGCCACTGCGGTCACCTTGTTTTTTTTGAGATAATCCAGTTTATCCCCTTGTATCTTGCTCAGGGGCAAGGCCGATATCAAAGTAGAAACATTTGCCTCGGCCGCTTTTTCTACGGCATCTAAAGTGAACAGTTCCATTTGCAACCGATTCTTGTCGACAAACATTTCAGAAAATTTGACCGGTTCGTTTATTTTGTCCGTGACCAAAACCGCATCTTTATGGGAGGCAAACCATGTATTGATGGCTTCCATATCCATTGGGGTGTATTTACCATAGATTTTATGGGCTAGAAATTCTGCCCGGCTCACTGGTAGTTCACCCGAATAGTTGGTCTGTGTTGCCCAGTGTTTCCAGTCGTGGGTGGCTACAAAATGGCCGTCTTTTGTTTCGCTGATATCAAGTTCGAACAAGCGAAAACCTTTTTGATAGTTTAGATCTAATGCCTCCAACGCGTTGGTATATTTCAGATTGTCGATACTGCCGCCCGCATGGGCGATAAACCGGTCGGTATCTTTTAAAAAATCCGAAATCGGGCTTGTAAAATACAATTTCTTGTTGGTGGGCGATTTTGGGTAAGGGAGTCCCTCCGAAATCGAAGCATCGCCCACTTCTTCGACCATTTTTCCCGATAAGTTATGGGCGATATAAGTTTCCCGATTTTTTAGGCCGGCCAACGCATGAAAACCTAAATCTTCTAGGTTCTCGGAGAATGGCTTTAAATTTTTATGCGCCGAGTCGTGGGCAAAAATAATATAGGGAACATGGTCTTGAGAGAGCTGTTCGAGCAGTGATATGAATTCAGCGGCCTCTTCTTCGCTACCGTATGTGTCGAAGGTTTTCAATTCATATTTTTTTACAGAATTTAAAATGACCATGGTAAGCCCTCGCCGGGTAATGCGAATGTTTTGATCGCCCATACTGAAACTGCTGCCCTTTTTTGAGTTGTAGGTGCTGCTAGTTATGCGAATAAAATTTTCTTTTTGGCTAGCATTGATTTCTAGGATCAAATCGATATCGGATTTTTCGAAAACCACTTGGTCTTCCCCTTTTTTGGTAAGCCCAAAATTGGGTTTTCCCTTTAGCGATGCGTAGACAGTATTTTCGATCGTAAAAATATCCAAATAAGGTAATTCGGGGATATCTTTGGTGATGTGGGCAAAGGCTATGGATTTATCCTCAAAGGGCCGCAACTGTTCATCGAAGAGTACCCTGTGACAATTCGGTCCAGTCGGCATATCACCGGTGGCCACAATTATTCCTTCATGGTTTTTTACAATAAAGTTTCCTGATGTGGCGTCTACTTCCACAATGATACCATCCTTACAGTTGAAGGTTTTTAGCGCCGCATCGTTCAATCTAAGAATATGGGTATTGTTCCGGCTTAAAAAAGCGTTTTTGTCCGGATCGGCGATAAAATCCGTCAGAAATTTGGCATTATGTTCCACTCGGGCCCCTTCAAGAATGATTTTGGATACATCAATTTGTGTGATGGGCTTTTTGATATCGTAAGTAATATCATCGGAATCGGCGTTTGTGAGTAGAAAAAGAGATCTCTCTTGCATTTGATCAAAAACCTGGGTCGTAGTACTCATCAGCAAATGATCTGGAAAAATATAAAATACTGTATTGTCCAGCATTCTTTCCTTGGAAAGAAAAGCCATTAGATCTCCCACGAAATAGTCGGTTGCCGATACCATAAACTCCAAATTACTGGGTTGTGGGGGCAGTATGGAATCCATTCTTTTATCCAGCACCCCATTGGGAAAGTGTGTTGAGATCGATGAGAGAAACATGGCGAAGGGTCGATCGGAATTCTTTTTCAGCCGTAATTCTTTTTTAAACTCTTCGAATAGATCCTTGTCATGAATGCCCCATACTAATTTTTCGTACTGCGTTTCGAAATCTTTTTCCGATTTGACGTCGAAGCCAAAGGTTTTGAGCATATCGTCGATGCCCGAATATTCTTTGTTGCCGATGAAGTATTGTAGATCATACCCGGCACTTTTAAGCACATCGGGTAGCGAGGTCAACTTGTTCTCGTAGTTGTTTTGAAAAACACTGTTGCCGTGCAGTCCAAAAAAAGCAGGTACGCCAGACATCAAGGCATACATTGAAGCCGAGGTCCACCCTCCTGCCGGTGATTGCTCCATATCGTATAACGTACCGTCTTTAACGATCTGTCTTAGATTGGGGGTAAGATGGGCCAGTTTTTCACCAAGATATCCTTTTTCGAGCGATTCGAGGGAGAGCACGATAATGTTCTTTCCAGGACTGGCCTTGACATCCTTCTTTAGTACATATTCATCTGCATCGATACCCAAGCTTTTCAGCGCTTCTTCAAACGAAGCACTGCCCGCAAACTTCAATTTTAGGGTATCATAGGCATTGTTGAGAATTCCACCGTTGAAGCCCATAATAACGAACCCGGCCAATAAAAGACCAATGGGTAGTATTTTGTTCGCCAACCGCGTGCGAACAACTTTTCCCAAAAAGTGGACAATCAGGGTGGCCAACGCCAATGCAAGAATTATGAAGAGAAGCTCGGTGCCGAAAAAATCGGAAACGGATGTAGCATCCTTTAAGCTAAAGTTTTCATAGAAACGATAGTCGGCGATGTTTCCGGTGAGGATTACCGAACTGAATTGAATGGCAAAAAGAATTCCAAGGGCCAAAGAAAAAGCAAAGGCAAGTACTTTCTTGCCGATCGGAACAAAGGACCTCAATAGTACGAGTACCAAAAGTAAACATGCCAATTGTAGGAATTCCATATACCTTGAGAACTATTAGTGCTTATTCCAGACCACCCGGTTCACATAATCGACATACGATAGAATGATGCGCACGACTTTTTCGCTGACATTGGGCATACTGTAATCGCCTACAAGGCGAAAGGTGCGCTCGGGGTCTCTTTTCTGGGTCTCCAAGGCGACGAGCCCTTGCAATATACGTTCAGGGTTCAAACCCACCATCATGACCGAGGCTTCCTCCATGGCTTCGGGTCGTTCGTGCGCCTCCCTGATGTTGAGCGCCCTGAAATTCAATATTGACGACTCTTCCGAAATTGTTCCACTGTCAGAGAGTACGGCAAATGCATTGCTTTGCAATGCATTGTAATCGGTAAAGCCCATGGGTTTCATGAATTGGATCGCTTCGTGGGTCTTCAGCCCTTTTGTATCGAGCATATTTCTAGTACGTGGGTGGGTCGAAACGATGATAGGGTAGCCATATTTCTCAGCAATGGCATTTAACGAATCGATAAGCCCTTCAAAGTTTTTCGGGTCACTAATATTTTCTTCGCGGTGTGACGACACGACAAAATACTCATGTTTTTTCAGGTCAAGGTCTTGAAGTATCTTCGATTTGCCGATTTTTTCCTTGAAATGGCCCAACACCTCGAACATTGGGCTTCCGGTTTTGATAATGCGATCGGCCGGCAATCCCTCGCGGAGCAAATATTCGCGGGCAATGTCACTGTAGGTGAGATTAACATCTGAAATATGATCGACGATCTTGCGGTTGGTCTCCTCGGGCACGCGCTGATCGAAGCAGCGGTTACCGGCCTCCATATGAAAGATCGGGATTTTTCTTTTTTTAGCAGGAATGGCACAGAGGCATGAATTGGTATCTCCAAGTACCAAAAAGGCATCGGGGTTTATTTCTTCCAACAAAGGGTCGATTTTGATCAAGATATTGCCGACCGTTTCCGTTGCGTTCTTTCCCGCGGCGTTAAGAAAATGGTCCGGTTTGCGAATACCAAGGTCATCGAAGAATATACCGTTCAATTCATAATCGTAATTCTGACCGGTATGGACCAAGGTATGTTCGATGGCCTCGTTTTTGTCCAAGGCACTTAAGACACGGGCAAGTCTGATTATTTCGGGCCGTGTGCCCACAACCGTAATTACTTTTAGTTTTTTCAAAATATAATTTTAATTAGGGTCTATACTGCAAAATTTTTTCAGAATCACAAAAAAAGTCCAACCTCTAGTGACGCGCTAAACATGATATTGTTTCTTTCTAACACCTAACACCTAACACCTAACACCTAACACCTAACTATAGGTTATACCTCCTCAAAATACGTATCCGCATCTTGCGGGTCATAGGGCTCATTGATCCAAAATAAGGTTATCAATTCTTCGTTACCGATGTTCTTGATGTTATGGGTATACCAAATGGGCATATCGACATAGGCAGGTTCACTGCCATCGAGATAATAATCGATTACTTTATCGGTGCCGATCTTACGCAATTGGATCAATGCTTTTCCGCTGATGACCGCAAAACGCTCGGCCTTTCGTGTATGATAATGATTGCCTCGCGTAATACCGGGAACGGTGGTCGAGAATGAGAATTGTCCGCTCGTCTGTGTACGGGCGATTTCCACAAAACTCCCCCTGGGATCCGTATGTTTGGTGTATTTTACGGGATAATGCGTTTCAGGAACGTAGCATCGAAAGGTATTGAACAAAGCCTTTTCGAAAGCATCTTCGAGATTGGGAAAAACACCGTTCTCCATATAATCGGATCGATACGACTTTAATAGCTTCAAAATTTCCGATACCTTTTTATGGTAATTCGGAAGGATGTCCATTTGAGTACTGTTCTTTCCTATAGAACGGGTCTCGGCCCTCCCTTTGATGACATCGATAAAATACTTTACAAGCTCATTGACATAGATGAGTCCGATTTCACCGTCGTTGATAATGGTTGCTTCTTCATTATGGGCAATCTTGTGACAGAAGGATGCCACTACCGAATTATAGTTGGGTTTGCCAAACGGACCGAACACATTGGGAATGGTCAATGAAGTAAATTCGCCACTGCTCTTTTCGGCCCAAGCCATAAATTTTTCCTTCCCTTCTTTTTTCGATTTTCCATACAGGTTGTCTTTTTCTTCTTGCGTAGAGGAAGAAAAAAGAATGTGCGGCCCGGCTTTTTTATTTTCACAGGCCGATATCAACTTCGAGACCAATTCTAAATTGGTATTGTAAATAACATTTTGGTCTTCATGACGGTTCATCGCGGCCAAATGCACAATGACATCGCACTGCGAAACAAAATTTTCCAAGATAGAACTTTTTGAAAAAGCGTTTCGATCAAAAGGAACGAGCTCAAAACTATCGTCAAGGGCCAATGTTCGATATAGGTGCTCGCCAACAAAACCATTTTGCCCTGTGATGCCTATTTTTTGTTTTTCCATTGATTTACCATTTTATAGGCCATTGGTCTAAAGGGTACCTAAAATCATCTTTTTGTGATTCGCTGACCGAAAAATTTGAAAACACCATAAGTTTTGAACCCTCGGCCTGGGCCTTGAACCCATTGGCATAACCGCCGGGAACCACCAGAATCATTGGGTCCGACTCGTTCAGCGCAAAGGTTTCGACCGCAAGCCCCGGTGAAGGATTTTCAAAATCA
Organism: Flavobacteriaceae bacterium NBU2977; assembly: GCA_019931105.1. GTDB lineage: Bacteria > Bacteroidota > Bacteroidia > Flavobacteriales > Flavobacteriaceae > Meishania > Meishania litoralis. The sequence goes on along the minus strand of JAIOUW010000001.1, from coordinate 1,374,172 downwards.
TCTATTTTAAAAAGCTTGACCATAAAACTTCCCGAATGGCAATAGAACCATTTTTTTTCTTCCTTATGGGCCTGCCATGCACGAATAATGGCTGTAGAACTCGGAGCAATCTCATAAAACCGCACGACCTCCTCCATATTAAAGTTATTGAAAAACCTTAATGCCCCTCTTTCGTCAATATGGTCGGAACCGGTTTTTAAATGAGCTTTTTCCATTTAAAGTTCTTGCTTGATATAGTCCAAACTATTGAGCAAAGCCTTGATGCCATTACCGTCTAAACGTTCGGTATTATGTGAGTGGTAATCCTCGATCTCACTGATATCGGTTTCCCCTTCAGAATAATAGCGACTGTAGTTAAGGTCGCGGTTGTCCGCCGGAATTCGGTAAAACTCGCCCATATCCTCCGCTTTTTGCATCTCCTCCCGGGTACATAAAGTTTCATAAAGCTTTTCTCCGTGCCGTGTTCCGATAATCTTTATCTCGTTGTCGGCACCAAAGATATCTTTAAGCGCCAAGGCCAGATCACCTATGGTACTTGCAGGTGCCTTGTTCACAAAAAGGTCGCCTTGATTGCCGTTCTCGAAGGCGAAAAGTACCAGGTCTACCGCATCTTCGAGCGACATTAAAAAGCGTGTCATTTTGGGATCGGTAATGGTCAACGGACTATTTTCTTTGATCTGTTTCACGAACAAGGGAATAACCGACCCTCGGGATGCCATTACATTTCCATATCGGGTCAGGCAGACCGTTGTACTTTCTTCGGGAATGTTCCTTGAAGCGGCTACCGCTACCTTTTCCATCAAAGCCTTGCTGATGCCCATGGCGTTAATGGGGTAGGCAGCCTTATCGGTACTTAGGCAAATGATTTTTTTGACCTTATTGGCCACGGCCGCATCAATGGTGTTTTGCGTGCCGAAAACATTCGTTTTTGTCGCTTCAATAGGAAAGAATTCACATGAAGGCACCTGTTTCAACGCTGCGGCATGAAAGACGTAATCGACACCTTTCATTGCATTCGCGATACTGTTGTAATCTCGTACATCGCCGATATAGAACTTTACCTTATTGCTCTTTAATTGGTTACGCATATCGTCCTGTTTCTTTTCATCACGGCTGAAGATGCGTATTTCTTTGATTTCGGTCTGTAAAAAACGATTGAGGACGGCATTTCCGAAGGATCCGGTTCCGCCGGTTATCAAAAGGGTCTTATCTTTGAACATGTTTTAGAAGTAAAATCGCGCTAAAATTAACATAATAAATGTTGAACACCATCTTTTGACCGATGGTATTTGAAAGGAAAGACAAGAATCAGTGTCCGTTTTACTTTTTTCTAGGGCATTATAAATAGACCAACGCACAGCGGCCAATGTCGAACTCAGGAAATACCATTGCAATGGCATGGAGGGACAAAGTCCCGTATTATTCACTGTTGCCACTGTGCTTTTTTCCCATTATGCCCTTCGGTTTAATGTCAGTCGCTATAATTGTATTTGCCTTAAGTTGTATGGTTTGCAATTATCCTGAATTGGCAAAGAACCGAGACAAAATGGGTTGGAAACCCTTTCTGGTCAATATTGGTTTTTATCTTCTCTTGGGTTTCTCGGTGCTGTATTCCGAAAATGTTAAAAATGCTATGGTACAAATGCAAAAAGGCCTTCCCTTGTTGGTCTTGCCTTTTGTGTTTTTATATTTTCCTCCGAGAATCGATATTAAAAGGCGCCATACCTTGTACGGTGCTTTCATAATGGCCAATTTTCTCTTTGCCGGATACTTGTTCAAATACCTCACCGACAATGCCAGTGATTTTGAAGCCATAACCACGCCCGGCCTGATACTTTTTGAGGGCCTAAAGGATGGAAGTTTTTTTGGGCAAATTAAAGACCTTTGGAACGGCTCTTTCTATGAAGTACTGTATTATGCGCGATTGAAAGCCGAGAGCAAGCTTTACGTTCATAAGACCTATGCTTCGCAAAACGTTCTTTGGTGCATATTGATAATCGTATATTTTATTTTTCGAAGAAACATTGCATGGTCGATAAAGATCTTACTTGGCCTGGTTCTAATTTTGCTTATGGCATTGTTGTTCTATTACTATTCACTTGTCAATTTGGCACTATTCCTCGTATTGGTTCCTGGGTATATCTTTTTCAGGATTTCCTCAAAAAAAACACGGGTCGCGTTCGCAAGTTTGATCTTCTTGACCGGCATCGGTATTTTTTCATTTTTGAATACCTCAACACAAAGGATTGACCCCAAAACCTACGAAGAATATACAAGATTTGAACATCCACGGTATATTCTTGATAATATTGCGGCAATGCTCGATAAAGATGATCGCAACATAATCAACAAGTGCAATGCACAGCTTATAGCTTCATCCACGGTTTTTGGCCTTGGCCTGGGAGATGTTCAAGACCAACTGGACCATTGTTATGAAGGTCTGATTGAAACAGGAAAATATAGTCTTGACATCAAGACGCAAAATCTTAACCCGCATAATTACTATGCTTTTTTATGGATGGCGGGAGGCATAGTCGTGCTCTTGGTGTTTTTGTACATGTTGTTTTTCAATTTTTCATTGGCCTTTAAGAACAACGATTTGCTTTATCTTGCCTTGATCTTGCTTATTGGAATCAACTTAATGGCCGAAAGCACGTTGAGCAGGGCTCATGGCGTTTTGTTTTTTGCGCTTTGGAACAGTTTATTATTGATAAAAAACTTAGTTGATAACGAGAATGACCGACCTTAAAGAGAGTATCTATTCATTCGATGATATTGTTATCGTTCTCGTATTATACCGAACAGTATTAGAAGATTGCAATTCTTTTATAACATTGGTCAGAAACGTGCGACATGGTGAGAAGATTGATCTATTGGTTTATGACAATAGTCCGGTCAAACAGCAACGCCCCGCCAGTTTGGAGCACCAAGGAATTAAGTTGCATTATATCTCGGATACCAGCAATCCGGGCATTGGAAAGGCTTACAATACGGCAATCAGATTTGCAAGGGAAAAAGAAAAGAAATGGGTACTTTTCTTGGATCAAGATACCCAGATTGCACCAGAAATGTTACAATTGTACCTTGATGCCATAAATGTACCAAGCGAAATTCGAGTTTTTGCAACGACCTTGTACGGCAATGATGGTCGATTGATATCGCCATCAAAATATCGCTTCAAAAGAGGCTTTCGACTTGAAAACCTCCCAAAGGGTAAGGTTTCCTTAAAAAAAATTCGGCCCATCAATAGTTTATTGCTATTATCGGTCGAAGTCTTTGAAACAGTGGGAAAATATAACGAAGAAATAAGGCTTGACTTTAGTGATCACGAATTTTTGGGAAGGGTTGAGAAATATTATAATGAAATGTATGTAGTGCCCGCGCATAACGGGCACAGTCTGTCTTCAAGCGACGACCGTGATATGGAAAGCATCAGGTCAAGGTTTGTTATTTTTTGTAAAGGCGCCCACGTAGCGGCAGGCACGGGTTTCATTTCAAGGTTACAGTATTTTATGGTTTGCTTGCTGCGTGCGCTAAAATTGAGCATAAAATCAAGATCGTTATTTTTTTTAAAAGTGATGTTTAAGGAATGGTTGGGTCGAGCATGAAAATTCCGTTAAAAATAAAGGTGGGGAGCACTTCTATAGCGGGAATGTTCTTTACGGTATTCTTACTCGAGCTTTTCTTGGGCGGCGCCGGAAGACTTACCACGTTCGGCCCTTTGACACTTCGCATGTATTTATTCATTTCAGGTCTTTTCGGGTTAGGACTTTTATTGTTGATGGGCAAGAAAATAACGAAGACCACGGTGTCTTTAATGTTGATTTTCATTTGTGTCTTTGCGATTGCAATTGTTCGAGGATTCTGGAACAGTGAAGATTTCTCTCGAATCGTCGATGACGCGAAGATGGTCTCGTTTTTCTTTATTCTGCCTTTTTTTGACATCATGATCAGTAGTTATCGCATGGCAGATAGAGTGGTTCGATTGCTAAAACTATGTGCCTTGTTCATGGCGGTTGCCTACCTTATCTTTTTTGTGGTTCTTAATCTGAAGTTGATTCCGTATTTAACGATTTATCAGGCTATGTCGAAACCGGAGTATTTTGCCGAATTCGGGTTTCGAGGAGAGATCGCAATGATTTACAAAGGCTTCGTCTATGTGGCCATAGGGTATTTTTTTTATTTCTTTTCACAAAAGAGCAAGCGAAATACCCTAAAAATTCTTTTGGTCTTCGTTGCAATCATGCTCACTTTGGTGAGGGCCTATATGCTTTTGATCTTTGGAATGACCTTCTTTTACATCGTCTATCGATTTTTGGTGGCTCGACAAAATCGCCTATTGAACATAGTTGTGATTTCGTCCATAATAATCGGAGCCTTGGCTTTTGTGCCAGTGGCCTTGGAGAAATTGGGAAATAAAAGCGTGTCCGACAATATTCGCTATGTGCAGATACAACAGGTGGTCGAGATGATCGACCCTATAAGTTTTTTTATAGGGCATGGTTATGGGGTCGGGGTTCCGATTAGGCCCGGACATATGGAAATCATGTATCTCGAATTGTTCCACAAGCAGGGGCTGTTGGGACTGGCTTTCTGGCTTTTTTTGCTGGTCTATATCTTTTTCAAGGCCTACAATTACCGTATTTATTGTGAAAACAAGGGTCATGAGGCTTTTATCGACACCAGACCTTTTTTGTTCGGAATTGCCTTTGTATACCTTCAATCCGTTTTCAATCCGTATTTGACGAATTCGATGGGAATGACCTTTTTATTCATTACTCTCGTTATTTTTGAAAAACTAAAAAAGTTCCATGAGCAAAAGAATCTCGGTATGCATGGCGACCTATAACGGTGCCTCGTTCATAAAGGAGCAACTCGAATCGATTCTTACAAATCTTGCCGATGACGATGAGGTCATAATCTCGGACGACCATTCTACTGATGATACACTGAAAATTGTCGCGTCTTTCAATGATCCGAGAATTAAAACTCATTTGAACAATCCAAAAAACAAAGGCCACATTGGCAATTTTGGCAATGCAATGAAAAAGGCATCGGGAGCTTATATTTTTTTGGCCGATCAAGATGATGTATGGCATCCTGACAGAATAGCCATTGTACTTGAGGCGTTACAGAAAAATGAGTTGGTCGTCTGTGATTGTTGGGTAACCGATGGCAAGCTTCAAATAATAAACGATTCGTTCTATGGCATCATCAATGCAGGAAGCGGTTTCGTGAAGAACTGGGTCAAGAACACCTACCTGGGGTGCTGTATGGCTTTTCATAGAAGTATTATGGAGAAAGCACTTCCCTTTCCCAAAAACATTGTCAGTCACGATACTTGGGTAGGGCTCATGGGCGAAATATACGGAACTACGGTCTTCATCCCCCAAAAGTTGCACTACTTCCGAAGGCATGGAACTAATTTTTCACAAAACGATGCCGGCGATGCCATGTCAGAACAAAAAAGTCCATATAGTTTGATGCAAAAAATAAAAATCCGTTTGGTTTTGGGAATCGAAATCTTAAAAAGAATCGTTAAGAATGGATGAAATCAAGCCCTTGAGGATATTGATCGTTTCGCAATACTTTTGGCCTGAAGATTTTAAGGTTAACGATGTTGCCTTTGATTTTGTTCAAAGGGGGCATGAGGTAACCGTACTTACGGGGAAACCCAACTATCCAAAAGGCAAGTTCTACAAGGGGTATGGTTTTTTGTCAAGGCGAAAGGAGCTGGTGAAAGGGGTAAAAGTAATTCGGTGTCCCATTATACCGCGTGGCAAAGGAGGCGCTATTTCTTTGGTCTTGAACTACCTCTCATTTATATTTTTTGCCTATTTCACATCGCTATTTCGAATAAAGGGGGCGTATGATATTGTTTTTTCCCATTTGACGTCCCCTTTGACCTCGGCCCTGCCGGCAATCTGGTTAAAAAAAAGGTTTAAGCTTCCACTGGTGATTTGGGTGCTAGATCTATGGCCCGAAAGTGTTGCGGCCACTACCAATATCAAGAATAAGCAGGTGTATTCGCTATTGAATAAGGTCGTGAGGTATATCTATAACAAATCGGATAAGGTTTTGGTCAGTTCGCGATCTTTTTTCAATTCGGTGGAATCTAAGATCAAAGACCCCTCAAAAATCGGATACTTTCCTAATTGGGCCGAAGATACTTTTACCGGCAACGAAAACGTGTCGTACGAACTTCCTGAATTTCCTATGGGGTTTAATATTATGTTCGCTGGAAATATTGGTGATGCACAAGGTTTTGAGTCAATCGTGGCTGCTGCAGAAGCCCTGCAGGACGAAGACATCAATTTTGTGGTCGTAGGTGATGGCCGAAAATACGATTGGCTACAGAATGAAATCGCTAATAAAAAATTAAGGAATATTCATTTACTCGGTCGGCATCCGTTAAAATCAATGCCCTTGTTCTTTAAAAAGGCAGATGCCATGTTGGTTTCCTTAAAAGACGAACCTATTTTTCGATTGACCGTTCCGGCCAAGATTCAGGCCTATATGGCATCGGGCAAGATTATCCTGGGAATGATCAACGGTGAGGCCAATGCGATGATCAATGAAAGCAAAAGTGGCTATGCGGTAGCTGCGGGAGATTACTCCTCTTTAGCTGAAAAGATTATAGGCTTGAGGGGAACAAGTGAAGGCCAACGCAAGCAGATGCAAAATAATGCGCTAGCCTACTACAAGAATAACTTTGAAAAACGAACACTGTTAGACCGGCTAGAAACCACATTTGGTAATATTGCCAAGTCGAATAACCCTTGAGAAAATGGCCGGAAAGACAAAGTACCAAAAGGTATGTTTTTCGAGGCAGCAGTATTTGCAGTGATTATTAGGTAGATATAAGAAGTGGTGTTAAATTTACAGATACAGAGGATTGTTATGACTGTTTTCTGATAAACCTGCAATGAGGAATAGGTAATTTAAGAAATGAATTTTTTAGAAACGGCGGTATCGATTTTTATAGGCTCTTTTCTATTGACCTATTTGACCATTCCGAAGATTATCGGGGTCGTTGAATATCGCCGTCTAATGGACAGCCCGAACCATAGAAGCTCGCACAAGAGTCGAACACCTACCCTTGGCGGTGTTTCCTTTTTTTACACATTGATATTCGCCTTATTTTTTATTAAAGGATGGACAACCCTTGGCGAGGCAATGTATATAATACCGGGCCTTACCATACTTTTCATTGTAGGGCTTAAAGACGATTTGGTGGTTATTTCCCCAGGGGCGAAGTTGATGGCTCAGGTTCTGGCAATTGCCTTTATTTTGGCAAATCCGAGCTTTACGATACACTCCCTCAATGGTTTTTTGAACATTAACGAAATACCATTCTATCTTTTTCTGATTATAGGGGGCTTTATGATGCTTACCATCATTAACTCATACAACCTAATCGATGGTATCGACGGCTTGGCCTCGGTGGTCGGCATTGTTATAATGGTTATTTACACCACTATTTTTTACTTGACTAAAGAATACTTTTTCGCACTGGTCAGTATTACGATGAACGCATGTCTGATGGCATTTCTAGGGTTTAACCTGTCGTCGGACAAAAAAATATTCATGGGAGACACAGGTTCACTTATTGTTGGTTTCATAATAAGCATCTTAACCCTAAAATTTTTGGCCTTAAGGCCACATGTGTATACCGAATTACCATTTTTACTTGAAAATGCCCCTTTGATTGCCATCAGTATCTTAATAGTTCCCTTGTTCGATACCGCACGGGTATTTGCCATTCGCATAGCGAATAAAAAAGCACCTTTTTCTCCCGATCGTAACCATACGCATCATGTACTCATTGATTATTGGGGGCTATCACATAGACAGGCAAGTTTTATAATAGGGTGTTTCAATTTACTTTTTGTTATGCTTTTCATCGTATTGGGTAGCACGGCGAAGAATTTGGGAATGGTCATTATGCTCGTTACCGTGGTTGTGGCCCTAGGATATATTTTTTTCAAGTACAATTATAGCTTTGCAACCTTAAAACAAAAGATTATTCTAAGAAGACAGGTGAACAAGATCAAGGCCAAGGTCGAAGACTCAAATGGAAAGAAAAGGAAAACGCGTACAATGGATGTCGAACATCGCAAAGAAGAAAAAATAGAATGAAGAGAGTTCTTATTACCGGGGCGGCGGGCTTTTTGGGTTCGCACCTATGCGATCGCTTCATAGCGGAAGAATTCCATGTAATTGGAATGGATAATCTGATTACCGGCGATTTAAGGAACATCGAGCATCTTTTTCCGTTGGAACATTTCGAGTTCTATCATCATGATGTTTCGACCTTTGTTCAGGTGCCCGGTAAGTTGGATTATATTCTGCATTTCGCCTCTCCCGCAAGTCCGATAGATTATTTAAAGATCCCAATTGAAACTTTGAAGGTGGGGTCTTTAGGAACCCTCAATTTATTGGGATTGGCAAAGGATAAAAATGCTAGAATCTTGGTGGCGTCGACATCGGAGGTTTATGGAGATCCTTTGGTTCATCCCCAAAATGAGGATTACTATGGCAATGTGAGCCCTGTGGGGCCGAGAGGAGTTTATGATGAGGCCAAGCGTTTTATGGAGTCGATTACCATGGCCTATCATCGTTTTCACGGTCTCGATACGCGAATTGTCCGTATTTTCAATACATATGGCTCTCGAATGCGATTAAATGATGGACGTGTTGTTCCGGCTTTCATGGGGCAGGCGTTACGTGGTGAAGATCTTACCGTTTTTGGCGATGGCAGCCAAACAAGGTCCTTTTGTTATATTGATGATCAGATCGAGGGAATATACCGATTATTATTTAGTGATTATACCGATCCTATAAACATTGGAAATCCCCACGAGACTACCATAAAAGAGTTTGCCGAAGAGATAATCAAACTTACGGGTACGCAACAGAAGATTATTTATAAGCCATTACCTCAAGATGATCCGTTACAAAGGCAGCCTGATATAACGAGGGCGAAGGAAATCTTGGGCTGGGAGCCTAAGGTAGGTCGTTCCGAGGGACTTAAAATCGTATACGATTATTTTAAGACACTGCCTGTTAACGAGTTGCATCAGAAAGAACACCGTGAGTTTTATTAGTTCATTGAGGCGTTTACACGTTAATCGATAAACTTATTTTTTCGCTTGTCTAGCGTTTCTGTAACTCCCATAGAGTTCTATTTGGCGGTCTTTTTTGGATATTGATTTGATTATTGTCCGACCAGGATCTGCTTTTCGTTATTTGACCATCAACGTTTAAAAACTATGGAGCAAAGATGGGTACAAAATTTACTATAAAGCGATAGGTTTTTTCTTAAACGATGGCCCATAATCGTATACGATTTGGGAGTTTCGCAATAATAGCGGGTCTTTCAGCGCATATTTGCTACGTTTTATCGATAAAGTGCATTGCCCGAAATATCAATTGTACTACAAATGATTCGTTTAAGGCCCATATACCTTATTGCGTTTCTTCGTTGGTCCACCATGAATCCTTTTTTTTTGCCAATTGAACGAATTCAAGGTTTGCACTAAAGAAGTATGCGTGTTTTGCAGAATTGAAATTGTTTTTGAAGTGAACATGTCTATTTTTGCCCAAAATAGTAAAACATGAACATTTTAGTTTTAGGTTCTGGTGGTAGGGAGCATACCCTGACCTGGAAACTTGGTCAAAGCAAGCACATTTCTAACCTCTTCGTCGCCCCTGGAAATGCTGGAACGGCGTTGATCGCAAAGAATATACCAATTGGTGTAAATGATTTTGAGGGTATAAAAAATGCGGTGCTCGAGCACCGCATACAGATGGTAGTCGTCGGGCCCGAGGATCCTTTGGTGAATGGAATACACGATTTTTTCCTGAAGGACAAAGAAATAGGCCATATCGCCGTTATTGGACCGCAAAAGGCGGCCGCGGCCCTGGAGGGCAGTAAACGAGTTGCCAAAGAATTTATGGGTCGCCATAATATCCCTACCGCCGCATATCAAAGTTTCACTGCCGCCAACATTGCTGAAGGTGAAGCCTTTCTTGAGACGTTAAAGGCGCCTTATGTGCTTAAAGCCGATGGTCTGGCGGCAGGCAAAGGGGTTTTAATACTCGATGACCTTAACGATGCCAAACGTGAACTTCGATCTATGTTGTTGGAATCAAAGTTCGGCAAGGCGAGCACAACGGTGGTTATCGAGGAATTTCTTTCCGGGATCGAACTGAGCGTTTTTGTACTCACTGATGGCAAAGGTTATAAAGTGCTGCCCACGGCCAAGGATTATAAACGTATAGGCGAAGGTGATACAGGACTCAATACAGGAGGTATGGGGGCCATTTCCCCGGTTCCCTTTGCAGATAAAGCGTTTATGGAAAAGATACACCAACGAATCGTAAAACCGACCGTAGAGGGGCTTAGAACGGACAACCTGCCCTACAAGGGGTTTATTTTCATCGGATTGATCAAAGTAGGCGACGATCCCTTTGTAATAGAATACAATGTACGTATGGGCGACCCTGAGACTGAAGTCGTCGTACCAAGAATTGAAAATGATCTTGTAGAGGTTTTTCAGGCGGTTGCTAAGCAGTGTCTTGACGATATCGACCTAAAAGTTGACAATCGCACGGCATCTACCGTCATGCTGGTCTCCGGCGGTTATCCCGGCACTTATAAAAAGGGAATGGAAATCAAAGGGTTCGATGAAATATCCGATTCACTGGTCTTTCATGCAGGTACGCGAATAGACGGAGAGAAAGTCGTTACCGATGGCGGCCGTGTCATGGCAATAACCTCGTTTGGAAATGATTTCAAAAATGCGCTGTCCAAATCCTATCAAAACATCGAAAAAGTATCTTTTGACGGAATGAATTATCGTTCCGATATCGGTTTTGACCTATAATTCCGGAAAATCTAGGATTGGAGGATTGCCACCCCCTAACCCGACGACGATTGTAGAAGCGACCTAAAGATAGGAATGTGCCGTAATCGACTTGTCCTCCTCGTTGTTGTCATCGAAGGTTTTCAACTGCAGCATCCAATAAACGAACGCAACGCAACAAATCAAGAATAGAATCCAATTTACGATGTTCGCGGCCCACCAGTTTTCCATGAACCTAAAAAAATCATAGGGCGCAAAGAGCACATTAACGAACAAATCTTCGATACCTTCAAAAAAAGAACGCCACATAGTTTTTGATTTAAATTAGTCCTGATCATAAATTGATTTATAATCAGCTTTGACTATTACAACTTGGTTATATTTGTGCAACAAAAGTATAAAATCTTAGATGATATCAAGCATTTTTGGCAAAACAAAGCCCATAAATCATATTATCGTTCTGACCATTCTGTTCGTTTTATACTGGATTGTTCAATTTCTTTCCCCCGGAGCCACATTTTCGCCCTCGCAATTGGTTTTCAAGACCTTTGTACTGTCCATACTGCTTTTCAGTGTTTTTTTGGTAAACTTTATTGCGAAACGAAATAAGATGACAGGCCCGAATTCGTTTGCAATGCTGTTCTATGGGCTTCTAATGTTTGTTTTTACCGAAACCTTTGTTGACGATAGCGCTATTTTCTGTAGCTTCTTCATATTGTTGGCCACAAGAAGATTGATAAGCTTGCGTTCCCTTAAAGATATGAAGCTCAAAATATTCGATGCCACCCTATGGATACTCATAGCGAGTCTGTTTTATGAATGGGTCTTGCTGTTTCTAGTACTGGTTTTTGCCGCGATTTATATTTACGAACCCAAGAATATCAGAAATTGGCTGGTGCCATTTTCCAGCATATTCGTTTTTTTTATGATCGGTTACGGCATATTGACCCTAATCGGTCATACAGCCTTTTTTCAAGAACATTATGGCTTTGAACTAAAATTCGACCTATCCTACTTTTTGCATTGGGAAAATAGCGCCAAATTGATCATCTATATAATAATGGTTTTGGTTGCGGCGGTCATTTCTTTCCTCAAACTTGGTAAAAAGGGCATTGGTAAGATTGTAACGATGCGGTTGGCCGTTTTGACTTTCATTTTGGGCATTCTCATGAATATGCTTGTTGTTTCGCCAGGATCGGACCCGCTCATGGTGACTTTTTTTCCTGCAGCCATTTTTTTCGCCAATTATGTGGAAACTATAAATAGACAAAATATAAAGGAAATCGTGCTCATGGTTTCTGTTTTGGTTCCCTTCCTAATCTTCATATTCGATGTTTTGATTTAGCACGATACCTTTAACTATCGAGGCCTACGCATTGAAGAAAACTTCGTTTTTGGACTTTGACCAAAGCGTGGGAGCACTTAATTCTCGATTATGGAGCAAATAAGAGGTATCTTTGCCAAAATTTCGCAGCCATGTTCAGTAAGCTAGCATTTGACATTTTTGAAGAAAGTATTCGGAAATATCACGAAAAGGATGACGTTGAGCAAGATTTTTTGAATCCATATTCCAAAAACGATATTGCCCATCTTCTATATCGAAAGAACTGGATCGATACGGTTCAATGGCATTATGAAGATATCATAAGAGACCCCGAAATCAGACCAGATGATGCTCTGGCCCTTAAGCGCAAAATCGATGCAAGCAACCAAGACCGTACCGATTTGGTCGAATATATAGACAGCTATTTTTTGAGTAAATACCAATCGGTAGAAATCAAGGATAGTGCCACTATCAATACGGAAAGTCCGGCCTGGGCCATTGATAGGTTGTCCATTTTGGCGTTGAAGATCTATCACATGCGGGAAGAGGCCAACCGCAAAGATGCCTCCCCGGAGCATGTGGCAAAATGCCGCGAAAAATTAAATGTGCTTTTGGAGCAGCAACGGGACCTTTCGACCGCCATCGACCAGCTTTTGTCCGATATCGAAGCGGGCAACAAGTATATGAAGGTTTATAAGCAAATGAAGATGTACAATGACGAAGAATTAAACCCTGTGCTTCGTGGCATCAAGTGAAAGGCGTTCAAAGCATATACTCGTCATCCGCCTTTCGGCAATGGGCGATGTGGCAATGATGGTTCCTGTATTAAAAGCCCTCCAAGATCAACATCCCCATGTAAATATTACAGTGCTCACCAAGCAGCACTTTCATGCACTGTTTTCCCAACTGAACAATGTAAAGGTCAATGTTGCCGACGTCAAAGGAAAACATAAGGGGCCATTGGGCCTATGGAAATTATATAAAGAATTGAGATCGCTTGATATTGATGCCGTTGCCGATCTGCATGATGTTTTGCGTAGTAATATACTTGTACGTTATTTTAGAGTTGGCGGAGTACCGTTTTATCAAATTGATAAGGGACGGAAAGCGAAAAAGAAGCTAACGGCCGCAAAGAACAAGGTCTTCAAACCTTTGAAGACGACCCATGAACGTTACGCTGATGTTTTTAAGCGTATGGGTTTCCCTGTTGACCTCTCACAAGCGCCGTTGCTCGAAAAAGAGAAATTAACGAATCGAATTCTGGCCCTGGTAGGCCGAAGTTCGAAAAAGTGGCTGGGTATCGCACCGTTTGCCGCACATACCGGAAAAATGTATCCTTTAGATCTTATGGAAAAGGTCATTGGCGATCTAAATGCGACTTCTGACTGTCAAATATTGTTGTTTGGTGGTGGCGAAAAAGAAATCGGACAACTTGATAAATTGGATGGAAAATTTGCCAATTGCTTGAATATTGCAGGAAAACTTACGTTTCAGGAAGAATTGGCCTTGATTTCCAATTTGGACCTGATGATATCCATGGATAGTGGCAATGGTCATCTTGCGGCCATGTACGGTATTCCCGTTATTACTTTATGGGGAGTGACACATCCATACGCGGGGTTCTATCCGTTTGGGCAGGATATCAACAATGCACTTTTGGCAGACAGGGAACAATTTCCGTTGATACCCACATCGATTTACGGCAATAAAATGCCATTAGGTTATGAGCTAGCCATTGAAACCATCCGCCCAGCTGAAATAATTGGTAAGGCCCAAGAAATTCTTGGAAGTTCTTGACCCTGATCTATACAGAAGTATGACTGGCCTCGATAGATTTAAAATATTGCCTCAACTGGGCCATAAAACGATACTTTCGGGCACTAGGTGATGATTCGACCATTAAGGTTCGAATGCCTATAAATGAACTCATCAAATAAACGGCGGCCCCTTCGCTGTCAACATGTCTATCGACAAAGCCATTGAACTTCCCACGCTGTATGGCTGACACCAAATTAACTTCCCAAACCTTAAGAATATCGTTCAAGGGGGCCATTATTCTCGCATTTCTTCCATTGAACTCATTTAGGAAGTTGCTCAGCAAAAATCCATAATCCATTTCATTATGAACGGCGCACTCCAATGCTTCGTCAAAACAATTGGTTATCAACTGCAACGGGTTCTCATGGCCCTCAATGGGTTCGATCAACATACTATACACCTTGCGCACCAATAGGTTTTGAATAATCTGGATGAAGAAATCCTCTTTTGATTCATAATGGTAATAGAAAGCACCTTTCGAAAGCGAAAGTTCTTTTAAGATATCATCAACACTCGTATTGCTGTATCCCTTTGAATAGAATAATTCAAGGCCTTTGACCTCCATGCGCTGCATCGTTGCCAATCGTTTTAAGTTTTTTTCCATAAGATTCGGGTTGTTTTTAATATCGACCACCTGGTCTGTTACAATAACTCCGTAAAGTTGAATTTGTTGGACGATTGTCGCTATTTGGAACTATTTTTCGACGAAATGCGCAGAAATTTGGAAAGGATCCATTCAAAAAAGAGGCAACCGACCTATTGGTAGGTCATGAACCTTGTTTTTTGTCTTTACAGGAGTGTGTTTCAACACGAAAAGTTGTGGAAAAGAGGGGAATTTGGCCCTACGTCACGGTTCCTTGACAACTGCTGCCCGCACCTGCGGTACAACCGTAGCAATGCTGGGAAATAACAATGTCTCTATCGTTCAATATAGCCTCATTATAGTCTTTTAAATGCTTCACCCTGCTGGCCACTTTCAAATCGAGCATCTGGTTGAAATCGCAATCGTAAAGCCAACCGTCCCAACTGACCGAAATGGTATTGGTGCACATCACATTCTCGACGGCTGCCGGGTTGTAGGCATCCACGAGTGCATACATATAATCCTCATAATTTTCCGAGGCGATCAAATAATCCAAAAACCGGGCAATGGGCAGATTTGTAATGGCAAAAAGATTATGGAACCGTATGTCGAAATCTTCTTTCAGGGCTTTTTTGAAGTCTTTTTCCATGGCCGATTGGTTACCGGGCAAATAGGCCCCGGAAGGATTATAGACCAAATCTAGCCGCAACGGACTGTCGGGCATGCCGTACCCCTCGGCGTTCAATTCTTGCAGGGCCTTTATCGATTTGTCAAAAACACCGTCGCCACGTTGTTTGTCAGTTTTCCCACGGGTGTAGTGTGGCATCGAGGAAATGACATGAACATTGTGTTTTTTGAAGAATTCGGGCAAATCGTGGTATTTTTTGTTGGCCCGAATGATGGTCAGGTTCGAGCGTACGATAAAATCCTTGATGCCCGCCTTGGCCGCTTCTTCTACAAACCATCGAAAATTTGGATTCATTTCAGGGGCGCCTCCCGTTAGATCCAAAGTATGCGCCCCAGTGTTCTTAATGACCTGCAAACAAAGTTGCATCGTTTCGCGCGTCATAATTTCCTTTCGGTCAGGGCCCGCATCGACATGACAATGTTCACAGACCTGATTGCACATGTAACCTATGTTGATCTGTAGAATTTCCAATTTTTTTGGCCGTAGCGGAAATCGGCCGATGTTGGCGATTTTATCCTTGAAATAGGGCAGTTCGCCATCGGCGAAAAGACCTCCGTTCAATATTTCAAGCTGTTTGTTTTTTTGGGCGAGTGCTTCTTGCCTAGCCTTTAACGATTTTGTAGCCATCTGATGTTGTCTAAAATATACTTGTTATCGATTAACAAGCAATATGATATAAAGGGACTAATGTACCTGAAATAGATACGAAGTACGAAGACACATTTGTCAAACTTAGTATTTCGTACTTCGCACTTTGTACTTCATCACATACTTAACTTATTGTACTTGTTCATCATTTGTACCCCATGTACGAGGGTGGCCCCGCTTTCGATGGCGGCACCGGCATGAACGGCTTCCATCATTTCTTCTTTGGTGATGCCTTTTTCAAGTCCGTCCTTGGTATAGGCATCGATGCAATAGGGGCATTTGACCACATGGGCCACTGCAAGGGCGATCAATGATTTTTCCCGGGCCGAAAGCGCACCTTCCTCGAATACTTTTCCGTAGTAATCGAAAAATTTAGTACCGAGCTCTTCGCTCCATTCCGTAATCTTTCCGAATTTGCGCAAATCGGCTGCGTCATAATATGTATTTGCCATGTGTTGTTATTTAATAATTGATTAATTGGAAAACCAAGGCCTCGAGGCCATGATTCCTAGGGAATTTTTATAAGGGAAAAAAGATTAGGAAAAAAAAGAAAGCGGCGACCCTTTGTTGAAAAGGTTTTGGCTATAAAGTGTCTCGATATAAGAAGACGGAGGAGTTTTTGCTCCATGATTGGGGGAAATGATCGATTGAATGATACGCAATACGTTCTCCGCGATTCCCACAACGTGCTTTGCAATTATTCTTGCATCCCAAATGGTATCGATATCAAATAAGACGGGAAGCATTGTGATTTTCTTTCCGCTATCGGATAGAATACTGACAATTTCCTCCCGCAATCGGGAAGTCTGCCATGAAAGCGCTTCAAAAACGGATTTTTTGAAATTGGAACGATGCAATCCCATTAAGTAAAATCCCCCGTCTGCGGAAGGACCGATAATGGCCTTTTTGGTTTCCAAGGCAATCAGTGCGGTTTTCAGATGGACTTTGGTCAAGTGCGGGCTATCGTTGCCGACGGTAATGATATTTTCATAACCTAGGTCAAAGACATATTGTATGGCATTTGCAAAACGTTCGCCAAAAGAATCTCCCCGTTGCTCCGTCTCCGTGAGGTGAAAAAAGGGCATTCCGGCCATTTTGACCGTTTTCAGGGTATTGGCGGTAAGCGCATCGAAAAGTCGATTTCCGCATTTGATGGCTTTACGCTTCGTTTCCTCGCCTGAAGAATTGGCAAAGACCAAAATGGCCGTGGTATGTTCGTGCTTGGGTTCCATCGATTGACGATACAATGTAAACTTACGATAAAAAAGGATTTTGCATTTGGTCGTTGGTGGAATTTTTTAATTACAAACGGTTAAGAACTTAACACTTTTCGGCAAATCAATGAAACGACCTTACGGTCGGTTTTTAAGATTTGATTTCGGCAATACTATTGGCCAAAGATGGTTTATTCCATTGGTTTTATCGATGAACTGCATCGATCCGAATCTTCAAAAGGTTTATTTGTCAAGGCCCAAACCGACCGGTCTAATTTTGGTGCGGTAATTTTAAAACAATTTTAGCATTTTCCATTCTTTTATTGGCATAGGGTTTGTCCGGTAAAGAGCGAAATCAAAGTTCTTTAACGTATTGGAAAGTCGGCATATGGTCTATCGTAATTGGTGGTCGTATATCTTGTTTTTTTGTAGTTGACCACCAAAACGGTGTTGCAAGATGAAGGCTTTAACAATCCTTTTCCCATGTCTGATTATTGTAAGGACCGAAAAGGGAAGCATAGACCGACCGCCAACAAATCCAGCGAAAGAAAATGACATTTTGTCGCCTTAAAGCGACATTTTTTCAGTTTTGATTTCAAGAATTCAAATGTTTCACATAGTAATATTTAATAAACATTAAAAAATGACAAGTAAAATGAATGCACAAAAAGGATGGAAGGTATATTTCTTATCGGCACTTATCGCACTTGTGGTAAGCTTCGGGGTCATAGGAGGATACCATTTGAGCAAAGAAGACCCCATTACAATTAAACAGGTAAATGGCCTGAACGGGCAGCACGTACTTTATACTGCGGATAACGAAGGCAATATCACCCCTCTCGATTTTACGGAGACGAGCGAAAAAGTATTGGACGCGGTGGTACATATCAAATCGACCCAAACAAGGGTTCATTCCGAAATGGATAGCCCAAGACAGTTGCCCGACCCTTTTCGGGAGTTTTTTGGCGACATGTTCAAAAATCAGATGCCCGAAGGCGGCATGTTGCAACAGCCGATGATAGGTACGGGGTCTGGCGTCATCATAAACGAAAAGGGTTATATCGTCACCAACAACCATGTTATCAATAATGCCGATGAGGTTGAAGTGACCTTGTATAACAATGAGTCGTACAAGGCTACGGTCATTGGCACGGACCCTACGACAGATTTGGCCTTGTTGCAGATAAAGGCGGATAATTTGAAAACAATGGCCTTGGTCAATTCAGATGACGTCGAAGTTGGCGAATGGGTGTTGGCGGTAGGGAATCCCATGGGGTTGAATTCTACCGTTACCGCGGGAATCGTTAGCGCAAAGGCGCGAAGCATTAATATAAATAAGGAGAAATTCGCGGTTGAAAGCTTTATTCAGACCGATGCGGCGATCAATCCCGGTAATAGTGGTGGAGCCTTGGTCAATTTGGAAGGAAATCTTATCGGAATCAATACGGCGATTGCCAGTAGAACCGGAACGTATACAGGCTATGGTTTTGCGGTACCGAGCAATATCGTTACCAAAGTGGTCGAAGACCTGCTTAAATATGGCAGTGTACAACGTGGCATGTTGGGTGTGACCATTCGTACGATGGATGGCAGCTTGGCCCATGAAGAAGACGTTGATTTCGTAAAAGGTGTTTGGGTAGAGAATGTGGGCGAGAACAGCGCCGCGGACAAGGCAGGTATCGAACCGGGCGATATCATTACAAAAGTCGACGACGTTTTGGTGAGCACCTCGCCAAGATTGCAAGAAATAATAGCAAGCAAGAGACCTGGTGACAAAGTCGATGTGACCGTAAGACGTAACGGCAGTGTAAAGGAATTCAAGGTAACCTTGGAGAATGCCAAAGGCACTACTGAGATTACGAAGCGCGAAAAGAAAGAAGTCTTGAATCTTTTAGGTGCGGACTTTGAAACGTTGGAGTCCAGTATGGCCAAGAAACTCGGTGTCGATGGCGGCGTACAAGTTGTTCGTTTGTATGCCGGAAAAATCAGAAAAGAAACCCAAATGCGTGAAGGTTTTATAATTACGCATATCGATGGTAAAAAGGTAAAAGATGTGGAAGATGTGGCGAAAGCCCTGGAAGATAAGAACGGCGGAGTGATGTTGGAAGGAGTATATGAAGGGTCGCCCGATAAATATTATTATGCCTTCGGAATGGATTCATAATCGAAAAGGAGGCGAAAGCCTCCTTTTTTAATCAATTGGATGAATAACTATAATGAAGACTAAAAATATTGCATACAAGTGAGACGCATATGACCCTTATCAGTGTACCGGTTTGGAATCTTTGCTATACTTGTAGAACACATGGTAAATGGAATTTGTATCGGTTACTTGACACATTATCATATTTTGAAGCATACTATTGTTGATGAAAGAAATGAAATTCAGGGACTATTATAACATATTGGGAGTCGAGAAAAACGCCAATGAGAAGGAAATCAAAAAAGCCTATCGCAAACTGGCTACACAATATCATCCTGATAAGACCAAAGGCGATAAGGTTTTGGAGGAAAAGTTCAAGGAAATTTCCGAAGCCTATCAGGTTTTGGGCAATGCCGAAAAGCGTAAACAATATGACGAATTGGGCTCAGATTGGGAACAATTTCAGCAATCCGGTGCCAGTTACGACGACTTTGTGAACCAACGAAAGCAGTATCGCCAATACCAAAGTCAGGGGCACCATCAATACGAACCTTCGGGTAATTTCGATGGTTTTGGGGGCAGTAGCGGTTTTTCAGATTTCTTTGAGGCTTTTTTTGGCGGCGGACAAGGTCGTGGGAGAAGCCGTACTACCTACGATTTTCCCGGGGCCGATGTATCGGGGGAAGTAGCCATTGGTTTGGTAGAGGCCTATCATGGTACCGAACGTATTTTGGACGTTGATGGTGATAAGATCAAGTTGAAGATAAAACCGGGGGCATACACCGGTTTACAATTGCGTGCTAAGGGAAAGGGTCAAAAAGGTTCCGGTGGAAAGTCGGGAGACCTTTATGTCAATGTTCGGGTAACTCCCCATCCCATATTTAAACGAAAAGGGAATGATCTTTATATGGAGGTGCCCATGGATGTTTTCAAGGCTATGTTGGGAGGAAAGCAAGAAGTAGTCACACTTTCCGGCAAAGTCAATATTACCATTCCAGAAGCCGCCCAGAACGGTAAAAAAGTGCGATTGAAGGGCAAGGGAATGCCGGTTTATGGCAAATCGGGCCAATTTGGCGATTTGTTCGTCACACTTAACGTAAAACTTCCGGCCAAATTGACGGATAAACAAAAAGAATTGTTGAAACAAGTACGAGATAATAATCAATAAGAAGAAAATGAAGGGAAATTTTGAAAGGCTAATACGTTCAGAAAAACCGGTACTCATCGATTTCTACGCCGATTGGTGCGGGCCGTGCAAGATGCAGAGTCCGATATTAAAGGAGGTCTCCGAAGAGATCAACGGTAAGGCACGGATAATTAAAATCGATGTCGATAAGAACCAGAATATCGCCGGTCGTTTTCAGGTAAGGGGAGTTCCTACGTTGATACTTTTTAAAAAAGGTGAAATCGTTTGGCGCAAATCGGGGGTCTCCACGAAGAATGAATTGGTCCAGTTAATCGAAAAGAACAGCTGAAATGACCAGCATAGTAAGATTCGATTCACGTTTAATCGCTGTTTTGGAAGCGTTCGAAGAGGCTTTGGCCCATCGAGAGCTGAATTATAGCATAAGCGCTTTGAAACGTTATGGGCTCTCAAATCAGGGCGAGGTAGATTTTGCCCTGAAAAGGGCCATGGCCATCTGTCGAGGGCTGGGGATAAACCCGAAAAGGCATTTTACCTATTTCTATAAAGTAGATATGTCGGAGAGGCAGGTTATGAGGGAGTGGAAGGCATCTAAACTGGGTTTTTATCTGGTGCTCTGTAATGGCATGCCCAACAATCCGTTTACGGGAGCACTTCAAATCGAAATGTTGACCGAGATTCTCCACAAATTGGAGTAGTTTTGTCTTGAAGTAACGTCAAAGATGGGCCTACATTTAAAAGATAAGTCGATCGGCTTGGTGCTTTCGGGCGGTGGTGTGCGGGGCATGGCCCATATCGGTGCCATCCGCGCCTTGGAAGAATATGGGATTTCCGCGCAAATCGTTTCTGGCAGTAGTGTAGGAGCATTGGTGGGGGCGTTGTATGCCAACCGGACCCCGATTGCCGATATGCTATCCTTTTTTAAGGAAACCCCGTTGTTCAGGTACGATTTTTTTACCATTGTAAAGCCAGGCCTTGTAGATACCGAACGGTACATGGATGTTTTTCAAAAATACTTCCCCCTACGTTTCGATGCTTTGCAACGTGAACTGTTCGTGGTCGCGACCAATATGCAGAAAGGTGAGGAAGAATTTTTCCATGAGGGTGAACTGTTAAGACCTTTATTGGCCTCCGCGGCATTACCGCCCGTTTTTAGTCCTTTAGAGATCAACAACTGCTTTTATGCCGATGGGGGCATTATGAACAACTTTCCATTGGAACCATTGCGCAACAAGGTAGAGTTCGTAATTGGGAGCAATGTTTCCGTCATTAAGCAAGTTGCAAAAAAAGAGATCAATTCATCACTTCAATTGGCGACCCGCACGACTTCGTTAATGATCTATGCGATCAACCGTCATAAGATAAGTCAGTGCGATCTGATCTTTGAGCCCGAGGAATTGGAAAAAATCGGGGTATTGGACAAAAAGAGCATCGAAAAGGCCTACGTTATAGGCTATGATCATGCTGCCCGAAAATTAGAAGATTTGACCGTCCATCACACATCATCATAATCCACTTTCAAGGTAGCCGTAACTGGATGCGATTGGCAGGTCAACACCAAACCTTCGGCAATTTCGCCATCGGTCAGTATCTGGTTTTTTACCATTTCCACTTTGCCTTCGGTCACACGGGCGATACAACTGCTACAGACCCCGCCTTGACACGAATAGGGTGCGTCGATGTTCTGTTTGAGTACGGCGTCTAGTACCAATTCGTTTCTGTTCATCGAGAGTTCGAATTCTTCATCATCCAAGACTACGGTTACGGCCGTCTTGCCATCTGATGTCTCTGGAAGCTCGTCTAAAATTTCTGTGGTCGTAAACAGTTCGAAATGGATCTTATCGGATGGAACACCGTTCTCGTGCAAAGTGTCAGATACCAGATTGATCATGGCCTCGGGGCCACATAGGTAATAACCGTCAAAATCAACATTTTTATGCTTGTTCTTGAGCGCATAATTGACCGTTGATATGTCTATTCGTCCAAAAAGCGAGTCGGTTTCACGGGCCTGACTGTTCGTGAAATACACAAAAAACCGATTCGGGTAATCAAGTTCCAACTTGACCAAATCGGTATAGAACATGGTTTCTTCGGTAGACTTGTTGCCATACACCAAAACGAATTGATTGGTGGCATTGCTCTTCAAAACGCTTCGAGCAATGCTCATAATCGGTGTAATACCGCTTCCGGCGGCAAAGGCGGCCATTTTCTTCGGGTTCGGGTTCGGGCTGAAGACAAAGCGGCCTTCGGGCGGCATGACCTCAAGTATATCGCCCACCTTTAGTTTTGTGTTTGCATAATCGGAGAATCCGCCTTTATCTACTTTTTTGACCCCGATGGTTATGGTGTCGCTCTTTGGCAAAGAACTGATCGAGTAAGCCCTGCGAAGCTCTTTTCCCTTGATTTCCTTTTTTATGGTGATGTACTGCCCGGGAATAAAATCGAAGGTTTGCAATAATTCTTTGGGGATGGCAAAGGAAATTGCCACCGAATTGAGGGTAAGTTGTCTGATGTTCTTAACCGTGAGGGAATGAAATTGGGCCATTAATATCGTATTTGGTAATAAAGGACTGCAAAGCTACGCATTGCAAAGCCTCTAAAAAACGGAAAAACGAAAAAAACACACCTAAAATTCTTATGCATAAGAAAATTATGTATATATTCGACATATCCATACATTTCAAAAATAAATGTCAAATTCAAAATTATACAAGGGGAGCTTGAATACCATCATTTTGAAATTGCTTGAAGAGCGGGGCAAGATGTATGGTTATGAAATTACCCAAAAAGTAAAGGAACTCACCCAAGGTGAATTGAAGATTACGGAGGGGGCCCTTTACCCTGCCTTGCATAAATTAGAGGCCGAAGGTCTTTTGGATGTCGAGGTGGCCAAGGTCGATAACCGTTTGCGCAAGTATTACAAACTGACCGAACAAGGTGAAAGGGAAACCGTGAACCGACTGGCCGAACTCGAGGATTTTATTCGTAACATGCAACATTTGGTAAATCCTGATTGGAGTATAAACTAAACCATCTACATGAAATTAAATGACGAAAACATAAGGTTTGTGGATCAATGGCTACGGTTTTCCGGCATTGAATATGTGGACGTGCGCTATGAATTGGTAGACCATCTTGTTACGGAATATGAGCAATCGACCCAACAGGTCTCTATCGAAGTATTTGTCAAAGACAGATTAAAATGGTGTAGATCTGCCGCAAAGGACAAAGAACGCGCAATGCATTGGGGAATTCAAAAGGGCCTGTTAAAACGGTTTTTGGCACTTTTTAAAGAATGGAAGATTTTACTTCCCCTTTTGACTTATCTATTGTGTATCTTTTTTTCTAAAGATCTATTCTCGGTAAGAACGGTACGGTTTCTTCTTGTTGCTCCGGTTTTTTTAACGATAATAGCGTTTATGTACCAATCTTATGTCAAGCGTTTCAACAAGAAAAGCCGGGAACAACTCTTGGCGGCCATGAAACTGGGAAACCTCTTTGCATTGCCGCATGTTTTTCTTAGCATTTTTTATTTCCCTTCAATTTGGAGTGTAGACAATATGCGACTTATAGATAATTTCTATTTCATGGCGCCATGTATTCTATTTATGACGTTGATAAACATTGCGGCAATCTTGGAATATCGAGAGCATTACCAAAGGATAGTAAAAGAATACGAAATTATTAGGAATGCGCTCGCATGAAACTGACCGAAGACCAAATACAAGACTTGTTCAATTTTGTTCGTAAACACCATGTCGAACATTATGACCTACGGATCGAATTGGTAGATCATTTGGCGAACGGCATCGAAGCGCAATGGCATGAACACCCCGAGCGTAGCTACAAAGATGCCAGGTTACGTGAATTTAGAAAATTTGGGGTGCATGGCTTTGAAAGGGTTGTTCGAAAACGTCGTAAAGCCATGGAAAAAAAATATTGGAAAATCATTTTTGGGTTTGTTAAGGAATGGTTCAAGTTGCCTAAAATCATTTTGACTCTTACAGCCACTTATATACTGTTCCAGATTTTCGTGAAGTTGCCCCAAAACCATATGGGATATTATGCTTTGATACCCTTTTTCATCTTGGCTTTATTTTTCTTATGGCGTTCATTGCAATTGAAGAAAAGAATTGCTTATCAAAACAAAAAATGGATGCTGGAAGAAATGATTTTCAACCAAGTTCATTTGTTCAACTTAATAATATTTCCAATTCACATCTTCAACAGCGCAGTAATTTTGAATGAATCATTGGTGATGAACAGGATGTTTCTGATACTTGTTACTGTTATTTTGGTTTTATTCTCAATTTTGGTCTACGTAATGGTCTATATCATTCCCAAAAAAGCCGAAGAATTGCTTGCCGAGACGTATCCCGAATACAAAATGACCGCTTAGTGTAACAAATTCTATTCGAACGCCACTAATTTGTTAAATAACGACCACCGCCCATGTTCAAACACTTTGTCTCGCTTCAATGGAAATCGTTCTTTAGATCTTCCTCTTTCGGCAAAGGCATGGCCGTACGGATCTTAATGCTGCTTTTTGCGATATATATGCTGGTATCGCTCATCGCATTGGGTGCGGGCCTGTTCTTTGCATTGCAAAAAATCTTTCCCGATGTAGACCCAATGCTAAAAGTGAGCGAGCTTTTGATCTATTGGGTCTTGATAGAATTGTTCTTTAGGTATTTCATGCAAAAACTTCCCGTGATGGATGTCAAACCATTGTTGATGCTTCCCATCAAAAAGAAGAACATAACCCATTACATTTTGGGTAGATCGGGGCTATCCTTCTATAACGCATTGGCACTGTTCGTTTTTGTACCCTTTGTCATCGTATTGCTGGCAAAGGGTTATCCGCCATTAAACGTGCTTGTTTGGCTCTTTTCGATGGGTTGCATCGTACTTTTTGTCAATTATCTGAATTTCATAATCAATAAAAGCGACAAGGTTTTGATCGGGTTGGTCATTTTGATGGCCGGCCTTTATGCTTTGGAGCATTTTGGCATCTTTTCGGTTTCGGGGTTTATGGGAGGGCTTTTTTACAGACTTTATCTAAACCCTTTGTTTGCTGTCGTTCCTTTGTGTCTTGCAGTGGGGTGTTACTATATCAACTATAATTTTTTGCGTGACCGCATTTTTTTGGATGCCTCCTTGCAAAAAAAGTCCAAAGTGGCAGAAACCTCCGATTTGGCATGGACCAAACGTTTCGGTAGTATTGCCCCGTACCTGCAATTGGACCTCAAGCTGATCTGGCGTAACAAACGAACAAAAATGCAGGTATTCATGTCATTGGCCATGATTTTTTATGGACTGATTTTTTATGCGATGGATGATTTCGGGCCTCGGTCGCCTATGATGGTGTTCGTGGGTATATTTATGACCGGCATATTCTTAATGAACTTCGGCCAGTTCATCCCGGCGTGGGACAGTGAGTATTACAGTATGATGATGGCCCAGAATATTCCGCTTCGCGATTATCTCGAATCAAAGGCAGGGCTCATTACGGTCAGTGTCGTTGTTATGTTCTTACTTTCCATACCTTACGTTTATTTTGGATGGCAGGCCTTATGGATCAATTTGAGCTGTGCGGTCTATAATTTAGGCGTCAACATCCCCGTAATCTTGTTTTTCGGTTCCATGAACAAAAAACGGATCGACCTGACCAAAAGTGCTATCGGTAATATGCAGGGTACGGGGGCAGCCCAGTTTTTAGTGGGGATTCCCCTTTTCGGTGCACCTATGATTATCTACGGTTTGTTCGTCGTTTTCATTTCCTTCGAGGCCGCAATGATTGCCTTGACGGTCACGGGGATAATCGGTTTCGCCTTTAGAAAACAGTTGTTGGATAGAATCACGGAGGTATATCGCAAGAAAAAATATGGCATGATCGCCGGATTTAAAGAAAAGAATAGTTGAGTGAGTTTATAAGTGTAGGGGTTTATAGGTTTATAAAAAGCAATTTTAGCCAAAAGTTTGTGGTATGACCATACTGATTCTGATAAACTAACAAGCCCATAACCCTTTTGTTGAACCTGAATTTGAAAGGATTCCCAGCTTCATGGGAATGAAAATAAAATACTATTGTTATGATAAAGACACAAAACTTGACCAAGAAATATGGAAGGCAGCTAGTTCTGAACATAGGGAATTTGGAAATACCAAAGGGACAGAGTTTCGGTCTTGTAGGAAACAATGGTGCAGGAAAGACCACTTATTTCAGTCTTCTGCTCGATTTGATACAACCGACTACGGGCCATATTACCAGCAACGACATTCAAATCGACAAAAGTGAGGCCTGGAAACCTTTTACATCATCTTTCATTGATGAGACTTTTCTTATCGGATATTTGACGCCCGAAGAGTATTTCTATTTCATCGGCGAACTTCGCGGGCGCAACAAGGCCGACGTAGATACGTTGCTTTCTGATTTTAATGATTTTTTCCACGGTGAGATTCTCGGACAGCGCAAGTACCTACGTGATCTATCTAAGGGAAATCAAAAAAAAGCAGGGATTGTGGCCGCTTTTATCGGAAACCCCGAAGTGGTCATTTTGGACGAGCCCTTCGCAAACTTGGACCCATCGACACAAATTCGCCTGAAAGGCATAATTAAAGATTTGGCGGCAAAACAAGAGGTGACCGTTCTGGTATCGAGCCATGACCTGATCCATGTTACTGAGGTCTGTGAACGGATCGTGGTCTTGAACAAGGGTGAAATGGTACGTGACATAAAGACTTCTGAAGAAACCCTGAAAGAACTTGAAACTTTCTTTGGCGGTGGGATTTTATCCCCAGAAGCAAAAACATCCTAAAAATACCTGTATGAACCTTTAACCCGACCCTATAGTCGGTTTTGAGTTTTCCATAAACAAGATTAAAAAACAAACTTTCGATTTCAAGTCAAAAATCATCCTTGAAATACCAATGACCAAGGCAGTTTATAGATAAAAGGTGCACCGAACAAACCGATCGGTCGCTAAAATTGGTGCTCGAACTCCTTTTATTTTCTTTTTCCGATCGTAACGTTTGCACTTGTGCTTGCACTTTTATCGACCAATCGTATAATAATCCCGTTCTTTTGCAGTTAAAGTTACGTACGTATACACGCAAAATTGAAGGTTTATTTCAAAGTTATTTTTAGCGCATTATTGGGGGGCATCCTGTTCAACGCATGTTCTACCAAGAAAGACGCCATGCTCAATCGAAATTGGCATGCACTCAATACAAAGTACAATGTGCTATATAATGGCAATATTGCATTTGAGGAAGGCCGTGAGGCGCTAAACACAAATTATAAGGACGATTATTGGGAAACCCTTCCTATCGAGCGCCTTGAAGTGACCGAAGACCTGAAGTTGGATTCGGAAGACAACAACCCCAATTTTATAATTGCCGAAGAAAAAGCGACCAAGGCCATACAAAAACATAGTATGGACATCAAGGACGAAGAACGCAATCCGCAGACCGACGAAGCTTTTTTGCTTTTGGGCAAGGCACGATACTTTGATCAACGTTACATTCCCGCACTTGAGGCTTTCAACTACATTATCAAAAAATACACCTATAGCGACAAGCTGAACGAGGCGCACATTTGGCGCGAAAAAGTCAATATTCGATTGGAGAACGAAGATCTGGCCATTAAGAACCTAAAGCGTCTGATGAAATATGAGAAGCTCAGCGACCAAGAGTATGCCGATGCACGTGCGATGATGGCACAGGCATATATCAATCAGAAGGTTATTGACACGGCCGTTCAACAATTGAAAATTGCCTCGTACTACACAAAAAAGAATGCTGAGAAGGGAAGGTATTACTATATCATCGGACAACTTTTCAATCAGATGGGCCATAAGGACAGTGCAAATTATGCCTTTGACAAGGTGATCGACCTGAATAGAAAATCGCCTCGGGTATATATGATCAATGCCGAAATCCAGAAACTGCGAAACACACAGATAACCGACGAAAACCAAGAAGAGCTTTTGGAATATTTGACCGAATTGGAAGAAAGTCGTGAGAACCGACCATTTTTAGACAAAATTTATCGACAAGTGGCCGAGTATCACCTAGATCGTGGGTCCGACAGCTTGGCCCTGACCTATTTCAACAAATCATTGCGTGCCACGCAGAACGAGCCGAAGCTAAACGCATTGAACTATGAGAACCTTGCCGAATACAATTTTGATAAAAATGAATACAAAACGGCCGGAGCGTATTATGATAGTGTTTTGACCAATCTGTCGGAAAACACCAAGAAATTTAGGGCTACGAAAAAGAAATTGGACAACCTTGAAGATGTCATCAAATATGAGGACATCGTTCAACACACCGATAGTGTGATAACGCTTTATGAAAAGTCGCCCGAAGAGCGTGTAGCCTATTTTGAGGCACATATCGCGAAAATCAAAAAAGCGGACGAGGAAGCCGCCAAAAAAGCCGAAGAAAAGATTACCGCAGGTTTTGCCGCATTTGCCGAGACAAAGGGTGGGAAAGAGAACAAGGGAAAGTTCTATTTCTACAACTTACAGAGTTTGGGCTATGGCAAGAACGATTTTACGAACAGATGGGGCAATCGCGAATTGGAAGACAATTGGAGATGGAGCAACAAGAATACTGTTTCTCCCATTAACGGTGAGGCGAACATAGCAAAGGTCGATAGCCTTGATAGGGCACCTTCGCAGGAAGAAAGGTATTCGTTGGATTTTTATATGGACAGGGTTCCGACGGAAGCATCATTTGTAGATAGTCTTCGTACGGAGCGCAATTTTGCCAATTATCAGCTCGGATTGATCTATAAGGAAAAATTCAACGAGAATCTTTTGGCCGCCGGTAAGTTGGAGACCGTACTGAAATCGAATCCCGAGGAACGATTGATATTGCCCTCAAAATACAACCTGTACAAGATTTATGAAGAAGAAGGCAGCCCGCTAATGGCCGAAATGAAAGACAATATCGTCAAAAACCATGGTGATTCTCGATATGCTGAAATATTATTGAATCCGCAGGCCGTGTTGGCCGATAATGATGATAGTCCCGATACCAGGTATGGCGAACTTTTCGTACTATACCGAAACCAGGAATTTTTAAGGGTAATTACAGGAGCTGAAGAGAATATCAACAAATATACGGGAGACCCGATAGTGCCCAAGTTCGAAATGTTGAAGGCAAATGCCATTGGAAGGTTGAACGGTTTCGAACCTTTTAAAGAGGCCCTGAACTATGTGGCATTGACCTATCCGAACAATCCCGAAGGTAAAAAGGCCGAACAGATGGTCGCAGAGCAATTGCCCAAGTTGGAACCCAAGGAATTCTCGCCAGAAGAAGGCTCATCGGGCACCGGTAATTGGAAGGTCGTCTTTCCTTTTAGGCGAAGTAATGATGAAGTAGCCCTAAAATTGATGGAAAAGCTGGTAAAATCAATAAAAGATTTAAAATATAAGAACACGGTCTCAAAAGATATTTATAACTTGGAAACCCAATTTATCGTCGTGCATGGCTTCAAGTCGAAAGATTTTGCCCTAGGCTATGCCGAACTGATCAAAAATAACAAAGACTATAGGATCAAAGATGAGAATTTTGTTATCTTATCTTCGAATTATAAAATAATACAAGTGCATAAAAATCTAGAAGATTATAAGAACACCCTTTCAACCCCAAAACCTTAACGAATGTTTTCAGACAGACAAAAACCTAGAACTATGAACGAAATAGGCGGACAACCCAACAGAATCGAAAAGAACACGAAAATCAAGGGAGATATCATCTCGGAAGCTGATTTTCGAATTGACGGAAAATTGGACGGTAACGTCAAGACTTCGGGCAAAGTGGTCATTGGCAAAGATGGCTATATCCATGGAAAAGTAGAATGTGTAAATGCCGATATCGAAGGAAGCTTCAATGGCGAGCTATTGGTATCCGATTTGCTTTCCCTTAAGTCATCGGCCGTAATAGAAGGTACGGTCTCGGTATCAAAATTGGCGGTCGAGCCCGGAGCTACCTTTAATGCCTCGTGCAACATGAAAGGCAAGGGCGGTTTATTGGGCAACGCGAACAAACCGAGTCCAAGCGCTTCAGGTACTGGCGCGCCAGGCGGGTTTAAATCGTCCTTGGCCGGTAACTCAAATTCCGGTTCTGGTGGTGGAGCAGCAAAAGCCTCGTAAAAGAAAAAACAATTTTAAAAACTTTGCCGTTCTCTCAGGTATTGCCTTTGAAATGGGCGCGATTATTTTCATTGCGGCTAAGGGCGGCCTTTGGCTTGACGAGCACTATCAAACCGATAAAAAAATCTATACGGCCATTACCACGATTTTGGGGGTGGCAATTTCAATTTGGGTAGTTTTGCGCCAACTCAAACGTATAAAACCATAATGCCCAATATCAGGCCATTACTTTCCTTTTTAACAATTCTTGGCGCGATGTTGTCTTTGGCCTTTTTCGCCCATACGTCATTTCTCGAAAATTTGGGCCATTTGAGATTTGGCGATTTGATCGTGACCTCTTATTGGTTGAACGGGGCTTTGGCCGCTGCGATATACGCCATTCTTTTTCTATTCAGAAATATCCTGAAAAACTATATTGGCTATCTTTTTATAGGAGGTAGTTTTATCAAATTCATTCTCTTTTTCATTCTCTTTTATCCAATTTATCAAGCTGATGGAAAGATGGACAAATTTGAGTTTGCGGCCTTCTTTGTACCTTACGTTATCTCCCTCGTGATCGAAACAATATTTACCGGTAAAATGCTCAATAATCTGGATAAAAAATAGCCATAAAATAAAGAGTGGTTTTGCTTTTTTCTTTTTAGAAGAATGCCGTACATTTGCACCGATTTTTAGAGACCCTGATTTTAACGAGGTATGCGAATTACACCTTTTACAAAAGCATTTTTTATTGGATTTCTATCTATTAGCGGAATATTCTTTGCTCAGGAGGTCGAACATAATATCGATGCGGCCCATGATAGTAGTAAAGATGCGAAAAAGAAAGAAATCAAGGCAGATATAGATCACCATATACAAGACTCCTATTCATTTACTTTTTTTTCTGACTCCGAGACGGGCAAACACTATGGTTTCTCACTCCCCGTAATCCTTTGGGATGATGGTTTGCATATCTTTTCGTCTTCGAAATTCCACCATGGCGAAACTGTTGCCGAGAGTAATGGCAACTATTATAAAATATACCATAATAAGGTTTATAAGACCGATGCCAAGGGTACGATAAGTTACGATGAAGAACATCACCCAACAAATGCCAAACCTCTCGATTTTTCCATTACAAAGAATGTCGTTATGATGTTCGTGACCGGTTTATTGATGTTCTTGCTCTTCGCCGGCTTGGCCAAATCGTTCAAAAAAGGGCCTATTGCTACCGGTGCAGGCAGATTCTTCGAACCAATAGTACTATACATCAGGGATGATATTGCAAAACCGAATATTGGCCCGAAGTACAAAAAATTCATGCCCTATCTATTGACCGTGTTCTTTTTTATATGGTTTTTGAACCTTTTTGGCCTTACGCCATTGGGTGTGAACGTAACAGGAAATATTGCCGTTACCTTCGCTTTGGCTTTGATAACATTTGTCATAACGCAATTTTCGGGCAACAAGAACTATTGGAAGCATATTTTTTGGATGCCTGGCGTACCGGTACCGATGAAATTTATTTTGGCTCCGATTGAATTGCTTGGCGTTTTCATTAAACCCTTTGCTTTAATGATTCGATTATATGCCAATATTATGGCAGGCCACGTAGTACTGATGAGTATTATTGCTTTGGTCTTTTTGGTACAAAATTGGATAGGAAGCGGATTGTCGTTGGTTTTGGCATTCTTTCTATCGATTATTGAATTGCTGGTTGCCGCATTGCAGGCTTATATATTCACGTTGTTGTCGGCCCTTTATTTTGGTTTTGCCGTAGAAGAGCATGACCACGAAGAGGCACATTGATGATTGTTGTAACCGTGGTCGCAGTCGGTAGATTTTACAATGGAATGTTTAATTTTTAATTATATATACTATGGAAGTTCCAACTATTGTAGGAGCAGGTTTAATCGTTATCGGTGTTGGTATCGGTATTGGTAGAATCGGTGGTTCAGCGATGGACGCTATTGCCCGTCAGCCTGAGGCTACCGGAAAAATTCAAACAGCAATGTTGATTGCGGCGGCGCTTATTGAAGGAATTGGGTTTGCGGCATTGTTCGTAGGCTAAGAGTATTGAACAACCGCTATAACGGTTGGTTATGGCGGTTGTTTTAATGATTAAATAAAACATATTATGGAGAAGTTGATCAATGATTTTTCATTCGGACTTTTTTTCTGGCAAATACTGCTGTTTGTTCTTTTGATGCTGCTTTTGCGCAAATATGCCTGGAAACCGATTCTACAAGCTGTTAACGAACGTGAAGAAGGCATCAAAAATGCACTTGCCGCTGCCGAGGAGGCGAAAAAAGAAATGCAGAACGTCACCGCCGACAGCGAGAAGTTGTTGAAAGAAGCAAGGGCGGAACGCGAGGAGATGTTGAAAGAAGCCAGAGAATTAAAGGAGAAGATCATAGCCGATTCAAAAGAACAAGCCAAGATCGAAGGCGATAAAATGATCAAGCAGGCCCAAGCGACCATTGAAAGTGAGAAGAAGGCAGCAGTTGCCGATATAAAGAATCAAGTTGCCAATCTTTCGGTAGAAATCGCCGAAAAAGTGATCAAGGAACAATTGGGCAACAAAGACAAGCAATTGAAGCTGGTCGAAGATATGCTGGGCGACATAAAGCTGAATTAAAAGTTTACTTTGTTTAACAGGGGAAAGAACAACTGAACAACGAAAAAATGAGCGAATCTAGAGCGGCATTACGATATGCCAAAGCGATTCTTGATCTTGCCGTGGAGAATAAGGCAACCGGGGCTTTGGAAAAAGATATGCGGTCGATTTCAAGTACCATTTTCGAAAATAAGGATCTTCGTGAAATGTTGGCAAGCCCTGTTATTCCCGGCAATGACAAAAAGAAGGCATTGAGCGCAATTTTCAAAGATGGTCATTCCATTTCAGAAGGTCTGATATCAATGCTGGTCGACAATAAACGTATCGGCATGTTAAACGAAGTCGCGCTGAAGTACATTATATTAAATGAACAATTAAAAGGGCAAGATGTTGCTGTGGTCACTACAGCGGTCCCCTTAACGGCCGAATTGGAAAAGAAGGTATTGCAACAAATAGGTAAACTCGCGGGCAACAAAGTTACCATAGAGAACAAAATCGATGAAAGCATCATCGGCGGATTCGTCTTAAGAATAGGTGATCTGCAATTTGATGCCAGCATCGCGAACAAGTTGAACAATCTAAAGCGAGAATTCGCAAGTAGTCTATAATCTAACGTCTTAACAAATGGCAGGAGTAAAAGCCGCCGAAGTATCGGCAATATTAAAGAAGCAATTATCAGGGTTCGATGCAACCGCAACTTTAGACGAAGTAGGAACAGTATTGCAGGTGGGTGATGGTATCGCAAGGGTCTACGGATTGGCGAATGCCCAATATGGCGAATTGGTCGAGTTCGAAGGAGGTCTAGAAGGTATCGTTCTGAACCTTGAAGAAGATAATGTGGGTGTGGTATTGTTGGGGCCATCAAAACAGATTGGGGAAGGTGCTACTGTAAAGCGAACCCAAAGAATCGCCTCTATCAATGTTGGAGAGGGTATCGTTGGCCGGGTTGTTGATACATTGGGCAATCCGATCGATGGTAAAGGTCCTATCGCTGGAGAGACATACGAAATGCCTTTGGAGCGTAAGGCGCCGGGGGTTATTTTCCGTGAGCCGGTTACAGAACCGTTACAATCGGGTATCAAGGCTATCGATGCTATGATTCCGGTAGGTCGTGGACAGCGCGAATTGGTTATCGGCGACCGTCAGACAGGTAAGACCACGGTTTGTATCGATACGATTTTGAACCAGAAAGAATTCTATGATGCCGGAGAGCCGGTATATTGTATTTATGTTGCTGTTGGCCAAAAAGCTTCTACGGTGGCTGCGATTGCCCAGACTTTGGAAGATAGGGGTGCCTTGGCCTACACGACGATTGTGGCCGCGAATGCATCCGACCCTGCACCTATGCAGGTATATGCCCCAATGGCGGGCGCATCGATTGGAGAGTATTTCAGGGATACGGGCCGTCCGGCTTTGATAATATATGACGATTTGTCAAAACAGGCCGTTGCTTATCGTGAGGTTTCCCTGCTTTTGAGAAGACCACCAGGGCGTGAGGCCTATCCAGGTGACGTTTTCTATTTGCACTCTCGTTTGTTGGAAAGAGCGGCGAAAGTCATCAATGATGACGACATTGCCAAAAACATGAACGATTTGCCGGAAGTATTGAAACCTATGGTAAAAGGAGGAGGTTCGTTGACCGCCTTGCCGATCATCGAGACTCAGGCAGGTGACGTTTCAGCATATATTCCTACCAACGTAATATCGATTACCGACGGGCAGATATTCCTTGAGCAAGACTTGTTCAACCAAGGTGTGCGTCCGGCAATCAATGTGGGTATTTCGGTATCACGTGTTGGTGGTAATGCCCAAATCAAGTCTATGAAAAAGGTTGCGGGCACATTGAAATTAGATCAAGCACAGTTCCGTGAACTTGAAGCATTCGCGAAGTTCGGTTCTGATTTGGATGCCGCTACATTGAACGTTATCGAAAAAGGACGACGTAATGTTGAAATTTTGAAACAAGCACAGAACGACCCGTTTACGGTCGAGGATCAGATTGCCATTATTTATGCGGGTTCGAAGAACCTATTGCGAGACGTTCCCGTGGAAAAGGTGAAGGAATTTGAAAGGGATTATATTGAATTTCTAAATGCTAAGCACAGGGATATTTTGGACACTCTAAAATCGGGTAAATTGACCGATGAGGTAACCGATACATTGACCGCTGTTGCAAAAGACCTTTCAGGGAAATATAGAAGTTAAGAGTTCAGAGTGTTGAGTTATGAGCGGATTGAATGATAGTCCGATTCGAAAGAAGAGCTTTCAATTTGCTTGTGAAATTGTTCTCTATTGTGATGAACTTAAAAGGAATAAGAACTATGAACTGGCTTCTCAATTATTAAGAAGCGGAACTAGTATTGGAGCCAATACTCGGGAAGCACAAAGAGGAGTAAGTAAAAAAGATTTTAGAAATTAGTTTGGAATTGCCTTAAAGGAAGCGGATGAAACCTTGTATTGGTTAGAAATTCTAGAAGCTACTGGAAGGGAAATCCCAAAAGATATGAAGGTAAAGTGTGAAGAGTTGATTAGAATATTGGCCTCAATATTAAAAAACTCCTAACTCTTAACTTTAAACTCCTAACTTGAAAAGATGGCGAACTTAAAGGAAATTCGAAATAGAATAGCGTCGGTATCTTCGACCATGCAGATTACCAGTGCCATGAAAATGGTATCGGCCGCCAAATTGAAGAAAGCACAAGATGCTATTACCGCCATGCGGCCCTATGCCGATAAGCTGACCGAACTGCTGCAAAGTTTGAGTGCCAGTTTGGATTCCGATTCGGGAAGTAAGTATTCCGACAATAGAGAGGTGAACAAAGTGTTAGTCGTTGCTATAACCTCCAATAGAGGACTCTGTGGCGCGTTCAATTCGAATATCATCAAGCAGGGCCTTATTTTGACCAAAGAAGTCTATGCGGGCAAACAGGTCGATTTTATGGCTATTGGCAAGAAAGCGAACGATTTTCTAAGCAAGAAGCATAACGTCATCGCTAACCATAGTGCAATCTATGACGACTTGACTTTCGAGAATGTTGCCGACATTGCAGAAGAATTGATGGAGCAATATACTTCGGGCGGTTATGATCGTATCGACATCGTATATAACAAATTCAAGAATGCAGCTACACAGATCGTGATGACCGAACAATTTTTGCCGATCGTTCCGAATGCAGGTGAAGAAAATAATAACGTCGATTACATTTTTGAACCTTCTAAGGTTGAAATCGTGGAACAGTTGATTCCTAAGTCCTTGAAAACCCAATTGTTCAAGGCGGTCAGAGATTCTTTTGCAAGTGAGCACGGAGCACGAATGACGGCCATGCACAAAGCTACCGACAATGCCACCGAATTGCGTGATCAGCTAAAACTCACATATAATAAAGCACGTCAGGCCGCTATTACGAACGAGATCCTTGAGATAGTAGGCGGCGCCGAAGCATTGAACAATTGACAAATTTTTACGACATACGAAAAAACCCGCGAACAGCGGGTTTTTTCATTTTGACCTATTGGCAAATCGGTCTTTGCCGCAAGGGTATAAATGTCTAATTTTAGACCCTAACCTCGACATTATTGAATCCGCTTAAAAAACTATTCAAACAAACGGCTATTTACGGGCTGGCGACGGTATTGCCGCGGATGATTTCCTTTTTTTTGGTTCGTGTGCATACCGAGGCGATGGCACCTGGGGTGTATGGCGAACTGGCGGTAATCTTCGCATGGTTCGCTATGTTCAATGTTGTGCTGGCTTATGGAATGGAGACGGCTTTTTTTAGATTCTATAGCAATTCGGATGATAAGGATAGGGTAGTATCAACTTCCTTGATTTCTATTTTGGTATCGACCTTTATATTCATGGGTCTTGCTTTGCTATTTCAAGATGGTATGGCCGACCTTCTGAGCATCGACCCAAAGTACATTAAATATGTGGTTTTCATATTGGCATTGGATGCTCTAGTTATCATTCCCTTCGCCTGGCTTAGGGCCAATGAGCGGCCCACCCGTTACGCCGCGATCAAGATACTGAACGTCATTATTAATTTTGGGCTCAACGTATTCTTTCTTTTCATACTTCCCAAAATGTCGGCAGGCAATCCCGATAGTTTTTTTGGGCGGCTATACGTGCCCGGATTTCAAATTTCATACATTCTAATCGCCAACCTGATTGCGAGCGCATTTACCCTCTTGTTGGTTTTTAGACCTTATGTAAGAAGCTCATATGGTTTTGATACCACCTTATGGAAGAAAATGATGAAGTACGCCCTGCCGGTTCTCGTTGCGGGAATCGCCTATAGCATCAATGAGGTTTTTGACAGGGTAATGTTGGAAGAAATGTTACCGGCATCCATTGCCAAAACTGAGGTCGGTATGTACAACGCCTGTGTCAAACTTGCTTTGTTCATGACGTTGTTCTCAACCGCCTTTCGCTTGGGTATCGAACCCTTTTTCTTCAATCATGCGGGGAGTGAGAATCCGCAAAGGGCCTATGCTCAGATTACCAATTATTTTGTGATTTTAGGAAGTATAATATTATTGGCCGTTGTCGTCTTTGCAGACGTTCTTAAAGAACTTTTCGTGCCCGATGAAGCATATTGGGATGCCATGAAAGTCGTTCCCATAGTCGTTTTGGCGAGCTTCTTTTTAGGCATTTACCATAACCTGTCCGTTTGGTACAAGGTAACTGATAGAACCCGGTATGGCGCATTTATATCGGTGATAGGAGCGTTAATAACAATCGGTATAAATTTCTTTTTTATCCCTTTGATAGGTTATATGGCCTCGGCATTAGCAACCTTGATGGCCTACGGCAGTATGATGGTGATTTCGTATTATCTGGGAAAATCACGATATCCGGTCCCATATAATTTTAGAAAGATTATTTTTTATCTATCGTTGTCCATTTTATTCTCTGCGCTGTCATTTTATGTTTTTGATAGGAATTTGATCATCGGGATTGTATTACTTTTATTGTTCTTTGGGTTGGTATATCGACTTGAGAACGAGATGCTGAAAAGGATATTTTTAAAAAGGTAGAAGATATAAAATGGGATGGCTGTCACGTACACGGGAAGTCTTTTCGTTTCAGGCATCCATTCAAACTTAAAACAATTTTTAAATAGATGAAAATCAAGATCGTCAACAAATCGGCCCATCAATTACCGAACTACGAGACCAATGCCTCTGCCGGAATGGACCTTAGGGCCAATATTTCCGAATCGGTTACGTTACAACCTTTAGAGCGAACTGTCATTAAAACAGGCTTGTTCATCGAGCTTCCGCTAGGTATGGAAGCCCAAGTGCGACCCCGAAGCGGACTTGCGGCAAAAAAAGGCATTACGGTGTTGAATGCCCCGGGAACGATCGATGCCGACTATCGCGGCGAGATCGGTGTGATTCTTGTCAACCTTTCGAATGAAGCTTTCACCATAGAAAACGGGGAGCGTATCGCACAATTGGTCATCGCCAGGCATGAGCGGGCCGAGTGGGTCGAAGGCGAAGAATTATCGGAAACTTATAGAGGCACCGGCGGTTTTGGAAGTACAGGGGTAAAATAAGGCTTTTGGTCAGGAAAAGGAAAATAGTATGGGTAGCAATGGGATTATTGATAATCCAGAATTATTCTTTTGCCCAAGAAGAAACTCCTGAGATAAACCTCGAACCCAGTGCCGAGGTCTTTTTAGAAGAATATACCGATGAATTTCAAGAAAAGTTTTTCGAGGCCCTCAAGCAAAAGGGCATCGGTAATCATGACAAAGCGGTAAACTTATTATTGGAATGTAAACGTTTGGACTCCGACAACAGTGTAGTGGCCTACGAACTGGCCAAGGCCTATTTTGAGGACAAACAATACCTTTCTGCCAAGACCTATGCCGTGGAAGCCATTATGGCCGAACCGGATAATTATTGGTATCTGAACACTTTGGTGGCCATTCTTCAAAAAGAGGGCAGTACAATTGAGGAGACCGCGTTCAAAATACCCATCGATAACGTCAAGCTAAGTGAAAATCTGGCCATGATTTATTTCAAGTCGAAAAATTATGAAGAAGCCCTTGCCGTGTTAAAGAGAATCAAGTCCTCATCCTTTCGCGAAGAACTTACCTTGAAGATCAACGATTCCATCCAAAATAAAGAACCGGCAGAGCAAGAGGCCGATTTTTCCATAACCGACGAAGAAGATGCCGATCCGAGCAAAACGTATAAGGGTCGTCTTGAAGAACTGATGAATGGGGCTGACGTTGCCGAGATGCTAAAGCTGTCCGCCGAAGCCCTGGAAAGCTATCCGTTACAACCGTATTTTTATTATGCCCAAGGGTATGCCTTGAACAAGAAAGAGCAATATCAGGAAGCTGTCGAAGTGTTGGAGATTTCACTTGATTATCTTTTGGACGACCCCGCATTGGAGAACAAAATCTATAAGGAATTGGCCGATGCCCATCAGGCATTGAACAATACATCAAAGGCAAATATGTATCTTCGCAAGATAAAACCCGGATTTTAGCTATGAACAAGATGTCCCGATACGCATTTCGGATTCTCTTTTTCAGTGTTTTCTCAATATTGGTTTCTTCCTGTAAATCAAGTAAGATTATTTCCGATGGCACTATAGATGCCAATATTTCCGCAAAGAATCTGATCAGGGCGCACTATCAAAACGAATTGGACTTTAAAACGTTAAGGGGCAAGGTCAAAATCGATTATTCCGATGGCGATGATACCCAATCGTTCAGCGTGAGCCTCAGAATGAAAAAAGACCATGCCATTTGGATGAGCGCTCCCTTGGGTATCGTAAAGGCTTATATAACACCTGAGCGTGTTTCTTTTTACAATAAATTGGAGAATACCTATTTCGATGGTGATTTTTCGTATCTGAGCCAATTATTGGGCACCGAACTCGATTTTAAAAAGGTGCAGAACCTACTCTTGGGCGAAGCCCTTTTCGATTTGAGAAAGGCAAAATACGAAGTGTCGACAGCAGGGGGAAATTATCTGCTGAAACCAAAACAAGCTATTGAGCTTTTCAACATCTTGTTCGAGATCGAACCCAAGAACTACAAAATGGCTTCACAACGATTGGCACAACCTTCGCAAAACCGTTTGTTGGACATCGATTATAAGAACTATCAGAAAATCAATAAATGGATTCTTCCGAACGAGTTA
Organism: Flavobacteriaceae bacterium NBU2977; assembly: GCA_019931105.1. Lineage (GTDB taxonomy): Bacteria > Bacteroidota > Bacteroidia > Flavobacteriales > Flavobacteriaceae > Meishania > Meishania litoralis. The sequence goes on along the minus strand of JAIOUW010000001.1, from coordinate 1,333,819 downwards.
TTGATTTTGGCGAGCGAGAATACGCATACCAATACCATTGCCTTGCAATATAGAAATATGCAGTTCGATGAGTCCGTGAGTTTTCCATATAAGATCCCAAAAGGGTATGATGAAATCGTTTTGACCAAAAATGACCTTTAAAGTAACATATCGTTGCTTTCTGATCGCGTTCTTTGGCTTTGCCATGTTTCAGTTTGCATCAGGGCAAACCAGCGAACAAAAAGCCCTTGAGGCCAAACGCGAAAAACTGCAATCGGAAATAAGGGACATCAACCGTTTGCTTTTTGCCGAAAAAAAGGAAAAAGGCAACGTGTTGGACCAAATGGAGGCATTGGATAAAAAAATCAATGTGCGACAAGAGTTGATACGGGTGACCAATCAACAATCGAACCTGTTGAGCAGGCAGATCAATGCGAACATCCGCAATATTTCGAAACTACGGGATGAGCTGGAAACCCTGAAAAAGGATTATGGAGAAATTATCCAAAAATCATATCAGAACAAGTCGAAACAGAGCAGGTTGATGTTTTTGTTGTCTTCTGAAAACTTCTATCAGGCCTTCAAAAGGCTTCAATATATGAAGCAATATACCGAGTTTCGCAAGAAACAGGGAGAACAGATCATTACGAAGACCGAAGACCTTGCACGTTTGAACAAAGACCTGAACGAAGAACGTAAGGTAAAAGAAGTTTTGATCGCCCAGAATAAGAAGGCAAGGGCCCAGCTCATGGAAGAGATAAAGAATCAAAAAGAGCTGTTGGCCACTATTCGCCAAAACGAGAGCAATTATGCCACCGCGATTGAAAAGAAAGAGCGTGAGGCGAAGCAAATAGACAAGCAACTCGATAAGTTGATCCGAGAGGCCATTGCGGCTGCGAATCGCGAGTCAAGCAGGCCGACTAGTGATACTTCGCGATTTTTTCTGACTCCTGAGGCTACCATTATCGCCAATAACTTTTCGGCAAATAAGGGAAGATTGATTTGGCCGGTCGAAAAAGGAATCAAGAGCCAAGGTTTTGGGGTATATCGCGATGCCGTTTATCCCGGCATCAAACACGAGAGCAACGGTGTAATCATTGCTACCGATGAAGGGGCAAAGGCAAGGGCCATATTCAAGGGCGAGGTTATTGCCATTATTTCCGTTCCAGGCGGTAATAAGGCCGTTCAGATCAAGCATGGTAATTTTATTAGCACCTATTACAACCTGTCGAACATTTATGTAAAGAAGGGCGATGTCGTAGAGGCCAAAACCGAATTGGGCGATATATATACCAATCGGTCCAATGGCCAGACACGGTTAAAATTCTATTTACATCAAGATACGGACAAATTGAATCCTGAAGAATGGGTATATCAACTATAAGCAAGTTGTATAGCATTATGCCACAAAACAATATATATAATATTTTTCTGCTAATTTTTGTGCTGGAATATAAATCAATTTTTGGGCAGTTCGAGTTCAAACCCAATTTGGAAAATCAACATTGCTTGGAACAAATGAAACAGGCAGAATTGGACTTAAAGGCCGATTTGGCAATCTTAAAACTTGAAAAGCCCATTCCGTTTTCGGACACTCAAAAAAAAGTAATTGAACGGGAATTTAGAATAAAAACGGAATATCCCATTCCATTCATAGAAAGTTGCTATAACCATCAATTGAAGGTACTTTTGAGCGAAAAACATAATATCGATTTTCTCAAATACACCTTGAAAATTGCGGACTCAATTGACAGAAGCGGAAATGGAAATAGCAATGAAAAATTGATTATTGAAGAAAACAGCATTCAAGAGTATATTCAAAATCACATTTCCAAAAAGCAAAAAAGGTTCTTGAGAAAAAAATACGGACGAGAAAATCTCTATTTGGCATTACAGATTGATATAACCGGAAGATCTTGGTTTTACTCACTGAGCAGGCCAGAATTGGATGTTTCAAAACCTATTGCCCAAAATGCAAGGAGTGGGGAACAATTCATGGAGCCAATTATTTATGAACTTGTAAACGGCAAAAAACTTTTTCGTCCTCGAGTTCGAAACGGAATTCCAGAAAAGACCATGCAAATGGTCAAATTGAACTTTTAATAATGTTCTACACCAATGCCTAAAATTCATTGTTGAAGGATTTCCCAATCGGAAAATCCATAACTTTGACAAAAGGCTCGTGTCCGGCGGAATAAATCCATCGGATTTATTCTGCGACAAAATCTTAGCCGAGACAGATAGTATGAGAACGATTTCAGATATAGAAGGCTCTTTCGATTTACATAACGGTGTAAAAATGCCCTATTTGGGTTTGGGCACCTATCAGTCCGACAATGATCAAGAAGTGGTCGATGCCATAAAATATGCATTACAGATAGGCTATCGCCATGTTGATACCGCTTCGGTATACGGCAACGAAGAAGGTGTCGGAAGGGGGTTGAAAGAAAGTGGCCTCCCTCGCGAAGATGTTTTCGTAGTCAGCAAGGTCTGGAACAGTGATCAAGGGTACGAGAGTACTTTAAGGGCATTTGAGGCAAGTATCGACCGTCTCGGCCTCGATTATTTAGATCTGTATCTTGTGCATTGGCCGGTTACCATCAAGTACAAGGATACCTGGCGCGCCATGGAAAAGCTTTATCGCGAAAAACGTATCCGGGCCATCGGGGTAAGCAATTTTATGAAGCATCATCTCGAAGATTTGCTTGAAACGGCAGAAATCGTGCCCATGGTCAATCAAATGGAATTCCATCCTTATGTCGTGCAACAAGACCTTCTTGATTTTTGTTTTGAAAAAGGAATACAGTACGAGGCTTGGTCTCCCTTCATGCAGGGAAAACTCTTTAAATTGGATATTTGTGATGATCTGGCCCGAAAATATGGCAAATCGCCGGCACAGATAATTTTAAGATGGAATCTTCAAAAAGGGGTCGTAACGATTCCCAAATCCGTTAAAACGGATAGGATCAAGGCCAATGCCGATATTTTTGATTTCGAATTGACCAATGCCGAGATTGCCTATTTGGATAGTTTCGACCGAAACGAACGGATTGGTCCGGATCCGGATAATTTTGATTTTTAGGGCTGTTATATTATACATGCCCCTAGGTTATAAGACTGATCAATAGGATTTTTGCTCCGGGCAGAAAGATTTTTGATAAATGAGTATCTATACGTCCAACTTATAACCAACACCGTGAATATTCGTTAACTTAATGGCTTCGTCTTCTTGAAGTCGCTTGCGTAATTTGGAAATATAAGTATCCAAACTCCTACCGACTACCACTCCATTGTCCTCCCAAACTTTTTTTACCAAATCTTCTCTCTTTACGACTAGGTTAAGGTTTGATGCCAATATGAACAGCAACTCGCCTTCCTTTTTTGATAACAATATTTCTTTTCTCCTTAAGGTTAACTTGTTTTGATTTGGAAAGAACACATAATTGCCCAATACAATTGGGTGACCGGCGTTTTCTTTACGATGCGTTTTTGATGATTTCAGATACTTGAAAAAATCCCAAAAAATGAATGCGATCATTAATGCCGTTATATATAACAGCATATTCATTTTGAACACTTTGTTTTCTTGATTTAGAAATTGAGTTTCAATTCTATAACAACCTTTAGGTAGGGTTCTGCTTCCACAGGGGACAATACTTTTTTCATTCTCATTTCTCATTTTATAGCTGTAAGCTATTGCGCCATCGGTACATTGGACCACTTCAACTATATAGTGTTTTGGAAGGTTTGCCCTATCAAAGCCTTTTTTAAAAAGGGCAACAAGACTATCTGGTTGTAAGGAAATATCTTTTTCAAAAGTTAGCGCATACTTGGAACCACCAAGTTGTTCAACGGGGAAGACCAAGGACAAAGAATCATTGTTGGCCAATAAAATAGTATGACCTACCTCCCGTATGGCTACTTTAATATTTTGCGGGGTGTACTCAACACTATTTTGAAAATCCCAAAAAAGCCATAAACAACTTAGAAGGACAAGTATTGCAATGGAAGAATATTTCTTTAGTGTATTCATGCTATCACAAATAACCAATATCTCAGTGACTTTTTACAATCATTCACACTCTTTTGACACCTTTTTGACACTTTCCATTGGGCATAGGTATAATTTTATGTCTTAAAATCCAAAACAGGTACATGAACACAGAGCACGTATTGAATCATAAGACGGTTATTTATGGTTTCCTAGTGATAAATCTATTTTTTAACTGTCACTCAAACAAAGGCGTAGAAACCAAAAAGGACGAAAACACAACCAAACTTTCCATTGCGCAAACCTTACAAGAGCAAGAAAACCTTCCCATTACAGAACAAATAGCATTGTATCATAAACTTAAAAAAGAAAATCCTTATGGTTACAATTTTGAAAACGAAGACGAAATGACCATGTATGGTTATAGACATCTTTGGAATAATCAACCAAACGATGCCTTAGAGATTTTTAAGTTAATTGTAGAAGAATTTCCCAACTCATCAAACCCTTATGACAGTCTGGGCGAAGCTTATCTAGCAATAGGTGATTCACTTATGTCGTTAAAGAATTATGAAATCTCCTTAAGGTTAAATCCCGAAAACTTCAATGCTGAGGACCAGATTGAACGCATAAAATATCCTCACAGAATTCCAATTACATCAAAAGAAAAGTTTGCAAAAACATATGACCGACAGGCATATATTGCAGACCTTCAACAACTTGGCGAAAAACTTTTAGGGGTACATCCCAATGCCTTGAAGTTTATTGGCGAAGCCGATTTCTGGAAAACAATAGAAGAAAAGAAAAGTCTTATAACCAACAATACCACTTTTGCGGAATTTGCTTGGCATTGTAGTGAAATCATAGCGAACATCAACTGTTCCCATACATCTATGGGAAGTTTCTCTCTTGAAAGTGATATGCTGCCTAAAGCATTAAGATTTCCCATTCAAACTAGGTTAATAAATGGCAGGCTTTATGTAATCGATGGTTATACCAATAGTGACAAGGTTTCTGTTAAAGATGAGATTATTGAAATAAACCATATTCCTGTTTCTCAACTTATTTCAGTTGTACACAAGCATATTCAGTCACAAGGCTATATAGAGACCACAATATATCAAGAGTTCAATATGTGGTCAACGGTGATTATACCTTATGCACTACGTTTTCCGGAACAGTATACAATCAAAGTAAAAGGGAAACCACGGCCTATTGAATTGAACAAGGCAAATAGTATGGAAGTTCCATATCAGGACAATTCCATACCGTATTGTGGCAAGGATCTTTGTCTTGAACTAAATGAGAACAAGAAAACCGCTGTGATGACCCTTTATTCCTTTAACTATTATCCATGGAACAACTTTGATGAGTTTAAGCAGTTTGTTGACGAGAGTTTTAAAAAAATCAAAGAGAAGCAAGTTGAAAACCTGATTATCGATTTGCGTTTTAATGGCGGGGGCTCTGCAGAATCCAGTATATATCTATTAAAATATCTTTCAAGAAAACCTTTTGCTTATTTAAATGGTTACGGGATGCAACAACCTTTTAAAGATGGATATAATGGGAACCTTTTCTTTTTGATGGATGGGCATGGAAAATCCACAACTGGGCATTTTATGGCCTTGGCAAAGGAATTGGGCCTAGGCACTATTGTGGGCGAAGAACTGGGTTCCAATCAATTTTGTACCGCAGGACAAACAGTTTTAAGGCTTTCTAGTACTAAATTGGTTTACTATGTTGCTAACACCACTTCTCGATTGGCAGATATTAACTTACCAGATGAAAAAGGGATCTTGCCTGATTATACCATTATTCAAAATATAGATGATTATTTAAATAAGGTGGATACGGTTAAGGAATTTGCTTTTAAGCTTATTTCCGACCAGGACTAGACAACTACTAATTTCAATAACGTTTTAAATCCACGCTCCCGGACGAAATGATTCATTGGGAGTACCTTTCTAGCCATTAGAAAACAACGCTTTTAACTCCGTAGCGTCGTTAGGTTTCATTTTACCGGCCAATACAAGACTTAGCTGTTTGCGTCGGAGCGCTCCCGCGAAACGCTCTTTTTCAAGAGCAGTCTCAGGTTCCAATTCCGGTACTTCGGTCGGTTTTCCTGTTTCATCGACCGCCACGAAAGTATAAATGGCCTCATTGGCCTTGGTGCGCTTGCCGTTATAGCGATCCTCCATCCAAACATCGATATAGACCTCCATCGAAGTCTTAAAAGCCCTTGAAACAGCGGCCTCGACGGTTACGACACTTCCCAATGGAACCGCTTGGTTAAAAGCGACGTGGTTTACAGAGGCGGTTACCGTAATACGTCTGCTATGACGCCGGGCAGCAATACTGGCGGCACGATCCATTCGGGCCAAAAGCTCGCCACCGAAAAGATTGTTCAACGGGTTGGTCTCGCTGGGGAGCACCATATCGGTCATCACGGTTCTTGAATCCTTGGGATTTTTCGCTTCCATATCTTAAATTTTGGACAAAGATACGCGCTTACATCAAGGGGAAAATCGGAATACTATTATTTTTTGGAAAGCAGCCAGGCATCGTGTGATTCCGTACGTTTTATTTGGTGCAATGCCTTCAAAGCCTCTTTTGCATCCGCATAGCGGCTATAAGTCACCATATGAAGTCCATGGTCGTTGGTGCCCAAATACTCGGCCTCATAACCCCGGCGCTTCAACAAACGTATTTTTCTATCCGCATTTTTTTTGAACCGAAAAGCCCCTGCTACAATGTGGTGTACGGCCTCACTTTTCTTTTTGGTGATTACGTCCAAGGTTACCGTGGGCAACTCGATAGGGGCTGCATCGAAAAAGGTGGCTTCTTGAATATGATCCGAAATCTTCTGCTGGGCTTCTTCCCGTGCCAATTGATCGGCTTTGGCGGTCTCATTATAAAACCTCAAACCGGTCAACCCGGTTGAAAGAGCCAGTAAAAAGATTGCGGCATATTTCATATAGGGCCTGATGTTGAACGAAGATTTTTCACGTCGTTCGGGCGTGATGATGAAAGGAATGCGCTCTTCGATTTGTTCGACTTCTTCCTTCAGAACCTCACGGGTTACCTCGGGCGTTACAAAGGGCACTAAACCGAACGATGAGGTCAGATAGTTCACTTTGTCAAAGGGCTGGAAAATAATTTTGCCATCCTTGTTTAAATGCAGTTCGCCAATTTTATCCAAAAACAAAAGTTCTCCTTTTGCCAAACGTTTTTTCCAGTGCTCGACCGACTTCTCAAGACGTTTTAACATTTCGTCATACGAAACCTGCCTTGCGTTGGCCATATAAGAAACCAATAATCCGTCATTGGAAGTCAGCTGGCCATTAAACGAAAGAATCTTGTTGGGGGGGTAAAAAGTATTGGTATATGAATCTAAAACCGCAGATTTTCGTTGTGTCAAAAATGCACCAAACCCTGGTACCATGACACAGCTGTGCCTATAAAGCAATTCTGATATATAGTGTTCTAGCACCATGCTCACAAATATTCAAAAAAATAGCTCGGTTCAAAACCTTCTGAACAACTTTTTATTAACATTAAAATTTATGTATTTTGTGAATAACTATGAGCGACTCACAACTTGCTGAAGCCGAATTGATTGCTCTTTTGAGATTGCAGAACGTTCGGAATATAGGTGACGTACTTACTAAAAAATTAATAGCCCATTGTGGAAGTGCAAAAGCCGTTTTTGAAGATAAACGTGAACATTTGCTCAAAATAGAAGGCATTGGGAGTTATACTCTAAAAGGCCTTTACGATACCGAACATGCTGAGGCCGCGGAGGGTGAATATAGATTTATTCAAGATAATCGACTGGCCTATAACTATTTCATGGACGAGGGCTACCCGAAGTTGTTGAAGCATTGTATCGATAGCCCGGTACTGCTTTTTAAAAGCGGGAATATTGAGTTTGAGGGGCGAAGGGTCATAAGCCTTGTCGGTACAAGGAACATAACCAGCTATGGAACCTATTTTTGCGAACGATTTATGGAAGAAATAGCTCCCATGGATCCTATTATTGTCAGTGGTTTTGCGTATGGGGTAGATATTTGTGCTCAAAGGGCGGCTATTGTCCAAGGGTTACAGACCATAGGCTGTTTGGCACATGGCCTCAACCAGATTTACCCTAAGGGCCATTCAAAATATCTTGCCGATGTAAAGAAAAATGGAGGTTTTTTGACAGAGTTTTGGAGTACCAGCAATCCCGACCGAGAAAATTTTTTAAAGCGAAACCGCATCATTGCGGGGATTAGCGAGGCAACCTTGGTCATAGAATCGGCCCAGAGAGGGGGCAGTTTGGTAACGGCCGATATTGCCAATAGCTATAATCGCGATGTTTTTGCCGTTCCCGGTAGGGCCGGAGATAAGTTTAGTGAAGGATGCAATAATCTGATCAAACAGCAAAAGGCCCAAATGATTACATCGGCCGCCGATCTTATCTATTTATTGGGTTGGGAAATAGAAAAGGTAGAAACAAAAAACATTCAAAAACAGCTCTTTGTCGAATTGGACAATACCGAACAATCGATATATACCTACTTGCAAAAAGAAGGGAAACAATTGTTGGACAGCATTGCCCATGAATGCCGAATTCCTGTTTTCAAGGTGTCATCTACCCTGTTGAACATGGAAATGAAAGGTGTCATACGTCCCTTGCCCGGCAAACTGTTCGAGGCGATCTAGGCCGATACAAACTCAACGGTATGTTCGTTTTATAAGAAGCGGGTAATATTAACAAATTAGGCCGTTCATCGACAAAGTATCTCATTAAATCTTGATTGTATCATGATTTTTATGAATCGAAAGCAGTTAAAACCGACCAAACGGTTTGTTTTGTGTTTTGACCACTTTGTCTGACCATATCAATCTTACTTAAGCTATTGCTTGCCGAAAGTTGTCAAATTCGAACCCGGTATACCGTACTGCGAAAGCCCTTCGATTGAGACCTGAATTTTTTTCGCGTTATCAGAGTTGAAGAACTCTATATTGGCCCGACCATTTTTGTCGGTCTTAATATTCGGATTCCAGAATAAAGTGGCCCGATAGTCCGGTGCAATATGTTCTGGGGTTTCCATATCATATTTCGGGGAATAAAATTCCTTTTCAACGGCATGCCCAAAAATCGTAAAATCAGGGGAGAGCGTTGGTTCGTAGGTTCGACCTTCACCTTTCTTAGTGTAGATGAGAATAACACCATTGGCACCTCTTGAGCCCCATATAGCCGCCGAGGCTCCTTTTAAGACCTCCACTCGTTCAACGGTTAACGCGTCCATTGTGGTCACAAAGTAAGGTGCAGGTCCGGGCGCCAGCGCCCGTTCCATGGAGAGATTTAACTGAGGTCGCGGATTGTCCGAGTTTCTTGCCGCTCGTTGTTCGGCAATAGCAGCTGTGGACGGAGAGGGGTTTTCGTTTGGGATCGGAATACCATTGAGAACCCACAACGGGGGCCCCTGGTTACGTATGCTTACGGAATTGCCACTTACGGTTACACCATTGAACAGGCTGACCAATTGTAAAACGGTTTGAACGGCTGGATGATCGGCGGTATATAGGGTGGCATCTGGGGTTTGGCCAAGAAAGGAAGGGGATTGGTTTCGACTTTTTTCATTTTTTTCTTCCGTAACGACCACTTCGTCCAACTCGGTTACCTTTTGTGATTCATATATGGTTTCCATTCTTTGCCGGGCTATGGCATGCGTTCTATAGGTTTCGGTATCCTTTATTTGCTGTTTTTCCCGGCTTTTGAACGATGGCCGAGGAACTTTATCTTGTTTGTCCTCAAGGACAATCTTAACATCAAGTGGTTTGTTCTTGACATCGAATGCGTTAAAGACAACATCGGTAGGCCCTTTAAAATTAAAGTCATCAATGGAAAAAGAACCGTCGAATGCGGTTTTCGCAGAGAACATGCCCAACAAATCCCCAGATTTGGCAATGACGTTCAAAGTTGTATTTGCAAGTGGCTTCTTGTTCGTTCTAGTGGCTTTGCCCTTTATGGTAAGACCCTTTGCAAAACCAAATTCCTTTTGATCATAATGGTCGTTCCAAACTTCTTGCCAAGGAAATTTTCGCCAACCATGGGTAAGCATGACCAAGTCCAATTTATTTAGGGTCGATCTTTTGCGGTCTTGAAATAATTGGTTAGGATATTCGATATGGCCCTTTACGTCCGATTGTAATAAAAGCTGTGTTAGGATATTCATCTTTCCCGGGTCTTTTTCAAACTGCCCTTGATCGGTTACCGCAATTGAAAAATTACCAGACACTGGTTTTCCGTAAGAATCGGTGACCATTAATGACATATTGACCTTACCTCTCTTGAATAATCTTTGATTTTCAATGTTGGCGGTAATAACCAGTTTGTCATCATTATCAACAAATAGCGCCCGTTCACAACGTGGAGTTTTATTGCTGTCGAAAAGGCTCAGAGTCAAGACACCGCTGGGCATGGTATGTTTTGGTATTTCAAAGGAGATGATCTGGTTATTTCGAAATTCGAAGATACCCTGGTAATATTTGCGCTGGCGCATATGGCCGATTATATAAAATGGCTGACCCTTGAGGGAAGCACTGGCCTGAACGATTACTTTGATACTTCTCTCGTTCATGTTGTTGACCGACATGGCATATCCATTTTTCAATATTTTGGGCAGGGGATATTTTGAGCCATCATTCAAGACCGCGGTATATTCTAGATTTTTTTTTGGAATTAGTTGGAAAAAACCGGCACCTCTATCAAAAGTATTTAGCTCTGCGACGGCATTGCCATTGGAATCATATATTCTTCCTTTTACGGGCTCAGGTTCTCCATTGTTTCCTATGGCCTTAAAGGCAATTTTGGAAGCTATTCCATCTACGGCATGGCCACCCTCAGGAAAAAACTGAAGGTCGATTGTACCATTAGTGAGGGATTTGGTATTTTGAGGAGTGCCGTTGTTCAATATTTCTACTTGCTTGGTAAAGAAGAAATCCGGGTCGAAATTACGCATCCACTGGGTATAGGCCCTTAATTGGTAGTTGCCCGAAACAAGATTTTTTGGAAGTTCGATCACGCCCGAGCCCAGACCGTTCAACAATTCATGGGTTTGAGAAAGTATAATCGTATTGTTCGGGGCAATTAGATCTAGGTGCAAGACTTTGCTGGCGGATGTCAATTCGTGAAATGGCCCGATTACACCATAGGCACTGAACCAAATCGATTCTCCGGAAATAAATAGGTCCTTATCAGTATGAAGAAATACCTTTTCTATCGGGTAATGCCCATTGTAGTCGTTTACCTTTTGCGTAAACTGAACTATAAAAGGGTTTTCCGACAAATTCGACTCCAAAAGAGCAATGTTTTCCGCACTATTTAAAAAAATGGAACTAAAGGCATTATCCCGTTCAAAGGCGTTGATGACCTCTTCTTCCACCGGTGTTCGCTTGATGATCGGGTTGGTGGCCCAGAATTGTTCATTGTAACCGATCTCATCTAAATTTTCCCAGTCGCTTTGATTTCTAGTAATTTGCCCGCCCAATCTTCGCGCTGTGTTAGGGGAGTAATGTTCATAAAACGTCAGATTGGAAGTTGTTACCGAGCGGTATAACAGATTGTCGTTTTTATAGTAATCAAACTCTTGGTCGACCTTGATATGGTCTAATAAATTAGCATCATCATTTGGCTTATAAACGATTTCAAATGCAAGGGTATAGTCTTTCCAATAACCGTTATTGGTGCTCAGCTTAAGTATTTTGAGGTCATCCCGCGACAGACCTCCATTGATTTGAAGAATACGGTGGTTTTTTGTGTCTATATAGACGTCGCCTTCGAAAATGGGCGTTTTGATTGTACCGAGTGGTTTAAAATGGACTACCGCAATCCTCGATCGATCTGTTTGGATTATTTGGTTAACGGCCACATCATAATACACTTCGAAAGCCGGGTGTAATGGAAAGATCAATTCTTCCGTATTGGGTTGCAAGGGTTGCAATAACCTTGTCAAGAGGGTATAATTTCTGTTGTGAACAGCATCGTCTTTAAGCGCATAACGCCCCTCAATAATATTCCAATCGGCAATACCGTTGGAAGTATAGCGAATGTCGTAAAAGATTTCGGAAAACTCTGAATAGTCACCTCCGTTCTTTGTTTTCTGTCGATATAACGCCTTTCCATAGAGTTGCCGGTTAGCGGCATTATCGGCCTTTTCATAGGCCTTTTTGACCAAATCTCTTGCAAATGAATCTTTTTTAGAGGCAAGTACGACGACCTCTTCCAAATAGGACACATAGGGTTCTAGAACTACTATTAGCTCTGAAGTTGTCGAGACATCAACAACCACTTGACCATAACCGATATGTGAAAAAATCAATTTGGCAGGTATGGAGTCTACCCTAATGGTAAATTCCCCAAGCTCATTGCTGGCCGTTCCGAGTGATAAAGATTCTACCGCAATACTGCAATATGGAATAGGTTCTCCGGTTTCTTTGTCGATGACTTTGCCGCTGATTTCATGTTGTTCCAACGATATCTCGATGGAAGAAGTATGAGGCCCAATTGAAGATTCTACTGTATTTCCAAGTAAAGATTTACTTGAAATCACGAGCATACAGACGAATATTTTGTATACTTGATTCATGGGCTAATTTGCCCAATCAATTTACAAATAGAAGTTTGGAATAAAAAAGAAGTTTTGTGCTAAAACTCAATACCCCACTTTGCCTCTTACCCTGTTCAATACCTTATCAGCGACCTTTTTGGCTTTTTCTGCACCTGAGTGAAGGGCCTGGTCTATTTCGTCAAAATGGGCCATGTAATAATCGAACCGTTCTTGTGCCTCACCAAACTTTTCGATCAGTAGGTCGAACAGTGCCTGCTTGGCATGCCCATAGCCATAATTGCCATTGAGGTAGTTTTGACGCATCTTTTCCGTTTGCGCCTTAGTGGCCAAAATTTTGTATAGGGCGAAGACATTGTCCGTATCCGGATTTTTGGGCTCCTCCATTGGGGTTGAATCGGTTTGAATGCCCATGATCTGTTTGCGGAGTTTTTTATGGGGCTGGAAAATGTTGATGAGGTTGCCCTTACTTTTACTCATTTTTTCACCGTCCGTTCCGGGTATGTACATTGTTTCTTCCTGCACCTTGGCATCCGGTAGCACGAATGTTTCGCCCATTCTGGCATGAAATCGAGAAGCGACATCGCGGGTCATTTCTAGGTGTTGCAATTGGTCTTTCCCGACGGGAACAATGTTCGCATCGTATAAAAGTATATCTGCCGCCATCAACATCGGATAGGTAAAAAGGCCCGCGTTGACATCTTCGAGCCTATCGGCCTTATCCTTAAAAGAATGTGCAAGCGTCAAACGTTGGTACGGAAAGAAGCAACTGAGATACCAAGAAAGTTCGGTTACCTGGGGCACATCGCTTTGGCGATAAAAAACGGTCTTTTCGATATCGAGCCCGAAAGCCAGCCATGCAGCCGCGGTGGCATATGTATTCTGGCGAAGTTCCTCACCATTCTTGATTTGGGTAAGCGAGTGCATATCGGCAATGAACAAAAAAGATTCATTTTTGGGGTCTTGTGCCATTTCTATAGCGGGCATGATGGCCCCTAGAATATTGCCCAAATGGGGAACACCCGTACTTTGTATACCTGTCAGAATTCTTGCCATTGACTATGTTTCTAAAAGCGACAAAGGTAAGACAAAACACAAAAAAAGCGGCATAGGCCGCGTAATTCGGAAAGAATCCAGGTCTACTTTTTAAAGAGTCCTGCTACAAAAAGTAACGCTATGGCACCGATCACCCCCGTAATGATATCACCGATCGCCCCAGACCCTATGGAGATGTTCAATACTCCAAAAAGCCAATTTCCAACGGCACCGCCAACGATACCCAAAATGATGTTCACAAGTAGTCCGAAACCACCTCCTTTCATGATTTTTCCAGCGAGCCATCCTGCTATGGCCCCTATTATGATTGCATATAGTAATCCCATGTTTTAATATATTGGTTATCCTCTTAAATATACATAAAAATTCTACTTTTGAGAATATGGTTACTGCTTTTCGAAAAATTGGCCAAAGCCTTTACCGTATTTGGTTCTATGTTCTGGTCGCCTTGCCCATTGTTCTTTTTTTTCCCTTTTTGTTGGCTTTCACAATGTCGGACAAAACGTACCCCCATTTTTTTTGGATTGCCAGGAATTTATGGGCCACGCCCATATTGTATGGAATGTGCTGCCCGCCGAAAGTTCTTGGAAAGCAAAAAATGGTAGACGGCAAAAGCTATATGTTGGTGGCCAACCATACTAGCATGCTCGATATCATGCTCATGCTGTACGTGAGCAAGAACCCCTTTGTTTTTGTCGGAAAGAAAGAATTGGTAAAGATTCCCCTTTTCGGTTTTTTCTACAAAAGGGTATGTATAATGGTCGATCGGGAGGATACAAAAAGTCGAACGGGGGTATACCGAAGGGCGCAAAGAAGGTTGAACCAAGGGTTGAGCATTTGTATTTTTCCGGAAGGCGGCGTGCCTGATGAAGACATTGTTTTGGATGAATTCAAAGACGGGGCATTTAAAATGGCCATTGCACATAATATTCCGGTGGTTCCAATGACTTTCTATGACAACAAAAAACGGTTCCCTTTTACATTTTTTAGTGGGGGCCCGGGCGTTATACGTGCCATGGTGCACGAATTTTTCGAAACCGGACTGCTGGCCGAAGAAGATAAAAGTACTTTGCGCGAAGAAGTCAGGGAAGTGATCTTGATGGCGTTGACCAATGATTTAAAAGACAGGCCACAACAAGATTTCTGGAGTGTTTAAAACATTCTCGAACAATGTGCCAATTCAATCCGGCCTGAAAACCCCTGGCTTGTTTTGTCAAAATCTAAAATGCAGTCCGCTATATACCCCAACTGAAAAGGGTTGAAATTCACCGGCTGTATTTGAAAAAGTATTCAATTGATATTTAAATACCGGTTCGACATTCAACAGTATTTTGCGCGTGAATTTATAGTTGATCCCGAAACCAATATTACCGCTAAAATTCACTGAATTGAGGTTGTTGGCCTCACCAACTTCGGTGGTCAGATCGCCAGATGATAGAATGACCGAGTTATCGACCAAGAACAATGAACTGAAGCCACCGACCAAATTAACCCCGAAACGCTTATCAAGTAAAGCGTAATTCAGTTCCAAGGGCACTTCCAAATAACCGAACTGTTGTCCCATAACCCCATTTCTTGTTGCACTTTTGCTCGCCAATTCGGGGGCGGCATTTTTTACCGGTGCGTTGAAACCATCCATACTTTCTACAACGAGATTCTCTGAAGTAGTGGTATAATCGATATTTTCGAATTGGCCATTGCCCCCTGAAAATTGCAAAGCGTTTGATGCGGACAGCGATGACGAAAACTCAACATCGTTGGTGTCATACCCGTAATCGACTTTATTGATCCCCGTTCTAATACTCAGTTTCTTGTTCAAGGCATAGGCTACCGAAAGGCCATAACTTAAATTGACCTCACCGGATTTTGAGTTTGACACAAAACTTGAATGTATGGGAGAGCCATCGCCAATAGAATTAAAGTATACCGGTGCAATATTACCACCTACGGACCATCTATTGCCCAAGCCCTCATCGGCTATCTTTTCTTCATTGCCTTGTTCTTCGATTTCGTCTAAAATGGACTTTTTCTTTGATTCTTCGACTGCCGTTTCCGAATTTTGAACTACATCCTTATCATTGATTTCGGTCAAACCTTCTTCTAAGAGTTTATCCGATTTCTTATTTTTATCATCATTCAATTTTTCAGTCGATTCATTTTTATCCATGGAATTTACTGCAATGGTCTCAGTTTCCTTACGATTTTTCAAAACCTCATCCGCCCGGGATTGATCGAATCCATCATTTTTCGTCAAGGTATTATCGGAATCACCTTGGGCTACCTGCGATTTTTGTATTTCTGAACCAACAACTGAGGTACCTTCGCCCTCGTTGTTATCCTTAGCATTTTCGGATAAAGTGATTTTTTCCTTGACGGTATCGTTGTGCCGGGCATTTTCAGTATCGGAATCGACATCGGTAATCGCTTTTTCCTCTTCCGGATTGATTTCAAAAGTCTCGGAGCCTTCACTTTTCTTGATACGGGGAGAATCTTCTGATTTTTCAATATCAGTAACCTTTGGAATCGCATCGCTCTCCTCCGAATCAAGAGGATCGATAAGATAGACGGCTACCGCCAATATTGCCGCCACACCGCCCAATTTTATCCAAAGGGGAATGATTCTTCTTTTTTTATGTTTTGCATCCAAGGATGCGGATATGTTCTCCCAAACTTTTTTATCGGGGATCTCAGAGAAGTCCTTGAATTTCTCTTGAAATAAACGGTCTAAATTCTTTTTGCCCATTTTACAATGTCTTTGTGTATACGCTATGAATGTTAGGGTCACAGTGTATAACCAAATACGATAATCAGTACGCTGATGATCGATCTGGTGGTTATGGTTTCGATTTTTTCTTTTAAAATATTTCTTGCCCGAGCAAGATTTGACTTTGATGTTCCTGCAGAAGTTCCCAAAAGTTCGCCGATTTCCTTATGCGAATATCCGTCGAGCACATAGAGATTAAAAGTGGCGCGATATTTATTGGGAAGCTCTTGAATGAAATTCAGAAGGGTACTGAGGTCGACTGGCTCGTTGTCCATTTCCACTTCCGTAGGGTTTTCTATGTTATCCGAGACTAGGTTTAACTGTTCTACTTTTCTGAATTTTTGCAATATTGTGTTTACGGTAATACGTTTCATCCAACCCTCGAATGACCCTTTGGCACTAAACTGTCCTATTTTGTCATAAATGGTCATAAAGCTATCGTGAAGATTATCTTCAGCCTCCATTTTATTGTGCGAGTATTTGAGACAAATACCGAACAGTATATGGGAATATTGCCTATATAATTGTTCCTGTGCTTGTCTATCTCCTTGCTTGCACTTTTTTATGAGCTCTTCCAGACCCAAAATTTGGTTAGATACTTCTATTGGTCCACCGGAACCTCTATCTCTAGATATTGTGCCTCACCGTTGGCATCCTCGCCGGTATAGAACCTAAAAAGATAGGGCTCGTCATAGATTACTTTGAACTGAAACGTGTCTTGTACCTCTTGATTTACCGTCTTACAGTCGGGCTTATCAAGAACGGCCCCTACAGCGATCACATTTCTTACGGTCAAATCTGATTTGGTCACATCAAACCCTTCAATCAGGGTGCAATCATCTGGCCTTAACATGTTTACCTTGATAGTGTAAATTTGTTGCAAACTAAAAGATTCGGGCACCTCTACACTTAAAATTTGCAGGGCTTCATAATGAAAATTGACACCATCATCATCGTTCAGGCTACATGAACCTACCGAGCCAAGAAGTACTACGGCCACGAACTTCAAATACCACCGTTTCATAACAATATGATTTTATACTAAGATGTATGCGGTGAGATAAGGTTGCGTTAAAATCGGTTAAATCAAGAATGATTCGGCCGTGATCAGTTAAGGGAATTGATGGCCTCCCTGATTTTTTTATCAAGTTCATCAAAAAGCTCAGGATTGTCATTGAGCAAAGATTTAACCGCATCACGCCCTTGGCCCAATTTGGTATCGCCATACGCGAACCAAGAACCACTTTTCTTTATGATTTCATATTCGACGCCCAAATCGATTATTTCACCGACTTTAGAGATGCCCTCGCCATACATGATATCGAACTCTGCGGTTTTGAATGGAGGGGCTACTTTGTTCTTGACCACTTTTACGCGAGTCTTGTTTCCTTGAACTGCTCCGTCAGAATTCTTTATTTGAGTGGATCTACGAATATCCAAGCGTACTGAGGCATAAAATTTGAGCGCGTTGCCGCCTGTGGTCGTTTCGGGATTACCGAACATGACGCCGATTTTTTCGCGAAGTTGGTTGATGAAAATTACGGTACAATGGGTTTTACTAATTGATCCGGTCAATTTTCTCAAAGCTTGAGACATCAACCTGGCATGAAGCCCCATTTTTGAATCGCCCATTTCACCTTCGATTTCACTTTTCGGAGTCAAGGCTGCGACCGAATCGATAACAACGATATCTATGGCGCCCGACCTGATCAGATTGTCGGCAATTTCAAGTCCCTGTTCACCATTGTCGGGCTGCGAAATGATCAAGTTATCGATATCGACGCCGAGTTTTTCTGCATAAAACCGGTCAAAAGCATGCTCCGCATCTATAAAAGCGGCGATACCGCCATTTCTTTGGGCTTCGGCAATGGCGTGTAGGGTCAAGGTTGTTTTGCCCGAGGATTCAGGACCGTAGATCTCGATAATCCTACCACGTGGATAGCCACCAACACCCAATGCGATATCCAGACCCAAAGAACCTGAGGGTATCACCTCGACATCTTCAACAATACTGTCGCCCATTTTCATAACGGAACCCTTTCCGTATGTTTTATCCAATTTGTCCAAGGTAAGTTTCAGGGCCTTTAGTTTCGCTTCTTTTTCAGCACTCATATTTTTTTCTATTAATGTTCATCCCACAAGATGCTACGTTTTGCCACTATGGCATTCAGTGTTTTTTGTATGGAAACTGTAGGCCATTCGACAACCGTACAGGGATGCTAAATTACCATTTCTTTTTGCATATAACAATGACGACGCAACCTTTTTGGAAATAGTGCATCTACTTAAAAAAGTATATATACTAACTCAATATATATTCTTCTGTTTTTATTGGCAGGGGGCAATCGTGGCCACTTCCCTTTGGATCTAAAGAGTGCTGTGAAAAAGAAAATGGAATGGCCAATTAAGAGTCTTGATATATTCGAGACTCTTTTTTTGTTCTGCACTTTGGCTAGTACGTTGAAATAGACTGCATTTCTTATCTTTGCAAACGCTTAATTATTAACAGGACATTCTTTTAACTTAAACTATTCGTATAGCATGCAACTGTACAATACCTTAAGTGCAAAAGAAAGAGCGGCTCTTATCGAAGAGGCCGGTCAAGAACGCTTGACCATATCTTTCTACAAATATGCACACATTGGCAATCCGCCGATTTTCAGAAACCACTTATTCATAAATTGGAACGAACTTGATGTACTGGGCCGTATTTACGTGGCGAACGAGGGCATCAATGCACAACTTTCGGTGCCGGCCGAAAACTTCGAAGCCTTTAAGGAACATTTGGATAGTATTTCTTTTCTCAAAAATGTGAGGTTGAACATAGCCATAGAACAAGACAACAAATCGTTCTTGAAACTAAAGGTCAAGGTTCGAAAGAAGATTGTTGCAGACGGATTGAACGACCGTACTTTTGATGTGACCGACAAAGGCATTCATGTAGGGGCCGAAAAATTTAATGAGTTGATAGAAGACCCCGATACCATTTTGGTCGACATGCGCAACCATTATGAGAGTGAGATAGGCCATTTCAAAAATGCCATTACCCCCGATGTGGATACCTTTCGCGATTCATTGGACATTATCGAAAAAGATCTGGCCGCGCATAAAGAGGATAAAAAATTGGTAATGTACTGTACTGGAGGAATTCGCTGCGAAAAGGCAAGTGCCTACTACAAACACAAAGGGTTCAAACAAGTCTACCAATTGGAAGGGGGCATAATAGATTACACCCGACAGGTCAAAAAGAAGCAATTGGAAAACAAATTCTTGGGCAAGAATTTTGTTTTCGATCATCGAAGGGGAGAACGTATCACAGATGATGTAATCGCACAATGCCATCAATGTGGCAAACCTTGCGACACCCATGTGAACTGCGCCAATGAAGCCTGTCATCTATTATTCATTCAATGCGAAGAGTGCGCAAAAAAAATGAACGATTGTTGTTCGGACCACTGTAAGGAGATACATGGCTTACCCTATGAAGAACAAAAAAGGCTAAGAAAAGGCAAAGGAGCAAGCAACAAGATTTTCAAAAAGGGCAGGTCTGAGGTGCTAAAATTCAAAAAGTGAATTGACCGTTCATAGCATTTGAATGGGATCTATATACTTTTCATCGCGTTAAAAAATCATTACCTTTACGTTCGAGATTAATTATGAACCTTTTTTGGTTAAAACCCATGGCTCATTAACCAAAAGTGCGGGTTTTGCCAAACCAAGATATAAAATATGGGTTGTAGCAGTTGTTCGACCGGTAAGGACGGACAGCCACGAGGATGCAAGAACAACGGGACTTGTGGTACCGATGGTTGTAATAAATTAACGGTTTTCGATTGGCTTTCGAACATGTCGCTCCCCAATGGGGAAAAACCTTTTGACTGCGTCGAAGTCCGGTTCAAGAACAGTAGAAAAGAATTCTTCAGAAACTCTGAGAACCTCTCCCTTTCCATTGGAGATATCGTAGCTACCCAGGCGCAATCGGGCCATGACGTTGGTATGGTGACCCTTGTCGGAGAACTCGTCAAGGTTCAGATGAAACGCAAAAAGGTAGATTTCAACGACCCTGAGCTTCCGAAAGTTTACAGAAAAGCTTCCCAAAAAGACATAGATGTTTGGCAGAAATGTCGCAATCGCGAAGAGGAGATTAAGAAACGCTCGCGCGAGATAGCTATTATCCTTAAACTCCAAATGAAAATTTCCGATGTTGAGTTTCAGGGCGACGGTTCGAAGGCCACATTTTATTATACGGCCGACGAGCGCGTCGATTTTCGCCAGTTGATAAAAGACATGGCAAAGGCCTTTGGAATCCGTATCGAAATGCGACAGATCGGATATCGGCAAGAGGCACAAAGGTTGGGAGGAATAGGTTCTTGCGGCCGTGAACTTTGCTGCTCGACCTGGTTGTCAGATTTCAGGTCGGTAAGTACATCTGCGGCCCGCTACCAACAATTATCGTTGAACCCTCAAAAATTGGCAGGTCAATGTGGCAAGTTGAAGTGTTGTCTAAATTATGAGCTCGATGTATATCTAGAGGCATTAAAAGATTTTCCGTCTTCAGACACCAAATTATTGACAGAGAAGGGAGTTGCGTTTTGCCAAAAAGTAGACATCTTCAAGGCTACTTTATGGTTTTCCTATAAAGATGAACCGGCGAACTGGCATGCGCTGGACAAGGAGCAGGTGAACGAGATTTTGGAAAAAAACAAAAAGAATGAAAAAGTTGCCAGCCTTGAAGAATATGCAATGGAAAATATCGTTGAAGAAAAGGTGGTGTTCGAGAATGTTGTAGGGGAAGACAGCCTTACCCGTTTTGACCGGCCTAAAAAATCGAGAAGACGAAATAATAGAAACAAAGGGAGGAAACAAAATCGTGACAAGGCAAACGTCACCGGAGGAAGCAGGCCGGC
This sequence comes from Flavobacteriaceae bacterium NBU2977, assembly GCA_019931105.1. Taxonomy (GTDB): domain Bacteria; phylum Bacteroidota; class Bacteroidia; order Flavobacteriales; family Flavobacteriaceae; genus Meishania; species Meishania litoralis. The sequence continues at coordinate 1,312,510 of JAIOUW010000001.1, read as the reverse complement.
AAACACGAACGCAAACAGTGGTAAAAAGCGCAGAAATCCAAGAAAAAAACGTCAAAACAATGCGTAATATTCCGCTTATTATTTTGGTGTTGACAATGGTTTCTTGTAATGGGAAACTTGTAAAGTCTGAATTCAGGCCAACCGACAATGGTGTATGGAACAAAGACAGTATCATGGAGTTCACTTTCAATGAAATCGATACTGTACAAAGACACAATTTGTTCATCAATCTACGAAACGACGAAGATTTTCCTTACAATAATTTATTTTTGATAGCGGAACTCGGTTTTCCATCAGGGGATATAGTTACTGACACGCTGGAATATGAAATGGCCAAACCTGATGGGCAATGGCTGGGCAAAGGTTACGGTAGCATTAAGGAAAACAAACTTTGGTACAAAGAGAACATCGTTTTTCCATCTTCGGGCGTATATACTTTACGACTGTCCCATGCGATGCGAAAAAATGGAAATGTTGAGGGCGTAACTAATTTGGAAGGAGTAACCGATGTAGGTTATGAAATACTAAAAAGTAATTAGGCAAGTAAATGACAAAGGCCGTAAAGAAAAAAGAAAACAAAGGCTTTTTCAAGTTCATCAAATGGTTTTGGCTTTTGTTCGCCATGGGTATTCTTTCCGTTTTAATGTTGTTCCTATTGGCATCTTGGGGAGTTTTGGGGCCATTGCCCACCTATGAATCGCTTGAAAATCCACAGACCAATTTGGCTTCGCAGATTATTTCTTCCGATGGCGAATTGTTGGGAAAGTTTTATTTGGATGACAATCGAACCGATGTTTCGTACGAAGATTTGCCGGAAAATCTTGTGAACGCATTGATTGCTAGTGAAGATGTACGTTTTTACGATCATTCGGGCATTGATGCACGCGGAACTTTAAGGGCACTTTTCTTTTTAGGAAAGAGGGGTGGGGCCAGTACCATTACCCAGCAGTTGGCGCGTCAGATATATGTTGGCCCGAGGTCGCGGAGCAAATTTGAAACGATAAAACAAAAAACCAAGGAGTGGGTCATCGCCACGCAACTCGAACGTAGGTATACCAAAGAAGAGATTATCAAGATGTACTTGAACATCTACGATTTCGGCAACAATGCCGATGGTATAAGATCCGCATCACGTATCTATTTCGGCAAAGAACCCAAAAATTTGAAGATAGAAGAGTCGGCCATGTTGGTAGGCATGTTGCAGAACTCTTCCCTTTACAATCCGTTGCGACGTGAAGAACTGACCTGGAAAAAAAGAAATACCGTTTTGGGTCAATTGGCCAAATACGGGTACATCAGTGAAGCTGAAAAAGATTCACTCCAAGCGCTTGAGATTAATCTGAACTATAATCCAGAATCACATCGCGATGGTATCGCCACCTATTTTAGAATGTACCTTCAGGGTTTTATGAACGATTGGATCAAAAAAAATCCGAAACCGGCCTTGGAGGGAGAAAGGGACAAATGGAACCTCTATCTTGACGGTTTGAGAATCTATACTACGGTCGATTCGAGAATGCAGCAAAATGCCGAAGATGCCACGGCCGAACATATGGAGCGCCTACAATCCGTATTTTTCTCCCAGATTACCCCTCAAGACAAGACCGCACCATTTATAGATTTAGAGCCCGAAGAAATCGATGGAATTATGGAACGCGCCATAAAAACCTCGGATCGGTGGCGTAAAATGAAGGCGGCCGGAAAGTCGGAAGAAGAAATTCGTGAATCGTTTACCAAGAAGACCGAAATGTCGGTTTTTGACTGGAAAAGCGATGCCCATGAAAAAGATACGATAATGACCCCTTTGGATTCCATACGGTATTATAAATCGTTTTTACGAACGGCGATGATGTCGATGGAGCCCCAGACAGGCCATGTAAAGGCATGGGTCGGCGGCGTTGACTATAGGCATTTTCAATACGACAATGTATACCAAGGGGCAAGACAGGTAGGGTCGACTTTTAAACCTTTTGTCTATGCCGCGGCAATCGACCAACTACGTTTATCGCCCTGCGATACTTTACCCGACACCCAATATTGTATTGAAGCCAATAAACATGGTAATCCAGAACCTTGGTGCCCAAAAAATACAGATGGTACGTACTCGGGCAAGAGTTATACGCTTAAGAATGCTTTGGCAAACTCTAAAAATTCAGTTACGGCGCAATTGATCGATATGGTCGGTCCGAAATCGGTGGTCAATATCGTCAATAATTTAGGCCTTGACAGAGACATTCCAGCAGTTCCGTCGATTGCATTGGGCACGCATGATTTTAACGTTTATGAAGTTGTTGGTGCCTACGGTGCTTTTGCCAATCAAGGGGTATATGTAAAACCGGTCATGGTTACCAGGATCGAAGACAAAAACGGTACGGTTCTGTACGAGTACATACCTGAAACAAAAGATGTGTTGAGTAAAGATGTTGCCTATGCCATGGTCAATCTGATGGAAGGGGTTACCGAAAGTGGTTCGGGCATGCGGTTAAGGCACAGTAGTATGAAGAACTCAAAGGTCTATAAAGAAGTCGTTACAGGGTATCCCTACGAATTCAAGAATCCGATCGCGGGCAAGACCGGTACGACGCAAAATCAAAGCGATGGCTGGTTTATGGGGATGGTACCCAACTTGGTGACGGGTGTTTGGGTCGGTGGTGAAGAGCGATCGATCCACTTTAAGACCACCACTTATGGTCAAGGGGCGGCAATGGCACTGCCTATATGGGGGCTCTATATGAAAAAGAACTATGAAAATGAGGAATTGGGCATTTCAGATGGTGAGTTTCCCAAACCTGATGATTTGTCGATTCAGATAGATTGTGATAAAATAAAGGAAGAGGCCGCTAAAAAAGTGGACACCGATGATGATCTCGACGACCTTGATTTCTAAGAGATAATAACAAACAAGAGAAAGCCCTAGCCGTTGAAAGTTGGGGCTTTCTTATATAAAGACGTAAATTAGGGCAGTATTAATATAGAAATGATAATGCGGGATGATTAAAAAAACAGTCGAAAATGTAACAATTGCGCTTGAAGGAGTCAAAGATGGAATGACCTTTATGTTAGGGGGCTTTGGGCTTTGCGGAATTCCAGAAAATGCCATTGCCGAATTGGTGAGGTTGATGGTTACCGATATTACCTGTATTTCCAATAATGCCGGAGTGGATGATTTTGGCTTGGGACTATTGCTAAAAAAGCGCCAGATCAAGAAAATGATTTCATCATACGTTGGTGAAAATGATGAATTTGAGCGTCAAATGTTGAGCGGTGAGCTAGAGGTTGAACTGACCCCTCAAGGAACCTTGGCAGAAAAATGCAGGGCCGCTCAGGCTGGATTCCCGGCCTTTTATACCCCTGCCGGTTATGGAACCGAAGTGGCCGAAGGAAAAGAAATACGTGAATTCAATGGTAAGATGTACGTTTTGGAACATGCATACAAGGCTGATTTTGCCTTTGTCAAAGCTTGGAAAGGCGATGAGGCGGGAAATTTGATCTTCAAGGGTACGGCACGTAATTTCAATCCCTGTATGTGCGGTGCGGCCAAGATTACGGTAGCCGAAGTAGAGCAATTGGTTCCGGCTGGGGAGCTAGACCCCAATGAAATCCATGTTCCAGGAATTTTTGTTCAACGAATCTTTCAGGGAACAAACTATGAGAAACGAATAGAGCAATTGACCGTTAGGAAAACGACATGATTTGGAAATTTGAAAATGAGGAATGATAAGAAAAACTTAATTGTTGATTTGACTTTTGATTTTTCGATTAAGATAATCGAGTATGCAGAATCTTTAAGAGATATTAATAAGTATGAAATGTCATCGCAAATTTTTAGGAGCGGCACTTCAATTGGGTCCAATATTAAGGAGGCTCAAAACGCTGAGAGTAAAGCGGATTTCATACATAAGTTTAAAATTGCTGCTAAAGAAGCAGATGAAGTTGAGTATTGGCTAAAATTGTGCGAGAGATCCCCTTTTTATCCCAGTCCAAGCGCGGAATTGCAAAAACAGATAAGTTCAATAATATTAGTTGTATCAAAAATCATATCTTCAAGTAAAAAGAAATGATTATCAAATTTTTCAAATCAGCGAATTTTCATAATTATGCTTGATAAAAACGGAATAGCAAAACGTATCGCCAAGGAGGTCAAAGACGGGTACTATGTAAACCTGGGCATCGGCATACCTACCCTGGTCGCCAATTTTGTGCGTGACGACATCAGTGTGGAATTTCAAAGTGAAAACGGGGTTTTGGGCATGGGTCCTTTTCCATTTGAAGGTGAGGAAGATGCCGATATCATAAATGCCGGAAAGCAAACGATAACAACGCTGCCAGGGGCATCATTCTTCGATTCGGCAACCAGCTTCGGAATGATTCGTGGAAAACATGTAGACCTTACCATTTTGGGAGCTATGGAGGTTGCCGAGAACGGAGATATTGCCAATTGGAAAATTCCCGGAAAAATGGTCAAGGGTATGGGCGGGGCCATGGATCTTGTTGCATCCGCTGAAAATATTATCGTTGCCATGATGCATACCAATAGGGCTGGTGCATCAAAATTGCTTAAGAGGTGCTCGCTACCCCTGACAGGGGTGGGCTGTGTAAAAAAAATCGTGACCAATCTAGCCGTACTCGAGGTTACTCCCGATGGATTTCTTTTACTGGAACGCGCGCCAGGAGTATCGGTAGAGGAAATTGAAAAAGCGACCGAGGGCACCCTTGTAGTACAGGGAGACATTCCTGAAATGGCCATTTAGGTGGGTATTAGACAATCAGCGTTTATAGGTTTTCTCGATGCAGATAGGTGCTTGAAGTGCATTTAGCCGATGTTCTTTATCGTAGAAATTGACCGTTCATATTTTTCACAACATTATAGAGGTGCTTCACAACAATAATTTAGTCCGTTGACAAGTAAGTGCTAATTTTACGATGTAATTGAAAGTTAGCCCCCAAATCTAACCTAACAAAACCCACGATTATGGACGCCCAAATGAACCATGCACCCGCACAAAAAGAAATACAGGTTTATAAGAACGATTTCTTTAGCGGTATTGTAATGCTTACGCGAAAACTGTTTATGCTATAGCGTAGCTACAAGAATTTTAAAAAAAGCCATGTTCCCCAAAGCATGGCTTTTTTGTTTTTAATATTTTTAGAGTTCATCTATCAGCATCATGCAACTACGACTTGAACAGTGTTCCCACGAATCTTTAAGTGATTTGGTAAAGATTTCGCGAAAGACGTTTGTCGAGGCCTTTGAAAAGGATAATAAACCCGAAGATTTCAATAACTACGTCAATAGGGCCTTTGATCGCGAAAACCTGAAAAAGCAACTTTCAAATAAAGACTCTTATTTCTATTTTGTTTATTTGGACTGGTCTCAAGTAGGATATTTCAAGTTGAACCTTAAGCAGGCGCAGACCGATTTAAAACGACCTGAATCCATCGAACTGGAACGTATTTATGTTCTCAAGGAATTTCAGAACAGAAAAATAGGCCGTTGGATATTGCAAGAAGCGATTAAAATTGCACAAGAAATGCAAAAAGAATTCCTTTGGCTCGGGGTGTGGGAAAAGAATGAGAGGGCTATCTCTTTTTACGAAAAAAATGGATTTTCAAAATTTGGAATGCACCCATACTACATCGGAAGTGACAAACAGATGGATTGGTTGATGCGTTTTGATTTAATGACTCCTGAATCAATTCTCTGAATAAATGTAAACTTCAGGATAAAAAGGCTTTCCATTTTCCAAGATTACCCGATTATTTAAAAGTATACCGGCCAACAAAACTTTATTAAATGTATTTGCGTTTGGGGTATAATGCTCCTCCAAAAGTTTTTGAAAATTTTCATCAAATCTTCCTAGGTTTAACTGTGCACCTTGACTGATAGGGGTTCTCCCGTATTGTGCGTAGCCAGATGGGTCGCTCGTTCCATTTAGATAACCTGTTCCCATCATGTTCTTTTTATCGTCCCAAACGATGTCCCTATATGTAGATATTATTCCTGGTAGCAGCCATTCTTTTTGAGTATGCCAATACATTTTATTTTCAATGGCATTGGTAATAAAACTAACTACGTCGCTAAAATGCCCTCCATCAGTAGTACCGGTAGCTTCCAGAGACCAATTCGGGGAAAAATCCAAGGCGCCTTTTTTTCCCACATTGGGCTTGAATCGGTTTAAAATATGCTGTCCGTTTTGCGCCTTTCCTGAAATACCCTTATAACTGATGTTTTCAAATGTGATTAGATATTTTGGTTCGGAAGTTATTAGATACAGTTCCATTGCAATTCGACCCCAATGGCTGGTCATATATGGGTTTTCACGATATATGTAGTATTGTATACCTTGGTTTTCATACCTATCCCAGATGTTTTTTATTGCCCAATTCAGGTTGTCTTCATACCAATTCAAATTCTCTTTTTTAAGATTCGGGCTTTGTTCGATAATTCTATAAAATGTAAAAACAAAGCGCCACAGATAACTGTCAAATAAAGTTGCCCCGTTCTCTTTATAATATTGATCTCCTGCGGGCCATCCTCGAAAATCTTTACTTATACCCTTAAGATTTTTGGCCGAGGACCTTAACGAATTAATTATCTGTTGAAGGTCATCAAAAAACTCAGGATCTCCGGTTGCTTGCCATGCTTGAAGAAGACCTTCAAACGACCACGCCATGTAGTAATGTCCTTGTCCATTTTTCGAATTGTAATAGTTGTCCTTGGCATATGCAAAGAGCAATTTTCTCCCTGTTTCTTGGGTATACGCTTGATTAAATTCTTTGGTCAATTGTTCAACCGTTTTTTGGGCATGTACTTTTCTCATACCAATTGGCAAAAGGCAAAACGCGCAAAGAAAAAGTATATACTGATTTATTTTCATGATATTTTGTCGACAATATTTTTAAATCAATAACTCTGCCATATAAATAACGGGAATGTAACTTTGGAATGAATGTTCACATAAATTTCTTACTTTGAACATTTGACAGTAATTACTTTAAAATCCGAATGGTTGCCAATAGTTAAATTTATGGAAAGATGAGATTATCAACAATCAGTTATTTTTTTTTGATAGGTGTGAACCTTTTAATGTCCCAAACCGATTATTACTTCCCTGAGCGAAATAGCGAATGGCAACATAAACAACCGACCGACTTTAAAATCGATTCTGAAGCATTACAGGCAGCGGTTGACTATGCTGAAGCAAATGAATATTCGGGGTCACGCGACTTGCGTATTGCAATTCTTAAAGGATTTGAGCGCGAGCCTTTTCACAAGATATTGGGGCCGACCAAAAAACGTGGCGGACCCGCCGGGATGATTCTGAAAAATGGTTATGTCATCGCCCAATGGGGCGATACCAAAAGGGTCGATATGACCTTTAGCGTAACCAAGAGCTTTTTAAGTACAATGGCCGGACTGGCAGAAGACCGAGGACTTATTGCCAACACGCATGATAAAGTAGCCGATTATGTTTGGGACGGCACTTTTGACGGAGCCCATAATTCAAAGATTACCTGGGAACATTTGCTGCAACAGAATTCGGCCTGGTCGGGTGAACTATGGGGCGGTAAAGATTGGGCCGATCGTCCTCCAAGAGTAGGTGGAATAGACGATTGGAAATTTGAAAAACCCAAAGAACCCGGCTCTGTGATGGAATATAATGATGTGCGTGTAAATGTTTTGGCCTATGCCCTTACCCATGTTTGGCGTAAACCGATGCCAATGGTCTTGAAAGAAAACATAATGGACAAAATCGGAGCTTCGACTACTTGGCGCTGGCACGGTTATGATCATGCCTGGGTCGAAATCGATGGCATTCGAATGAAATCGGTCACCGGCGGTGGTCATTCTGGAGCCGGACTCTTTATCAACACCGAGGACATGGCCCGGTTCGGTCTTCTATTCCTGAATAATGGTAAATGGAAAAAGGAGCAATTGATCAGTGAATCATGGATCAAAAAAGTAATCGAACCCTCAAAACCGAATATCAATTATGGTTATATGTGGTGGCTCAACAAAAAAGGCGACCGCCATTGGGAAGGACTTTCAGAAGACATCTACTATGCGGCAGGTTTTGGGGGCAACTTTATTGTAATAGATAAAGAAAATGACCTGGTAGTCGTCACGCGGTGGTTGGAACCCAATAAAATAGAAGAGTTTATGACCAAGGTAAATAAGGCCTTGAAATAAGCTTCAATCGAGTTTTAACTTCTTCAAGAATCTTGATTTATGGATCCGACCGATCGGAATTTTTCCCGCTTGGATGAAAACAATATTGCCGACAATCTTTTCAATTTCACGATAATTGATGACGTACGATTTATGAACTTGTACGAAATGTGTTTCAGGTAATTTTTGGATCCAGTTTTTAAGGGAGTCCAAGTACGAATACTTTCCATTTTTGGTGACCACCGTCACATAGTTTTTGTCAGATTCGACGTAAAGAATATCAAGAACATTGATTTTGTGCAAAGTCTTGTCAATGTTCAGAAAAATCGATTCATACGAACTTTCGTTACTTTCGATGTTATCAACTATGGCATTTTCAAGTTTTTTTACCTTGTTGATGGCCTTCAAAAAACGTTCAAAAGAAAACGGTTTGACCAGATAATCGCAAATGGTATCCAATTCGAAACTTTCGACGGCATGTTCGTGATAGGCGGTCGTCATTATAATGGCAGGGGGCTTTGGCAAAGTCTTTATGTATTGAATTCCCGAAATATCGGGAAGGTTGATGTCCAGAAAAACTAGATCTATGCCAGTATTCCGTAAGGTCGGATTCGCTTCCAAGGCAGATTGATAACTTCCCGTTAATTGCAATTCCGGAATCTTGGAGATATAGTTCAACAATATCCGCTGGGCCGGAATTTCATCTTCGATGATAATACACTTCATGACAATTCCAATTTAAGGCGGACATGGAATTTTCCATCTGCCGTAATTTTCAGTCCGTGTTTGTTCTTATACAACAGGGATAAACGTTTTTTGAGATTTTCTAACCCTATTTTGGGTTTCCCATTTTCAGTGACGGTAGTTTTTATATGATTGCTGCAATCACACTGCAAAATGGAATTCTTTACCTGTATGGCTACTTCGACTTTGCTGTTTGCTGTACTATGTTTAAAGGCATTCTCGATCAACGTAATGAGCAAAAGGGGCGCAATTTCAAAGCCGTAATTTTCAATCTCTTTTTTATAGACGACTTCATTGATGTTCTCGGTCCTTATTTTTTGAAATGCGATGTAGTTGTCGATGTATTCCAGTTCTTTTTCCAAAGGCACTTTTGGGGCACTGCTTTCATAGAGTACATGCTTTAGATTGTCTGAGAGCATCAAGATAAGATTCGGGGTTTCTTGCGGTTTCTCCAAGGCATACGAGTAAACGGTATTGAGATTGTTGAAAAGTACGTGTGGATCGATCTGTGACTTTAAAAACTGTAGTTCCATTTCGGTATGTTCTTTCTTGATGAGTTCGATTTCGTCCTGTTTTTCCAAAAAGCGGAACAACATCCAAATAAAGGAAAAGAATGCCAACGGCACCAAGGTCTGCCATAGATAATCAGACAAACATTTTATGATCGAACAGCCACATTGCGCAAAATAATTGCAGTACAATTGAGTGGCCCAAAAAGCGATAAGCCCAATGAGTAAGGTATATGATAAATACATTTTCCGTTTGATAAAAAATGGAAGCAGCACTTCGTTGTTCACATACACGAGTACCAAAAGAATGAAGAAATATTGTAGAAAAGGGTTTTCCTTCCAGTGGTATTCAGGAAAGACAAAGAGCGAAATAAATATGAACAACGCCCAAAATAAAAGATGGATCAAGACTTTGGTAACCCGATGGCTCAAGATATTCATTGGCACAAAATAGGTTTAAAAAATACCAATAATAAAACGAGAGGTCAAAAAAAATGTATGAACATAGGTTTGGTCGATACGAACGACCAGAAATGGCCGATTGACCGAATATACCTGACACCAGACGTTTCGCATCTTCTTTTTAAGCGATGGCACAGTATATTTAATTTGGAGAGGCAGGAGCCCTAGGTTTGGACAAAATCCAAAAAACAGCACCATGGCCCAACGAACCGCTTATTCCATCTTACTTTTACTGTTAATATTTCATTCTTCATTAGCACAGGAAATCAACCGAACCAAGACCGATGCAAGGGGCAATGAAATGCTTTTGGGAAAAATTGATAAAAGCGGTTTGACCCAAGGCGGTTATAAAGCTTGGTTCGAAAAACAGTTCGAGTCGTATGCGGTAGATCCGCAACCCATTAAATCAATCAAAAACGAACTGAACCAACATAACATTACCATATTTATGGGTACGTGGTGCGGTGATAGCCGACGTGAGGTGCCACGGTTTCTTAAAATTTTGGAAACGGCCGATTACCCTATGGATCGACTTACTATAGTAGCTTTGGACTACGAGAAGGACCAGTACAAGAAAAGTCCGGGCGGGGAAGAAAAAGGCCTGAACATCATAAAAGTGCCCACCTTTATTTTTTATAAAAATGGCAAGGCCGTAAACCGGATCGTTGAATCGCCCGTCGAGTCTTTGGAAAAGGACATGGCGGCAATTCTCCTAGGGAAAGTATACGTGCCAAATTATGGCCAGATCCCCAAACTACCTGTTGACTAAAGCGCATTTAATATTTCTGCGGCCTGTTCCAAAGTCTCTTTTTTCTTGGCAAAACAAAAACGTAACACTCCATCTTGACGGTTATTAAGATTGAATGAAGAAATGGCAATGCTGGCCAATTTGTGGTCGACTATCAAACGTTTGGCAAGGTCTTCATCATCTTCATCGGTAATTGCGGTATAATCCAGCAATTGAAAATATGTACCTTGGGTAGGCGTAAATTTGAATCTTGAACTCTCAAGGCGCGACAGAAAGAAATCACGCTTTTCTTGATAGAAATTATTGAGCTTAAGATAATGTTCTTCGTTTTTGAGGTATTCGGCCATGGCCCTTTGGGTAGGGTGATCCGCACAGAAAACCGCAAATTGATGGGTCTTGACAAACTCGCTCATAAGTTCTGAGGGAGCGGCACAATAGCCCATTTTCCAACCGGTCACGTGAAAGGTTTTTCCAAAGGAGGCACAAACAAAACTACGGGAAGCCAAATCATTAAAACGGGAAACACTCTGATGCTCCTGTCCGTCGAAGATAATATGTTCGTACACCTCGTCACTGACCAGAATGATATTGGTTGGGCGCAGAATTTCCTGAAGTTGTAACATATCCTCTTTAGCAAGAATATGGCCGCTAGGGTTATGGGGCGTATTGATGACCACCATTCTGGTTCTTGAGGTAATCTTGCCTTTGAATTCTTCCCAATCGATTTTATAGTCCCCTAGCCTTAATTGTATCGGAACGACGATGCCCCCATTGACTTCGATGGCAGGTTCGTAACAATCGTAACAAGGTTTGAGCACGATAACTTCATCGCCCGGATGCACAAATGCCGTAATTGCCGTAAAAATGGCTTGGGTGGCGCCCACAGTGACCGTAATTTCATTTTCTGGATTGTACTTTCTTCCGTGCAGTTTTTCGATCTTATCGGAAATGATTTCCCGGAGGCCGTAATAACCTTGCATAGCGGCGTATTGATTATGGCCCGCTTCCATCGCCTGGGTAACCAGATCCATTAGTTGGGGATCGGCCTCAAAATTTGGAAAACCTTGCGACAGGTCTATGGCATTATGCTTTCTGGCAAGATTGCCGACCGTAGTAAAAATCGTGGTCTTGACATTGGGAAGTTTTGATGTGAAGTGCTTTAGCAAAGCCAACATGTTTTTATATGTGGCAATAAAAGTAGTGAAATAATACCTCAGCCCTTCGAAAATTGTTCTTCCAAATGAGAAACAACTTCCCTTAAACAGCGATCAAGTTCTTTTTTGATCTCTCTTTCCCAAAACCTGAAAACCCGATAGCCCAATCGTTCCAATTCGATATTTACTTCTCGGTCGCGTTGCATATTGCGTTCGATTTTGGCAATCCAGAATTCTCTGTTGGTCTTGATCTTATGTTTTCGCTCCTCCCAATTATGGCCATGCCAGTATTCCCCATCGATAAAGATGGCCGTCTTATATTTTTTAAGAACGATATCGGGTTTACCAATGAGTTTTTTATAGTCGATGCGATAGCGATAACCCGTTTTCCAGAGCGCTTTTCGAAATATGAGTTCGGGTTTGGTGTTCTTGCCCCGTATCTTGCCCATGATTCTTGAACGTTCCGGTGTGGTGTAGAATCCTGATTCTTCGTTGAAGCGGGGTACGATTATGCGTTCTTCGGAATATTTTTTGGGCATATTCCAATATACTAAAAACAAGGCTGTCTAAAAGGTCATTTATTTACATTACTATCGCTTATCAATTTCACCGATAGTGCAGGTACGGACACGATTTCAATTATTCACTGCGGCCTTCATTAGCTCCCTGTTCATTCTTGCGATATTTTCCAATGAAATGCCTTTGGGGCACTCAACCTCGCAAGCTCCGGTGTTTGTACAGTTGCCAAAACCTTCGAGATCCATTTGGGCGACCATGTTGCGAACGCGATCCGCGGCTTCTACCTGCCCTTGTGGCAATAACGCATACTGTGAAACTTTGGCACCTACGAAAAGCATTGCCGATGAATTCTTACAACTTGCGACACAGGCACCACAACCGATACAGGTGGCGGCATCCATGGCCTCGTCGGCCGCATGTTTCGATATGGGAATGGCATTGGCATCTTGCGTGTTGCCCGAAGTATTTACCGAGATGAATGCCCCGGCTTGTTGAATCCGGTCGAAAGCGGTTCGATCTACCACAAGGTCTTTGATGACCGGAAAGGCCTTTGCCCGAAACGGCTCTATTGTAATGGTATCGCCATCATTGAACATGCGCATATGCAATTGGCATGTGGTAATACCGCGATCGGGGCCATGTGCCTCGCCATTGATATACATCGAACACATGCCGCAAATACCTTCACGGCAGTCATGGTCAAAAGCAACGGGATCTTCACCTTTGCCGACAAGTTGCTCGTTGAGCACATCCATCATTTCCAAAAACGACATATGCTCCGAAATATCCTTGACTTGGTAGTCTACCATTTTACCTTTGGTGCCGGCATCTTTTTGACGCCAAATTTTCAACGTTAGCTTCATAAAACTATTTATAAGATCGTTGTTTCAACTCAATGTCTTTGAATTCCAATTGCTCTTTGTGCAATACGGCCTCCGAGGGCTCTCCCTTATATTCCCAAGCCGCGACAAAGGCATAATCTTTGTCATTTCGTTTGGCCTCTCCTTTTTGTTCGCCATCCAGTTCGACCGATTCTTCCCTGAAATGACCACCACATGATTCCTCGCGCATCAAAGCGTCTTTGGCAAAAAGCTCGCCAAGCTCCAAGAAGTCGGCCACTCTGCCGGCTTTTTCCAGTTCAGGGTTCAATTCGTTTGCATTTCCGGTCACTTTTACGTTTTTCCAGAATTCTTCACGAAGGGCCTTGATTTCGTTTATGGCTTCCTTCAGACCGGTGGCGTTTCGCGACATCCCTACCTTGTCCCACATTATTTTGCCCAAAAGCTTATGATAATGATCAACGGAATATTCGCCATTGTTATTGAGAAAGAAATCGATACGCCCCTTCACTTCTTTTTCGGCCTGCTCGAATTCTTCGGTATCGGTGGAAATCGGCCCTGTTCGTATATCGTGCGACAGGTAATCGCCGATAGTGTAGGGCAGTACAAAATAGCCATCGGCAAGACCTTGCATCAATGCCGAGGCCCCCAATCGGTTGGCACCGTGATCGGAGAAGTTCGCTTCGCCGATACAATAGAGCCCAGGTACGGTGGTCATCAGATTATAATCGACCCAAATGCCTCCCATAGTGTAGTGGGTCGCCGGGTAGATCATCATGGGCGTTTTATACGGATTTTCATCCACGATTTTTTCATACATCTGAAACAGGTTGCCATACTTTGCCTCGATAACGGCTTCGCCCAATTCGGTGATTTTTTCTTTTGAAGGATTATCGATACCGTGAATTTTGGCCTGTTCGGTGCCATACCGTTCGATGGCCGATTTAAAATCTAGATAGACCGCTTCGCCGGTCTGATTGACTCCGAAACCGGCATCACATCGTTCCTTGGCGGCTCTCGAAGCTACATCGCGGGGAACAAGGTTTCCGAAAGCGGGGTAACGTCTTTCCAAATAATAATCACGTTCTTCTTCGCCTAGCTGGGTAGGTTTGATCCGCCCCTCCCTTATCGCTATCACATCCTCCATGCGCTTAGGTACCCAGATGCGCCCGTCATTACGCAGCGATTCAGACATCAAGGTCAATTTCGACTGATAATCTCCGGATCTTGGAATACAGGTCGGATGGATCTGCGTATAACAAGGGTTGGCAAAAAACGCCCCTTTTTTATGTATTTTCCATGCTGCCGTGGCGTTGGACCCCATGGCGTTCGTAGACAGAAAATAAACATTTCCATAACCGCCCGAAGCTATTACTACCGCATGTGCCGAATGTCTCTCGATTTCTCCGGTAACGAGATTTCGCGCTATGATACCACGGGCCTTGCCGTCAACTATAACGACATCCAACATTTCGTGGCGGTTGTGCATTTGAATCTTACCTCTTGCAATTTGGCGGTTCATCGCCGAATAGGCCCCTAACAATAACTGTTGCCCGGTCTGACCCTTGGCATAAAACGTCCTTGAAACCAAAACGCCTCCAAAAGAACGGTTATCCAATAATCCTCCATAATCCCGTGCAAAAGGAACTCCTTGTGCAACACATTGGTCGATAATGTTTGCCGAAACTTCGGCTAGCCTATATACGTTCGCTTCGCGCGAACGATAATCGCCACCTTTAACGGTATCATAGAAAAGACGGTACACAGAATCGCCATCTCCTTGGTAGTTTTTTGCGGCATTGATACCTCCTTGGGCAGCTATCGAATGCGCGCGACGGGGAGAATCTTGATAGCAAAATGCTTTTACATTGTAACCCAGTTCTGCCAAAGTAGCGGCCGCGGAACCTCCTGCCAGGCCTGTACCTACGACGATAACATCTATCAATCGCTTATTGGCCGGATTCACAAGATTGATATGGTCTTTATAACTTGTCCATTTATCCTTCAATGGGCCTTTGGGTACTTTTGAGTCCAATACAGACATAAATAAGGTCTTTATTAGTGATTAAAATGATGGTAGAGCGCAATGATAATAAACCCTAATGGGATCAAGACCGAATACGCCATTCCCAATTTTTTCATAATCTTTTTTCTTCCGACCGTGGCACCTATCGATTGAAATGCCGAGGTAAAGCCGTGCATTAAATGCAGTGCCAAAAAGACGAAGGCCAGAACATAGGCCCCCACACGTAAGGGAGATTCGAACTTGTGGTGCAATTCCTCATAATAGCGAAAACCTTCCCCGTTATGCAGCAGCCCTGAGGTGTCTCCGACAATGTATTTGGTGTTTATTTCCGGAAACCAAAAGTCTATAAAGTGAAGTACAATAAATGCGAGTATTGCCAAGCCGCTCCAAATCATATTACGGCTCATCCAACTTGAATTGGCCGCACCTTTGTTCTGCACATATTTTACATCTCTCGCCCCCTTGTTTTTCAATTCGAGCACAAAACCCATTACAAAGTGGAAAACAACCCCAAAGATCAAAACAGGTTGTAATAGGTATTGGATCAACCAATTCGTGCCCATAAAGTGGGAAACTTCGTTAAAACTGTCCGGACTACATACCGAAAGACTGTTAATGATAAAATGTTGAAGTAAAAAAATCATCAAGAAAAAAGCTGAAAGGGCCATGGCAACCTTTCTGCCTATCGAAGATTTAAAAAATCCGCTCATGGTTGGTAAGTTTGAATACAAATTTACGGTATAGACGAGTTCTTAACAAGTTTTTATGCGCTTATGTGCCGTATTTAGAAGGAGTTTGATCAAGGGTCTTGTCAGGGGCAATTTTTCTCATAAAGTGCCAAAAAAATGAACCAAAAAGATAGCCAACCCCATTTTTTACCGATATTCATGGCCAAAAACCGACATTAACCGATTTTAATAATGGACATTGGTCTTCTTTCAGTAAGCATGAACGTATATTCTACGCGTAGAATAGTGGAGGAAGCTGAAAATCTTGGTCATTTTATCGAACAGGTCGATCACACCAAATGTGTCGTCAAACTTGGGAAAGGAAAACCGCAAATTTTCTATCACGGCGATAATATTACCAATGATTTTGATGCCGTAATACCCCGTATAGGCACCAAGGTTACGCGGCATGGCGCCGCAATAGTAAAACAGTTCGAAATGAACGGTGTCTTCAGCACCGCACGTTCACTGAGTATCGCTAGGGCCAGAAACAAAGTGAGGACTTTACAGATCATGGCACGCAAGGGCATTCCTATTCCCGAAACTCTTTTTGCGATCGACCCCGACAACATTAAAGAACAGATCGAGATTTTGGGAGGCCCGCCCGTTATCATAAAGCTTCAAGAAGGCACACAAGGTTTGGGAGTCATTTTGGCCGAGACCAAAAAGTCGGCCAAATCGATAATCGATACTTTTTATAAGATGGATACCAGCATTCTCATTCAAAAATATATCGAGGAAAGCAATGGGGAAGACATACGTATTTTTGTCGTGGGCAATAAGATCGTGGCCAGCATGAAGCGTACGAGCGAATTGGATGAATTTCGTTCGAACGTACATCGTGGCGGTAGTACCGAGAAGGTAACGCTTTCAGCAAAAGAACAATATATCGCCTTGAATGCGGCCAAGCATATTGGACTGGGCGTCGCAGGTGTCGACTTGATCCGTTCAAAAAAAGGGCCCTTGTTGATCGAGGTCAATGCGTCTCCAGGGTTGCAGGGCATAGAAGCGGCCACGGGAGTGAATATTGCCAAGGAGATTATTTTATTCGTTGAACGCAATGGTCGAAAGAGAAGAAAATAGAGCTATCGTTATCGGAGGTGAAACGGTAAGCCCTGGGCAGGAAAAACTTGTCAATATCGCAATCGATCGTTTGCCGACTGGTACGTTGATCGATATTCCGGTGTATGTTTTTAATTCTAAAAAACCTGGGCCCACTTTATTGGTTCAGGCAGGGTTGCACGGCGACGAAATAAATGGAATCGAGATCGTGCGGCGTATGCTGCAGGAAAAAAGGTTCAAGATCGATAGGGGTGCCGTAATAGCCGTGCCGATATTGAACATTTTCGGATTTATCCATTTTTCTAGGGACGTACCCGACGGAAAGGACGTCAATCGTAGTTTTCCCGGCTCCAAAAAAGGCTCAATGGCCAGTAGAATAGCTTATCACTACACTTCGCAAATCCTTCCACAAATAGATTTTGGGATCGATTTGCATACTGGGGGCGCGCAACGACATAATTTTCCTCAGATCCGGTATACCGACGAGGATCCAAAAAGTTTGGAACTGGCAGAGATTTTTAATGCCCCTTTTAGCTTTTCGTCGCGTTTGATACGGGGCTCTTTTCGAAATGCCGCTTATCGTATGGGCAAGCCCACAATTGTCTTCGAAGCCGGTGAGAGTATGCGGTTCGACGATTATTCCATTTTAGAGGGCATGCAGGGCATTTTGAATATCTTAAGGCATTTCAATATGATCGATAAAATCGAGCCCAAGTATGTCGAACGTATGAAAAGTATCCATTTGACGGGTAGGCGCTGGCTTCGTGCACCTACGGCCGGCATGTTCATTCCCAAGGTCACAAACGGCAGCGAATTGAAAAAAGGCGAATTATTGGGAACGGTGACCGATACCTTTGGAAAGAAGACAAAAAAATTAAAAGCCCCCTTTGATGGCTTTGTTTGCTGTATAAACAACCAAGCTGTCGTAAATCAAGGGGATGCTCTATTTCATGTTGGCGGTGAAAAAATTCGATAGACGATTTGCTAGAAGCCTTTGTATTACCCCCATATAAGAGCTGTAAATTGGGTATTTTCAGTATTCAGGGAAGTTATAGAACAGACTATTGGGTTTGTTGACACGAATTGGTTGCCTTTACATTGGAATACACGCGCATTTCACCGATGGTCTAGGTTATAAATCGTAAAAATCAATTTGTTAATTGAAAGCGCTGAAGTTTGAAACCGACTTTGAGGTCGGTTTGGCGCAATGGGGTTGTTTAGGCCTTGGCCATCTACTTTTACCAAAAAAAAGTTGGAAAACTGCGCATGAATGTTATTCTGTAAAGTATATATTGGATGAAAGGAATAAATGTACGGTCAAATATGTTGTTGCCATTTCCATAATAATTGGATTTGGTATTGCATATCAACTTAAAATTTTGTTAATTTATTGATGTATAAACAACTAAACTCGTAAAAAAATGGAGGAGTACTTACCGTTAATCATTCAATTAATTTCTGGTGCCCTAGGGGGCAACGTAGCAGGAAAATTATTAAAAAACCTTTCCCTCGGAACGGTTGGGAATTCGATTTCAGGAATTTTAGGAGGTGGTCTTGGAGGCTATCTTTTGGGTATGTTGGGTATTGGAGCTGGGGGTGATCCTACAGCAGTTGCCGATGCGGCCGGTGGAATGGATCTTTCAAGTATTCTAGGTAGTGTCGCCGGAGGTGGCGTTGGCGGCGGCGTTCTCATGGCTATTATAGGCGCCATAAAAAATGCAATGGGCAAAAGCTAAATTGACCAACTTAAACTAGAAAGAGGGGCTCATTTAATGGGCCTCTTTTTTTATCTTCGCCATAGATAGTATTCAGATGTATAAATTATTCCTACCGTTATTGCTCTTGATGGCATCTTGTCCCAACGATAAGGTTTATGAAGTTGGTCAGATTATAACCCCGAAAGGCGAAATTTTGATATGGCTGCACGACGAAACCCCAAACCATAAAAAAAGCTTTATTCAATTGGCCAATGACGGATATTGGGACTCATTGACCTTCAATAGGGTCATTCCCGATTTTGTCGCCCAGGGCGGTTGCCCCGACACTCCCGAAGGGTTCAATGACCCCGAATATCTTTTGGCTCCAGAGTTTAGTGAAAAACTGTTGCACGATTATGGTGCTTTTGGGGCCGGTAGAGACGGTAACGCGGAAAAACTCTCGGCACGCTGCCAGTTTTATATCGTGCAGAATAAGAATGGCGAGCACCGTTTGGATGGTGATTATACGGTATATGGCAAAGTGATAAAGGGAATGGATGTGGTGGATGCCATTGTCAATGTACCCCGCGATACGATCGATGAGCCGTTGGTTCCAATTTCACTGGATGTCAATATCATTGAGATGAAGGCAAAAGACCTTAAGGAATATGCAGTCATCAATTAGTTTTTTTCAAGTTTTTGATCTCTTTTTCCACAGAAGCCTTAAGTTGTTTTTGGGCTGATTCGATGGCTTTTGCCAATTTTTCGCTGGGGGTATTTTCCATATCGGTCAGCGTTTGCATCGCCTTCAAATACCAATCTCGCCAAGCTTCGATAATTTGTACTTCTTGCCCAATTTTAGCATCTGCCTTGATGTTTTCAAGGCTCAGTTGTAATTCTTCTTCGATTCGGTTTTCCGCCGCTTTTTCCAAAGCGGCCAATTGGCCCAAAGCGGTATCGGTGTCTGAATTCAGCAGCGTAAATGCACTTACCAATGCGCCCGTACCTACATTTTTGAGGGTTTCTTGTGAAACTTTGTCCATACGGTCATTATCGGTATGGTAAAACTGGTCGGTAAAATGCCAAAGCAACAGCCCTGGAATATTGGCCTTTAGGAACGGTATGTGATCGCTGCCCCCTTCAAAGGGATTGGTGTTTACTTCCCAATCTGCATATTCCCCTTGTTTTTTAAAGTTTGTCAACATAAAGTCGTTGAGGTAGTGGGGTTTCATATCAGAGAGTTTCATGACCTCACCGCCCCATTCACTATGTTTATCATTGCCCCTGGTCCAAATGGCACTTGGGTCGGGCATTTTTTCAATTAAAAAAGAACCTCCGGTAATTGCAGTATTCTCTCCTACCATATCGAGGCTAAGGCCCCATTTTATTTTCTCGGAACGAGCTGCATCCTCCGTAATATACCGATGGGTAGAAACTATTTCATCGCCCCACAAAAAAGTTAAGGTGCGATTCAAATCGATTTTCTTGCTTTTTAGCAAATCGGCAGTCAAAACCGCCATCTCAAGTTGTGCGCCCACACCAGAGGCATTGTCGTTCGCCCCGGGCTCTTGAATGTGCGCGCTGAACACCAATCGCTCATCTGGATTTTCGCTCCCTTTCACGTCGGCAACAATAGTAAGTTCTTCGGATGGATAAATCTTCGTTTTAACTTTTACAAAAAGTACTACTTTTCCCTCGGCCATGGCTTTCTTAAGCTTTTCGTTTGCAGCATAGGAAAGTGCAATGCCCCATGCAGTGGATTCTGCTTGATACGGAAAGCTTCTAAATTGAATCGAAGTCGTATTCTTTTCGGGTTGTAGGTATTTCGGATTGTTATAGGTTATAATACCCAAGGCGCCCTGTTTTATGATAGCTTCCTCAAAAATGCCATGGGCCGAAAACGTAGCGTATACTATTTTTCCCTTTACATCATGATTTTCGATTTCTTCGGGCTTTTTAATATGTACAACCTCGGCCGTTATCCCTTCCGGTGGGGTCGAAACCGAGTTGACGTAGATCATATTTCGGTTCGTCGTAAAATTTAAGAGCGCCGTGTCTTGACCTATAATGGCCATTGAGGCATCTACAGGTTCCCAAGTGGGATTTTCCATGGCCCGCTTTTCGATTCGATAGGTCAATCGGTCATACTGCGTGGCGTTTTCCTCTAAAACATAGCCCGCTTTTTCCAATTCTTCTGCAATTCTGTAAACGGTTTTATTGAACCCCGTATTACCTGTGATGCGCCAATATTTCTCAACGAAATCTACGGTTTCATAGGCCAATTCTCCTGTAAACAACGGACGGACCAATTCAAAATACTCTTCGGTATTTTTATTTTGTCCGAAGCAGCTTATGATTCCGAGAACGGATACCGTTAGTCCAAGTATAATCCTATTCATGCCATTTGGAATTTCATGATTTTATTGGTCCCACTTCCAGTCATTTCCGATGATCAGCTTTTCCTTAAGATTGTTCTTGATCATGAATTCCTTGGTAGTCTCACTATCCATTTTGGTTGCGGGAAGTTTATCCGCATTGGCGAGGCCATAAAGCATCATGGTACCAAAACGGGCCGTGTTGGTAATATGTTCTTTGTTGACCAGATCAAAATCATCACAATCGGAATGGTAACACCCATAAATGGAACGATCAAGGTTGCTATGTACCGATAATATGGGTACGCCTTCAAGCATAAAAGGCTGGTGGTCGCTATGCAGACCGGATCGGTTTGAAAAATCGTTTTTGTAGATAGTATCCTGCATTTGTATGGCCTCGCCCAAAGATTTGAAAAAGGCTTCATCATCCAATTTTCCGCCTGCGTTCATCCCGATAGGATTGCCCGACATATCAAGGTTCATCATATACTTTATATTGTCAATGGTTCCGTTTTTGATGGCCTCATTGACAAAATGTTTAGACCCCAAAAGTCCTTGCTCCTCACCCATGAACATCATAAATTTTATGGTTCGTTTGGGGCTTAGGTTATTCGCTTTGAAAGCTCTTGCGATATCGAGTACCGCAAACGAACCGATACCGTTATCGATAGCTCCCGTTGCCAGATCCCAAGAATCTAAATGCCCTCCGATAACGATTACCTCATCGGGCAATTCGCTTCCTTTCAAGGTAGCGATAACGTTTCTTGCCTTGATCATGTCGCTCTTATTGGTCATTTCGATATCGGCTGTAGCTTTGCCATTTTTTAGCGACTCTTTTAAAGCCATTCCGTCTTCCTTGCCGATACAGACCGCAGGAATCGGAATCAATTCCCCGGTTACCGATGCGGTGCCCGTCAACAGAACGCCATTGTCGACTTGGTTGATGATGATAATGCCGATTGCGCCGTATTTGATGGCCAAGGCGGTTTTTTCGCTTCGGTGCAAATTGGTAAGTCCTTCTTCACTTCCTTCCAGAATACCAATGTAGACCAGTGATATCTTACCTTTCACCGCATCTGGACTGTTTTGATAATCCACTTCCAATCCATTGCCCATATCGACAATTTCGCCGGTAACACTTGCTTCCACGGGAGAATGGCCCAAAGTAACCACTTTAACATCCTCATCATTGATTTTGAGCGCCACCTGATCCCGTGCCCAGGCTTCGACCTCAAAAGTTTGGAAGGCAACATCCTCAAAACCGTATTCCTTGAACTTGTTATAGGTATATTCCTCGGCCTTGGCCCCGTTTTCGGAGCCTGTCAAACGATGGCCGATGGTTTTTGTGGCTTCTTCCAATGTGGTGTATGCCTTTGAATTTTGTTTAATCTCTGCATCGAGCCTTGCAAAGAGTTCGGCTCGGGTCTCTTCTTTTTTAGTTTCGGTGCAAGAAAATACAAGTAACAATGCGATTATAAAAGGTGTGATTCTTTTCATATTTAATTCAATAGTTTATGATTTGATTTTTTTATCCAGTTTTATTTGAAATTCGCTCTTTTTAAGTTGGGCATTCAATTTTTTTACCTCTACGCCCATGAATTTTTTGAACTTCTTGTCCACATCTTCCAACCGCTTATTAAAAATTGCATATACTTCCCGTTGTTGGTCGGTGGGTTTGAAATCAATGCCGTTTCCAGTTATATCGCTGGCAAGGGCGCTTAACCTCCCATAGAGTTTCATCGGTGACCTAAAGGCATCTTCCCGCGCACCCGTCAAATGGATGTCATATAGAGAGCCTGCAATTGATTCCGCCAAAACCCGAAGTTCATCTGCTTTTTCGACATCCGATTTGTTTTTTAATTTAGGGATAAGCGTTTCAAGTTCGGCCCGGATCTCCTCGATATCGTTTATCATGGTAACGGCAAGGTTCATGGCATCGCGCAGTTCCAACGAAAAGGCGACCTGTTTTTTTATGTCTTCCAAAGTGCCCTCGGTCGTCGGGTCTTTCAGTACTTCGACCTCCCTGACATATTCTTCTTCCCCGATGACCAATTTGACTTTATAGCTATCAGGAACCACTTTTGGCCCGTATTGACCTCGCATCAGATCGAGGTCCCAAGTGACCAAAGGGCGCCAGCCTTCGCCATTAAGTTGTACCCAAGGTCTTCCTGGGGGGGCGGTCTGCAACTTCGGCTTAAAGGTAGGTTCATAGCGCAGGTCCCACATGACGCGATTGACACCGGGTTTGTTCTTTCCCTCCATGGTTCGCACAACTTCATTCTCTGGGGTCAAAATCTGTATTTCTATTTTCTGATCGGTACTGTCCTTTAAATAATAATTGATTTCGGCCCCATAGTCGGGATTTCTTCCTGAGTTCATGCTTGGGCCGTCGGTCTTGATACTTTGAACATTTTGAAAACGGTAGGCGGGCCGAAGGCTGAAAAGATGCGCCTCATTACCTTTGGCCTCAAGGTCATATTCGCGCAAGGGAGAAATATTGTCCAAGATGTAGTAGCCCCTGCCATAAGTACCCACGACTAAATCGTCAAACCTTTCCTGGATCTCGAGCCAATATACCGGTGCGGGGGGGAGGTTGTTTTTCAGGCGCATCCAACTTTCGCCGTCGTCTGTTGTAAAATAGATTCCATTATCAACACCGAGATAGAGCATGCCCTCCCTTTTCGGGTCTTCCTTGATGACGTGGGCAAAGCTGTGTACCGATTTTGGAACTGTTTCCGAAATCAATTTCCAACTTTGTCCATAATTCGCCGTCTTATAAACATAGGGGTCAAAGTCGCCCATTTGATGCAGGTCTACCGAGATATAAGCAGTTCCCTTTTTATATCTGGAAACTTCGATATTGGCAATCGTGCCCCATTTTGGCAGATCGAGAATGTTCTGGGTAACGTTCGTCCAATTTGCGCCGCCATCACGTGTCAATTGCACCTGCCCGTCATTGCTGCCCGTCCATATAAGTCCGGATTCCAGTGGAGATTCCACGATACTGAAGAGCACGGATCCATCAAAGGTCATCAGATTGTCAATGGCGATACCGCCTGAGCTTTGTTGATGCGTTTTTTCGTTAAGGGTCAGATCCGGACTGATGACCTGCCAACTTTGTCCGTCGTCATCACTTTTGTGCACAAATTGGCTCCCCACATAGACCCGATGTTTGGTATGGGGCGAAAAAGCCAAAGGAAAGTTCCAGTGCCATCGGTATTTCAGTTTTCCGGGTTCCCAACCGTAGGCCGCTTCGGGCCATACACGTACCTCGCGGGCATGGCCTGTTCTGGCATTGAAGCGTTCCAGTCCGCCGTCGTAACATCCCGACCAAACGATATCGTTGTCAAAAGGATCGGGTTGGGCAAAACCGCTTTCGCATCCGCCTACATCCGACCAAAGCCCAAGGGGAATATAACCTTGCCGGCTATTGCTCGGGCCTTTGTACGAATAGCCATCTTGGCGGTTTCCGTAGACGTTATACGGTATTCGGTCATCGACGGCAACATGGTACATCTGTGCGATGGGCAATACAATTCGCTGAAAACTTTTGCCATGGTTCAAGGTAATACTTGCACCGCCGTCATGGGCCACCATCATACGGTCGGCATTGGTGGGATCCAACCAAATATCGTGATTGTCGCCTCCGGCACTATATCCGCCTTTGATGGTCTTGCCACCATCTTTAGAGGTACTGAACTTTACGTTGGCAAAATAAAGTTCGTTCGGGTCGCTCGGTGAAACGGCCATGCGAATATAGTATGGGGCCCGTTCCCCGATGTCGTGGTTGCGGGTCTGCAAGGCCCAAGAGTTCCCAAAATCTTCGGAACGATATAATGCCGGACTTTCAATCTCGAACAGGGCATAAACAACGTCGGGTTCGGAGTATGAAATGGCGACGGCCGTTTTTCCGACCGGATTGTCCTTACCTCCGGGGAGACCATATTTAGAAAGGGGCTCCCAGGTCTCGCCCCCATCGGTCGTGCGATAGACCCCGCCACCGGGGCCGCCGCTGTTCAGCCCCCATGAATTGATATGGATCGACCACATGCCGACCAAAAGGCGTTCGGGATTTTTAGGGTCGATGGCCAGCTCGGCCGCACCGGTATTCTCATCCACGAAAAAGATGCGCTTCCAGGTCTTGCCGCCATCGGTGGTCTTATATACCCCTCGTTCTTGTTGAGGCCCGTAGGTATGGCCAAGGGCCGCGGCATAGACGATATCTGGATTCGTAGGATGCACGATGATCCGCCCGATCCGCCCCGTCTTTTCGAGCCCCATATTTTTCCAAGTCTTTCCGGCATCCTCGGATCTATAGATGCCGTCACCCATGGCATGTGCCGGGCGAATTACAAAGGTCTCTCCGGTACCGACCCAGACAATATCAGGGTTGGTAGGAGTAATCGCCACCGAACCGATCGAGGAAACATCCTGATCATCAAAAATGGGATTCCAATTGAGTCCGCCATCAGTCGTTTTCCAAAGTCCGCCAGAGGCCGCCCCGATATAGTTGACCATGGGGTCGCCCGACACTCCGGCAACGGCAATGGTGCGATTTCCTTCAGGGCCGATAAAACGGAATTTCAGGTTTTCAAAGATGGAAGGGTCGGTTTGTGAGGCAAGGGAAAGGGGAATGCACAGAAGCAAGGCAATGAAACGAAGTTTTATCCGCATAGTGTTCCTTAGATTATTTGAATAGCTCCTAAATTTACAAAATAGTTATGCGTCGATCGACCTGAAATTATAGGTTATTCTTACATTTAGGCAACAAATCAGATAATAATGAAATACGAACAAATTCAGAATTCCCTTTTCAAGAAGAACCGTAAAAAGTTTATGGCGCAAATGGCCCCCAAAAGCATTGCGATCTTCAATTCGAACGATATTTACCCCATAAGTGCCGATAGTACGATGCCCTTTCAGCAACATCGCGATATTTTTTATTTGAGCGGTGCCGATCAGGAAGAAACGATATTGGTTTTGTTTCCGGATGCCATGGATAAAAAACATCGGGAAATATTATTCGTTCGCGAGACCAATGAACATATCGCCGTTTGGGAAGGCGCAAAGCTGACCAAGGAAAAAGCGACCGAGGTCTCGGGCATCGAGACTGTACACTGGCTTTCCAACTTCGATAAGATTTTCTTCGACCTTATGACCGAGGCCGAAACGATCTATTTGAATACCAACGAACACTATCGGCAATCGGTCGTGACCCAGACCCGCGAGGCACGTTTTATCGAAAAGGTCAAAAAAGATTATCCCGCGCATAGCGTGGCCAAGAGCAATCCGATTTTGCAGCAGATCCGTGGGGTCAAGGAGCCAGAGGAAATCAAGTTAATGCAAAAAGCCTGCGACATTACCGAAAAAGGATTTCGCAGATTGTTGAACTTTGTGAAACCCGGAGTTTGGGAATACGAGATCGAAGCCGAACTGCTTCATGAGTTTGTGCGCAACCGCTCAAAAGGCTTTGCCTATACCCCGATCATTGCCTCGGGCAACAATGCCAACGTGCTGCACTATATCGAGAACAACCAACAATGTAAGGATGGCGACATGATCTTGATGGATGTCGCTGCGGAGTACGCCAATTATTCAAGCGATCTTACGCGAACGATTCCTGTGAACGGAAAATTTACCAAGCGTCAAAAAGAAGTCTACGAAGCAGTGCTTCGGGTCAAGAACGAGGCCACGAAAATGTTGGTGCCCGGTACCATTTGGGCCGAATATCACAAAGAATGTGGCAAGATCATGACTTCTGAACTTTTGGGCTTGGGGCTTCTCGACAAGGCCGACGTTCAAAATGAGAATCCCGAATGGCCCGCCTATAAAAAATACTTTATGCACGGTACCAGCCACCATATCGGTTTGGATACGCACGATTACGGCGAGCTCAAGACCCCGATGAAGGCGAACATGGTCTTTACCGTAGAACCGGGCATTTATATTCCCGGTGAGCAAATGGGTGTTCGTTTGGAAGATGATGTGGTCATTCAGTCGACCGGCGAGCCCTTTAACTTGATGGGCAATATTCCCATCGAGATCGAAGAGATCGAGACGTTGATGCAAAGCCCCCTCTAACTCCCCAAAAAGGGGGGACTCTGACCCGGACGGAAAATGTGATTTTGACCATTGTTTTTCTGTTAAGGTGATTTCACTAGGGAATTTTGTGAAAATACGGCAACAGTAATCGAGGTGTCGAAGAATAATAAAAAGGAAAGTATATTTTAACGTGAGCTCGATATAGCTTTGCTTTTCAATATTATATGCCGATTTTTAATTTTTTATGGTTGAATGTCAGGTCGAGCGCAGTCGAGACCTTAATTTTAGTATCGGATTTTACCTACCTCTCGACTGCGCTCGAGGGAACACGTACTTATTTTATGGATTTTTGAACATAAAAATGTCAAGTCTTAAATTGAACTCACGTTGTACTACTAAAAAAGATTAGGTTATGAAATTGGTATCATGGAACGTAAATGGAATCAGGGCAACTGTAAAAAAGGGATTTGAAGATGTCGTGGCCGACTTTAATGCGGATGTTTTCTGTATTCAAGAGACCAAGGCGCAGGACGATCAGGTAAAGGAGGCGTTAAAGGATATTACCGAATATGAAATCTTTACCAATAGCGCCGAAAAAAAAGGATACTCGGGTACGGGCATTTTGACACGGAAAAGTCCCGTTGCATTCGATCGTGATATGGGCAAGATCGAACATGATACCGAAGGCCGGATCACCCACGCCGAATATGAAAAATTCCATTTGGTCAATGTGTACGTACCGAATAGTGGCAATGGGTTAAAAAGGCTCGACTACCGTGCCATTTGGGATGTGGACTTTACCCAATACCTTTTGCAATTGCAGAAGGATAAACCCTTGATCATTACCGGGGATTTTAATGTGGCCCATACCGAGAACGATCTTGCTAACCCCAAACCGAACTACAACAAAACGTCGGGATTCACGCAAGTGGAGATTGATGGGCTGGACCATTTGATTAATACACTTGGCGTGGTGGACAGCTATCGCGAACTACACCCCGATACTTTCGATAAATATACCTTTTGGAGCCAACGTTTTGGGGCCAGATTAAGAAACGCGGGCTGGCGTATCGATTACTTTATGGTCGACCGTGCCATTTGGGACAGGGTAAAATCGGCCGAGATCCATGATCAGATCATGGGGAGCGATCATTGCCCCATTAGTTTGGAGATAGACCTATGAAATTGGTGTGGCCATTGGCACTTACCTTCCTTTCGTAATGTTGATTTTGGTGGTCTGTTCGTTTTATTTTTATTCCAAGAAGGGGGAGAAACTCTGAGTAGAATATCTTATAGTTGAAGCAATGTATCGAGATTGAACTAAAAGAACTTGTTTTTTTACTCAGTTCTTTGTTGTAAGCGGTTTTTATTTATTATTCAGTAGATAAAACTGAAATAAATTAATAATAATTGTAAGTAAGAAACCTAGAACCACAATATTATGAAGGAAATAGATAAAGTTGGCTATTCGACTTTGTGGATTAAAATTATCTGTAAATAATATATTCAAAGTATACGGTAAAATTTGTCTATAATTCCAAAATTTGTTTTTTTCGATATCGTCTATTTTCTTGTTAATTCTCTTTTTATCAATTTCGAGTTCTGTTAAATATTGTTTAATAATATCATACAGGTTTTCTTTATCATTGAAAATATTTAGTTCCAATAACTTGATATTACTATGGTCATAAATTTCAATTTCCTTATAATCATGTCCTCCAGGTATTTCCTGCCGCATTGTTTTTCCTGTGACCATAAAAGAGTCAAATTTTAAAATTCTTTTATTATCTAGATAGTTCCATGGAATTTGAGATAATTGATTAGAATACTTGTTTGTAAAGTCAGTCAACTCTGGTTTATGCTTTTTAATTAATCTATTTTCTATTTCCATTTTTTGTTCAAATGCCTGCTTCATTTTTTCATTACGTTCAAATGAGATAATATTCTTTTCAATCCTAATGCTATTTTCATTTTGATTAATTAGCTTCATATAAATCAAAGGAAAAACCAATAAGTGAAGTAATATGAAAATGGATATGGACTTAAAGAATAATCTAATCTGTTTCTGTTCTTTCTTCTTTCCTATTATCCATGCAATTCGGGATAAAAAAATGAGAAAGAAAACAACTATGAAATCCAGTATTATTTGCCACATTTAAGGGAATCTTTTCGTTAAAATTGCTTATAACAATTACATATGATCATTTACTCTAAGATACTTAAATCGTTTCAATTGAAAGGGTAACGTTAAAGACCTTAGGAGTTGTTTTTGGAGCGCGGCCAATAATCAATGTTATTAATAATAACAAAAACCACCAAAGCCGGCAACACCCACCCCATACTGTATTCTTGTAAAGGTATCCAATCGAGTATTCCCCCTTTGGGGGTTAGGGGGCTTATACTCCCCAAAAAATCAGGAACACTAAAAAGTATGGTAGTGAAAATGACCGCCCGAAATACTTTTTCGGATGCAAAACGTTCGGGTACGACGTTCAGCAAGATCAACACGATCGTAATAGGGTAGATAAACATCAAGGCGGGTACGGCAACGGCAATGATATAATGTACATCGAATTGCCCCATGGCCACGCCAAGAAAACAGCCGATAATTGACGTAATCAGATAGGCCTGTCGCGAACCGCCAAAACGGTGTTTGATAAAATCGGCGGTTCCGGTGACGATGCCTACGGCGGTAGTAAAACAGGCAAGGCTCACCAAAATACTTAAAAAGAGATTTCCGGGATTGCCCAAAGTTTTTGAGGCGATTCCGCTTAAAAGGGTCGTCCTTGAAATTTCGGGATCGAATTCGGCACCCATCAGGGCTCCGGTCAATATGAGTCCGGCGTAGATGAAAAAGAGTCCGAATCCGGCCAGCCATCCGGCATGGCGTATCAATTGTTTCTTTTCGGCAAATGAGGCTTTTTTGTCCTTGATATTGATGGAGATGATGATGACCCCCCCGACCACTACCGCGCCGATGGCATCGAAAGTTTGATAGCCTTCGAGAATACCATCGGTAAACGGACTCGCAAAAACCGTTTTCCCGAAAGTGAACTCATAATCGAATGCGGTAATTCCGATGATGAGAAACAAGATCATAATAATGCCCGGGGTCAGGATCTTACCGACAATGTCGAGAATCTTCGAACGGTTGACCACAAAAACAAAGACCAGTGCGAAGTAAACAACGCTCGTCAAGAGCGAGGGCGAACCGAAAATGGGCTGTATCGCCATTTCATGGGTTACCGAGGCCGTGCGCGGCGAAGGTAGGCTTATGGCAATGACATAAACGATATAGCAGTAAACGACACTGAATGTAGGCGATACCTTGCGAGCAAAGTCGAACATGGTGCCCTGCAATCTTGCATGGGCCAATATTCCGAAAATGGGGATCAGGACGGCTGAAAGGCAAAAGCCGAAAGCGACCAACCACCATAGTCCTCCTGATTTGAAACCCAGTAGCGGGGGTAAAATTAAATTTCCGGCTCCGAAGAACAATGAAAAAAGGGCAAAGGCGGTAACCAGGGTATCTTTCGATCTCAACATCTTCGGTCGCGTTTCAGTGCGGAAGATAATTAATAAAATCATTCGCACTGGCACTTGTTTTTCCATACAAAAATTATACGTGTCCATCATCGGCGTTATGGCACAGTTCATCGAAAAAAATGCCGTTCATCGAAAATATGGACGGAACACTATGAAAGACCCAATAAAAGACAGTAGGGAGGCGTTCTTTAAAAAGAAATGTGACATGAACCATTTCGAACCCATAAACTGATTTTTTGTTTGTTGCATCTACGGCCCCCAAATCCCGAAAATGCAATGTAAAACCTACATCATGAAGAAAGTATTTTGCAATATTTTTGGCCACCACTATGCGGTGTCAAAGAAAGTTACCTCACACATCAAAGAATATAAA
This sequence comes from Flavobacteriaceae bacterium NBU2977, assembly GCA_019931105.1. Taxonomy (GTDB): domain Bacteria; phylum Bacteroidota; class Bacteroidia; order Flavobacteriales; family Flavobacteriaceae; genus Meishania; species Meishania litoralis. The sequence goes on along the minus strand of JAIOUW010000001.1, from coordinate 1,281,516 downwards.
TGCATCCATTGTGGAAGGGAAGTGACCACCGATGTCGGTGGACATTTATCGACCCTCACCCCCGAATTGCAGGATATCAACAAAACATTGGAGATTATATATCAAAAGAGACATCAAGCCGCTGGCAATGCGGCCTAATTATGCTTTGGCAATAGAATTCAGGTAACAACTGTTGCGGAATTCAAAAGTTATTCCTGGAAATTAAGAAAGCACCTTCGTTCTCAACTGTCGTATGCCCCACAATAGTTAAGTTAGGATTGCCCTTGATTTTCGGGAATTTTTTTATTGGAATATGTTCTGCCCTAAGGGAAATTTGCCCATTGGCTCAATCTTCTTTTCTTGTTAAGTTCGAAATTATCTTGGCCGTTATTTCCGGTATCGCTTCATCGGGCAGGTCATGACCCATATTCTCGATCCACAGATGTGTCGAACCGGGTATGATCGAATCCAACTTTTTACTGTGTTCGATGGGCATCACGGGATCCTTTTCCCCATGGACCAACAATACGGGAATTTTCAAATTGCTCAATTGATCATATCGCGAACCTGATAATAGAATTGCCGCAAAATGGTGTCGGGCGGCCATTAGATTGTAACCGTCGCGTTTCTTTAGATTGTAATATGAAACTTCAGTCAAGGTCTTGACATCGATTTCACCGGTTGCACCGCCCATCAGTATTCTTTTTTGAACGATTTGGCGCTTGATCTGTCCTTTCTTGTTTCCAAAAAATCCATGGTTCAATACAGCGCTTATCATTTTTGGTAGTACTTCGTTTGACATGGGGGGCAATTTATCATCCATGACATGCCCCGATGACATTATCGATGTCAGGGTAGCAGATCTTTCGGGGTGTTCTATGGCGATTAGCTGTGCGATCATCCCTCCCATTGAGGCACCTACGATATGTGCTTTTTCAATAGCGAGCGTGTCAAGTATGGCAATGGCATCGTCGGCCATATCGTTCAAGGTGTACGGATCCAACTTTTTCCACTTTTTGACGTAGGAAGAAAGACCTGTGCCTCGATGGTCGAACCGTATTATCTCATAACCGGCATCGTTAAAATATGAAATAAAATCGGGCGGCCAGGCCAAGGCATCTTGTCCGTTGCCCATAATCAAAAGCACCGTGCCCTTTTTATTCGTTTTTGCAGGTATTTGCTCGTACCATATTTTGTTTCCGTCGTTGACCGCATAACCGGTTTGCCCTTTGACGACCTCTGGCGGGGCCGTTTTAAGTACCGATCTGATTGTTCGTCTCTGTTCTTTTGAGAGTTTGGGAATAGGAGCACATCCCAAAAGTGACAATATCAAGAACAAAATGGATAAATAACGGGCCGATTTTACCATACCTGCCATATCAATTCTATTTGGGTGGATCGAAAGAATTCCATCCCTGAGCCGTCAACGGTATTTTGGTATTGGCCCTTGAGATCAAATGAGCCCCATCGGCGATATCGGTCATGTGCCCGATTACCGTTAAATTCGGATTGCCCTTGATCCTGTCGAAATCACTTTGATCGATCGTGAACAACAGTTCGTAATCTTCACCGCCATTGAGGGCTACGGTCGTGCTGTCCAATTTGAACTCTTCACAGGCCGAAATGACCGTGGGATCCAATGGAATTTTCTCCTCGAACAAATTACATCCTACCTTGCTGTTCTTGCAGAGATGCAAGATTTCTGAGGAAAGCCCATCGCTGATATCGATCATCGCCGTAGGTTTGACGTTCAGGTCGTTCAAAAGTTTGACCATGTCTTTTCGAGCCTCTGGTTTTAATTGTCGTTCGACAATGTACGAATAGGGTTCAAGGTCGGGCTGGTTGTTTGGGTTTACCTTAAAAACCTCTTTTTCGCGCTCCAGTACCTGTAGGCCTAGATAAGCTCCGCCAAGGTCGCCTGTGACGACCAAAAGATCATTGGGTTTGGCTCCGTCTCGGTAGGTTATTTTTTCTTCGGATGCTTCCCCCAGTGCGGTGATGCTGATCAGTAATCCTGTTTGTGACGATGTCGTATCGCCTCCGATCAAATCGACCCCATAGGTTTTGGTCGCCAGCAGAATTCCCGCATACAATTCTTCCAAAGCCTCCAGCGGGAAGCGGTTCGAAGCTGCTATGGACACCGTAATCTGCGTCGCTTGGGCATTCATGGCATATACATCGGAGAGATTTACCATTACGGCCTTATAGCCCAAATGTTTCAAGGGCATATAGCTGAGGTCGAAGTGAATCCCCTCAATAAGCAAGTCTGTGGTAACGACGGCCTTTTTGTCACCAAAGTCAAGTATTGCGGCATCGTCCCCGATGCCTTTTAAAGTCGATTCGTTTTGAATCTGGAAATTTTGGGTGAGATGGTCTATAAGTCCGAATTCACCCAGTTTTTCCAAAGAGGTGCGTTCTTGATTTTTGTCTTCTAGCATGGCACAAAAGTAAGGTGTAAATACAAAATTCATGAATAAAAAAAACCGAAGACATCAATCCCCGGTTTTGATATTCTTAATTGCAGAAGACTTATCCTAAAGAATAACCATCTCGGTACGTGCGTTTTACATATTTGTTGGCAGGTTCGAAATTGGTAATTTTCATATTCTCGGCATCCCAAAGTAGGCGCTTTCTACCGTAGTAGCGGGCACCACTGCCCCAGAAGCCCGTATTTTCTATTGTGGGATCTTCTTCGAAATAGGCTTTTAGCGCCAAATTACCGATAAGGATGCTTTCGGTGAAAGGTCCGGCATAGTCGAACGATGAGCTGGTCTCGGCATTGCCATAACCTGCGATACAGGCATTTACCCATTGAAGGTAGTGCCCCTCGGGAACCCTTGCGATGGTTTCCTCGACTTCAAATTGTTCGTTGAGTGTCAAAGGCAATAGCCTAGGGTTGGCCCCGTAACAATCGGCCAACAATTTCCCTTTGGTACCGATAAAGAGCACACCGCCGTCCCAGTTGCCCAACGCTTCGTCATCGCCCATTTCGTCGGGTCGCTCGGGGAGTAGTCCACCATCCATCCAAGTAACTTTTACAGTGCCCATTCCGTCGGTTCTCGGATAGCTTAGATGTATCTTACTAGAATTCGGAAAACTTCCTGGGTACTCCTTATACTGAAAATTACCGATAAAAGAGTCTGAGACACTACATTCCACACTATTTGGATAGAGAATGGGAAGTATTCGATATACGGGATCCATAATATGACAGGCCATATCGCCGAGGGCTCCTGTGCCGAAGTCTGACCAGCCCCTCCAGTCGAATGGTAAATAGGCATCGTTGTAATCCCTCATTTTGGCGGTACCGAGCCACAGGTCCCAATCCAGACCTTTGGGAATTTTATTTTTTTTCGTCGGTGTTTGCAGTGCTTGTGGCCAAATGGCACGGTTTGTCCAGCATTTTACCGTATGTACCTCACCAATGATGCCCGTATCATAGATTTCCTTCATTTTTCGAACACCGTCCCCGGAACCGCCTTGATTCCCCATTTGGGTGACGACCTTGAATTCTTTTGCGGCCTCGGTCAGCATTCTGGCCTCCCAAATATCATGGGTAAGCGGTTTTTGAACGTAGACGTGCTTGCCCATGGCCATGGCCTGATAGGCCGCCACGGCGTGGTTATGGTCCGGTGTCGATACCGATACCGCATCGATATTGTCCTTTTCCTTTTCGAGCATTTTTCTAAAGTCGTGGTAGTAGCTCGCCTTTGGAAAAGATTCGCGCGATTTTACGGCCTGTCTGTCATCTACATCACAAAGGGCAACGATATTGACATTCGGACTCTCGGCAAAAGATGCGATATCGCTTGTTCCCTTTCCGCCGGCCCCGATACCGGCAATATTCAGTTTGTCGCTAGGGGGCACGAAACCCTGGCCTCCCAATACGTGTCTAGGCACGATCATGAATCCAGCTGCGGCCAGTCCAGAATTCTTGACAAAAGTTCTTCGTGATTTGTTCATTGGTTCGGTCTTCTTTTTAGGCATAAAGCTATACGGTTTAACAGTTTAAAAAAGTGAGCATCAAGATAATCAATTCTATTGGATTGAAGGTAGATGCCTCCAAAATTTTAGGGGACAATATTACCGAATCATTATCTTTGACCTAACGAATTCAATTTCAATGCTATGAAATGAGCATAAGCAAATTTAATTTTTTGCATACCAACCGAAATAATTAAATTTTTTATGCGAAAGCGCAGCGGTTGATTTATGCATAAAATTTTTATTATACTCATTTTTAGATTAATACAAATTTTTAAATAAATGAAAAGATCAATTGTCTTGCTGGTAGTCATACTATTCTATTTCTCAGGATGCTCCAATGACCAAGAAAACCCCGTTGCGGACGATAATGGTATAGAGGGCGAAGGCAATCAAGTCGAAACGGCCTTCAAACCCTGTGATAATGGTAAGGCAGGTGAATACCCCTGTGAGGGATTTGATCTTTTGGGGCAGATTCCTTTGGCCGATTTCAGCGCCCGGGCCGCCAATGATATTTGGGGTTGGACCGATGTAACCACAGGAAAAGAGTACGCATTGATGGGACTGGACAACGGAACCGCCTTCATCGATATATCGGATACCGAAAATTTAATCTATTTGGGCAAGCTGCCAACCGCCACGGTCTCCGATACGTGGAGAGACATTAAAGTTCATCAAGACCATGCCTTTGTTGTAGCGGACAATAATTCGGGTGACGATGCCCATGGTATGCAAGTATTTGATTTGACCCGCTTGCGCGATGTGGCAAACCCGCCCCAGACTTTTGATGCCGATGCACATTATACCGGTTTGGGAAGGGCCCATAATATTGTTATCAATGAAGATACCGGTTTTGCCTATGTGGTCGGCACCAATCGGGGAGATGCCTTTCAGGGCGGGGCACATTTCATTGATATTCAAGACCCTAAGAACCCTGTGCCGGTGGGGGGCTACGGTGCCAGTGGATACTCACATGATGCACAAGTAGTTACCTATAATGGCCCCGATACAGATTATACAGGCTCTGAAATCTATATCGGGGCGAACGAGACCAATGTAATAATTGCCGACGTGACCGATAAGGACAATCCTGTCGAAATTTCTTCCTTGTCTTACGGTAACAGGGCCTATACACACCAAGGGTGGTTTACAGAAGACCAACGTTATTTCATACTAGGAGACGAACTTGATGAAATAAACTTTGGCACCAATACGCGTACGTTGGTCTTTGATTTTACCGATTTGGACAATCCCGTACTACACACGGAATACACTGGCCCAGTCTCGGCGATCGATCATAACGGTTACGTAAAGGGCGATGAATATTATCTGGCCAATTATACGGCAGGCATACGCGTACTTGATATTTCCGGCATTGATGCAAAATCGATTGTGCAAGCAGGGTTTTTCGATACCTTCCCTACCTCTAATACCGCTGGTTTTAATGGTGTTTGGAGTGTGTATCCTTATTTTGAAAGCGGTAAGATCATTGTCAGCGATATCAACCGCGGCCTTTTTGTGGTCAAAAAGTCGAATTCATGAACAAATGCCTTTTCATTCCATTACTTTTTGTGCTAATTTCTTGTTCTACGGATAGCGAAAATTTTGATGGCCGTTCAGAGGTCGCTTTTATTGGCGAACTAGAATGGGTGAAGCGTTTTGGCGGTTCAGGTGAAGAAACGGCACGTAAGATAATTGGCACTTCAGATGGCGGTTTTGCCGTTTTGGGGTATACGAATAGCGTTGATGGCGACCTTGACTTCAAAAACCTTCCCGTCGATGATTATTGGTTGCTTAAGTTCGACGCTATGGGTGATCTTGAATGGAACAGAACCTATGGTGGAAGCGGGCAAGATCTAGGACAAAGTTTGGTGCAGACCTCAGATGGAGGATTCGCTTTGACCGGATATGCCCAAAGTGCGGATGGCGATGGAAGCAACAATGAAGGATTTCATGACAATTGGATAATCAAGTTGAATGCCCAAGGTAGTATCGAATGGGAGAGAAGTTACGGTTTTTCGGGTCACGATCACTCCTACGATATCCTACAAACCGAAGATGGGGGATTTTTCTTCGTGGGATTTTTGGATATAACATTGGCCAGGGCTGACGGATACAATGAAAAAGGAAGCTCGCTTACCCGCCATGGAGTAGGTGAATTCTGGGGGACCAAGATCGATGCCATGGGGAATATCGAATGGCGAAGTTATTTTGGGGGTTCGAACAACGATAGGGCCCATGCCGTGGTACAGGCCGATGATGGGGGCTTTGTAATGACTGGTTTTTCCGAGAGCGTAGATTTTGATGTAAGCGATAGCAAGGGCAGCTATGATTTTTGGGTCGTAAAGGTCGATGTTGATGGCAATTTGTTGTGGCAACGTTCCTTTGGTGGCTCAGGTATCGAAATAGCACAGGATATTGCCAAAACGAATGACAATGGTTACGTAATAACGGGCAATACTTTCAGCAATGATACCGATGTAGCAAAGAATAACGGCGAATCCGATATTTGGCTGATCAAAATCGACGATAAGGGCAATCTTGTTTGGGAAAGGACTTTTGGAGGAACATTGTTTGACGCGGCGCAAAGCGTAAGAACCTGTTCCGATGGAGGCTTTATGGTCACCGGAAATTCAAAAAGCAATGATGTCGATTTAATCCACAATGAGGGAGAGAATGATATCTGGCTTGTGAAAACCGATTCAGAAGGGCATATGGTTTGGCAAAAAACCTTTGGAGGTTCGGGAGTCGACTTCGGGTTCGACACTTTAGAAAATTCCGACAAAAGTATTATCGTCGTCGGGGAGACCTCAAGCTCCGATTTTCCTGATCTTCAAAATAGGGGAAAGACCGACCTGATAGTAATGAAAATCAGATAAGTCACTTTCTTTTTCTTAGGTAACTACTACCATAACAAAATCTTATATTTCAATACGTTATAATAATGTTAGTAAATGCGGTAAAACCCTACTAATGCTATATATTTGTAAACTATTTAGAATCGTACCAAATAATGATACAAGTTTCTGAAACGGCGAAGAAGAAGGTTATCGGCCTGATGACTGAGGAAGGTTTTGACGCTACCAAGGCTTATGTACGTGTGGGTGTAAAAAGTGGCGGTTGCAGCGGACTTTCTTACGAACTCAAGTTTGACGACAAGATAGGGGAGGCAGATAAGATCTTTGAAGACAACGATGTGCGCATCATCGTCGACAAAAAGAGTTTTCTATATCTAGTGGGCACGACCTTGGAATATTCAGGCGGACTTAACGGCAAGGGGTTTGTGTTCAATAATCCGAATGCCCAGCGTACATGTGGTTGCGGGGAAAGTTTTTCACTGTAGATAGAAGTAAAAAAGTTAAAGTGCAATGAGAAAAAGTAAAAATGTATAGTTCTTTCGAAGATTTGGAAGTTTACAAAGCGACTATCATATTTACGGGAGAAGTGTACAAGTTATTGGAAAAGAGGCCTTTGAAAAACGACTTTGCGATGGTTGACCAAGTAAGAAGAGCAACTATTTCAATTTCGAATAATATTTCAGAAGGTTTTGAAAGGGAAACGGACAAGGAGTTGATAAGGTACTTGTATTTTTCAAAAGGTTCGGCAGGCGAAGTCAGAAACTTGTTCAATTTAATGGTTGAGGTAGGATATTTTGAGAACAGCGATTTGGCCGATTTGAAAACTCAAGTAACGAATATATCGAAACAATTAGCAAACTATATCAAATATGTCAATAAGAGAGCAGGGTATTGACTCTTTATCTTTTTGACTTTTGACTTAAGCCTATGGCATATACAGAGGAAGAATTAAAAAAAGAACTCGAGACCAAGGAATACGAATATGGTTTCTATACCGATATCGAATCAGATACCCTTCCGAAGGGATTGAATGAAGATATTGTCATCGCTATTTCAAAAAAGAAGGAAGAGCCCGACTGGATGACCGAATGGCGCCTCGAGGCTTTTAGAATTTGGAGTGAAATGGAAGAACCCGAATGGGCCAATGTCACGTACAAAAAACCAGATTTTCAAGACATTTCGTATTATTCCGCTCCCAATAAAAAACCGAAATACAACAGTCTTGATGAGGTGGATCCCGAATTGTTGGATACTTTCAAAAGATTGGGTATTTCATTGGAAGAACAAAAGAAATTGGCCGGGGTGGCCGTAGATATCGTGATGGATTCCGTTTCCGTGGCGACCACATTCAAAAAGACATTGGCCGAGAAAGGCATAATTTTTATGTCCATTTCAGAAGCTATAAAAGAATACCCTGAACTGGTCAAGAAGTATATTGGTACCGTTGTGCCCCAAAAAGATAATTTTTATGCGGCCTTGAATTCGGCCGTTTTTTCCGATGGCAGTTTCTGTTATATTCCCAAAGGCGTGAGATGTCCGATGGAACTTTCGACTTATTTCAGGATCAATCAGGCAGGCACGGGGCAGTTCGAGCGAACTTTGGTCATCGCTGACGAAGGCAGTTATGTCAGTTACTTGGAAGGTTGTACGGCACCATCCCGTGATGAGAACCAATTGCACGCTGCCGTGGTCGAACTTATTGCCCTTGATAACGCCGAGATAAAATACTCAACGGTACAAAACTGGTTTCCCGGAGACAAGGAAGGTAAAGGCGGGGTCTTCAATTTTGTGACCAAAAGGGGGTTATGCGAGAAAAACGCAAAGATATCATGGACCCAGGTCGAGACCGGTTCGGCAGTGACCTGGAAATATCCTTCCTGCATCCTAAAAGGGGATAATTCGATCGGGGAGTTTTATTCCATCGCAGTAACGAACAATTATCAACAGGCCGACACCGGCACCAAAATGATTCATCTGGGCAAGAACACCAAAAGCACCATTATATCCAAAGGTATTTCAGCCGGAAAATCACAGAATAGTTATCGTGGTTTGGTACAGGTCAACAGTCGCGCCAAGAATGCAAGAAATTTTTCGCAATGCGATTCATTGCTTATGGGCAATGAATGTGGGGCGCATACATTTCCGTATATCGAAGCGAAAAACAAGACCGCCCAAATAGAGCACGAGGCCACAACGAGCAAGATCGGTGAAGATCAGATTTTCTATTGCAACCAAAGGGGCATCGATACCGAAAAGGCGATTGCATTGATCGTAAACGGATTTAGCAAGGAAGTTTTGAACAAACTCCCAATGGAATTTGCAGTAGAAGCCCAAAAATTGTTGGAAATAAGCTTGGAAGGTTCAGTAGGCTAAAGTCAAATTGCAGGTGTTCACTCGAGCGCGGTCGAGTGGTCGTCATAAATATTCTTACCGTGCTAGAACAACAACAGAAGAATGAAAAAATACATTTTAACAATAGTAAGCTTAGTTGCTTTCCTTGCGTGCAAGGAAACTCAAAAGGAAAGGTCTGAAACCTCTTTGGTAACTGAAAACGAGGAAAAAACGGAAGTTCAACTATATGCTTTTGATGGAGGTACCGTTCAGGTAAATCAATTGCAACTTTTTTCGCAAGACACGACATATCAGGGCCAGTCAAAAGTGTTCGCCGATGCGTTCTACGTAATCAAGCACCCCAAGGGCAATCTCATGTGGGATGCCGGCCTACCTGAACAATTGATCCAGATGCCAGAGCCTTATACCGACCCAAGCGGGGCTTTCACGGTGTCACGAAAAGACTCGGTAGTGAATCAATTGAGATCTATTGGGTTGGCTCCTGAAGATATCAAATACATTGCTTTATCACATACGCATTTTGACCACAGTGGTCATGCGAACAGGTTCAAAGATGCCGTTTGGCTGGTGCAAGAAGCCGAATACGACTTTATCACCAGCGAGGAGACCCAAAAGAACAATGCCGATATCTACAATGCTATTAAAGAGTTGACCAACATCGAAAAATTGAATGGTGACCATGATGTTTTTGGAGACGGTACGGTAGTCATTAAGTCGATGCCCGGGCATACTCCCGGCCATCAAGTATTGTACCTTGATCTGGCGGAACACGGCCCCTTGCTATTATCGGGCGACCTGTATCATTTTTCCGAAAATAGAGAGTTCAGAAGAATCCCGATTTTTAATTATGATGTAAAACAAACCAGTGAGAGTATGGATAGGTTCGAGGCTTTTGCCAAAGAAAAGAACGCAACGGTCTACCTACAACATTCAAGGGAAGATTTTGATAAAATGCCAAAGGCACCCGAATATTTAAAATAGAAAAGAACATGCTAAAGATTGCGAACCTGCACGCAGGGGTAGAAGGTAATGAAATATTGAATGGTATCGACCTTGAGGTAAAGGCAGGGGAAGTACATGCCATTATGGGACCGAACGGTTCAGGCAAAAGTACTTTGGCTTCTGTTATTGCCGGAAAGGAAGAATTTGAAGTTACCGAAGGTACGATAGCCCTCGATGGGGAAGATTTGGAGGATACGTCCCCGGAGGAAAGGGCGCATAAGGGAATTTTTCTGTCCTTTCAATATCCGGTCGAGATTCCTGGGGTTTCGGTGACCAACTTCATGAAAACGGCCATCAACGAATCAAGAAAGGCAAGGGGTTTGGAAGATATGCCCGCCAACCAGATGCTGAAGCTCATTCGTGAGAAATCGGAACTACTTGAAATCGACAGGAAATTTTTGTCCCGTTCTTTGAATGAAGGATTTTCTGGTGGGGAGAAAAAACGGAACGAGATTTTTCAAATGGCCATGTTGGAGCCTAAATTGGCCATATTGGATGAAACCGATTCAGGCCTTGACATCGATGCCCTGCGCATCGTTGCCAACGGGGTCAATAAACTCAAGAGTAAAGAAAACGCGGTTATCGTCATTACCCATTACCAAAGGCTTTTGGAGTATATCGTTCCCGACTTTGTACACGTATTGCACGATGGTAAGATCGTGAAGTCGGGCGGCAAGGAATTGGCATTGGAACTCGAGGAAAAAGGGTATGACTGGATCAAACAAGAGGTTTCGGTATAACGCGATTAAAAGTAGAGGAATATTATTATGGATTTAAAGGACAAACTTATTTCATCGTTCATGATGTTCGAGAACAATGTCGATATCGATAGTCCTGTTCACGACGTGCGTACCGAGGCTATGAAGAACTTTGAATTAAAGGGGTTTCCATCTAAAAAGCAAGAGGCTTGGAAATACACCTCGTTGAATAACCTGCAGAAGGTCGATTTCAGTATTTTTCCAAAAGAGGTTAATGCGCTCGACTACAAAGATGTCAAGAAGTATTTCGTGAATGAAATTGATACCTACAAGATAGTTTTCGTAGATGGTATCTATAGTTCATTCTTGTCAGAGACCACACACGATGGGGTTGATATTTGTTTGATGAGCTCGGCATTGACCAAGCCGATGTACAAGCCCGTAATAGATGTATATTTCAATAAGATAGCTTCTAAAGATGATTCGTTGACCACCTTGAACACAGCTTTTAGTAGAGAGGGGGCCTATATCTACATTCCGAAAAACAAAATGCCGAAGAAACCTGTGGAGATTCTTCACTTTGCCACGGGCAATGAGGCGACTTTGATGTTGCAGCCGCGTAATTTGATTATTGTAGAAGAGAATGCAGAACTTCAGGTTATTGAGAGACATCAGAGCTTGACAAGCAATGAAGTACTCACCAATTCGGTCACTGAGATTTTTGCGGCCAAAAATGCTATCATCGATTATTATAAGGTTCAGAACAATGTGGGTACGGCTTCTTTGATAGATAATACATATATCGACCAAAAGGATAAAAGTGTTGTAAAAGTGCATACTTTTTCATTCGGAGGAAAGCTGACACGAAACAACCTGAATTTTTACCAAAATGGCGAGCATATCGACTCGACGATGAAAGGAGTGACCATATTGGGCGAAAAGCAACATGTCGATCACCATACCTTGGTACATCATATTCAACCGAATTGCGAAAGCCATCAAGACTATAAAGGTATCTATGGAGAGAATTCCACTGGGGTTTTCAACGGTAAGATCATCGTTGATAAGATTGCACAAAAGACCAATGCATTTCAACAGAACAACAACATTCTGATCAGTGATAAGGCTACCATAAATACAAAGCCACAACTAGAGATTTTCGCCGATGACGTGAAGTGTTCGCACGGCTGTACCATCGGGCAATTGGATGAGGAAGCCTTATTCTATCTTCAATCTAGGGGTATTCCTAAAAAAGAGGCCCGTGCACTTTTGATGTATGCCTTTGCGAACAACGTTTTGGCAAGTGTTCGCATTCCAGAACTTAAAACGCGGATCAATAAGTTGATTGCCAAAAAGTTAGGGGTAAACCTTGGGTTTGATTTATGAATTATAGATGAGTGAGACAATTGTATTTGATGTCCAGGTTGTACGCCAAGATTTTCCGATACTAAATCGAGAGGTCAATGGCAAACCCTTGGTCTATCTCGACAATGCCGCTACTTCGCAGACGCCGAAACAGGTAATCGATTGTATCGTCGAGTATTATTCGAATTATAATGCCAATATTCATCGCGGCGTTCATGCCTTATCGCAAGAAGCGACCGATAAATACGAGCAAGCACGACAAAAGATTCAAAAACATTTCAATGCGGACAAACCCCATGAAATCATTTTCACATCGGGTACCACCCACGGAATAAATCTCGTCGCGAACGGTTTTTCTTCCATCTTGAAAAAAGGGGATGAGATTTTGGTATCGGCCATGGAGCACCATTCTAACATTGTGCCTTGGCAAATGCTTTGTGAACGTACGGGAGCCGTTTTAAAGGTTATCCCAATGAACGAGGAAGGAGAGTTACTGATGGATGCTTATGGCGAATTACTCTCCAAAAACACCAAATTGGTTTTTTGCAACCATGTATCGAATGCTTTGGGAACCATTAATCCTATTGAGCAAATCATTGATATGGCACATCAGGTCGATGCCACAGTATTGATCGATGGGGCACAGGCCGCTCCCCATATCAAGGCAGATGTACAAAAACTGAACGTCGATTTTTACGTAGTGTCCGCCCATAAAATGTGTGGCCCTACCGGAGTTGGTATGCTCTATGGAAAAGAAGAATGGCTTAATAAGTTACCGCCGTACCAGGGTGGGGGCGAAATGATCGCCGAGGTAACTTTTGAAAAGACGACCTATGCCGATTTACCCCATAAATTCGAGGCTGGTACGCCCAATATTTGTGGCGGAATCGCTTTTGGTGCCGCCTTGGACTATATGAATGCTATCGGATTTGATGCCATTTCGGCCTATGAACATGAGCTTTTGAACTATGCCACAAAAAAATTGTTAGCGATCGACGGACTTAAGATATATGGAACATCGCAAAATAAAACGTCTGTAATTTCTTTTAATATCGAAGGTTTGCATCCATACGATATCGGTTCAATTTTGGACAAATTAGGAATCGCCGTTAGAACGGGCCATCATTGTGCACAACCGATAATGGATTTCTACAAAATTCCCGGTACGGTACGTGCCAGTTTTAGCTTTTACAACACCAAAGAAGAGGTCGATATTTTGACGGAAGGAGTTCGTAGAGCAAAAAACATGCTGGCATAGGCTTTTGTTATCATTCCCTTAAAGCATTGAAATCCATACTTACTTATCGTATTTTTGTATAAATTCAATTACATGGGCATAAAAGAAATACAAGACGAGATCGTAGATGAATTTTCAATGTTCGAAGATTGGATGCAGCGTTATGAATATATGATCGAATTGGGAAAATCATTGCCATTGATCGACGAGCGATACAAGACCGATGATTATATCATTAAAGGCTGTCAAAGTAAGGTCTGGGTCCATGCCGATCTCGAAGATGACAAATTGGTGTTCACCGCCGATAGCGATGCCATCATTACCAAGGGAATAATCGCAATTTTGATACGGGCCTTTAACAATCAGAAACCTCAAGATATTATTGATGCGGATACCGATTTTATTGATGAAATCGGCTTAAAGGAACATTTGTCGCCGACAAGGGCCAATGGTTTGGTAAGTATGATCAAGCAGTTGAAACTTTACGCAGTTGCCTATCAAACACAATTAAATTAGTTTATGGTCTACTTTGGCCTTCGGCCTGGTTTATGATGATATCGAAAGTTGCCCATAGACCTGATTAACCCATAAACCCTTAAACTATAAAAATGATGAGCGAAGAAGCTACAACTATCGATACCCAAGAATTGGGCGAAAAAATAGTAAAGGTCTTGAAGACCATTTATGATCCGGAGATTCCAGTAGATATTTACGAACTCGGATTGATTTATGACGTATTTGTCAACGAGGACAATGAAGTTAAGATTTTAATGACCTTGACATCACCCAATTGTCCCGTAGCCGAAACACTTCCGGTGGAAGTGGAGGAAAAAATAAAATCGTTGGATTCGGTCACCGATGCCGAGGTTGAAATCACCTTTGACCCACCTTGGACGCAAGACCTTATGAGCGAAGAGGCTAAATTGGAGCTCGGATTATTATAATTTTAGAATTGTTCGGTCGAGACCTTTATTACCATGTCAGAAGAAATCATAAATCGCGTTGCCCAGAGCAAGCTGGTCACCTTTGATCTTGAGGATTATTATCCTGAAGGAAAGCGTATTTCTCTGGATATAAAAAACTGGCTACATGAGGGCCTTATCTTAAGGGAAAAGGAGTTTAGGAAACATGTTGCCGAACATAATTGGGAGCAATACCAAAGTGCATACATTGCATTATATTGCTCCACTGACGCCATTGTTCCAGGTTGGGCGTATATGTTGGTTGCGACTAAATTACAGCCTTTTGCCAAGAGGACCGTTTATGGCGACTTAGAAGTGCTTGAAACCTCATTATATCAATCCATATTGGAACAAATCGACTTGTCCGAATTCAAGGGTAAGCCGGTCATTGTCAAAGGTTGCAGCAAAAAACCCGTGCCCTCAAACGCCTATTTATTGATAACCAATAGATTACTTCCTATTGTAACAAGCCTTATGTATGGTGAGGCCTGCTCTTCGGTGCCATTGTACAAAAGCAAATAGTTGTTGATAACCCTGTTAATCTTTAACAACAATTCTTACATTTGCCGTTCATAAACATTGATTAAACACTAAACATTATGAAAAATTTACTTTTTGCAATTGGAGCTGTGTTTTTGGTAACATGTACATATGCTCAGACCGATGTAGAAAAAGCGGAGGAATTAAAAGCTCAGTTGGGACCTAAAAAGGATTCGATTGCGGCCATTCAGGCGAGAATTGATGCCCTTCAAGGTGAAATAAACGCGCTGCCGGGTTGGCGAAAAGGGGCATTCGGAACAATTGGGGCCAATCTATCGGGAGCTAAGAATTGGTTCCAGCAGGGAAACCCAAACAATTCAGCTGGTAATATTGGCGTTACATTGAATGGTTTCGCCAATTTAAAACAAGAAAAATACTTTTGGAACAACGCTCTTAACGTTAACCTTCAATGGGTTAAATTGGATAATAAGGATATCGATACCGACGATGATAGCTTTAATGGTACCACTGATGTTCTCAATATCACTTCTCTGTTCGGCTATAACTTGAGCAAAAAGTTCGCAATTTCGGCCTTGGCGGAGTATCGTACTTCCATTATCAATAATTTCAACGACCCCGGTTATCTTGATGCGGGTATTGGTGCCACTTGGTTGCCCGTTGAGAATATGGTTGTTGTAATACATCCGTTGAACTACAATTTCGTGTTTTCTAGTCAAGATGATGTATTCGAGTCATCAATGGGAGCTAAAATACTTGTCGATTATACAAGGCAGATAGGGGCGGTTAATTTCAAGACCAATTTCTCGACTTTTCAAAGCTATAAGAGTGGGGACCTATCGAACTGGACCTGGATAAACTCGTTTGGATATACATTGTGGAACGGAATAGGTCTCGGATTTGAGTTCGGCTTGAGAGGAAACAAACAAGAGGCTTTGGCGAATGCCCTAGCTCAAAATCCAGTACCCACACCGGGCCCGACATTTGAGAATGTTGACAATCCGACCCAGAGCTATTGGCTATTCGGTCTTAACTATGCCTTTTAAGAAAGAGATCAACACTCAACAACTAAAAACGCCCCGTTAACCGCGGGGCGTTTTCTTTAAGTAGGATTCGTTAAATTTGGTCAAACAGTCAAAAATTGCACTTCTTAGGTCAAGTAGAGATTCAGGTAAAACCAAATACTAATTATGTTTCGGTCAAGTTTCGATAAGGAACAAAAACTAAATAATAAATACAAAGCGAATGTAATTTTACCCTTTCGCTTTCTTAAATTTTTGTTGTGAACCTTTCAAAACATGTTGTGAAATACATCAAAATGTGTTGTATGATCGATGAACTACGGTCAAAGAAGAGCCATAATCAATAAAAAAGCCCCGCAAGAACGGGGCAATTTTTTTAGATAAGTAGGTATTTCGTAAAATTTGGTCCCGATAATCATCGGGTTAGCTTTTATAGGTTCAAAGATCTGTCTTGGGGAAACTTCACTTTGTCAAGGTCAAGCACATAGTTCGATTCGGGGTCAATACTATAACTTAATTACAATGTAAATGTATGGCGGATAATTGATTCCAGTAAATTATTGTTGTGAACTAAGCCCAAAATGTTGTGAAAAATATGAACGGTCAAAATATACGATGAACGACCCGAGATCAAGTTCAATATTGGTCTAAATGCTCAGGGTAAAGAAAGTTGTTATATGGAAATCGCGTAACGTGGATCTCGCGAACTTCATTGTAGACGCGTTTGCGAAACTCATCAAGGTTTTCTTTGTTCAAGGCCGAGATGAAGATGGCATCTTTGCCAACCCTTTGCATCCAGGTATTTTTCCACTCCTCGATCGTGAAATGCTTTTTGGTTTTTTCCGTCGTCAAGTCATCGTCGTCGATCGTTTCATGTTCATAGCGGTCGATCTTGTTAAAGACCATGATCGTTTTTTTATCGGCACAGTCGATTTCGCCCAAAATATTATTTACCGAATCGATCTGCTCCTCGAATTGAGCATGAGAGATATCGACAATATGTAAGAGCAAATCGGCTTCTCGCACCTCGTCCAAGGTGCTTTTAAAACTCTCAACCAATTGCGTCGGTAGTTTGCGAATAAAACCGACCGTATCGCTTAGAAGAAAAGGAAGGTTTCCTATGACTACTTTTCGAACCGTTGTGTCGAGTGTAGCGAATAGCTTGTTCTCAGCAAAGACCTCACTTTTGCTGATTACGTTCATCAAGGTCGATTTGCCTACATTGGTATAGCCCACCAGGGCCACACGCACCAACGCACCGCGATTACCGCGCTGTGTTTCCATTTGGCGATCTATTTTCAACAGCTTTTTCTTGAGAAGCGAGATCCGGTCTCTGACTATTCGTCTATCGGTTTCAATTTCTGTCTCACCAGGTCCCCTCATTCCAATTCCGCCACGTTGTCTTTCAAGGTGTGTCCACAAACCGGTCAGACGCGGCAGCAAATATTCATATTGGGCAAGTTCCACCTGGGTGCGGGCATAACTGGTCTGGGCCCTTTGGGCGAAGATGTCAAGTATCAGGCTGGTACGATCAATGATTTTACATTTTAAGGTCTTCTCGATATTGTTCTGTTGTGCCGGGGTCAGCTCGTCATCGAATATTACCGAACCGATATCATTGTCCAAGACATATTCTTGAACTTCTTTTATCTTGCCACTTCCGATCAGGGTTTTTGGGTTGGGAACGTCCATACGTTGTACGAACCTTTTGACAACTTCGCCACCCGCTGTATAGGTCAAGAATTCGAGTTCGTCTAAATATTCAGTAACCTTTTCCTCGTTTTGTTCACGATTTATTACACCGATCAGTATGGCCCTTTCGTAATCTGTACTCGTCCTTTCTAGCATTTCCTATATCAAAATGCAAATTTAAACATTACTTCACTAGCATATTTTGTAAATTTAGTGCCCCATTCAACTATATCATGATTTTTCCGTTTTTAAAGAAGAAAAGAAGGAATTCTTTATATACGATTGCCTTCTATAATCTGGAAAACCTCTTCGATACCGTAGACGACCCCGATACCTTGGACGATGATTTTACCCCAAACGGCAGTCGAAAATGGACTGCCAAACGCTACAAGCGAAAACTTTTCAAATTGGCACGCACCATTTCCGAAATAGGGTTCGAGTCTACGCAGAAACCACCGGTGTTGGTCGGGGTGGCAGAGGTCGAGAACGAGATGGTGGTTCGTGATCTGATAAATTCGGAACCATTGCGCAAGATCGATTATGGGTATGTACACTATGACTCACCTGATGAGCGGGGCATCGATACCGCCCTTTTATATCATAGGAGTTTTTTTGAGGTGCTGGCTTCCGAACCCATAACCTTGTACGTGGCCGATCAGAACGGTGAAAGAGATATGACCCGTGATATTCTCTACGTGCACGGGAAAATGAATGGAGAAGAGGTTCATGTGTTTGTAAATCACTGGCCTTCTAGAAGAGATGGGGCAGATGAAACCCAATATAAACGAATATTGGCTGCTGAAACCATCTGCAATTTCATGTTGAAAATTGAAGCAGCCCATGAGGATCCGAATTACATCATCATGGGCGATTTTAACGACAACCCTGAATCGACAAGCATTCAAACCTTGATGAAGTCGGCTGCCTTGTACAACCCGATGGAAAAACTACATTCACCCTTCGAGAGGGGAAGCACCTCATATAAGCGTAGTTGGAGCCTTTTCGATCAGATAATAGTTTCGCACAATTATTTCAATTACAAGAAAAGAACGCATAGCTTCGCCCATGCCAATATTTTTGATGATCGATTTTTAAAGGAATATTCGGGGAAATATAAGGGAAATCCCTTCAGGACCTTTGCGGGCAAAAAATATCTTGGCGGGTACAGTGATCATTTTCCAGTGTATATTCAATTAAAGTATAATGAGTAGGGCTATACTTTTTTGATTTCTTTTTCCCTTAGTAGATCGTCATTTCGCAATCTTAGGAAAACTTGGGCGGTCGTCACAACATCGAGTTCGCAATAGGTTATGATGCGCTCAATGTCGTTTTCGTTGTAGAACACATCACGTACCATACTGCCGTCGATGTCTTGTTTGGGCGAGGGAATGCCCAACACGTTGGCCATCAGTTTTAAGGATGTAAAATGCTTATAATCGCCAAACTTCCAAAGCTCCATGGTATCCAAATGCGGAATTTCCCAGGGCTTCTTGCCAAAGAGATTTAGTTTGTGGGGAAGGGGAATGCCATGGATTAGCATGCGTCGCGCGATATACGGAAAATCGAATTCCTTTGCATTATGTCCGCAGAGTAGTTTTTTAGGATGTCCAAAATGTAAATCCAGCAGGTTTTTGAAATCTTCGAGCAGGTTCTTTTCCTCGCCATGATAGGTTGTTACCCTGAACTCCCGTTTGTCACCCTTTAGATTGAAGTAGCCTACTGAAATACAAATGATCTTTCCGAATTCGGCCCAAATACCCGCACGTTGATAAAATTCCTCCGCAGAAATTTCATCCTTTCTTTGGTATTGCGATTTGTGTTCCCACAACTCCTTTTTCTCATCATCAAGGGCATTAAAATCTGCATATTCGGGAATGGTCTCAATATCGAGAAACAGAATATCTTCCAAATTGATTTTTTGCAACATTCAATAGTGTTTTAAATACCAGGTTCAAGAAAATGGGAGAATCCAATATACGAACAAATGGGATATTTTTTATTCAGTAATATGGAGGATTCGCGGAATTATGGACAGACTATTTCAAAACACCGTAAAAAGGGCTTACCGACCATCAAGTCGGTCGTTCGACGGAATGAATGCGAATAAATAGGTCAATATGCCCATAAAGAACAGGCCTTTATCGATGAAATGCACAAATCGTTCCTTCGTTTCCGAGATATTGGAAGAAACAGACCGGAGGGTCGGTAAAAATTAGAAAAGGGATTGCTGTTTTACGGGGCTTTCGTGCTCTAAAAGCCATTTTTTGCGGTGCAATCCACCAGCGTAGCCCGTTAAGGAACCATCACTTCCTATGACGCGATGGCAGGGAATTATGATCCATATCGGATTCTTGCCATTTGCTGCCGCAACCGCACGGATCGCTTTCACATCGCCCAATTTTTTCGACAGATCCAAATAAGACATGGTGTTGCCAAAGGGAATATTCAAAAGTTCTTCCCATACTTTTATTTGAAAATCGGTGCCGTCAGGGTTCAGTATAAGGTCAAAGGCTTTTCGTTCTCCCCTGAAATATTCCTGCAGTTGATAAACAGCGTCTTCAAGCACTTCAGGAATAATTTTGGTGATTTCCTCCGATGTATCAAGAACTGTAATGGCCTTCAATCCGTCGGTATCGCCCTCGATTTTGGCAATGCCCAAGGGGGTTTCTATAAATGCCGTTTCAATCATTCGGGTTTTGCAAGTTTTTCGATTACGCCAGTGCGTTGGGCCCGACTTTCCCAATTTTTTCTTGCCAATTCCTGCAAATCGGCCACATTATCACTCTCGTCCATTATTTCAAGACCTAAGAGCGTTTCGATAATGTCTTCCATGGTCACAAGTCCGCTCACAGAACCATATTCATCGATTACCAGTGCGATGTGTTCGCGCTTACCTATGAAAATATCAAAAAGTTTGGGTATTGGGGTATCCCGTTCTGTGACCAAAATGGGCCGTTTGATCTCGGATAATGGAGTATCGCCATTGTCATTGACCATTTCTTCCAAAATATTGTCTTTAAGCACAAAACCATCGATATGGTCCATTTTATCGCTGAACACGGGAATCCTTGAAAAACGCATCTTTGGATTATCTTCAAAATACTCGCCAATGGTTTTCTTTTCCGATGCGATTTTCATGACCGCCCTCGGGGTCATTACGTCCTTGACAAGTACCTCGTCGAATCGAAGCAGATTTTTGATGATGATGGATTCCGATTTCTCAAAAACCCCTTCCTCATGGGCGATATCGGTCATAGCGGTGAAATCTTCCCGACTCAAAACACTGCCATGATGACCTTTGCCGCCTACCAGTTTGGTAAAAAGCTGCAAGAGCCAAAGGAGTCCGGTCCACTTGAGTGCCAAGACCATGAACTTTAAGGTCTTTGCCGAGAAGTTGGCAAGTTGGCGCCAATAGGTGGCCCCTATGGTCTTCGGTATGATCTCCGAGGCGACCAGAATCAAGATGGTCATGAACGTAGATACCACACCTACCATTAGATCTTCGGTGAATTCAATACCAAAAAAAGACCTTGTGCTACTTCCGTAAAGATCCGCGTACGCAATTTTTGCCTGTACCCCGACCAAAATTGCACCAACGGTATGGGCTATGGTGTTCAAGGTCAAAATGGCTATCAAAGGTTTATCGACATCTTTTTTAAGTTCTTCCAAGGTTTCGGCGTAACCCTTGCCCTCTTTTTTCTTGATATTGATGAAAGTGGGATTTACACTTAAAAGCACGGCTTCTAAAATGGAGCATAGAAAGGAAAAAAAGATTGAAATAATTGCGTAGAATATGAGCAGCCCCATGTATCGGTTTTTACGACACTAAGATACAAATTCGACGGGAACGGCGTATTCAGTCTGAAGCAAGATTTGCTTGATAGAAGACTTGTAGTACTGCCGACCTAATGTTCAATTTATAGATGTTGGAATGTTCCCTTGAAGGGTATACCCTGTTCGAAAGAAAGATATAAACAAGTTGGTTATTAGGGTCTGCCCAAACAAAGGTGCCCGTAAAGCCACTATGTCCGAAGCTTTTTGGGCTTACCTCGGGGGCAGGGTAAGAATCTTTTAAATAGAGCGTGTCATTGCCCAATAAGGGCTTGTCAAAGCCCAATCCTCTGCGGTTTTCGTTTTCGGGATACTGCACTCGAATGAATTCCCTAAGCGTTTCTTCCGAGATATAGCGGTTTCCGGCATAAGTACCGAACTGCATATACATTTGCATCATTTTGGCAAGGTCGGTCGCGGTGGCGAAAAGTCCGGCATTGCCCGATACCCCGCCCAATAGCGAGGCATTTTCATCGTGTACCCAGCCATGGGTCAAGGTATGCCGAAAAAGTGTGTCGATCTCGGTCGGCACAATATTGTTCGAAAAACCTTTTGTACTTGGCTTGAACCCCATCGTTGTTGCACCCATGGGCAGGTAAAAATTCTTTTCCAGATAGGCTTCGTAGGACTCGCCCGTCAATTGCTCGATCAATTCAGGAAATATCAAAAAGGTAAGCCCGGAATAGCGGTATTTTTTTTCCGATACTTTTGACCGGTCGATTATGCGGTACATCTTACGGTTGAAACGGTTTTTGACAAAAAGCCCGGGATAAGCTTGGTTCTCAAACCTTGGTTTTAATCTTTTTTTTACAAAGCGTTTTTTAACCTTTCCGTTCTTTTTGATGACTTCGTTCAAAAACACGATATAGGGTGTCAAACCGGCCTGGTGCGCCAAGATTTCACGTAAAGTCAAGTTTTCTTTATCCTTTTGGCCTTGCCAACGTTTCCAATAGTTGCTAAAAGGTATGTCAAGATCCAGTTTACGCTCATCGACCAATTTCATGATCGCAGGCAAGGGCCCCATGATTTTTGTGACCGATGCCAGGTCGTAAATATCGTTGGGCGCGACGGGTTGAATGCTATCATAGGTGTGAAACCCATAGGCTTCGTGAAATATGATCTTACCTTCCTTGGCCACTAAAATTTGTGCTCCCGGAAAGGCCTCCTGTTTTATACCGTTCGTTATTATGGAATCGACTTGGGTATGTATGTATGCAGAATCAAGACCGACTTCAGCCGGAGAGGCATGGGCAAGTTCGTCTCCCATACCAATTTTAAGTACTTTGGAAGCACTTTCTTGACCGCTTGCGGCAATACAAAATAAACCGAAAAGTATAAAAACTATTTTTTTCATATTTCCTTGCTTTTGTGATACCGGCGAAGGAGGAATGACTAGGCGATACTATCCCATTAGCCTAACCGCATCCTTGGCGAAGTAGCTTGCAATGATATTTGCCCCGGCTCTTTTTATCGCCACCAATTGTTCCATCATAACCGTGTCATGGTCGAGCCATCCTTTTTCGGCCGCCGCCTTCACCATGGCATATTCGCCCGACACTTGATACACCGCCACAGGCACATCGACCTCGTTGCGTATTTCGCGAACGATATCCAAATAGCACAATCCAGGTTTTACCATGATGATATCAGCTCCTTCCTCTATATCCATTTGCGTTTCCTTGATAGCCTCGAAGCGATTGGCAGGATCCATTTGATAGGTTTTTTTGTCTTTGGGTACATTCCTTAAATCGACAGGTGCCGAGTCGAGCGCATCACGAAAGGGGCCGTAAAAAGCACTGGCATATTTGGCGCTATAGGCCATAATACCCGTATTGTAGAGTTCTTCTTCTTCAAGAGCTTCGCGTATCGTCAGTATACGACCGTCCATCATATCACTTGGGGCTACAAAGTCGGCTCCGGCCAGGGCATGTGAAATACTCATCTCGGCCAAGACCTCTGCGGTTTCATCGTTCAATATTTGTCCGTCCTCGACGATACCATCATGGCCAAAGGAAGAGTAAGGGTCCAGGGCGACATCGGTCATGACCAACATTTCAGGGCAGGCATTTTTAACATGCTTGATCGCCAACTGCATGAGTCCGTTTGGGTTCAGGGCTTCCGAACCTTTGTTGTCCTTTAGGTTGTCGGGCACTTTGACGAAAAGTAGTACCGCACGAAGACCCATACTCCAAAGTTCTTTGACCTCTTTTTCCAAATTGTCGAGGCTCAAACGATAGTAATCGGGCATTGAAGCGATTTCTTCCTTGATGTTTTTCCCTTCTACTACAAAAAGAGGGACCAAAAAATCGTTTGGGGTGATAACGGTTTCTCGAACCAAGCTACGGATCGATTCATTCGCTCTTAACCTTCTATTTCTTATAAGTGGATACATACGGATAAAGTTAATTATTAATGTCAATATGGGTATTGTTCATAGAACTCATTTCTTCATGACAGGCACTTATTTTTTCTACGGCCGAACCCATCTCTTTGTCCGTCCACAAAGTAATATCTTCTTGCAAAACCCTCGGATCTTGATTTGAATCGATGTATTTTTTAATCGATTCGACCAAGGGGTCATCTAGCGACGTAACTTTTAGTATGGATTTTCCTCCAGGAATACTGTAACCACCCTCATAATCATAACAAAAGACAATGACCTGATCGCCTATATTTAACCCTAGGCCATGAAAACAATCGGTCACCATGAATTTTTGATTGGCATATGTATTCTCGCCCAATGCTTTGATCTTGAATACCCTATCGATTTCGATAATTCCTTCTTGCGAAGTATATAATGGCCCCGGGTCGTCGTTGGGTTCTTTCAAGGCCTTGATCGACCCGGTAAAGACCAGTGAAAGTTCGTTGCCACATTCGCCGATAAAAGGCCCTGATTCTGGCCACCAATACGTATAACCGACATTTAGGGTGTCAGGCGTAAAGGTGATATCGATATCGCTTTTAGATTTTTTGGAAGTGCAACCAAATATCAGTAGAGCGAAAAAAAAAGCTTTGTTTATACCCATTCCATCGGATTTCGCAATACTTGCACTAATCGCTCCTCTTCACTCCCCTTTTCAGGATGGTAATCATAACGCCATTGTACATGGGGCGGAAGGCTCATCAAAATGCTTTCGATACGGCCATTGGTCTTCAAGCCGAACAGGGTGCCCTTATCGTGCACTAGATTAAATTCGACGTAGCGTCCTCTTCTGATTTCCTGCCATTCGCGATTTTCTTTGGAATAGGGCAGGTGTTTTCGCTTTTCTACAATAGGAGCGTAGGCTTCCAAAAAGCTGTCACCCACTTCTGTAACGAATACGTACCAGCCATCCATAGATAATTCTTCGGTTTCTTTACAATAGTCAAAAAACAACCCTCCGATTCCCCTTGCTTCGTCGCGATGTGCGTTCCAAAAATATGCGTCACACCTTTTTTTATAGGTGGGGTAAAAGTCAGGATTATGGGTGTCGCATGCCTTTTTACAAACAGAATGAAAATGAACGGCATCTTCATCAAAGAGATAATAAGGCGTTAAATCTTGCCCTCCGCCGAACCACTGGTCAACGATATTTCCGGTCTTATCATACATTTCAAAATAACGCCAATTGGCATGTACGGTCGGTACCATCGGATTCTTCGGATGAACGACCAAGCTCAATCCGCAGGCAAAAAAATCGGCATCTTTGACCCCAAAATACTTTTGCATGCTTTCAGGGAGTGCCCCGTGTACCGCAGAAATATTGACCCCGCCCTTTTCGAATACGTTTCCGTTTTCGATGACACGTGTTCTGCCTCCCCCGCCTTCCGGTCGTTTCCAAATGTCTTCTTGAAATCGGGCAGCACCATCGATTTTCTCAAGTTTTGAGGTAATCACGTTCTGTAGGTCTTGAATGTAAGTGTAGAACCGGTCTTTCATGTGCGTTCGTATAGTTCCATGTCCAAAGGACTCTCATTCGGGGGTTTATGTTCGTTGAATAATGTTCTTTTCCAAAGATACCCACATTTTTCAGCAACCTTGATACTCCCAAAATTGGATTTATGGACGATTAATTTAAGGGTTCGAAGATTCAATTCGGTAAAGGCATAATCGGAAAGCCATCGCACTGACTCGGTCATATACCCTTTGCCCTCATATTGATAGCCAATACAGTAGGCGAGCTCGGCCTCCTTGACTTTCCAATCGATTTTCTTGATATAGACCAATCCGATTACGGTACGGTTTTCTTTTTCTTTCAGAACAAAAACGAGTTCTTCTTGACTTTTATATTGTTTGAGCTTTTTCTCGACGAAATATTTTGACAGGTCGGGCGTTAAATTTTGTTCCAACGTCTTCGGAAAGTATCGTTTCAATCGCTCGGCGTTCGAGACGACAAAATCGCAGATACGCCAAGCATATTTTTCATGTATAGCGTCGATTAGATATTCTTCAAACTCAACTAACATACGTTCTCGGATTTCAGCCCCATTTTGGAAATTAGGGAGCGTATTCCTTTACCGCATCGATAAAGGCTTTTGCATTTTCAACGGGAACGTTCGGCAGAATACCGTGCCCGAGATTGACGACATAATTATCCTTGCCGAATTCATGGATCATTTGCACGACCATCTTTTTGATTTCTGAGGGAGGCGAAAGTAACCGTGCCGGATCGAAATTGCCCTGAAGTGTTATCTTTCCACCGGAGAGGTAACGGGCATTTCGCGCCGAACAGGTCCAATCGATACCAAGGGCCGAAGCTCCCGACCGGGCCATATCTCCCAAAGCGAACCAACAACCCTTTCCGAAGACGATTACGGGCGTTTCATCTTTTAGGGCATCAATTATCTGTTGCATGTATTGGAATGAGAACTCTTGATAATCGACGGGAGAAAGCATACCTCCCCACGAATCGAATACCTGCACGGCGTTTACGCCAGCCTTGACCTTGGCCTTTAAATAGGCAATCGTGGTGTCGGTGATTTTCTGTAACAGTTCGTGGGCAACGGCAGGTTGTGTAAAACACAGTTCTTTGGCCTTGTCAAAGGTCTTGCTGCCCTGACCTTGCACACAATAGCATAAAATCGTCCATGGAGAACCTGCAAAACCGATCAACGGCACCTCGTCGTTCAACTTCTCCTTGGTCGCCTTAATGGCCTGCATCACATAATCGAGCGAATCGTCGATATCGGGAACAATAACGGAGTTCAAGTCACTTTTCGAGCGGATCGGATTAGGCAGGTACGGGCCGAAATTTGGCTTCATCTGTACCTCGATGTTCATGGCCTGAGGGATGACCAGGATATCGGAAAACAATATGGCGGCATCCATGCCGAATCGACGGATAGGCTGTACGGTAATCTCGGAAGCGAGTTCAGGCGTTTGGCAACGGGTAAAGAAATCGTATTGCTCCTTTATTTTCATGAACTCGGGGAGATATCTGCCCGCTTGGCGCATCATCCATACGGGAGGCCGGTCTACGGTTTCGCCTTTCAAGGCCCTAAGGAATAAGTCGTTTTTGATCATATTTGGCTATTGGCTATTGGCTATTGGCTATTGGCTATTGGCCTTTGGGTGTTAGCTATATTTTATTTCACTGATTAGGCTGTTGATCATTTTTGCTTCTTTATCGAGAAGCTTAAATATATCCTGTAAATCCTTTTTTGAAATGAAATCTAGTTCTTCGGTTATAATTAATTGTGTTTCTACTTCAAAAAGTGAGCCGATTGCAATTTCTTAAAATCGCTTGAACTCGATTTCACTATTCCTGCTACATCCATCGGCGATATTTGACGGAACGGAAACAGCCGCCCTTGTAATTTGGCTTCGCAATCCAAACTTTTCGTTTGAAGGTAATTTATCGGACAATTCATAAATCTCCTTGACGATTTGAATACCGTTCTTCCAAATATCAAGTTTTCTAAAATCCCTCATATTTTATTTTTCAACCAAACTCCAACAGCTAACAGCCAACGGCTATTCACCATAATCCATATTCACCAAATCGATTACACTTTCAACGGTCGGTATTTTGGCTACCTGAACCATGGTAAAGTATTTTCTGGCGGCTTGGGCCGTGGTTTCTCCTATACAGTATGCCGTTACATCTCGTTTATTATCGATGAGGTAACTTTCTACTCCGGTAGGGCTAAAGAACAATACTGCCTTTACTTCTTCGGGTACTTTTGTCGGAACGAGTTTGGTGCTATAGGCTTCCACTTCATTAAGCGTTATGCTATTTTTTTCAAAAATATCGGGCAATTCATCCAATCTGCGGTTACCACAGAAATAAGTGGCTTCGAGCCCTTCCATAAATTCTACGAGGTATTCCGCCAATTTTTGGGCATTGCTTGCAACATATTTTACCGGGCCGATACGTGATTCGATCAAACGCTTGGTGCGCCGACCGACACAATAGATGTTCTTGAACTTTAAGGAGTTCGCCGCACTACTTTTTAATAAAGACTCAACCGCATTTTGGCTCGTGATGATTACATTTTCGATTGGGGACTTTAATAAGGCAGGCGCAATTCTTGAAGGGCTGGTTTTTATAAAATCTTCAGAAGCTACGCGAGTATGGGCATTGAATAATTGTAGTTGATCGGCGGTCAATTTTTTAGTTGAAAAGACAGAGGGGGCCACGTTCGGTGCTTGTAGGTCTTTCATCAACCTTCGTCCTCCACGGCTTAAAATGCTTTCTGCACAGATTTGGGCCAAATCATCTGATTTTGCCAGGGGCATTGTTTTGACGACCTCCAATTTCTTTTTGCCGTCCTTGCTGAGCAACACACCATTGAGGGTCATTTCTTCACCTTCTATAGTGGCCAGTGCGCCTATCGGTGCTGTACAGCCGCCTTCAAGAATGTTTAAAAACCTACGCTCTACGCTGGTGCATATTTCGGTTTCTTTATGGTTAAGGGCAACACATGCTTCGAGCGTTTCTTTGTCTTTTTCGAGAGCAACGACCATGACCGCTCCTTGGCCCGGTGCGGGAATCATCCAAGTAAGGCCGATCGTATTTTCGGGTTCGATACCGATACGTTGAAGTCCGGCGGCGGCGAAAATGGCCCCGTTCCAATCATTCTCGGCCAGCTTCTCGATACGGCTGTTTACGTTGCCCCTTAGATCGACCACGGTATGGCTCGGATAGCGATTGAGCCATTGTGCCTTTCTGCGAAGGCTTCCTGTGGCAATGGTAGCTTCCCGTTGCGCCAAAAATTCTTGATTGTGCTTGTAGGCCAGTATGTCGTAATAATTTCCCCTTTCGAGTACGGCGGCCTGAACG
This sequence comes from Flavobacteriaceae bacterium NBU2977, assembly GCA_019931105.1. Classification (GTDB taxonomy): domain Bacteria; phylum Bacteroidota; class Bacteroidia; order Flavobacteriales; family Flavobacteriaceae; genus Meishania; species Meishania litoralis. The sequence continues at coordinate 1,252,774 of JAIOUW010000001.1, read as the reverse complement.
ATGCCTTTGGGAAGAAGGGTCGGTACGTCCTTTAACGAATGTACGGCAATGTCGATCGTTCCTTCCAATAGGGCAATGTCTAAAGTCTTGGTAAAAATCCCTGTAATTCCAAGTTCATAAAGTGGTCTGTCCAATACTAGGTCACCGGTAGATTTAACGGGCACCAATTCGGCTTGATGGCCCAAGGCCTCTAATTTCGATTTTACGGTATTCGCCTGCCATAGCGCCAATTCACTATCGCGGGTACCTATGCGGATGACTTTGTTCATTGCGAATTCACTTCGAGTTGAAAGACTTTTTGAATGAGCTCGAGACTGTCATCGGCATCGGTAGACGCATCCTTCAAATGGTTGGCAAATTGTTTGGTGATTTTTTGGATGATACGGTTCGAGACGACATCTGCATGTTCGGGGTCGAAGTCTGCATTTCTTTTTGACTGGTAGTCCAGTTCTTCATCCTTAAGTGTCTTTAATTTCTTTTTTAGGGCTTTAATGATCGGAGCGAATTTTCGGGTCTCCAACCATTGAAGGAAATCACTTTTTATATCTTCAATAATTGTTTCTGCCTGGGGGATGTGCCGTTTACGCCGTTCCAGGGTCTCATCGGTAATCTGCGATAAATGGTCGAGATGAACAACAGTGACGTGGTCTAGGTCCGTTATGTCATCGGAAACATTCTTGGGTACCGATAAATCCAATATCAGCAAGGGCTTTTTGGTATGGATCAATTCTTTCGATATCGTCGGCGTTTGCGCCCCGGTTGCAACGATGAGAACATCTGCCGAGCGTATTTCGGTCTGAAGATCACCAAAGTTTTTAACCGTAAGATTGAACTTTCCCGCTATTTTTTCGGCCTTGTCCTTGGTGCGGTTGATCAAGGTTATGTGTGGATTTCTGGTGTGCTTGATAAGGTTCTCACAAGTATTTCTGCCGATTTTTCCCGTTCCAAAAAGCAAAATGTTCTTTTCAGAGATTTCAGGAACGTTATTAAGTATATATTGTACAGAGGCAAAGGCTACCGAAGTGGCACCCGATGAAATTTCGGTCTCGTTTTTGATCCGTTTGCTTGCCTGAATGACCGAATTACATAATCGCTCGATAAACGGATTGGCAATATCGTGTTTTTTAGAACGGTTAAAACTTTGACGCAGTTGGCTTATGATCTCGAAATCGCCAAGAATTTGGCTATCGAGACCGGTACCCACACGAAACAAATGATCGATGGCATCATTGTTCTTGTACACGTAGGCCACTTCTTGAAATGCTTCGATCGTGCCTTTGGTATTGTCGCAGAGCAGTTTTATCAATTGGAAGGGGTGTTGCGCGAAACCGTGCAACTCGGTGCGGTTACATGTCGATGTGACCAAAAGACCGTCAATATCAAGTGCTTTGGCCTGAACCAATATGTTTTCCATACCGGTTTCATCAAGACTGAATTCGCCTCGCACCTGGGCATCGGCCTTTTTATAGCTGAGACCTATGGTATAGAACGAACTGTGTTTCGAAATATGGTAATCTTTCATCTGCTGTTTCGAACGATGGCAAAAATAAATGCAATATTGCTATAAAAACAACGCTAGAGGAACAATAAGTGTCGAATAAGGACTTTTGGCGTTATTTTCGACATGATGTAATTAAAAAACGATAAATTTATAGCAAATATTGGGTATTGGAACATTTTTATTTAGAACGTTTCTAAATAGAAATTGAAAAACAAGTGTAGGAATGGATAAAAAAAATGTCGCTGAAGGTTCATTTGATGAGATGCTTATCGAAGAAGGATTCTTTGTTGTAAAAATTCAGAACGATGGTTCTGAAATACAGAAAGTTGCCAAAGACGTAGATAGTTCTTTTATTCAATTTCATTTTTGCCTCAAGGGCCGGGCCAAGTTTATATTCAATGATGGCAGGTATGCGCTTGACGTAAGTGAAGAAAATTCTTTGTTGTTGTACAATACAAAATTGAATTTGCCAATGAACCTAGAACTTTACCCAAATTCATGGGTGGTCTCGGTAATAATGACCATTCGAAAATTTCATTCACTTTTTTCAAAGGAAGCCGATTATATTCCTTTTTTAAATCCGGAGAACAAAGAGAAAAAATATTATTCGCAAGAAGGTGTTTCTCCTGCAATTGCGGTCGTACTTAGCCAAATGATGAATTATGTATTGCATCCTTCGGTCAAAGAGCTTTACATCAAAGGCAAAGTTTATGAATTGATTTCGCTCTATTTTAATAAAAGCACCGATGCCGATATGGAACAATGTCCGTTTTTAGTGGATGAGGACAATGTTAGGCGAATTCGACAGGCCAAGGAAATCATGATTTCAAGAATGATCGAACCTCCGACATTAGCGCAGTTATCAAAGGAAATAGGCCTCCCTCTAAAAAAACTTAAGGAAGGATTCAAACAAATTTATGGTGATTCGGTGTATGGCTTTTTGTTCGATTATAAGATGGAACACGCCCGTAAGCTGTTGGAGGCGGGCAAATACAACGTCAATGAAATTGGCCTCAAGGTCGGATATAGCACTTCGAGCCATTTTATCGCGGCCTTCAAGAAAAAGTATGGCACGACGCCAAAAAAGTATGTAATGTCCATTGTCAATTAATTTCTTTTTCAGTAATTGGGTAAGCAATAAAATCAGTTCAATCAACCATTTTGGTATGTGCATATTTCTAAAGAATACCTTTATCGCGCTATTTTTTATGCTACTCGTTGCATGCGGGGCCAGCAAGGTAGAGCAGGAGGTTACGGTACCCAAACAAGAAGCGGTCGTGAAAATTCCAAACTCTCTATTGCAAATGGATACCGATTTGGTATTGGTCTATACCAAGACGAACGGATATCGCCATAAATCAATTGAAAAAGGGGTTGAAACTATAAAGGCTTTGGGCCTTCAGAACAAATTTGTGGTGAGCCATACCGAAGACTCCTTGGCGTTCAATAGCAACAATTTAAAAAAGTACGACCTTGTAATCTTCTTGAGCACTACACAAGATGTTTTGGGAACCGAACAGGAAGAGGCCTTTGAGAGGTATATTAAAGGTGGAGGCAATTTCTTGGGCGTACATGCCGCGGCCGATACTGAATATGAATGGCCATGGTACAATAAGTTGGTCGGCGCCTATTTTTTGAGCCATCCAAAACAACAGGAAGCCAAAATCGATGTGGTGGACAGAACCCACGCCGCAACACAACATTTAGGGGATACATGGATGCATTTTGACGAATGGTATAACTATAAGGACATTAATCCGGATTTGAACGTCATCATGAAACTGGATGAAAGTAGTTATGAAGGTGGCGAAAATAATGGTAATCACCCTATTGCCTGGTATCACGAGTTTGATGGGGGTCGCGCCTTTTACACGGGGTTGGGCCATACGCATGAAGCCTATGACGACCCTGACTTCAAAAAACACTTACTCGGCGGGATCTTATATTGCCTGGGACGTTAGAAGGGTCTTGCGACCATGATACCCATATTCTTCTTTATTTTTTTGAGATAATCGGCCAAAGGAAGTTTTGTGACCTCGACTTCCATCGACCCGGTTGAGGCATGTAAGAGGTGTATGCGTCCATCTTTTTCGCGAGTGGCGATTCCGGTGTGGGTTACGTCAAGACCATCGATCGAGGTGGCCAAGGCGATGATATCACCGGGTTTGATCAAATGCTCGTTTGCCTTGATATCGTCTTGGGGCAGATAGCAGAATGTTCTTTCTTTCAATGCCTTTTCGGTCGCGCGTATTTTATCAAAGTTTTCGTCGTCTTTTAGAAAAGGATAGAGTTCGCGGTGCGTACCCATGAAATTGATTTCCTTATTGACCTCGATACCGCCGATTTCAGCGGTGATTTCCTTTAAAAGACCTTTTTGTTCGTTGTTCGAGATCCATTCCGAAAAATAATGTAACCGGGAACCGTAGCCATCGAGCCTGCCGTCTTTATACCGAATGGTTTCCAAAATATCGGTAAAGGAGTCAAAATCTGATTTTCCCTCTTTTAACAAAAGACCAAATGCCAATACATTTTCCACAAAGGTAGTACAGTCGAGGCCATGCAAGTTGACGACCAAAGATTCGGTCTCGCCGATTTCCAGGGTTTTGGCCACGTACGGAATACCAATAAACGTTTTGCCTATGGCCACCAAGGTTGTACCGAAGTCCTTTTCTAACAGGCCGTCAATTTCGATGGTCTTGTTTTCAAAAGCCTGTTTATCGGTAGGAGAGCAGGTGATTTGCTGGGCTGAAATGCCTAAACATACTAAAGTAAATAGAAAAATAAGAATGGTCAATCTCATTTTAGGAAGTTACAATTTTTAAGATTGAACTCGAAACTGTTCTTATTTATCAGGGTTCTTGAAGATAAGTCTTTCAGAAAATGTAACAGTTCCAAATCCAAATAAAGAGGTTCGATCGTCAGATTTAAAGTCAATGTTTTCTCCAATTGCAAGTGCTGTTTCTTCGTACTCTAAGTTATCCAAATTCAAATGTGGAAATTTTTCCTGAATTTGATCGGGTAAAGTGCCAATTATTGGAGCTCCCTCTGATTTTCCAGAAATACTATATCTCGTAGTATTGTCCTGTTCCAAATCAGTATAAATCCAATAAGAAGTATTCCAATAGTATTCTACGTTGGTTGTAAAATTATAATTGTAGATAGAGTTATTTTCTGCCTGGAATTGAGGGTAAGGAGGTACATTAATGTTTGTTGGTCTTCCCCCATACTTATAGAAACTATATCTAACATCTTTGTCATAATCAAAGTATAAATAAGTTTGAAAAGTGTCGTAACCATCAAGATAACCAAGCTTTGCAGTACTTCTCACCTGATTTCCATCATCTTCTCGATTAATATCTAGAAACCGGGCGTAATTATGAGACTTGTTTTTTGCTCCTACACCAAGATTATAGCCTTCGTATTCTGGCAATTCAATTTCTATAATGTAGTCATAGTCTTGAAAATCGTTATAGTCCAAAGTTATATTGGAAGTAGGGTCTTCGACCTCGAACCATAAATATTTAATTTCATCATTGCCATCTCTGACCGAAATGAGATAATCCCTATCTTTTTGAAGCCGAGCACCACCGATTTCTAGAATGTTGGTTTCCTGATAAAATGGAGAACCTGCTATAGATGTAATATCAAATTGAGAGCTTATTAGAAAATGCTGCACATTAGGGATATTGTGGATGGTTATTCTTATTTGGTATTGAGCACTATTAGGAGGGTCAGTGATTGTAGGTTCAATATCATCCGTCCAATCCCAGACTGTTCCTTTTTTAATTCCAGTTACGGTCCCCAATGAATGAAAGTTTCCACCTTCTTTTCCAGGCCGGTAATTCAAAGTCGTTATTGACAGTGTATTTGTGTGTTTTGAATTTTCCAATGACCCTTCGAAATCAAGGGAATCTCCTTTTTTGAATGACCTATAATCCAAAAGTTCGCCGTCTTGATTGTGAATAACAATCCATCTATCCGTCCAATTGTAAAGATCACTTTCGTTAGGATCTGAATAATATGAAAAATAAATCTCGTCTTCAGGTTCGTTCGATTCTTGGTTTTCAGGGTCAGGGTCGGGCTTAGGCCATTCCTGAGCATCAGGTCTAGGTGTTGGTGTTTCATTTTTCGAACAGCCCATAAGCGTCAAAACAACGAGAAAAAAAAGTCGGTATTTAGAAAAATAGTTACTCGACATAATCGTAGATGATATTATAAATAAATATAAAGATAGCTTTCGATTGTTTTATCCCCCTTTTTTTCTTTTGAAGTTAGTTGGTCGAATATTTCTTGTTGTGTATACCCTTGGGTAAAAAGAGTCACTGTCAAGATGTTTAGTTTGTCCAGATTAAGATTTGGATATTTAGAAACAACTTCTTCCGGTAGTTTGCCAACCTTATGAAAACTATTCGCCGAACTGTAAACCGACCATTGGGTATGAATATTTTCACCATTATCATAGGTATGTGTCGAATTCTTAGAGCTTAATTTCAAATCAGTTGTGAATGTAAGGTCATAGACTGATGAGTCCCTTAGCACATAATTCGGTTTAGAAGGAACTTGGATGTTCTCTACTTTATTACCTGTTTTGATAAAATTATATGTGAAACCATCTAGCGAAACGTTAAACTCGGTCTTAAATTTTTTGTATTTGTCAAGATAACCCACCCTGACCGTATCTGGATAATCGGTACTCTGGTAATGGCTTAGAGTCTGTCCAAAAAAGTTATAGTTAGGGTCATCTTCGGCATATCCATATGAGTATAACCACATACTGCTATAAGGAGGCATGGGAATTTCAAAATAATCATCAAATTCTTTGAACTCAGAATAGTCAAAAACCAAATCAGATTCATTTACTGGACTTTCAAGTAATAAATACTTGTGATTTCCAGATTTGTCATATATGCTGAAAACATATTCCTCATTTTCGTAAAGCCTTATCTCGCTTAAAACAAGTGTATTAGAGGTTAAATTACCCTCTATATTTACTTCTTTAGGATTGATCGGACCGCCTTCAATAGATATATTATGAGAATAGACGCCCGGGATGTTTTCTATGCGTAGGTCGAATGTGCCAATATTGTTTGGGATGGAATAATTATATGGTTTATACAGAGAACTACCGGGTTCAATATCTGTATATGTAAACAGCCTATGACTAAGGTTGCCTTCATAACCTTCAAAATAATGAAATTCAGTTATACTAATTTTATTGGGAATGGAGTCCTTCAAGGCTGTGAACTCTAAAACTTTTCCATAATCTGCCTTTTTAAAATCGACAAGTTTACCATTTTCGTCGTGTATTATGATCCAATTATCACTTTCGGACGACCCTAGTCCAAAATAACTAAAATACAATTCCAGTTTTTGTTCCTCTATTTGTGTCCGTCCCTCAATATCAGGTTCTGATGTAGAATTTTCATCTTTAGAGCAATGCGAAAACAATCCGGCAGAAAGAAGTATGACAATTAAATGCTTTAATTTCATGCTTTGAGATTAAGAATTGACAAAAATAAAGATTACATGTCGGTTTGAAAGAATTTTACGACAAGAGGTTTCTTAATACCCATGAAACCCGTATGCTCCATAACTATTCGGGCGATACACCTGTGCCCTAGGTCGGTCTTTAAGCAAGAACGCTTCGGTCACGTATGCGAGTGCTTCGGCATCGGTATCGGTGTCTTCGATGCGTAACCCATCGTTTTGATAGTAAGGTAAGGTAGTTAGTGCCTTTCCATTTTCGAACACGATGAGGTGCATTTTGTAATTCTTGTCGTAGTCTTGATTGTCACGGGTTTTAAAATAATAGCCAGTGAGCGCCTTGCCCTTGTATTGCAAGGACCGTTGTTCCAAAAAGACCGAACTATGGCGTCTTTCGTCATAGGCCTTGAATTCAAATAATAAGGCTTCTGCCAGGGCTTTTTCGGTGCGATAGCGGGACGGCATCAAGTCTAATTTGCCAATTTTCTTGAATTTATTAAAGAGTAGGATTCGACTATTGATATCGGCCGCCAACGAATCTATCAGGCCCAATGGCAAAGATATGTTGTCTTTGGCCAAAAGTGCCACATAAGTGGTTTTTAGTTTTTCATCTTGAACGAGCTGCAATCGTTCAAAAAACTGCTTGACTTCTTTTTCTTGTATGAACGGGTAGAGCAATACGGCATAATCTTCCAAAAGCTCGCGACCGGCATTGCGATTGCCATTGTTGTTCCGATTGCGGTTCAAATGACGGTAATTCGATATCCCCAATTGCCGTTTCAATTGAACTTTGGCATCGTTGAGCATCTGTTTGCGATACCTTTTATAGATTTTGGGCTTGATTCGATTTTCGGCTACCAGTTGCGCGAGCATTGAGAAGATCGGGGATTTATGTTCCTCTATGGCGCTGTAGTCCAACAATTCGGGATAGAGCTTTTTGGCCAAAGGGAGACTATCCATAAATGGTTTAAAGATGGAATAGATCTCGAATTTGTTCGATACCAATGGCAGATCTTTCGAAAGCAGGCCCAATAGCAATGAGACGGATGCTTCATCGGCTTTTTTTGAGACTGCTTGAAGAATTTTGGCCTGGGCATACGAATTGTTGTACGACTTTCCATAAAATTCCTGAAAAAATGGCAGTACCTCGGGACTATCGATTTGGCCAAGCTTTTGAATAAGATCCGATTGAATGTTCTTCTTGTCGGACGGAAAATCGAATTCCGAAATGTAATATTTTAAAGAGTCGAGATGTTTTTCCCCGAATTGTACAAAACGGTGTCCATCGACTAGAATACTGTCATTGTTTCGCAACGCGGCAAAGAATGCAGGGGTCTTATCGGTCAAGATACTTTTTCCTATGAGTGTATCGCTCGGGGAGAAATTCGAGAAAAATTCTCGAACGAATCGACTTGGGGCGATTAGGGTGTCGATGGTCGTCTTGACCTCATAAAGTAGACCCCCTTTGACTACATTTTTTACCCAAATACCCCTTGTACTTGCGGTATCGCCCAAGACCAGCTCCAATTCATGGTGCCCGTCGGCATAACTGCTGTCTTTTTCATGAAGAATGTTGAACTTTTTATCGGCCAAGAGTTTCTTTCGCAAGGCCCAAACGGAATCAATGTTCTGAAACATCAAAAAATCGTGCGATTTGTTAACTTCGACAGCGATGGCTTCATTGTTCTCGTTCTGGTAAATGGTCTTTTTGTTGAAGGGGCCATAGTCTTTAGGTTTGGCTCGCCCGTTATAATAGTTATTGCTGTTCTCTACAAATTTTGGGGGTTTTACCGAGCTTATCGTGCTGAAGAAAAGAGCAGTATCGCGAACCTTCTTGAAACCCGATCCATGATTTGCCACCTTGATCTTAAATGAATCGAAAAAGGCATTGGCTTCCTCTTCATCTTTTGTTACTGTACCCATTAGATAATAATCCCCCTCTTTCAACACAGTTTTTAAGTAGAGCTGTTTTCCGGTGGTAGAATCGATGATGGCCCTTGAGGTCTGGGTGTGTAATTTCGGATTTTCGTAGGTAGCTTCTAGGTTTAGGTCTTGGTAAAAACGTTTCTGTATCTGTGATAGCTCAAAGCTATCTTCTTCCAAGAAATTAAAATCGTTAAGGGTCGCTTTTTTTAGAAAGTAATAAGTACCGGTAATAGAGTCGTATGCCTGTAACAACCTATCCCCAACCCTATATTTATTGGGAAAGGAATGATGTGAGGGCAAACGAATCTCGAAATCCTCAAACCCTGATTTTACCAACGTGAATTTTTTTGCAGACCTATGAAAGGTCAGACTATTGAAGATGGTATCGGAATGTTGCTCCACAAAATCACCTTCGCCTCCCATTTTGAAAATAAGTATTTCAAGGGGGGTTATATAGATTTGATAGCGTTGATGATCGCCGTTTTTCAATTGGTTTTTAATATCAAGGCCTTTGAATCCGTTTTTAGTGATCTTATTCTTTTCCAGAATCGTACCCGGAATGTTCTCGAACAATAACTTGTCAAGAGATTCTAGCGTGTACGTGTTATCCTGTTTTAGAAACTGAAATGTCGGAACCCGATTGACCATGACATAACTGCCATTGGCAAGGTCGGGCGAGATATAGGTGGTGTTCACAAACTCGGCGATAGGGTACAGCCCGCTGGGTAGGGCAATGCTGAAAAAATCATCATCAGGGGCGACCTCTGAATATTTATTGTTGTGTATGGCCTGCTCGAACTTAGTCTTCAATCTTTTTCCCTTTGGGGTCGATCGTGACACCAAAGGGTTTACCGAATAACCTTTGTCGCGCAGCATGGCGATGACACCTTGCTCCCCGGGCAGGTGGGCCGCTCCGATTCCGGTAAAGACTTTGCCCGTGGGCATAATAGAATCGAGCTTTTCGGCCATGTTGCGATTGCGTATGAATAGCATATGCTTCAGATAATGCTCAGTGTATATGGCCTTGTCGATACTATCGAGAAGCGAAATGTTACGATTGCGATAGGCATCTTGCAATAGGCCCATGGGATCCTGTTGCTGCATTTTTTTCTGAAGCCATTCGTCAGGTTTTTGCTTCATGGCATTCATGCTGGCGCGACCGACCAAGGCCGAGGATTCTTCAAGGTCTTCTAATGCGATGACCGTCTTGTCGAATTTTTTGCCCGCTTGGTAAATGAACATGTCGAGATAAGTCTCTTCCTCAAAATTCTGTGCATATTCATCGGTACGATAAAGAATATTGTTGATACGGCTATCCTCAAAAGCGAGGTAAGCGGCCACCTCTTCTTTTCTAGGATTTCTAATCTGAAACGGATAGGTATAAAACCCTTTGGAAACAAAACCGTTTCCCTGCCCATATCCCATATAGTCCAGATTATCGGAGTTTTCAAGCCATGTTTCAGGGTCCGACTCAAGGGCGATGATGGTACTTTTGTCCAACGCCTCGTAAAAGACATCGTCAAGGCGAAAGGCAATTCGTTTGCTTACGTGCATGGTACCGTACAGGTACGAAGATTCTTGAAGGCCATTACCCGATATTTCCCAAAGCAGACTGTTTACGGATTCGTTCCGTGATGGGTCAGGGGATTGGGCAAAAAGCCCCGAACAACAAAGAAGGAATAGTGGTAAAAATATCCGCATAAATACTTCGCTTATTTTATAAAATTGGCTCAAAATTCAAAATTTCAAAAATGAACACCGCCAATTAACTTTTTGTTGACACGGCTATTTGGTCTCGATAAGATCGGGAATACCTATGGTATCATTGATATTGGGTTGAGTATTGCTAACGTAGTTTCGTTGCAAGTAGTATTTTTGCACTTCACGAATTTAAGGCCGTTAAAGGCCTTTCGACCGCTATCAAAGCGACAATAAACTAAAAGAATGAAAGGAGTACTTCTCGTAAACCTGGGTTCGCCCGACAGCCCGACGCCTAAAGATGTCAAACCGTATCTCGACGAGTTTTTGATGGATGAACGGGTCATCGACACACCGCAATGGTTGCGAAATATTATTGTGCGCGGTATCATCTTGCGTACGAGGCCCAAGAAATCGGCAGAGGCCTATGCTAAAATATGGTGGAAAGAAGGTTCACCTCTGATCGTGATTTCACAACGTTTTGCCGAAAAAGTCGGAAAGCTGACCAAAATGCCCGTGGCCTTAGGGATGCGCTATGGATCGATGACCATTAATAAGGCCTTGCAGGAACTGAACGAAAAAGGGGTCGATGAAGTTTTGTTGGTACCCCTGTACCCGCACTATGCCATGTCAAGCTATGAGACGGTGGTGGTCAAAACAATTCAGGAGCAGCAAGAGAACTTCCCGAAAATCAAGATAACAACGTTGCCTGCCTTCTATAAGAATGAGGAATATATCAAGGTGCTTTCCGAGAGTATCGCAAAAGGGCTGAAAGGGTTTGATTACGATCATATTCTCTTTTCGTACCATGGTATTCCTGAAAGGCATATCAGAAAAAACGACCCTACGCGATTTCATTGTAAGATCGATGGCAATTGCTGCAATGCGAATTCCGTAGCACATCATACGTGCTATCGTCATCAGTGCTTTGATACGACAAAAAGGGTCAAGGCCTATCTGAATCTTCACGAAAATAAGGTCAGCAACTCTTTTCAGAGCCGACTGCCGAACGATCCATGGCTAAAACCATATACCGATTTTGAATTTGAACGGTTGGCCAAGGAAGGAAAGAAAAATCTGGCCGTTGTCACTGCGGCATTCGTCAGTGATTGTCTGGAAACCTTGGAAGAGATCGCCATGGAAGGCAAAAACCAGTTTCAGGAAGCCGGCGGCGAGAATTACATACATATACCTTGTTTGAACGACGATGATGCCTGGGTCGAGGTGATGGCAAAATGGGTCAATGAATGGGAAAAAAACGGAGCGCTTCCGGTCTAAAGTTATTGAAGCGCTCAAATTGGCAGGGCAGGGCTAAACCGTAAAATACGCATGGCAAAAGTTTCAGCGGATCAATTGGGTTCCGAACCCATCGGAAAACTGCTTGTAAAACAAGCGGTACCGGCCAGCATCGGTATTTTGGTGATGTCGCTCAATGTGCTTGTCGACAGCATTTTCGTGGGCAACTGGATCGGTTCTATTGCTATTGCCGCCATCAATGTGGTCTTGCCCGTTTCATTTTTTATCGGGGCCCTGGGCATGGCCATCGGTATCGGAGGGTCAAGTATAATTTCAAGGGCATTGGGCGCGAGCAATAAAGAAAAGGCCTTAAAGACTTTTGGAAACCAGATTACCCTGACCCTTTTGATCACGATATCGATGGTAATTATGGGTCTTTATTTCGTCGATTCGTTGATTCCGGCTTTTGGTGGAAAAGGGGCCATTTTCGAACCTGCAAAAATCTATTATGTTATCGTTTTGTATGGGGTGCCGTTATTGGCGCTTTGTATGATGGGCAATACGGTAATCCGCGCCGAAGGCAAGCCCAAATTTGCCATGATCGCCATGATCATACCCTCCGTGGGCAATTTGCTCATGGATTATATATTCATCTTTGTGCTTGATTGGGGCATGCATGGTGCGGCATGGGCAACGACGATCGGGTATTTTCTATGCTTTGCCTATGTAGCCTACTTCTTTCTTTCGCAAAACTCTGAACTGAAATTGAATGGGTCACATTTTGGTCTTGATCGGCCTATTCTTAGGGAAATCGGTTCGTTGGGTTTTGTCACCTTGTCGAGGCAGGCAGTGGTCAGTATCATTTATTTATTGATGAACAATATTCTTTTCGGACTGGGAGGGGAGGCCATGGTGGCCGTCTATGCAATTATTGGGCGAATGCTCATGTTTGCCCTTTTTCCGGTGTTCGGGGTGACCCAGGGGTTTCTGCCCATCGCAGGATACAACTATGGTGCCCAAAAATATGATCGCGTCAAGAAAACCATTTACACGGCGATAAAATACGCCTCCATCTTGGCGACCGTCGTGTTTGTCGGATTAATGATTTTTCCGGCCGAGATCGCCGGACTCTTTTTAAGCAATCGCCCCGATCTTTCAGAAATGGAACTGGCCACAAATGCCTTTGTTTTGGAACATACCCCGAACGCCATGCGCTGGGTATTTGCGGCCACACCGATCATAGCCCTGCAATTGATCGGGGCGGCTTATTTTCAGGCCATCGGAAAGGCCGTGCCGGCACTATTGCTTACCCTGTTGCGCCAAGGTTTTTTCTTTATTCCCTTGATATTGGTACTGCCCGGTTTTTTAGGTGAACTTGGTGTCTGGATCTCTTTTCCGATTGCCGATATACTGGCGACGATCGTAACCGGATTATATTTAAGGAAAGAAGTTAGAAGTACTTTGGATAGGGCCTGAAAGTAAAATGGGAAAGATGGAGCGACTTTTGTCTACCAAATAATAATGATTTCAAATTATGGTCAAAAGTATTACACCGAATGTCCGGTCGGATTCTCGCTACTAGATCGACACCAAATAGGCAGCCATTTTCTCCCTTGTATTGCCATCGGGCAACCTTCCATAACCCGCCCCCATATTATCGATGACATGTTTTACATTGGAAGTGCCCGGAATCACGCAAGTGACCCCTTCGTTCGAAAGAATGAATTTCAAGAAATACTGTCCCCAGCTCGCAATGCCATATTCGGAGGCCCAGCCTGGCAGGTCTTTTCCCCTTACCTTTCGAAAAAGAGATCCGCTTTCATAGGGTTGGTTGATAATGGTGGCCGTACCATGTTTTTTACAGGTATCAAAAAGGGATTTTTCGGCATTTCGGGAACGTATTGAATAATTGAACTGTACAAAATCAGGTTTTTCTGCGACGATAATCCGCTCCAATGTATCGTGGGCCGAATCCACATAATGGGTCAGCCCCCAATAACGTATTTTCCCCTGCTCTTTAAAGTTGCGCAATGTTCTAAGGTGCGTTTCCCAATCGACAAGGTTGTGGATCTGCATCAGATCCATGGTCTTGACCTTCATTTTACGGCAAGAGGAAGTCATCTGATCGATGCCGGCCTGTTTGCCGGAAGTCCAAATCTTGGTGGCATAGAAGAAATCGTCTTGACTATCAAGTTGTGAAGCAGCTTCGCCGACGACGGTCTCCGAGCTTCCGTACATGGGCGAGGAATCGATTACGCTGCCACCCATCTTGTACATCTGGGCCAATACCTGTTTTCGTATTTCCAATTCAGATTTTGAATTGCCGATATCGAAAGTCTGCCAAGTACCCAGTCCGACCATAGGTAGTTTTTCACCTGAACCGGGAATGGTCCGTTGCCCCATTTTTTGGATTTGCGAAAATGAGAATAACGAAGGGGTCAATGTCATCCCCAAACCTGCGCATCCGTAGAGTTGTAAGATTTCACGTCTGGAATAGTTCATCACAATCGGTTTTTTCCCGATAGCTATCGGGAGATGGACTTTAAAGTAGTGTTTTCCGCTGAAATGGGGTGTTAAGGGTCTGTGAAAAAGACATTCATATACTAATGCCGAAAATGGCGTCGCACGATAAAGAAATAAGTAATTTTCAAAAATGAAACCGCATGTTTAAATTCATCATTAAACAGACGGCGGAATGATTATTTTGAACATCAAAGGTGGTATATGACTCCCGATAGCTATCGGGATAAATAACAATAAAAATGAGCACATGAAAAAGAAGACACTTACACCGTCGAATATCATATTCGCGATTTTTATTGTTTTACTTATAATCCCACAGACCCGTAGTGTATTGCAGTTGGCCGTGAACAAGGTCAGGGTACAGCTATTCTCTCCCTCAGAACTGGATAGAGAAGATCAAACCCGATTGCAACCCTTTTCATATGAGCTACAGGATCTTAAAGGTAAATCGACATCGATTGAAATAGGTTTCGGCAATCCCGTCTTTATCAGCTATTGGGCAACATGGTGCCCACCCTGTATTGCCGAATTGCCGAGTATTCAAGAATTGTACGAAGACTATGGAAATCAAGTGGATTTTATATTGCTTACAAATGAGGACCCCGATGTGGTGAGAGGGTTTTTAAGAGAAAAGCATTATAACCTGCCTGTTTATAGTCCATTAATGGCCCCGCCCGAAAAGTTGTACGCACGCAGTATTCCCACTAATTATGTCATCGATGCCAATGGAAAGATATTAATTAATGAGACCGGGGCTACGGATTGGAACAGCAAAAAAGCAAGGGCCATTTTCGATGCTTTAATCAGGGTAGGGCAAAAATAATTTCACCAATTATCCCTAGAATTGAACCGCTGCACGAACCACCTTTAGAATGCTGTTTTTCAAGGGGGGCAAATACCCCTTTTTGCCCCGTTCCATGACCCAAAGTCTTGTAAGAAAAAATTATAATATACTGATTATAAGTTTTTTAAGATTAAAAGATGTTTGTAGGACAAATAAGGTCGTGTTTTTTGGGTCCGCAAATCGTGTATATTCGTAGTGTTAAACCCAAAACTAGAGAACCTATGGAAACCCACTTCGGAGAAAAATTGATTCAAACGATTCATTACACCTTATTATTGGGAATGGCGGCACTGGGAATAGTCTTTTTTATCATTGGTCTGATGAATATGGCCGGATAGATCAAAATTTCCCCCAATGGAAGACTTTACGATAGACACTAACCTCAAAAAGCCCACGATTGCTATGCCATCGCTGGGCTTTTTCTTTTAATATGTCAACAATTCGTAAATTACGGTAACCCTAGTTCCCCTTAACCAATAATCTAAATAACTTTATTATGAGAGAAAACAAAAACAACAACACCCTCGTTGGCGCAATGGCGGCCATTATCATCGGTCTGCTCATCTTTGCCTTCATGTTTCGCGGACCATTGGATGATGGTCAAGAAGATCGTAAAGAGATTGCACCGCCTGAACAAACTATCGACTTAAAACTTGCAGCTCAACTACAGCAAGAATATGTGAGAACCCGTGCCGACAGCATCAATGCGATGTTAGATAAGGTTGACACACGTGATTTTTGGTTTTCTTTGGAGACTATGGAGCAATATATTGATTACGTAAAAAGTGAGGGCGAGAAGAAAGGCTACAAAGATATGGGCATCCGTATTTTTTATGCGGCGTATCCTCAAGATAGTAGGGATCCAAGGGCAGATCCGGGCTATTCGACCGTCGTTTTGGTGCCCACCATGGGCAAACCGCGAATAGCAAATGGCTTTTTTCCAGTAGCTCCGATACAGTCAACTGCGGGAGGCATAAAAGCATTGAATTTTGGAAGTGGAGGACATCCCCCAAATGATGTGCAATAGTTAAATGGATGTTTCTTATCTAACTCTCTCGGTCAGTATTTTAGAATGGATCGCGGCCATTTGCGCTACCTACCATTTTAATAAATACAAAAATTCTACTGAACGCCATTTCGTATATCTATTATGGTTTACCGTGCTTGTTGAAACTGTTGGTAGAAGTTGGAGGTATGCATTTGAAAGTAGCAATTTCTGGGTGTACAACATTTATATGCTGGTGCTTTTTTTGTTCTATTTATACTGGTACCAGTCCATTTTAGAACAAAAGACCTTACGAAAAATAGTATGGTTATTTGCCATATTTTTTACGGGTTTTGCAGTTTGGAACTTTGTTTTTGAAAGTTGGGACGGGTATCATAAATATACCTTTGTCATCGGTGCTTTGTTAACAATGATTTGCACTTTGTTTCACTTTCGGCAATTACTCTATGGCGACGAAGTTCTGATTTTAAAGCACAAATTGTCATTTTGGATATCGACTGGCCTACTGCTTTTCAATATGGGCATGATTCCGTTGATGCTGCTTTCCCATAACTTGAATTTTGGCGGTAAGTATTTTGGCATCATCATTTTGGTTTTAAATTCAATTTTATATGGCTGTTATATAATCGGATTTCAATGGGCGAAGGAGAAGTACAATCGTTTCTGATCATCTTTTCCGTAATAGCTATTTGTTTGGCACTTACGGTGGTCGTTTTATTCATTCTTTTTCTAAGAAGGAAGAATGCGCTACTGTTGGAACAGGCCATGGCGAAGGAAACCTACGAGCGGGAACTTTCGGAAACACAGATAGAGATTCGTGAAGAAACCCTGCGCAATATCAGCTGGGAGTTGCACGACAACATTGGTCAGTTGATGACCTTGGCCAAGATTCAGGTACAAATGGTACCCGACAAGTCAAAAAGCCTTGAAGAAGCCTCCGATACCATCGGTAAGGCCATAAGGGAATTGCGTGTACTCTCAAAATTGATTAATCCCGAAGCTTTGAAGAACCTCTCCCTAGAAGAAGCTTTGGAACTTGAAATCGAGCGTTTCAACCGGCTGCAATTTGTTGATGCTTCCTTAACGGTCGATGGAACGCCAAAGCCTTTGAACCCAAAGGAAGAAGTCATCATCTTCCGTATTTTACAGGAGTTTTTTTCGAATACCATAAAACATTCGAAGGCCTCAACACTCTGCGTCGGAATCGATTATATGGATGGTAACCTGACCATCACCGCCGATGATGACGGCATAGGGTTTGATGAGAATCTCGACTTTTCAGGTATCGGGATCAAGAACATGAAAAACAGGGCACGTTTGATCAACGCCGACCTACAGATCGAATCTGAAAAAGGTCGTGGCACTATGTTACGGTTGCTCTATAATTTTAATCATAAACCCAATCAGCTTGCATAAAATGAAGTATTCCGTTGCCATTGTTGATGACCATACCCTGCTCTCGCAGGCGATAAGCAGCTTGGTGCAAAGTTTTGATGGCTTCAGCTCGCTTTACATCTGCAAAAATGGCAAGGAACTTTTGAACAAATTGGAAGACCCCAAGAACATTCCCGATATTGTGCTGATGGATATCAATATGCCCATTCTTAACGGCATCGAGACCTCTGAGATTCTGAGGGAAGACTACCCAAATATCAAAGTTTTGGCACTCTCCATTGAAGAAGATGAAAATACCATTTTGCAAATGTTGCGGGCGGGTGCCAGAGGTTATCTTATGAAGGATACCGAGCGCGAAATTCTTGAGGAAGCCTTGATACAAATCGCCGAAAAAGGGTATTATCATACCAATACGGTCACTCAGATCTTGGTAGGAACGCTGCATCAAAAATCGAACGAGACACAATTAAAGGAGCGTGAAATCGAGTTTTTGAAACTTGCCTGCACCGAAATGACCTACAAAGAAATTGCCGAAGCAATGTTTCTAAGTCCGAAGACCATAGAGGGCTATCGCGATTCCCTTCATGAAAAATTGAATGTTAAGAATAGAATAGGACTCGTACTCTACGCGATACGCAATAAAATTTTTACACCCTGATATTAACAGCTTAAAATTCCCTAGTGCAGGAATTTATTTTTACATTTAAGCTTGACTAATTGAGAACGCTAATTCAAACTTAAATGAGAAAATATTACACTTGGGCATGCCTTTGTTTGCTCCTCTTTTTGCTAGCACCAATAAATACCGGCGCACAACGTCGTAAAAAAACGAACACGCCGGTTTCACAAGTACCCGAGGCTTTGTACTCAAGTCTGGAATATCGTTTGGTCGGTCCTTTTCGTGGGGGGCGCTCCGCAGCCGTGACAGGAGTACCCGGCGAACCGAACCTTTTTTATTTCGGGGCTACTGGCGGTGGCGTATGGAAAACGACCGATGGAGGCCGAACTTGGGAAAATATTTCCGATGGCTATTTCGGTGGAAGTATCGGCGCCGTTGAGGTCGCCCAAAGTGACCCTAACGTCATTTATGTCGGGGGAGGCGAAAAAACACTTCGGGGAAATGTATCCTCGGGGTATGGAATCTGGAGAACCGAGGATGCCGGAAAGACATGGACCTCGGCCGGGTTGAAGAATAGCCGTCATGTGCCACGTATCCGAATCCATCCGAAGGACCACAATATCGTTTATGCAGCGGTTTTGGGCAACATCTACAAACCTACCGATGACCGGGGCATTTATAAAAGTACCGATGGAGGCCAGACATGGTCGAAAAAATTATTCGTCAATGACCAATCGGGTTTTGTCGATCTAGTCTTGGATCCGAACAACCCTAGAATCATTTATGCCTCTTCATGGCGTGCCAAACGTACGCCATATAGTTTAAGTAGCGGCGGAGACGGAAGTGCCCTATGGAAAAGTACGGATAGCGGTGAGACCTGGAAGGAGATTTCAAAGAACGAGGGTTTCCCAAAAGATACCTTGGGCATCATTGGGGTCACCGTATCGCCCAAGAATTCAGAACGTGTTTGGGCAATCGTCGAGAATAAGGAAAAAGGAGGATTGTATCGCAGTGACGATGGTGGCAAAAAATGGACACAGGTCAATAGCGAAAGAAAATTACGCCAAAGGGCTTGGTATTATACCCGCGTGTACGCCGATACCGAAGACGAGAATGTGGTGTACGTTCTGAACGTGAACTATCACAAGTCCACAGATGGCGGCAATACCTTCAACACGTTCAATGCCCCGCACGGTGACCATCACGATCTTTGGATCGCTCCCGAGAATGGGAAAAGGATGATTATCGGAGATGATGGGGGTGCGCAGATTTCGTATGACGGGGGCGAAACGTGGAGCACCTACTACAATCAACCTACCGCACAGTTTTACCGGGTTACCACTGATAATGCCACACCTTATAGAATTTATGTGGCCCAGCAAGACAACTCTACCATTAGGATCAATCATCGCAGTGATGGCTTTGGAATCAGTGAGGACGATTGGGAAGAGACGGCCGGCGGAGAATCGGCGCATATTGCCGTAGACCCTAACAATAACGACATTGTTTATGGTGGAAGCTATGGAGGATTTTTGACCCGTGTCAACCATAAAACGGGTACCGTGCGTGGGATCAATGTGTGGCCCGACAATCCAATGGGTTATGGTGCCGAAGGTATGAAATACCGCTTTCAATGGAATTTTCCCATTATGTTCAGTAAGCACGACCCAAAAAAACTGTACACCTTTTCGAACCATGTACACCTTTCGACAAATGAAGGACAAAGCTGGAAACTTTTAAGTGACGACCTTACGCGCAACGACCCCGATAAGTTGGTGTCAAGTGGAGGGCCGATTACACAGGATAATACCGGTGTGGAATATTACTGTACTATTTTTGCGGCCAATGAGAGTCCGTTGAAAGAAGGATTGATTTGGGTCGGTAGTGATGATGGGTTGATCCATGTGACCCAAGATGGTGGGCAAACCTGGAACAATGTGACTCCTGATATCATGCCCGAATGGAACATGGTCAACAGCATCGAACCATCCGCCTTTGACGAGGGCACTTGCTATGTGGCGGCTACCCGATATAAGTTGGGCGACTTTCAGCCCTATTTGTACAAAACGACCGATTACGGAAAGACATGGAAAAAAATAACGAACGGTATACCATCGGAACATTTTACCCGTGTCGTTCGTGAAGACCCACAGCAAAAGGGCTTACTCTATGCAGGTACCGAAACCGGAATGTATATTTCGTTCGATGACGGAGCTAGTTGGGGTCCGTTTCAGATGAACCTTCCGATAGTGCCCATAACCGATTTGACAATCAAGGAGAATAGTTTGATAGTAGCTACCCAAGGACGAAGTCTTTGGATGATCGATGACCTTTCCGTAATTCATCAAGCTGATAAGGCGAATCAAAATGCCCATGCTATTTTGTATAAACCCAAGGATGCCTATCGTACAAAAGGAGATGCCCGAAAGACGCCATCGAAGACCGAAGGACAAAATCCCCCGAACGGTGTAGTGACCCATTTTTACCTTAAAGATCTTTCTGAAAAAGATAGTATCAGCCTTACTTATTTCAATATGAAAGGCGATACTTTGAGCTCTTTCAGTAATGCGTCAAAAGACAAGGACAAAAAGCTAGAGGTTAAAAAAGGCGGTAACACCCATGTCTGGGACACACGTGGCAAAGGAGCCGAAAAACTTCCCGGGATGATATTCTGGTGGGCCAATTTTAATGGCGCCAAAGCAGTTCCCGGTAGTTATAAGGTTTCTCTCAACGTTAACGGAACGGACCAGACCCAAGAATTCAAGATTGTTCCTGATCCGCGGGCAGAAGCGACCGTCGAAGATATGCAGAAACAATACGATTTCGTTACCGAGGTAAATGCCACGGTCGACAAGGCACACCAGTCCATCAAAAAAATCCGTAAGATCAACGATCAGCTCGATGCCTTTACCGAACAGTATAAGGGTGACGACCGTACGAAAGATCTTGTCGAGAAGGCCAAAAAGATGAAGGATAAATTCAGTGAGGTCGAAAAGGCCCTGTATCAGACCAAGAATCGAAGTGGGCAAGACCCATTGAATTTTCCGATTCGATTGACCAATAAAATAGGACATCTGAACAGTTTGGTTGCTTTGGATGATTTTCCGCCTACGGCGCAAGATATTGCCGTCAAAGACGAACTGACCTCAAAAATAAATGCACAGTTAATATCTTTCGACGAGCTGGTAGATCAAGAAATCGGCGCTTTCAATGAGGCGTTCAATAGTTTGAAGTTAAAATATCTATCCATCGAAGATTGAATTAACAATATCGGAGTATAGTCTGTGCAATGTAGGGCCATGAAAAAAAGGATTCAAAACAAAAAAAATACGCGCAATATCGTTTTGACCTTTTTTGCGCTAGTGTACGTTCTTGCCGTCTTTGCACAGCAGGTAGAACGACCGAACATAATCATTATAATAACCGATGATCAAGGTTATGGTGATCTCGGCATTACCGGTAATCCCCATATAAAAACTCCGAATATTGACGCTTTCGCCAAAGCCGGTGTTCGTTTCAATAATTTTCATGTATCACCGGTCTGTGCCCCTACCCGTTCTAGCTTGATGACCGGGCGTTATTCGCTACGCACCGGAATAAGGGATACTTACAATGGTGGTGCCATCATGGCATCCACAGAAGTGACTATAGCCGAATTGTTAAAGCAAGCCGATTACCGTACAGGTATTTTTGGAAAATGGCATTTGGGTGACAGCTATCCTTCAAGGCCCAATGACCAGGGCTTCGATGAATCGGTCATCCATCTCTCTGGGGGTATGGGGCAGGTAGGTGATTTCACGACTTGGTTTAAGGGTGATAGCAGTTATTTTGACCCCGTGCTATGGCACAACGGAAAACAAGAACCATATCAAGGGTATTGCAGTGACATATTCGCAAATGAAGCGATGAAATTCATTACTGAGAATAAAAACGCACCATTTTTTTGCTATCTCTCGTTCAATGCGCCACATACACCGCTTCAGGTACCCGAGAAGTACTACAATATGTACAAAGGTATCGACCCCGCCATTGGTTTCGACGATGGAAGGCCCTTTGTCGAAATGAGCGAAAAAAACAAGGAAGATGCTAGAAAGGTATATGCCATGGTCAGTAATATCGATGACAATGTGGGTAAGCTGCTCGACAAACTGAAAGAACTACGTATAGCCGATAATACACTGGTTATTTTCATGACCGACAATGGCCCCCAACAAATGAGGTATGTGGCGGGTATGCGCGGTCGAAAAGGCAGTGTTTACCGCGGCGGCACTCGCGTACCGTTTTTTCTGCAATATCCAAAACTCATCAAGGGCAAGCGTGACATTGAGCCTTTGACTGCCCATATCGACATACTACCTACCTTGGCCGAAATTTGTAAAATAAAAATGCCACTAGATCGAAAAATCGATGGTAGAAGCCTTGTGCCGTTATTGATCGGTAAAAACGAGACTTGGTCTGAAAGGCCTTTTTTTTCATATTGGACGAGACATTATCCTGAAAAATATTATAATATATCGCTACAAAAAGGCAATTATAAGCTTGTAGGGCATACGAATTATAATGCAAAACCCGAGGACTTCGAACTTTTTGATGTGCACAAAGATCCTTACGAACAACAAAATATTGTTGCCGAAAATGTGAACATCGCATCGAGTTTGATGGCCGAAATGGAAACTCACTATAAAGAATTAACGACTTCCAAGAATTTGATTGACCCACCGCGCATCCATATCGGGACCGAGCATGAGAATCCTGTGTTCTTGAATCGAAACGATGCAGGTGGCGAGCGTGGCATTTGGGCCCAAGAAGAAATATATGGCAAATGGGCCGTACAGATCGATCAAGGGCACTATAACATCAAGTTCAAGTTTATAGAACCTCTGGCCGAAAAGGGTAAAATGTTTCTCGAAACCGGAACGACCATCAACCAGTTTGAAAATGACCGAACAGGAATCGATTTCTTGGAAATGAAAAATGTTTCCTTGGCGAGCATGACATGCGACCTTGTGCCTTTCTATGTTTCCGATTCAAAAAGAATTTTTCCTTTTTGGGTCGAGATGGAACGAATTTCCGATTGAAAATGTGATAACAACATGCATTAAACCAAATATCCTAATGAAAAAATCACTTCCATTTTTAATGGCCTTGTTTACGATTTCGGTCTTTTCGCAAACGGCCGAAGACTATTTCAAACCTTTAAAATATCGTAATATCGGCCCCTTTCGTGGAGGGAGGTCGGTGTGTGCGGCCGGCGTGGTCGGCGACCCCTTGACCTATTATATGGGTACTACAGGGGGAGGATTATGGAAGACGACCGACGCAGGACAACGATGGGACAACATTTCCGACGGTTTTTTTGAAATGGGTTCGGTCGGTGCGGTGGCCGTTTCGGTATCCGACCCTAATATCGTGTATTGCGGTATGGGAGAACATGCACCAAGGGGGGTTATGACTTCCTATGGGGACGGTGTCTATAAATCTACCGACTCGGGCAAGACCTGGAAAAAAATGGGACTTGAAAATACACAGCAGATTTCAAGGATCGTCATCCACCCTAAAAACCCCGATATCGTTTATGTGGCCGCTCAGGGGGCGATTTACGGCCCAACGGAAGATCGTGGTATTTATAAATCTAGTGATGGCGGAGAAACCTGGAAAAAAGTACTGTTCGTCAACGAACTTACGGGCTGCTCAGAATTATCCATCGATATGAACGCTCCCGATATAATATACGCTGCCATGTGGCACCATCAGCGTAAACCGAATATGGTAATAAGTGGTGGCGAAGGCAGCGGACTCTATAAGTCGGTCGATGGCGGCGAGACCTGGGAAAAAATCCACAAAGGCCTACCGGAGGAGAAGGGCAAAATGGCTATAGCCGTGAGCCCAGCGAATTCGAGCAAGGTATATGCACTCATAGAAAGTGACAGTAATGCCGATAAGGGCGGTCTTTTTGTTTCAGATGATGCGGGCAAATCGTGGAATATGGTTAGTGGCGATAATCGTTTGGTGCAACGCGCGTGGTATTATATCGAGGTTTTTGCCGATCCGAACAATGAGAATACGGTTTATGTGCTGAGCGCTCCCGCACTGCGCTCCATCGATGGGGGCAAGACCTGGGAGCTGATTACTGGTACTCATGGCGACTACCACGACCTTTGGATCAATCCGGAAGATTCGGACAATATGGTTGTGGCCGATGATGGCGGAGCTGCTATTAGTTTTGACAACGGAAAAACATGGTCTACCCAAAACAATATGCCGACCGCACAATTTTATCGTATTAGCGTGGACAATCTTTTTCCTTATAACGTTTACGGAGGGCAGCAAGACAATAGTTCGGTAAAGATTGCCAGTTTCTCACCTGGAAGCAGTGGCATATCACTTTCGGACTGGAGCGATTCTGCAGGGGGAGAAAGTGCCTTCTTGGCCTTTGACCCCGATGACCCCAGATATGTTCTGGGAGGAAGTTACCTAGGGACCATCGAAGTACTTGATACGCATTCAAAAGCATCGACACAGATCATGGCGGCACCCATACAGTATTTGGGAAGAGATGCCCGCGATATGAAATACCTATACAACTGGAACGCGCCGATCATTGGGTCGAAACATGAACCGGGCACGTTTTACCATTGCGCACAGCTTGTCTTGCGAACCCGAGATATGGGCTTAACCTGGGAAGAAATCTCGCCCGACCTTACCCGTAATATCGATGCCAAGCAAGGTAAAGGAGGCGGGCCTTATACCAATGAAGCCGTTGGTGCCGAGAATTATGGGACCATTGCCTATATGATCGAGTCGCCACATGAAAAAGGTGTTTTCTATACGGGTAGTGATGATGGTTATGTACATATTACCAAAGATGGGGGCCTTTCTTGGCAGAATATTACTCCGAAAAATCTTGGGGAAACTTTGGTGAATGCAATAGAAGTGTCACCACACGATCCAGCCACGGTGTATGTGGCGACGACCAAATATAAGTTCAACGACTACACTCCTGCCTTATACAAGTCATCGGATTACGGCAAAACATGGACGAACATTAGTTCAGGAATTCCCTATGGTGCCTTTACCCGTGTCGTTCGTGAAGATCAGCACAGAAAGGATTTGTTGTATGCCGGCACGGAAAAAGGGATATATATTTCTTGGAACGGAGGAAAAACGTGGGAATCTTTTCAACTCAATCTTCCCAAGACACCGATAACCGATTTAAAAGTGCATCAGGATAATCTCGTAGTCGCGACTTCGGGGCGCTCGTTTTGGGTTTTGGACGATCTATCGATACTAGGTCAATACGATCCCTCGGAAAAGGATGTTCACCTATTCGCTGCGGGCAATGCCGTTAATGGTTCGTGGGGCAGCCCATTGAGCGGTGATTCAGATGAATTTGATGGCACGAATGCTTTTGAAGGGGTAAATCCGGCGAACGGTATGGTGCTGTACTACAACCTCCCCAAGCTCAAAGATTCCATGGCGATTTCCATGGATGTTTTAGATGCAAAGGGCAATTTGGTACGTAGTTTTTCGTCTGAAAAGGATAAAAACTACAAAAAACATAATGGGGGCGGTGCCCCACCGGCTCCAGTGCTTTCAAAAAAAGAAGGATTGAACCGCTTTATCTGGGACATGAAATACCCCATTATGCCCGGTATTCCCGATGTGTATATCGAAGCCAATTTCAGGGGCCACAAGGCACCGCCGGGCGAATACACCTTTAATCTTAAAGTCGATGGAAAAACGGTAAGTACTGAGGGTAAGATCGTTCCCATGCCTACTTTTGGCACAACGGCGGCCCAATACGAAGAATACCATACGATAATGTACGATATGGAACGCAAGCTGACCAAAATGCACGATATGGTCAATTCACTGTTCAAGGCAAGGGAGCAGCTAGCGAAGTTATTGGAAGATATCGAGGACGAAGGTTTGCGATCGGAAGGCAAAAAACTGGCCAATGAAATTGATGTATGGGACCAAAAAATGATTCAGCGCAAGTCAAAGGCCTACGACGACGTAGAGAACTTTCAAAACAAGTTCACGGCAGAGTATTTGTTCTTGATCAACGCTACCGATAGCGGTATTCCAAGAGTCAACCAACCCTCAAAAGACCGTAAGGCCGAATTGGATGCCCAATGGAACATTTTGCAAAAAGAGGGTGGGCAACTCATGAATATGGCCATTCCGAACTTCAATAAAAAACTTTGGGAAGCCGGTATCGGTGCCTTACGTCTTTAAAAGATTTCAAGTTGGAGTTTGGGATTTCAGGTTTTGTAACTTTGTAATTTAAAATTAGCCTTAACTGTCATGCCGAGCTTGTCGACGCATTGTTCGATTTCGGTCGAATATTAAATCCAAAAACTACCTTGGTCGAGTATTATAACTACATCAAAGCCTTGCATCTCATTTTCGTGGTAACTTGGTTTGCCGGGCTTTTCTACATTCCACGGCTTTTTATCTATCATATAGAGGCAGCGCAAAAGCCCGCCCCTGAAAAGGATATATTGACCGAACAATTGAAACTAATGGCCAGAAGGCTTTGGTATATCATAACATGGCCATCAGCTATTTTATGCACCTTATTTGCCATTTGGCTGCTGTTTTTGCAACCTGCTTTTTTACAACAGCCCTGGATGCACGTAAAATTGGCCTTTGTTGCCTTACTGATTCTTTACCATATTAGAAATCATTTGATTTTCAATCAATTGCAACGAAATGAGGTTAGATATACGTCGAACTATATGCGCATTTGGAACGAGGTGGCGACGATCGCTCTTTTTGCCATCGTATTTTTGGTGATATTGAAAAGTGCCATAAGCTGGATTTTCGGCGTTGTCGGAATCATAATATTGGGCATTCTACTCATGTTGGGGATTAGACTCTACAAACGCTTTCGGGAAAAAAACCCGGAAAAATGAAAGAACTAGACCACTCGAATTCTTGGGCCGATTGGCAGCTGCAGCATTATATTATATGGTCAGGGTGGCCTGATATTTGCTACCTTTGAGTGTAAAATCCTTTTCGTTGTTCAAAAAATTATCGTTACGGTTTCGCATATTCTTTGCCATGATATTATTGGTATTGATATCTTCGGTATTGATATCGGCAATTGCAGTATATCAATATCGCGAACAATTGAGGGATTATCATGAAGATCGGCTCGAGCGAAAAGAGGAGCAGATAAAGCAGAGCATTGACTATACCATACGCAGAACGACTTACCCGCCCACTACCGAAAATTTAGGGTTGATTTTCATGGATGAAATCTACCAGATCGCTGATGTTCATAACAAAAATTTCAACATCTACGATCTTGAAGGGCAATTGATAAAAAGTTCACGGCCCAAGTTTGAAAATGACTCCATTTCAAATTGTTTGGATGCCGAGATTTTGAATAATCTTCAGAGCAGTGTTGAAAAACGCTTTGTAGAAGAAAAATCAGCGGCCGGCGATCGGTATCAATCCTCTTATTCATATATAACCGATGGTAAGTTCAAGCCCATCGGCATTGTCAATATGCCCTATTTTGAGGACAATACTTTTAATGATAAGGAATTGCGGGAGTTTTTGACCCGTTTGGCCGGGGTCTATTTTTTAATGCTCTTGATAGCTATAGGTCTAGCCTATTTTATATCAAAATATATCACGCGTTCTTTGCAGACCGTATCCGATATGATGTCGAAAACCGATTTGACCAAACGTAACGAGAAAATCTATATCGAGGAACCAAGTGAGGAAATCGCCAAATTGATCGATTCTTATAACGCGATGATCGACGAACTTGAGCTAAGTGCCATAAAGTTGGCCAGGAGCGAACGCGAGCAGGCATGGCGCGAAATGGCAAAACAGGTGGCCCATGAAATAAAGAACCCTTTGACACCTATGCGTTTAAGTGTTCAAAGTTTTCAAAGAAAATTCGATCCCCAAGACCCCAATATCGAAAATAAAGTTGCCGAATATTCCAAAACCTTGATCCAACAAATCGATACCATGAGCAGTATCGCCTCGGCATTTTCAAGTTTTGCCGAAATGCCCGCCCAGCAGAACGAGACCCTGAACGTAGTCAAGATCGTGAAGCTCGCGCTTGACATCTTCAATGAGGAGTATATTCATTTTATCTCTGAAGAAGAGGAAATCATTGCGAAACTTGACCGTACCCAATTGATACGGGTGGTGACCAACTTAGTGAAAAATGCCATTCAGGCGGTACCTGAGGTAGAATCGCCAAGAATATTGGTCTCGGTCGTTTCCGAAGATGATTACGTCAAAATTTCGGTGGCCGACAACGGTGTCGGTATTGCTGACAACTTTGCCGAAAAAATATTTGAGCCAAAGTTCACAACGAAGTCAAGCGGTATGGGGCTTGGTCTGGGAATGGTGAAAAACATTGTAGAAACATACAAAGGAAGCATCAATTTTACGTCCCAATCGGGCAAAGGCACCGTATTTACGGTAAAGTTCCAAAAAGAGGAACACTAGAAATCCGTATGGCATTATTTTAACTATTGAAACCATGAAATACAAAAATTTACTTATCAATCAAAAGGATAGACTGGCCATTGTTACTATAAATCGCCCTAACAAACTAAATGCCTTGAACCGGGAAACCATTCAAGAGCTGCATGATGCGTTTAAGGCACTTGAAACCAACAATAAGATACGCACCATAATCGTAACGGGAAGTGGCGAAAAGGCCTTCGTTGCCGGTGCAGATATCGCCGAGTTTGCCAATTTTTCGGTAAAGGAAGGCGGTAAATTGGCCAAGAAAGGTCAAAAATTGCTCTTCGACCTGGTCGAGAACCTTTCGACGCCGGTTATCGCTGCGGTCAATGGCTTTGCTCTGGGAGGGGGTCTTGAGTTGGCCATGGCCTGTCACTTTAGGGTGGCCAGTGACAATGCAAAAAT
Organism: Flavobacteriaceae bacterium NBU2977; assembly: GCA_019931105.1. Lineage (GTDB taxonomy): Bacteria > Bacteroidota > Bacteroidia > Flavobacteriales > Flavobacteriaceae > Meishania > Meishania litoralis. The sequence continues at coordinate 1,223,637 of JAIOUW010000001.1, read as the reverse complement.
GGGGCTTCCGGAAGTTTCACTTGGTGTTATACCTGGATATGGCGGCACGCAACGTCTGCCACAATTGGTAGGAAAGGGCAATGCCATGGAGATGATTATGACCGCTGGTATGATCGATGCCCAAAAGGCCCATAGGTTAGGATTGGTCAACCATGTCGTACCCCAAGAGGAACTGCTTTCTTTCTGTGAAAAACTGGCCGCCAAAATAGGCAACAATTCACCTGTTGCCGTGGCTCATGCAATAAAAGCGATAAATGCGGGTTTTAAGAATAATAGTAACGGATTTGCATCTGAAATAGAAGCTTTCGGAACTTGCTTTGGAACGGCGGATTTCAGAGAGGGCACCACCGCCTTTTTGGAAAAACGCAAGGCCGATTTTCCGGGTAAATAGCAAATCCCCAAAAACCTACTTATGAGCTTGCAAAAAAGTGTTTTCCTGCTTTTTTCCGTTTTTGCCTTTATTGTGGTAAAGGCCCAGGAAATCCCCATAAAACATACGATTGGAGAAAAATATAACGATAGGTACAAATACTCCAATCTACTTACCATTTCCGATAACGAAAAAGGCGGTACGATACTCGTGCGTGCCTACTATACAGGTATGATATTACGCCCCAAGGGATATTTTATCGAGACCTATGACGAAAATCTTCAATTAGTAAATGAATACAATTATAAGCTTAAAAACGGCAATTTTGTGGACGGCTATGTGCGCAACGGACAAGTCTATCTGCTGTTTTTGGATTATAACTATGATACTTTCTCCTATGATTATGTGGTGCATAGAAGCCCTATGGAAGATATGAACTTCACCCAGGAAACAATTCTTTCGATTCGTTCAGATGAAGTAAGGGAACCTCTTGACCGAAATTATTACAATCGTAATTTTGCATCTGGTTTTACCACTTCAGTACTGTTCGATGATGCGAAATCCGCTTTTGTAATTAGTACACATTTCAAAAAGGGAAAGAACAACCAACACTTTATCTATCTTTTCGATACTAGCCTGAATAAAGTGATCACCCATGATTTTTCGGCCGAAGTAGAAGAAAAGAACTATTCTTTCGAGAATATCGCTTTTTCAAAAAATCTGCAGAGTGCCTATATCGTGGGCAAGGCCTATTTTAAAAAGAAACGTTTTCAAACAAGTGAACGCAAGTTTCAATACGAGATGATCAAAATATCATCGGCAGGGGCGCAAATTCAGACTTTTGACGACCCCGCCAAGTATTCGGAAGCGTTGAAACCTGTTTTTGCCAATGATAAGCTTTTGTGTCTCGGGTTTTATGCCGACCGAAAAGATAATCGTTACAACGGACTTTCATATTTCGAGGTCGATCCTTCGGACTTATCCTTAAAAGCCAAAAAATACAATCCATTTTCGAGCCAGTTTATGATGGATAAATTCGGGCGTGAAGACGACAAACAGGTCAAGAACCTCGTTTTTAAAAATGTGACCGTAAACCAAGATGGATCGATACTTTACAATGCCGAGGAGTATTTCGTCACCACCAGTGTACAGGCGAATTCTAGCGGCGGTAGGGTAAAGATCGAACGCTTTCATTATAATGACATCATCAGTGCGAAACTGAACACCTCGGGCGATGTGGAATGGATCAGAAATATCAATAAGGCAGAGGTTACCCAGGGCGATGGGGCATATGCCTCTTATAGTTCGTATTGCAAAAACGGAAAGACCTACTTTTTTATCAGCACCGCTGCCGAGAACCCTCAATTGTTGAGTGGTGATCGATTGCTTTTCAAGCAGGGCCTTAGTCGAAATCGAAATGTTTTCGCCATTCAGTTGGATGAAGGCGGTAAAATCAGTTTTGAGAAACTCATCGATGATAAAGACGCGCGGTTGCCTTTGATGGTTTCTGCACCTTTGGTAGATACCAAGAATGATAACCTGCTATTCTACGCCAAAAGGGGTACCAAGAAACAATTGGTGAAAGTCGCAATACAATAAGCTTTCACTTTTCTTCAAAATTCGAACTTCCGACCGATAGGTCGGTGGGGTGCCAGAAGTCTTCATGGATGTCAGCGTCAATGACCGATAAAGTTCGGCATGCCTTCGATAAAATGCAGTAATGATTGTTAATTCAGCTCAGTGACGGGGTTACCCGACCGATCGGTCTGTCAAACGCATGACAGACGGTAACTTACAATCGCCATAAACCGATTATTTAAGATGAAAACTTTAAATGGCAAATTACCTAATACTAGGATTTATTCCATAAATTTGGAATAAATCCTAGTAATTGAAAAACAACGAATACCTCAAAGGAAGAGGTGCCCAACAAAAAGTACATAACCGATTTGAAGCGCACCTTCACGAGATGCGGGATGATTTTTTGGAATTCTGTAGGATCGAGGGCGAAGAAGCAGGTAAGAACAAGACGCAGTATATCCCCATATTTCCAAAAACCATAGTAAACAAGGTCACGAGTCCTGATGTTGGTATGATGCATTCCATGAATCCCTATCAGGGCTGTGAACACGGCTGTGTGTATTGTTATGCACGAAACACCCACGAATATTGGGGCTATGGGCCCGGATTGGACTTCGAAAGTAAAATCTTGATAAAAAAAAGCGCGCCTCAATTGTTGGAGGCCAAATTGAAGCACAAAAATTGGAAGGCTGAGACAATTGTCCTGTCAGGAAATACGGATTGCTACCAACCTGCCGAGAAGCGGTTCAAGATAACGAGAGGTTGTTTAGAGGTATTCTTAAAGTATAGGCACCCGGTCGGTATTATTACTAAGAATGCGTTGATTCTTAGAGATCTGGACCTTTTGAAGGCACTTCAAAAAGATGGTCTGGTCGCGGTGAACGTTTCGGTGACTTCATTATCGGAAGATACCCGGCGAATTCTTGAGCCGAGAACGGCCTCGATCAAAAAGCGATTGCAGACCGTTCGTATGCTTTCAGAAAACAAGATTCCGGTAAATGTCATGTTGGCCCCTATCATACCGGGTATCAACAGTCATGAGATTATGAAATTGGCCAAGGCGGCTTCAGAAAATGGAGCGTTGTCCATCGCCTTCACGGTAGTCAGGCTCAACGGGGCGATAGGTACAATCTTTACGGATTGGATTAAAAAAACACTTCCAGATCGTGCCGATAAAGTATTGGGTCAGATCAGATCTTGCCATAACGGAAATCTGAACGATAGCCGCTTCGGTCTTCGAAGTCGCGGAGAGGGTAAGATTGCCGCCCAGATACATGATTTGATGCGATTGGCGAAACATACTTATTTTAAGGACAGCTCTTTTCCTAAACTGAATACCGAACTGCACGAGCAATTCAAAGATGGCCAAATGCGATTGTTTTAAATTAAATTGCGAAAATTGTCCAATTGGCAATTCGAAATACGTCTTTAAGGTGAACTTTTAAAAAACATAATTATGAGCAATTTTTTGTATTTATTTAGAGGTGGCGATCCAGATTGGAAACAGGCAGCACCTGAAGTGGTAGAAGCACACATGAAGAAATGGGGTGCATGGATGGGAGGACTGAAAGAAAAAGGCAAATTGGTAGACGGGCTGCCATTGTCTGGAGATGGCAAAGTGGTAGAAAATGCAGGAGAAGTTATAACAGATGGCCCATTTGCGGAAGGAGCCGAGGTCGTAGGCGGATATTTGATCGTCTCGGCGGATGGATTGGACGAGGCCGTTGAGATTTCAAAAGGCTGCCCAATATTCGAGCATGGAGGTAATGTTGAGGTAAGAGAAATCATGTCTATGAATATGTAACCGGTCGATTAAAACGATTGAAAGTCCGATATCACAATCGGACTTTTTAATTTTATAACATGCAGAACGCCGAGAAAGAAACATTGGTAGAATATGTATTTAGACATGAGTATGGCAAGATAATTTCGTTGCTTACCCATAAATTTGGTCCAATCCACCTTGAAAGAATCGAGGATGCCGTACAAGATGCCCTGATCAAAGCCATGCAGGTATGGGGTTATAATGGAGCTCCACAAAATCCAACGGCCTGGCTGCTCAGGGTTGCGAACAATCAATTGATCGATAGGCTTCGCAAGGATAAAAAAGTGGTAGATACCGATTTTGAACAACTTTTGAACAAAACCGTATCGATTCCCAAAGAAATTGAGCTTGAAGAAATAATCAATGACAGTCAATTGAAGATGATATTTGCCTGTTGTCATCCTTCCCTATCGCCCGAATATCAGATTATATTGAGCCTAAAGTTGATAGCTGGTTTTGGAAATGCCGAGATTGCAAAGGCGATGCTAAAAAAAGAAGAAACGGTGGCCAAGTCGTTCACTAGGGCCAAAAAAAGGCTGAAAGAAAATGTAAAAACCCTTGATACACCCATAGAACTTGGCTTAAAGTCAAGACTGAATATCGTTCTTAAGGTCATATATTTATTGTTTTCCGAGGGATATGCCGCCAGTTCGGGAACAACCATGATAAAAAAGGATTTTTGCATAGAGGCCATTCGGCTGGCTCAATTGCTGACAAGGAACAAATACTGTAAACTCCCGGAAGTACATGCATTGATGGCACTAATGTGTTTTCATACCGCAAGGTTCGATGCCCGGATCGATGCCCAAGGAGAAATGGTAGATCTTGAAAATCAAGATCGACGATTGTATAATGCCGAAATGATAAATAACGGTATTCGACAGATGGAAAGGGCAAGTGTGGCTTCAACCTTCTCCGACTATCATTTGCAAGCTACGGTTTCATACTACCATTGTATCGCAAAAAAGTTTTCCGATACCGATTGGAAAGGTATTTTGGCTTTATACGACCTGCAATTGCAAAGACAATATTCCCCGATCGTGCAATTGAACAGAATTGTTCCTTTTCATAAAGTACATGGTGCGGAAAAAGCGATGCAAGAACTTCAGATCTTTGAACAGAGTCCTCACTTTATTGACAATACCCTGTTTTATGCTATAAAATCAGAACTTTTGAGTGATTTGGAAGATTGGGGCAAAGCAATAATAACATTGAAAAGAGCTATTGAATCGACCGGTAATGAGCTTGAAAGGCAGCATTTGAAAAAGAAATTGACACTCCTTGAATCGAGAGAATGATTATCTGTTCCTCCCTTGATCAATCGGCTTCCCACTCTTTATAAAATTGTTCAAGGTAATCGAGCATGAACCGGTGTCGTTCCAATGCCAGTTTTTTTCCGGTTTTGGTATTCATTTTATCCTTGAGCAATAGCAATTTTTCGTAGAAATGGTTTATTGTGGGTGCGTTTGACTTTTTGTATTCCTCTTTTTCCATGGCCAAATTCGGGGCGATTTCAGGGTTATATATTTGCCTGTTCTTGAAGCCTCCGTAATTAAAAGCCCGGGCTATTCCGATGGCTCCGATGGCGTCAAGCCGATCGGCATCTTGAACCACTTGTAGTTCCAATGAATTAAAACGGGTTTTCGACCCCCCGTCCAAACTGTTTTTAAACGATATGTTCTCGATAATCTTTACCACATGATCCACCTTTTCTGTATCCAAGGGAAGGGATTTGAGAAAATCCCCTGCGATTTTAGGTCCGATCGTTTCATCCCCATCATAAAATTTAGCATCGGCGATATCGTGTAATAGGGCCGCTAAGCTAATCGTGGTGATATCAACCTTTTCGTCTTTTGCGATTAAAAGTGCGTTTCTGAAGACGCGCTGAATGTGGAACCAATCATGACCCCCTTCAGCGCCCTGCAATGTTTCTTGTACAAACGTGATGGTTTCTTCGACAAGTTCGGTATCGGTCATGGGTCGATCTGTATTCCTGAATTTACGGCACGTTCGGTAAGTGCGACCATATCATCCAGATTATCCGAAATTTCGATGGGTTCGTGCACCACAAAGGTCAAATGATTGCCGATGCCGTTAGGGAATTTTCCGTATTTCAACATTTTCCATGAGTTGTTGATGCTAATTGGCACGACGAGTGCTGAAGGGCAATTTTTCATCAATATTTTGAGTCCCATCGGTTGAAACTTTTTTGTCTGTCCCGTACGGCTTCGCGTACCTTCCGGAAATATAACGGCACTGCGCTTATACTTTTCGATATACTTGCCCAACTTGGCTATTTCGGTCAACGCCTGTCTGCTGTCTTTACGGTCAATTAGAACAGAGCCGCCATGCCTTAGGTTGAACGAGACACTGGGGATACCCTTGCCCAACTCGATCTTGCTCACGAATTTCGGATGGTATTTGCGCATATACCAGATAATCGGCGGAATATCGTGCATACTTTGGTGGTTCGGTACGATAATGAGTGGCCGGTCTTCAGGAATATTTTGTGAATTCTTAAAGGAATATGTAGTGCCCAAAGCATGGGTGCACCGTAACAAACATAGATTGAGCAATGCGACACTCTTTTGATGGGCATCGTACCCAAATAGATTGAGACATATCCATTGTATCGGGTGAAATACTACTAAGGTAAGCCCGAACAAGATCAGGTAGATGAAGGACAAAGGATATGCGAGCAATTTTTGCATAGGGATATACAAAAGTAAAAAACCGCTCAATTAAGAACGGTTTTTTTAGATTCTTTTCTACCCTTGGTACCAAGAGGCAATTTAGTGGCCTAACAGAACTCGTTGTAGGCTTCGGTCAGGTTTTCGGCGATGATCTCGGCGGGCCTTCCCTCGATATGGTGACGCTCGATCATATGCACGAGTTCTCCGTTTTTGAACAGAGCCATACTTGGCGAAGAGGGCGGAAACGGGACCATCAAATTACGCGCCGCATCTACCGCTTCGGTATCGACGCCGGCAAAAACGGTAACGATATGGTCAGGTTTTTTATCGTTCATCAAGCTCATTTTAGCGGCCGGTCTGGCATTGGCCGCAGCACAGCCACAGACCGAATTCACCACGACCAAGGTTGTTCCTTCACTATTAATGGCTTTTTCGACCGCTTCGGCCGTATATAATTCTTCAAACCCGGCCATGGCCAAGTCATCTCTCATCGGTTTTACTAATTCTGCAGGATACATAAACTTATGATTTAATGGATTTCAAAGATACGGGTTTTGTCGCATTTTATATAAAGACCTTAACGTTTCGTTGAGGTTATCGCCCTGTTGCTTGTAGGGCAATCGATGGGTGCTTATCTTTGGTGAAAATAAAAGACACATGATCAAGTGGTTGGCTGCCATATTAGGGTATTCGCTATACCGTTTTCCTGGGGCTATTTTTGGGTTTCTTGTCGGAAGTTTTATTGATAACATCACCGGAAGAGGTGGTAGGCCCCAAACAATTTTAGGTGACTTTGCAAGGCAAAGTGTTAGTCCCGCGGACTTTGAGCTAAACCTTCTATCTCTTTGCTCCATTGTCATAAAAGCCGATGGATCGGTAAGTAAACGTGAAATGGATTATGTGCAGCAGTATTTTGTCGGCACATATGGTAAAGAAAAAGCAAATGCCATTTTTAGGACTTTTAACGAAATCAACAAGAAACATGAGATTTCGGCACAGCGAATATGTGCATATCTTAACCAGCGCACGCGCTACGAGGTTCGGCTACAATTATTGCACTTTTTATTTGGTATCGCCCAAGCAGATGGACATGTAAGCGATTCGGAAATAAATAAAATTCGTGAAATAGCCGGATACCTTAGGGTGGCTTTGCGCGATTTTGAAAGTATTATGGCCATGTTCGTTCAATCTGCTGATAATGCATATAAGATTTTGGAAATCGAAAAGACGGCAACGAACGATGAGATTAAAAAGGCATATCGTAAAATGGCCAAAAAATATCATCCCGACCGGGTGAATACCGAAAATGAAGCCATAAAAAAAGGTGCCGAAGAAAAATTCAAGGAAGTCCAGAAGGCTTACGAACAGCTACAAAAAGAAAGGGGTATCAACTGATCAATAGAAAATATTCAAAAACTGATAAGTTATAGTATTGAACAATATGCAAGATTTTTGGTTTTATATAAAGCTTGGCCTTGACCATGTACTCGATTTTAGTGCCTATGACCATATTCTGTTTCTATTGGCCTTGGCCATGCCTTTCACGTTCAAGAGTTGGAAAAAGGTGTTGTTGTTGGCCACCGTTTTTACGGTAACCCATTGCCTCTCATTGGGCCTTTCGGTCTACGGAGTAGTTGTCATTGACGTTGGTCTGATCGAATTTCTTATCCCTTTGACCATTTTATTGACCGCACTTTTCAACCTGATCTATATGAAGTCGGCCGATGGGCACAAGAGTATATTGTTGCATCTGATCGCGACCGCATTTTTTGGCCTTATTCATGGTTTCGGGTTTAGCAACTATTTTAAAATGCTCATGTCGGGCGAGGACGAAAAATTGGGCCCACTCATTGGGTTTGCGACAGGTATCGAAATCTCGCAATTGATCATTGTGCTTTCAATCTTGGCCCTTGCCTATCTCGTGCAAACGATTTTTAAGGTCAAGCAAACGATTTTTGTTGTCATTGGCTCGATTTTGGTCGTACTTGTCACAATACCGATGTTGATCGAGACGTTCCCCTGGTAGTAGGCCAATGTTAAAATTAACCATATAATCATGTTCGGGTCTTTCAAAACCGGTAAATTCGTTATTCTGTACAAGTTCAAGTGTGAAACGAGACAAACAAGAAAAATACGATAAGGCCTATTTGAGAATGGCCCAGGAGTGGGGCAAATTATCATATTGTCGGCGACGTCAGGTCGGTGCGATCATTGTCAAGAAAAGAATGATCATTTCAGATGGTTATAATGGTACACCGACAGGATTCGAAAATATTTGTGAAGACGAAGAAGGATATACCAAATGGTATGTTTTGCATGCCGAGGCGAACGCGATCTCGAAAGTCGCCTCATCCACACAATCTTGTGAAGGAGCGACGCTTTATATCACTTTATCACCATGTCGCGAATGCAGCAAGTTGATACATCAATCGGGCATAAAGCGCGTAGTATATCAAACCGCTTATAAAGATGATTCAGGATTAAGATTTTTAAGAAAGGCGGGGGTTGAATTGGCACACATACCTGTAATCGAAGCCATTGTAGAATAGTGTTACAAGCCAAAAAATGAAAAAAAAATATCTTTACCTAGGGCCCCTTATTCTCTCCGCGGTTTTGGCTTTGGGCATTTTCGTAGGGGGTAAACTACATTTCAACGATACCCCTGAAAAACTGTTTACCACCAACTCAAAAAAAGATAAGCTGAATCGCCTGATCGATTATATCGACTATGAATATGTTGATGAAATAGACACCGACAGCATTGTCGATGTTACCGTCAACAATATTCTTGAAAAGCTCGATCCACATTCGGTCTATATCCCGAAGCGCGAGATGGCAAAGGTTTCAGAGAATATGAAAGGTGATTTTGTTGGTATAGGCGTTAATTTTTATCCTTATAAAGATACGATAGCCGTAATTCGAACGATACAGGATGGTCCAAGTTTCTTAAAGGGCATAAAACCGGGTGATCGCATCCTCATGGCTGACAATGACACGCTTTTCGGACGTGATTTCATCAACGATTCGGTGGTTCAAAAGTTAAAGGGAAGAAAAGGGACCAACGTTCGCCTAAAGATCTATCGTAAAAGTGTGGATAGTATTTTTACGGTAAATATCAAGCGCGATGTAGTACCTATAAAGAGTGTTACGGCCTATTATATGTTGACGGATGATATGGGCTATATCAAGATAAACCGTTTTGCCGAATCGACTTTCAAGGAGTTCAAATCGGCCCTAAGGGAGTTGCGAGAACAAGGGGCCAAAAAATTGACTTTGGACTTGAGGGACAACCCCGGCGGGTACCTTGGCATTGCGGAGCAGATGGCCGATGAGTTTTTAGAAGATGGCAAACTGATTTTGTTCACTAAAAACAAAAGGGGCAAAATAGACAAAATATATGCTACCGATGAGGGAGATTTTGAAGATAAGCCTGTATACGTGCTGATAAACGAGCGCTCGGCATCGGCCAGCGAGATTATAGCAGGGGCCCTTCAAGACAACGATATAGGTACCATTGTTGGCCGACGGTCATTTGGAAAGGGCCTGGTACAGCGTGAAATGGAATTGGGTGATGGTTCGGCCGTTCGACTTACGGTGTCAAGATACTATACCCCGACGGGCCGTTCGATTCAAAAATCTTACGACAAGGGCAATCGCGATTATTATAAAAGGTTTACCGATCGCTATCATAATGGTGAGATGGTTTCGGTCGATAGTATTAAGGTGGCCGATTCCCTAAAATTTACCACACCGAAAGGTAAAGTGGTCTATGGAGGAGGTGGAATAATTCCCGATGTCTTTGTTCCGATGGGGACTAACGAAGAGGAAGCTGTTGAAAGTATGGATAGTGTCGGCTTCATTTCCTTTTTTATATTCGAACATTTAGAGGAAGACCGCAATCGTTATGACCAATATACTGAGAAAGAGTTCATAGCTGATTTTAGCGTCGATGATATACTTTTCGAAAAATTTGTGGATTACTGCATCCAAAGGAAATTGAAAATGGAATATTATGACTATGAGGATGCCATAAAACTTTATTTAAAGGCGGCGATCGCCCAACAACTTTTCGGGCCCAATGTACACGCCAAAATAAAAAGCGATGCAGATATGATGTTGCAGCGGGTCTTAGCGCTTGACAACCCTCTTGTGAGCCAAGGCGAGGCCGAGGCGATAGAGGCAAAAAACTAGTCTTCGTTCAGTTTTTTCTGTATTTTTTTCGACGTTAGATAAGTCAATAAAAGTACGATGGCACATAATGAGGCCAAAATACCGATTATGGCAATGATGCTGTCACCTTCTAACGGATTTTTGAAATCGACCAAGGTAACATTGTAGGCAATCAAGGCAATGCCAAGCGCAATCAATACAAATGAAAGTGTTTTGCTCATGATATAAACGGTTAATTGCCAATCAACTGGCTGATATTGGCCGTGAACAATTTGACCGCAATGGCCATTAAAATCACCCCGAAAACTTTTCGAATAATATTCACCCCGTTCTTGCCAAGGACCTTTTCAATTTTTTTTGAGGATTTCAACACAAGATATACAAAAACGGTGTTTGCCACAATCGCAACGATGATATTCTCGACTTGGAATTCCGCACGGAGCGATAAAATCGAGGTCAGCGTACCGGCACCCGCGATGAGCGGAAAAGCAATGGGTACGACCGAAGCACTTTCAGGTTCGTCGTCCCTATAGAGCGAGATTCCCAGAATCATCTCGATGGCAAGAAAGAATATGATAAGAGCACCAGCTACGGCAAAAGAATTTACATCGATACCGATCAGTTTCAAGATTTCCTCTCCTACAAAAAGAAAGGCGACCATTATGATAGCGGCTACTATAGACGCCTTTTCTGATTGTATGTGCCCAACCTTTTTACGAAGGCCTATGATGATGGGAATACTACCCAAAATATCGATTACCGCAAACAAGACCATGGTGGCGGTAGCTATTTCCCTGATGTTGAAATTGAATGTCACAGATGTTGATTGTAAAATTTCGGCAAATTTACGTTTAAAACAGTGGTATCGGATGCTTCTACGATAAATAAAAATAAAGAGACGTTCAATCTTAAAAACTATCTTTGTCCGCTGAATCGATTTTAATTATGTTCCAAATAGGAAAGACCATTATATCGGAAGAAATATTGGAAAATGATTTTGTCTGCAACCTATCGGCCTGTAAAGGAAAGTGCTGTGTTGATGGCAATGCGGGGGCACCTCTTGAAGATAGGGAAACCGAGATTTTGGTCGACGTTTATTCCGATGTGAAACCTTTTCTTCGGCCCGAGGGTATAGCGGCCATTGAAAGACAGGGAGCCTTTGTAAAAGGTGATGATGGCGAATGGGAAACCCCGCTGGTCAACAATAGCGAATGTGCCTATGTAGTATTTGACAAAAGTGGTACGGCAAAATGTGGACTTGAAGCGGCCTATGATCAAGGTGCCATAAAATGGAAAAAACCTGTATCATGCCACTTGTATCCGATACGGGTGCGCGAGTATACCGAACTTACCGCGGTGAACTATCATAAATGGGAAATCTGCGACCAGGCATGTGTACTGGGGTCAGAACTTAAAGTACCGATATACAAATTTGTTAAGGAGGCTTTAATACGCAAATTTGGATTATCTTGGTATACGGAGTTAGAACAGGTCGCCGACGAACATATCAGACCGTAGGTATATGAAGTACTACCTTGGTGCCAGAGGCGTTGTTCACCTTATCGAAAAGGTCTAAAATCTCGACATTGAAATAATTTTGGTAATCTCGAGAAAAGTTGGCCAAACGCTCTTTGGTAATGTCTATTCCCAATGATTTTCTTTTGAGTACTTTGCTTTCCTTTATTTTTTCGGCTGCCTGCCTTCCTACACCGTTATCGGTAATCGCAATGTTTATGAAACCGCCTTTATCGCGCCCCACGTGAAGCTCTATTTTCTTGTCGCCTTCTTTCGGTGACAGGCCATGCCACAGCGAATTTTCAAGAAAAGGTTGTAATATCATCGAAGGGATCTTGACCAATTGGGTATCGATGCCTTCATCTACGGTAATCTTAAAATCGATCTCGTTCGAAAATCTTATGTTTTCGATATTCATATACAGTTCAATGGTTTCAAGTTCTTCGGCCAAGGGAATTTCTTTTAAAGATGAGGCCTCCAATATCTTACGGACCAATTTCGAAAATTTATTGAGATAGTGCACCGCATTCTTTTTTTCGTTGTTTATTATATACAACTTAATGGAATTCAACGAATTGAATAAGAAATGTGGGTTCATTTGGCTTCGTAACATGGTCTGCTCCAAAGTCAACAATTTTTTGTCGTTTTTGAGTTGATATTGGCGATAAAGCACATAAAAAAGTCCTGCGAGAAAGATCAAAACGATTCCGCTGATTAAGAAAGTAACCTTATTCTTGGCCAACCTTTGTTTTACAGCTTCATTGTCTTTTGCCAAAGCCGCTATTTGATCGCTTTTTTTTTCGGCTTCATAACGTACGATCATGTCGTTTACATAACGAAGATTTCTATCGTTCGATATCTCATCTTCATAATGTTGGGCGGTGCGATAATACTCAAGCGATTTCTTATAATCACCTTTTTTGGAAAATAAGTCGGACAAAAACCTATTCGCCTCTGATATTTCGGAGGGCAAGTTATATTTTTGGGCCAACTCAAGTCCCTTTATAAGATGTTGTTCCGCCTCAAAGAGTTTATTGAGATCGATTAAGGTCCAACCAAGATTGATATTGATCATCGCAACAATTTCCTGATCACCAAGTGTTTCGGCCTCGGGTAGTATGGTCTTAAATATGTCGAGGGCCTCTTCGGTTCTTTTAAGATGTACATATACATGGGCGATTCCGCTCTTGCAGATAACACGGCCCTTGTCAGAATTGATTTCTTCATTATAAGCCAGGGAAATCTGGTAATTTTCCAGCGATTCTTCGAGTTTGCCCTGGGCTTCAAAACATTCGCCGATATTCTGATAGTTGATGGCCAGCCCTAGTTTATTTCCAAGCTCTTCCTCCCTTTGCAATGATTTTCGAAATTGTTCTATGGCAAGATCATACTGCTCAAGTGATTGGTAGATATTGCCGATGCTGTTCAATGACACATTGATACTCCTTTTTATACCCATGGAAGGATTCTTCACCGTCTCGGCCAAAGCAAGCGCTTTTTGACTATAATCAAGTGCCGATTTAATGGCATCGGTCTTTCGGAATACGACACTTATCATGTTCAGGTTGTAAATCTCGAACTCAATATTTTCGGCTTGTTTGGCAACTTCTAATGCCTTTTGATGTATTGCGAGACTCCTCGAAAACTGTGATTTGTCACGATACACTCTGCCCAGTTGGCTCAGTGCATATACCTCTCCGTCAAAATATTCTTCTTCTGCCGAACGCTGAGCAAAATAGCGCATATAAATAGTGTCTCTGCGTTCTGGTTTTACGACCCTATCGATTTCGCTGTAAGTCTTTGGCCCCGCTTGTATTAGGCTGTCCACTCTGTTCTTAAATGCTTGGGTAATTTCTTGGGAAGAAACAGTAGAGGGCAAAATGAACAAAAAAGAAAGACAGACAAAACATCTGATGACCGCAATCAGCGATGCCCGTGGGCGAATTATATATGGCTTGAAAAATCCCATGGAAGCCTATAGCATATCTAAAAAATCCGACTTTTTCTGTCTTGAGACCGGTATTTTGTGATTTGACTTCAAAACAACATAACCATCGGTCTTAAGAAACTCTTTGATTTTGTTCAGATTGATAATATACGAATTATGTATTCTAAAAAAGGAGTCTTCGGGAAGCATTTCATTGACTTCTTTCAATTTTTTGGTAAGAACGATTTTTTGCCCATCGGTCAAAAAAATCGTACTGTAGTTGCCATCGGATTCAGCGTAAAGTATCTCGTCATTTTCAAGGAACAGCAGTTTGCCGTCTGTATTGAACATGATTTTTTTGTCCAAGGAATTCGAATTGAAGTTCAACAGAATTTTTTCGAGCCGTTCTGAAGTAAAATTCTTGGCGTTGTGTTTCTTGATTTTAGCGATTGTTTCCTTTAGATCATCCGTATCGATTGGTTTTAACAAATAGTCTATCGCCTCATTTTTTAGGGCCTTGATGGCATATTGGTTATAGGCAGTAGTTATTACGACCGGAAAATCTTTGTTCTTTAGTTTCTGAATGAACTGAAAGCCGTCCATGGTGGGCATTTCTATGTCCAAAAAAAGACAATCGGGCGTATTTTTCTCCAAATGCGCCAAAGCCTCGAACGGATCGGTAAAAGAGGCCACTACCTTTATTTCATTGCTAAAATTGGTAAGTTCCCAAGATAGGCTTTGCAGTGCCTTCATTTCATCATCAACAATAACGGCTTCTATCATGAGATTATCTTCTGAACAAAGAAAGTTAGTCAAAAATAGTTTTAATGTTTTACAAAGGTTCAAAAGATGTATCGATAGATTGATTTTAAGTACGGTTGGTATGAAAATAGCCGAGAATGGCCAACAGGTTTTGGTATGCTGTATTTGTACTTTTCCATGCTTTCGGTATGGCCATCTGAAAACCATTTACACAGTATTCCATACCATTTATACATAATGAAATTTTGAGTTTTGATTTTTGATTTAGTTTCGACTTCATAACATTCGATTAGGTTCCCCAAAAATTCAACGCCCCATTTTAGGAACTTAAAAATATAGTATCGTGAAAAAATGTATCATAATGTTTCTTCTTCTTGTCGTAACGCTCTTGATAGCAAGTTTAACACAAGATATTGAAGAGAATAGTCCAGATACTCGGTTAGTGTTGGATCAGACCGATTCAGAAACGTACTTGGAAGATTTTGAAACGAAAAATTGAGATAACCTAATAGATAGTACAGAAGTTGTTGAACGGTTGATCTTGACGGTGAGGTATATCGAAAATCTATAAGGCAATAATAGAAGGTAATAAATTATGAAGCTGCCATTCCAAAAAGGTACGGTCCTAAGGAAGTGCGTTAAAGAAAAGAACGTATTCTGTTTTGAACAGGCCCGTCTGATGAAGTTCTGAAGTTTGGGCACCCTACCACAAAGCTGGTTTTGGGCGTTGTTTGATATTAGGTTTCGGGGGAACTACCTGAGTCAACACCAAACGATGAAGATATCACTCGTGATGCATCGGAAGGACCGTACGGTTTGGCAGTATCATTTCAATACCTTAGCTGCCCAAAAATGGTTGAAAAATACTTCTTCTTAGGTTACAACTTTATTTTTTGTACCTTAAAATCCTACCATCCTTGAATTCAAAGTGAATAGAAAAAAAGCAAAATGGTTTTCGCAAACTCTTATTCTGATAGTGTGTTTGACAAACATGCCATTTGCCAATGCTCAATCGCAGATATCCTTTAGACAACTGTCGGTCAAAGATGGTCTTTCGCAGAACAGTGCCATTTCAGTTTCCCAAGATAGCACGGGTTACCTATGGGTAGCTACCCAAGACGGACTGAACAGGTATGATGGAAAAAAGTTTACCAAATTCCCTTACTCTTTTTTGGATATCACAAAACCTGACTATAGCGACCTCGGACAGGTCTATACAGACCGGGATGGAACAGTCTGGATTATTCCCTTAGACCAACGGCTCCACAAGTTCAATGTCGCCCGACAAAAATTCGAACCAATACATGACACCGATGGGGCCAGTTTCATTTATCAAGACTTGGCATTGAATATTTGGCTGGGTACGCGTGAAAGAGGCCTTTTGCGATTCGACTCAAAAACTAAAACCTTTTCTGAGATTGAAATTCCGAATTTCAAGGGAACCATCTTTAAGATCCTTCAAGGAAATCCAGAGAATGAAGGCCTTCTACTATTGACCAATAAAGGTATCATCAAATTTAGGCCACAAGCGAACCGCTTTCAGCCAATGGACGTGCGAACGGCGGATGGCAAAAAAATAGAGGCCATTGTCAGCGATGTGGTCTACACAGGAAAAAATCGACAATGGATCTCAACTTTTGGTGACGGACTTTATTTTAAGGATGGCAATGAAGGCGCATTGAACAGAATTTCTTCACTATCTTTTGTAAACGCCTTGCCGGTTGATCTGAATATTCTTGACCTGTATATTGATACAAAAGGGCGGTTATGGGTAGCGACTTATGGCAGGGGCCTTTATATGATTGATTTTGATACGATGAAAATCGACCATTTTAAGGTAGAAAAGCATAACCCAAGAGCCTTGCACTACAAAGATGTGCTGTGCGTTTACGAAGATTATTCGGGCACACTTTGGTTCGGAACCGATGGTGCAGGCCTGAGTTATTACGACGAGTATCTCGAAAAATTCAATTCCATAAAAAACTATCAAACTCCCGATGGTATCAATGTTGATGTGGTCCGGTCCATAGTAGTTGATAAGAAAGATGCGGTATGGATAGGGACTTCGGGAAAGGGATTGACACAATATGAGCCTGAAACCAATAGCTGGCGAACTTTTAACGTTGAGCTGGGCAATAATAGGGCCCTTAGTTCAGATAGAATAATGAGCCTTATGGTCGATGGTGACAATTCATTATGGATAGGTACACAAGGCGGGGGGTTGATGCTGTTGGATGATAAGGACGAAATGACATATTTTTCGACGAACTCGAAACCAAGGCTTTCGGCAAAAACGATATGGGCCATTTATAAGGATTCGAAAGATAGGGTATGGCTGGGCACACGCGAAACAGGGATAATACTATTTGATAAGAAGAAGGGAGAAATCAAGAAATACGTTGCTGACCCGAATACCCAAAAAGGCCCCTCCAGTAATAATATTAGGGTCATTACAGAAGATGGTTCGGGTAATCTATGGATCGGAACGGAATCAAACGGCATTGTTTTTTTTGACACCCAAAACGAGCAGTTTACCCCGTATCGTAAAACCGATGATTCCAATTCATTGGCAAACGACGGGATCAAATCCCTTCACTATGACCCGAAAGGTATTTTGTGGATAGGCACCAATGGCGGCGGTCTTAGTGCTTTTGATCTAAAGAGCCAAAGGTTCTATAGTTATACGATGGAGGATGGTCTGGCCAATGATGTGATTTATGCGATTCTGCCCGACCAAGAAGGTAATTTATGGCTTAGTTCCAATAGAGGGATTACAAGGTTCACACCACCAACAACCTTTAAAGAAGCCCCCGAAATAGTCAATTACGACAATTATGACGGCCTTGCGACCGAGTTCAACACAGGGGCCCATTTCAAAGACGATCGAGGGAGTCTTTACTTTGGTGGCTTAGATGGTATTTACTGGTTCAACCCTAAAGAAATAAAGGAAAACGACATAATGCCGAGAACTACGATTACCGGTCTTGAAATTTTTGATGAACCTTTTCCTATGTCATCGAAAGCCAAACTGGAATCTGATAAAAATACGTTGACCTTTACATTTTCAAGCCTGCAGTATTCACTTCCTCAAAAAAACAAATACCAGTACCGCCTTGAAGGTTACGATGATGATTGGGTTCGGGCCGGCAATGTGAATTTTGCCCGTTACAGCCAATTGCCTCCGGGGGAGTATGAATTTCAGGTAAAGTCGAGTAATTATGATGGAATTTGGAACGAAAATCCGGCAACTTTTAAGTTCGTTATTGCCCCACCTTGGTATCTTACTAATTTGGCCAAGTTCATTTATTTGATTTTGTTTTTCACGGCGATCTATACGATCTATCAGTATCTGAAATGGCGTATGAAAATGAGACTCGATCTTAAGATGAAGGAGCGAGAGGCCTTGCGGCTCAAAAAGCTAAATGACCTTAAATCGAAACTATATACCGACATTTCCCATGAGTTCAGAACTCCGCTGACCTTGATTTCAGGGCCCATTGACGCCGAGTTGGCCAAAGGGCATTTGACCCGTTCAGAATTTTCGAATTTCTCGATGATCAAACGCAACACTGACCGGCTAATGGCTTTGGTGGACCAGCTACTGCATCTTGCCAAATTGGAAAAGGGGAAATTGCGCATAAACCTATTTCAAGGCAACCTTGGCCTTTTTTTAAAGGCAATGGCCGCTTCCTTTGAATATCAGGCGGAAAGAAAGAACATAACGTACCAGGTCAAGATCGAAAACCTGAAAAACGGTTGGTATGATGAGGATGCCTTGGAAAAAATTGTCACCAATCTCTTGTCGAACGCATTTAAATATGCCCCATCTGGCGGAAAATGTTCTTTTGAAGCCAATGGTAAGAAAGGTAGGTTGAGCCTAAGTGTTCGAAACACCGTAGATGACCCCGAAAAGATTAAAATAGACAAACTTTTCGACCGTTTCTATCAACTCGACGACTATGCCGAAGGGGCGGGCGTTGGTCTTTCATTGGTTAGCGAATTGGTCAAACTCTATAAAGGGAATGTTAATGTAAGAATAGAAGACGATAATACCATTCACTTTCAAATAGACCTTCCTTTAAATAATGAATTGGCAGAGAACGTACCAAATTCAGATAATTCTTCTTTAATCGATGGTATAAAAGAAGATGGTGTCCCCCAGGCCGATATGACACTCGGCACATCGAAAACGGAGGAAGATAAAGAACTTCCCATCATATTGATTGTTGAAGATCATGCAGAGGTGCGCGAATTTCTTATTTCGGTTTGGATGAACAGATATCGGGTTATCGCGGCAGCCGATGGAGAAAAAGGCATTGCAAAGGCATTGAAAGAGGTTCCCGATCTGATTATATCCGATGTGCGCATGCCCATTTGCGACGGCATAACACTTTGCAACACGCTTAAGACAGACCAAAGAACCAGTCATATACCTATTATTCTGCTCACTGCGGGAATCGGTGAAGAACAGGAGTTGTTGGGCCTGGAATCGGGTGCCGATGATTTCATTGAAAAACCCTTCAAATTGAGAATTCTAGAGAAGCGCGTCGAAAACCTTATCGAGACCCGCAAAATACTTCGCAATAGGTATGGTCAAGAAGTAGTGCTTAAGGCCAAGGACATCGCAATAACGCCGACCGATGAAATATTCTTGAACAGGGTACAGAAAATCTTGGACGAAAAATTGTCCGACTCCGATTTCAATGCCGCCATATTTTGTAAAACCTTGGGTATGAGCCGTATGCAATTGCATCGAAAATTACAGATGTACACGGGTCTCAGCACCACCGAATTCATTCGCTCACAGCGCCTGAAACAGGCCGTGAATATTCTAAAAACCTCCGATGCCTCGATCAATGAGGTCGCCTATACCGTAGGTTTTAATACACCTTCCTATTTTATAAAATGCTTTAAAGAGGTTTATAAAACGACACCTAGCGAATACCTTCAAAATGTGGCGTCCAATTAAAATTACTGTTCGGTAACGAACCTGCTATTCATTTGCCTTGCAATATTCCCATCCGTTTTTTTGAATCTCTGACCTTGTTGGCCTCCTAGTCGAATATCTAAGATATAAACAATTTGCGCGCCAAAGTATTCCATTAATTGAGAGGTGTTACACTTATTGCACATATTGTTACATCTGTGGTACGAAAACGAACCTGTTTCGAATAGCTTCGCCATATGAATCATAATCACCAAAAACGAATAATGAAAACAAAACTGGTATTGATGTTGTCGATTATTTGCCTAACGAGTGCATGTGAAGATGCACTGAATCTGGGAAAAACCGATTGCTATTGGAGTGTTAAAAACGATCTTGACGAGTTAGAGGATGAATTTCAGTATGAAATGACCGTCTATAAAGATGAGGATGGTAATGTAGAGTCCAATAAGGTTTGCAAATGGAGGAAGGCAACAACTTATGCCTACTGGTATGAATTGAATTTTTACAGGACCGGTGATTATCGTGGTTGCGACCTTACCGAAGAGGAAATGACCGAACTGGGAGCCCGAATCGATAAGAGAAGAATGGAATTGGACCAAGACAGAGAGGTGTATACCTGTGAAGACTGATAAGTTCTCGGATCGAATTGATATGAAATTTAATGGAACACGGTTCTCTTGGCTTTTTATGATGGCAAGACCATCAAAACATGCCATAAGTCAAGCAATTAGGGGCCCTCGGCATCCTTGTTACATTTCTTGCATACAATGTTACATACGTGGTATAGAAAGTAAAGGTTGTAACGTAAATTGCTATTATTGATACTTTGTGACCAACCATAACGAATTAATAACTAAATAAAAAAACCATGAAAAAATTCCTTTTGTCTAAAGCGATTGTTTTGGTAGTTGTGTTAATCAGTATTTCTTGCACCAAAAATGGAGAGTGCGACCCATCTGCGGGACAGTTATCATACCTATGTGGGTGCCTAGAAGAAGATGGTTGTGCTCTTCCTGGGGGTATGACCGAGACTCAGTCTGACTCTCTTGAGATTGTTTCAAAACTTCCGATCAGACATTAACGACCACTTGTTTGTATATTTTAAAACGAACCTTTGGCACATACCAAGCCTAAGATTGTTTACAGCGCAAGGGTAATAATAAAAAGCAATGTTGCGAAGTTTCGAGATTATTAATAGAATCTCTCTTATCGATGTGATGGGCATTCTTTTCATTACAATGATATCGATAGTAGAGATAAAGGCCCAAACACGTACGACCAACGACATGCCCATAGTATTGGTGACCGATCTTGAATCCGATCAACTCGCTATGATAGAACCGTTGAATAATTTTTTGCAAAGAACCGAAGAGGATATTGTCGAGGCTTTCCCAAAACACGAGTTTTATAAGGGGCTGCTAAAAGGAAAGTACGAACTGAGAGAAGACCATCTTGTACTGCCAATAAAGGGAACTATCATTACCGTTTATACCGAGCAGCGTATTTTTCCGAACAAGGGTTTCTTGTCGAAAGTACAACTTAATTCAGGCGATGATTACAGATTGGGAGCGGCCAATGCCAAGGTCATATCGAACCAAAAAGGAGAATTGATTCTACGAATACAATAAGAGCAAAATGAAATTGTTTAGAAAACCCTCATCGACTTTGAATACGAAGAACACCATCTGGAAATTGGATGAAGTTACCCTATTGTTCATCTCTATTTTGTTGGTAGCCCTTTGGTTGATTGGTACCGTACTGATGACAAAAACTGGCTGATTCGACTTGAACAAGGGCGTTTACAACGCTTTGAAGTGCGATATATTCCTTTTAGTTCAAAAAGGGATGTTCCCCCCATACAATTTTGAAAAAATAATTTTAGAGAATGATTTCCTAAAAAGGTTATTGAGATCATTGCCATGGGCGAAACATAAGAAATCAAAAAGAATAAGAGCGAAATCCTTCAAAAACTCGGAATAATTAATACTTAATACACAATTTATGAAAACAACAATCCAAAAATCAGTAATGTTATTGGCATTGGCCCTATTGGGTTTCAACTGTGATCCAAGTGAACTTCTATCGGAATTCAACGCCTGTGGTGATGAATCTTGGGGCGAACGGACAGGTGCAGAAGCCGATGCTGCAGCAGAGGCCACTATTGCTTTTTCCAATTCACCAAGTAAGGAAACTTGTGAAAATGTTCGAACGGCGCTTCTCGATTACATCGAGGCACTTGAGAATATGGAAGAATGTGTAGTGCCCGCAAACAAAGATGCTTACGCCAAGGCTCTTGATGATAGCAGGGATCAACTACAAGAACTTGACTGTAACCAAGACTTTCAATCATGAGAGCCATAGCGCTAACTTTATATTAGAGCTCGAATATTTCTCCAAGAAACTGGTATGAAACTAAAAATTGAGTATGATGAAAAATGTAAAGGAACGCTTATTGCTTCTGTTTATGTTCATTGGTATAGCAGTTCATGCCCAGCAATTGACACCTGAGCAACAAAAACAGATTGAAGAAGCCCAGAAAATACAAGATAGCCTTATGAACTCCCCGGTTATGAAGCAGGTGATGGAGCAGGTCGAAGAGCAAATGAACCAGCAGTCCGATAAGGATGGGGAAGATAGTCCTGTTGAGCCCTCCTCGGTTGCCAAGGGTACGCTGTCTATCGATGGAAATACCTATAATTACCAAACTATTGACCGCAAAAAAAGCCGAATTCATTATGACGAGGGAGTTTGGCTTGAGCTATATCCGCCCGGGGCACCGGTCATCGTTTTCGAATTTCCGACCATCGAACGATGGAGTGCAATCCGAACTTATGAATTTGAGCTTCCCGGTTTTAATGAGGTTGATGGGCGTGAACCTCTTGTTTTTAATATAAAAAAGGATGGTCGGACTTTTGTTTTTGAGGGTCCGCTCCATGCCAGTTTGATTCTTGGACTAGTAACCGCAAAATTCAAAGGAGTCGGAAAATCTGCAGATGGAAAAGTGGTGCCAATATCGGGTGAGTTTAAAGTGTCCATATAAAAATGCGACATTCTTGAGAATAAAGGTTGGACTTGGCCCATGCGAACCATTTTCGGGCATTCATAATGTTATGTGTCACTATTATTACAAAATTGAGATTGCCACCAACAAAATAAACTTTTCATAAACATAATATATACCCGTACTAAAATGGCAGATTAAAGGGGCTTGGTTTTGACAGAGTACAACTCACTTTTGATTTCGAGCAACCATACTTAAAATCTTTTCTACAAAGCGTCCAGATAATTGACTGGAATGAAAGACCTATAGAATTGCTATGGTGGCAGCATGCCCTATGAGCAAATATTTTTAATATCATCTTTTTCTTACAGAATGTCAGCCTTGTGGTCGTGTTTGACCTTTTGAAAATGGGGTATTTCCCCCTAACTGATAAGGACATACGCCTCTTGAACGGTGCTTAAGATGCGAATATCTTGCACTGAACAAAAAGCATTAATCTTTAAAACAACGATTATGGGTAAAAGTTTTCTCTACATAAGTTGTTATCTAACAATGTTGGCCATTTGTAGTTTGAACAGTACGAATGAGTTTGAAGATTGTTTTGAAACCGGTGATTGCGATCGTTATGGCAGTCGAACTAATGACAGCGCTGTTTACCTGAGAGCGACCGTGATAGATTCTTTGATAAGGGAAACTGGTCCATTATCTGAAAACGATACACCCCCTGTAACTTTAACAAGCGATGGAAAATAAGTCTTTGCCTTGGTTGGCCATGGCCATATTGCTGATTTTAATGATACTGGTAAAAGTAGCGTCAGGCGTAAAATTTTTAGGAGAAATATTCAAACGATAAAACTATTCGACGAGAGGCACTTTAGGCTTTAAGATCGATGAACAATCAATAACCAAAAATCTATACAATGAAAACATCAATAGGTATAATCACCGCACTATTACTTAATACAATGTTCTTAGTTGCCGAACCAGTCGCTTTATTGACAAAGGGAATCGACCCTTTCATATTCTTGGGTGCCGAAACAGCTTTGCTTTTAGGTTATTTTTTGAATAAATGGTTAGAAAATATTCACCGGGCATTTCAAATTGATCTGGGGCATATCGATGTATTTGCCAATAAAGCCGAATGACCCAAATCAATTTTTGAACGGGTATTTAAGATGTCTAAGTAATCTTCGCTCTAAGTCTAAAATTATAAATATCATGATTGAAATCGAACAAAACAAGAAAACCCAGAGTGTAGCTTTAAACAGGTTGAAGAACTTTTTGAAAAACGAACAATGGTCGTATGCTTACTTTGAACAATTGGAGACATTGTTGTCTTTTGCGGCATCTGAATTACGCAAAGGAAATATTTCGAGGAACGAGATTATTGAACTTAATCAAAATTTGGGCAAGGATTTTTTGGAAAACACCTTGCATGGAAGGGGCTTCTTGAAGCCCAACGGTTATCCTGGAGATTATCTTTTTCTCGATCGGATCTATACAAACCATATTTCCAATAATCCAAATTATGGCATATGGGATATGTATTTGCAACAGCACGCAGCGCCGAAAGCCGTACGAAACCGAAAAGATTATTTTAAAGGTCTGGTGAAAGACAAAGCTATGGGCCGCTGTCAGATCAATGTATTAAATGTGATAAGCGGATCAGGAAGAGAATTGTTCGAACTGTACAATGAGGGCAGTACAAAGAATATATATACGACCTGTGTTGAAATCGATAAGGAGGCCATTGAATTTTCTAAGAACTTGAACAAAGATCATATAAAGAATATTGAATATACGAACACCAATATTTTCCGTTACGAGACCTCGAATACTTATGACCTGATATGGGCGGCAGGGCTTTTTGATTATCTCGATGACAGGGCCTTTGTGAAATTGTTGAAACGATTTAGAAGGTGGCAGAAGAAAGGAGGTGAGATAGTCATTGGAAACTATAACGATGACTATAATCCGAGTCGTGACTATATGGAGGTTTTCGGAGACTGGCACTTGATTCATCGTACCGAGACCCAAATGAGGCACTTGGCCGAGCAGGCCGGGTTTAGTACTGGGGTATCTGTTGGCCGTACACCGGATAATGTAATCCTTTATTTGCATTTACGGGCGTAAGATTTTCTCGAAATGAATCAAATCGACCGCATTGTAATGTGACCTATTATTTCACCCTGAATTTTAAACCAAAAAGTATGTTCGTTATATACTTTTTGGTTTATTTTTTTGATGTTCACTTTTTTTGAAAATCCTTAAAATCAGAGATAATTTCGAAAGGTCAATGAACATCACCAGTGAAGCTACATTTCAACAAATCGTGTTAAAAACTTTGTGATCGTTTTGCCAAAATCACCTTTTTTGATCGCTCACATTTTTCCATCTTTGTTCATCCCGACAGTAAGGTATTTTTCGCCTTGCTTATCAAAAATTAGCATAATTACACAGGTTGGCGGTCGATTTTCCGATTGTGAAAATTTCAGGTCCGATTGACTTTAAAAGTTATCGAAGTGTGATTTGATTCTTGGGCGAATTCTTGAAATAACGAATAAAACAACAATATTATGTCAACAGCATTGGAGCCAATTCTTGAAGAAAATGAAGATCGATTTGTAATATTTCCTATTCAGCATCATGATTTATGGGAATGGTATAAAAAATGTGAGGCCTGCTTTTGGACGGCGGAGGAAATCGACCTTCATGAAGATTTGAACGATTGGAACAATAAGTTGAACGACGATGAGAGGTATTTCATCAAACATATATTGGCCTTTTTTGCGGCGTCCGATGGTATTGTAAATGAAAATTTGGCCGAAAATTTCGTAAGTGAAGTGCAATATTCCGAAGCGAAGTTTTTCTACGGGTTTCAGATTATGATGGAGAACATCCACTCAGAGACCTATTCGCTTTTGATCGACACCTATGTGAAGGATGAGAAGGAAAAAAATATTCTTTTTAAGGCCATTGAAAACTTTCCTGCCATTAAAAAGAAGGCAGATTGGGCATTGAATTGGATAGAGTCGCCAAGCTTTGCCGAGCGACTGATTGCGTTTGCCGCGGTCGAGGGTATATTCTTTTCCGGGGCTTTTTGCTCTATTTTCTGGTTGAAGAAGCGAGGGCTTATGCCGGGCCTTACTTTTTCAAACGAACTGATTTCAAGGGACGAGGGTATGCATTGCGATTATGCGGTACACTTGCATAACAAGCATTTGATGAACAAAGTTCCGAAAGAACGTATAACGCAGATTTTGACCGATGCGCTTGATATCGAACGCGAGTTTATCACCGAATCGCTTCCGGTTAGCCTGATCGGTATGAATTCGAAATTGATGACCCAGTATTTAGAGTTCGTGACCGATAGGCTTTTGGTCGAGCTTGAGTGCGATAAGGTATATAACGCTACGAACCCTTTTGATTTTATGGATATGATCTCGCTTCAAGGCAAGACAAACTTTTTCGAAAAAAGAGTCTCTGAGTATCA
Organism: Flavobacteriaceae bacterium NBU2977; assembly: GCA_019931105.1. Classification (GTDB taxonomy): domain Bacteria; phylum Bacteroidota; class Bacteroidia; order Flavobacteriales; family Flavobacteriaceae; genus Meishania; species Meishania litoralis. Next base: position 1,197,352 of record JAIOUW010000001.1, on the reverse strand, counting down.
AAAGGCCGGTGTGCTTAACAAAGAGAAAGATGAGGATGCACAAAAAATCAGTTTTGACGCCGACTTTTAACCTTGATTTGGCCAATGGCCTTTTAAATCAAAAAAAATAATACAAATAGAAAGACAACCAAATAACAAACGCAAAAACAACTGTAGCAAATGTATGTAATCAAAAGAGATGGCAGAAAAGAGCTGGTGATGTTCGACAAGATCACCGCTCGGGTCCGTAAATTATGTTATGGCCTCAATGCACTGGTCGATCCGTTAAAAGTGGCCATGCGTGTCATTGAAGGGCTTTATGACGGTGTGACGACTTCAGAACTCGATAACCTTGCCGCCGAGATTGCGGCTACCATGACCACTACCCATCCTGATTACGCAAAATTGGCGGCACGTATCTCTGTATCGAATTTGCACAAGAACACAAAGAAATCGTTCTCTGAAACGATGAAGGATCTTTACGAGTACATAAACCCTCGAACCAATAAAAAGGCCCCGTTGTTGTCAGATGAAGTCTATAAAGTGATTTCAGAGAACGCTGAACGTTTGGATTCGACGATAATATACAACCGTGATTTTGGCTACGATTATTTCGGTTTTAAGACGCTTGAACGATCCTACCTGCTCAAATTGAACGGTAAAATTGCAGAAAGGCCCCAACACATGCTTATGCGTGTTGCCGTTGGCATCCATTTGAATGATCTTGATTCCGCAATCGAGACCTATGAATTGATGTCGAAGAAATATTTCACACATGCCACTCCGACCCTGTTCAATTCGGGAACACCAAAACCCCAAATGTCCTCATGTTTTCTTTTGACGATGAAAGAAGACAGCATCGATGGTATATACGACACGTTGAAGCAAACGGCCAAGATTTCGCAATCGGCGGGTGGTATAGGACTTTCTATCCATAATGTTAGGGCTACGGGATCATATATCGCAGGCACGAACGGTACTTCGAACGGAATCGTGCCGATGCTTCAGGTCTTTAACGACACGGCAAGGTATGTCGATCAAGGTGGCGGAAAAAGAAAGGGAAGTTTTGCAATTTATATGGAACCATGGCATGCCGATGTATATGAATTCCTTGATTTGAAGAAAAACCATGGAAAAGAAGAGATGAGGGCCCGTGACTTGTTCTACGCCATGTGGATTCCCGATTTGTTCATGAAAAGGGTAGAGGCCAATGAAAATTGGACATTGATGTGTCCGAATGAGTGTCCAGGGTTATTTACCAATCATAGTGAAGAATTCGAAAAATTGTATCTAGGATACGAGGCAAAAGGAAAGGGTAGAAAGACGGTAAGGGCAAGAGAGCTTTGGGAGAAAATCTTGGAATCGCAGATTGAAACCGGCACGCCCTACATGTTGTACAAAGATGCGGCCAACCGAAAAAGTAATCAAAAAAACCTTGGTACCATTCGGTCTTCGAACCTCTGTACCGAGATTATGGAATATACTTCGCCAGACGAGGTAGCTGTTTGTAATTTGGCTTCCATAGCATTGCCGATGTTCGTTAAAAATGGTGAGTTTGACCATAAGGAATTATTCAAGGTAACAAAACGCGTGACCAAGAACCTCAATAGGGTCATCGATAGAAACTACTATCCTGTCAAAGAGGCTGAAAATTCGAACATGCGCCATAGACCTATAGGTTTGGGCGTGCAGGGCTTGGCCGATACCTTTATCATGTTGCGGCTACCTTTTACCAGCGATGAAGCAAAGAAATTGAACCAAGAAATTTTCGAGACCTTGTATTTTGCGGCCGTTACCGCCTCAATGGAGGCCGCTAAGGAAGAAGGACCTTACTCCACTTACGATGGTTCGCCCATCTCGAAGGGTGAATTTCAGCATAACCTATGGGGGATCAAAGATGAAGAACTTTCCGGAAGGTGGGATTGGGAAAAACTTAGGAAGAACGTCAAAAAGAACGGCGTTCGCAACTCCCTTTTGGTGGCGCCGATGCCCACGGCATCTACATCACAGATTTTGGGAAACAATGAATGTTTTGAGCCTTATACTTCCAATATCTATACAAGGAGGGTATTGAGCGGTGAGTTTATCGTTGTTAACAAACATTTATTGGAAGATTTGGTAGAACTAGGTTTGTGGAACGAAAATATGAAGCAAGAGTTGATGCGTGCCAATGGGTCGATCCAGCATATTGAGACAATACCGCAAGATATTCGAGATCTCTATAAGACCGTATGGGAGCTGAGCATGAAAGATATTATCGATATGTCAAGACATAGGGGTTACTTCATAGATCAGAGCCAATCATTGAATTTGTTCATGGAGAACGCAAACTATGCCAAGCTGACCTCGATGCACTTCTATGCATGGAAAAGCGGCCTTAAGACCGGAATGTACTACTTGCGGACCAAAGCTGCCGTAGACGCCATTAAATTTACGCTGGACAATACCAAGAAAAAGGAAGTACCGGTCAGTGTGGCTGCCGAGGCTGAAGTATCCGTCGAAGCATTGCCAAATCAAGAAGCGGCAAAAACAATTGAAGTTCGTTCGACCCCTGTAACCTCTCAAGAGTTGGATATACAGCCAATGACACCTGCAGAAATGAAAGAGATGATAGCCCGGGCCAAAGAAGGTCAGGCCGATGACGATTGCCTGATGTGCGGATCTTAATATGGTATGGGCTGGTTAAACAAATGCAAGCACCCTGGCTATAAGTCAGGGTTTTTGTTTGCCATTATTGAAATGGAAATGGGTAAATCAAAGCAAAAGAATAATGTGCAATAGGTTGCTCAGAACAACTTGCAAAAATACGAAATAGACAATGAACCGCTACTTTTCAAAGTAGGGTCGAAGCGCACTTGAAAAGACAAATGCCATTGCGTAAATAATAAGAATAATAAGATACTTGTCCATGCCCCGGATTTTGTATGTATTAATATCTACGAATAAAGAACGCAAAAAGACTATTTAAATTTCAAAAATTGTGAAAAAAATAACAAAAGCTTGAGAACCTTCTGAAAAGTGGGCAAAAAAGACCTAAAGAAAATTGGAAAATGGCACACATGGACCGTTTCAATATCCGATCCATGTGTGTCATGTTGCATTTAATAGGATGGGGAAACCTTTTTAATTTTGATTACCATCTTAGAACTACCGGTCTTCGAAACCCAATGGCCGTGACTTTCTGAAAAAGTGTCGATACGCCGTTCTTGAGACCAATAGCAATGCAATGTAACTGATAAGTAGGTATAAATAAGGGGTCATAATATAAAGAACGGCCATAGTAGAGAATATCTTACCCCGATATTGTGTCATACATCGAAAAAGGGAAATATTTTCGACAAACTGCAAGATCTTTTTTTTAGATCCGATGAATGACCTTTAAATGGTCCATAAGGTGTGGCCTAAATAAAAAAGGCCTCTATCAAAGAGGCCTCCTTTCAGTTAGATCGATTGAAAAATCATAAAAAATCATCTACTTTTTTATAAGAATCAATAACAGCCTGCTCACCGGCCTTTTCAGGTTTTGAATTACCGTGCTCCATTCCTAGAACGCCATCAAAACCTTTTTCGTGAATCCATTTGAATACATTTTTGTAATTGATTTCACCTGTTGTAGGTTCTTTTCGTCCGGGATTATCGCCAATTTGTATATAGGCGATTTCATCCCAAGTAAGTCCCATGTTATGGATCAGATGTCCTTCTGTTTTCTGTAAATGATAGATGTCATACAATATCTTACACGACGGACTATCTACTCCTTTACAGATCATATAGGTTTGATCTGAATTTTGTAAATACAGATCCGGAGAATCTGAGAGAGGCTCCAAAACCATTACTAGGCCATGGGGCTCGAAAATCTCTGCACCTCTCTTTAAAGCTTCAATAACGTTGGCATCTTGAACACCGACCGGCAACCTTCGTTCGTACCCGCCGGGTACAACGGTCATCCATTTGGCATTGACACGTTTGGCGACTTCGACCGCCCTTCTACAACCATCTAAGAATATGTCTACATGTTCTTTCTTGCCAGCGGCCAAGGTGTTTGCCATATTGCCGCCCTTGTCGACAACAAAAACACCCATCGTCATACCGTGTTTTGCAAGGGTCTCTCCCATCTTGGTCTGTAAGGCAACATCGCGACCCATCATACCATTGTCTTCAAAAGCGCTAAAACCCTGTTCGGCCATAAAATTCAACTGATCAATAGGGTCATCGCCAGCGTGGTTTTTGAACATCCCCAAATGTGGGGCATATTTAAGATTGAACTTGTGTGGTGCCAAGGGAGTCGAACGTCCATTGATATTTGCAAGAGCACTACCCATGGTCAGCGCACTCGCACTTAGTACTGTTTTTTGAATAAAATTCCTTCTTTTCATGAGTTTGATTTATAACGACCAAGCTTTACCACCTGTCAATTCTTGAAGGTTTCCACAGCTGATATATTCACCTGGTACCGGCAGATAGGCCAAAACCTCTTCACCGACAAATTCAGAGGCCTTGTAGCCCCAAATAGTCATTCCCCTAAGATTATCCGCAAAGGCAAAATGCGCAACATTGTCATCCATCTGGGCGGCCTGGCCTTCGGCAATGGCTTCTTTGTAGGAGTTGATGGTTTCATGGTAAGTTACTTGGTCTTCCTTGCTTACCTTCAGTGACGACGCAAGAACCGGTTCTAGGTCTTCTGAAGTAAGGTCTTCGATCTTTTCTTTTCCGGCATTCTCCAAAGCTTTGCCCAAAAATTTACCCAGTGACATTCTAACAAAATCTTGTTGTTCGGCCTCCATCACCTGATCGGCGAAACGATCGATAAAAATATTGACCTGTACTTCTGAGGCAGAAGGAGTATCGGTTTTCGGCAGAATAATATCCACAAGCTTAGTCAAAACAGCCCCTTCCTCCCTTGAAAAGAATTCAGGCGTCCACTCCAGTACTTTCTCTGTCTTGCAGCTTTGTACGATACTGATCAATGTAGGTGTTGCCACGGCGTAGCCCAATGACAGCCCCATATTCTTAAGTGCTTTTCTTCTGTTCATTATATATTTCCTTTTTTAAGTTCTTGGGCCGCGTGGTTGGCAGCTCTTGCCGTAAAGGCCATATAGGTAAGAGAAGGGTTGACGCAACTTGCCGAGGTCATGAAAGCCCCGTCAGTTACATAAACATTGGGCACATCGTGAATTTGATTGTTGCCGTTCAGAACCGATGTCTTTCGACTACGTCCCATACGGGCCGTACCCATTTCGTGTATGCCCAGACCCAGTGCGCCGGGTCGATCATAACCTTGGACATCTCGAAGCCCCGCTTTTTCGAGCATTTCAATGGCCGATTCTTGCATGTCTTTGCGCATATTCCATTCGTTTTCCTTGAATTCGGCGTCAAAAGTAACCGTAGGAAGTCCCCATTGGTCTTTTTTGTCGTAATCCAAGGTCATTCGATTGTCCTCATAAGGCAATACCTCACCGAAACCACCGATTCCCATTGTCCATCCACCTGGTTTTAAAATGGCTTCTTTCAAACTTTTACCATGTGACATTTCGGCGACCATATCTTCCCAATTGCCCCTACTGGCACCACCTTGGTAACCGAAACCTCGTTTATAGTCTTTTCTATCTGAGTCGCCGCCAAGATTTCGAAACCTAGGAATATAGACCCCGCTGGGTTTCCTTCCTTTATAATATTTGTCGTCAAAACCGTCAAATTTACCTGAAGCACCGACACCGAGATGGTGGTCCATGATATTTCTTCCCAATTGATCGGAATCATTTCCCATTCCGTTCGGAAAACGGTCTGATTTTGATTGCATCAATATTGAGGTCGACGCAATGGCCGAGGCGCATAAAAAGATGACCTTCGCCTTGAACTCGTGGGCTTCCTTGGTGACCCGGTCGATAACTTTTACACCGGTGGCACGCTTGGTATCGGGATCATAGATTACCTCATGTACAATGGAATCGGGTCTCAAGGTCATATTGCCAGTTCGTTCGGCCGCCGGTAATGTAGATGAGAGACTACTGAAATAAGCCCCGAAAGGGCAACCTCTGATGCATCGGTTTCTAAATTGGCACTTACTGCGCCCTTCAAATTCTTTGGTGCCGGTAATGTGAGCTGTACGCCCGGCAGTAATCACCCTGCCGTCAAAATGTTCGGCTACCTTCTCTCTTACATGTTGTTCTACACAATTAAGCTCCATCATGGGCAGAAAATTGCTGTCGGGCAACTGGGGCAGGTTCAATGCTTCACCGCTCACACCGATATAGTTTTCGACCTTTTCGTACCAAGGGGCGATATCTTTGTACCGAACGGGCCAATCGACGGCGATACCTTCTCTTTGGTTGGCCGTGAAATCGATATCGCTCCAACGATAGCTCTGTCGGCCCCATTGCAATGAGCGCCCACCGACGTGGTAACCACGCATCCAATCAAAACGCTTGACCTCGTTATATGGGTGCTCAAGGTCGTTTACGAACCACATTTTACTAGCAGCATTCGTTGTATAACCGGTTCTGTTCTGTTTGGGCTGTTTTTCGAGATCGGCCTTTGTGGGTTCCCCGGCATTGGGAAAATCCCACGGATCCATATTGGCGGTTTCGTAGTCCTCGATATGCTTGACCATTCTGCCGCGCTCCAAAACCAATGTTTTTAAACCGTTTTCACATAATTCCTTGGCTGCCCAGCCTCCGCTGATACCCGTTCCTACAACAATCGCATCATACGATTCCTGCTCGTCGTTGTAATAGAATTTATTCATGTATATGATTGTTTAGCTTCTAAATTTATTAAATATAAAATTAATTCTCTACATTTAAACCTCATACTTATTGACTGTACGGCACTATTTCGATTGAGTATATGTTTTAGTTAAATAAGATTCAATAATCAACAAACAAAAAAATGAAAAAAGATTATATGCCCACAAAGCGTTATGTATTAGTTGTATCCCTTTTGCTTTCATTGGTATTTTTTGCCTGTAAGGACAAAAAGGAAAAGGAAGTCGAAACAGAGGACATGGAAACGACCATGACAGAGAGCGAAGCGCCTTTTTTTAAGCTTTCGCTTGCGCAATGGTCCATTCATAAGATGATCAGGAACGATAGCGTAGACCCTTATAGTTTTGCTGAAAAAGCAAAGAGCTGGGGCTTTTCGGGATTGGAGTATGTCAGCCAATTATATCCCGCCGATTTGGAAAATAACGAATATTCAGAACAAGCAATGAACGCCTTTGTTGAAAGGTCGAACGCTGAGGCCAAAAAACATGGTATGCAAAATGTGCTGATAATGATCGATGGGCAAGGAAATCTTGCTGTCAGTGACGATGCCGAAAGAAAAGCGGCAGTAGAAAGACATTATAAGTGGGTCGATGCCGCCGCTGCCATGGGATGTCACGCTATTAGGGTTAATCTTAATGGGGAAAGCGATCCTGAAAAATGGAAGGCAAACTCCATTGACGGCCTGACACAGCTTGCCACCTATGCCAAGGGCAAAAACATCAACATCATAGTTGAAAACCATGGAGGACTTTCATCGAACGGGGCCATGCATGCTGAGGTAATGAAAGCGGTAAATATGGATAACTGTGGTACCCTGCCCGATTTTGGCAATTTTTGCATTACCCGAAAAAAAGACAGTTGGGAGTGTGAAGAGATGTACGATATCTATAAGGGAGTCGCTGAACTCATGCCCTACGCCAAAGCCGTCAGTGCCAAATCGAACGTATTCGACGAAAATGGCGACGAGGTCAACATCGATTATGCAAGAATGTTGCAGATCGTGAAAGATGCCGGGTACGACTCATATATAGGTGTCGAGTATGAAGGAAACGAACTTAGTGAAGAAGCGGGAATTTTAGCTACACGTGATTTACTTATCAGAGCTTCGAAAGAGGTCAATTAAATCGATAAATGCTTCATGAAGGTGTTTTTTAACCAGCTGTTCGATTACAATTTCTATTGCAACAAAAGATTGATCGAAGTTTGTTGCACCTTAGACTCAGTGCCAGAAAAGAGTATCGAACTCTTTAGCCATATATTGAACGCCCATCATTTATGGAATTCAAGAATCTTGGGTAAATCGCCCGAATATAAAGTATGGCAGCTTCATGATGTAAAGCAATGGGGAGATATCCATTACGAGAACCAAAGAGGTTCTTTCGAGATTATCACGAATACCGATGACTTCGAAAAGCGAATAGACTATGAAAACTCAGAAGGCCGCTCATTCACGAATACCTTGCAGGATATTTTTTTTCATATAGTCAACCACTCTGCCCATCACAGGGGGCAGATTGCGACAAACTTTAGGTCTAACGGTATAGAACCTTTATCGTTGGATTATATTTATTACAAACGTTAGAACTTGCTCTTCATATGAATAATGGTGTACGTGCCCAGCTTTCGCTCATGATGTTCCTTGAGTTCTTTATATGGGGAAGTTGGTACGTGACCATGGGGATTTATCTGCCGAATACCTTAGGGTCGGGCGGCGCGGAAATCGCCCAGGCCTATTCCACGCAATCATGGGGTGCAATTTTGGCTCCCTTCATTATCGGTCTTATTGCGGATCGTTATTTCAATGCTGAACGAATTTTAGGGGCGTTGCACCTCATAGGGGCAATATTGATGTACTTACTTTATACAGCAACAGATTTTACTATATTTTATCCTTTTTTGTTGTCGTACATGATTTTGTACATGTCGACCTTGGCCTTGGTCAATTCCGTTTCTTTCAACCAAATGAAAGACCCGGCGAAAGAGTTTTCGTTCGTTCGCGTTTTTGGAACAATTGGTTGGATTGCCGCAGGATCCTTGATCAGCTATCTGAACTGGGATTCGCAGGAAGGAATCTCTGAAGGTATTCTCCGTAACACCTTTTTGATGGCAGCTATTTCTTCGGCAATTTTGGGCATCTTCAGTTTTACGCTACCCAAAACACCGCCCCGTGCCGACCGAAATGAAAAGATAACGATTTCAAAGTTATTGGGGCTCGATGCCCTGGCGTTGTTCAAAGACCGTAATTTTTTGATATTCTTCTTGGCATCTGTTTTCATTTGTATTCCTTTGGCTTTCTACTATCAGCACGCCGGACAGTTTTTGGGGGAAATAGGAGTTGGCAATCCCGCCGGAAAGATGACTATCGGTCAGTGGTCCGAAATTCTTTTTATGCTGTTATTGCCTTTCTTTTTTAAACGCTTTGGCTTTAAAAATACGATACTTATCGCGATGCTGGCCTGGGGGCTTCGGTACCTCGCATTTGCCTATGGCAATGCCGGCGAACTGTCTTTGCTCATCATGATCGGCATTGCCCTGCACGGTATCTGTTATGACTTTTTCTTCGTTTCCGGCCAGATCTATACCGATACGAAAGCGGGATCTGCCTATAAAAGTGCCGCACAAGGCTTGATCACATTGGCTACCTACGGTGTCGGTATGCTCATAGGATTTTGGATTGCCGGACAGATAACGGATGCCTATGTAATTGCAGATGGCGTACATGAGTGGAAAACGATATGGATTTACCCCGCGGCGTTTGCAGCAGGGGTTTTGGTATTGTATGCCTTGTTGTTCAAAAACGAAAAAATCGAATATAAATCCTAGAAAATTTATAAATTGAGCGATAGAAGAAAACATCGATAATTCTGTCGTATTAAACAATTGATTATGCCAAAAAAAATAAGATTAGGAGTTTTAGGAGGGGGAGGTGATTCTCTCATCGGGGTGTTACATAGGGTAGCCTCACATATTAACGATAACTATCAAATTGTAGGGGCCGTCTTTAACCCTGACTTTAAGGCCAATAAGGCTTTTGCGCGAGAGATCGATGTTCCTCTTGACAGAATTTATGAAGACTTCGACACTATGATCGAAGAAGAGATGAAATTGCCCGAAAGCGAACGTATTCAGGTCTGTTCGGTGCTAACCCCGAATTTCCTGCATTTTCCAATGGCCAAAAAATTATTGGAGAACGGTTTTCATGTCATCTGCGAAAAACCGATGACAACTACTTATGAAGAAGCAAAGATTTTACAGAAGGCCCATAATAAAGCGGGTACCGTTTTTGCATTGACCCATACCTATACCGGTTACCCGATGGTTCGCCAAATGCGTGAAATGATAAAGGCCGGTGCCATAGGAAAAATACATAAGGTCGATGCGCGATATTATCAGGGGTGGATAAATGAAATTATACATGACAAGAAAAAGCGATCGACCGTTTGGCGCTTAGATCCCAAAAAAGCGGGAATCAGTTCTTGCATGGGAGATATTGGGGTGCATGCCTTCAACCTCATTGAATATACTACAGGTCTTCAGGTAAAATCACTGCTCTGTGATTTTAATTACTTATATAAGGATAACAAAATGGATGTCGATGGCACTGTATTGATCCGTATGGATGACTATGTTAAAGGGGTCATTCGCGGAAGTCAGGTCGCTACGGGCGAGGAAAATGGACTGGCCATTGCCATTTATGGTTCGAAAGGTGCCTTTAGGTGGGAGCAGGAAAACCCGAATTTTCTTTACAAATTAAGCGATACAGAGCCTACCCAAGTGTACAAGCCCGGCCATGCCTATAATTCAAAATTGTCTCTTGACGGTACAAAGTTACCTCCTGGACACCCCGAAGGCATCTTTGATTCAATGGCGAATATTTATCTGGGGGCGGCCAAGGCCATTCGTGGCAAGAAATACAATGACGGCGAATTTCCGACCATGAACGACGGCGTTCGCGGTATGGATTTCATCGAAGCTACCGTAGCCTCACATAAAGACGGGAATGTTTGGGTGAAATTGAAAAAATGAACCTAGGGGATTCTTAAATTATATCAAATAAGAAGGGCCGCTTTTGCGGCCCCTTTGTTTTACCTTTCGAACACCTTCTCGAATTCTTGACAGACAATGATCATACTTTCCCTGGGTACCCGTCCGAACGGTTCCAGTTCGCGGGTAAAATAATCCCAATGCACCTTTTTCCAATAGTCCAATGATTGGTCTCCTTCTCCTTCAAGTTTGGCATATTCTTCATCGATACTGAAAAAGGGCTTGAGCCTTACCTTTGTTGTTTTGACGATACATTGTGCCTCTCCCTCCCAATTTGTTATTACGGTGAAATCACCGATTTTAGGCAGTCGTTCTTTTCTATGCTGTAAGCCCAACAACGAATCCGAAGTCGCCTTTTTGATGCCCTTTTTGACCAAAGAAGCACAGGTATTGGCATCTTCTTCATTATCGCAAAAATGAATGGTATTGGGGGCTTCGTGAAAAGCATCCTCAAGATGCTTGTCCAAATAATCTCCCCACATATTTCTAGCTGAAGCATTGTCCATGTCTCCTAAAACGTATTTGGTTTGGTTTATATTGTTTATTGGTCGTCACGTAAATATTCCATTTTTCGGCAGCCAACCGTTCTATCCGTGTGTTGGTAGTTTGGCGCTATTTCCTAAAATGTTTTGACCAGGTCTTACGTGTTGCCTTGGTTCAAATCGTATTATATTTCTTGTTTTAATCATTAGGCTTTTGCTATATTTATGACTTGACTCAAAAGAAAGCAAGTCATTACGATTTGATTTCTAAATATAGGATATAATTATTTAAGGATATCAGAACCAATTTTCAATAACACGCATAAAGTATTATAATGAAGACTATAAAAGGGCCAGCGGTTTTTTTGGCACAGTTCGTAGATAGCAAGGCACCGTTCAACACCTTGGACGGTATGTGTAAATGGGCATCCGATTTGGGGTATAAGGGAATACAGATCCCCACTTGGGAAAGTTTTCTCATCGATTTGGACAAAGCGGCTGAAAGCCAGACCTACTGCGATGAATTAAAGGGAAAGGTCAATTCATACGGATTGGAGATTACCGAATTGTCTACACACCTGCAGGGCCAGTTGGTGGCCGTACACCCGGCATACGACTTGATGTTCGATAATTTTGCTCCCGACAAAGTGAAGAACAATCCCAAGGCACGTACCGAATGGGCGGTCGATGTGGTAAAGAAAGCGGCCACTGCAAGCCGTAGGCTCGGTATAAAAGCCCATGCTACATTCTCAGGGGCTTTGCTATGGCACACCTGGCACCCATGGCCGCAGCGGCCCTCTGGCCTGGTCGAAATGGGCTTTGAGGAACTCGCCAAAAGATGGATGCCTATTTTGAACCATTTCGATGAAGAGGGGGTTGATGTCTGTTATGAGATACACCCGGGAGAAGATTTGCACGACGGAGATACTTTTGAACGATTTTTGGAAGCCACAGGAAACCATAAAAGAGTGAATATTCTTTATGATCCTAGCCATTTTGTGTTACAGCAATTGGATTATATCGAATACATCGACCACTATCACGAGTTCATCAGATCATTCCATGTAAAAGATTCGGAATTTAACCCTACCGGAAAGAAAGGTGCCTTTGGCGGATATAACGATTGGGGCGATAGAGCGGGAAGATACCGTTCACTTGGTGATGGACAGATCGATTTTAAGACCATCTTCTCAAAATTGACACAATATGGTTGTGATGTTTGGGCCGTGATGGAATGGGAATGCTGTATCAAGAGCCCTGAACAAGGTGCACGTGAGGGTGCCATCTTCATTCGAGATCATATCATCGAGGCGACCGAAAAGACTTTTGATGATTTTGCCGGTGCCGAAATAGATAAAGATGTATTAAAAAAGATTCTTGGAACTTAAAATGAAATCAATGAAAAAAGTATTACTTGTTGCCCTAATGGTTTTGGCATTGCAGGCTTGCAAAGAGAATGCCAAAGAAACATCCGCAGATATAGATGCCGAGACTGCGGCCGAGACGGACATGAAAATGTCGGAAGATAATGAATGGACCGAACTTTCATTAGATGATTGGCAAGCCTTTAAGGGCGGACCTGCGCCCGAGTTTTGGAAAGAAGAAGACGGGGCCATTGTGTTTTATCCACCAAGTGACGAGGCCCGAATGAGTCCTGATGGTGAAAGAAAATCCTTTAATATTGTCACCAAGAATGACTATTCGAGCTTTGTGCTTTCCTTGGAATGGAAAATATCGGATACTGGTAACAGCGGTATTATGTGGGGTGTAAGCGAAGAAGACAAATACAAGGAACCCTATCATACCGGATTGGAGATCCAGGTGCTTGATAACGAGAAGCATCCCGATGCCAAAAATGGCACAACGCATCAAGCAGGTGCCCTTTATGATTTGGTCGAGCCTTCAGAAGATGCCACTAAACCTGTCGGTGAATGGAATTTAGCGGAAATCACGGTCGACTATGCCGCCAATAAAGGCAGTTCGGTTCTTAACGGTGTCGAGGTGGCGACTTTTCCTGTGGGTGGACCCGAACTAGATCAGCTTTTGAAAGGGTCCAAATTTGATGGTTGGGATGGTTTTGGAAAGTTCAAGACCGGTAAGATCGCGTTGCAGGATCATGGTGATGTTGTGGCATTCCGTAACATTAAGATCAAAGAATTGAAATAAACGCAAACCAAAATAACCAAAACCTAATACGTATGAAGCGATTACTTTGTCTGATGACCCTATCTGCCTTGGTTTTTTCATGTAAGGAAGCACCAAAACCTGAAATGACTGAAGATACTGTCGAAAAAATAGAGCAAGTGCCGGTCATAACCTACGAAGAATATTCAGGTACCGAACCTACCACTCCCGAAGAAACGGAGTATTATGAACCAAAAGTACCTGTTGTGACCCCAAATGCAAAAGGTGCCGCACCGAGCGATGCGATCGTGCTCTTTGATGGAAGTGATCTTGATGCATGGATAAGCTCTAATGACAGCACGGCCGCCCCATGGCATCTTAACAAGAATGGAAGTATGACGGTTAAGGATAAGACCGGAAACATACAGACCAAACAGAATTTTGGCGATATTCAATTGCATATCGAATGGAAATCACCCGCAGAAGTGCGTAGGGAAGGTCAGAACCGTGGCAACAGTGGCATTTTTCTGAACGGGATCTATGAGATCCAAGTTTTGGACAATAATGATAACGATACTTATGTGAACGGACAGGTCGGTTCTATATACAAACAGGGGCCTCCTTTGGCGATGGCATCGGTACCAAGCGGTGAATGGAACACGTATGACATTATTTACCATATGCCCGAATTCAATGCCGATGGTGGTAAAATAAAGTCGGCCACGGTAACCGTTCTTCACAATGGTATATTGATTCAAGACCATACAGAGATAAAGGGAACCACGCCCTATATCGGTTGGCCTAAGAACGACCCCCATGGCAAAGGGCCTTTGATGCTTCAAGATCATGGTGATAATAGTCGTGTAAGCTATCGTAATATTTGGGTTCGGGAACTTTAGCGTGAATTGGGATGTCTTTATGATAGCCGTTGTGCCTGGCCTGTTACTCTTGCCCTTGGCCTGGTATTACAAAGAACATCCGCCTAAAAACATCAATTGGCTCTATGGGTATCGCACCAAGAGATCAATGGCAAATCAAGAGGTTTGGGAGTATGCAAATCGATTGGGTGCCAAGATGATTTGACGACATTCTTTAATTGTTTTGGCAGTAGGAATCCTGGTGGGACTGTTTCTACCGTCAAATTATATTCTCTTTATCGTTGTGCCAACGGCACTTATCGGTATAGGAATTGGATTATATTGGTGCGAGACCCAATTGAACAAACGATTCGACAAATACGGTAACCCAAAGAACGCGCCCTAATTTTATTTACCTTTACGTCGAAACAAGATCTTAATATGATTCAATCAATGACAGGCTTCGGGAAAAATGTCGTTCAACTTCCCGCAAAGAAGATTACGGTAGAATTGAAATCGTTGAACAGTAAAAGTCTTGACCTTAACGCCCGAATGCCCTCTTGCTATCGCGAAAAAGAACTTGAGCTAAGAAAGGAAATCGCAAAGTCACTGGTAAGAGGTAAAATCGATTTCAACCTTTATGTCGAACTGACGGGTGATGAGACCTCTGCCCAAGTGAACGAAGGTGTTGTTCGCCAATACATGAAGCAATTGAAAACAATTGCGAATGGCGATGATATTCGTTTACTCGATATGGCCTTGCGATTGCCGGACGCACTTAAGACCGAACGTGAAGATTTGGACGAAGAAGAGTATGAAACGATTCGTGGGGCACTTAAAGAGGCGTTGCTTGAAATCAATAAATTCCGCTCGCAAGAGGGCCACGTTCTTGAACAAGATTTCGCAAAGCGAATTGAGAATCTCGAGGCATTATTGGGGCAAGTTCTTCAAATGGACCCTGAGCGTACCACGACCATTCGCGAACGTTTGCAAAAGGCCGTGCAAGAAATTCAAGCTGAAGTCGATGCGAATCGTTTTGAGCAAGAACTGATTTATTATCTCGAAAAGTACGATATTACCGAAGAAAAAGTAAGATTGGCAAATCATCTCGATTATTTTTCAAAGACCTTGAAATCGAACGATTCAAACGGAAAAAAACTTGGTTTCATCACTCAAGAAATTGGTCGTGAAATCAATACGATAGGTTCAAAAGCAAACTATGCCCCTATGCAACAGCTCGTAGTTCAGATGAAGGATGAGCTGGAGAAAATCAAGGAACAAATGTTGAACGTATTATAATGGAAGGCGGTAAACTTATCATATTTTCGGCCCCTTCGGGCAGCGGCAAAACTACCATTGTTCGTCATCTCTTAAAACAAAATGACCTGAATTTGGCTTTTTCGGTATCGGCGACTTCAAGGCCCCGCCGTGGTAAGGAAAAGAACGGCGAACATTATTACTTCATGACGGTAGGCGAGTTCAAGAAACATATCAAGAACGATGATTTTCTGGAATGGGAAGAAGTGTACCGCGATAATTTCTACGGAACGCTAAAGAGTGAGGTAGAAAGAATCTGGGGCGAGGGCAAGAACGTTATTTTTGATATCGATGTCGTCGGTGGCCTGCGGATAAAAAAGAAATACCCAGAACAGACTTTGGCGGTATTTGTAAAACCGCCGAGCGTTGATGAGCTCAAAATACGTCTAAAGAAAAGAAGTACCGAGAGTGATGACAAGATAAACATGCGTATCGCCAAGGCTTCCGTAGAGATGGCCACAGCACCCCAATTTGATACCATTATCAAGAACTATGACCTCGATATTGCTTTAAACGAGGCTTACGGTCTGGTCAAAGATTTCTTGGCAAAGCCAATCGCAAAAGAAGATAAAAAGGGCACTGAAAAGTGAAGAAGATTGGGCTTTACTTCGGTACTTTCAACCCAATTCATGTCGGGCACATGGTATTGGCCAATCATATGGTCGAGTTTTCCGATTTAGACGAGGTTTGGTTTGTGGTTACCCCCCAGAGTCCGTTCAAGACAAAGAAGACCTTGCTAGACGATCACCACCGCTATCAAATGGTCTTCGAGGCTACCCAAGACTTTCCGAAGCTAAAACCGAGCAAAGTTGAATTCGACCTTCCGCAACCCAATTATACGGTCGATACGTTGGCATACTTGCTCGATAGTAATGAGAATGGGCATGAATTCTCGCTGATAATGGGAGAGGACAATCTTAAAGGATTTCACAAGTGGAAGAACTACAACGTTATATTGGAACATCACGACATCTATGTATATCCAAGAATTTCTGAAGGTACCGTCGAACACCAGTTCAAGAATCATGCAAGAATACACAGGATAGATGCCCCGGTAATGGAAATTTCATCGACCTTTATCAGAAAACAGCATAAAGCCGGAAAAAACATACGCCCCATGCTGCCGGATGCAGTATGGAAATATATGGACGAGATGAATTTTTACCGGACGTAGACCTTATTCTCGAGGTTTTAGAAGCAAATCTTCGGCCCATGTAAAAGCAGCCTCAAGGTCATAAAAAACCCCGACCGGTTTTTTAATGAACAATTTTTCTATTGCTGCCAACATTCTGCGGTATCTATTTCTGGAGACAACGGCAAAGCCGATAAAATTCGGAAACATCTTCACTATTTCTCCATATCCAACAGGATCCATGGAGTACGAATTAAGCCTATGTGAAATATAAACTATCGATGTGCGACCGCCATATAATTGGAGGGCGATTTCAATTGCCTTGGCCGCATTGCGCTTGGTAACATGAATTCCTTCATCAAATTCACCGATGACCATATTCGTGTAGAACAGAAACCTACCAATATCAAGCCTATGCTCAAGAATTAACTTTTGCCGTGTCGGTAGGGTTGCTTCCATTTTCGATTTATCTTAACAAGATACAATTTGTTAAGAAGGAAAAAAGGGCTACCGTAAAAAATATTTTTAAAAGCTAAGCGGCGGTAGATTGTATTTAATATACAAGAGTTGAAAAGGAATCAAAAAGTCGATCAACCGTCAATGTCGAATAAGATGACCGAATATTCGAAATCATGCGATTCATCATTGACTTTTACGTTTTCGAGGGTAACCTGGTACAATTCGTCTTTGGCGGAATTGGTATTTACCCCTTCAGGAACCCAGACTATGGTTCTGTCGCCATAGGCATTGTCCAGCTCCTCGACTGATAATTGAACTGAATTGCCCTTGGAGTCTTTCATGCTTATCTGTGTTTCGGTAAAGTCTGCGTCTTGGATCGAAAAAGACCATCGTGGGTAGACCAACCTGTTCGGCACATAGCCTTCTGGGGGCCAAGCGATAAAATCGGGGGCATCGGTCGGAGGGCTACCTGGGTTGCCCAACACCCAAATGGCATTGGAAGCTTCGGTATTGCCGAGCCCAATTTCTTGAAGTCTTGGCCATAGAAGCCATCTTCTGTGTCCGACCGGGCCATTGGCCGAACCTTGGTCACGTATATAGGTGTCTATCGCCTCGGCATTCTTTGACATGGCAAGTAGCGAATTGCCCGCACCGTCCTTGCCATGGGCGGAGTAACATTTCCAACTTTCAGGTGGAAAATGCTCCAATTGATTATTCGCGTACATCATAAGTGCGGCTTGTTGTGCTTTTTCACTTTTCGTCAAATTCTCGATAATTTCATTATGTAACCCAGAAGCCTTTCTGAAGTACATAAGCCGCATAAGTATTTTATCCTTCACGCCTTGAGGAATATTTCCGGGGTCGCAAGAAGGCTCATCTCCTGTCCACTCAGTATCATCGTTAGTAGTGGTAGCAACTAGGTAGTAGTCGTTGTAGAGTTTTAGTGCGGCGAGTTTTGCGGACTCGTCCGCTGGTATTTCCTGAAAATTGTCAGTATTGTTTTCCCCATCCTTGGAACAGGAGGTCATGAAAAATAATACCATCAAAACTTGTAATAGGGGCTTCTTAAGAACAGAACACATATAGGCTATATAAGGGATAAGAGTTGTGTTATCCTATAGCTAACGTGCCGATTGCGTAAATTGATATAATTCTTCGATGAACGGCCTTACCTTTTATCGAAAAGGATGGTTTTGAATGGTTACATGGTTACAGTGAAGAGGTCTTGGTCAAAACATCGGTACCCAGGTATTTGTCGTCTTTGTTATAATACCAGGCCCTTGTTTTGGGCATTTTGATTCCGGAGGCATTTTCTTCGTCGCTCAGCAAAATATATTCACCATCATTCTTGGCCTCGTCATGAAAGAATTGATAGACCTCCATGGCATATGTTTTTGGGTCAAAGTAAAAATACCAGGTGTCTTTTCCTATGGTTTCGTCGTAACTTGCCTTTAATACCAAATATTCTTTTCCCTTGAATTCTTTACGTTCGACTTTTGGTGAAATCATGGTGCCAGGGTTTTTTAGTTTCATCGGAAGGCCATAGAGATAAGTGTAATAGTCTTTCATAAGCTTGGCCCTTTCACAGGTCAATCTATGCTTTTCGACAGCCTCGTTCGAGATTGAACTGCTTCCGTTCAAGGCCAATAAACATTTACCCTTTTCGACGCGCTGAGAAATTCTATCGCCTTCTTGATCGAACTCCAATTGAAATATTTGCCCCGGCAGATCTATTTCAATATCACTTATTCTTTGTTTTTCATCGGGGGTGGTCATGGTTACCTGTAAAGTGCCCTGAAAAGAGCCCCAATTACCGTTCGGATCATGATATTCTATGGCCTTGTTCAAAAGTTGTTCTCCTGTAATTTCTTGTGCAATGCCCGTCGAAACCGTCATTAATAAACAGAAAAAAAGAGAATACGGCGTCATGTCTATTTTATTTATGAATACAATGTACTTAATTTTTTGGGAATCGTTCGACCGTTCTATTCTTCTGATTCTTCGATTTTGGTAGGTGATATTGAACTGTCATGCGCCCTGTAATACTGCTCTAGCAGATTCATAGTAGTCGTAATCAGATCTTTAGTCTCCAAGAGTAAGGAAAAGTATAATGTGGTGTTCTTCGGACTTGACTCTTCGGTTCGCGTGCGAGCGACCTGTTTCTCAATTTTTTGCGAAACAAGAGCGAACAATTCTTGTTTTCGGTCTATTATGGAACCGACCTGCTCGAATGAAAGTTCATCGAACGCCTTTTTGGTCTTATCGAAGATTTCCTCCAATGTATTGTCAATTTCCTTAAGCTCTTTTATTTGATTGTACTTTAATTTTTTGTGATTGTTGTTGATGTGCTTGTGGCTCACCTTTCCGATATACTCCAAAGATTGGCTAATATCGGTCAAATATCCTAGTACGGTAATATAAAAGTTGCTGGCTCCAACACTGTTTTCATCCAGGTTTTTAATAAAATAGAATAGATGATCACGCAGGTCTTCGATTTCCGAAGCAAGTTTTGCCCCTTGTTTTTTATTCTTTTTTAGCAGATCCAGATCCTGTTTCGCGAGTCCGTTTATAGAATTCGTATATATCTTATTGGTTCTTTTCAAGACATTCGATATGTTTTCGGCACTTTCGATAATTACACCTTGTATCGAACTGCTTTCTGCCTTGTTCAAGGAATCTTCAGCCCTTATTTCCTTTGATTTTCTGTTATAGGCAATGTAGTTTCTTACCAAGATCAGGATTGCAAAAAACAACAAGATAGCGATGGCCGCACCTTTACCAAAGCTTATGAGTGCAAGTATTGTTCCTGCCGAAATGAAGGCTATAATTGCGGTGCCGAACCAACCCCCGATTACGTTGAGCACGCCCGCTACACGATATACGGCACTTTCGGCGCCCCATGCACGGTCAGCAAGTGATGTGCCCATAGCCACCATAAAGGTTACATAGGTCGTGGAGAGTGGCAATTTGTATGATGTTGCAATCGAGATCAAAATGCCGGCAACCATCAGGTTGACTGCGGCCCGTACCATATCGAAGGCAGGAACTTCGTAAGTTTTATCACGGGCCAAGGATATTACGGGTTTCTTGAATTGTGCATCGATTTTTTCTTGCATCGATTTTGGAACAAGTGATGAGGTTACCTGTGAAATACTCATGGCCAAGCGCACGATGCCCCTTGAGAGAAAATTAGGTTGAAAACGTTCTTTGGCCTCGCCTTCCCTGGCCAGGTTAATTTCGGTATCGGCCACATAGCGAGCCTTTTTTGATAGCCATAATGTAATGACCATGACCATTCCTGATATGAAAAGTAAAAGTGTAGGAGTTGGCACTTTGGAAGATAATACGCTCATGCTGAACTCAGAGGCTGCTATTCCAGAAGCTTCCCAGGCTTCGTACGATTGCCAAGCCGCGATGGGCACGCCAATAAAGTTGACCAAGTCATTGCCGGCGAATGCCAAAGCCAGGGCAAATGTGCCGACCCCAATGATCAACTTATAAATATTGATTTTCACAAAATTGATTAAGATATAAGAAAGTAACGACCATATCGCAAAATTTAATGCTATAATGGAAGCCCACTTTGTCTCTAAGAAATCTTTAATGGTGACGCCTCCTATAAGATCAAAACTCTCGCTGGCAAAAGAGGTACCTTTAATACCTTTCATTAAGATGAAATAAGTAATTGCCGAAAGTGCCGCGCCACCAAAAATGGCTCCTATCCAATTTGCCTTTTTTTCGAAATTGTATGATAATAATAGCCTTGATACCCATTGTACCAAGGCTCCGATTGAAAATGCCACCACAACTGACAATAGAATACCAAAAATGATTTCAGTGGCTTTGGAAGTATTGATGTAATTTATGACATCGCCAAGGTTGCCATGGGCCGCCCCTACTTTTATCAGGGCCATGGCGACGGAAGCTCCCAAAAGTTCAAAGACAATCGAAACGGTGGTAGATGTCGGCATGCCTACGGTATTGAAGAAGTCCAACAATAAAATATCCGTAATCATCACGGCCATGAATATGAACATGATTTCATCGAACATGAATTGCCCCGGATTGAAAATACCCTTACGGGCTACCTCCATCATGCCACTTGAAAAAATGGCGCCTAGGGCTATTCCTAAACTCGCCACGATCATTATGGTCTTGAATGAAATAGCTTTTGATCCAATCGCCGAGTTTAAAAAGTTGACCGCATCATTGCTCACGCCAACGACTAAATCGGCAATGGCCAAAAAGGCCAATGCAATAATCATCAAAAAGTAAATATTATCCATAACTGCTTAGAAATAAGGATGCAAACCTACTTCAAATCTTTTCAATCAATGTAACCAAAACGTTATGAATTTAGGATTCTGAACGGGCATTTTGTGGAATGGAATGAAATAGAACGAGCTTGAAATTGATAAAAAGAGGTTTTTCAAAATTTAAGGCCCATCAAGGGCTAAATAATGCCATTGTTCAAAAGAGCCTCGATCATATACTGTTCAAATATTTACAATTAATTAACCTTATATTTACCTTAATGTAACAGTTCATCATAGTCGATTTGGATTACGGTTTCTACGATATTCTTCAACTTTTAGGTTCGCTCGGGCTATTTCTCTTTGGAATGAAAGTCATGAGCGATGCCTTAATGAGTTTGGCCGGTGACAAGATGAGGAAAATTCTGGCCACCATGACCTCGAATAGGGTATTTGGTATATTCACCGGATTTTTCATTACATCGATTATTCAATCTTCGTCTGCGACCACCTTAATGGTAGTTGGATTTTCGAATGCATCGTTGTTGACCCTTACAGAGGCAATTAGCGTTATCATGGGGGCCAATATCGGCACTACCATTACGGCATGGTTGATTACAATACTTGGCTTCAAAGTGAGTATGAGCACTATTGCACTGCCCTTGGTAGGTCTTGGCTTTGCGCTGACATTTGCAAAAAAGCAAAATTTAAAGAATTGGGGCACTTTTATCATCGGCTTTGCGGTCTTGTTTATCGGGTTGCAATTTTTAAAAGATGCGGTACCCGATATAAGACAAAATCCTGAAATTCTTGAATTTTTAAAACGGTATACCGATTTGGGCTTTTGGTCCGTTTTATTGTTTTTGTTCATCGGCACCCTATTGACGGTCATTATTCAATCCTCAAGTGCCACCATGGCACTTACCCTTATCATGACGGCTCAAGGTTGGATTCCGTTTCCATTGGCTGCGGCAATGGTTTTGGGGGAGAACATCGGGACTACAATTACGGCAAACTTGGCGGCCATTGTGGCCAACTTTCATGCGAAACGCACGGCACGGGCCCACTTGATTTTTAATATAATCGGTGTTATTTGGGTTCTGGTATTGTTCTATCCGTTCTTAAAAATTATAGAATGGCTGGTATCATTAACGGGTGCGGAATCGCCATATGCCAGTGCGGCCGCAATTCCGGTCGCCTTATCTTTGTTTCACACCACTTTTAATATTACAAACACTTTGATTCTGGTTTGGTTCATTGCACCTATTGCCAAAGTCGTAGAAAAATTAGTGCCATCAAAATTAGAGGTAAAAAAAGAGATCGATGAGCCCAAATATTTGAACAAGGAGATTATAAAATATCCTGAGACGGTTATTTTTTCACTTCTCAAAGAGTCAAAATACCTCTATGAGAACGCGGTTTTCGAAATAGTGACCCATGCATTGAACATTCATAGGGAAGATATAAAGTCGGACTTAAAGCCGAAGGAAATCATCAAAAAGTCCCAAGAGGATTTTGGCACCGATGTTAGAAATCTTTATTACAACAAGGTCAAAACTATTTACGGTGAAATAATAAGATATGCCACAACCGCCCAAAGCACCTTAAAGATGGGCAAAAGTCAGAACGACCAAATCACAAATATCATTATTGCAAACCGTAAGATGGTCGAAATTATTAAGGCGGTTTTAGAGATAAGTATCAATGTCTCAAATTATCAGAATTCGGAAAATAAGCACATGGCAAAGCAATATGATAAATTTCGGAAGAAGATGGCCAAGGTTTTGCAAATTATCTATTTATTCAGGACCAAAGATGGTAAAGAAGAACACTATGCCAAATTGCTGAAGCTAAGGCATGCGGCAAAAGAAGGAAAGTACCAGACTACAAGATCAATAAATAAACTAATAAGCGAAAATTTGATCACACCAGAGATGGCCTCTTCTTTGGTCAATGATAAGGATAACTTGAACGAGACGATCAAGAATCTAATTTCTGTGGCTGAACTACTTTATGGCGACAAAGATTCTTTGCTTGAAAACGGTGATTAGTATATGAAGTTTGACAACTTACCCTATTTGAACAAGGTAAGGGTCTATTCATTTGACCTTAGAATTTCCTTTGAACGGTTATGTTCTTCATAATACAAGTTCAGAATATTCATATTGGCCTTGATCAAATCTTTTGTCTCCAGAAGAATGCTGAAATACAAAGTGGTGTTTTTCGGACTTGATTCTTCGAATCGTGTGCGTTCGACCTGTTTTTGTATCGAATTGGTTACCTCGTCCAAAAGAGACTGTTTTTCTTCCATAATTGGCGGTACTATTCTATCGAAGGTTCTCGTGTCAAAAACATCGCGTATTTGGTCAAATAGGTGAATGAGTTTTTCATTGATAGCCAACAGTTCTTCGGCCTGTTTTTTCTTTAGTGACTTGTGATTATTGTTTACATGCTTATGGCTCACCTTTGCAATAAGACTAGAAGATTGTGCAACATCTTGAATACTTCCGATTACATCGATATAGAACTTGCTGGCGCCCAAGTAAGAATCATCTAGATCTTTAATAAAGTAAAAGATATCATTTTGCAGTTCCTCTATTTCGGTTTCTAATTTAACCACCATTGACTTGGCCTTTTTGAGCGAATCCAAATCTTGATTGATCAAGCCATTGATCGTATTATTGTTTATTTTACTTACCCGTTTTAGTGCTTTCGAAATGTTATCGGCGCTCTCTTCGATTACCCCTTGTATCGAACTGCTTTCTGATTTGTTCAGACTATCTTCGGCCTTGACAACTTTAGCCCTTTGATTGTGTCTAATATAGTTTCTTACCAATAGAAGAACCGCCAGTAACAATAACATCGCGATCATGGTACCGCCGCCCAAATGAATCAAATAGGCTACTGTTCCGGCAGCGACGAAAGCACTGAGAGCGGTAAAGAACCAACCGCCGATTACGTTCAAAACCCCGGCTACCCTGTAAACGGCACTTTCGCTGCCCCAAGCTCTGTCGGCCAATGAGGTACCCATGGCGACCATAAAAGTGACATAGGTAGTGGACAACGGTAATTTCATGGATGTTGCCACAGAAATCAATACACTTGCGACCATTAAGTTTACCGCGGCACGCACCATGTCAAATGCCGGCAGCTCATGTATTTTTCCTTTTGGTAATTCGATTACTGGTTTTTCGAACTGTTTTTCTATTTTTTCTTGGATTGTAACGGGAATTACCGTGGATGTATATTTTGAGACCAGCATGGAAAACCGGACCAAATTTCGAGATAGGAAATTAGGCTCGAAGCGCTCTTGGGTCTCTTCTTGACTAGATAGGTCTATTGAAGTTTTTACAACTCTTCGCGCCTTGCTTGAAAACCAAAGGGTCAACACCATTACCAAACCGGCAAACAAGAGAAACAATGTCGGGGTCGGCACCTTGCTTCCCAGAACGTCCATGGCAAATTCATTCGCCGGAACACCTGAGGCCAACCAAGCTTCATAAGACTGCCATGCGGCTATGGGCACCCCGATAAAATTCACGAGGTCATTGCCTGCAAAGGCCAGGGCCAATGCAAAGGTGCCTACGGCGATAATAAGCTTGTAAATGTTTTTCTTGAGAAATTTTATTAAGACATATGACAGCAAAGTCCAGATTATGAAGCTTATTGTCACTATCATGGCTGTTTTACCTTCGATCAGGGGTTTGATCTCAGTATAATAATCGGTGCCCTTTAATCCTTTGATAAAAATAAAATAGGTAATGGCGGCCAACGCCACGCCGCCAAAAATGGCACCCGCCCACTTCGATTTTCTTTCAAAATTAAATGATAATAAAGCCCTTGAAACGTATTGTACAAACGCGCCTACCGAAAAAGCCACAACGACCGATAAGAGAATTCCAAGGATAATCTCTGTTGCTTTAGCCGTATTGATATAGGAATACAATTCAGATATCGAACCGCTATCGGCACCTATTTTGATCAATGCCATGGCGACGGCTGCTCCCAAGAGTTCAAAGACAATCGATACTGTCGTGGATGTTGGCATGCCCAGGGTGTTGAAAAAATCCAATAACAGAATATCGGTTATCATTACCGCCATGAAGATGATCATGATCTCGCTAAAATAAAACTCACCGGGAACGAATATGCCCTTTCGGGCGACTTCCATTAAACCGCTTGAAAAAACGGCTCCAATAAAAATTCCGAGACTTGCCACGATCATCATTGACCGAAAAGAGATGGCCTTTGAGCCGATTGCAGAGTTTAAGAAATTAACGGCATCATTACTGACCCCCACAACTAAATCGGCAATGGCCAAGATGGCCAGGGCAACGATCATTAAAAAGTAAATATTATCCATAATTCAGTTCGGTTGGTACTGGGTACAAATTTGAAAAAACCAATTTACAACTTAAATGATCGTTATCATGCTAAAAATGAACATCCAATTGAAGTCGATACATAAGCTCATCTGAACCGTTATCGACCTTGAGGTAACTTAAATCTGTCTGTACTTTTAGTTTGTGGCCGACGATATATTTTGATAGACCAAGAGTATATTGGGTTTCAGGGTTTCTTCCGGTAATTTGGTCGAGTTCGATATTGGTATATCTTCCCGATATTTCTACATTGTTCTTAAATAAATATCCGGTTTGTAGATTAAGACCGTTACCGACCCAGACAATGTCACCGGTCTCGGTGCCATCTGAATTTTTTGCAATTGGGTCGTCCGCAGTTCGGTCGGCATATTCCCACATAAATGAAAAACCACTGTATTTGAACATACCGTCAAAGAAAAAAGTATTGATGTCGGTTTCGTGAAACCCCGTATCGTTGGTCATATAAGAACCTAGGTTGCTCCTTGTTTTGACCGCATTCTTGTTGGTATCATAATTGAACGCGAACATTACTTTGGGTGTTTCTTCGCGTTTATGGTCACTACCACTATAATCACCTTTGCCAACAAATTCACCGAACGGCAAAAATTCCAACCTTGCCGTATATTGGTGCCCTCCAAGATTTCCATTGGTTACATTTCTTCCCTCACCTTGTGAAAAGGCCAGTTTTTCGCGCATCAAGAATTTTTTGCCCAAAAGGGTGTGATGCCTTAATTGAAAACCTACATCACGGTCGATATTAAATCTACTGTTCACTAAAGAACGGTCGACCTGCTGAAGGTTTCCAGATGAAATTACCCGTTCGATATTGCCGGGTAATTTGGTCTGGCCCAGCCATAGTTCGAAATTTTCGTAGAAATTCCACATCACGACAGCATCAAGAATATATCGTGGCGTATTTCGGGTAAATTCTGACCCACCTGATATATCACGGTTTGACAGTCCAAGCTCTATTTTGTATTTAAGCTTTGGGGAATATGCAAACCCGTCAAATTTTAGACGCGCCCTGCGGATCAAGAAGTTCTGTTGTGGATTTGACATGCCGCCATCTGAACCTTCCGACCAATCGGCTACGGTCAAAATTTGCATACGGGTACCGATTTTCATACTCCAAGAACTGTCTTTTCCAACCAAGTTGAACAGCCCTTTTCCAAAAGCCGGTGCATTTTTTTCTTGAGCGTATAGGTTTGCAGAAACGAGAAAAAATAGCCCAAGGGCCAATCGAAGAATTTTCATTAAGGTATTAGTTTTTGTCGCTGCAAAGAACCCACCTCAATGTTAAGTTAATGTTTCCTAAATGTTATATCTTGTCATAAACAAAAGAAGCTACCTTGAGAAAGGTAGCTTCGGGATCTCTAAGAATAGTCGACAAAAACTAATATCCAAAAAGAAATCCGTTTATTTTAGTAATGACAGACAAAAATCGCTTTCCAACATAATCTTATGGTAATTCTAATATTAAGTAATCATTAAGTTTTTTTAGAAAACGGTTTTTCATTGTTTTTCAAGATGTTACAATTTGAATGTAAATTTAACGTTATGTAAGTGTTGATATAGTGTAAATTATTTTTTACCTTTATTTGGTATATATGAACTTATAATAGCGCGTTTGTCATGAAAAAATATGTTTTATTAATTGTTGTTTCATTTATGGTCTCCGCCTCTTTTGCCCAACAAAAGAAAGAAATCAAATTGAACAAAGAGACCAATCTAATCGAGGCTACTTATTTTCATGAAAATGGACAGGTAAGTCAAAAAGGCACTTTTGACCTGGCAGGGAAACTTCAAGGAGATTGGGTAAGCTATAATGATGCTGGCGACAAGACCTCGGAAGGTTCTTATGAAAAGGGCGTTAAAACAGGAAAGTGGCTGTTTTGGGAAGATGGCAAGATGAAAGAAGTTGTATTCGATAATAACATAATCGCGAGTGTTATCGATAAAGAAAGCAAATCGAGGGTGGTAACCAAAGATTGACATTCTTTAAAAATAACGGACTTAAATAAAAAAGCCTCCATGAAAATACATGGAGGCTTTTTTATGGTTAAATGTGCTACTTTTTTTGTTCTTTTTCAATGCTGGCGACTGACGAGGCGGTCTCCGCATCGGCAAAAATCAAAGCGGAGATATCGCTTAGATCCAATGTTTGTGCTTTGAGGCCACTTTCGATCCGTACCGTTTCATTTGCCGTAACCTCAACCGGAAGCTCTATACTTTCGTAACCTAAGAAACGTACTGTCATAGTGTATGAACCAGGTTCGATTCCCTCGATCTTAAAATTGCCGTTAAAGTTGGTCATGGTCTTGAATTCGGTATCCTTGATTTGAACTTCGGCCATAAGCAAAGGCTCGTTATTACCCTCCAAATCGATAATCTTACCCTGTACGCTACCTTTTTCTTGGGCCGACAGACTTATAGAGATCATTAAAATAAAAATTAGACCTAGTTTTTTCATATCGAATCTAAGATTACGAATACAAAGAAAACCCAGCAAAGTAAAGTTTAGGTTAAGCATAGATTATTTGTAGGTAAGGTTTGGGTTATAACGCCATTACTTTTCAATGAAATTTATCAGGAAAATCACTTGCGGCCCGCCCCAATATGTCAAAGAAAGCCCCGCCGAAGGCGGGGCTTTCAGTGGTATTTAATCAAACCCGACCCTTAGTCGTTGGCCCAATCAAACATAGTAATATCGACTACAGTGCCGTTAAATACATCATCATCGACACTTGTCAATGCCGTGCCATCAACAGTTATGTTGCCCACCGGTCCACCGTCTTTCATATCGACATTGGTTGTATATCCTGAAAGCGATACATTGGTCATTGTGGCCCCCGTTGTTTTCTTAAACTGAAGTGCGGTACCATCGGCTGTAGATACTGCGGTGAAATTGACAATTGTGGGGACACCTACTGCAGCATCGACACCATCGGCCTCGATAGCAGTTGAGAAACCGGCATTTTCGTGCAGCACATAAGTGTTGGTCAAAGTGCCTGTCCATCCTTCTGTCCAGTCGACGGCATCATCTTCATTGTCCTCCAGATAGAAATTTGATGCACTTACCGTACCTCCAAAAAACTCGACACCATCATCGGTACCGTTCAAAATTGCCACGTTTTCAACGGTCGTTCCTGACCCAACAGCATATAAGGTAAGTCCGTTATACTGTGATTCTGAGTTGATTTGTGCCCCGGCATAGTTGATTATCAAGTAACTGATGTTACCTGAGTTATCTTCGTCGTTGGTTCCACCATAGGTAAAGCCACCAACTTCCGCAATCGCGTCTACCCCTTCGGTGGTCGTTGCATCACCAAGGATTACAAGTCCGCCCCAATCACCGGGACTTTGATTCGTAGAGGTCATGACCACTGGGTCGGCGGCCGTACCTTGTACATCTATTTGAGCCCCTTTCTTGATTACGATATAGGTGTCGGTCTCTGTACCGCTATCGGCATCGGCGATAATGACCGTACCAGCCGGAATGGTCAACTTAGCACCGCTTTCGACGCTAAGACTTCCGTTCAGATTGTAAATAGTATTAGCGTTCAACGTCATATCTTCGGTCAGTGTGCCTTCCAATGACATGATGGTTACTTGATTGTCGGTATCGACCCAAGCAAAAGCGGAAGCATCGACAGAGGCATCTGCTAGGTAGGTCAGGGCGGGATCAGCGTCAGAACCATCGATTTGTACATTTGTCAATGGGCCATTATCCTTCATATCGACCGAAATTTCATATCCGGTCAGTGAAAGACCCGTTATAGTTGCACCTGATTCTTTTTTGAACTGTAGTGCAGTTCCACCCTGCGTAGAGACAGCCGTGAAGTTCACTATGGTCGGATTATTATTTGCCCCATCGGCCTCTATAGCAGTTGAAAATCCGGCATTGGTATGCAAAACATAGGTATTGGTCAAGGTTCCGTTCCATCCTTCCGTCCAATCAACGGCATCATCCTCATTGTTTTCCAAATAGAAGTTACTGGCACTTACGGTACCGCCAAAAAATTCGACACCATCGTCAGTTCCGTTCAAAATGGCGACATTATCGATTGTGGTTCCTGAACCAACGGCGTATAGTGTCAAACCATTATACTGAGATTCAGAATTAATCTGCGCCCCGGCGTAGTTGATGATCAAATAACTGATCGAACCTGAGTTATCGGTATCGTCGCTACCGCCATAAACGATTCCGCCCACTTCGGCAACGGCATTGACACCCTCGGTGGTCGTCGCGTTACCGGCTATGACCAAACCGCCCCAATCCCCAGGAGTCTCATTGGCCGAGGTCATTACTACAGGTGCGGCTGAAGTACCTTGCACATCGATTTTTCCACCTTTTTTCACCACGATATATATATCGGTACCTGAATCGGCAACAATCATTGTTCCCGCAGGAATTGTCAAGGTAGCACCAGATTCAATACTATAAGTACCTGTCAAAGTATAGGTCTTGGTCGGGTCTAAGGTCAAATCATCAGTTTGGCTGCCACTTAGTTCGGTGCCCTCGGTCGGGGTATCGCACGAGTTACTGCAGCTACCGCCACAATCTACACCCGTCTCATCACCATTCTTAACTCCGTCGTCGCAGGTAGCATCTGGAAGAATCGGCCCAGGGTCGGGCGAGTTGTCGTCGTCACTACAACTTACAAGGGTAAATGCAAGCACGGCAGCGAACAATGAAAAAAATCTAATCGTTTTCAGTTTCATAATTTTCAGTTTTAAATGTTAATTCATTAGTTGTGGGTTCTCTAAAATGTATAATTGATACCTAATCTAAGCTGTGATCCAGCTGTATAGGAGCGTACAATTTCTTCGGTTTCAAGATTGGTCGTGCTCGGTTTGACCAATTGGGTTCTTTTGATTTCAGGATTAAGTAGGTTTCTGCCGATCAGACGAACTCTCCAGTGTTCGCCAAACTCTTTACTGATTACAGCATCGAGTACAACAAACCCTTTTTCAACAATGGCATCATTGTAAAAAGTCTCGCTCTGACTTTGTATTTCTGGAGCACCTAGTGCAAAGATTTTATCCGAGGCATAGTTTGCGGTTAACGATGCGTTAAACGAATTTTCTCCAGCGGTGTTGAAGTTCAAACTTGTATTGACGATCCAATCGGAAGCTCCTTGAAGTCCTGTTTCCGTAAGCCCATTATATCTAAAGGTTCTTATGAAATTTCCATTTTCGTCACGTACCTCCTTCAAGTCTTGCGTATGCCACATTCTGGTAGCGTTAAAGACTAGATTAAGGCCGTAACCCGACATGCTTCCATCTTCCTCATTGGTTATCGGCGAAACAAGGTCGATTTTTGTTTCCGCTTCGAATCCATAGATTTCCGCTTTTTCGCCTGAGTTGAAAAAAGAAAACACACCTGCCGAACCTCTATCTTGGACCTTGTTGATAGGGTCTGAAATGTCTTTATAGAATGCCGCTAACGATATCAATTGTCCATTGGATGGAAAATATTCCCATTTCAGGTCATAGTTTAAATCTCGTGACGCTTCTAGGTCAGGATTACCTCGAGTCACCTGTCCTGTCTGCGAGACGTATTCAAATGGTGATATTTCCTTGAACTCGGGTAAGGTAATCGTACGGCTAACGGCCAATCTTAGGCCATTTTTATCGTTAATGTCGTACTTGACGTTAAGACTTGGATAAAGGTTGTTATATTCCTTGACCGATTCGCCGATCCTTCCAGAAAAGTTGCCTACATCGAAACTGACTTTGATCTCATCTTTTTGGTAACGTAAGCCGGCGTTGAAATTCCATTTGCCCAATCCTACATTGAAATCTGCAAACGCCGCTTGGGAAATCAATTTGCCATTATAAAGGTCGGGTTGTAAAATGTTGAACTCAAGCAATCCATTATCGAAATTGCCTTGTTGAAAGATACTGCCCAAATTATCGATCGAAGGCGGATTGATGACGTCAGTAGCGCGCTCTTCGACACCGATGAACTGAGAGAAAAAATCTCTCTCTTTGTTTCGGTAATTGATTCCAAGTTCTACCTTAAATGATTTTTCTTCTTCATCGATAAGCTGTAAAACATCTTTTAGATAACCGCTAAATTCTTTATCGGCTATTTCTTGTTTCGATTTTCGTTGTTGAAATCCACCGGTTCTTCCCAATTGAATACGGCCGTCATCATTCATGATATTGACTTCGTTTCGTATTCGGTTCGGTTCGTCGGCATTTACGCTGTTGTAGCCACCCGCCCATTCTAGGCTGTTTTTTTCGCCAAGCTTATGTGTGCCTAAAAGTTGGGTCACCAACAAACGTGTCTGCTTGATATTTTGATCTCTAACAAACTGAAAGGCCTCGTTGACATCAGTCTCCTCAAAAATGGTTCCTTCGCCATTGCGCCCTCCTTCATAAACCTCGTCGTTGGTAGTATTGATAAAGAAGGTAGATGATTTTAGTTTGTTTTTGTCGTTGGCAAAGAAGCTAAAATCGAGCAATGCAGAGGTAACAGCCCTTCTGTTAAAATTGGTCGCATCGGTAATGGTATCATCGATAAAGTTAGAGCGGAATTGCCTAAAAAGACCTTGACCATAGGTATGCGAGGTATTGTGCGATGCCGTTAAAAGGGCGGCGAACCTTTCCTTGATTTTTTTTCCGGCCACAAAATTGAAGCTGTAATCGATTGGATTTTCCTTTTGTACGGTGTTCCAACCTTGCTGCGTAATAAGTTCTTGGGTTGTACGGTTCTGGGCATAGAAGCCAAAATCGGTATTCGCAGAATTCCGTGATACTTTAAAGTCATCATAAACACCACTCTTGGCAACGTTCGAATTGATACCCGTTTGCAGGCCGAAGCTCAACTCACTTGAGCCGGAAAGTTCTCGAGAACTAATATTGATGTTGCCCGATGATTGATCTGCCGATGTTTGTGTCGAATAGGTCTTGCTCACGCTTACATTCTGAATGACCCTAGTAGGAAAAAGCCCCAGATCTATATTCTTTTTCTCCACATCATCGGAAGGCACGGGAAGACCATTTAATGTAGTAATCAAATACCTGTCTCCGAGCCCACGAACAAAAACATCGCCTGATGCTTCACTACTGGATACTCCGGAAATTTTAGTGGTTGCGGTGGCAACATCTGACACTCCGATCTTGCCCAATTGTTGGGCACCGATACTTTCTTTTATTTCGACCGCTTTTTTCTGATCGAGCAATAAGGCTACTTCAGAATCTTTGCGTGCCACGGTAGTTACGACGACTTCGTCTAGCGATACACCTTCATTGGCGGCCATGCCCAGGTCGACGGTGGTCACCTTGCCTGCTACAACGGCTATATTCGGCAGTTCAACGGTTTCGTATCCCACAAAACTGTAGACCACTGTATAGGTACCTGCTTCTAAATCGGCTATTTCATATAACCCGTCAAAATCAGAGGTGGTTCCTTTGGTCGTTCCCTTGATCAAGATATTGGCAAAAGGTAGAGGTTCGTTATTCACTTCTTTGTCGGTAATTTTTCCGGCAATGCTGCCGTTATCCTGTGCATTTGAATGCATTGCTGCTAAAATGAGCAGACTCAAAAAAAATCGTTTCATTAGTTTGTTTTACTATGTTTTTAAATACCGCAGCAAAGAAACCAAGGCGTTGTAAAGCGTGTGTTAGGTGTTTATTAAATCGATATTGTGATATTGTTACTTAAATGTTATGGGCTTAATCAAATGTTAACTCCCGAATTACCGCAGAACGACAATTTGAAAAAGGACTATCTTGCGGCGTAAACAAGAATTATGGATTGGGAAAGATTATTGTCGCTAAAACGCCATGGCGATACCCATAAACGACTGCGAAAAGAGCAAGATGAGACGCGTTTGGGTTTTGAGGTCGATTATGATCGCATCATCTTTTCATCGGCTTTTCGCAGCTTACAGGACAAGACCCAAGTAATACCGCTTTCAAAGACCGACTTTGTGCATACCCGTTTGACCCATAGCCTTGAGGTTTCTGTTGTCGGTCGAAGCCTTGGTAGGATAGCAGGAAAACAGATTCTAAAAAAACATCCTTACCTAGCCGAAATACATGGTTATCATTTTAACGATTTCGGAGCTATAGTGGCGGCGGCCTCGTTGGCCCATGATATCGGGAACCCACCTTTCGGTCATAGCGGGGAGCAGGCGATTGGGGAATATTTCAAAACGGGAAACGGAAAAAAATATCGGTCAGAGTTGTCGGAGAAAGAATATCAAGATCTTATCAATTTTGAAGGCAATGCGAACGGGTTTAGATTATTGACAGAATCACGCGAAGGGGTTGATGGCGGATTGCGGCTTAGTTATGCCACGCTAGGGGCTTTTATGAAGTATCCCAAAGAATCGTTGCCCAAAAAGCCGAGTAGGCATATCGCCGATAAGAAGTTCGGGTTTTTTCAATCGGAAAAGCATGCTTTTGTCGAGGTGGCAGCCGAATTGGGTTTGATACCAACAAGGGAAGGAGCCGATGTTTCGTTTTCAAGACATCCGTTGACGTACTTGGTCGAAGCGGCAGATGATATCTGCTATACCATAATCGATTTTGAGGACGGGATCAATCTCGGACTGATTTCTGAGGATTTTGCCTTGGAGTACTTGATCAACCTCGTAAAAGACCGAATAAATACCAAAAAGTATAATACCTTACGGTATAAAGAAGACAGGTTGAGTTATTTGAGGGCACTTGCCATCAACACGCTTATCAGTGATGCGGTGGATTTGTTTGTTGCCAATGAAAGTAAAATACTTAACGGTACATTTGAAACTTCCCTTTTGGACAAAAGCAAGTATCAAGCCCAGATAAGGGATATTCTAGCCATAAGTGTTGGTAATATCTATAACTCAAGGGAAGTTGTCGATAAAGAGATTGCCGGTTATAAGGTCATTTTCGATATTTTGGAGGTATTGACGAACGCTTTGGTAGGCAAGATGAGCGGGCAAGCATCAAAGTATGATGGGTTGATATTGAAAATACTGCCCGAATTTTATACAGGGGAAGAGACCTCATTATACAGAATAGTATTGAATGCCTGTTGCTATGTGGCCAGCCTATCAGATAGTAGCGCTGTACATTTACATTCTAAGATTACCGGAACGGACTTCAATTTATCTTAATAGGTATTCACAATGCCATACTTAAAACCGCCCCGATAGTATGGGGCGGTTTGTTGAGAACCTTTCACTTTTTCATAGCATGTTTTTCCCATAAAGGTTCTATCAATCGACATTCAACTAGTACAGCGACCAGGGGCCTGGTAGAGTAGGTTAGTTCTTTTCGAAGGTCAATAAATCGGTGCCGCCATTACCCCCACTGACGTGTACCAATTCAATTTTTGAACTCGTGTATGAAATGATTTCCCAATCTTGGCTTAGGCGGTTGAAATTGACAGGGCTTTCAAAGAAAATATTGAAATCCACCTCATTTTGACCACTGTTCGTGTTCGCCAAATCTAGTCGCGAACAATTATTTTTAAAACGCAATCTATCATCGCCTATCCTTAGGTCGACTTTACTTTCCCCATTTTCCAGTTCTATTTCATGAAGCCTCCATGTTTCCTCGATCTCAGGAATATCCGAAATTGTAATTAACACTGTGATGTCATTACCGGTGCCACTACTTTCCCAACTGCCTTGGTAGCTGGTCGTACCTTTCATGGCACTAAATGTTCCGTCATTGGAAAAATTGAACCGATATCCCGAAAGGCTGTCTTCCAAATCTTCATCATTACGTTCCAGTTTATCAACATACCAGTCAGAACAGGCGGTCAAGACGTCGAGAAGTTGAAAATTTGTGCAGTTTCCGCAATCATCGTTCGAACTGAAATCCTCCCCAGATTCGTCCATGGTCAACGACCATCGGCCATTGATATTGTTTGTTTGGCTAATGGCAAATAAGCTGCCATCGTCTTCAAAGAAAAAGTCATATCCTGTAAAGTCACTGGTATGATCGTCGTCTGATTCCGAGAAATTAGCGATCCTCCAAGAACCTGAGGTAGTAATATTGTTGAGTTCATCGAGATCCGCTCTTAGATTGGCCACGTTCAATCCATTGTCATCCACAGAGCATGATGTGGACATAAACCCTATAATCCCTAGTGTGACTAAAAACTTCCTTTTTTTCATTGCATTATATATTAAAATGGTTAAATATTCGATATTTTTTGTTCGTACGCCGACTTAGACGTCACGAACAATCAATATGCTTAGGGAAGTTTTTTGTCTGACACCGGTAAATAGAATATTACCTGTGCATTAATTGCCGCGATTCTATGACTTAAATAACCGTCATAATCTCGCTCACTTCGTGTTTTAAAAAATCCTTTTTAAAAGAATTTCAATAGAAACCCCAAAGTTTACAAAAGAAGAATGGCAATAGTAGGGAACCACCTTTTGTTTGATGGTGTAAAGGGAAGAATTTACATGCCAATTTTCAAATAAAACTATGTGAAGGGGAAAAAATCACGCTTGAAACGGAAATTTTAGTACTGAACTTCTATGGTTCGGCACTGATAAAAATGCCGTTAAACTACATATTCAACCATTTTTTAAACTCTGAAGCCTTATTTTTACTAATAATAATCGCTTCACTCGAAGGTGGGTTCAGCCTTATCTTTAGTTGATTGTTTCCGTACCTTAAGATTTCATCGATGCCCTGGACCGAGATGATGTACTGCCTATTGGCCCTGAAAAAAAGCATGGGATCCAAACTGTTATAGAGCTCATCAAGGCTAGAGTTGCTGCTATAGCGCTTACCATCTAGAGAGGTGATCCAGGTGATTGAATTTTCGGTGCCGATAAAGGCGATTTCATCAACTTTGATGCTTATCAGTTTGTCTTTTGAATAGGTCAACAGCCTATTCTTAATTTTCACCTGATCTTCCGAATTGTCGTTTTCTACCTGATTTTCCTCCTCTATTTTTTTGGCGATGCGATTGCGATAGTTGCCTAGATCGGTATTCAGTTTCGAAAGATTTACGACCTCTTCTGCCAGTTTTTCATTTTTGGTTTCTAAGGTCTTTTCGTAATAGCTTCCTAAAAACCGGACCATAAGAAGGCATAATAGTACAATGGTGGCACTCGATAACAGGTAGACCAACATAAAGTTGAACTTCAACTGTTTGATCTGTTTCTCGATTTTCGTAATGTTCGCGTGGGCCGCGATAATCCAATCCGAATTTTTGACCGGGTACAGGTAGATAATCTCAGAGCTTCGATTTTCATTGGAAAAATCCCTGATTCCACCTTGTGACTTCTTGTTGGTCAAGAGATCATAAAAATCCTCTGAATTGATCTGGTCTTCGATAGATCTAACATATGATTCGTTCGGATTGGTCTGTTGCCCTATCTTATTGGGGTCAGGATGGCATATTTCTACCCCTGACCAATCAAACATACATACGAAACCTGTTTCTATGTCGGTGCCCTCTATACTTTTTTGAATGTTGTCGACGACGACCTCACGGGGTATTCCGTTCGCCAACTGCGACGAAACAAGTTCGGCAAATTCACGTGCCTCTCGCTTGCTCGACTCAATTTGAATCTCCAACAATTGGTTGGTACTCACCTTTACCATATACGCCATGCTAAAATAGCCGATCAGGAAAACGATGATCGAGATGGCCAATAAGGTGAACAGGTAGAGATTATCTTTTTTCAAAGAGAAAGTACTTTAGGGTTAATAATTCGGTTTCAAGCTTGATTTTTTCACGTTCACCGTCTTTTATTTGATACAGGTGAGGTAACGGGTTTAATTTAGGCTTTAAATAGAACTACAAAGAACACAAATTATGAAAAATCTAGGCCATTTAACGCTAACTATTGTTTTTTTGCTCTTTGGATGTAGTAAAGATGACGCTCCCGATCCGCCAGAGACGGGTGGTGGCCAACCAATTGATAATCCTGAACCAACGCCCAATACAATTAGGCTCATAGACAATGCTGCATTCGGAAAAATAATGACCGATGCCGAAGGAAAATCACTTTATTTGTTTTCGCGCGATACCAAGGATACATCAGAGTGTTTAGATGGTTGCCTAAGTTCTTGGCCGGTTTTCTTTCAAGAGACCATTACAGTCGATACGGGCTTGAATACTGCTGATTTTGCTACCATTGATAGAACTGACGGGGCCAAACAAACAACTTATAAAGGGTGGCCCTTGTATTATTTCGCCAACGATACGTCAGAAGGAGATACCAACGGTGATGGGGTCAACGATATTTGGTACGTCGCCAAACCTGACTATTCGTTGATGTATGCCAGTGCCCAGTTGGTCGGCCATGATGGCAATAATTATTTGGAAGACTATACGCAAGGTGATGGTGCTACCACATATCTCGTAGATTTTGAGGGCAATACCTTGTATCGCTTTATCAATGATCAAAAAGACACCAATAATTTTACAAATCCTGATTTCTCGAACGATGCCGTTTGGCCCATTGCCGAAATTGACCTTGATAAAATACCTAGTGTTCTAAATGTTGAAGACTTCGGCACGATCGATGTTTTTGGCCGAACACAGCTGACATATAAGGGTTGGCCATTATATTATTTCGGTCAGGACGAAGCTCGTGGAGATAATAAAGGGATTAGTTTTCCGGCTCCGGGGGTATGGCCAATAGCGAATTTGAACACAGAAATCGCGCCGGCACCACAGAGCACGGTCAAACTTGCAGAGGATCCCGGCTTCGGAAGTATTATGACCGATGCCGAGGGTATATCATTATACTTTTTTTCTCTAGATTCAAAGGAAACATCGCAATGCATTGATGGGTGTTTGAACACATGGCCCGTTTTTTACAGCGAAGATATTATTGTCGATGATGGATTGGATAGCTCTGATTTTGCAACAATCGACCGATCCGATGGTTCGAAGCAAACCACCTATAAGGGTTGGCCCTTGTATTATTTTGTAGGTGATTCGGCCGCAGGTGACACTAATGGAGATGCTGTGAACAATGTATGGTATATCGCCAAACCCGATTATTCCTTAATGTATGTCAGTGCTCAATTGGTGGGTCATGATGGAGTAAATTATTTAGGGGATTATTCTCCTGGTGATGGGGCAACATTTTATATGACCGATATAGATGGAAGAACACTTTACGGGTTTATCAATGATACCAAAGACACTAATAATTTCACCAACCCGGATTTTTCCAATAACTCGGTCTGGCCCATCGCTGAAATCACTTTGGACAAAATACCCAGCATATTCAACGCTGCCGATTTTGGCGCCATCGATGTCTTTGGTAGAACCCAATTAACGTATAAAGGTTGGCCATTATAT
This sequence comes from Flavobacteriaceae bacterium NBU2977, assembly GCA_019931105.1. Taxonomy (GTDB): domain Bacteria; phylum Bacteroidota; class Bacteroidia; order Flavobacteriales; family Flavobacteriaceae; genus Meishania; species Meishania litoralis. The sequence continues at coordinate 1,158,274 of JAIOUW010000001.1, read as the reverse complement.
TATTTCGGACAAGATGAGGCACGTGGCGACAATAAAGGAATCAGTTTCCCTTCCCCGGGGGTTTGGCCGATCCTAAATACCGGTACCAGCCCCCTAACGGACTAATCTTTATCTTTAAACCTATATGAGAATTAAAGTAATACTTAAGAGTATGACAATAGGCACAATGGCATTAACGATATTGTCGTGTGAGTATAACGTCGAAAATGAAGAAATACAGGTTGATGGCGAATGCGAAACTCCGGTGCTTTACGGCGAAACGATCAGGCCTTTGATCGATTCGAACTGTATGCCCTGCCATAATGGCGACGGTAGTGAGCCTTTTGCGCCAAATCTTACAACATACAATGGTGTTGCCGGTATCGCGGGTTTGATAAAAGATGTTACACAATCAAGGGCAATGCCCAAAGAGGGTAGTTTGACCATGGCCGAAATAACCGCAATTAAGTGTTGGGTGGATGACGGAGCCATGAACAATTAAAAAACGATTGATTTGAGAGGTACACGGTTTAATATAATACTAGGTTTTTTACTGCTGGCAATACCTTTGCTATTGGCCTCGATTTATTGGTACAATAAACCCCATCTAGATGTCAAGCAGGCGGAAGCATCGTACGTTTTGACCGCGCAAAACCTAATCGATGAATATCAGGAAAATGAAATTGCTACCAATGAAAAATACTCTGAAAGTGTAATTTTGGTAAAAGGAAGGGTTTTTGAAGTATCTACTCTAAAGGGCAACAGCGTGATTACTTTAAAGGATGAAGATTCCGAATCCAGTATTATTTGCCATTTGTTACCGGAAGAAAACGGAAAGGTTTTGAATTTAAAAGTTGGACAGGATATCGGCATAAAGGGCATCTGCACAGGATATTTGCTAGATGTAATAATGGTAAGATGTACTATAGTAGAATGAGATTTATGGCAAAAATTTTCGGATTGTTTTTTTTGTTGTCCGCCGTGAATATGGCAAGTGCCCAAGACAAGTTTCTTACCAAAGAAGGTTTTGTATCTTTTTTTTCGCATTCGATCGTAGAAGATATCAAGGCCGATAACAATCAGGTCTTGAGCATAATCGATACCACCACGGGTAAGATTGCCATTCAGCTTTTGATGCGTTCATTCATGTTCGAAAAGGCCTTGATGCAAGAGCATTTCAATGAGAACTATGTCGAATCGCACAAGTACCCTAAGGCTACTTTCTCGGGCGAGATAAAGAACCTAAATGAAATTGATGGCACCAATACGGCGACCGAAATAGTCGGTACCTTGACCGTTCATGGCGAGAAAAAGGAAATCAGCACCATGGTAGATATAAAAATGATGGATGACGAGATTATCTTAAAAGGCGATTTTAAGGTAGATGTCGCCGATTTTAAGATTAAGATTCCGGCCATAGTGGCAAATAACATTGCAAAGACCATTAAGGTATCATTTGAACTACATCACAAACCCTATGAATAATCGTATGAAGAACTATCTCTTTTTATTCATCATTGTCTCGGTGTTGCCTTTCAAGAACTTGGCCCAAGATTTGGAATCCATTTTGGAGGAAGAGGCATCAGACACCACTTTGACGGTTTCAGGCACTTTTAACGGCACGCGATTGTTGAACGGGCACTCTGTAGAGACCCGTAAAACGGGAGTTTTGGAATTTTTGATTTCTCACCGTTTCGGTCGCATAAATTCCGGTTTTGACCAACTCTTTGGCCTTGATGATTCGAACATAAGATTCGGTTTTGAATATGCTTTGAACGATAGGCTCACCTTGGCCGTTGGGCGCAGCTCGTTCGAAAAGACTTTTGATATCTATGGAAAATACCGGCTGCTTCAACAAAAGTCGGGCGAAAACCCATTTCCTTTTGGCATGACACTTTTTGGTAGCACAACCGCAAAGACGATAAAAGATTACTTGCCAGAGAACAAACCCACCTTTAGTGAACGGCTGACCTATACCGGTCAAATATTGGTGGCTAGAAAATTTGGCCCGAATGTCTCATTACAGTTAATGCCCACATTCATTCATTTTAATACGGTATCCGAGAATAATGACCCGCACGATATGGTAGCACTTGGCATTGGTACGCGTATTAAAATAAGCCAGCGCGTTTCTATTAACGGGGAGTATTACTATAATTTGAATCCGTTTGAATCAATCGACGTAAAGAACTCGATTGCTTTTGGGGTCGATATCGAGACGGGGGGCCACATCTTCCAACTCGTCTTTACCAATGCGGTGTCGATGATCGAAAAAGGGTTCATCGCCGAAACCAACGGTGGTTTTTTTAATGGGGATATCCATTTCGGATTCAATATTTCAAGGGCCTTTCAAGTAAAAAAAGCAAAACAAAACTGAAGTAAGTTTTTGACTGTTAGTAGCCCTGCTCTCGGGCCAAAGAGAGAAATTGCTATGAAAAGCGGAAGCTTTCCCTTCGGGAAGGCTTTCGTTATTTTGCAGAATCTCAGAAATTATACGACACCCCGACCCCCAATAATTGCTTGAATTGAATACGGGGCTCTCCGGGATCGATCACAATTCCATCGGCATCTTTTACCGGATCAAAAAGAATATCGTCGTCATATATCAAATGAGTGCCGATTGTCGTGACGATATATTCGTTCACCTGTAGATCCATATTCAGCTCCCAATCTACATCTATATTGCCGAATTTGCGCAAATAATCGGTATATAGGTTTATTCTATGTTTTAAGGCTATGTTCTTGGCAACTTGGGTTTCCCAATGGTTGGTGACAAGAAAACCAAGCTCGAGAAAAAGGTTCTTCCCATTTTGAATTACATTGCCATCGGCATCGAGAACCGCTTTTTCCACACCGAAAGCGCCTTTATCGGCTAGGTCTTGGTCAAGAACGACGGTCGCTTTTTGAGTCAGGGGTGAAATATAAAGATTGAATTTACGTCCTTCAGAAATATAACTGGTACCTGCCCCTAGAAAGAAGTATCCGGGCGATAGTGACCGTGAAATGGGCGCGGTTCTATCGGGGTATTTATATCCGTTCGAGAACTGTGTATTGAAATTGGCCTTGGCAGAATAGTACCAATTGCTAATGGTATCCCTGCGGTAACCGAACGTAGAACTAAAGCGTAATGCATCATCTGTCTTCCGCAGTTTTTGGTTGTCTTGGGCATTGAGACCATAGCGCATTTCGAGGTAATTCTCCCATTGAATATATCGAAACTTGTAATTTCGTTCGAAACGGATATTTGCCAAGGCGGATACTGAGTTGTTTCCCCCCGCATTCCAATTGACAAACGCCACTTCGCTAAAATTAAGTCCCAATAGGTTGATTTTTTGCCAGAACGACGGCACTTGAAACTTTTTATACTCTTTGTCCAAGGGCTTCGTTTTCTTAAAGGAAATAACCGAAGTATTTAGGGTAACCCCTTTTTTTATGTCCTTGATTCTTTCCTGTTCTCTTCTGATGACCAAAGTGTCGACCACCGTCGTATCTATTGCCATCGTGTCGATGGTAGTTTCAATTAAGACCGTATCCGCTTTCTTTGAAGGTGGAATGGTATCTTGAGCCCAAATGATATTCAATGAAGAAAACAAGAAAAAACTTAGTGCAATTTTTTTGTACATACTATTTATTGACAAGGGAGCTTAAATATTTTTCGATGGTCAAAATGTCAATGCCCGCAACTTGGTGAAGTTCTTCGACAGTTCCATGTTCAACAAAAACATCTTCAACCCCAAATATTTTAATATTCTTTTTTAGGCCCATGGTGTTGGCCGATTCTAAAACGGCACTGCCAAAACCACCTATTTTGCAACCATCTTCTACGGTGATTACATACTCGTACTGGTCAAAGACCATTTGTAGCAGATGCTTGTCGATGGGTTTGACAAATCTCATATTATAATGTCCGATAAGTGATTTGAAATCAAGACGTTCGATTAAATCGGAAATCATATTCCCGATATGGCCGACGGATAATATCGCAATTTTCGAACCTTTCTTTAACTCCTTCCCTTTTCCCATTTCAATTATTTCGAAGGGCAATTTCCAATCCGTAACGACGCCTCTACCTCTTGGATAACGTATCGCGATCGGATGTTGCAATCCCATCTGGGCCGTATACATAATATTGCGGAGTTCGGTTTCGTTCAAGGGGGCAAAAATAATAAGGTTCGGTATGCAGCGCAAGTAGGCAAGATCATACATGCCATGATGGGTAGCTCCATCTTGGCCTACGATGCCTGCACGATCCAGACAAAAGATAACGGGTAAATTTTGGAGGGCCACATCATGAATGACTTGGTCATAGGCCCGTTGTAAAAAAGTGGAGTATATGTTACAAAATGGTATCAGGCCTTCCGCGGCCATTCCGGCAGCCATGGTAACGGCATGTTGTTCGGCGATACCGACGTCGAATGCCCTGTCGGGAAAGGTCTCCATCATATATTTTAAAGAACTACCGGTAGGCATGGCAGGAGTGATCCCTACAATTTTTTTGTTTTGATGGGCCAGTTCAACCATTGTATGTCCAAATACATCCTGATACTTGGGCGGTAGTCCGTCGGCGGATCTTTTCTCCAGTTCACCTGTTTTCTTATCGAACTTGCCTGGGGCATGATAAGTAACTTGATCCTTTTCAGCCTGTTGCAGGCCTTTGCCCTTGGTGGAGATAACATGTAGCAATTTAGGGCCTTTGACCGATTTTAGCCTTTTGAGTTCGCTGAGCAGGGCATTTAGATCATGGCCGTCAACAGGGCCATAATAGTCGAAGTTGAGACATTCGAAAATATTTTCATCTTTGGCAACGCCCCTTTTCACATTGGTCAGGTATTTTTTCAGTGCCCCCACGCTGGGGTCGATTCCAATGGCATTGTCGTTCAGTACTATTAAAATATTGGCATCGGTCACACCGGCATGGTTGAGGCCCTCAAAGGCCATTCCAGCTGCAATGGAAGCATCACCGATGACGGCGATATGTTGTCTTTCGTGCTTACCTTTTAATTGCGAGGCAATGGCCATGCCCAAAACGGCAGAAATTGAAGTTGAACTGTGCCCGGTACCGAAATCATCATATTCGCTCTCGCTTCGTTTCGGGAAACCACTAATGCCCCCAAGCTGCCTATTGGTATCGAAAATTTCTTTTCGCCCCGTCAATATTTTGTGCCCGTAAGCCTGATGGCCGACATCCCAAACCAATTTATCGTTCGGGGTATCGAATACATAGTGTAGGGCAATGGTCAGTTCAACAATGCCAAGGCTCGCCCCTAAATGACCTTCTTTGACCGCAACGATATCAATGATAAAGTCGCGAAGTTCATCGGCAAGTAGCGGTAGATCTTCTTCTTTGAGTTTACGAAGATCATCAGGACATCTGATATGTTTTAGCAACTGCATTTTCAATTGGCAAATTTAAGGGTATTCACTAGTATACCGTTGCTAAGTTTAATAATTCACTAAAAAAGACTGGGTTGTGATTTAGGGGAATACCGGTTCATTAAGTTACCGCGCAAAAAGCCTATGAACAAACTTTGAAATTCCAACTTCGTAAAGAATATACCCATTTCAGGGTATTTTTTTACTTGATTGATAGGGTTAAGTTTGATATCGTCAACTAAGAATATTGAATCCTAAATAGTAATTTTCATTTGTTTGACCATTAGGAAGTTCTTCTTATAAAAGAACTTAAGCTGTTTTGTCAACTGATACGTTTGAAACAGTACCGAGGATCTTTCAATATTTCTAGGGAAGGGGCATTGTCTTCCGCTCATTTTTTTAGGTCAATTTAAGTTAGTTTTATATGAAGGGGAACAATCGGTTCAATAGAATCAAAACCGAAGCAAGGGCACATACCGTTGAATTTACCCGGCAAGAAATGCTCGTTCTTGAGATGATGCAATTTCAACTGGGTAGCTCGGCGCTGGCAGAAATTTTGGGTCTTGCAAAGGGGAAGGTCGAAAAAATGGAGAAAAGTATTTATCGAAAGACGGGATGTTTAGATCTTCAAGAGCTCTTACTTTACTTTGAGGTTTATAAAATGGAGTTTAAGAAATGAATAAGAACTTATGACCAGCATTTCTGAAATTTATTGATACTTGTTTTCAACTGTATGTATCAGAGATTACTCATTTCAGTATCGTATTTTTGTCCTCATGGTACTCCCTTTCGATGATACTTATTTTATGAGAAAGGCCTTGCAAGAGGCGGAGGCCGCCTTTGAGAAGGGCGAGGTGCCTATTGGGGCAATTGTGGTCGTAAAAGATAGAATAATTGCCAGGGCGCATAACTTGACCGAGCAACTGCACGATGTGACCGCCCATGCAGAGATGCAAGCTATTACTGCTGCGGCAAATTTTCTGGGAGGCAAGTATCTGCATGAATGTACATTGTATGTTACTTTAGAGCCTTGTCAGATGTGCGCTGGAGCTCTATATTGGAGTCAGATTTCAAAAATTGTTTATGCGGCCAAAGATCCGCAACGTGGGTATGGGGCATTGGGCACGAAGTTGCACCCAAAGACAAAAGTCTTGGGTGGCATTTTAGAGGATGAAGCTTCCGATTTGTTAAGAAAGTTCTTCGTGCAAAAACGCAATTTGAATTAATTGAAACTATTACACCAACGGCACTAAAAAACCCTGACCATATATAGGTCAGGGTCTCCTGATCATTCAAAATAAGATACTTATTATCCAGTGACCTGCACTTGCGCAGCTACCATTCCCTTGCGTCCTTCTTCTTCTACGTATTCTACTTTGTCGCCTTCCTTAAGCTCAGTTCCGTTGAGCGCAGTGGCGTGAACGAAAATGTCTTTTCCGGTTTCGTCGTTGGTAATGAACCCGTAACCTTTGGATTCATTGAAAAATTTAACTGTTCCAGTCATTCCAATAAAAATTAATTACTAATAATCACTACTAATTTATGTTTTTTTGTTGAAAGTTGGTAGAAAAATGACAGTATATGTTTTCAAACATCATTGATTTTCAGGCTTTTCGATATCTTCACCTCTCATTTTTCGAATGTTCTCATCGGTGAGCATATAATCTTTCATTTTCTTTCCCTTGCTGTAGGTAAACAAGAAAAGTGGCATGGCCACCAAAAAAAGCCCGACTGTTCCAGCCCCGATAAATTTATCGGCCAGGAGTGTTTCTCCCTCCGGCAAAGTGAACCCGTAGATTATGGATACAAAAGATGCAATTACGATTAAGAGAATGAGATGCTTCATTTGGTAAAATTGATCAGTTCGCGTCGATAGGCCGTCAACAGTTTTGATTTCGAGACAAAACCAAGGTACTTTCCATTTTTGATGACCGGAAGGTTCCACGCTCCGCTAACTTGAAATTTTCGCATCACCTTTTGCATGGTATCTTCCCCGTAAAGGATGACTTCAGGAGGTTGCTGCATAAAGGTCGATACCGTTGTAGTTCGGTAAAGGGCCGTATCGAACATGAATTCACGTATGTCGTCGAGCAGTACGACCCCTACAAGAACACCGTCTTGATTTACTACGGGGTAAAGGTTGCGCGTCGATTTCGAAACCGATTCATGCAACATCTCACCCAAGAACATAGTGGGCCTTACATCTTTAAAATCCATTTCAATTACATCATCGAGCTGCATGACATTTAACACGTTTTCATCCTTATCATGAGTGAGCAAAGCTCCTTGTTCTGCAAGTTCGCGGGTATAAATCGTATGGTCAACGGCATTTTTTGTGATTAAATATGATATGGCCGCTGTAATCATCAAGGGTACGAAGAGTTCGTAGCCCCCTGTAATTTCGGCTATTAGAAATATCGCTGTCAATGGGGCATGTAGTACTCCGGCAATCAGGCCGGCCATACCGATCAGTGTAAAATTACTTTCCGACACCGCGAACCCGAGTCCGGAATGGTTGATGACCTTGGCGACCACATTGCCCAAGGCGCTGCCCATTACCATGGTGGGAATAAAGATTCCTCCGGCACCTCCCGCGGCAAAGGTGGTGGTCATTGCCACGGCTTTGAAAATGGTCAGCCCGAACAATAAGGCAATGACGATCCAAATATTGTCCATATAAGCATCAAAAGGAGTGGTTCCCAGAGCGGCGACGTGGTTACCTTCCAAAAGGTTGTTGATAAAGCCGAAACCCTCGCCGTATAACGGCGGGATGAAATACAGCATAATCCCTATTGCCAATCCACCTACCAATAATCGGTATTTGGGACTTCTCAATGGCTCGAACAATCTGAGTATACCAAAATACATTTTGGTAAAATAAATTGAAGCAAAGGCGGTACCGACCCCCAATAAGATATAGAACAGGGTATCCTCTACCTCAAAACTGTCGGCCAATGAAAAATTGAACAAAACCTCGTTGCCCAAAAAGAAATACGAGGTAAGCACTCCTGATATAGAGGCCAATAGCAGGGGAAGCATCGAAAGCATGGTAAAATCCATACTAAAAACCTCTACCGCAAAAATAATGGCGGCAATGGGAGATTGGAATATGGAGGCAATGGCACCTGCGGAAGCACAGGCGATCAACAAAGAGCGTGTTTTGGCATTGATGTGAAGTAGTCTTCCCAAATTCGAGCTGATCGCCGACCCCGAGGCAACCGCTGGCCCAAGTAATCCGACAGAACCTCCAAAACCGACGGTCAACGGAGCCGTTATCAAAGGGGTATAGATTTTCTTCATGTCGATGATACCCTTCTTTTTGGAGAGCGCGAACAAAATGGAAGATATGGCGTGTTCCAATTTTTCTTTATGCACGAATTTTACGTAAAGGTAGACCAAGGTCAGCCCGATGATCGGAAGTATAAAGTATAATTGATTGCTTGAAAAAACGATACCACTCTCCAGTGATGATTCGATAAAATAGGTTAGGTTTTTCAATGTTACAGCGGCCAACCCGGCAAGTAGGCCAACTATTACCGCCATTATATGGGTAAACATCTTGTTGGAGATATTCTTATATCGCCATTTGATGAACTGGGTGAATAGTTTTTGTTGTCGGGTCGGCATTTAAGACATTGTTCTTACTTAAAAGTATTAAAAAATCCCGCTGAAAAGCGGGATCGAGAATTTAAGATCGAATATCGACTTTCAGGTTCAGCTCTTTCAACTGCGCTTCGTCGATGGGCGCAGGTGCGTCGATCATCACATCACGGCCACTATTGTTTTTTGGAAAGGCGATAAAGTCACGAATGGTTTCTTGACCACCAAGAATCGCCACCAGGCGATCCAGGCCAAATGCGATTCCGCCATGGGGCGGGGCACCATATTGAAAGGCGTCAATCAGAAAACCAAATTGTGCTTTTGCCTCCTCAGGGGTAAAGCCCAGATGTTTGAACATAACGCTCTGTACTTCTTTGTCATGGATCCTAATCGACCCTCCGCCTATTTCGTTTCCGTTCAAGACCAAGTCATAGGCATTGGCACGAACCGCACCGGGGTCAGTTTCAAGCAATTCGAGTTGTCCGGGTTTGGGCGATGTAAAGGGGTGGTGCATGGCATGATAGTTTCCGGTTTCCTCGTCGAGCTCCAACAACGGAAAATCGATTACCCATAATGGAGCGAACTCATCGGGCTTTCGCAATCCTAAGCGCTCTGCCAGTTCCATACGCAGGGCACTCAACTGTGTTCTGGTTTTGTGTGCTTCCCCTGAAAGTACACAAATAAGATCACCCGCAGTTGCGCCCGTCACATTGGCCCATTTGGCCAAATCTTCTTGATCATAGAACTTATCGACTGACGATTTGAAAGTGCCGTCTTCGTTGCACCGTACATAGACCATACCCTTGGCCCCGATCTGTGGCCGTTTTACCCAATCGGTCAATTTGTCGATTTCTTTTCGGGTGTACGAATTTCCACCTGGTATAGCAATGCCTACGACGAGTTCTGCTGAGTTGAATACATTGAAATCCTTGTGTTGGGCTACTTCGTTAAGTTCACCGAATTCCATTCCAAAACGAATGTCGGGTTTATCGTTACCATATCTTTTCATGGCATCGTCAAAGGTCATTCTTGGAAACTTGTCGATTTCGACCCCTTTGATTTCTTTAAGCAGGAATGTGGTCAATCCCTCAAAAGCGTTCAAAATATCCTCTTGTTCAACAAAGGCCATTTCACAATCTATCTGAGTGAATTCGGGTTGCCTGTCGGCCCTTAAATCTTCATCTCTAAAACATTTTACGATTTGGAAGTATTTATCCAATCCGCCGACCATCAATAATTGCTTGAATGTTTGTGGCGATTGGGGCAGGGCATAGAACTGCCCTTCGTTCATGCGGCTGGGCACCACAAAATCGCGGGCACCTTCGGGCGTCGATTTTATCAAATATGGTGTTTCCACTTCGATGAAACCTTGTTCTGAAAGGTATTTTCGAACCGCCATGGCGACCTTACTGCGAAAGATGAGGTTGTCTTTGACAAGATTTCTGCGAATGTCGAGATAGCGATATTTCATTCGAAGGTCTTCACCGCCGTCGGTTTCGTTCTCTATGGTAAAGGGGGGTGTTTTTGAACTGTTGAGCAGGGTCAGTTCTTCGACCAATACCTCAATATTTCCGGTAGGAATGTTGGGGTTCTTAGAGGCCCTCTCAATGACCTCGCCCTTGACCTGAACGACGAATTCTCGACCAAGTGTCCGGGCCTGTTCCAAAAGCTTTGTCGAAGTACGGTCTTCATCGAAGACCAGCTGTGTTATTCCGTATCGATCTCTTAGGTCGACCCAGGCCACAAAACCTTTGTCGCGTATTTTATGTACCCATCCGGACAGTATTACCTTTTTGTTGACGTCAGATTCCCTGAGTTCTCCACAAGTATGACTTCTATACATAGAACAATTTGCTTAGTCGGCAAATTTAAGAAGTATTGCGCGAGTACATGGTAAGTAGGGCAGTAGATTTTATGCTTTTCAAAAAAGAAGTCCCAAATTACCCTACAGACTAATTTGGGACGATTCCAATTTTAATGCTTAGGTCAAGTTAAGCTACCTGCTCAGCGATCTTTTGGTCGGTAACTTTTTTACCTAGATTTTTTCGCGCCCAAATTTTCATACGATATGAAATGTTGAACAATACAGGAACAATGATCAAGGTCAAGAAGGTGGCAACGAGCAATCCGAAGATAACCGTCCATGCCAAAGGCCCCCAAAACACTACGTTATCACCACCCATATATATTTTTGGGTCAAACTCGGAGAACAGCGAGAAGAAATCGATATTCAAGCCTATGGCCAATGGGATCAACCCCAATACCGTAGTAATGGCGGTCAAAATAACAGGGCGTAGCCTTGCCTTGCCGCCCTTGGTAATAATTTCGGTAACCTGTGGCATGGTCAAGAGATCTTTATCATCCATGCCCAGCGCCACTTTTTTACGATCGATCAATATTTGGGTATAGTCGAGCAATACGACACCGTTGTTGACCACGATCCCCGCCAAGGATATGATGCCCATCATGGTCATCATGATGACGAATGACCATCCTGTTATCATTAATCCACCGAAGACCCCGATAAAACTCAAAAAGATGGCGATCATGATGATAAACGGTTTGGAGATACCACCGAACTGGAATATCAATATCAAGAAAATCAACCCAAGGCCAGAGAAAAAGGCACCTACCAAGAATGCCATTTGTTTGTTCTGTTCTTCGATCTGACCAGTATAATCTATTTTTACATCGGAGGGGAGTCCCTTGTATTCTTCCATTTCTTTCTGAATCTCGGCGACTATGGCACCTGCATCGCTAAAGCCGGGCTTCAATTGTGAATATACGGTAACGACCCTTTTATTATCACGATGTTTGATGGCACTGAAACCTGAGGAATTTCGCTGGGTGGCCACCGCCGAAACCGGAATCTCTTTTATTTGCCCATTGGCCGGATCCCTAAAAATGATATTCTGGTTAAAGAGGGCACTTTTATTATACCTAATATCCTCATTGAAACGGACATTGATATCATAGTCGTCTCCATGAACTTTGTAAACGCCGGCTTTTTCGCCGAATACAGATCGGCGCAGCTGTTGGCCCACTTGACCTGCGGAAACCCCTAATTCACCCGCCTTTTCACGATCCACTACCACTTGCATCGACGGTTTGCCCTTGTTTACATCGATTTTCAATTCTTCGATACCGGCTATGTTCTTGGTATTGATAAAGTTACGGATGTCTTCGGCGGTGTTGATGAGCTCGGTATAGTCCTTTCCTTCGAGTTCGATATTTATCGGGTAACCTGCCGGAGGCCCGTTGGCCTCTTTTTCCACCGAAATAGCCACCCCGGGATAGATTCCCGTGAGGGCCTCCTGTATTTCGGCCCGCAACTCTTCGGTATCCCTGCCATTTCTATATTTGAATTCGCGCATCGATAAGGTCACTTTGCCCCGATGCGGCATTTCTGCTGCCGAACCACCATCGGTCATCGGGTTTCCAGCACCTTCGCCCACTTGCGATACCGCGGATTCCACTAAATAGTTGTGCTCCCCACTAGTGTATTTGTCTTGATTTGCGACTTCATATACCCTTTTTTCAATGGCTTTGGTCAGCTCATTGGTCTTTTCGATCGAAGTGCCCTGCGGATATTCGATATAGGCATATATTTCATTAGGCTTATTATCGGGAAAGAACTCTACCTTGGTACGGCCCCTGCCCAAAGACATTCCGAAAAGCATGAATACCGTGATCAACAAGATAAAAGTAATCCCGAAATACCAATATACATTATTGCCGTGAAGGGAATGTTTTATACGACGCTCGTACCAATTCTCGAAACGTACCATGGCGGTATTCTGAAAAGCGTTAGCCCATTTTTTCAAGAAGTATTTGTAGATCCAGAATAGAACTGCCGTCACGATCATTACGCTACCCATACCTCGCATTGGGCCACCGATGATAAGTATGAACAATCCGAAGCCGACAAGAATGATGCTCAATCGTATCAATTGTTTTTTGGTCAGCTCTTTTTCGCCCAATTCCATAAATTGTGAAACGAGCATCGAGTTCATAAAAATCGCGACAAAAAGTGATGAGCCCAATACGACCGATAGGGTAATAGGGAAATAGATCATGAACTGACCAAAAATTCCGGGCCATAACCCAAGCGGAACAAAGGCCGCAACTGTAGTTACCGTTGAGATAATGATAGGGTAGGCTATTTCGCCAATACCTTTTTTGGCCGCCTCGGTACGTGACATGCCCTCGCTCATCAGTCTGTAGACGTTCTCGACCACAACGATACCGTTATCGACCATCATACCAAGGCCCATAATCATGCCGAAAAGAATCATCGTATTGAGGGTAAAGCTCATGCCATCGACCAAGCCGCTTAGATTGTTCAAGATCATGAACGACATGAACATCGACATGGGTATGGCAAAACCGACGAACAGGGCATTTCGAAAACCCAAAAAGAACATCAGAACCGTTACCACCAAAATTATCCCGAAGATGATGTTATTGACCAAATCGTCAACTTGGTTCAAAATCCTACCGGAGGAATCATTGGCGATCGTTATGTTCAGGTCGGCCGGATAGTAGTTTTGCTGCGCCTCTTTGACAAGCTCCCTGACCTTGGTAGTGGCTTCGATCATATTCTTGCCCGACCGTTTTTTAATATCGAGCATTACCACGCTTTCCCCAAATTCACGGGCATAGGTTGTCTTTTCTTCTTCATCGAATTTTATGGTTGCGATGTCTTTGAGATATATTGCCCCGTTTTCCGATTTTACCACAAAATCGTTCAGTTGTTCAGGGTCTTCGATCTCTCCCAAAACACGAATGGTGCGACGCTGACCGCCCGATTCTATATTGCCGGCCGACATCGTGGTATTTCCGTTGCTTATGGCTCCCAATACATCTTGAAAACTGACTTTTGCCGCCATCATTTTATAGACATCGACGGCCACTTCGACCTCTTTTTCTTGGGCACCACGAATGCTTACTTCCTTGACTTCCGGCAGGTCTTCTATCTCATCTTGCATGTATTCGGCGAACTCCTTCAATTTTTCCACGGGATAGTCACCCGTAAAATTCACGTTCATTATCGGAAAGGATTCCGAGAGATTTAGGTCAAAAATATTGGGTTCGACCTTTGCATTATTGAAAGTTGGCCAATCTTCGCTGGCCTTTTCACCATCGACCTCGTCCTTGACCTTGAGTTTGGCCGATTCTACCGAAATTTCCTCATCGAACTCCACCGTTATTATCGAATAATCTTCTTGGGAGGTAGAAGTAACTTCAACCACGTTACTCACATTTTTCAAGCGTTCTTCCAACGGATCCGTGATGAGGCGTTCAACATCTTCAGCGGTATTTCCCGGATAAGGAGTGCTGATATAGACCTTTGTCTCTACGATTTCGGGAAAATCTTCACGTGGCATGGACTGGTAGCCCTTGAACCCTATCCATAGAAAGATGGCGATCATTACATAAATGACCGACGGATTGTCTATCGCCCATGACGATAGTCCGAACTCTTTATCTGCATTTTTTTTCTGTCTACTCATGATTAGTATGTAGTTGATAGTTCTTAGACGTTAGTATTTCCTTTAAGAACCTTATTTCATTTATTTTTTTAGATATTTCTGAAGTCCCATCATTTTGGATAATTCTTCCAACTTTTGTCTTATTTCGTTGTCCTCTATTGCGCTTATATATTTTCTTCTACTTGCAACGGTCGAGCAAACCACACATTCTTTGACCGAATTGATGGCTATTTGAAGAAAACGATTCAATTGGGGACTCGTATGCCCAGAACCTTCGGCTATATTTAAGGCAATGGAAACGGCAGCCTTATTTAATAGCGATACAAGCCCGTAAAGTTCATGTTTTGGGAAGTTGGTTGTAGTTTCATAGGCCAGATCAACAGAATCAAGAGCTTTTTCGTAGACATTTAAATCTTCAAAGGCAAACTTGATGTTCTTCATATCAAATAGTTTTTACTTTACCTATCGTCTACCGTCTAATTACTGATTTAAAATCTCAACATTTTGACCATCTTTTACGCTTCTGGCACCTTCCCTGATAAGTTCGTCCCCGTTCGAGATGCCCGTAAGCACTTCGACCACGCTGCCTTGGGTCTTGCCCGTGGTGATAATCTGTTTTCTGACCTTGGCCTTGTTGGGGTCATCTGATTTTTCGGCAATGTATACATATTGTTGTCCTTCGGCATTTTCCGATATGATCCCTTGGGGGATAACAATGGCCGCATCATTTGAATAATCGTTGAGACTTACCTTTGCCGTTAGGTTCGGCTTGATATTACCTTTTTCATTGGGAACGGGAATTTCTACCGTAAAGGCCCGATTGTTCGGATTGATAAAATTACCGGTCTGTCGGATCTTTGTGCGAACGGTATCGCCCAAGACGGGAAAGTAAGCGATCGCTTCCTTACCCTTCGTGATTCCACTTATATAGGTTTCGGGTACGTCTACCTCGATATACATATCTGATAAATTTACTATTCGGAAAACCTCAGATCCCGGACCGGGAGATACCACGGTACCTTGATCCTTGATGACATCATCGATGATACCGGAAAAAGGTGCCCTAATGGTCGATTTTCCCAATTGGCTTTCAGCTTGTTTTACCGCGCTTTCCGTAGATTCGTATTGGCTCTTTGCCTGCAGGTATTGGATCTCGGAACCGATTTTCTGTTCCCATAGCCGCTTTTGGCGCTCGAAGGTCGTTTTGGCCAAATCTGCCTGGGTCTTCAACTGGGCCAATTGGCTGCCCATTCCTCCATCGTCGATAGAGGCGAGCATTTGCCCTTTGGCCACACGCTGACCTTCCTTGACATAGACTCTTTGCAGCGTGCCGGCCATTTCAGGATAGATGAGCACGTTCTGCTTGGTCTGGACATTGCCTTGCAATTCCAAGAAATGCTCGAATTTCTGTGCTTCGGTGGTGATGGTGGTCACGAGAGGCATTTTTTCCTCTCCCGATTTCATGGCAATAGCTGAATCCAATAATCTGATAGTGGCCTCAAGTTGTCTTTGTTGCTCTGAAATTTCAGATTTTTTGGCGCGAATGGCTTCCAAATCGCCTTGGGCGACCAAATCTTCGACCGACTGTGATTGCTTTCCTCCACAGGATGCCAAAAGAATCGAAGCGATTAGCAAATACATTATGTTTTTCATAGTGGCGATATTTATATGTTGATGTGTTATGGGTTTATGTGTTGAAATGTTCATTGGTTTATTTGTGATTTGTAAAGGCCATCCAACATTGCCGTTATTTCTGTAATCGATTTGCGTAGGTCATCATAGTCTTCATCGGATAGAAATGTCATATCATGGCTAAGAATAGATTGATTTAGAAGCTCTAAGGCAGAACCAAACGCCATTTCGGTAAATCTTGCCTTGTCCATTGCCGAATGTCTTCCCGTTCCCTCAGCAAGATTCGATGAAATTGAGATAACGCACCGCCTCATCTGACTTATCAGTCCAAATCGCTCCTCTTCTGGGAATGCCTTGGTCGTCTTATAAACTTTGACCGAAAGTTCCCTGGCTTTTTGCCAAACCTTCAATTTTTCAAAAGAGAATACTTTCATATCATGGTCGGGAGTAATGTTTTTTATGCCTAAAACTATGAACCGATAAACCCAATAAACTTACTTTTCGTTCAATATGGTTTCTAAATTGGTTTTTTTGTTGATGACTTCTACCATTGATTGTAGATAGCCTTGCTGTGCGTCATAAAGCTGGGTCTGTGCCTGACGCAATTCAAAACTGCTGGCGATTCCTTCGGAATACTTGATTTGGTTCTTGTTTTCGATACGTTCGGCAAGACCAAGATTGTCTTTTGCGGTCTGGTACTCTTCAACTGCCAGTTGGTATTCGCTTTTGGCATTCTCCAATTGCAGACGAATCTGTTCCTCGGCTTCTTGTTTTTCAGTTTTGGCCTTTTCCATTGCAATCCTTGCCCTTGCCGTACTGGCACTTCGTTTACCGGAACTGAACAACGGTATGCTGAGGTCAAATCCTAAAACAGAGGAATCGAACCATTCTTGATCACCATTTAGAAAATTGAAATTATCGGCAAAGGCCGAACTGCCATAATTTATAAAGGCGTTTAAGGTGGGCAGTGCCCTACTTTTGGCCAATTTATGTTCAAAATAGCGTTGCTCGTTCAGGTTTTCGACCAACTTATAGTCTACGTTGTTCTCGATGTTGAATTCGGTTTCCAACAATTGTAGGTCAATCTGTTTTTGTGCCAGATTATCAAGATTTTCACTCAATTGTGTCGGTGCATCGATGGCAATGCCCATGACCAAGTTCAACATTTGAAGGGTAATATGGTTCAGGCGAACGGCATTTTTAAGTTGGTTTTCGACTGAAGACAGTGTAATCTGTAATTGTTCGACACTTTCTTCATCGCCCAATCCGTTTTCGAAGAGTTTTTGCGTTTCAAATAGATTTTTCTCCAAAGTCGTTTTGTTCTTTTCGAGTATGGCAACACTTTCTTGGGCCAACAAGACATTGCCATAGGCTTCGGTTACTGCTTTTCTGACCTCGAGATCTGTCTTTTCCTTATTGTTGGCACTATAGCGCAAAAATGCCTTGGTAGCCTGAACGCCTACGATATACGATCCGTCAAAAATTTGTTGGCGAAGGGTTGCGGTTGCGACTGCTTGTTGGGGCTGACCAAAAGTAATGGGCTGAAATGTTCCTGGCTCCCCTCCAAAAAATTCGGCGGGAATTAAAGAAACCGGTTGTTTCAACTGGTTTTGATAACTAATGTTTCCGTCGATTTGGGGCAGCCCGGTTGCGATAGTCTCCCACTTTTGCTTTTGGGCATCTATGATATCGCGATTTGCATTGATTGCACTATAGTTGTTTTCAAGCGCGAAGGAGATGGCTTCATCTAAGGTGAAGCTCGATTTTTCAGCGACTTGTTCTTGGCCAAAACCCAAGTTTATTACAAAAGTTGCTAAAAATAGTACAAAATGATTCCTCATTATTCTTGGTTTGAGTTGATGATAGAATTCAATATTTTTCTTCCTTTTGGGGTAACGATTCCTCGAAGATGGTATTCCAGATAGTTGTCCATTAATTCTGTCGCGGGAAATTTATCGACCGGAAACAATGTACGGTCCTTTAGACTTGTGCCTCCGGCAAAATAGATTCTACTCACAAAATCGATATTTAGATTTTCACGATAAATACCTTGGTCAATACCTCTTTTGACATTCGACACTACACACTCTTGCATAACTTCGTACTGTCGTGTGCGCATCGAACCGTATATTTTCGGATAGTATTTCTGCAACTGGTATTGAGGTGACGATTTCTCGTCTTTTAAATGGACCATTACGAACTTTTTTATTTCATAAAGTTCTTCAATGGGGTTTTTGTGCCATGAACAGATATGGTCGATGCCTTGAGATATAGAGCAAAAAAGCTGATTCGTACTGGCCTCGACCAATTTCGTTTTATTTTCGAAATGGGTATAAATCGTTTTTTTTGATATACCGATCTCATTGGCGAGGTCATCCATGGTCACACTTTTGAACCCTAAGTTCAAAAACATATCGATAGCCTTGTCCAAAATTTTTTCTTTCATAGGGGCAACAAAAATAAATCAGGAAACTTTAAAAACCTAAATAGTTTCCAAAGTTTTACCATTATTTAACATAGCGCCCTGATGAAAATCATTTTTCCTCTTGTTGTTTACGCTCCACGTAATTGTTAAAGGCCATTTCTCCTTCCTCTTTCCAGAATTCATCATACATTTCCCATTTTGAGTAATCACCGCCACAGCTGTTCCATCTTCTGCTTTTGTTTCGTTTATGGGGTTTTGCATGATGTTTTTTATTTTCTCCCCCAAAGCTGCTGAACAGTAACTTTGCCATTACGAGAAGACCCACAGCTTTCCAATAGTTCAACATGGGTAGACCAAAGACATCTGGCATGAGCCAATTCCACAATAGCATGAATCCATATCCGAATAGAAGTACAAAGACTATTGCGGCAAGAATCATGAACAGTACCTTGAAAAATCCGCGAAAAAATTTTTCCGCTTTGGTCTTGACCTTGTGTTCTATATACTCTTCCATATCAATAAAATTTAGTTTATAATTTGCTTTTTGTTTTCCAGTTCTTTGAGCAGTAACGACAGGGCACGATGCCTACGTGACATTAGGGTTCCTGATGGAATTTGTGTTTCTTCGGCAAGTTCCCGATATGTGTATCCTTCAAAGTCGATTGCGATTATTATTTCACGATGCGAGGTCTTAAGGTTACCTATCGCTTTTTTGAGCTCGTCTTTCATTTCCTCAGAATATTCATTGTCGGTTTTTCCATATAACACTTCGGTAAATTCGAACAAGCGCTTTTCCATATCTTCTTCGAGGCTCGTTTCTTTCTTCTTCTTGCGCATCAGGTCGATAATCTTGTTGCGCACAGAATTGTAAACAAATCCCGCAATGTTATCGATGGGCGATAAGCTTTCCGCCCGCGAAAATAACTTAAGGGCGACTTCTTGCACGATATCCTCGGCGTCGCGATCGACCGTGTCATCGATTCTGGACCGCACATAACCTTTCAAAGAATTGTATTCTTCTTTAAAAAAGGTGTTTAGTTTTAAGTAGTTTTCCTTTTCAGAAACCATTTAAGGGCTATTTGTGTCGGCAATTCGATTATATAGACGAAACTTTTTAAAGCTATTGCATTGTGAGACGACATATTTTTACAATTGTTTCATTTAGTCGGGAAAAGACCATGAAGGCATTTGTTAAAATGGACGTATTTTTGGGTAAATTTCACATATGCTTTCTATTGAAGAATATCGATCGGCTTTCATTGCCCATCTAGAATCTCGGATTAAGACCAGGAAACCTAAAAACCTTTATGCCCCCATGACCTATATTTTAGGTTTGGGAGGAAAACGGTTGCGCCCCGTTCTTACCCTGTTGGCCGCCGATATATTTGGTGATCATTACAAAGAGGCCATGGATGCCGCCTTGGCGATCGAGGTGTTCCATAATTTTTCGTTGGTACATGATGATATTATGGACAATGCTCCATTGCGAAGGGGAAAAACGACCGTACATGAAAAATGGGACGTCAATACCGGAATACTTTCAGGTGATGCCATGCTCATTTATGCCTATCGATTGTTCGAGGGTTATAAGGGCGCTACTTTTCGTGAATTGGTGCGATTGTTCAGTGAGACGGCACTGCAAGTTTGCGAGGGGCAACAATACGACATCGATTTTGAGACACGTGACGATGTTACCAAACCCGAGTACCTGAGGATGATCGAATATAAAACCGCTGTACTGATCGCCGCGGCCTTAAAGATGGGCGGAATCATTGGGGGTGCAGGTGAACGGGAGCAAAACAATAGCTACGAATTCGGCCGAAACCTTGGTATTGCATTTCAGTTACAAGACGATTATCTCGACGTTTTTGGCGACCCTGAAACTTTTGGAAAACAGGTGGGGGGCGATATTATAGCGAACAAGAAAACATTTTTGTACCTCAATGTCCTTGAGATGGGATCGACCCAACAAAAAAAAGAACTATTGGATATGTATTCGATACAACCAGAAGACCCTTCGGCGAAAATCGAGACCATCAAGGAAATTTTTTTGGAGAGTGGCTCGGAAAAGCTCACTAAAAAGGCGATTTTAACCTATTCCAACAATGCTTTTGCCATTTTGGATACTCTTGATATATCAAAAGAGAAAAAGGAAGTACTTCGAAACTTCGGAGAGGGGCTAATGGGAAGAAAAGTCTGAACACCTTAAAATATCCCTTTGTAATCTTGGCATACCCCTGATTATAAAACATGGGCTTATTTATGTAAATTTAAGAAAGCATAATGCCAAGGCCATGGAAGAAATCAAAAGAAGAGAATTTATTAAGAACACGCTTCGCGCAGGGGCCGGTATTCCCTTGCTCGGCATGGCGGAACCTATCGATAGGTCGAAGGAAGGCGCTGCAACCCAAAAGATCAAGACGATCGCCAACCCTAAAAAAGTGGTGGTAGGTGGGGCAGGTATAGGCGGTCTTTGCACTGCCTATGAGCTTATGAAACTAGGGCACCATGTGACCGTTCTAGAAGCCTCGGGCAGGCATGGCGGGCATGTTTATACGGTTCATGACGGGCTTTCAGACGGACTTTATGGTGATGGCGGACAAGAACACATTACAAAGCCAGGATATGAGCTTTACTGGAACTATATCGATGAATTTGGGCTCACCGCCCTTCCATACGATCGTCGAAAGAAAATGCTCAGAAGTATTGGCGGCACCTTTTATTCCCAAGAAATGCTGCACGACAAATCGATTTTGAAGGGCATGGGGTTCAATCAAAGAGAAATCGACTTTTTGGCCGTTCATCCTTGGGGAGAATTGAAATCGTTATACATCGAACCTTACCTCGAAAAATTTAAAGATGAATACCAACCTTTTGGCGTGGGCAACGATCATTATGACGAGATGCCCATGGCCGAAATCTATAAAAAAGAAGGAGCATCTCCAAGAGCTTTGGAACTGTTGGGGGGTAAAAACTCATCAGCCTTGTACGGACTATGGTATTCCGCAATTTTAAAAATAAGGGGAGTGGCGAACTACCCTTTGGATGTCTACCATCTAAAGGGTGGTAACCAAATGCTACCCAATGCCTTTGCAAAACATTTGGGCCCAAGGGTATGGCTAAACCACCGGATCACATCCATTGAGAATGGAGAAAATAAAATCAGGGTGACCTACATCAATCAAGCCGAGACGAAAACCATAGAGGCCGACTATTATGTGAATTGTATTCCACCCCCGGCCTTTAAAAAGATTCCCGTTACCCCCGAAATTTCATCCGAGAAGCGCTATGCCCTTGAAAACATAGCCTATGATTCGTACCAACGTTTTGTTTTTCAAGCAAGTTCTGAGTTTTGGCGTGAAGATGGTTTTGAGACCATCAATATGGTTTTTGGACATCAGGATCTGTGGGATGTTTGGCAATCGGCCGATGAAGTCGATACCCATCGGGTTATCATCCTGGGAACAGGTCCTGGGGGTATTTCACCGCAAAGGGCACTTGCTGCTTTTAGAGAGGTATATCCGGGCAAAAAAGATACCATAGAGCTTGCCCTGGGAAGGGATTGGACGAAACAAAGGTATGCGCCGACCTGTGAGCGATTGGCTTTTCCTATAGGGGAATTGAAAAAGTTCTGGCCCGTGCTTACAAAACCCGAGGGGCGTATTCATTTCGCCGGCGCTTATGCCGATAACCTGAACTGGGGTACCGAGGCGGCGACGCGGTCGGCCAATCGAGTGGCAATAGAAATCGACGAAGCCTGATTTTTTTAGAAATGCGCCACAAACTATCGATTTTTATCTCGTTTTTAGGACTTACCCTTTTTGCCGCACTGGCACCTTATCAAGAAAACGAAGCACCCGTCGTAAAGATTTTCGTTCCGCAAAGGAATGATGGAGTTTCATTGGATGAATGGATTCCGTACCGTATTACCATAACCGATATGGAAGATGGAAACTCGGAATACGATGAGATAACTGCCAATGACGTTGTGCTTGCCGTTCAGTACCTTCCAGATTCTTCCCAAGTTGCAAAATATTTACATGATGGTGAGTCGATTGATCTGGATGTACTTTCCTGGATGGGTTCTTCGAACTGCTTTACCTGCCACAGTGCCAAGGATAAGCTAATTGGACCGTCATTTTCACAGATAGCCGATCGTTATAACAACCGTACAGATGCCTTGCAATATTTGGCGCGGAAAATAACCAACGGTACCACGGGAACATGGGGAAATCAAATAATGCCGGCACAGCCTGATCTCAAGCCGGATGAAGTAAAAATGGTGTTAGGCTGGATTTTAAAAAATAGTTCAAGACCCGATTTCAATTATGTTTCGGGAATAGAAGGTGTTTTTAGGACACCTAAGAAAATCGAGGGAAAAGAAGGTAAGGGCGTATTTCTATTAATGGCACAATATATTGACCATGGACTCGAAAATGTTCCGGAGAGTTCTAAAAAAGGAAATGATACTATTGTACTTCAGGTGCGTTAGATCCGTCATTCGACCAATCTTTTTCGGTGTATATTTTGATCAGATGCGTCCGTATTTTAAAAGACGATTCGATACTGTCTTTTTGGTTTAATTTGATCATAATAGATTTTGACCTCATTTCAGGCATATGACAGGCAATACAATTGTCATCCATTGATTTGGTTTGAAAGGTTTCCACCGAACAAGTCGTCTTGTCCGCTGAATGGCAAGCCATACATTTTTGATTAAAATAGCTGGTATTTCCCTTTTGATTTTTATGGGGGTCGTGACATGTGGTGCAATCCATTGTAGCGGTCTGTTTAAAACATTCGCTATTGGTGAGTAGGCCGTATTGATTACCATGAACGTCAAGTTGATCTGATGAGCCGACTATAGAAATGTTTTGGGAATATTCGTCTAAATTTTCACCCGTTAGAAAAGAGAAGGGATTCCCCTTCAATTGATTGTTTCGAGCGCCCGAGTGGCATTGGGCACAGATGTCGAGTCGCTTTTGCCGCGAAAGTGAATCGATCTTCAACATAAATTTAGACTGTTCGGCTTTCGGCTTTTTTCTTTGATAGGAAACATGTTTTGCCGCAGGGCGGTGGCATCTTTCGCAGTCTATTCCATAAATTATCTGGTCTTTGTCATACTGGTTTCCTTCGCCGATATTTTTATTTTTTGCAAAAGTAACATGGCACCTGATACATCCATCGCGAACAGGGCGTTCAATAGCATAGGTAGGATACCCAGGGCTGTTGACCCAACTATCGGCTGGTTTATGGTAAGAACTTTGTAGTTGAAACAGTTTGTCACCTTGCCAAGTAAGATACGATTGCCCTCTAACACCTGATCCAATAACAACATCAAATGAAGATGGTCGATTAGTATTAAGTCTATTTTTGTATTCGGTATGTTGAAAGAACGAATCCACTTGATGTTCCATGGTAAATTTGACATACTCAAGATCTAAGACATTGGCAGGCGGTTCAAAGTTGCCCAAAATTTTTTTTTCGTTCGCAACGGCCGAGGTGTTATAGTGTGCCGTTTTTAAATGGTCGGAATATATGTTTGCATGACATTCCATACAGGTTTCGGACCCAACATAATTTTCGCCGTTATAGTGTGTGGCCAATACCTTTGGGCTATGGTATTCTGATGCTACTTTTGGGTTTTTACAGTAATATATCAGGCCCAACAGCACAAGGGCGGCCAAGAATGCCGTACATTTTATCAGATAGGTTTTTTTAGGCACAATATGAGTCCATGTTAATTATGCGATTTAAAACGATTTGCCGTTTTGATTAAAGATAAATATTTATACAAATAGGGGTTTAATGGATAAATGCTAACAGAGCAAGGTCGAAAAAATCGATTTTGTTCCCTTAGCCTATCTTCAATTGTCCAAAGCTTTATTTTTTCTTAATTCTAATAAAGGCGCTTCGGCCATGGTAGAATCGATCAATATTGAGGATTCAGTTTTTAAATAGACAAGCGAACCGGACAAATCGGGATATTTTTTTCTCAAAAAATCATACTCCGGATTTATGGCATGCTCTCCCCATATGCCTAACATTAGCTTTAGGTTCTCTTCATCCTCAGGGTATTGCCCCTGATCATTGGTCTTGTTGATCCAATTCGTCAAAATATCCGAATATTCCTCAAGTACATCTTTGTACTGGGGATTTGTAGCTAGATTGTTCAATTCAAAAGGGTCGTTTCTTAAGTCGTACAGTTCATCCGACGGACGCTCATCTGACATAAATCGATCTTGAACCGAATTTAACTTTTGCTCTTTATGTAATTGATGCATCACTTGAACAAATTCGATTTCATCAAAATCCATATAGGTAGGCTGGGTATAGGGCCTATCGGTCTTAAAGTTTCTAATGTATTTGTAATCCTTGGAACGAACGGAACGAATTCTATCAATGGTAAAATCGCAACGATCCCGGGTAGAGATTACATAATCTCTTTCAAACGACTCGTCAAATATATTCTTGCCCTCTATATATGAAGGAATCTTTATGCCCGCCAAGGCCAAGGAGCTTGGACCGAGATCCAATCCGCTGATCAAGTCTTCGTTTATGGTGCCTGAAGACAATTTTCCGGTAGCCTTGGTGAAATCGGCGATAATCAAAGGCACATGTAGGCCGCCATCGTACAAAAATTGTTTGTTACGTGTCATGCGCAT
Source organism: Flavobacteriaceae bacterium NBU2977 (assembly GCA_019931105.1). GTDB lineage: Bacteria > Bacteroidota > Bacteroidia > Flavobacteriales > Flavobacteriaceae > Meishania > Meishania litoralis. The sequence continues at coordinate 1,133,108 of JAIOUW010000001.1, read as the reverse complement.
ACCGTGGTCTGAGAAAAAGAAAACCACAGTATTGTCCAACATTCCATTGTTTCTCAAATCTTGAATGATCTGGCCCACTTTTTCATCGGTCACTTGAATTGCATCTAAATGATTGGCATATTCTTCAACTATAACGGGGTGATTTGGCAAGTAAGGCGGTAGTTCGATTTTGTCACGATCAACAGGCGCTTTTACATTTTCTTTGAAACGGCTGTTGAAAATCTCTTTGCCCCCGTACAATTGAATTTGCCCGAAAAAGGGTTGTTTCTTTCTTAAAGAAGCCAATTCTAAATGAACTCCGCTTTTACCGTAAAGCGGATGTAATCTGTAGTCTTGGCCATAAAGGTCTCTTCTATCATAGACGAAGTTATAATCGTCCTTTCCGTTATTGAAAGTAAAGTATCCATTTTCTTTAAATACTTCGGGTATTGTCTTTATATCCTTAGGCAAGTAAATGGCCGATTCCTTCGTTCTCGAGCTATGATGATTATGAGTTCCGGTGGTGGTAGACATTACGCCGGTTATTATGCTTGACCGGCTGGCCGAACATACGGGTGCCGGCATAAAGGTATTTGTGTACAGCACCCCTTGTTGGGCTAGGCTATCAATATTAGGGGTGCTAACTATTGTTGATCCGTAACAACCCAATAGGGGAGCGGTGTCTTCTAAAAAGATCCATAAGATATTGGGCTGAATTTCTTCGGGTTGCTCTTTCTTATTTTGGCATGAGGCACATAAAAGAGTACTCAACACGAATAACGTAAAGCGTATTAGGCTGACATCAAAAGTCTTCATAGGGTATTATTTTAATGCTTTGAAAGAAATCAATCCTGAAGCGGGCACATCAAAAGTAAAAGTACCCTGCGATAATTCAATGTTTTCTTTTTTTGTTTCCGTACCCAGGCAGTCAAATATGCTATACTCGTATTTTTTTGATTCTCCGGTAGCCACAATAATTATCCGGGTGTTACTTTTTGCGTTAAGAACATCAATTTCTTCAAATCTTGTAGTTGGTAAATCTACAATTTGATCATTGAAGACCGTAACGATTTTCTTGGTGCCTTTTGCTCCTTCAAGTATTGGATAGTTGGTCAATGGGCTTCTGGGATGAAAATCGCCATCTAATAGAACTTCTCTGTTCTTAAGCCAATAATCTGTGTAAAACCTGATCATCTTGAAATGGTCTTCAGGAATATCCTCTAGTCGAACCGAGATTTGAGGAACGGAATACATCACATTCAGTATTTGAAGGGCAGCAACTTCAACAGGTTCGTCATAGTGCCACATCAACATATCGGAATGCACGGCCGTTGAACCGCTCAAAAGCCGCAAATCGCTGGTTCTTATTCTATTGACCGAAGATAGATTGGGGCAATCGGTAGCACGAAACATATTGCCGTACTTCCGCATGGCCGGACCAACATATGGTTGACGAAACTCTACCATGATATCGGGCTTTATTTCTTGAAGTGATTTTATCAAATCGGTCATCAAAACATCTGTCGCCTCATTGACCGATGCAAAGTCTCGCCCGTTCGCTTTGGTCAGTATGGTGTTGTTGTCTGCCGTAAACCTTCCGATAAAATCTAATTTGAACCCGTCAAGGTCCCAATTACGGGTGGCATCGACATAAGTTTTGATAATAAATTGTCTCACCTCTGGATATCTTGGATCGAGAACATAAGTGCCTTGTCCGTCCCAATACCTAAGAAACTTTCCTTTCATTTTTTCATAGGCCTTTGATTTCTCGCCGACGAAAGGAACCCCGTACCATAAAATGAATTTCATGCCAATTTCGTGGACCGCTTTCACAAATTCCTTCATCTCTGGAATGCGCTCAGGCTCCCAATCACCGGTATATGCATAACCCCGGTTACTATCCAATGTTTGCCACCCATCATCCACAATAATTGATTCAAAACCCATTTTCTTGGCAAGCCTGCACTCTTTGACCAAATCGTTCATAGTAACGTTCTGATGATAGCTATACCAACTTGAATAAACTGGCTTTCGGGCAACATCAGGTACCCTAACAGGCTTTAAAAAGTCCATTGCGCTCCACCAATTGGCCACCTCGTTCAGAGTTTCGGAAAAAGGTTTCGGCCTTGCATCGAACCGAATCTTGACTTCATACTTTTTTAATGGACGATTCTTCTCGGAGAAGAACGTTATCTCGTTGTAAATAAAACCATCTTCCTCTTTGACGCCTGAACTTAAGATAACCGTATTAAGCGTCTCGGTAGCGGCAAAAGTAAGTCGGTTGATATCATCATGGCCAAATAGGGTAATCACCGGGGCCTGTTTCGCCAGCATTGACCGTACTTCAGAAGGCCCCCAACTTGGGCCGATAGTTTTATCGTTGAAGGCACCAGTACTCCAATAACCAGCAACATTACTTGACGGCAACTTCCACTTCAGCGAGAATTGCGGTGGAAGTGCTCCTTGTTCATGGGTCAATGTAATCGTGACAATATCTAGACCCGCTTCGATTTTTTCAATGCTCAAATCTTTTTTAAACGTGTCGAACGAGCCTGTTACTTCAACCTGTTGACCGGCCAGTTCTAGAATTTGGTCTATTTTCTGGCCAGTTATTGGGCTGCAGATGCACACTAGCAATAGTGTTTTAATCAAGCTTTTTATTGTTAGTTTTTTCAAGAACATCTTGAGATTTTATAAATGAATGAAGAGTTCTCTTTTTTGCGAAAGAATCTCTATGGGTTTATTTTGACAAGCTGCATGAAATCATCGTTTTTGGCAATCAAAAGATGTTTTTTGTCCTTGACCATAATTTCTTCCATTCCGCGAACGTCACCAACGATTTTAAGCCCTGATTCCATCATGGTCTTGGCCTCGAAATTGCCGTTCCCATTGCCTTCTAGGTAAAGTCCGAAACTAGCATCACCCCTTGGTGTTTCTACTTCTGCGTTATAGAGGTTTCCGGCCAAGACCACATCAAGATTTCCATCGGCATTAAAATCATCTACCACGAATTGATTGATGCTTGAAAGCTGAGCCAGCTGTGGTAGCGCATGTTTTTTAAATGTTCCGTTGTCATTTTCAAGATAAACGCTTTCAAAAGAAGTAATCTCATAACTTAATGATTCTTCCAAAAGTTTGGTCGTATAAATCTGTTTCAGATTGGCACTGGCAAAAGAATTATAGTCCTTGAACTTTGACTTGATGGCGGGCATCTGTTGTGAAGAACATTGACGCCCACGCACGGGAAATTCTGCATCTCCTTTTTTATAGCTCAGTACAATGTCAGAGCTTTCATTACCATCAAAATCATTTAGGTAAACTTTGAAAGGTCCCGCTTCACTGGCCTGATATTTGTAATTTTTACCCAAGTTGCCGAGTACCAGATCTTGGTCGCCATCTTTGTCAAAATCTCCCTTTTCAACGGCAAACCACCAGCCACGTGTATTGCCGTTTAACATTTTATCCGATACGTCTTCGAATGTACCTTTGTTGTTCTTAAAAAGTTTTACGGGCATCCATTCACCTACGACAACAAGGTCGTCCCAACCATCGTTATCAAAGTCTACCCAAACCGAAGCCGTTACCAACCCAAGTTCTTTCAGTTCGGGCAACTTTTTATCTGTAACGTCCATAAATGTGGTGCCTGAGGTTCCTACACTGGTTTCCATCAAATATGAATTCACCGGATACGGATATTTTTGGGGTTCGAGGCGCCCGCCCAAAAATAGGTCGAGGTCACCATCATGATCATAATCGGAAGCCGAAATATCAAGACCACTATTTCTAATATAGGGTGGGAATACACCCCGTTTTCGTTGAAAACTGTTATGGCCGATATTTTCATAGTATCGATCTTCGTAGCCCAAAGAACCGGGTTTGAACTCGTTACCACCGCTAACGATAATAAAATCTTGATCTCCGTCGTTATCGGGATCAAAAATCAGCACGCCCAGGTCTTCATGAAATTTCTCTTCTGCCAGTTCAGGTATTAGCAATTGCTCGAAATTGCCTTCACCATCCTGTATGTACACTTCAGGCGCTTGACCAACCGCACCTCCGACTATAAAGTCTTCGGTGCCATCACCGTTAAGGTCTCCCGTGGCTAGAGCTGGGCCGAAGGTAGAGGTTCTATGGGGCAACAACACTTCTTGTTTAAAATCGGGGTAGTCATTTTCTTGGTGTTTAAAAGGGTCTGACATGCTTACGGTTTCGAACTTTTTTTGATTTGAGGCCATGGCCCTGTTCGAATAGGTTTGGAAGGAACCGTTTTCATCATAGGAAACCACTAGTTTTTGGTTGACATTGACACCCGAAAGTTTAGTGGTTCGTCCGTTGGGCCAAGCTACCAAAAGGCTATCGATACGGTCATTTTCACCCAATCCGAAGTGGAGTAGTGGTGTTACCGAAGAGAGGTAGCCGCGAACCGGGTTGTATTCTTGCACCTGTATGCCTTTAGGGGTATAAATGGTTACCCTGGTACCTTCGGGCAACGTTTTATTATTTCCTTGTACATCAACGGCCAGATAATTTTTGCCCTCCGAGTTATTTCTAAATATACTTGCAATATCCTCAAGGTTATTGATGACCAGGTCGAGATCGCCATCGTTGTCCAAATCGGAGAAGGCTACGCCATTGGAAAAGGTTTTTTCGTCCAATCCCCATTCCTTGGATCGTTTGTCAAAGGTCAGGTCACCATTGTTCTTGAACATATAATTGCTCAGTTTTTCGGATGGTAACTTTTTGAGATAGTTCAAAAGACCGACTTCCTCTTCCTTTCCTTTATACTCTGGGTCATTTTCCATTTTATCAAAGAAAGCGCGATGCTCGGCATAGAAATCCTTATTGTTCACATCCCTACGGATGCCATTCGTCACGAACAGGTCTTTCTGGCCGTCATTATCGAAATCGGAAAGTAAGCCGCCCCAGCTCCAATCGGTCGAGGAAACACCTGCTAATCGTGCCACATTACTAAAAAGGGGCAATTCGCCAGGTTCGTTCCCATTGTTCATTTGTAGGGAATTCTGCATGTATTGATGGTGAAGGCCATATTTGACGGAATTATAGAACGCCTCGGTATCCATGGCGGACATGTTTGCTTTTGAACGGAAATGATCGGGAGCCGACATATCCAATTGAAAGATGTCCATATTGCCATCATTGTTAAAGTCGGCAATATCGGCACCCATGCCGAAAAATGAAATTTGCTGAAGACTGTTATTTATCTGGTTGGTGAACGTACCATCCTGATTATTGATGAACAAATAATCGGGTGCATTGAAATCATTGGAGACGAAGATATCGGGGTAGCCGTCATTATTGACATCTGAGGTGACAACACCCAAACTAAGACCAAAATTACTAACTCCTGCCGCTTCGGTCACATCGGTAAAATGTCCATTGTCGTTACGGAACAATCTATCGGAATCTTCCAACTCATGATTTTCCAACATATAAGCATAGTACTCAACGGGGGCCACAAAGCTTGTTGGAGGATAATTGCTAACGAAAAGATCTAGGTCTCCGTCTTTGTCGTAATCAAAAAAGGTCGACTGCATACTATGGCCATCATGGTCGATACCGTATTCTGCGGCTTTTTCGGTAAAGGTATTGTCTTGGTTATTGATATAGAGTACATTATTGCGAGGCGTATCTTTACCGCTTACGGAGCAATAGATATCCAAATACCCGTCTTGATTGATGTCGACAAAAGTAGTTCCTGAATACCAACGTTGGTCGCCCGCGACTCCTGCACTTTCCGAAATATCCTCAAATTGAAGATTGCCCTTGTTAAGATATAATTTATTGGGTACCATGTTGCCAATAAAGTAGATATCTTCAAGGCCGTCGTTATTGATATCTCCTACCGAAACACCTCCACCCAAATACATGTAAGGATAGGTGAAATAGTTGAACTTATGGGTCTCTGTAAGTTTGTTGTTAAAATCCACCCCTGTTTCCTCCACCTTCATTTTAGAGAAAAGGGTCGTTGGCTCTTTTTCGCACGACAAAAGCGCGCATGCCAAAAAAAGGCAAAAAATTAATCTGTTCATAGCAGTTGATTTCATAATCAATATATCCCAAAATAAGAATAACCCCGCACAATCGCGCTAAGGGTTATTCAAATAATTTGTTAAAACAGGGCTAGACTATAATTAATACCCTGGATTTTGAATAAGTGATGGATCCTTATCTATTTCCTCCTGCTTAATGGGCATAAAATAGACATGGTCTTGCCATATTCGATTTTCGAAAACGATATTGGTTGGTGTATAGGTATAGTCAAATTCTGCTGGGTCTTTTCTATAGTTATCAGGTGTCATAGTTGAACCAGCCTTTTGTGCTGCTTGAACTACAACTTGTTGTACCTGTTGGTTCAATGATTGTGGACCTTCCAGCCAGCGTTTCATATCGAACAATCGGGCATCTTCATTGACCAATTCCTTATCGCGTTCGCGCTTATATATTTCAAGTAATTCAGAACCCGAAGCAGTAACGGCAGGCAATCCGTTTCTAAAACGTAACCTGTTTAACCAAGCCCTTGCCTCACCTTCGTCATTGGTATTGATGCTGGCCTCAACATAATTCAAAAGAATTTCACTGTATCGAATGTATGGGGCATCAACTTTTTGCAAGTTGTTCGGCCAAGATGCAGGCAAGCCCGGATCAGAGAATTTCTTAAAATAATATCCCGTACGTGAACCGTTCCAATCTTCTATCGGGCCTTGGCGCGTATCCACTCCGTTGACTATAGTTCCATCGGAGAAGGTATAAAAACCGGTTTGTATTTCGTTAAAATTATCGAATCTGACTACATCGTCCGTCCTTGGCTTCCAAGGAGCTCCATCATAAAGGAATGTTGCATAGAATCTGGCCTCGCGATTCGCATAGGGATCTGCTGCGTGTACAGGGTTGTCCCAGTCAAATTCGGTACCATCGGCCAAGGTATATTTTTTGACAAGAGCTTCGGTCGGTGTTGTACCCGCCCATTCGTGATATCCATTTGGGCCGTGGTATAATGCCACCATACCTGGACCTTGTGACCATCCATCTCCACCGGGGTAGGTGCGCGATCCAAATCCGAATTCATCGACCAATCGGCCCCATATGAAATCTTGATTCTGGGCACCCTGTAGCCAAATATCCTCGTAGTTTTGGATAGCTTCCTCTTGTGAGGCCGGAGCACTATAATCCAACTTATAACCCGTTGTGGCATCCAATAACGCCTTGGAGGCAGCTTTGGCGCTTTCCCATCTAGAGGTTTGCGATCCACTGGTATAACCGATCAATTCAGGATTGCTATAACTTGCAATCGTGGGAACCGAAGATGCTTTGGAAGGCTCATAAAGATCACTTGCAGCGTGTGTCAAAACACGAGATTTCAATGCCATGGCCGTAATCTTGTGTACGCGGGCCTTACTGGCCGGTGCAGTTTCTAAAAGTACAATGGCTTGATCCAAATCTGCGACAATCTGGTTTACGGTGGCTTCAAAGGTAGCCCTTGGATTGTTCGCCTCACTATCCAAATCCAAAGGCTCGGTAAATAATGGTACACCACCAAACTGACGCATCAACTGCGAGTAGTAGTAGCCCCTCATAAAATAGGCTTCACCCAATAAGCGATTCAGGGTTTCGCCATCAAAGCCGGCTTCGTTTTCCTGAAGTCTTTCAATGGCAACGTTGGCTCCCCTTACGAACGGGTAAAGTTGGGGCCAGCTCATCCACTGCATGTCCATAAAGTTACCTGCAGGGTTCATTTTACCTTCGGTATAGCCATCTACACCACGCCCCGGATGGGTAAATACCGCGTGGTCCGTGAAGGCATCGGTAGTTTCCTCACGGGTCAATGTCCCCGCCCAAGTACCTTGGTAAAGGTCCAGAACGGCGGCCTCAGCCAATTTTAAATCGCTCCAAACGCTTGTCTCGGAAGCCTGGCTCAAAGGCTGGGTCTCCAAGAAATCATCGTTACAACCAACAATCAGCAGGCCAATAGCCATACTAACTGTAATTTTAAATACTAGTTTTCTCATCATGCATTTTTTAAAAAGTTATTTGAAATCCTAAATTAATCGTTGTTAGCAAAGGATAGGAATTTCCGTTAGCAGTTCGGCCACCACTGACACCAACTGTTCCGTCCCCATCATTGGGGTCGTTATTTTCCAAATCGAAATTACTTACCTGCACTATTTCCGGATCAAATGGATATTTGGTAAACGTAGCTAAATTAGTACCTGAAAGTGATAATCGCAAATTCTGGGCACCAAGCTTCTCAATAACCCCTTCATCGAAGGTATATCCGATTTCCATATTCTTCAATCTGAAAAAATCCCTTGTAATCAGGTAAGCGTCGGTCTGACCTGAATACCATTGATCGCCCCTATCGGCAAGTCTTGGACCATAGGCATTGGGATTATCCAATGACCATGCCCGATCACGGACATCTCGCTGCACATTGGCCAAGGTACCTGACATAAAAGACCATTCATAGTTGCTGTAACCACCGGTCTGGCCTGCCCAGTACATTGAGAAATCCAAGTCCTTGTATTTAAGTGCGGTATTCCAGCCAAATTGGGTGTCGGCAAAGGCACTACCGCCCGTACGCTGTTTGTCTTCGGGTCCGATACGACCGTCACCACTAATATCGACTACTCTGGCATCCCCTGGTTTGAGCAAGGGGGTAACGCCGCTATAATCCAACGTTTCGGCATCGATTTCTGCTTGTGTACGAAACACCCCATCATACTTATACAATAGAGGCCTACCTATTTCACCGCCTTGTTGTCTTTGCCATGGGCGGTCATCCAATGAAGGTTCATCGAAGAACACCAGTTTGTTGTTGGTGTCACTGAAATTGAAGGTAACGTTGTACGAGAAGTCCTCGTTACCGCCGTTAAGCCCCAAGGTGATTTCGTAACCGGTATTCTCAAATTCCCCAACGTTAAGCGGAGGAGCATTAATACCACTATATTCAGGAAGCGTCAATAACGGTACGGTCAAAATATCTTCCCTTGAATTCTTGAAGTAATCAAAACTGATCGACAACTTATTGTTCAATGTACGCAAATCGAAACCTATATTCTGTGAAATAGCGGTTTCCCAAGTAATGTTCGGGTTGGCCACATTTGTCTCATAAGCGGTAGTTACAATACCATCCAAAGCGGTCTGGGACAGCTCATATGCGTTCAAATATTGGAACGGATTTACCTGATCATTACCCAATTGGCCATAAGAGCCTCGCAATTTGAAATAGTCTAAAAATGGAAGTGCCTCTTGGATAAAGGGTTCTTCGGTCATGATCCAACCTGCTGAAACCCCTGGGAAAAACCCGAAACGATTGTCTTCGGGGAATAGGTACGAACCATCATATCGAAACAAGAACTCTAATAGATATTTATCCTTATAGTCATAGTTAAGTCGTCCGAAATAATTCAATCGGGCCACTTCAAAACCTCTACCTGCACTTCTTTGCCCTTCATTGCCCCCAAGGTCTAATTGGGCCAATTCACTGGAAAGGAAGAATCGTCTGAAAGCTTCGAAAAACTGTTGCTCACTTTCTTCACGGGTAACCCCGCCCAACAATTTGAAACTATGATCGCCGAATTCTTTTTCGTAGGATCCGGTGACAGTGGCCGTTACATCTGTTTTGGTAGTGTGCTCTTGTTCCAAGCTCGGATCACCAGGGCCTCTTTGGGCTTCGGTCAATCCAGAAGAGTTGCGATTGACGCCGTCCCAAGTATATAACGTCCATGGTCTTTGCCATAGGCGTCTTTCCCTGTTCACTTTGTCATAAGAAATCAAACCTTTGAACTGAAGACCTTGAACAAAAGGCACATTATAGGTCAAACCGATATTACTCTGTACATAATTATTGCTTCGGTCATCGTAACCGGGGGCATCGGTAACGCGTACCGCCGGGTTGTTACCGTTTTCGATATCGGGGCCCAATTCACCTGTAGGCCAATAGGCGGGAAACCATGGATATTGCCTGATCATATCGGCCATAACACCGGCTTCGCCACGTGTGTTCGAATATCGATTTTCTTGTCGCGAATAAAGACCAACGTCAAGGCTTAACGATTCACTGATCTTGGCGTCAATATTCAATCTCAGATCAAACTGCTTGTAAGGTTTTGCCCATCCCCTAAAGTTGACATCTTGGGATAGGTGACCCAATGAGGCCAAATAACGCACACTTTCGGTACCCCCAGAAATTTGGGCATTCTGACGCGAGATAATCGAACCTTTGGTCGTAACTTCATCAAACCAATCGGTATCAGGGTACAACCAAGGATCGCTGCCAGCTGCGGTTTGGGCAATTCTATCATTCGTGAAGGTCGGGTTTACCACTTCGCCAGTATCCAAACGTGTGTACGGCGCACCACGTCCCGCGTGGGCAGTTTGCCATTCACCAACGGGCAATTTATAGACGTTCAATACATTGACCAAATCCATATACTCGGCACCATCCAACATTTCCGGAGTCCTTGTAAAACTTTGCGTACCGATTGTTGAACTTATCTTGACCGTTGGGGCTCCAACCTTACCGCGCTTGGTAGTTACCAAAATAACACCGTTTGCGGCCCTGGCCCCATAAATCGCCGCAGAGGCATCTTTTAAGACGGAGATACTTTCAATGTCGGCTGGGTTGATTCTGGCGATACCACCTTCACGATCCGGTATACCATCGATAACGACAAGCGCACCTGAATTGTTAAAAGTGTTTGTACCCCGAACACGAATGGCGGGTGTATCAGCTCCCGGAACGGCCTGACCCGTATCGATATACAAACCAGGTACCCTACCGCCTAAGGCAGCGCCTAGGTTTGCAGAGTTGGCCTGTTCTAGGTCTTCACCACCAACAGAGGATACAGACCCTGTCAAGGTCGCTTTCTTTTGGGTACCATACCCAACGACGACCACTTCGTCAAGGTTCTGAACATCTTCTTGCATTTGTACATCCAATGTGCTGTTTCCGCCAATCGGCAATTCTTGCGTCAAATACCCAATGTAGGAAAAGACAAGCGTGCTGCCCGGGTCATCTACAGAAATGGAATATAGACCATCGAAATCTGTAGACACGCCTGTAGTAGTGCCCTGCACTACCACACTTACCCCAGGTAACGGTGTGCCGGTTTCATCGGTAACCGTACCTGTTATGGTACTTTGCGCATAAGTTGCGGAGAGTAATATTACTCCGAAAAACAATGATAATGTTGTGATTGCATGTTTTCGAAAAACATGCCATTTTTTAGGAACAGGTTGGTTCTTCATATAGTTTAAGTTGTTAGTTAAGAAAATCAGAGATATTAAATATAGTAAATATATTGTAATATTACGTCATCTTTACGTGCTATGATACACTATGCTACTATAGCAAAAATAAAATTAAAAGCAGATAATAAAAATTTTTATCAACAATTCGTTGATAATTTAACAATTTGATCGAGTCTTTGTAAGATTGATAACGGAAGGCGAATTGCGCGCCGTAACATTAAGGCATGATTTGGACAACCTTTTAAGAAATGACACCCATTGTTGATAAAGTATTGAAATTAAAGGAAGATCATAGTCTTTCTAAGCACGAGCAGTTGGTGCAGGGTGTACTTTGGGGTATAGAGGACGGAACGCTCCCCATAGGTGAAAAGCTTCCATCGATCAATATGATGGTGCGTGAAATTGGGTATGCGAGAAAAACAATTGTGAAGGCCTATGAAGAATTGAAGGACAGAGGTTTAATTGAATCGGTCAAGCTAAAGGGCTATTATGTAGTGGGCCAAGACACGAACATTAAAATAAGGGTAGCACTTCTACTCTTTGCATTTCAGAGCTTTCAAGAGGATTTTTACAATACTTTCAGGAATTCCTTGGATGACAATTATCAAATCGATGTCTTCTTCCATCATGATAATATATCGTTATTCGAGACCATAACCTCGAACATCATCGGAAAATACGGAATGTATGTTATTGCGCCTATACAAGGTAAGACCGTACCTCATATTTTAAAGCGCATTCCGGCCGATAGGTTGCTATTGGTCGATAGGTATTTGTATTTGGGCCAGAGTTACTCCTTTGTTTGTCAAGAATTTGAAGAGGCAACCTATTCGTGTTTGTTAGAACTACTGCCCGATATAAGTACATATGAAAAAATGGTGTTGTTTTTTGATAATGAACATGATTATTCACCTGTCGGAATAAAAAAAGCGTTTCATAGGTTCTTGTCTGAATATGAGATAGAGGGTACTACAATGAATCGATACGTGCACGGCACCCTTAAAAAAAATACGTTATATTTTATTAAGGATGACTCGATGCTTTGGTATTTTTTAAAGGAATGTGTCGAAAAGAACTATGAGCTTGGTAAAGATTTGGGCATACTTTCCTTTGATGATAATGTCTCCAAGCAAATTGTCTTTGGCGGAATCACTACAATATCGACCAATTTTAACGAAATGGCCAAAATTGCGGCAAACTTTGTGAAGAACAAAAAGAAAATTCAGACGATACTGCCATTACAGCTCTTTCGACGCAATTCGGTTTAATGCACGTGGTTATGGTTTTCATAAAACCTTGGGTCTCTCTAGAATAGTTTCACTTGATGTTCATAGTTCAGTTCAAGCGATAGCGTATCCCTAAAAAACCTCTTATGCCCTGGTTAGGGCCGTAAACATATGACGGATCAAAAGTCAGTCCATAAGGGTTGTCGGCCGTGGCGACCACATCGCCATTGTCATCAAAGCTTACGTTTTTGTCGAATGGGTCGTTCGCACGGGCTATGATAAATTGATTTCCTTTATTCGGTGTCCAGTCCAATAGATTTTTGATACCACTATAGACCTCGAAGTTTTTTAATCCTTTATAGGTAAATTGAATGTTTTGAATGCTCCAAACTGGTGAATACTCATCCCTGGGGTCTTTTTCGCCCAAAGTCGGCAGACGCATGGGGCCATAAAGGTTTCCGGTATAATCGATGGCCAGGTGCAGATTTTTTAGGTCATATCCTAGATTCCAAGTGCCGGTATAGCCTTCGGTCAGAATTTGGCGTTGTGAGATACCCTTCTCGGTTTGGCGTACATCTTGAAAAGTGGCACCGATCAATAACTTGAATCCAGATGGGAACATGACGTCGATATTGGCGCTTACCCCTTGGGAAACCGATTTTCCCTCCAGATTATCATAAATAATCAAGTTGGGATCGGTATCGTAATCGGGCAAAATGGCATTGCTGAATCGGGTATAGAAAATAGAAGCATCCACACTTGCAAAAGTCCCATTGTCAGCATAGATTTTTTTCAGGTAGTTCAAGTTCAGGTTGAACGATCTTTCGGGTTTCAATGCTTCGGTAACCACAACCTCGCGTGCCCCGGTAAGTGCGGCATGCTCTTCGGTGAACAAGTTGACCACACGAAAACCTGTGCCGGCATTTAATCGTACAATATCGTTATCGGTCATTTTCCATCGATATGCGGATCTCGGGGTAACTATTGAACCATGCCTTTTATCATAATCGTACCGCATGCCGAGTAAAAGGGAATGCCTTTTGGCCAAGCTGATTTCATCTTGTACAAATACGCTCGGTATGATTACTTCATCGGGCAAAACCGTTGCGGTCGTGTTATCGTCATAATAATTATAGCGCAGGCCGGCTCCGAACAAAAGGTCATGGGCACCCCGTTTTTTGTCCCAGGTCAATTGCCCGAAACCGATTCGTTGGTCGGCCAAATAAGGGGTATCTCCGTACACCGAATTTTGGTTGTGGTCGTTATAGGAAAAAGAGAATAACACCTTTTCAATGATGGGCAGTTGGTATTTTCCTAAAACCTCCCATCTTCTAGTGTAGATACTTTCCCCGTAAATTTCATCGCCACCGCGAAACTTGGGTGTCCAGTGCATTTCGCCGCCCCATCGGTCTTCATAAAAAAAGCGTCCTGCAAGGGAAAGAATGCGATCGTTCTTGCGTTTAAAATTCCATTTTTGAAAAATCGAGATTCGATCTTGAAGGGTAAGATCGGTAAAATTGTCGCCATTGTTATCTATCGGTGTATCGTATTTAAAATAGTTTACGCCCAGTAACACGTCGGTTTTTTTGCCCAGATTTATTTTGGCACCCACGTCAAGATTGTATTCGCCCCAACCGGTCGCGAAACCATCGGCAAAGAAATCTGGGGCTTCCAAAGTACTTTTGGTAATGATATTGATCAAGCCGCCTACCGCTTCGCTGCCATATAGACTTGAGGCCGGGCCCTTCACGATCTCGATTTGGTCGATCAATGAATTGGGTATTCCCGAGAGTCCGTATACCGTGCCCAAACCACTGACGATGGGCATGCCGTCTATTAAAACCAGCGTGTAGGGGCCTTCCAATCCGTTGATATGAATGTCACCCGTATTGCATACATTACAATTGATCTGGGGCCGCACTCCGTTTACGGTCTGCAGGGCTTCAAAGAGATTTGGGGTCGGATTTTTTTTAAGGAAGGTTGGGCTGTACACTTCAACGGGTACAGGGCTTTCGGAACGCCGTACCGCTTTTAGGGTTCCGGTAACTACGGTTTCTTCCAATTGTTCGGAAACCGCTACCAATGCTATTTGAATTGTTTTTGTCTCACTGGCCGCCAATGTAATTTTTTTGGCATAGGGGCGGTACCCGAGCACGGTCGCTTTTAAGGTATATGTTCCCGCCTGAATTCCATCCAATGCGAAATTGCCGGTTTCGTCGGTAGCGGTACCTAAAGTGGTGCCCTCTAAAAATAGGTTGGCGTAGGGTATGGGATTACCGTCTTCCGAAATGTTTCCGTTAAGTCGGGCCGCCTGGGCATTTAGGCAAAAAGACCCCATAAACAGTAACGCAATACCGAAGAACGAACGGGATATTACTAAGGAGCTGTTGTTTAAGATTGGCATAAATTAATATTTAGACAAAACTAAATATTTGTTTTTAGCTATAAAAATGTATTTTTGTTAAACCAAAAAAATAGTATGACGCTTTCCGAAGAAGATTATATCAAGGCCATCTATCACTTGGGGAAAGGGGAAAATAAAACCGTTTCGACCAATGCCGTTGCCGAGCAGATGGAGACCAAACCTTCATCCGTTACCGACATGGTCAAAAAACTTTCGGAAAAGGGATTGGTCAATTACATACCGTACAAGGGGGTAAGTTTGACCGAATACGGACAAAAAACAGCGCTTTCGATTGTTAGGAAGCATCGGCTTTGGGAAGTTTTTTTGGTTGAGAAGCTTGATTTTTCGTGGGATGAGGTGCATGAGGTGGCAGAACAATTGGAGCATATCAAGAGCGAAAAATTAATTGATAGCCTTGACAGACATTTGGGCTTTCCACAGGTAGACCCGCATGGGGACCCCATTCCTTCTAAGAAGGGCGAGTTCAAGAAAGCGGTCAAAAAACTGCTGAACGAGGTGCCTATCGGTTCAAGTGGAATCTGTGTCGGGGTGAAGGATTCATCACCACCTTTTCTAAAGTTTTTGGACAAGCATAAAATTGCGCTCGGCGACAAGATTACCGTAATGGACAAAGAAGAGTTCGATGGATCTTTGCACATTAGGGTCAAAGAAGCCGACATTCATATATCGAATCTTATAGCGACCAATCTATATTTAAAAATAACGGAATAACATGGAACCAATAATCGATTATTTCGAATCTATCGACCCCATTTTGGCGGCGTTTTACGCTACGCTCTTTACATGGGGCTTGACAGCGACCGGTGCGGCCCTGGTCTTTTTGTTCAAAACGATGAACCGTGCCGTGCTTGACGGCATGTTGGGCTTTACGGGCGGGGTAATGGTGGCCGCAAGTTTTTGGAGCCTTCTGGCACCCGGTATCGAGATGAGTCCGGGCGAGGGGTTCGTAAAAGTAATCCCTGCAGCGGTCGGCTTTCTTTTGGGGGCCGCATTTATCTTCGGGTTGGATAAGATATTACCGCATTTGCACATTAATTTCAAGGAAAGCGAGGCTGAAGGCGTCAAAACGCCTTGGCACCGTACTACCCTTTTGACATTGGCCATAACCTTACATAATATTCCCGAAGGATTGGCGGTCGGGGTATTGTTCGGGGGTGTGGCCGCAGGTTTCGAAGGTGCCAGTATCGGGGGCGCCGTGGCATTGGCCCTGGGAATCGGGCTACAGAACTTTCCGGAAGGTTTTGCCGTGGCCATGCCCTTGCGACGGCAAGGTCTTACCCGCTGGAAAAGTTTTCTTTACGGGCAGGCTTCCGCAATCGTTGAACCTATTGCGGCGGTACTGGGCGCTTGGGCCGTTCTTACCTTTCAGCCGATTTTGCCCTATGCGCTTTCTTTTGCCGCCGGGGCCATGATCTTTGTGGTGGTAGAGGAAGTGATTCCCGAAACGCAGCAAGACCAATATACCGATATTGCGACCATGGGCTTTATCGGTGGCTTCATAATTATGATGGTCTTGGACGTAGGGTTGGGTTAAAATCCGAAATAAAACACAAACGAAAGATCTAGTCCATAACGAACTTTATGCCCAAGGTTGTGATGAAGGAACCAAAAGTGGTGTCACGATCATAGCGATAAAGCTTTAAATCGATACTTTTTAGGCCGAACTTCGAGATATGGAACTTGGTAAAGATATCGGTATACGAAAGCCCCAGTCCGAATTGGTTGGCCGTATATTTTGATAAGTCAAAGTCTGAAGTATAGAACACATCCGTTGATAAGTGCGTTTCAAAAGGTGCGAAATAATCGGCCGCCGATTGATTGTAAAACCGATAATTGGGGTACACGGTAAATTGATCCGACAGTTTTATGGGCACTTCGAGACTGGCCGTGTGAGACCTTATGCCCCAGTCATCAAAATAATAGCGGTAATAGGTTCTTAACGCGATGGTTTCGTTCAGAAACCAATTGAGACGGCCCCCCAAGGCGATCTTGAATCTTGAATCTGGCAATTGTTCAATGTCATCGGCCAATTGGAAATTTTCGATAAACGAGTCGGCCACATCATTAAAATAGACACGTTGAAAGGGAGTGGAGAGTAGTCCGGTCTGGTTAACGAAATCAAGCGATAGCGAACCTTGAACATTTTTGTGCAGAATTTGCGAAAACCCCAGGCCAAGCGCATATGATCTGCGGTTTTCATCGTCGAACTCGTTAAAATCGGGATTGTAATTTACGTTTCCGGTAATCTCATCGGGACGAAAAAATCCGATACCGTTATTGCCGAAGGGACGTAGTTCAATCGGGTAAATGGCGTTCCATTTATCGAGAAACACATTGGCATTTATACTCAGTTCGGTATTCTTTTCATTGAATAGTTTGGCATAACTTCCTCCAAAACCCACGGAAAAATAATCGTATTCAGAAGATACCGAAAGCTTGACCGACACAATATTGTTCCTGTCATCTGAACTATGTGAATAATTACCGGTAAAGTTGACCCATGTATCTGATTGAGACGCCCCGGAACTAGCCACAAAAGGGTCGGCCTGATTGCGGTCGTCGAACGGATCAACATTGCTCGACGAAGCCGAAGTATAGGCAGAAATACTGGCATCGATGGTCAAGACATCGTCTTCGTTCAAGGGTATCGAAAGCACAACGGTTCCGACCAGATCGGTCAGTTCTTCGGTGCCAACACCGCCGCTTACGGCTGCGTTATCGCCATTTTGGGTATAATAGCTCGATAGAAAATCGATCTCTGGGGTTTCGAGCACACGTTTCTTATAAGTCTGTTCGGGATCATCTTGACCTGACTGGGAAAAACCCATTAACGCTACCCCAAGGAAAGATGTGCAAAATAATGTTCTTATCAGTTTCATTCGAATAATGTTCGTTTCAATTACAGCCACAGCCACCTCCTGTTTTTCCGCCATTGGCACCCACGGCGGCTTCGCGGTACGAGTGCGCGATAGTTACGTTGTGGTCGCACAATTTCTCGGAAAGTGCCATATCGGGATCATTGAGGTTTACTTTTTCGTATTCCTTGACCACTACACAGCTTCCAAAGGAACATGTGGCTACAAAAGCGATAAAAATCCGTTTTATCATGGTTTTGCTATTTTAATGTTTTTGGATGTAAAAATATTGCCTTTGTCATCGATGATAACGCATTCGATTTTTGGCATCTGATCGATCCTGTCCAGACCTATTTCTTTTCCCATTACAAAAACCGAGGTGGCCAGGGCATCGGCCAATTCAGCTTTTGGGGCGAAGACCGTAACGCTCGAAACTCCACTTGAGGGATATCCCGTTCTCGGGTCGATAATATGGGAATACCTTTTTCCATTGAAATTGACGAACTTCTCATAATTGCCCGAAGTCACTACGGCCCCTTCCGAAATCGGAAGCAACGCAAAGGCTTCCTGCTTGTTCATGGGGTTGGTGATGGCCACTTGCCAAGCTTCCCCATTAGGTTGCTTTCCCCATGTATTCATATCCCCCGACGCATTGATAATACCGGAAAGGACTCCTTTTTCCATTAACAGCGCCTTGGCCCGATCTGCCGCATACCCTTTTCCGATAGCGCCGAAACCGATTTTCATGTCCGGGAGTTTCAGGAAAACGGTACGATTGGCCTTGTCGAGTTCGAT
Organism: Flavobacteriaceae bacterium NBU2977; assembly: GCA_019931105.1. Taxonomy (GTDB): domain Bacteria; phylum Bacteroidota; class Bacteroidia; order Flavobacteriales; family Flavobacteriaceae; genus Meishania; species Meishania litoralis. The sequence continues at coordinate 1,114,557 of JAIOUW010000001.1, read as the reverse complement.
ATTTTTATAGCCTACCCGCGCCACGGAAGCCTTAATATCATTTTCATTGGGCATTTTGGTCATCGATCCGTCGAATTTCCAGATCTGGTCCATTGAGGCGTAAGTAATATCAAAGGCACCATCGGTCAGTTTTGAAATGCCATTGGCCCGTTCGATCAAATCGAACAGTTCAGGGGCGACTTTAACGGGATGTTTCCCGGCATTTCTATTGATCTGAGAGGTTTGCGAATCGGGATCCCATGAAGAGATAAGTTTTTCTATGCGACTGATTTCCGATACTGCCGTGTCGATATATGAATTGCCGATTTCGGCATTTTTCGCGGTCACGGTAATCTCGAACCGACTGCCCATAGCCTTGAACACCCGTTTAAATGATTCTTGCGGACTGCAATGTACCCAGGCAAGTAAAAAGAGCGTACAGAATAAGTGTTTCAAATCAATCGGTAAATGAATTCAAAATTGCTATATATTTTTCAGGAGTGGTTTTTTTGTAGCTGGTCTCGCCGAGAACATTTCCTTCATGGTCCATGACCACCACAAAAGGAAACACTCCTCTTTGGTTGTACTTTTCAGCCAGTTTGGCATTGGACGCTTTTTGCGCTTCGGGCAAGGCATTCCCTTTTTTTCTTGGGAAATCTGCCTGTACCATCACATAGTGTTCTTTGGCATATTTCTTAAAAACGTCTGTACTCCATACCTCTCGATCCAACTTAATACAGGGCGCACACCAATCGGAACCTTGAAAAACAAGGATCAAGGTCTTGTTTTCTTTTTTTGCCAAGACTTTTGCCACATTGAAATCGGTCTTCCAATCTTGGGCATTGCCCATATTCAATGCAAAAATGGTGAACAAAAGAAAGGTCATAAACTTAGTTGTCATATTCTGTGTCTGTTTTAACAGGTATGTTTTAGTCAAGAATAGTGCCATTTACTTTCAAAAGGATTTATTATTTGAATATCCGTAATAGATTATGTGCTGTCACCTCGAGCGCAGTCGAGAGGTTATTGGACTTAATGAATTTAAAATGAGGTCTCGACTGCGCTCGACCGGACGTTGAAATTGTTTTCATGTTCGATACGGATAATCCGTTTATTACGAAGACTATTCCCCAAGCAAATCAAAAGCCCCCTTGGTCAAAAATTTCGTTTGATCTGACCTCTGTCGTATATTCTCGATAACGGTGAAATTGCCGAAATTATTACCGAGTTCCACTTCAAGTTGTTTAAAATAGAGCATATTGTTTTCTTCCTTTTCGAGAACGAGCACATAGTTGATATTGTCTACCGCCACTATGGCTTCGGAAGGAAGGGCCATTGCGGTAATATTGTCCACTGCAATTTCGGCCTCGACGAACATACCGGTCAAAAAATTGTTTTTCGATTCATCCTTGAGATGACCGTGTACTTTGATAGTTCTGTTTTCTTCGATTGACGTGCCGATCAGGTGTACTTCTGCCTCAAAGATCTCCGGTGAAGCTTCAGGGATCCTAAACCGGATATCCTGCCCTTTTTTGACTTTCATAATGTCTTTTTCAAAGACCGATAGTTCTAGATGAATATGGCCGTTATCGATGATTTCCAATATTGGTGAGGCAGGTGAGACATAGGTGCCCTTGGTCACGTTCACTTTTGTGATGCTTCCGTTGATCGGTGCATAAACCGTGGCGATCGAGGTGATATTTCCCTTTTCAACTTCAGAAGGTGAAATATTGAGCATGGTCAGTTGTTTTCGCAATCCGTTGTATTTGGCGTTGGCGGTTTTATATTCACTTTCTGACTTCAAAAAACTTTTTTGCGAAGTAATGTTTTCGTCCATCAAGGTTTTTTGGCGATCGTATTCCGATTTTAGATAGGCCATTTGCTGTTTTATTTCCATATATTCTTGTTGCAACGTAACGAATTCAGGATTTTCGATCGTGACCAAAACCTGTCCTTTTTTTACAACATCACCGATGAGCAAGGGAGTTTTGCTGATATAACCGCCCATTTTGGCACTGACCACCGCTTTATTTTCCGGGGGCACGTCGATCATACCGTTCGTTCGGATGCTTACAGGAAATGACTTTTCTTCTAAAGTACCCAAGGCCATGCCGTTTTTTTCAAATTGTTCCCGAGTCAATTGAATGCCGTCGAATGATTCTGCTGAATTTTCAGATAGTATTTGGGCATTCTTCTTTTCGACCTCACCACAACTGGTAAGCATTATGGCCAATAAAAGGACGAGGGGTATGTTGTTGTACTTTTTCACACGTTTAAAATTTTATAATTAAGTGATTTTAAGATAATTAGAAAATTGAGAACGCGTGCAACCACTTCGCTGCGCTTCGTTCTCGCAGTAAAAATTTTAAACATCTCCTTTTGTGAAGAAATTTTTAAAATTTTTAATGTTCGTTTCATGATGATTCATTTTATAGACTTAAATAATTGAGTTCAATAACCGTTTGGTTATATCGATTTAGATTGTCAAGCCAGTCGAGCCTTATTTCATAGGCATTTTCGATGCTATGTATATATTGAAAGAAATCCATTTCGCCATTTTTAAAACTTCCGTTGGCGGTTTTTAAGATTTCATTCGATAGTTCATTGCCCTCGGTTTCATAATAATCAAGCGCATTGGCGTAACTTTTAAATTGTCTTTGAAGTTCCGTATAACGTGCTTTAAGCAGTATTTCATATTCTTTGGATCGTGCCATTGCCATTTCTTCCTCGATTTTGGATGCCTTGATCCGTGAAGCATTTCCCCCGAAAAATAATGGGATTTTCAGTCCTGCCTGATAGCCGTACAAATTTCCATTGACCGCGCTATTCGTACCTTGAAAGTAATTAAGGCTGATATCGGGCAACAGTTTTTGCGTTTCGTGTTGCCGTTTGGCCTTGGCCAGTTCGATGGTGTTTTTGGAAAATGCTATTTCGGCGGTTTCCTCAATATTGATTGATCTTAGGGGAATTTTATCCAACACCCCCACCAAAATGGTTATTTCTTCGGGGCCTTGAATTTTGGACATGAGGTTACTTCGGGCGATGGCAACGTCTTGTTGAGCTTTTTCCAAGGCGATTTGAAGTTGTCGCTGTTTTGAGGAAGCGGTTATTTTTTCCAGGTAATTGGTTTCCCCCAATTCAAAGCGACGTTCGGCCATCTGCGCGAAATTTTGGTAGAGACTGTCCAAACGCCTATAGATGTTTTCCTTTTCGACAGCGTATCCATATTGGTAGTAGGCCGCGGTAACTTGTCGCTTCAATGCTTTTTCCATTATTTCGAAACCGCTCGACGTCATGGCGTGACCGGCCCTGTTTACTTTTTTGCGTGCGAAATAAACCGTAGGAAACAAGAAGTCTTGCTGAACGCCCAAAACGTTCAGCGGCAGATTGCCGACCGAGAGATTGTTCTGGTCATAGTGATAGTATAGCGCGGTCTTATCGAAATCGAAGGCGCTTCCGATCATAGCCTTCGCATGCGCTTTGTTCAGGCTTTCGGCTTTTAATCCCGCATTGTTCTCAATGGCAAGGTCGATTAGTTCTTCAAGGCCCAATGCCTTTTTCTGGGCGTTGCCTACGACCGGTGAGGCCAGTCCGGCCAATATCACGATTGCCCCCATTGTTTTAAGGGGCCTAACCTTAAAACCACGCCTTTTGTATATGGCATACAATACCGGAAGTACGACCAAGGTCAGAAGCGTCGCTGTAATGAGCCCACCTATGACCACGGTCGCCAAAGGGCGTTGCACTTCGGCACCGGCACTTGTTGAAATCGCCATGGGCAAAAAACCCAGGGCCGCTGCCGAAGCTGTCAACAGCACGGCACGCAGGCGATCTTGTGCGCCTTGTTTGATCAGGGTTTCCATATCGTCAAAACGTTTTTTTTCGAGTTCCTTAAAATGTTCGATGAGTACGATACCGTTCAGTACGGCAATGCCAAAGAGTGCTATAAACCCGACCCCGGCAGAAATACTAAAGGGCATATTTCGGATCCACAATAATAATACCCCGCCCACCGCAGCCAACGGGATCGCAGAATAGATAAGCAATGCCTCGGTAACGGAATTAAAGGCGAAATAAAGTAAAATAAAGATGAGCAGTAATGCGATGGGCACGGCGGCCAACAAACGCGACTTTGCGCTTTGCAGGTTTTCGAACTGACCACCGTAGGTAATCGTGTAGCCAATGGGAAGCCGCACATTTTCGTTGATCAACTGTTGCACATCATCAACGACCGATTGCAGATCGCGGTCACGTACGTTGATACCCACTACGATTCTTCGTTTGGTGTCGTCACGCGAAATTTTGGCCGCCCCCTTCTGATAACTGATATCGGCCAACTCGCTAAGCAGGATTTTCCCCCCTGAGGGAACATCTACGTACAAATTCCTTAGGTTCTCGATATCCTTGCGACGCTCTTGATCTAGGCGAACGACCATATCGAATCTTTTTTCACCTTCGAAAACGCTGCCGACCGTGCGTCCGGCAAAGCCCATGGAGACCATTTGGTTCAGGTCTTGCACATTGAGTCCGTAACGGGCAATTTTGGCCCTATCGTATTTCACGTTCATCTGCGGAAGGCCCACGATCTTTTCAACCGAGATATCGGCCGCCCCTTGAACGTCTTTGATAAGTTCTTTGATCTCATTTCCCTTTTTACTTAAAATATCAAGGTCTTCCCCGAAAATCTTGATGGCGATATCGGCCCGTACCCCGGTAATCAGTTCATTGAAGCGCATCTCTATGGGCTGCGTAAATTCGACCTCCATATTGGGGATAATGGCCAAGGCTTCCTTGAATTTATTGGCGAGTTCATCTTTGCTCTTGGCAGAAACCCATTCGCGTTTAGGTTTCAAAACAATGATAACATCACTTTCTTCCATCGACATGGGATCCGTCGGTACTTCGGCCGCACCGATCCGTGTAACCACTTGTTTGACCTCGGGAAATTGGTCCAGCAGGATCGTTTCGATACGGGTCGTGGTTTCAATGGTTTTTTCCAAGGAGGTGCCTGTTTTCAAAACCGGTTGTATCACAAAGTCACCTTCATCCAAGGTCGGAACAAATTCGCCTCCCATCCTTGAGAAAAGAAAAACGGTCAAAACGAGCAAAAGCATAGCTACGGTAAGCACCAGAGTCTTACTTCGCATGGCCCAATCGATTATGGGCGTGTAACGGGCATTGAGCCAATTCATTAAACGTACCGAAATGTTTTTTCCAGAGGGTTTTTCGGGTTTAAGGAATAGCGAGGCCACAACAGGAACATAGGTAAAACATAAAATCATTGCCCCGATCAACGCAAAACTGAATGTCAATGCCATCGGTTTGAACATTTTGCCTTCGACACCGCTTAACGAAAGAATGGGAATAAATACGATCAAGATGATCAATTGCCCAAAAATTGCGGAATTCATCATTTTCGTAGCGCTTTTTATAGTGATGGCATCCTTTTCTACCTGCAGTTCGTTTGCGGGCAAGTTCGACAGTTTTGCACTTTTCGAAGTTATCTGAAAAGCGATGAACTCGACAATAATTACGGCTCCGTCGATAATGATACCAAAATCGATCGCGCCCAGACTCATCAGGTTGGCATCGACCCCGAAAATGTACATAAGCGATAGCGCAAAAAGCAAACAAAGCGGTATTACCGATGCTACCACTAGTCCGGATCGGAGATTTCCCAAAAGCAGCACTACCACAAAAATTACGATGAGACATCCTAAAATTAGGTTTTCGGCCACTGTCGAGGTGGTTTTGGCGATAAGTTCGCTACGATCTAGAAAGGCATTGATGAAAACCCCTTCGGGCAGTGTTTTAGAGATGGCCGCTACACGTTCGTTGACGGCGTCGATGACCTTTTTTGAATTGGCATTTTTGAGCATCATGACCTGGCCGAGTACCTTTTCGCCCTCACCATTTCCGGTTATGGCACCGAATCGTGCGGCACTGCCATACCCCACATCGGCTACATCTTTAATATAGACAGGAATGCCATTTTTGTTGGTGACAACGATATTTTTAATGTCTTCAAGGCTTTCGACCAATCCTTCGCCCCTAATAAAATAGGCTTGATTTACCTTTTCGATATAACCTCCCCCGGCTACATTGTTGTTTTTTTCCAAAGCCGTAAATACATCTTGTGCGGTTATATTCATGGCATTCAACTTCTCGGTTCTTATGGCAACTTCGTACTGCTTTAAAAACCCGCCCCAAGTATTTACTTCGACCACACCGGGAATGCCCGACAATTGTCTTTTTACGATCCAATCTTGGATCGTACGAAGTTCCATGGCGTCATAGCGGTCTTCGTAACCTGGTTTGACATCAAGAATGTATTGGTAGATTTCACCCAGCCCTGTGGTAATGGGTCCCATTTCGGGTGTTCCGAATCCTTCGGGAATTTTTTCCGAAGCTGATTTTATTTTTTCGGCGATCAATTGCCGGGGCAGATAGGTGCCCAATTCGTCATCGAAAACGATAGTGACCACTGAAAGCCCGAATTTCGAAATGGAACGAATTTCTTGCACTCCCGGCAAATTCGCCATTTCGAGTTCGACAGGATAGGTAATGAACTGCTCCATATCCTGTGTGGAAAGATTGCGCGAGGTCGTAATGACCTGAACTTGATTGTTCGTTACATCGGGCACGGCCCCGATGGAAATCTGGGTAAGCGAGTAAATTCCGAACCCAATTATAAAAGCGGTGAACAAGATCACAATGAACTTGTTACGAATACTGAAATTGATAATGTTCGACAACATAATCCATAGAAAGATTAATTAAAGAAAACACGCACGCGTAAAGTGCCGTGCTAAGAAAATCTAAAGTGGATCATACATGCCGGGGCGGCTGAAAAAGCCCTTCTTGGGCAAGCGAGTGGTAAGATGCCAAATAAAAGTAATCTGACCTAGTATCGGGCACGCAGACCATTTCCAAAGGATACTGTGTCATTTGGTTCAAGACGAAAACGGATAGGGATATTGTCTGACATTGGTGCTGAAAAGGCAGCTGCTCATGATCTTCTTTTTCTTCTTGATGCTTTTGGCTATGTTCGGCCTTGAGCTCACCATAATGTTTCGAGACAAAAACAAAGAAATTGTCTCCATATTCCTCCGCATGGAATTGGGCATGCTCTATCAATTCATCTATTTCTGCAAGATCGCTGAAATGAATGTTGAAACTCTGGATCAAGATGAGCAGGGCAACCGATATGGAGACTATTTTTGTCATAAAAAACACATCTAAAGATACGGTTTTTACAAAAACCACCGTTAAGGCAGTATATTCTTTATTTGAATATTGGTATAAGCGATACTAACAGAAAGAAGTTCAAACATTTTTGAAATGTTGTTTTCAGTATCTTTAATGGATGATTACAAGAATAGAGATTTCCATGACCGAAGAACATTTTTGTTTCTATATGACGCCCTCACCCTAAAATATGGCAACTAAAAAAAGACATTGGTTATGGAATATGTTGGCCATCATCACGGTCATTGTCTGTGTATTGGTGCTATCGGCCCATTTCAAGAACTGGACCAAGGTTAAACCCGATCAACTGCAAATCTTATCAGGGTTTTATTATAAGGAAATAAAGTATTCAGACCTTGACAGTATATTGATGGTAGAACGCATTCCACCTATGGAGAGACTAAACGGGTTTTCGGCCTTTGACAAGGGAAAAGGCATTTATCGGGAGTTCAAGGATTCGCTTACCGATAAAAAAGTCTATGTTTTTGTCGATAATTTTTCGAACCAAAAAATAAGATTGGTCAAAAAGGATGCCTCCCAACTCTTCGTCAATCTGAAGGATTCGACGGAAACAGCCGATCTTTTTCGATTCCTGCACACGAAAATGGAAGAGAGCACGGCATTGAACCAATGATGGCTCGTCAAAAGGAGGTGTAAATTCCAATATGGTCTTGAGACCCCTTGCCAATTACCGTCATATGTTGTACTTTTTCCTTTTCAATTAATCAATTAAAAAACGAAAAATGGAAACCAAGGAAATCGCTGAAAAATTGGTCGCATGGTGCAAACAAGGGGATTTTGAAAAACCCTATCAAGAATTGTACAGCCCTAAAATAATAAGTATCGAGAACGATGGTAAAAGTGAAGGTGGTCGGGTAGAAGGCTTTGAAGGAATACAGCAGAAAGGCGAATGGTGGACTGAAAATTTCGAGGTACATGATACGAAGGTTTCCGACCCTATCGTTGCGGACAATTGGTTTTCGGTAAAATTTGAAATGGATACCACGCATAAGCCGTCGGGCATGCGCTCAACAACCTCAGAAATTGCGGTATATCAAGTCAAAGATGGCAAGATCGTAAAAGAACAGTTTTTCTATGACGAACCGGAGCAATAACCTTGTGCCATAATCAATGCGTCTCACTTTTTAGGTCGATTTTTTGAACTTTAGATTGGAATAAGACATGGTTCTTCTTGTACAATTTGTAGGGGCTTTGTATGGCCTTTTGGCCATCGTTTTCGGGGCTTTTGGTGCCCATGCGCTTCAGAAATCGTTTACCGCAGAGCTGCTTAAAAGTTTTGAGACCGGGGTAAAATATCAAATGTACCATGCCCTGTTACTTTTGGTAATAGGGTTCAATTTTAATTTGGAAACTACCCTGGAAAAGAGCATGGCCTATTGTTTTATGGTCGGCACATTTCTCTTTTCGTTCAGTATTTACGGGCTTACGCTCAGTGCCTCAAAGGGCCGGAAACTAAAATTTCTGGGGCCAGTCACTCCCTTGGGCGGATTGCTCTTGGCATTCGGGTGGGGATTGCTACTGTATCTTTTTATCAAGAATGTCGTTTGACCAGATCAAATGGCTTAAAGCTTTCCAGTTTATTTTCGAAATCAAATCGATCAGGGGTATATGGAAGGTCAGAAGACAGCCGCAAGGGGCCTATCGTCATATGAAAGTACCTTCTGACCTTACAAATATGATTGTTTTACCAGTGGCAGCATCTAAAGCCTTAGGTACATATTGCCATTAATGGTATTCAAACGAAGTCGATTCTTGCCATCGGCGGTGCGACCCGATATCTTTTGCCCGACGTGGCGATCCGTAGCATCGAATTTCAGCTTTTCATCGGCGTAGATATTTCCGTGGATGGTCTCCGCGACAAGGTCGGCATTTATCATTTTAAGGTCGATGGCCCCATTTATCGTGCTGAGGTCAAGGTTGCCCTTATACGCTTTTATATCGATATCACCGTTGATGAGGTCGGCCGTAAAATCGCCTTCGATGACCTCTGATTTGAGACTCCCGTTGATGCTGCTTACCTTGAAACGGGAATTTTTTGGCAAATAGACGGTGTAGTTGAATTCATATTCATCGCCCCTATGAAAATAGCGCTTCTTTTTACCATATTTTTCTTCATAATCGTCCCAAATCTTTTTGAAAATCTTCTCCGAGTTTGTGCCGATGTCAATGGTAGAGCTGCCTTCGTCGATGTTCAATTCAAACATATCTTCATATTTTTCCTCTTCCATAGAGATATCGGCCTTGACATATACCGAAGCTTTGTCCCAGGTCTTGACTTCGATTTCCGAAGCGAATTTCAATTCGATATCGATATACTGATTTTTATAATCGATGTTCTTTTCAATGACCTTTTGGGCATTGGCCCCGAGGCTGATGAGGCCCGCTGTTAGTATGATCGCTAAATTTCTCATAACTGTTCGTTTTTTGTATATGGATTATTGTTTTCTTAAATAGATATTTCCGTTGGTCGATTTTAACGTGATATCGACACCACCGCCATTTATGGCACCTTTTACGTTCCTTCCTGAAATGGATTTTAGTCCATCCTTATCCGGTCTTTTCAGGTCAAAATTGGTATAGATATCACCGTTCCTAGAGCTCATTTCAAGATCCGCGGCGGCGTTCGCAGGTAAGGTCACGTCTATTTCACCGTTGGTAGTCCGTAGTACTATTGGCGAATCTGGCTTGATTTCCTTGAACTCAACTCGAATTCCTTCATTCAACGAGTAGGCAGTCACCGGTCCTGATATATTGGTCAATGTCAGTCCACCGTTCAAGTTGGCATTGGCCTCTACCTCGCCCGAAAAACCATCTATACTGATATCGCCGTTCCAAGAGTTGGTGGCCGATACGTTCTGTGTTTTCGGAAGGTAGATTTCAGCGCCTCCCGATTTTCTAACGTCTTGAACGATTAAGTTGTTGCCCGACTGCACCACGTTAAATCCGACATCGGTATTGTCTTCGCCACCGGCGCCTACAAGTTTCAATCCTTTTGCCCTTTCCGGTACGGGTTCTAGGTTAATAACCTTGATCAACAGCTCGTTCTTATCATGGGTCTTTAGAACGATTTCCGATTTTGACTCTATTTTGACCCATTCAATACCGTTCAACGGTTTACTGTAATCCGATTGTGCGTGAATGCCCATAGCGATTGCACAAGTAGCTAAGAGTAATGAAAGCTTTTTCATGACTGTTCGTTTTTTGATGTTTATATGATATTAGGTAATAATGATTCAATCTTGTCTTTTACAAAGGGTTGTGTTTCTTCTTCATTCAATAGTTTTTTCATGGGCTCGATGGCTTTTCGCTCATGGATGTTCACCAAAGTATGGATTATGGTAATCTGAATACTCGGATCTTTTTCAGTTTTCAGTGCTTCGATAAAGGCATTTTTAACGGTCTCTGAACTTGTGTAGTTTCCTAAGGCTTCAACGGCGGCCAAACGCACATTGGTGTTTTTGTCGTGAAGCATCCGGTCGGCCAATGCCTTTACAATGGCTTCATCAGGGTTTTTGAATCCCTCGATAGAGTTGACGCCTTGAATACGCTTGCTTGCCGATTCGTTTTCCATCAGCGAAAGCATTGCCATTTGCTGAAACTCCATTTTTTCTGCCGTCAATTGTGCAATCTCTTTGCTATCGTCTGAAGTCGTTTGATATTTACCGGTCAAAAAGGCCCCGACCAATAAGATAACGCTGGCGGCTATTTTCAAAAGATTGACGGCCCATGAATTTCTTTTACCATTCGAAGATGAATTGATGGGGACGACCTTCGATACCATCAGCTTTTCCTCTTCCAATTGCTTAAGGAACTTTGCCTCGATACGCGAGGGAGGAACGGCACTTTCTTCATTCTTGAAAGCGTTCAACAATTCCTTGAATTGTGACAATTCTTGAGAGCATATCTCGCATTCTTTTAGATGTGATGCTACCGACGCTTTTAGGTTTTCTTCCAAAAGACCGTCCAAATAATCCGGTAAAAGTTCGATGATGTGTTTGCTTTCCATCATTATATATTTTCAAAATAAACTGTCTTCAATTTTTTTAGGGCCCGGCTCACCTTTGTTTTTACCGCCCCGGGGGTACTGCCCGTTATTTCGGCCAACTCGGCATATTTTATTTCTTGAAAGCGGTTCATGACCAATAACTCGCGATCCGAAGCATCGAGCTTTGCCAAGGCTTTCTGTAAATGTGAATAATCCTCGGTTTTCTCCTCATCGTTATCGGTCACCCGATATTCCAAAACGCTCAAATCTTCATTGTCCGCATGATTTCTTCTGTAATGTGTTTTCAAATTGTTACGTGCGATCGTGAACATCCATGAAACAAAATTTCCACCATTGTACGAACCTCTGTATTTCATCAACTTGTAAAAGACATCTTGGGTGATATCTTCGCTCAACATACGATCTCTCGACATTTTGTATAGAAAGTTGTACACATGCACATGATGTCTTTCGAACAAGATCTTGAGATTGTCAAGTCTGCCCCCGGCAACTTCGGCCATAAGCCTTTCGTCGGTCAGTTCTTTCAACAGCAGCTGTTTTTAGTTGGTGTTCATTGTTATATAGTCAGGAAATTACAAAAGGTTACACCAACACATAAAAAAATCGCTCCATTGTTAAAAAAGCGATTCTTTGAGATGCAAATATTCGAAGTACGGAACCCCTATTTTACGGACTCACCCTGCGAAGTAAATTCTTTGATGGCCGTATTGGGTTCCATGATGTTGTAACCTTTCCAAAATTCGGGATCGTAGTTGGGCATATAGGTAGGCAGTATCGAATTGTTTTCTTCAAACGCTTCGAAATTGGTCGGGGCAATCTGCTCCGTTTCAAAAACAACGACCTCGTTCTTGTCAATGCTGGTAAAGGCAAGGTCGATATTGCCCGACAATTCGTTTTGCTTGTTCCTGCCCTTTACATGACGGTTTTTTTCAATGATCTTCAAAGGTCTTTTGATGCCCATTCTATTTCCTATTTCCGATTCGAAATAACGCAGTCCATAGGGTTTATCGGCCTCTTTTTGAAAAATGATTTTTCCTTTTGAGAGATAAGTGTTCATCGAGATCCCCAGAAGTTTAAAACTTTTGACGGATTTCACATTTTCGTAATCGACGCGTACGAGGGCAAAATCGTCAGAATTAATAAACAAGGTGCCCCTATAGTCTTCAGAGCGTTTTGGTTTGAAATCGATTACATAAACGGCGTCGTTGCCCATATAGGTGAAATCTTTCAGCGTAAATTCATACCTGCGCGATTTTGAAAGGAAGTTCAGATAGGTATCCTCCCTGATAGGCAGGCTATTGAAAATGTCGCCCAAAGTGTTGCGCCGGTATCGGGCAAAGTTCTTTTTTCGCTCCTCCTCGTTCTTTTTTTTCTCTTCCAATTCTTTGTTGAGGGCAGCGACGTCGGTCGAATCTACTTCATTGTCAAAAAGTTCATCGGCATCGACCTTGGTGCCGAACAGACCCGATTTGATTTTGAAATACGAGTCGGTCTTTATGTTCTCCTTGATTATTTTATTGAATTTTTCCTCCAATTTCTCCAAATCGACCTCCATGCTTTTGTCATAGAGTTCGGAAGCCTTTATAAGATCGAATTTTTGCTTTTCGTTGTCGTAATTGCCATACAGGTCTCCCAGCACTTCGGTATAGTAACTATTCGATTTTGGCACGGTTTGGATAACGCTATCGATAAATTTTTTGTTGAATGCCGCTATCGTTGATTTTTTGAGTGTATAGTCTGTTTTGTTCATGCGCTGAAAGGAAGACTTTCTAAAGAACAATCTTTTCTTGGTGAGGTCTGAGCTATAGTTTTTCTCGATATTGTCGTTGACCAACTCGATAATTTCCTCGGCGGTGTATTGTTTGTTCGAAACGATGACATTTTTGAGCTCAATGGCTTTAGGGCGCAAAAGAATGGTTTTTTCGGCAAACTGGTTGATGGGTTTACCGATGGTTTCATAACCGATACAAGATATGATCAACGAGTCGGTCGGTTTGACGTTTTTGTCCAAGAGAAAGGTAAACCGGCCTTCCTCATTGGTAATCATGCCCTTGTTCTTCAGTTGTACGGTAACATACGGAATCGGTTTTTGGGTCGCCGAATCCAAAACTATGGAAGTCAACGTTTGCGCGTTGCCCATACTTGATGCTATTAGTAGACCAGCGGTGAGCAGTTTGACGATAATTTTAGGCATGATGTTATTGAATGGTTTTTCAAGACAAAAGAAGTAATAGCCTTTTGACCGGCCCTATCTTTTTTGATTTTCTTAATATGGATTTATTCTTTTTTTAACGAATAAGGGATGGTATTTTATACACAAGACGCTACTAAGGAACTATTTGTTGCTTTGGGAAAACCACATTAGGCTTGTCAAGAAGTTAATGACACCCACATTCATCTTGCCCGCATACTTTTTGATTCTTTTTGTTCTTACTAAGGATAGCTTTTGGAACAAAGAATTTAAACACCAAATAACCGATTGCCATGGCTAAGGTCAGGTAGGCTAAAATGGGTTGTACTAGGCTCATTTATTTAAGAATTTGATAAGCGACCAATGCAACAATATACGCAAAAAGACTCATAAATACCAGTTGTGTCACGGGCCATTTCCAAGAATTGGTCTCACGTTTGACGATTGCGAGGGTACTCATGCATTGCATGGCGAAAGCATAGAACAGCAAAAGGGAAATGCCGGAGGCCAAATTGAACAAAGGTTTTTTGGTCTGGGAATTGATTTCCGCGGCCATTCTGTGTTTAATGGTCTCCTCTTCGTCGCTGCCCACGCTATAAATCGTGGCAAGTGTACCGACGAATACTTCCCGTGCGGCAAAAGAGGTCAAAACGGCAATACCGATTTTCCAATCGTACCCCAAAGGTTTTACTATGGGTTCGATGGTCTTTCCTATAATACCGATATACGAATTCTCCAATTTGAAACTTGAAATTTCTTGGTTGATCGCCATTGAAACCAATTCTGACCTTCGTATTGTCAACGAATCGGCAATTACCGAATCAGAAATGTTATGACCATTCTTTGCCTCACTGTTTTTAAGCGAATTTTGATAGCGCGAAAGCTCTTGTTCGATGATGGTTTGGTTAAATATCGAAAGCCCTTCGGTTTCGATGCGACTTTTTACGATCTGTTCGGCATTTTCGAATTCATGGGAATACCCGTTGGATCCAAGAAACCATAGAATAATGGAGATGGCCAAGATGATCTTGCCCGCACCGAAAACAAAACTCTTGGTTTTTTCCCATACCGTTAAGGCAACATTTTTTAATAGCGGAAGCTTATAATTGGGCATTTCGACCACAAAAAAAGTACGGCTTTTTATCTTTAGAATCTTGTTCAGGATCATCGCCGAGACGATTGCCGCTGCAAAACCGATGAGGTAAAGGAGCATTAGGGTCAAAGCTTGGTAGCTCAGGCCCAAAAAACGTCCTTCGGGTATGACTAAGGCGATAATGATCAAATAGATAGGCAAGCGAGCGGAACAGGTTGTAAAGGGGGTTACCAAAATTGTGATCAAACGCTCCTTCCAGCTCTCGATATTGCGGGTAGCCATGATTGCCGGAATGGCGCATGCCGTGCCCGAAATTAAGGGGACCACACTCTTTCCGCTGAGTCCGAAAGGGCGCATCAACCGATCCATCAAGAACACGACGCGGCTCATGTACCCCGATTCTTCAAGTAGGGCGATAAAAAGGAATAGGAAAGCGATTTGGGGAATGAAAATCACGATGCCGCCGATTCCGGCCAGAACACCTTCGGCGATCAGATCTGTAAACACACCGGGAGGCAAAGTGGTTTTGATCCAACCACTGGCCTTCACGAACAATTCGTCGATATAGTCCTGTGGAACACTGCTCCAATCGTAAATGGCCTGAAAGATGGTAAGAAGTATGACAAAAAAGATCAGATACCCGAATATTTTATGGGTCAGAATTTTGTCAAAGGATGCTCTCAGACCTTTTGCCGCGTTTACATCTATCTTATAAGTTTCTTTTAAGATGCCGTTGATGAACTGATAGCGTAGAATGGTTTCCTTTTGCTGTAGACGTTTCAGTTCCGATTTTGATTTTGTGACAAAGGAAGAGGCGTCTTTGATCAAATTTTTCTCGATCGGCATAAAGTTGACATCCTGCGTGATGACCAGCCAAAGTTTGTAAAGATCTTGTTTGGGAAAGGTCGTTTTCAGTCGGTCAAAATAGTCTGGCTCGATTACGGTAATGTCGACATTTTGCTTTATGGGAATGTTCTTATAATCGGCGATCAATTCTTTAAGATAGTCGATACCCATGCCTTTTCTGGTACTTACCAAGGCAATCTTTGTATTCAATTTTTCCTCTAAAAGCGGAATGTCTAGGGTAATTCCTTTTTTATCCATTCGGTCGGCCATATTGATGACCAGAATGGAAGGAATCTTCAAATCCTTTATTTGGGTAAAGAGCAGCAGGTTTCTTTTGAGGTTCTCGACATCCGAGATTACGATGGCCACATCTGGGTGGTCCTTGTCGTTTTTGTTCAGCAGCAGTTCGACGGCCACACTTTCGTCCAACGAAGTTGTATTCAGGCTATACGTTCCAGGAAGATCCAGTATATGTGCCCGAACGCCCCTCGGCAGTTTACAGATTCCTTCCTTTTTTTCGACCGTAATACCGGGGTAGTTGCCCACTTTTTGATTAAGACCCGTGAGTTGATTGAAAACGCTTGTCTTTCCGGTGTTGGGATTGCCTATAAGCGCAACATTGATTTGTTTGCTCATAGGGCGATATTGTCTTCAACAAGTTCCAATTCGATTAGTTGCGCCACGGTACGGCGAATGGCGATATGTGAACCGTTGACATTGATATAGATCGGGTCTTTGAACGGGGCTACCTGTACCAATTCAATTTCATTGCCCGGTAGACACCCCAATTCAAGAAGTTTTATGGGCAGTATGTCTTCGGAGAATTCTTTGATAATGCCCTTTTGACCTCGTTTCAACTGTGCAACGGTTACTATCAATTTTTATTTAGATTGATTATAAGTAAGGACAAAAATAAGGGAAAAAACCGAACTGATGGAGCAAATTTTTAAAAAATGGTATTTGTAACTTAGTTTACATACGAAGCCTTCAATATTTTAAGGTCTTCAATCAATCGCTCGATTTCCTGTGTTTTGGTACCGTCGTAAAATCCGCGGATACGTTTTTCCTTATCCACCAAAATAAAATTTTCGGTGTGGATCATGTCAAAGGGCCCTCCATCGCCATCGTTCTGTACGGCGAGATACGATTTACGGGCAAGCTCATATATCTGTTTTTTGTCTCCGGTGACCAGGTTCCATTTTTTGTCGTCTACCCCTTTTTCCAGAGCATATTTTTTTAGCTGTGCCACCGAATCGATTTCCGGTGTCACGGAATGGGAAAGTAGAAGCACCTCATCGTCATTTCGAACATGCGCCTGAATATCGACCATATTCTTGGTCATTATCGGGCAAATGGTCGGGCATGTAGTAAAGAAGAAATCCGCGATATAGATTTTGTTCCTGTAGTCTTCTTGGGTAACGGTTCGACCATTTTGATTGGTTAAGGAAAAGTCTTTTACGGTATGATATTTTTTTACATATTGAATCGTACTATCGACAAGTTCAGGGTTGACCATTGAAGGTTGATAAACAGGCAAGACTTCTTTCGGTTGCAGTGCTTGGTAGAACAGATAGACAATGATGGAAGAGAGCGCGAAGAAGGCGAGTGCAAATAAACGATAGCTGGCAAAAAACTTTCTCATAATCGTTTTGCAAAGGTACATCAGCAAAGTGGGGCTTTCAAACCTTCGCGACCCACAGTGCTGTTAAACTTTCATAAAAAAACGGGTGCCTTATGAGTTTCTTTTTTTAAGAATTGTTAAAGATGTACTTTTGTGCGTTTTAAGAATAAAAAGAACCTAGATGACAATAACGATCCAGATTATACAATTTGTCATTATTATATCCATACTCGTGATACTTCATGAGTTCGGACATTTTTTGCCGGCAAGATATTTCAAGACCAAGGTCGAAAAATTCTACCTCTTTTTTGATTGGAAGTTTTCCCTTTTCAAGAAAAAGATCGGGGAAACCGAATATGGGATCGGGTGGTTGCCGTTGGGCGGCTACGTCAAGATTGCGGGTATGATCGATGAGAGCATGGATACCGAGCAAATGAAAGAACCGCCCAAGCCATGGGAGTTCAGGAGTAAACCGGCCTGGCAACGCCTAATCATTATGTTGGGCGGGGTAACCGTCAACTTTCTGTTGGCGTGGTTTGTCTATTCCATGTTGCTTTTTAACAACGGCGATACCTATATACCTGCCGATAGTTTGAAATACGGGATTCTTGTAGATTCTGTTGGTGAGCAACTAGGATTACGGACCGGCGACAAGATATTGGCGGTAGATGGCAAAAAGACCAAAACCTTCAGGGATGCCGTTTTACAGATAATTTTAGGGGATGAGGTGACCGTGGAACGAGAGGGGCAGGAACTTGTCATTCCGTTATCCGATGAGGGCAAGGCCACGGTATTTAAATTACAGGGAAGAAATTTTTTAAGTTATCGTCAAAAAGCGATTGTCGATAGCGTGATTCCCAAATCGGCGGCTTTAAAAGCAGGAATCATGTCGGGAGACGAAATTGTTGGTGTAAATGGCAAACCTGTTGATTATTGGGATCAACTAACAGGGTTGATATCGTCTTCACCCAATGGCCGTATGAATATCGAGGTCAACAGAAACAACGCCAAGACCAATGTTGAGCTGGTTGTGCCCGAAGAGGGAAAAATAGGCATTTATCCGAGCATCGAAGACCTACGGGTTACCGATACTTACGGTTTCTTTGAGTCAATACCCGCCGGTTTCAAAAGAACCATTAAAGTGTTGACCGACCAAGTGCGTCAGTTCAAGGTGATTTTCAATACCAAAACAGAGGCCTATAAACAGGTCAAGGGCCCCATTGGTATTGTAGAGATGATGTCCCCCACTTGGGATTGGACATTTTTTTGGAGTTTTCTAGCCATGTTCTCGGTCTGGTTGGCCTTTGTGAACTTATTGCCGATACCGGCGCTCGATGGGGGCCATGTCATGTTTTTGCTCTATGAGATTATTTCAGGAAGACCCCCAAGTCAAAAGGTACTTGAAACAGGCCAGATTATCGGGTTTGTTTTTATTTTGGGGCTTATGGCCATTATTTTTGGCAACGATATCTGGAATATCATCAAAAGGTTCTTGTAACGATTACAGAAATTCGTAATCGACACATCAAAACCGCTTATTTTTTATGGCGTGTTTTGAAAAAAAAATTATATTTGCACCCGCTTTGCCTAGGTAAGGCAGTAGATCTTCCTCAGTAGCTCAGTTGGTTAGAGCATCTGACTGTTAATCAGAGGGTCGTTGGTTCGAGCCCAACCTGAGGAGCTTAATGAGAGCAAGCCATTCAATCTCTTGAATGGCTTCTTTATTTTAGACCAGTACAACATCTGTACAACAAATAGATTCGAATTATTTGCTTTTAAAAATAGGTGTCGATTTTCATTTGATTTGTAATTAGGCATTATACTCATCGTTTATTTTGACTTTAGCAAATCTTTTATTTTGTCAGGATTATCAAAGTTCCCCCAGAAGTATTCAATTTCAATTTGGTCATCAAGAACCCTATAGAACATGGTAGTATGCTTAGTAATCAAAGCCGCCCTACTTTGGTTGTCATACTCTGATACTTTAAACATTTCTGGATGTTCAATTATTTGCTCAACGGTATGTTCAACTATGTCCACAAAATTAGTTGCTATTTCAACCGTCCATAGCTCCAGCAGGTAGTCGACTATTCCATTAAAGGAGGTTTCTGCGGTTCTAGTCCAAACTACGGTCATGTAAGCAACTTTTTACGAGCATCCGAAATAACGGATTCGTGACTTCGAACCCTTCCTTTCTCACTATCGTTTCGACTGGCCCTAAGCGCCTCTTTTATTTCAAAAACCTTTGCCTCCTCAGGAAAGAGTATTTTGCTCAAAATTACCATTTCATCGATCGTGAAATTCTTTTTTTTGACCTTGTTGTAGAAGGTAGCCCGTGACACACCTAGCTCTTCGATTAAATACTCTTTCTTGAACTTGCTACCCTCTATATATATGTCGATGTTATCGAGTAAACTTTGATAGCCGTATACAATGTCTAACATAATTATTGTTTTATTCTAAAATAACTAGACTAATGTACTTATTATATTAGACTTCAGCAAGAATTTGAGTATTAATAACTATCCTTTTTTTGAACTTTTAGAACGGTAAGTTAAGAATAATAGGACTTATTTTTAGCAGTCAAATATTTCAAACTCCAAATCCTTTATCCCCTTTTTATACTTATTCATCCCCAAATTAACCTTTCTCTTCGTTTTCCGGTTTTAGAATGATTTTGATTTGGACATCTTCGTTGGTATCAATCAAAAAACGAACAGCATGCTACTCATCACAAGAAAAACCATTCTAATTATCGTCTTCATTTCAATCTGCATATCCTGTAAAACGACTAAAGGACAGGTCGTAAAGCAAAGTAGAACTTTGGTCAATTTAGCGGGCAAAGAAATTTCAACGGACTCCCTCGACATTTTTTTGCTAAGCCAAATGAAGGCATTGGATGTCCCGGGGGTCTCTGTGGCCATTATAAACCATGGAAAAATAGTTTATCATACGGTTAAGGGATATTCCGATATTGAAACCAAAAAGAAAGTAACGGAGAATACCATTTTTGAAGGAGCTTCGCTTTCAAAACCTTTGTTCGCCTATTTTATAATGGGCTTCGTTGAAGAAGGCAAGTTGGATTTGGACAAGCCACTTTTTGAGTATTTACCCTATGAGGATATTGCCGATGATATGCGCTATAAAAAGATTACGGCCAGAATGGTACTTTCCCATACAACAGGATTCCCGAATTGGAGGTCTGACTTCGAAGAGGGTAAACTGTTCATCAAATTCGAACCAGGTAGTGCCTTTGAGTACTCCGGGGAAGGATACCAATATTTGGCCAAGGTTTTGATGCACATATTAAAAACAGATGATGCCGGATTGGAAGCTATCTATCAAGAACGGATTGCTCGTCCTTTGAAGATGGACATAACCAAATATCTTCAAGACAAGAAGAACATGAAGAATAAGGCAAAAGGTTATTTTGAAGGAGTGGCTGTAGAAGAAGACGATGATCCTTTCATTTTCGGGGCCGCGTTTTCAATACATTCCGAAGCCTTGGATTTTTCAAGATGGGTAATTGCCCTAATGGATGAACAAGGTCTATCCAAAGAAAGCTACAAACAGCTTTTTGAAACCCAAGTTGAATTACCAGAAGACCACCCCCAAAGACAAGAAGGCATAACGGATTGGACATTGGGATTTGCAAAAGCTACTCTCCCGTACGGATCGGCTTATGGTCATGGTGGTAACAACCCTGGATATAGTAGCTTATTCGTAATTTCACCGGACACAAAATGGGGTTTTGTCATTTTCACAAATGCCAATCAATCAACCTTGCCATTGACATTATTGCAATATCTTATGGTGCCGTAGGTATTAAAAAAATTATAGTGTCAGAAATAGAATATGAACAGCTTTAGATTCAATAAATCGGATTATCATCTTACGATAATGTACTTTATTATCGCTACTTCTTGGCTGGCTTTTCGATATACAGTTGAAAAATACACCAATTTCGAAATTGTTACCGGATTGTTAGGATTTATACTAAAGACACTCGTATTAATAGCGATCATCACATGGCTCATCCAAAAATATATCGTATCTCAAAAAAAATACTTTGTTTTCTTCCTGCTCACATTTACGGCTTTAGGACTTGTTGGGTTTTTAGATCTGCTTCGAGATTATTTTACCGCCGACCCTCCTTGGCAATGGAATCCCTCTTTGGCTATTATCCTGGTCAATAGTTTTTATAATTCTACACCCGATGTTGCATTGCCCTTAGGGCTCATTTTAGGTAAAAAATTCTATGAGAATAAGTTGGATTATGTTCAGTTGCAAAATGCCCAAAAAGAGTTGGAACTGAAAGTGTTGCGTTCACAATACAATCCACATTTTCTGTATAACAGCCTAAATACAATAGATGCCCTAATTGACTATTCCCCGAAAGAGAAGGTCAAGAAGTACATTTCTCATTTAGCAGCTCTTTATCGGCATTTGATCCATACCAAGGATGAGGATATCGTAACCTTGGAAGATGAACTTGAATTGGCCAGAAATTATTTTTACTTGATTGAAACCCGGTTTGAAAACGATTATAGTTTTGAAATAATAAACAAGACAGTTCCTAAGACTATTTACTTACCTAATGGAGCCCTGCTGACAGTTTTGGAAAATGTGGTCAAGCACAACAAAGCTTTGGATGAAAAAATTATCAGTACAGTAATCTTAATCGAAGAGGAAATCGTTTCGATTACGAACTCAAAAACCAATGGTCTAACTAAGAATGAATCATTGGGCACGGGTCTTAAAAACCTGTCTAAGCGATACGAATTATTGAGCGACCAAACAATCGAGGTGGAAGAAACCGAGGCTATTTTCACAATCAAATTACCTTTGTTAAAGGTTTTGGATTAAACCGATATTTATGAATGTTCTTATTTTAGAAGACGAAACTCCTGCACATAAGAAATTGGTTTCCTACCTATCCGATTTCTTCGACGAGTCTTTTACCATGGATAGTTCAAGAACCGTGAAAGAAGGCACCGCATTGTTAAAACGAAATGCTTATGATTTAATACTGTCGGACATCAAACTATTGGACGGTAGTTCTTTTGAAGTTTTTGAAAAGGCAGAAACCGCGACTCCAATAATCTTTTGCACGGCTTATGATGAACATTTACTGCAAGCCTTTCAAACGAACGGTATCGCCTACATCCTTAAACCTTATTTGAAGGAAGACTTCGACAAAGCCCTAAAAAAGTTCCTTGACCTTTTTGAGCCAAAAACGCTAGAAAAAGATATTTTCAAAAAACTCAACAACGTACTTGAGCATCGCAATGAAAATTACAAGAAACGATTTGCTATCAAGAAACGGGAAGGAATAAAATTATTGAACACTACTGATATTTCGTTGATTCAGGCCAACGGGGATTTTTGCAAGGTTATTGGTTCAGATGGCCAACTCCATAGTATTACGCAAAACATTGGTTCAGTAATCAAAGAGTTGAACCCCAAACATTTTTATAAAATCAACCGAAGTCAAATCGTGAATATCGGACACATTGAAAATATCGAATCTTACGCAAAGAATCGGCTTGCACTCAAAATTCGAGGATTCGAGGAACACGCCATAACTAGCTCTTCAATTACAAAGGGATTTAGAAATTGGCTCGAACAATAGTATAGTTTAATTGAACTTTTCTAAAGACAAGAACTGTTTATCAAGCTTTAAGTAAGTGGTTCTCTTTTAAATTACGGCGCACATCCTCTTTGAATACTCTCTGACACCATTCATTGATTTTCTTAGCTAAATTCAGCCTTTTTTTTGCTAACTGTAAGTCAATTTCTTTCGAAAGAGTGATTAATTTACCCTTCTTGTATCCTACGTAGAGGCTGTTGTTTTTGAGTTTATTAAACGCTTCAATTTCTTCCTTACTGGGGAGAATGGTATTAAGCAAATCAAATTTTTTTTTCGAATCTCCGACCGATTTCAGTTTGGATAACCTCATTTCATAATGAAGAAATGATGATTGAACTAATTTAAGTTTGTGGTCATACATCATTGCCATTGCAGTGTTCCACCGGTCTTCATACCAATCTTCATCTCTACTGTTCAGAACATCAACATACAGACAAGCCTTACCAAGTTCTTCTAGACAAAATTGACTTAATGCAAAACTTCGAGGAAATTTCGAATATTTAAACAAGATTGTTGCTTCATCTAGGAGGTCATGAGCGTTCTTCAATGTTTCTAAAACAATCTCGTTTACAGAAGCTCTTGATGGCAATTTTTTGTTCATAATCAATACTAGAGTTAAGATAGATCGTTTATTTGAACTTCACTTTAAATAAAATCAGTTGGCCCGTTGGCCAGCCAACCATCTTTGATAATCAGCTTTGCCCTTAGCAAACTCAATGGCGCTTGAATAAAAGTGGTGTGAACCATCTTGGGCCTGTATATTTAGAACATAATAAAGATTATCCGTCTGAGCCGGATGTAGCGCCGCTTCAATAGCCGTCCTGCTTGGCGAACTGATTGGACCAGGGGGCAATCCAACTACTCTTCGAGTATTGTATGGATGGTCTACTTCAACATCACTCTTGTGAATGATACCATCCCATCGGCCAAGTAATCTAGCAATGTATACATTGGTAGCATCAATTCCCAATGGGATTCCTTTCTCAAGGCGATTGTAAATTACGGAGGCTACCAAATTACGTTCCGAATCTATTTTTGATTCATTTTCAATGAGACTGGCAATGATGACAATTTCTCGCTTCGTTCTACCTAGTTCCAGTGCCAACCCATCCCATTCCGGTTGCCAAACTAATTTAAATTGTTTTACCATTTTCGCGATTATCTCCTTTGGGTGGGTGCCAAATTCAAACTCGTAAGTTGTAGGGTAAAGATATCCTTCAAGGCTTTTTGTTTCGGAATCTATCTCTTGGATTAGGCTAGTATCATCCATCAATGCCAATACCTCTTTTTCACTCATCAATGGCTCTACCGGAAACGCTTTTGAAATGCGTTTGGCAATCTCAAAACGGGTCCAACCCTCTGGAATAGTTAGCGTCCTGGTTCTTCTCTTCCCGTGTTTAAGCTGGTTTATAACCTCGATGGGGCTGATGGGAGAAGGAAATTTGTAATCACCTGCTTCCATTTTAACGTCTCTATTAAAGAATCGCAAATAAATTTTGGTTGCCAAGGGTGCCTGTAGTACATCATGATCTCGCAATACTCCGAGAATACTATTTGAAGTAGAACCTTGTTCAATCACAATATATTTCTTGGCGTTATTATGCCTTACAGGGCTATGCAAATCATTATACAACCAAAAAGCGAATCCGCCCGCAATCAGGATGACCATTATAAAAATCACCTTTAAGGAGCGAACAAATTTCATTTACAACAATGCTTTAGATCTCAAAATTGAAATAATCTTATTATTGAACTTTTATCTTAAAAACTAACTAGTTCTTCTTTGCCAATTTAAAAATAGCTAATGACTTATTGTTGTGATAAGTACCTTAAGAATATGAAATGCCTTCTCATTTAAAACGACAACATTATCATCAGAAATACTTAGATATTGAGGAAATGGGTTCCCTTTATCATCATTTACAATTCCTTTGCTTAAATCGTCAATATATAACCGAACTACATTAATATCATCCTCATTAGTTGATTCAAGTGCTTCTATATTTGAATTAGTATGTATATACGCATTTCTAACTATCCTGAGGCAATTTAAATCCCGTATATGATTGCCACCATGCCTATCAACCCATCCTTTGCCCAAGGTACTATCAAGATATGCGAACATTCCAACTAACATTAAACCTGAAAACAAATATTGGTTTTCATCTAGAAAATCTTTGCGGGCTCCAGTTTCCGAAGCATAAGTTTTGACACCTTGGGTTAGAGATTGAAATAGGGCGCTCGCGAAATAGAATCCTCTCTTGGCTGATTTTGAATGTTCCTCTGTTGAACTTACCTGCTTAGGCTTTCTAGAATATTTCATCATTCTTTATTTAAACTTCTCGTTAATCACTTATAACAATGCCTTCAAAATGCAGCTCTTTTTTTGTTGCCATAGTTCGGGCGAGAAGTTTGCCATGAGCGAAGCCGAAGGGAGCCCAACCTAAGAATCCAAGCAAATGCCGACCTGCTGTGCGGCATTTTTTATTCGTAATGACGGCATTTTCGAACTAGCGAATCATCGATAGATCAAGGAAGAATTCTCACCATAATATCTTTATAGTAAACAGTACTGCCCGGATCATGGCCTTGAAGTGCGAAGGTTCCCTGGCTTAAGACCCTGTTGACTTCGCCTTCGTCCCGAACGGGGTCATCAGGTTCGGTATAGTCAACGACCACGATATCGTTTATTTTCACGATTATTCGTTTGCCTTCTACCTTGATATATTCAGTATACCATTCATTGTCATCGACATAGGTTTCCCTAACGTTGACAATGTTATACAGGCTTCCTGTACGTTTCCAATCCCCCTGTGAATTGTTGACCTGTACCTCATAGCCGTATTTGGGCCATCCACTTTCCTGATACTGGGTATGCATATAAATTCCTGAATTCGACCCCGGTTTGGTCATGACCGACGCCTTGAATTCGAAATTTGTAAAGGAATGATTGCCCACTTCACCCATATAGAACAAGTGGGCTACGGGACCGTTGACCTTTATCGAGCCATTTTCAATGGAAAAGCTTTGGGCGTTATTGCCCACCTTCCATCCGTCAAAATTTTCACCGTTGAATAAAGAAATCCAACCGCTTTCATCTTTTTCGTTTGAGTCTTGGCCAAAACCAATGGACATCAAAAAGAATATGAACATGAAAAGTGGGGCAATGATTCTAGGTTTCATGGGATTTGAATTGATATGGAATACAATGTAAGAAAAATAAATTTGTGCCAAGGGCAGGAATATTCAAATACGCCATACAATAAAAGGGCCTTTAAATAGTACTTTCAAGGCTGTTTTTTCATTACCTTTCTTCTCCTTGTCACGTCAAATAACCTTAGCGATATGATGAAACTGAATTCCCGTCGAAAATTTATTAAAAAAACGACCGCTGCCGGAATTTGTATTTCGATCGTGCCGAGTCATGTAATCAGCGGATTGGGCCATAAACCGCCCAGCGATACCCTGAACATAGTAGGGGTCGGGGTTGGTGGTAAAGGGTTCAACAATCTTAACGCCATGGATACCGAGAACATAATCGGACTCTGTGATATCGACTGGAATTATGGCCAAAAGTGTTTCGATGCCTTTCCGAAGGCCAAGAAATATTATGATTGGCGAAAAATGTTCGATGAACTAGGAGATTCGATGGATGCCGTCATGGTAGCGACGGCCGATCATACCCATGCCGCTATTTCGGCCACGGCCTTAACTATGGACAAACATGTGTACTGCCAAAAACCCCTGACACATTCGGTCTACGAATCGCGGTTGTTGACAAAATTGGCCGAACGATACAACGGCGCGACCCAAATGGGCAATCAGGGAAATTCAGGTGATGGGGTGCGGCAACTCTGTGAATGGGTCTGGAATGGTGAGATCGGTGAGGTCGTCGAAGCCCATGCATGGACCGACCGACCCATTTGGCCACAAGGTCTGGAACGCCCGAAAACGGCGATGGAAATACCGAAGAATTTTGATTGGGACTTGTTTATTGGTCCGGCGCCCATGTGTCCGTATCATGAAATATATACGCCATGGAACTGGCGCGGGTTTTGGGATTTCGGCACGGGGGCCTTTGGTGATATGGCTTGTCATGTGATGGATCCTATCTATAGGGCGTTGAAATTGAAATATCCGGAGGCAATTTCGGGCAGTTCCACCACAGTGAATACCGAAAGTGCCCCGAACGCGGAAAAAGTTCGTTTCGATTTCCCTGAGAGGGAGGCCTTGGAAAAAGTAAAAATGCCACCGGTAAAAGTGCACTGGTATGATGGAGGATTCCTCCCCGACAGGCCCGATCTCCTTGATGACGGCGTTCCCATGATAAGAGATGGGTTAGGAGGATGTTTGCTTGTTGGCACTAAAGATACGTTGATATGCGACTGCGGAGGGTTCAACCCAAGATTGCTTTCGGGTAGGCTTCCAGAGGTTGCCCCCTATTTAAAAAGGATACCGGGCGCAGTGGGCTATATCGATGGGCCACATGAGCAAGATTGGATACGGGCGTGCAAGGAATCTCCTGAAAATAGAACAAATGGGTCTGCGAGTTTCGATTATTCGGGGCCTTTCAACGAAATGGTACTGTTAGGGGTTCTGGCGATTCGCCTTCAAGGATTGAACAAAACGTTGAAATGGGACGGGGAAAATATGAAGTTTACCAATATCGGTGCCAACGAAACCATGCAGGTCGTTGAAAAATTCGGCTTCGAAATGGTGAACGGGTCGCCCACCTGGAATGTAGAACGGAAAGAATTCAATGCACTCGAATCGGCGACCGAGTTTATCTGCCATACCTATCAAAATGGATGGAGCCTCCCTGAAATGCCTTCTTAAAGCGCAATATTATTGAAATTCAAGAATCAACTATTCTAAAAAGATGGTTATTTTAGTTGTTTCCTTTTCAAAGGGGAATCCCATCTACCGAATAAGGCTATTTAATTAAGATATGTCCAAAAGCTTTTTACAGATACACCCCAAAGACAATGTACTGGCCGCTCTTCAAGATCTATCGAAAGGCGCGTTGATCGATCATAACGGCGAACATTTTGAATTGGCAACGAACGTATCGGCCAAGCATAAGTTCACCATTTCCGAATTATCGGTCAATGATGAAATAATCATGTACGGGGCCTTGGTGGGCAAGGCGACACAACCGATTGCCCAAGGTGCGGCCATAACGACCGAAAATGTGGTACATGCCTCTTCGGAATATGCGGTGGGCAAGGAAAAATTGCTTTGGTCGGCACCGGATGTTACCCGATGGAAAGACAAGACTTTTAACGGCTATCATAGGGCCGACGGTAGCGTAGGAACGGCCAATTATTGGTTGGTCATTCCCATGGTCTTTTGTGAGAACAGAAATGTCGAAGTAATGAAATCGGCCTTGCTAAAATCATTGGGGTATTATACGACCAGTGATTTTATCGTTGACACCGAGACCTTGGTAAGTCGATATAAAAAAGGTGCAAGCGAAGATGAATTGATGGAAGCCAAAATAATTCAAGGTCCTGATGAAATCATACAGAACAGGTTGTTCCCGAATGTTGATGGCATCAAATTTCTGACCCATGAAGGAGGGTGTGGGGGCTTCCGTTTAGACTCTGAAACCCTATGTAACCTTTTTGCCGGGTATATTACCAATCCGAATGTCGCAGGGGCAACGATTTTAAGTTTGGGCTGCCAAAACGCTGAAGTCAAGAATGTATTGAAAGGAATCGAGGCGCGCGACCCAAACTTTTCAAAGCCGCTTTATATTTTAGAGCAACAGAAAAGTGAAAGCGAACGTCACTTTATCGAAGAGGCCGTAAAGAAAACCTTTATAGGGCTGATCGAGGCGAACAAGATCGAACGTGCACCGGCTTCGCTGGGCCATCTGACCTTGGGACTCGAATGTGGTGCTTCTGACGGGTTTTCAGGAATCTCGGCAAATCCTGCATTGGGCTATGCATCCGATTTATTGGTTGCGCTTGGCGGAACTACGATACTATCCGAATTTCCCGAACTGAATGGGGTCGAGCAAGAATTGATAAATCGTTGCGCAACCGAAAACGAGGCGAAGAAATTTGCAGATCTTATGGATTCGTATTCCGCTAGGGCGGTGGCATTGGGGTCTGCCTTTGCCAATAACCCTTCGCCCGGCAATATCAAGGACGGACTGATTACCGATGCCATCAAATCGGCTGGAGCGGCAAAAAAAGGTGGAACATCACCTGTGACCCAAGTGCTTGACTATACCGAGAAATCGACCCGTAAAGGACTCAACCTATTGTGTACCCCCGGCAATGACGTGGAAAGTACTACCGGACTCGCCGGCTCAGGATGCAATGTAATCGCCTTTACCACCGGATTGGGTACCCCAACAGGTAACCCCATCGCCCCCGTAATCAAAATGTCAAGTAATAATACCTTGACGGATCGCATGCCTGACATCATTGATTTCAGTACCGGAAGTATTATTACCGGTGAGGATACGATCGAGACGAAAGGGGCCGAATTACTTGATTATATCATAAAAGTCGCAAGTGGCGAAGTCGTTACGGCTGCGGTACGTCTAGGGCAAGAAGATTTTATCCCTTGGAAAAGGGGTATTTCATTGTAGAATATCTTTTCAAGATTATATAGTTAAAGAACCGACAAGATGAACATTGATTCACATCAGCATTTCTGGAAATATGAACCTGTAAAACACGCATGGATCGATGAGGACATGGCAGTAATTCGGCGCGACTTTCTACCGGAAGATTTAAAGAAAGTCTATCAAGAAAACGATATTGATGGCTCTGTGGCCGTTCAGGCGGATCAAACCTTGGCCGAAACCGATTTTCTGCTCGACCTTGCCGACCAAAATGATTTTATAAAAGGAGTGGTCGGATGGGCCGACCTACGATCGAACGCCATTGACGCGGTAATGGAAAAATATAGCGCCGAGAAGAAGCTGAAAGGTTGGCGCCATATCGTACAGGGTGAAGCCGACCATAATTTCTTGATGAGGCCTAGTTTTTTAAAGGGCATTTCATTATTGGAGAAATATGGCCACGTTTATGACATTCTCATTTTTCCCCATCAATTGGGTGCTGCCTTGGAGTTCGTAAAACAGTTTCCGAACCAAAAATTCGTTATTGATCATATAGCCAAGCCCTACATCAAAGATGGATTTTTTGAGGGCTGGGCCATTTTGATAAAGGAAATCGCCCGATACGAAAATGTCTATTGCAAACTATCGGGAATGATTACCGAGGCCGATTACAAAACTTGGACCCCACAACAGATCATACCTTATATGGACTGGGTGCTAAATGTTTTTGGCCCCGACCGCATTATGTACGGATCCGACTGGCCGGTTTGTCTTGTGGCAGGAAATTATGGGCAGGTCAAGCAATTGGTAGTTGATTTCATTGCCCCCCTGAGCGACGGTGAAAGGATGGCAATTATGGGCGGGAATGCGATTGAATTTTATGATCTGTAATCTTCGTTTACCTTCAATCAAGGATTGTGACGGGCCTTATGTGACTAATATCCAAGTGGTCCTTCATTTCATTTTGTAGCACCAAAAGGTCAGAAAATAACATATCCACTTTTTCTTGATACTCGGGCAATTCGGCAAGATCGTTCATCTCTTCGGGGTCTTTTTCCATATCGAACAGCAGTACCTTCTTCAATTTGGGATAGACGATCAGTTTAAAGCCATCTTTGCGGATCATACGTTGCAGGTCGATATATCCGTTATAAATGGCGTCATAATGACTTTCTGTTCGGCTT
This sequence comes from Flavobacteriaceae bacterium NBU2977, assembly GCA_019931105.1. Classification (GTDB taxonomy): domain Bacteria; phylum Bacteroidota; class Bacteroidia; order Flavobacteriales; family Flavobacteriaceae; genus Meishania; species Meishania litoralis. The sequence continues at coordinate 1,084,141 of JAIOUW010000001.1, read as the reverse complement.
CCATCGACCAAATCGAGAATACTATTGAAGAATACATAATCGGGTTTTTCAATGCCCGCCAATTCAAGACTTGTTGCCATGGCATCCTGCAGATAAATATCCGCATCGATTTTTTTTCCTTCAGGAATATCGGGCCCGACGATCATAAATGGAGGTCGAATGCTATGGTCAAATTGTGATTGCTTCCCCAACAGCCCGTGCCGGCCTACGGCCAGTCCATGGTCGGAAGTGAAAATGACGTAGGTATTGTCCATCTTTCCCGAAGCTTTTAGGGCTTCCAGAATTTCACCTACTTGATCATCAAGATGGGATATCAGCGCATAATACTCCTGTTTGTGTTTTTTGACCGCGTATTCCGTTCTGGGAAAAGGTGCCAGGGCCTCGTCCCTTAAATCAGGGCCATTTCCCATACTGTCCTTATAAGGGTACATGGGGAGAAAACTTTCAGGAACACTAAGATTCTCCAAAGGGTACTTGTCCAAATATTCTTTTGGAGCCTGCCTTGGGTCATGTGGCGCATTGAAGGCGAGGTACATAAAAAAAGGCTTGTCACTTTTTTTGGCCTTATCGATAAAACCTAGCGCATCGTCTTTCAGTACTTCGCTCCAGTGTTTGCCACCCTGCCAAAAACCGCCATATTTTTTATCGGTCGGCGACCAGGTCGTGTCATTTTCACTTAGCGGGCGATTATAGCCGATCGCCCTGATTTCCTCATTGGTCGCTCCCTTCGCCAACATCTCGTTTACAATGGGTATGGTGCCTTGATGGCTCCAAGAATCCCTTGGCATACCGGGCCTGACGTGTACGACATTTTGAAAAACACTATCGGCTAGGGCATCGACATGCCATTTGCCGGTCATATAGGTTTCGTATCCGGCACTTGCCATGAGCCTGCCCCAGGTCTTGTCCATATTCTTACCTTTTATCCACCGTTGACGAAAGGCATTGGCATCCCATACACTTCTACCCGAGATTATCATCGCTCGTGAGGCCGCACATATGGCACCGTTCCAGCCGCCCATATTGTACGCATGGGTAAACGTCGTTCCGTTTTGTACTAATCGATCGAGGTTAGGGGTCTGAACCTCATTATTGCCCAAGGCATTGATGGCGGTATAGGTAAGGTCATCCGCAAAGATGAAAACGATATTCGGCTTTTCACTGATCGGTTCTTTTTTATTGGCGCATGAGATACAAAAAAATGCGATTGCAATAAGTGCCGTTAGTTTGTTCATTTCGTAAAGGTATCAAAATATAAGGCCAATTTTAAGGGTGGTATCCAAGTCAAATAAAAATAAGGTAAATTAGTGGCGAATGCACAGTTTATCTATTCAGATGGAATCTTTTCACGATTTTGGTTTAAAAATTAAAGGATTCATATTGACATTGTTTCTATGTTTGTCCTTTACAAGTTGCCCGGCCCAAATGGAAAAATCCAAAACCCTACATGTACAGGAAATCAAAACGGATAAAGAGATCGACTTGGCCGTTGTTTCAGAATTATTGGAAGAACGAACAGAGCTTCATTCGATCGACCTGCTCAATTGGTCCGAATTTCAATACTTGCCCGAAGTACAGTTTAGAATTGCGCATCACGATAATCAAATTTGGCTGAAGTATTATGTGAATGAAAAAAGCATTCTGGCCGAGGTCACCGAGACCAATGGAGGGGTGTCTAATGACAGTTGTGTGGAATTTTTCTTCGACCCTCAAGCGAACGGCAATTATTATAACTTCGAGTTCAATTGTGTAGGGGTGACACATTTGGCCTATGGTCCCGGGCGCGCCGGGCGTACCTTTGTGGATCCTGGCATCATTGAAAAAGAAATAAAGGTAAACTCTACTTTGGGAAACCGGCCCTTTATTGAAAAATCGGGTAACCACACCTGGGAAATGACGATCATTATTCCGGCCACAAGTTTGGTGCGTGACAAGCATATTCGATTGAAAGGGCTCTCGGCAAAGGCCAATTTCTATAAATGCGGGAACAAAACTGCCGAGGCACACTACATTAGCTGGAATCCCGTTGGCACCGATAGCCCCGACTTCCATCGCCCTGAGTTTTTTGGCCAGGTTATTTTCGAATGATAACCTAAATTTTTGAACCCTATTTCTTGTTAGAGTTCAGTGTGAAATTTGATGATAAGCATAAAAATGTGTTCGAGCACATTTGTTTTTTTTCGCTTGTTTATTACTCAAAAGAACTTTACCTTGACAAGGTTGCACGATGCCGATTCAAAAAAAGCCACCCTATAGTATGAAGTCATTGCCCGGCGTAAAGAATTTTCTGAAGTATTACTTGTTGGCCATATTGTTCGTACAATGTAAAAACGCCCCTACGGATGGAGGTCTCTATCTTCCTGAAAGTTTCAGCTCGGCGGTGGTCATCGATAGTATTGAGGAAACAGTACGCCATATGGCGGTGACCGATGATAATATCATATATGCGAAGTTGAGAAATGCAACCCAGAAAGGGGTTGCCGTGGCACTTAAGGATGCCGATGGCGATAGTAGGGCAGATGATATCAAAAGGTTCGGTGCCAGCGAGGTCGAAAAGTGGAGTTATGCAACGGCCATGAGAATCTATAACGGCTATATCTATTATAGTTCCGATTTGGTGGTATACCGGCAAAAACTAAGACCAGGATCTTTAATTCCAGAAGGGGAGGTCGAAGTGGTTGTGGTCGATGATCACGAACATGGCAAGCATGAGCACATCGGCAAACCGATAGCGTTCGATGATGAGGGTCATATATTCGTTCCTTTTGGGGCGCCCTCGAATGCCTGTCAAGATCCCAAACGTACGCCGGGCGTCCCTGGAATGGACCCCTGCCCTCAATTGGAACATCACGGTGGCGTCTGGCGCTTTGATGCCGATAAATTGAACCAAACGCAAAAAGATGGTTACAAATATGCCTCTGGCATAAGAAGTCTTGTAGCGATGAACTGGAATCCCGTAGATGGCGAATTATATGCTGTAGTGCATGGACGAGACGACCTATTAAGACTTTGGCCCGATCGATATACGCCGCGTCAAAGCGCATTGCTTCCATCCGAAGAATTTATTAGAATTACCGAAGGCTCTAATTTTGGGTGGCCCTACTGCTACTACGACCAGATAAAAGGTAAAAAGGTACTTGCGCCCGAATATGGTGGCGATGGTGAAATAGTCGGTCGATGTGCTGATTTTGAAGATCCGATTATGGGTTTTCCGGGGCATTGGGCGCCCAACGACCTATTGTTCTACCAAGGAGACCAATTTCCTGAGCGATACAGAAATGGTGCTTTTATTGCATTTCACGGATCTACGAACAGGGCGCCTTATCCACAGTCCGGTTATTTTGTTGGCTTTGTTCCGTTTAAAGATGGCGAACCTAGTGGTGAGTACGAGGTTTTCGCCGATGGTTTTGCCGTCGTTGACCCAATAGAAAGTGTCAAAGATGCCCATTATAGACCTATGGGCCTTGCCGTTGGACCTGAGGGTGAGCTATATATATCCGATTCGGTGAAGGGCAAGATTTGGAAGATTACCTATGATGGTGATAGATCGGAGTTCAAGGAAGAACAACTGTTGGCAATGGAAGATAGAAAGCAGTTGTCACATATTAGAAGTCCTGATGAAGTCAAAGACAACTTACTTCCTGAAAACCTGGTCGGTGGCGCAAAGATTTATCAGCAATATTGCAGTACTTGCCATCAAATGAACGGTATGGGCGCCTCCGGAAGATTTCCGCCGCTGATAAATACAGATTGGGTAACCGGTGACAAAGATCGTCTGATACGCGTCATGCTACAGGGAATGGAAGGTAGCTTGAAAATTGAAGACGAGGTGTATAACGGTGTAATGCCACAGCATAGTTTCTTGAAAGACGAAGAAATTGCACAAGTACTGACCTTCATACGATCAAGCTTTGGCAATGAGGCCTCAGAAATATCGGAAACTGAGGTAGGCCAATTACGAAAAGTGCAAAACGAAAGTGGTTTGCCCGTAGAACCGATAAAAGTGACCACTGATTGATAATATTTAATTGATGATCATGAAAATACCAATTGAAAAGTTTAGGACCACCATCCTTATTTTGCTATGCTGTGTTTTGTTTTGCAGCGGGCAAGAGTATGATATTCTTGTAAAAAATGGCCATGTAATAGATGCCAAGAACGGAATTGACAAAGTTCTGGACATTGCTATAAAAGAAGGGAAAATAGCCGAGGTTTCCGCGAAGATTTCAGAAACGAAAGCGGCAAAGACAATCGACGCCGAAGGGTTTATTGTTGCTCCGGGACTAATCGATATCCACAGCCATAACTTTCACGGAACCGAGCCCGATGCCTACCTAAGTAACAGTTTTACGGCACTTCCACCAGATGGTTTTAGCCTAAGAATAGGGGTTACGACAATAGTTGATGTAGGCGGTGCGGGCTGGAGAAATTTTAGACTGTTCAAAGAACAGGTCATAGACCGTTCGAAAACTAGGGTACTCTCTTTTCTGAACATTGTGGGCTCTGGAATGAAAGGAGGTGCCATTGAACAAAATCAGGCCGATATGGATCCCAAATTAACGGCCATGGTCGCTAAGCGATACCCTGATTATGTGGTCGGCGTAAAATTGGCACATTATTCAGGGTTTGACTGGACACCGACCGAGCGTGCGGTCGAAGCCGGTAGATTGGCTAACATTCCGGTAATGATAGATTTTGGCGGTAGTGACCCAGAACTTTCGCTGAAAACCTTGTTCATGGAAAAATTACGGCCCGGGGATATTTTCACGCATGCCTATGCGCATGTCAATGGCCGAACACCTTTGGTAAACGAAAATGGCAAGGTCGAAGATTTTGCCTTTGAGGCACAAAAAAGAGGTATTGTTTTCGATGTTGGCCATGGCGGTGGTAGCTTTTTGTTCGAGCAGGCCGTACCAGCCTTGCAACAGGGTTTTAAGCCGAATACCATAAGTACCGATTTGCATACGGGCAGTATGAACGGGGGCATGAAGGATATCATCAATGTAATGTCCAAGTTTTTAAACCTGAACATGCCGGTCAGCGAGGTCATTGAGGCGACAACATGGAGTTCTGCGAAAGCGATCAAGCGAGAAGACTTGGGGCACCTGTCGGTCGGGGCGGTGGCCGATATGGCCATTTTGAATCTGCGTGAAGGCGATTTTGGATTTATCGACACCAAGGGCAAAAAGATGAAAGGCACCAAAAAGTTGGAGTGTGAATTGACGATCAGGGAAGGTAAGGTGGTCTATGACCTTAATGGGTTGGCCGCCGAAGTTTGGAACAAAGAATAAAATAGTAAAATAGTTACACCGAATTAAGAAGACATGCGAAATATAAAGCTTTTAATTATTGGAATTTTGATGTGCAATTTTGCACTTGCCCAGACTACTTCAAAAGATCGTATCATTTTCTTGACTCCACATTGGCAGGGCGAACGATTTGAAGATGGTCGGCCCAAGGTTGCCGATGATATTCTTGAACGGCTTAAAGAAGTGGCCATCGAAGAGGCTTGGGGCGTATTGCGAAATGAGGGTTATCATAACCAGTTCGAGGGCGGATGGGAACTATTACATGATGATGTGCCAGTAGTAGGTAGGGCACTGACGGTCCAGTATATGCCGAACCGACCCGATGTCTCCGATCAGATTGAAAAACAAGGCAAGTCAGAGGGCTACATTGGCAATACGAATTCATGGCCAATAGATATGCTGCAGGTCGGCGACGTGTATGTCGCCGATGGTTTTGGAAAAATAGTCGACGGTACGTTGATAGGTGATAACCTTGGAAACTCCATCTTTGCAAAATCGAAGACCGGGGTGGTTTTCGATGCTTCCAGTAGAGATCAAGAAGGGCTTTCTGAAATTGAAGGTTTCAATGCCTTCGTACGAGGATGGCATCCATCTTTTCTTACCGAAGTGATGTTGCTGGGCATTAATTCGCCCATTCGTATCGGTGCAGCAACGGTACTTCCCGGTGATGTGGTTCTGGGCAAGAAAGAGGGTGTGGTCTTTATCCCTGCCCATCTGGCCGAAAAAGTTGTCGTAACTTCAGAGATAATCCGCTTGCGCGATTTGTTCGGAATTTCAAGATTGAAGGAAGGAAAATATACCCCGGGTCAGATCGATAACAAATGGACCGACGAAATCGAAAAGGATTTTTCGAAATGGCTCAACGATCATATTGACGAACTTCCCGTACCGAAAGAACAGATACGTCAATTATTAAAAAAACGAACTTGGTAATAGTAAATTAAAAATAGGAAACATGGAAGAAAAAACAACACGAAGGGCTTCCTTCAAAAAAATAGGAGTGGCACTTGCAGCACTTTTTGGCATAGGTTCGGCCAATGCAATGACCAAAAAAGAGAAACAGGCGAAGAAAGAGGTCGTGGGCGATATCGTTACCGATCAAGACATTCCGCTTTTTTCGGGGGCCGTTAGACATGGCAACACCTTGTATATAGCGGGTAAAGGGGCCCATACCGAACCTTTTGAAATAAAGGCCCATACTGAAATCGTCTTGCAAGAACTGCAAAAAGAGCTCGAACGAAACGGTTCTTCCATGGAGCAAGTTTTGAAAGTGAATGTATATCTGGCCGATTTGGGCGATTACAAAGCCATGAATGAAGTTTTCCGTGGACGTTTTGGAAAGAATCCTCCGGTAAGGACCACAGTAGCCACTTATGGGGGCGTTCCGGGAAATTCGTTGGTCGAGATGGACTGTATAGCGGCAGTTGACTAGAGAAACCATTAAATTTTGAATGATGAGTACAAGAAGAAAAGCACTGAAAACATTAACGGCGATTCCGTTCGTAGGCGGAATTTTTGGCCCGAGTATATTGGCCGCAAAGGCTGCGGAGGAGACCGTTGCCAAATCCGCACTTCCGGTAAGCGGCGCGGTTGCTCGCGATTTTTTTAAAGAACTGGGCTTGCGTACGTTCATCAATGCCGCGGGCACCTATACATCGATGACCGGGTCGCTGATGCACAAAGAAGTTACCGATGCCATAAGTTACGGCGCCACCGAATATGTGAATTTAGATGAGCTCCATGATAAAGTAGGGGAGCGGATAGCTGAATTGTTGGACTGTGAATACGCTACGGTCTCTTCAGGGGCCTTTGGCGCGATGACCATAGGTTTGGCCGGTGTAATGTGCGGCATGGATGAAAAGAAAGTCGCCCAGCTTCCTGATACCAAGGGGCTGAAGAACGAAGTAATCGTTCAAAAGGCACATGCTATCGGCTATACCCATGCCTTGATCAACACAGGGGCCAAGATCGTGGAGATCGAGACCGCCAAAGAACTTGAAAAGGCCATAAATGATAACACGGCCATGCTCTGGTTTTTGAACGCCAATACGGATCAAGGTCAAATCAAATATGAAGAATTCGTTGCCTTGGGCAAGAAGCACAACGTTCCGACATTTATCGACTGTGCCGCTGATGTGCCCCCAGTGGAAAATCTCTTTAAGTTTACCAAATTAGGTTTTGACCTTGTCTGTTTTTCAGGAGGAAAAGGAATCCGAGGTCCCCAGAGTGCCGGACTACTATTGGGGAAACGAAAGTATATTGAGGCAGCAAGGCTGCATACGCCTCCTAGAGGGGCTACGATTGCCCGCGGGATGAAAGTGAACAAAGAGGAAGTATTGGGTATGATGGTAGCCTTGGAACTATATTTGGCAAGGGATCACAAAAAAGAATGGGAACTCTGGGAAGACCAAATTAAATTGATCAGTGATAGCGCTGCCTCGGTCAAAGGGGTCGAAACAGAAATTCATGTGCCGCCACATGCCAATCACGTGCCCAGTCTTTATATCCGATGGGATGAAAAAGTCGTGGGAATCTCTACCGACGAAATGCGAAAAAGATTGCGTGACGGGCATCCATCGATTGAAACCGTCGGAAACAAAGAACAGGTGGGTATCACAACTTGGATGATGGAACCCGGTCAAGAGCGGATCGTAGCGCAAAGAGTCAAGGAAGTTTTGGAAAGTGCATAGACGCACTTGGCAACTTAATTGGAAATTTTATCATGAATGTTGTTCGAACTCCTTGAAAGGATAATAATCTTTGGGATTATGGTATAGGTTGCCTTGATGCCCATTTTACGCTTCGATGCATTATTGGTTTAAAAATGTCACCATTTTTTCATTTACCAACTTGGCTTGATCAATAGATAGAAAGTGCCCTGCATTAGGTATAACTTCACCTTTACCTTTTGGCAGCAAACGGGCGATTTCAATTGTTCTTTTCTCATTGATCATATCATCATCGCCAATTAGAACCAAAACTGGCATTTGTAAAGATTTCAATTCTTCATTGGAAAAGGGTTTCATGCTGGTCACAAATTTGTTTTCTGATTTCCTTTCCAAACCTATTTTATATTGTTTGAGGTATGTATCACTGATATTTTCAACATCGGTTGACATGCTTTCCAAACTTTGATCAATTTGTTTGTCTTTCGAAGAAAGTAATGTGACAATATTCTTGAAAAGATCCAGGCTTGGTCTAATCCATATAAAAGTCTGAGCAGGACTTAATAGCAATAGGCTTTTAATTTTTTCTTGATTGTGCAATGCTAGATTAACGGCTAACCATCCTCCCCGGGAAGCGCCAATTAAATGGAAGCTCTCCAACTCCAAAACATATAAGACCTCCTCATACCAATCGGTGACCTCTTCTACATTTTCAATATCATTAAACAGATAAGATTTTCCTGGTTCTAGAATAAAATCGATGGCAAACACACGGTGGTTTTTGCTAAGTGATTCTATATTCGGGTACCACATGGTAGAACTGGCGTTCATTCCATGAAGTAATACAATAGGTTCCTCATTTTTAGGGCCACTTACAATAACATGTGCAATACCGTAGGTGGTAGGAATATATAATTCTTCAAAAGGAATGTTCCATAAATTTAAGGTTTCGTCATATGCCTTAAAGTAAGTTGCATCTAAAGTAGATGCATTGGTAATATAGTCGGGCACTTTTTTAAATTTTTCATATTTGTCGGTACAACTAATTAATATGATAAAAGAAGTAAGCAATGAACATAGCCTCATAGAATTGGATTTATATGTCTAAAGATAACTTTTAATAGATACAACATTCCAGCAAAGGAATGTAGTTTTGTTAACTTCTCTATGATTGCAGCCAAGCTGTTTCGAGACGCATTTCCGGTCACCTATACCCCTAATTTAGGTTTCGAAGGGTTTCTATAAACAATAAAATTTAAAAACGGTGATTTTACGGCTGTTTGAGAATCAGTTAATTAGATATTGGTCAAAGAAAAGTATGGATTTTAAGCCAAGATTTTTAATTCCACAAACACCTGTTTATGCCAAAATAATTTCCCCTGCTCCGATAGTCCGTAATTGATTTTTTCACCGTTTCCGAAATCTTGTTATAATTGAAATAGTTTAAATGAGTTCATTATATTTATCTCTAAGTTTTTACACAAATACCTCTCAGAAATGAACAAACTAGCATTCGCATTGATTTTATTTACATTTTTTGCATGTAATCAGCCGCTTGAGCAAAAGCATGATACCGCTTCAGAACCTGATGCAAAAGAATCGATTGACCCAGAATATGACCCCGAGGCCAAACTAAAGGAACTGGGCATTGAACTGAGTACACCTTCGGCTCCCGTTGCCAATTATGTGAATGCCGTTCGTGTTGGAAACATGATTTTTTTGTCAGGCAAAGGCCCGCTTAAGGCCGATGGTGAGAATATAACGGGTAAGGTCGGTGCCGATTTGACCATAGAAGAAGGTTACGAGGCCGCACGTATTACCGGTATTAACCAACTTTCAGTGTTGAAGGCCGAGCTGGGTAATCTCAACAAAGTGAAAAGGTGTGTCAAAGTTTTGGGTATGGTCAATGCGATGCCCGAATTTACAGATCACCCGAAAGTCATCAACGGTTTTTCCGATTTGATGGTCGAGGTGTTCGGAGAACGTGGCAAGCATGCCCGCGCCGCTGTCGGCATGGGTTCATTGCCAAGCAATATTGCCGTTGAAATTGAAATGATCGTCGAGGTGCAAGACTGACCAATGGGCAAAAGGGGGCAAAGGGCAAGATTAACGGCAAAAACATTTTTGCTATTATCGACTTTTGCTCTTTTACTTAATTGCAAATCAAAAGCTCCGGAACCTGAGTTTCTTTTGCGTACGGCACTTTTGGTCAAAGAAGACCATACCTGGTACAAGGCCTTTGCCTATTTCAAGGAAATTTTAGAGGAGCGTTCAAAGGGAAGGATCAAGATGCAGCTTTATCCTTCTGAACAATTGGCCAAGGAAATCGAGGCACTGCGAATGATCAAGGCAGAAGTCATCGACATGACCACAACGGGTTCTACTTTGACCAATTGGTTCGAGGTGGCCACTTTTTGTGAATTGCCATTTCTTATTGAAGACCCTTCGAATATGGAGCAATATATCGATGGGCCTTTAGGTAGGCAAATCGAGGAGGAAATGATTGAAAAGGCGGGTTTGAGGGCCGTAGCACATTTTCAGAGAGGACCACGGCATTTGACGTCCAATCGGCCGATCAAGCATCCGGATGATCTAAACGGACTCATCATACGTGTGCCCAATGTACCATCGTTTGTCACGACATGGGAGGCCTTGGGTGCCAAACCAACCCCCATGGCTTTTTCAGAAGTCTTTACCTCTTTGCAATCGGGTACCATTGAAGCGCAAGAAAATCCGTTTGCGATGATAAACAACGCAGGCTTTGCCGAAGTACAGCAGTACGTAAACCTTACGGGCCATGTTGTAAGCTGGGTGTATGCCGTAATGGGGGAAAAACAGTTTCAAAAAATGCCACCTGACCTTCAGGAGATTTTTTTACAGGCAGGCAAAGACATGCAGGCGTACGAGCGCCAATTGTTCATGGAAAATGAAAAGAAAGTTCAAGACGAATTGAAGGCAAAGGGTATGGAGTTTATTGAAGTCGATAAAAAGGCCTTTAAGGAGAAATGTGAGAAAGCTATTTACGAAAGCCTATCTTCTGAAATGAAAAAGATATACAATCGATTAAAAGACGAAAAAGATGCGTAAGCTGGTCGGGCGTATATTAAAGATAGGGACCCTTTTGACCACTTGGGGTTTGATCGGTACGGTTTTGATCCAGATTATTTGTCGGTTCACGCCGATTCCCACACCATCGTGGACCGAGGAAGCATCGCGCATATGCTTTATCTATGCCATATCCTTTGCGGCCGGTCTGGCGATGAAAAATGACTTTTTCGTTCATTTGGATATGTTCTACGAACGTATGCCGGCAAGATTACAGAAGTTGTTGGCAAAAACGATTCCCATGATTACGTTTTTGTTGTTTGCCGTGATGGGCATTTATTCCATAGAATTCATATTGCTTGGGTTGACCGAAAGATCACCCAGTATGGGCCTTAATATGGGCTTGGCTTTTTTAAGCATGTTCGTGATGTCGGTCTCGATAGGCTATTATCTTGGGTTAAGGATTATTCGAAATTTTAAAAGACAGGGCCGATGATCTGGATTTTAATCCTCGTATTCGTGCTAGGTCTTATACTTCGATTTCCGATCGCTTTTGCCTTGGGCTTGGCCTGTCTGTCCTACTTGGTGGTCAAGGGCATTCCGTTGATTATCATGCCTATTAAAATGTATTCTGGTATCGACGTGTTCGTTCTACTAAGTGTGCCGGGATTCATAATGGCCGGAAACCTTATGAACCACGGTGGTCTGACCGATAAGATCATTGCTTTCTGCAACCATGTATTGGGCCATATTCGAGGGGGACTATCACTAGTGAACATCGGTGCTTCCATGCTTTTTGCAGGAATTTCGGGCACCGCGATTTCTGATACTGCAAGTATGGGATCCATAATGATTCCGGCCATGAAAAAAGAGGGTTATGATACCGATTTCTCGTGTGCAGTGACTGCCGCCTCATCTACGGTGGGGCCGATTATTCCGCCAAGTGTACCTATGATAATTGCCGCCACTTTAAGTGGCTTGTCAGTGGGTAAGTTGTTTTTGGCCGGAGCGTTGCCAGGCCTATTATTGGGCGTCGGATTATTGGTTGCGGCCTATGTCATATCCAAAAGAAAAAAATATCCCAAGCATAAGCGTAGCAGCTTAAATGAAGTTTTTCATGGTTTTGTGGATACTTTTTGGGCATTGTTGATGACCTTTATTATTCTTTACGGGATTATCGGAGGAATATTTACCCCTACCGAAGCTTCGATAGTAGCGGTCGCCTATGCGCTGGTCATCGGCTTGTTCGTCTATAAAAAGTTGAACTTCAAGAACATTCAGGTCGTGCTGTTGGATAGTATGAAAACCTCTGCCTCGTTGATGGTCTTGGTCGGTTTTGCCAATCTTTTCGGCTATATTTTGATTACCGAGCAGATTCCGCAGACCATCTCCAACGAAATTCTCGGCTTCACCACGAACAAATATGTAGTGCTTCTATTGATCAATCTTTTGTTGATCCTGGTAGGCACTTTTATGGAAACCATAGCGGCACTATTGATCCTGTTCCCGATTTTATTGAAAGTGGCCTTGGCCGTTGATGTCGACCCGATTCATTTTGCGGTAATCGCAGTTTTGAACCTTATCATTGGGTTGACGACACCACCGGTCGGTGTCTGCCTTTTTGTAGCATCGAGCATTGGAAAAATATCCATTGGGGCGGTCAGTAAGGCCGGTTTTCCATTCTTGTTGGTAAGCCTTGTCGTGTTGGTACTCGTAACGTTGTTTCCAAGCCTTTCTTTGTGGCTTCCCGGATTGTTTATGGATTAATCGTTATTTTTCGTCAACCATCAAAAAGGAACTATTAAAATAAAATCGGGTTAAAATGTTGAAACTTAGAATCGGAGCTATCATTTTTCTTTTGGCGAACTTTTTTGTTATTGCCCAGGAGACCACTTATGAGTTGGTGGAAAACCTTCCTTATTACGAAGAAGCTATCCTGAATGCGGATGCCTATATCAAGGAACGGTGTAAATTGGATGTTTACTTTCCAAAGAATGGTTCTGAAGCCCCAACGGTGGTTTGGTTTCACGGCGGCGGTTTGGAAAATGGAGAAAAACACATTCCCGAAGGGTTATTGAATAAAGGGGTAATCGTGGTTGCGGTCAATTACCGGATGCATCCTAAAGTAAAAAATCCCGTATATATCGAAGATGCCGCCGCGGCTGTAGCGTGGGCCTTTAACAACATCGCAAAATATAATGGTAGCCCGAAGAAGATTTTTGTTACGGGTCATTCGGCAGGAGGCTATTTGGCGAGTATGGTCGGGTTGGACAAAAGCTATTTGAACAAACACGATATCGATGCCGATAGAATAGCTGGGTTGATTCCGTTTAGCGGACATACCATAACCCACTTTACGATAAGAAAGGAAATGGGCATTGAGGGTACGCGGCCTATCATCGACAAATATGCGCCTTTATACCATGTAAGGAATGATGCCCCGCCAATGTTGCTCATAACCGGAAATCGTGAAAAAGAACTTTTGGGTAGGTACGAAGAGACGGCCTATTTCTATCGCATGATGAAGGTTGTTGAACATCCCGACATCGAATTGATGGAATTGGATGGTTATGGACACGATATGGTTTACCCGGCAGTTCCCTTATTGTTGAATTTTGTAAAGGAGCAGACGAAAAAAACAGAGTAAGTTTTTTCGATTGATTTTGTTATAAGATCAATGGTCGATTCGGATGGCCGAACCTTGGTCCAGAAAAAGTCTGACGTTCGGGTGCGTGCGCAAAATGGATGCGGGGCAGTCCGTGCCAATGACATTGTACAAGGTATCATAGACCGCTTTTGCCTTACGTTCATCGGGCACTACACAACTTATTGCCTTGCATGCCATAATTGCCGGAATGGTCAATGTAAGTGCCTGCTCGGGAACATCGGCCAAGGTAGGGAACCAACCTTCACCCAATTGCTGGTTTCTACAATCATCGTCAAGGGTAACCAGTTTTACCAATTTAGGGTCATCAAAATCGGCAACCGGGGGGTCGTTGAAGGCGATATGGCCATTTTCGCCAATGCCGATGCAAGCGATATCGATTTCATGTTCTTTCAGGGCGGAAGTGTATCGACTCATTTCCTTTTCGATATTTTCCGCATCGCCGTTCAAAAAGTAAATCTCTTTCGGGGAAACGGCATCAAGAATCCGATCTTTTAAATACTTGCGAAAACTCGCCGGATGCCGATCGCAAATATCCTTGTATTCGTCTAAATGGAATACAGTGATTTTTTTCCAGTCGATATCCCTTTCTTTCAAAGCTTCAAGAAACGGGAACTGGGAAGTGCCCGTTGCCAAAATGAGGTTGGCGAACCCTTTTCTATGGATGGCTTCCTTAAGTTTTTCTTCCACAAAATCGGCGGCTCCATGCCCCATGATTACGGGGTCTTTATAAATCGATACCTGAAGTTTATCGATTGCTAAGGTCGTTGTCATAAGTTAGGTTTTAAAATCATTCAAAGAATTCGGCCAATGCGAACCAAGTCGTGATCAATGAAAATAGAATGACAGCGATAATGGCAATATTGAATTTTCGATCGGCTTTGTATTGCTGCATCAATTTTGATTTGTTGATCAGTATAAAAATAGGGATGGCTACGGCAGGTAAAATGCAAGCCTGAAATGCTTGTGAAAAAACCATGAGAGCGGGTGGACGTTCTTCCAAGAAAACCGTTCCGAAACTAAAAAGCAATGCGGCGAAGATTAAAAGACGCGATTGCTTTGAATGGATATTTCTTGGCTTTCCGGTATAGTCCGCTATCAACCAAGGGGCAATCAATACAATTGGAAAAATGGTCGAAAGCCCTGCTCCGGTTATACCGATGATAAGAATAAAAGCGGCCCATTTTCCTCCTAAAGGCCTGAAGAGCTCGATCATTTCAACCGTGTTCTCCAGTTTGAGTCCCGACACATAGAGTGTTCCCGCGGCGACGGCCATTATGACGCCGCTCAAAAGAAGCATCATGGCCGCCGAAACGAATGCATCGCGTTTTTCCGTACCGAGATCGCCGATGCCCCATCCCTTTTCGGCTACGACCGTGCTGCGCATGATAAATACCGCCGCCGAGCAGGTAGTTCCCGTTATGGCGGCTATAAGGCCGAGGGCACCTGGGGTATCAGGAATACTAGGTAATAATCCTTCCGCGAGTGCAGAGAAATCGGGTTTGACCATAAAAAAGACCAATACGAAAGATAGCCCCATTAGAATGACCAACACCGTCAAAACTTTTTCGAACATTTGGTACCTACCGTACCACAACAAAAAGAAAAGGACAATATTGAAAAAAAGGATGATCCAAAACCTGTCGATGACCTGCCCGTCGAGAGCAAGGCGTAACCCTTCTTGTACAAGGTCGGCCACGATGCCCATTACCCCCATCAATGCCAAGAGTTCCCCAATTATCAGGGCAATGATGATGTAAAGTGAAAGCACCCACCCACCTTTGAATTCGGACTTGAAATTGTACAGCGCGGTTTTACCCGTAACCAATGTTACCTTGCCATAGGCTACCATTAGGATATAGGTAAAAATACATGAGAGTACCAAGGCCCAAAAGAGACCCATGCCATGCTCGGCACCTGTTTTCGCCATGGTGGTAACACTGCCGGTACCAATATTGTAACCGATGAGGAACAATCCCGGCCCAACAGCTGAAAGAGCCAAGATCAGTTTTTTTCGAAAAGAGGTGTTTTCCAAGGTATTATTCTTTGTCATAGACCAATTTTCCGCTGATAATAGTCCGTTCGATCACAATCTTATTATCCTCAAAGGTAAAGCATATGAGATCGGCGCGTTTTCCTTCTTCGACTTTGCCAAGCTGATGAAGATCGAACATTTCCGCAGGATTCGTACTGGCCATTTGAACGGCATCTTTCAATGAACATTCGGTGAAATCCATCACCACCTCGATACATTTGCTGATAGGTGAGGCCGCGCCTGCCAATACGTTTTCCTTTGGAAGTTTGACCACGTTGGGGGTCAACAATAGGGTGCGTTCACCTCTGACATACTCCCCGGGAGGGAGTCCTGCAAGATCCAGCGCATCGGATACCAAAATTGTTTTTTCTAAACCCTTGGCCTTGTAAAAAGTACGTACCTCTTCTTTGGTCAGGTGAAAACCGTCAGCGATAATACTGGCCGTGATCGCGTCATTGGATAATTGTGGCCAAAGGGGATTGTAATGGCGGTTGATCTCATTGGCACACCCATTGCCCAAATGAGTGGCCATTTTGGCTCCGGCGGCCACGGCCAGTTCTACTTGTTCGGCGGAACCATTGTGATGGCCCAACGATACCGTTACGCCACTTGCCACACATATTTTAATAAATGAGATCGCGCCTTCCAACTCCGGTGCCAGAGTAATCAATTTGATATGACCTTCGGCCGCTTTTTGAATTTCTTGAAATTCTTCCCAATTCGGGGTTTTGATATATTTTTCGAGGTGTGCTCCCCTAAAGCCCGCTATGGGGGAAATGTATGGGCCTTCCAAATGGAATCCGGCAATTGAAGAACCGATTTCAGGGTCCTTTTTGGCCTCGGCCAAAATTCTAAAATTCTTTTTGATCAATTCGATATCGCTGGTAATTACCGTTGGAAAATATGAGGTCACCCCAGCTTTCCATAAGGCCTTTGTGGCTTTTCGAACACCTTCAACGGTTAAATCGGGGCCAGAAAAATCGACGCCCATATAACCATTGATCTGTACATCGATCAATCCCGGGGCAATGTATGTTATTGGTTTTTTAACGGATGCGCCTAACGGATTTACTTTAACGATTTTTCCATTTTTAAGGATGAGCTCAACAGGTTGATCATCGGTATACAGCAATCCGGATATTTTCGTTTCTTCATCAAATGGAAAGGGTAAAACAAACATAATTATCAGGGTACAGCAAAGGATGGATGTCTTCATATCGGTTCTTAAATTTGATCGTTCGGAACGACATTTTCCCATTTTCCACTTGAGACGGACTTCTCCAAGGCTTCGAGTACCGCCACACCGTGAAGGATGCTTTCATGACTTCTAGGTTCTTCTCCCGTTCTTAACATTTGCACCATATCAACATCGTTTTTACCCGGTCTTTTTTCCTCGATATCCGATTTTAATGCGACAATGCCTTCGTCGGTTTCAACAAAGGTCTGCCAACCGTATTTCTTCGTGGTAAAGACCAGCGTGGCCAGCATTCCATTGTTGAAAACCAAACTGGCACTACTATTTTGCCCATTATGGTGAACCTGCACTTTTTCAACGTTGTCGCCAAAAAGATATAAAAGGGGTTGAACGATATGTGCCCCGTAAAAGAAGATACCGCCATACTTCGATTCAAGGTCCACCGGCCCGTAACGGACCACCTGGTTGATTTCGCCCATGGATGCTAACCGCTCTCTTATAGCGAATGTCTCGTAGCTATGGGCAATCGAGCTGAATGAGGTCACTGGGGTTCCGTGTTTTTTGGCCAAGTCAAGAAAAGCCTTGCCTTCTTTGGCCCGATAACAAAAAGGTTTGTCGATAAACGTAGGTATTCCCGCCTTGATAAAGGGAATAGCCGGCTCTAGATGGAATTTTCCATGGCGGTGGTCAACGATCAATCCGTCGATTTTACCCAACATATCATTTGGATTTTTGACCTGAAAGGGTATTTGGCCGTCTTCCATGGCTTTTTTTGCGAATTCGTTGGTTTCTCCCCAAACATATTTCACTTCCATACCGGGAAACTGTTTTTCGATATTGAAGAGCTTGCCGAATGCCGCGGTATGTGAGTTTTCGGCACCGATGATACCTATCTTGAATATTTCATCGGTCGGCTTTTCTTTTTTTGACGATCGGGCAGCACTATGGAACGGTATTGAAAACGTTACCGCCGAAAAAGCGGTGCCCTGGCCAAGCTTTTTTAAAAATGTTCTTCGAGTGTCCACAAGCGTATCATTCATAATTTCATTTCCCATCCTTTTTCGTAGGTGCGACTCCAAAGTTTATTGGCTTCCCTGTCCTTCAAAATATGGCCGTTACTTGAGTCGATTTCCAATGAACGGCCGACCCGCTGCGCTATATTTCCCAATTGTACCAATAAGGTGCTTTTGTGGCCCGAATCGATATCAGAATTCAAACTGCCACCATTTTTGATGGCCTCGAACATATTCTGAATATGCAGTGCATCGAGTTTCTCAGCGGGATTACTTAGGTCCCTTGCGTCTATTTGCTGCTCATTTTTGACTTCCCTTACTATTTTTCCGTTCAGGTCGAACAGGGTGTAGCTATTTCCCGAAGGAATCAATAAACTACCGTTCTCACCGTAAAATACCACGCCTACGGAGCTTCCCTCGACACTTTTTCCGTTACAGCTTCTACCTTCCCAGGTCATGGTCTGGCCCGTGTTGAAATCGAGATTGATAATCTGGGTATCGGGAGTTTCCCAATCGTCGTTGTAACGGTACCTGCCGCCATTCGAACTTACTTTTGTCGGAAAATCGACCTCCATGCCCCAGCGCAGCAGGTCTATCATATGGGTGCCGTTGTTCAGGGCTTCGCCAGTACCCCAATGCCAATGCCAGTGCCAATTGTAGTGCACAAGATTGTCTTTGAACTTTTTTCTAGGGGCGGGCCCTTGCCAAAGCTCCCAATTCAACCAATCGGGTACGGGAACGTTTTTGCCGATTCCGATGGAGGGGCGATTATTGGTGTACCAGCCCTTACCGTAATACACACGACCGATTGCTCCATCTTTAATGGCATTTATGCCTTCGATAACATTCGGCCATGAACGGCGTTGGTTGCCCATTTGTACTACTTTGTTATATTTCTTTGCCGCCTTGACGAGAATTTCGCCTTCGTTCGGATTATGGCCACAGGGCTTTTCGACATAAACGTGCTTGCCTGCCTGCATTGCCATAAGCGAGGCGGGGGCATGCCAATGGTCGGGTGCGGCGATAACCAAGGCATCGACATCTTTGCTTTCCAATGATTTTCGAACATCGGTAAAAGTCTTTGGTGTTGTGGTCTGCCGGTCTTTCAAAACGGTAAGGCAATTGGTAATTGCCCTACTGTCAACATCACAAATGTGCATGACCGCACAATCATCTTGAATGGCAAAGTTTTGTGCCAGGGCTTTTCCACGGCTGTTAACGCCCATTACCGAGACGTTCAGCCTTTCATTGGCACCAATGATGTTTGCATAACTCTTCGCGCTAAATTGCGGCAAAAAGCTGCCGGCCACAAAGGCCATGGAAGACTTTTTAATAAAAGTTCTTCTTGAGTTCTTTTGATTCTCCATGCTCATACATTTTGTTCTTGCAACGGGCGTAGCCACAAGATACTAAAAAGGCCAGTGCGAAGTACGGGGCGAGTAAAATTGACCAAGCATGATAGGGTCAATATAACTTGTTTTCTCGTTTTCGGTTCTTAAGGAAGGGAAAGTAAAAACCGGCCATACCTATTCATCTCGAAGGTTTCCATAAAAATCGATTTCCCTTTCAAAAGGATTTAAGATCCTATCGGTCAGAATGCTGACCGTTCTTCGATTTAAACTTGTTTTTTCGTCAAAAGGCTGAGCGATATTCCAACTCGTCCATGATTCTTGTATAGAGGAAATGGGATAATCAGGATCGATGATTTGAACCACGGAGGTGATAAATGGCAAAGTAACTCCGGTACCGGAAGCATGAATTTTTTCGATTTCTGGATAATAGGGAAGAAGACCCTGTTTCCATTCGTGTTCCGAAACCATATTTTCAGGGTAGAACCAAGTCTGGTTCGCCCATTTGTAAGGTATACCATATCCTTTCAAAATACCTGTAGCCCCAATTCGCTGCATCAAGGCAAATGCGGGATCTTCAATTTTTACGTCAATAAAGGGCATCAAGTAGGCATTGTTCTTCAAAAGGGCATTTTGCACTTTTCTGATGGAAACCTCAGAAGGTTTTTGATTTTCCCTGATAGAAGTTGCCGCCAGTGCACCGGCCGCTTGACCAATACCCAAAACTACCGGCTGAAGCCGCGTTGCGCCATTGGCTATGTTCGAAACACTTATGTTCTTTTCCGAGACGATAAAGTTCTCCAATTCATTGGGAATCAAACTCCCCAAAGGCACATTGTAGCTCGGTACCCGAATGTTAATAAAGTCGATTTCAGGAGTTCCATCTGGATTCTTATCCCTATGATGGTCGATGGGGTAATCGCCGACCGCAATGCCCGTTCTGTAAAGGTTGTGATCATAGGGCCGTTCAATGTGGTTTACGGTCAGAAAAGCTTTGCCCTTTACCCTTCGGGCCTCTCGGTCATAAGGAATCATCGGAAAGTTGTCCTTGGTCGGGAATTCATCGGCCACACGTAGATTTTTAAACCCCAATTCGTTTTGAATATAATAGACGAAACCTTGGGTAAATGCTTTGGCCTCCTTCAGTTTTTCTTGTCGCTCTGCCGCGGTCATATTGGGCCAATCGATATAAAAATCGTTGCCGCAATTGGGCCAGTTGATCATATATTTATTGTTGGGCAGTTTCCCATAGTTGAGCATTTGCTCACAATTGGAAACACCCCCGAACATTTCTCCATCTTCACGTTTGCAAGCGCATTCGTAGACTTTTGGGTCGTAGTTTTTAGGACGTTTGACCAAGCCTTTTCTAGCATTTTTGGTGCCGACATCTTTCAGAATGAGAACGTAGGTCAAGTCTTGTACACTACCATTGGGCATCTCTGGGGCTTCTTTTTCACCGGAATCTTTTTTTGAGTCCATGCCCAATCGAAAATCTGCTCCGACAATCGGTAAAAGCTCACCTATTTCAGTGGCATCGATAAGAATTTTGGCCATGACGGAATATGTTTTTTCATTTTGTTTATACACTACTTTCCAACCCTCTATGTCTTTTTCGATTTTCGTGTAAACTGCATTGAAAGCAATATCGAGATCGGGGAGTTTGGCCATTTCCTGAAGAATTTTATTCCCGACCGAAGGTTCAAAAAGGGTATGGCTGACCCATCCTGTGGCCAAAGCTTTAGGTCCGCCATAGTGATCGCGCAATTTTTGCCTGAACTCGCCCCAGATACCCGAAGGCATTTCATGATTGCCGTCAATGGCCGATACGCCGGCCGAGGTCAACATGCCACCGAGCCATGTTGTCGATTCGATGATCTGCACTTTGGCGCCCATTCTGGCAGCTTGAATAGCCGCAGATGTTCCTCCTGCACCTGCACCAATGATCAGCACATCAACTTGGTGCTGCGAGCGACCCTCAATCAGGAAAAATAGGATACAGGAAAGTAGAAGAAATGAATTTATACGCATTCTAGAGTGTCATATATATTTCTGTTATCAAGATAATCAAGATTTCATCATTTTGAACCTGACACCTAAATAAGTTGCGATGTGCTTTCAAGACTCGACGAAAAAACTTTATTTTTGCGCACCTTACATTGGCCCCGTAGTTCAATGGATAGAATAGAAGTTTCCTAAACTTTAGATGCAAGTTCGATTCTTGCCGGGGCTACTTTTTAAGGAAAACCAATATAGTTCATTTTTGCGGTCAAACTTTCCGTTGGAATAAATTTAAAAAGCTGAACAAAATTTGTTCAGCTTTATCGAGACACCTAAAGAAGATGTTCCCCTATTGGCATAATATTAAGATTACTTAGCTAACCCGATGTGATCTTAATACCTCAGATGCCCCTTGTAAGGAAACTCAAAGTTTACTACATCATCCTTGAAGTTTACCCGTCCTGAAACCCCTTCAAAAGTACCGGTTCCACTGTCTTTAATAATGGGGTGTTGACAACGTCCGAATATTTCGGCTCCTAAGAAAAATCCATCTTCCGAACAACCCTCATATTTCGCTTCAAACTTGTAGGTGGTCCAAAAGGTACCGAATTCGCCATTATAAGTACCGACAAAATATTCCTTTCCGGCCTCACGGTAGGTGCCGCTAGGAGAACACGCATAATCTTCGACGAATACGTACAGACAACCTTCAAGGTCTCCGGTCAAGGCCAAGGCGAAATCGGCTCCCTCGGAAACATAATCGCAGTCTGCCTCTTCGGCATAAAAACCGACACCATCGATCTGTGTGGCACCGGCCTTGAGCGTGGCTGTTTTGAGCGGGCTTTCTTCTAGGGCATCGTTTTCATTGGTGCAGGCCATTAAAGTTAGCGCCAAACCTGCAAGCAGATAGATACTTTTTTTTGTTTTCATAATACTTGTTTTAGGTTATATTAAATTTTTTTATTTGTAATCACTTGAATTACAATACTATGTGTACCAAAGATTAGAAGTATTTTAGGAGAAGAATGATAAAATTGTTCCGTCGCGTTGAACTATTGTTCCAAAAGCATGAAACCTAATTGGGAGCTACCTTGTTTTTGAAGTTTTCGGGAGTGTCGCCCACTTCTTTTTTAAAGAGGCGAATAAAATAGGAGGGAGATTCAAATCCCGTGGTATACGCTATTTCCTTGATTTGCAGATCAGTGGTTTGCAGCAGGTGCTTTGCCTTTTCAATTCGAATATGGTTGGCATATTGCGTAAGTGATTTACCCGTGAGCGATTTTATTTTTCGGTGCAACTGTGTTCTGCTCACCAAAAGTTCTTTGGCAATGTCATTGGCTGACAGCTTAGTTGGGTTGCCAAGAATAATTTTTTGAAGTTTGGCCACCAGTTCTTCGTCAAGTTTATTGATATCGGGTTGTTCAACTTGTGGCTTTTTAATAGCCAGGAGTTCCAATAAGTAATTCTGTCGTGCTTTTTGCTTGAGCAAAAGGTTATTAATGATTGAAATCAATTCATCTGGGGCAAAGGGTTTGGTCAAGTACGCATCCACCCCCAGACTGTAGGCCTTTTGTTTATCCTTGGTATCAGTACGGGCACTCAACATTAAAAAGGGGATGTGCGATGTGGCCACATTGGACTTAATGCGTACGCAGAATTCAAAACCGTCGGTATGCGGCATCATCACATCACTGATAATAAAGTCAATGTCTTTCTTTTGAGCCTGCTTAATGCCTTCGGAGCCATCATTGGCCAATACAATGTTGTACTTATTGGCGAGTAATGCAGTGATGAAATGTTGAATGTCCTTGTTATCCTCGACCAGTAGGATGGTTGGTTTTCCTACTGGAGTATTTTTAGGTTCAATTGGGGTTTCAGGCCATGAATCTTTTTCAACAAAAGGGAGAAAGTGGTTTGTTGGTGTTTCCTGAGCTTCATTTTTAATAGGAAGGGTAACGGTAAATCTGCTTCCTTGGCCCTTTTTGCTTTGTACTTGAATGGAGCCTCCCAACAAATTCACCAATTCTTTCGTAAGGGCCAGACCTATTCCGCTTCCTTCTTTTCCGTAAAGATCATGGGTCTTGTAATACCGATCAAAAACTTGGTCGAGGTCTTTTTGGGCAATACCTCTACCGGTATCCGTTACCGATATATAAAGCCATTGGTCTTTTTGACTTAAATTAAGGTCTATTCTTCCATTTTCAGGGGTGTGTTTAATGGCATTGGACAATAGGTTGTTCAATATTTTCTGAAGCTTGTCATCATCAAAGTCCATGCGGAGTTCATTTAACTTTGAATGAAACCCAAGATGCTGCAATTTGGACTTGGAGTATGATTTATAGAGTTCCACGCATTTTTTGATGAATTTCACCACATCACCATTCTTGTATTTGATTTCCATTTTATTGGAATCCAATGCTGAAAGGTCCAGCATTTGGTCGACCAAGTTCAATAATTGATCATTATTGGATTCAATAGCTTTGGAAAGGTTCTTTATTTGGGTGGGCTTGTCATTTTTAAGCAGCATGGCCGTAAACCCCTTTATCAGTGTCAATGGGGTTCTGAGTTCGTGTGAAATGTTAGCGAACATTTTGGATTTCAGTTCATCGATTTCCTTTATCCTATTACGTTCTACCAAAGCCAATTTGCGATTCAGATTGAATTTGTAGAAGGCATAAACAAGACCTGTGAGAAGCAGTAAATAAAATATGATCGCTACATCTGAAGTGTACCAAAACGGTTGTACAACGAAATTAAAACTACGTGTTGTGGTACTGTTGCCCATTGCATTAAAGGCTTTTACGTCTAGCAGATAATTTCCTTGGCGTAAGTTGGACAGATTGATTTCCCTATTATTGCCCATATCGATCCAAATGTCATCATCCAATTTATATTGAAAGGAAACTTGTTCTGGATGCTGAAAGACCATAGCACTAATCGTGAGGCTTAAACTTTTGGTGCCACTAGGTAAGTTGAAGTTCTGTTGGTCAAGATCGGCACCACTATACCATAGGTCGTTATTGGCCTTTAACTGATAAATATAAGTCTGGGGCAGTTCTTTGTCAGATTGGTATTTTTCAGAATCATAGACCAAAACACCGTTGTTATAACCTATTAAATATTCGCCATTTTCCATTTCTACTATTGGGCCGGTGAAATGGGTGCTGGGCTTGAGGTTTATTTTTTGATGCGAAAGCATATTGGTATTGAGCAGCCCTAGTTTTCCTTCGCCCACTGTCCATACTATGGAGTCACTATAACGGTAGATTCCATCAAAGGATCCTTCCAGAACTCTGTTAAGGCCGGATTTTAAGTTCGACTTGTCGACATAACTGATACCATCAAACAAATTTGCCACCCAAATTCGATTACTTTTATCTTCATAGAAACCCCCGAAGGGCAAGGTGTTTTCATAGTTATAATCAGGATTAAGGCAAAAAATAGAATCGTTTTGAAGATTCATGACACTTGTAGATGCCTGGCCGATCCAGAGATTATTATCGGAATCCACATAAAGACTTTTAAAATAATCATAGTCACGACTTGTTTTGCCCTTGAACTCCTTTTTGTACCTCCTAAAAGTTAAACTGTCATAATTATATCTGTATAAACCATCCCTATTTGTAGCGATCCAAAAGTTTTCATTTTTATCCTTGGCGACACTGCGAAAAAATATGGGCTGAATGTCAGGTGTTTTTAAGGGTGGCTCAGTTACTACGTTGTTCTTTGTGTTTAGAAAATGAACACTTTTGTTTCCAAGAACAAGAAGATGATCGTTCTTCATGGCAACTATATCCCGTACGGTTACCCCGCTTTTTTCGATAAGTGGGGGTATGGGAATAATGGTTGGGTTTAAATCTGATGCGCTGATTCTGTATAATTCAGCACCATCCGTTGGGCAGATGTAGTAATGGTCTCCAATTTGAACGATCCTTTTCATGGCGAAAGGATAATCAAATTCGTTGTTTTTGATTAGGTCTATGGATTTGCTCGATGAATTTGGATTGTACTTATACAGACCGTTACCATCACAAAACCATATAATTCCCCGTGAGTCCCTAAGGGTTATCCCCAAGACTCTACCCTTGTCGTAATTATTGTTGACTCCTCGGATAAGTCTTTTTTTATCTGGGTCATATTGAACCAAACCACGGAAATATGATGATATCCACAGAGTGCCATCGGCATCTTTAAAAAGTTTTGTGATTTCGAAGTGAAAAAAATCAGAATCTCTTTCAATAATTTGATAAGTGGCTTTATTGGATTTTTCCAAGACGTACCAGTCGGCACCATTGGTGCCCACAAAAACTTTGTCCCTGAGAGGCAGCACATCATTTATATACCTGTGAAACGACGCCTTATTGTTCTGATATTGTTTGATTTGGTAAGAATTATCAGATTTGTCATAGATTATCAAACCCTCTGTTGTACCAAGCCACAATATTTCCGGATTTACGTCGTCTGGAACGATGGCATCAATTTGATAAAATTCCTCAAACGGTTTATTATTAGGGTCAATCTCTCTAATGTGGATTAGTTCATTGTCGCCAGATTTGAGGTTTATCTTCAATAGACCTTTTCCTGAAATACCTGCCCATAAATGGTCGTCTAAATCAATATATAAGCTTCTACAGTTACCTATTTTAAAATCAATGTTGGGGTAATATTCACTGATCGGTTTGAATTTTGGAGTTTTTATGGAAGACACAAGAATGCCGGATCTTGAGGTAATATATATATGCTTCCCTTCATTATCTATGGCCAATTTCAATACATCACCTATAGATTTGGGTTCATCATTTTCGTAATAGTTTGGAAAATTAACAAAGGTGCTGCCATCAAACCTAGAAACCCCTTTTTTTGAGCCAAGCCATAGAAATCCGTCTTCGTCCTCAACGAGATTATGTACCGTATTGGTAGGTAAACCATCATTTACGGTATAACGGGTGTAATTGTCGAAATCAGACCATTTTATCTGCGATCTGACATCGACCTGAAAAAATAAGAGTAGTATGAGAAGCGCACATCTCATGTGCATTAAGGTACGAATAAGTCTCTAGTTAAAGAAGACTTGTTCAATGACCCTAAGTACTCAAAAATAAATGAGGAGGTATGTTTAGTTAAACCTTATTCTCCCTTTTAAACTTATCGGGCCAAACAGAATAATTCTAAGTTGATCAATCCACAATATTTTAAAAAACGAGAAGAAAACCCCAAGAAAAAAAATCGATCCCTGCCGAGGCTACGATTTATCCAAGTAATCCGTACGACAGCTTTCGTATTGCCGTTCATTTTCTTAAGGCCCAAATCTCGTACATCGGTTCGCCTTTACTGTTCTTGCCCCGATGGTGCCAGTCGCCATCCTTTAATTCGTAATCGAACTTCAATTCGGCCCCTACACGGGAGTCATCCCTTGAAAAATATTCGATTTTCTCGATATAGGCCCCATCCTGAGAGGAAAAAGAACCACCCCCGGTACCGTGAAATTTAAAGGTTTCGGTGTTGTAGGCGATCCATTGAAAACGACCGTCTTGCAAATATTTCAGCGTTTTGCGCGCGTTTTCGTCTCCCCGTCTTTCTTGCCCTGTGTCCGGCCCGCGAGTGGCGAAAAGCCATTGTCCGTCCAGTTCCTGTTTCACGTGTTTACTTTGAGTAAACACCAATGGTGAGTCGCCTTTCAGGGTAAGTTGGCCCTTTTCCATCGCGAAGGGAATCGATAATTCTTTTTGACCATCGTTCTCAAAGTTCGAATTGAATTCAAGTTTGATATCTAAACTGCCATTCTGCACGGTATAGAATCCGCCAGTGGTCTTGATGAATTTTGCCGGAGAGGTTTCATAGACCGAATGGGTCATATAGCCATCTGTTATTTTCAATTCGTGGCGTACATTATCTACATCTGAAATATAGACTCCTGGGTCGATTTGCGCATTGAGAGAAAGGCAAAAAACGATCAACGAACATAAAGTTAAAGTTGTAAAGTATTTTTTCGAAGTCATGATAAGGTATTTTACTTTTCTAAAGTAGTCATTAAAATGTTTAAAATCAATGTCTTGAAATTTATAAAACACATTTTGTTTTTTGGTTCAACGTCAACAGTGGCGTTTCAACAATTTTTTTTAAAAAAGACTTTTTTTAAGAAAAAAAATGTTTTTTTTACAACGTATTTAGCTGAACATTTTGAACCGTGTTTCTATGTTCGGGCCATGGGGAATCAAGAAGTCAGGTCTCATGGCGGCCCATCAGATGGGCGACCGGATTTTAAAGCTAGCTTCTGGAACTTTCGCCATAGTCAGCAGTCAGCATGACTATTACTTCATTCCTACGACCGAACGGCAATATCTAATTTGAAAAGATAATCGTTTCAACAACTTTTTACGTATAACCCTTGCGATTAAATTTTCAATACACTCACTTAAAATAATGAATACGAAATATATTGATCTAATAGATCAAACCTACTTTTTTCCTCAGGAAGAATTTACACTTGATGGCGAGAACCTGCGATTTCATAACATTGATCTACGGGGTTTGGTGGCCAGGTATGGAAGCCCTTTGAAATTTACCTATCTTCCAAAAATATCCGAAAATATAGCCAACGCCAAGGCTTGGTTCGCCAATGCGATCGAAAAGCATGAATATAAGGGCGATTATAAATATTGTTACTGCACAAAAAGTTCGCATTTTCAACATGTCTTGCACGAAGCACTTAAGAACGATATCCATATAGAGACTTCATCGGCCTTTGATATCGATATCGTCGAAAGCCTCAAGGTATCGGGCAAGATAAAAGATGATACCTATATAATATGCAATGGTTTCAAACGTGATCAATACATTGAGAACATCGGTCGGTTGATCAATCGGGGGCATCGCAATTGCATCCCTATTATTGATAATTACGAAGAAATCGATTTGCTTTCCGATGCGATCAAAGGTGATTTTCAAGTAGGCATACGAATCGCATCCGAAGAAGAGCCCAAGTTCGAGTTCTACACCTCACGGTTGGGCATTGGTTACAAGAATATTGTTCCGTTTTATGAAAACCAAATAAAGGACAATGATAAGGTCGAGCTGAAAATGCTCCATTTTTTCATCAATACCGGTATTCGCGACAATGCCTATTACTGGAATGAACTGATAAAGTGCCTTAAGGTCTATGTTCGATTGAAAAAGCTTTGTCCGACACTCAATAGTTTGAACATCGGCGGAGGTTTCCCCATTAAGAATTCATTGGCCTTTGAATATGATTATCAGTATATGGTCGATGAAATTATCAATCAAATCAATATTGCCTGTCAAGAGGCAGACGTACCTGTGCCTAATATTTTTACCGAGTTCGGAAGTTTTACGGTCGGTGAAAGTGGCGGGGCCATTTATGAGATCCTGTACCAGAAACAACAAAATGACCGTGAAAAATGGAACATGATCGATTCATCGTTTATTACTACCTTGCCCGATACCTGGGCCATCAATAAGCGTTTTATCATGTTGCCGATCAATCGATGGAACGATGAATATGAACGGGTGCTGTTGGGCGGATTGACATGCGATAGCGACGATTATTACAATAGTGAGCAAAATATGAACGCCATTTACCTGCCCAAGTACAAACGTGACAAACCATTATATATCGGTTTTTTCAATATAGGGGCATATCAAGAGACGATCGGGGGCTACGGTGGCCTGCAGCATTGCCTGATCCCGCAGCCCAAGCACATATTGATCGACAAGGATCCTGATGGAAACATAGTAACCACCCTTTTCAGTCCTCAGCAAAAAGTAGAAGATTTTCTAAGGGTTCTGGGTTATGATAAAAAGGAAACGGGCCTGGAATCGTCAGGGCAGGAGAAGCCCCTGATTTTATGATAAAAACAAGATAAGAAATTTAAGATGAGCACGAAGAATTATGCGGGTATACCCGACGAATATGCACAATTGGAAACAGCAAAAGTAGTGCTGATTCCCGTACCCTATGATGGAACGAGTACCTGGGGAAAAGGGGCCGATAAAGGGCCTCAGGCTTTTCTAAGAGCTTCCGAAAACATGGAACTCTACGATATAGAGACCGATAGCGAAGTCTATGAGCATGGAATATATCTTGCTGATCCCATAACCGAAAACGATTCTCCGGAGGCCATGGTGAACGCCGTACATAAGATTTCCAAAGAATATATCAAGCGCAATAAATTCGTTACCCTTTTTGGTGGCGAACATTCAATTTCGATAGGTACCATTCGCGCCTTCAACGAATGTTTCGACAATCTGACCGTATTGCATATTGATGCACATGCCGATTTGCGGGCCTCATATAATGGTAGTAAATTCAATCATGCCTGTGCCGTTCACGAGGCAAGTCAGACCACAAATCTGGTGCAGGTCGGTATTCGTTCGATGGATGCAATAGAAAAGACCTTTATGGACGAGGAAAAAGTATTCTTTGCCCACGATATGGTCAACGATGAATTTTGGATGGAGAAAGTCATCGAGCTTTTGACCAACAATGTCTTGATTACCTTTGATCTTGACGCTTTGGATCCTTCGATAATGCCATCTACCGGAACACCTGAACCTGGTGGACTTTTTTGGTACGAGACCCTTGAATTTTTGAAGCAGGTCTTTGAAGAAAGAAATGTTGTAGGATTCGATATCGTCGAACTATGTTCGAATGACAGCGACCCCTCATCCGATTTTCTTGCCGCCAAATTGTATTATAAGATGTTGAGCTACAAGTTCAAGAACGAAGATGCCAAGGATGATTATGACAATACGTATCAAAAAGGATACAAATCGAATAACAATATTTTAAAACTTAAAGATGACCAGTACGAAGGGGGAGATCTCTAAATTTATCGAGAAATATTACCTGCACTTTAATGCCGCGGCCGTTGTTGACGCCGCAAAAGGCTATGAGGCGCAGCTTAATGGCGGTGCCAAAATGTTGGTGTCATTGGCCGGGGCCATGAGTACGGCCGAATTGGGAAAGATTTTCGCCGAAATAATCCGTCAAGACAAGGTTCATATCGTCTCCTGCACCGGAGCAAACCTTGAGGAAGACATTATGAACCTGGTTGCACATTCGCATTATAAAAGGGTGCCCAACTATAGGGACCTTACGCCCCAAGATGAATGGAACCTATTGGAAAAGGGATTAAACCGGGTAACCGACACCTGTATTCCCGAAGAGGAAGCGTTTAGAAGGATACAACGCCATATCGTAAAAATCTGGAAAGATGCCGAAGCCAATGGCGAGCGTTACTTTCCTCATGAATTTATGTACAAATTATTGCTTTCAGGGGTCTTGCAAGAATTCTACGAAATCGATATAAAAGATTCTTGGATGTATGCCGCAGCCGAAAAAAACCTGCCGATAATTTGTCCCGGTTGGGAAGATAGTACCATGGGCAATATCTTCGCTTCTTATGTTCTGAAAGGTGAGTTAAAGGCCAGTACCATGAAATCGGGCATTGAGTACATGACCTTTTTGGCCGATTGGTATACCGATAATTCAAAGAACGGAATAGGTTTCTTTCAAATAGGTGGCGGTATCGCTGGTGATTTCCCGATATGTGTCGTACCGATGCTCTATCAAGATATGGAACGCACAGATACACCTTTTTGGAGCTATTTTTGTCAGATCAGCGATAGTACTACTAGTTATGGATCGTATTCGGGGGCGGTGCCCAATGAGAAGATTACCTGGGGGAAGCTCGATATCGATACCCCAAAATATATCATAGAAAGTGATGCCACCATTGTTGCGCCATTAATTTTTGCTTATCTTTTGAACCTGTAATTATGGATAAACACGCGCATTTAAAAAGAGTTATCGTAGATTTTAAGAAATTGACCCCCGAGGTGCTCAAGCTTTTGGTCGAGCGTTATCCCGATGGGTATGATGATCGCAACATCATTTCCTTCAAAAATGCCCAGGGTGAACGTATCGAGGCGGTAGAGGTATTGACCGAAGACACCAAATATCTTGTAAAGATCAGTGCCAAGCTCGAATATACTATGGAGAACTATGACGAAGACGATTATGAAGACTTTGACGATGACGATCCAGAAGCGGTAGTAGAACCAAATCCTGAAGATTTGGACGATGACAATGATTCAGACTAGGGCACTATATTTATTTCTCACCACTCTTATCAACAAGCCAACTTACCTTTTATATTGAAAAAAGAAATAAAATTGAACAACCTCCATATTATCGGGAGCGAGGAATGGTGTGTATTTGAATCACTGGGTATTCCCGCAATAAAGGCAAGGGTAGATTCTGGCGCGAAAACATCTTCGATTCAGGCATCGAACATCAAGGTTTATAATAAAGGTGCGCAAGAATGGGTAAAGTTCGAGGTCAATCCCTTACAAGAAAACCGTAGCATTGCCATTGGCTGCGACGCCCGTTTGATCGATAGGCGAATGGTCAAAAGCTCTTCGGGCATTTCAGAAGAACGACTTGTGGTCAGAACTCCCGTTACCTTGGGTAAAGACAGTTTTGATATCGAGCTGACCCTGGCCAATCGCGATACAATGGAATTTCGTATGCTCTTGGGAAGGGAAGCCATCAACGGACGGTATATCGTGAACCCGGCCTTAAACTATCAGGTTCAAGGATTTTCAGATGATGATATCAACAAGAAATACGTGCCTTTTTTCAAGGAAAAAACAGGACTTAAAATCGCACTTCTCGCCAGTAACCCAGAATTGTATAGCAACAAAAGAATTATGGAAGCGGCCGAGGCCAGGGGGCACGAAATCGTTTTTCTGAACGTTGAATTGGCCTATATGAAACTCGATGCTCACTCACCGGAAATCAGGTATCGAGGTGGCAATATTTTGAATGAATTCGATGCGGTTATCCCTAGAATAAAACCTTCCGTCACTTTTTATGGTTGTGCGCTGATCCGCCAATTTGACAATCTAGGCGTATATTGTCTCAATTCGGCGGAGGCCATATCACAATCGAGGGACAAATTATTCGCATCGCAACTATTTTCGAAAAACGATATCCATATTCCTATTACCGGTTTTGCCAAATCACCCATGGATACCAAAGACCTTATCAGAATGGTCAATGGAGCCCCTTTGATAATCAAACTTTTAGAAAGTACCCAAGGCAAAGGTGTGGTCTTGGCCGAGACCAACAAAGCTGCCGAAAGCGTGATCAATGCTTTTAAAAGTGTCAATACCAATATTTTGGTGCAAGAATTTATCAAAGAGGCAAACGGTCAGGACATTCGCTGTTTTGTCGTCAACAATAAGGTGGTTGCATCTATGCAGCGCCAGGCTGAAAAAGGAGAGTTCAGGGCGAACATCCATCAAGGGGGTACCGCTTCGATGATCAAAATAACGGGCGAGGAAAAAAAATTGGCACTAAAGGCCGCAAGGGTATTGAACTTGGCGGTGGCCGGTGTCGACATAATTCGTTCCAACAAAGGGCCCCTTTTGCTCGAAGTTAATTCTTCCCCGGGCCTAGAGGGTATTGAAAATGCTACGGGCAAAGATATCGCCAATACGATGATCATGGCGATCGAGAAGAAATTGAAGTTCAGTATTTGAGAAAGCTATCGTAAATTTTTCAACATCTCCTCCGTAGTCTTTTCAAGATCGTATTCCGCTTTCCAGCCCCAGTCTTGTCGTGCTTGCGAATCATCGATGCTGTTCGGCCATGAATCGGCTATGGCCTGCCGAAAATCAGGGGCATATGAAATGGTAAAATTTGGAATATGCTTTTGAATGTTTTTGGCTATTTCCTCGGGTGTGAAGTTCATTGCCGCCAAGTTGTACGATGACCTAACCGTTATACTTTCCGACGGTTTATCCATTAAACTCAAAGTAGCACGAATGGCATCTTCCATATACATCATTGGCAGCCTACTATCTCTTTGAAGAAAACAGTCATATGAGCCGTCCGAGAGTGCTTTGTGATAGATTTCAACGGCATAGTCCGTGGTGCCGCCACCTGGCAGGGTTTTCCAGCTAATCAAACCCGGGTAACGAACGCTACGTACATCCACCCCATATTTTTTAAAATAATATTCACACCATCTTTCGCCCGATTGTTTGCTGATACCGTAGACAGTGCTGGGCTCCATTATGGTATTTTGGGGGGTGTTCTTCTTCGGGGTATTCGGACCAAAGACCGCAATGCTCGAAGGCCAGAATATTCTGCTTATCTTTTTCTCCTTGCAAAGGTTCAAGACATTGAAAAGTGAACTCATGTTCAGGTTCCATGCCCGCATCGGGAATTTCTCTGCCGTGGCGCTCAACATGGCCGCCATCAAATATACTTCTTCGATTTCGTAATGCATGACCACATCTTCAATGGCTCCATAATTAGTGGCATCCAAAATCTCGAAAGGTCCTGATGCCATGATATCTTCGTTTCCTTCACGAATATCGCTGGCCACTACATTTTCGTTCCCATATTTTTCGCGTAGCGCATATGTCAGTTCGGTGCCGATTTGACCACAGGCGCCCAAAATAAGAATGGATTTTTGCATTAAAATGAAGTTAAAGAAATCGACTGCAAATATAGCCCTAATTAAAATTTGTACATTCGCTCCATGAACAAATTATTGTTTATTCCAGTACTTGTTTTTCTGTTCTCGGGATGCAATCAAAACAAAGATGCAGATCCAATCGACGATTCTTCGACATTTTTGATAACAGCTGGGGAATGGCCTAAAAAATCAAGCGTGAACACCAAGGCGCAACTTGTTTTGAACGAGTGGGCCGAGTATAAGGCCTTAGATGCCAGCTTTGACGCCCTTTACACGGTCGAAAATCGAGAGGATTTGATTTTGATCGTCGAAGACCTGATCGAGAAACAGAAACTTTTAGAGGCCTCTGAACACCCTGAGGTATTTGACAGGCCTCAAATAAAAAGCCGTATGAAAGTTTTCAAGACCTTTTTTTTGAAGATCAAGGGAAACCTTGAATATCGATTAGATATAGAAGAACCGGTACTCGAAACGATCGAAGCTTACAACGCCCTTAGAAATCAGTTCAATGTGGTCGTGAACAATACTTTGGATACAAAACTTATATTGGACGAATAGGCAGTGCCGAAACGTTCTTGCCCCTAAAGTTTCTTACACTTTTCAAAATAGGGCTGCTTCGATTTGTTGCGCAAACCCCATGAAAATTTATGCTATTCCTTCGTTTCGGTGGTAGCCGGCGGGTTTTTACGAGCTTCAAGGGCCTGTTTGCTTAAACTGGCCAAATTGAAATTTGGATCGATTGCCAAGGCCTCATCAATAAGGGCGACCGCTGCGTCGATATTTTCCTTGTCCTTATTGTATTGCACAAGTGCCTTAAGGTGTATGAAAGCAGCCTTCAGAGGCACTTCATAGGGTTGTTGGCGTTCATAAAAGGCATATTTCATATCATCTTTGGCATTTGCGATGCCATATTCGATATGGGCGACCGCGCCGTCATTGTCACCTGTCTGTATTTTCAGGTCTGCCAATTCATAGGCCAAGTATGGGTTGGGCGTTCGAGAATTCAGTAGATCAAATTGTTCCAAGGCCCTTTTGGGCTGGTTTAGGGCCTTCAATGAAATTGCCTTGACCTGCACGGCCAGATCGGAATCATTTGCGTCTTTTTCGATGCCTACCGTATTCAATGCTTGTAAATGTTGTCCGTCGTTCGCATAAATGAATGCCAGGGTATCGCGTCGTTCTATTGATGGCGATAGTACGTTCAAATGCGTCATGGCGTTTATTACACCATCGACATCGCCTTGTAGCCGCATTTGCTTATAGAAGGCTTCGTAATGTTTTTGAAGTTCGGTATTCGTTTGCGCAGCCCCCATAAAACCTAAAGCGCACATCGATACTAAAACGAAATTTTTCATTGTGTTCAATTTTGGTGCGCTAAACTAAAAAAAATATTGTTGACAAGCTGTTAATGAAAGCCTTAAAATCAAAGCATAAAAAAAAGGATGCCATAAACACCCTTCTTAAATATTGACTATGACCGAACCTCTCAAACAACGGTCAATGGCACATCTTTTTTAGTAAAAGACCGTAAAAGGCTGGCATAAAAACCGATACTTTTAGGATCCTTGTCAATACACGATTTCAAAAAATCTTTCAAATTCTTGAAAATCAGGTTGGCGTGCAATGTAGGCAAATAGGTATTGACCTCTTTCGGATTGTAATAAGTATCATCCATTACAATGTCCATCGCAACTCTTTTTCTGTGGTAATCAATTGATACATCGGCGGCATTATAGTATTTTTTAAGTATTGCCTCGTGTAGGTTTTTAAATTGGTCGGTCGATTTTTGGTTGTTACAACTCTCGGAAATCAAGTTTTCAATTTCCTTGGCGATTTTCCTTTTTACTGTTGAATTTTCCATGGCAATCGATTTAAATGTTTACTTAAAGTTATGCATTTCATCGATAAATAGCTTAAAATCAACGATGTAATTAACAGAATAAGGTCGTTTTTGTTGTGAAAACCGCATTTAATGTGGTGTATTACCCTACAATTGGGGTCATAAACCGATATTTTTTAACATTTATAAGGTTAAAAGAGGCGATAATCTTGCCTTTCTTGTCTTTTTCTACGGTATAATGGGGCTTTGGAAGCCCTTTCTTAATTGCTTCAGCGGAATAATATTCTTTTTTCTTCGGATGGTGAGGATATACACCGTTAAAAATTTCACCCCACCACTTATTAAATACAACGGACTTAATAATTGCTATACAGTCATTTAGATGAATTAGATTTATGGGTAGGTTACCACCTGAAAGATTGGTTTTGCCCGACAATATAGAAACAGGATGCCTATTAGGCCCTATAAGTCCGCCAAATCGAATAATGGTAACCTCTAGGTCGGGGTCAGTCCAGAATATCTTTTCGGTTGCCAAAAGTTGTCTGCCCGATTCGGTTGATGGTCTGGGTTTTGTTTTTTCGGTAACTTCCCCTTCTATGTCGCCATAGATCGAAGTGCTGCTCACAAAAATCATTTTTTTAACATGTGAAGTTTTCATTGCGCTATGCAATCGGTGCATCTTATTGACATAGCTTTCTTCATTGTTTCCTCGTAGTTTGGGCGGGATATTGATAATAAGAATGTCAACACCTTTAAGAAATGGGGTAATACCGTTGTCGTTTTCATCTTCTTTAAGTTGAACATTAAATGCCTTGATTCCGTCTTTTTCAAGACTTTGCAATTTTTCGACAGAAGTTGTACTTCCGTGTACTTGGTATTCATCGAAAATGAAGGATTTGGCCAGGGGCCAACCTAGCCAACCACATCCTAGAACACCTATGACCATATTCAAAATCTCCGCTTTTAGAATTCCATTATTGATAAATAACCATCAAAGTGGAAGGTAAAATAGTATCAAATAACGAGATAAAGAATGAAAACCAGATCTATTTTTTAGATATAAGGCCAAGACCATTACGGTCTTTTATCGGAAAAGTTTGAATAATTCGTTGGAAATCGTTATATTTAAGATTAACCTTAACTGCCGTAACGGGCAGGCTTAAACTGAAATTTTATGGGAATCAAGAGTTTTCAAGGCATACGAAAGTCTTCTAAAAAGGAATTTGATGCCCCGATTTTGGTATCAGATTACATGACAAAGAAATTGGTCACTTTTTCACCTGACCAGTCAATTTTAGAGGTCATGGAGCAGTTTACGAAATACAATATTTCGGGTGGCCCCGTTCTTAATGACGACGGTTTTTTGGTCGGTATTATATCTGAGGCCGACTGTATGAAACAGATTTCGGAAAGTCGCTATTTCAATCAACCGATCCTCGACAGGAGCGTTGAGAAATACATGAGCAAGAATGTGGAGACCATTCCACACGATATCAGTATTTTTGATGCCGCGGGGGTGTTCGACAAGCATAATAGGAGAAGGCTTCCGGTCATGAAAGATGGCCTGTTGGTAGGCCAAATAAGCCGAAAGGATGTCGTAGTGGCCGCTTTGAAACTTAGCGGACAAAATTGGAAATAGCATTTCGGTTTTGATTGGTCTAAAAAAGCTGTCCCAAGGTTTGTTTCAATGCCCCTTTCGGTGCGTAGTTTCGATTTATGTCGATAAGGGCGAATAGCGGTTTGTTAGATATTTTTTTACCTAAGCCTCACTCCCTCTTGACGATCATATAGTAGTCGTTCTCCAAAGGCAAATATCCCAGGTCGTAAACGAAATAGTAGACTGTTCCCTTTTTCGTAGTATACAGATTGGTTATGAAGTCAAAATCGAAACCTTTGTCGATCAATCGGGTCTTGGAGGTACGCGTTTTTCCTTCTTTCAGTGTGAAGCTGTCCAAAACCCTATAATTTTTGCGCAGGCGATTGTTGATATTGCGTATGAGATTTTTGCTATCCTTATTGACATTGTTGTTATAGGAATTTCGGCAACCATCGGAGCAGAATTTTTTGTCGGCCCGGCCGACGATACGGGCACCACATTCCAAACATTTTCTTTCGGCATTATTGTCGCCCATAATGAAATTTTACTTCTTCCCGCGAACCATCCTCTTGTGCGATGACCACATATATATTGATTTCGTCGGCATTGATCTGCTCAAAGGTAAAATCATCGAAATAGGCCCTATTGCCTTCTAATCTGACCAATTTAAAATCCACCGTTTCATCCTTTTCCTCCCAACCCTTAAGATTACCATGAAAATGTTTGAGTTGCAACAGCAAGGTTTCGCCGACTTGTTGAATATGGCCTAGTTCGTAGAACTGTACCTTGCCTTCCGAAACTAGTTTAAAGGAGAACATCATGGAGTCACCGAGCGGAGGGCTCCATATTTCTTCGGTAATTCCTCCGAAAGCCTCACCTTTCCAATGGCCTTCCATCCAAGCAATTTGCGATAGCTGGGCCTTCGGTGAAGCGCTTCCTTCCTTGTAAGAAATGGTATTTTGTGCCTTGCAACCCAAAGAAACCGATAGTAATAGTAGAATTATATTTTTCATAAATATGCCTAAATCCATGAAACAAGATACGAATTATCCGTTTACAACCGATTGGCCCAAAGAGAACCTCAATGAAGGGGCTATTCGACTATGATGTCAAAATCATTGAGTAGTCCCAGTACATTATCTTTTGAAAACTTGGCTTTTTTGATGTGGTTTTTATTCGGATTAAGACCAATGTTCAAAGAGGTTCTGAAATCGACTTTTTCCAAATTGGAATCTTCGAACCTGGCATTTTGCAAATCGCATGCGTCAAAAACGGAAGCGGTAAGGTCGCTCTCGACAAAATCGGTCTGTATTAGCTTACAATGTTCAAAACGTTGGTTTTTTAACTCCATTTGGTAAAAAGAGCTCAGGTTCATGGTACAGTCTTTGAACCTGAAAGCGATCAAAAAATCATTCAGGGTTTCAAATTTTAACCCAATCATCTTACAACTGGAAAATAGTACCTCGTTGAACGTTGTATTTGCGATATTGGCATTGCTTAGATTGCAGTCGATGAATTCGCACTCCAAAAAATTTTGATTGTCCAAATACGAATTTGAAAAATCACAACCCTCGAAAATACAATTCTCATATTCGGCCTTGGGTAGTCGAACTTTTGTAAAGTTCTGGCCTCTAAAGGTCTTGTCACCTACGAAATTCAAACCCATATCAGTCTTCTAAGATTAGCGCCGGAATCGAAAGTTCTTGATACAGTTTATTATAGGCGTCCATCTCGGTATTCACGATTGCATCACGTTCGGTTTCGAATATCTTCCATTGCGATAAAAGGTCGGCCAATCGTTCATTGGCTCCTTGGGTTACCTTGGGTTCGACCGCATCAATATAATCTTTTAGTTCCATGAACTCGGCGTTCAATTGGTTATGATAATTGATTACGTCTTGAAAGGTTTTTTGTTCGGGTTGTATCAGGTTGGCCTCCCAGGTGTCAATCCGTTCTATTAAAGCTTTACCCTTTTCCAATAAATCTTTTGCACTATCATTGTCTTTGAGTAGGCTTTCATAAGTTTTTAATTGTTTTCTGGCGGACCGCATCCGGCTTACCGATTCATGGATATCGGTAATGGCGCCTGTCACCTGATTCAAGAGCTTTTGCTGTTCGGAATAATCTGCCGCGGAACCAACTACATTTGGGTTGGGAAGCACTGTTACTTCGGTTTCAGAAGTCAAATCATCAAGAGTAAGGCGCAATGTATAGGTGCCGGGGCCAATTCTTGGGCCTGCATAGCTACCATAGGCGAATACTTTTTCAACTGCCGGTAATGTTTCACGCCTGAAATTCCACGTAAAGCGATTATAACCTTTTTTTGATGGTATGATCTCGGGTCGGGGCGGGCCTCCCGGCCACGATTTGAAGTCCTTGTCCTTTTTGTTGGAATAACTTCTTATTACCTGTCCGCTTCTCAAAATCTCCAATTTCAGGTCGAGACTATCCGCGTTTTTGTCCAGGTAATAGTCCATCGTAACCCCACTTTTTGGATTTTGTCCCAAACCGGGAACAGGCTTGTCGTTACTGCCTCCAAAAAACAGATAGGTGTTTTTGGGCTTTAATATTTCCAAAGGTTTTCTGGGATTGCCCAAATTTTGAATCGCACCTACGTCATCCAATATCCAAAACGATCGCCCCGCAGTTGCGGCCACAAGGTCATTGGTCTGAAATACCAAATCGTTGATGGGTACAATGGGTAAATTCAATTGAAAGGGTTGCCAATTTTGACCATCGTCCAATGAAATATAGAGTCCGGTTTCGGTACCCGCATACAACAGCCCTTTGCGTTTGGGGTCTTCGCGTACTACACGTACAAAAGTGTGCTCGTCGGTAATGCCATTTACTATTTTCGACCAGGTCTGGCCATAATCGGTGGTTTTGAAAATATAAGGTCTCAAATCCATTTGTTTGTACCGCATTAGTGCTATATATGCCGTTGCGGCATCATGGGG
Source organism: Flavobacteriaceae bacterium NBU2977 (assembly GCA_019931105.1). Taxonomy (GTDB): domain Bacteria; phylum Bacteroidota; class Bacteroidia; order Flavobacteriales; family Flavobacteriaceae; genus Meishania; species Meishania litoralis. Next base: position 1,043,963 of record JAIOUW010000001.1, on the reverse strand, counting down.
CGAAACTTCGATGCTATTGACGATACCTTCACCAAGGTTTGGTGGCGTCACGTTTTTCCAATTTTGACCTCCGTCTTTTGTAATATGAATCAGACCATCGTCAGACCCGGCCCATAGCACGCCCTTCTCGTGCGGCGATTCGACAAGGTAGGCCAAGGTATTGTAGTTTTCCCCACCTGCTGCCTCGTTCGTGTACGGGCCACCTCCCGGGCCTTGTTTGCTTTTATCGTTTCGCGTCAGGTCAGGACTCACGACCTGCCAACTGGCTCCGCCATCCGAGGTTTTGAAAACGACATTTCCGGCATGGTATATCGTATTACGGTCATGTGGCGAACTGATGATGGGGGCATTCCAATTATAGCGGTATTTAAAATCTTTTGGCACATTGCCCAATGCCAGTTCAGGATATTCTTTGATGGGTTTTCCCGAACGGGAGGCTTTGACCCATTTTTCGATGATTCCCTGGTAACAACCTCCATATATATTTTCGGGATTATCGGGGTCAAAGGCTAAGAAAGCACTTTCGCAACCTGCTACGGAGTACCAATCCTTCCAATCGATACCTTGATCGTTGGTGCGACTGGCAATGGCGATGGCCGAGTTATCCTGTTGGCCCCCATAAACATTGTACGGTACTAGATTATCGGTAATTACGCGATAGAATTGCGATGTCGGCTGGTTTTGCTGGGTACTCCAACTTTTGCCGCCATTGTTCGAAACGTTGGCACCCCCATCATTTGAATTTATCATTTTTTGGTTATCGTTCGGATCGATCCAAAGATGATGGTTATCGCCATGGGGGGTGGGTAGTGGACTAAAAGTTTTACCACCATCTATCGATTTGGTAACCGGGGCGTTCAGTACGTAAACGATATTCTCGTTTTGTGGGTCTGCAAATATTTCCATATAATACCACGAACGGGCAATATTGATACGTTCTTTGTTGACTTGCTTCCATTTTTTGCCGGCATCGTCAGAACGATAGACACCACCTTTCTCACCTTCGGCCTCTATAACTGCAAAAACGAGATCAGGATTGGCCCTTGAGACCGATATGCCAGCTTTTCCGAATTCTTTGGGAAGGCCTTCCTTCATCTTTTTCCAAGACGTACCGCCATCGGTAGATTTGTAGAGTGCCGATCCGGGCCCTCCCGATTCCATCGTCCAAGGATAACGTCGATGTTCCCACATGGCCGCATAAAGGATCAAGGGATTTTTCATATCCATTGAAAGCGAGGAAGCACCGGTTACATCGTTCACGTAAAGCACTTTTTCCCAGTTTGAACCGCCATTCGTAGAACGATATATTCCGCGGTCTTCCGATGGGCCGTATTGGGCTCCTTGCGCCGCGACAAAAATGATATCGGGATTCATCGGGTCGATAATAACGTCAGAAATATGACGTGTGTGGTCCAACCCGATATGTTTCCAGGTTTTTCCGGCATCTGTAGATTTATAGATCCCATCGCCCATAGAGGTCATCACCCCGCGCGCCGCATGTTCGCCCATACCCGCGAAAATGATATTCGGATTGCTTTCTGAAACGGCGATTGCACCGACCGTGCCGGTTTTCAATTGTCCGTCAGAAATGTTCTTCCAAGTAATGCCATCATCTACGGTTTTCCAAATACCTCCGCCTACGGTTCCCATATAATAGGTCATGGGCTGGCCTACCACCCCCGTGGAGGCCACACTTCGACCCCCGCGGAAAGGCCCTATATTTCGCCATTTCAAGCCATTGAACATTGAATCTTGGATCGTGGTTACTGGTAGGGGGGCTTTCTTTTTTCGACGCTGTGCATTGATCGTCAAGGGTATGATAAGTATGATGACGAGCACTATGTTCAGATTTTTCATGAGATGGTGGTATTTAAATTTTTCAGGCTTAATCCAATTTTTTGTCCAAGGCCAAGATGGTCTTCAATAAAACATTGGTCCCATTGGCCAGATCCTTGGCAGCGGTAAATTCTTTGGGGGAATGACTGATACCGTCTTTACTGGGCACAAAAATCATCCCCGTAGGGGCAATGGTGGCCATATCCTGAGCATCATGACCTGCCCCACTGGGCATATAATTGATGGAAAGACCGAGTTTTTTGGCCGAATTTTCGATTTCTTTCTGAATAATCGGATCGGTGAGTGCGGGATCAGCGGTCGTATCAAGGGGATGGAATTCGATTTGCACATTGGAATCTTCCGCGATCTTTGCGCTTTTTTCCTTAATTGCTCGAAAGACTTTTTCGATTACCTCGGAAGAAAGGTCACGTATCTCGAGACTTGCGGTCACCTTACCGGGAATTACATTTGGGGCACCGGGTTCGGCCTTGATTCTCCCTACCGTAGCCACTTGAGCACCTTCAATACTATTTACCGTTTCATTGACGGCAACAATAAACTTGGCGGCGGCCAAAAGTGCATCTTGCCGCGCATTCATTGGGGTGGTACCGGCATGATTGGCAAAACCGGTAAAATCTACATCCCACCATTTAAGGCCTACGATGCCCTCTACGATACCGATATCCAGATTTTCCTTGTCAAGAATGCCCCCTTGTTCGATATGAAGTTCCAAGAAAGCGGCCATATCGCCTTTTTTGCGTTGCACTTCGGAAATTCTTGTGGTATCACCACCCAGGCGCATAATTCCCTCGCCCATGGAATAACCGGTCGAATTGACCACTTGAAAGGCTTCTTTGCCCAAATTTCCCGATAGGGCCCTACTTCCCATAACACCACCTTCCTCATTGGGAAAAATGATGACCTCGAGCGGGTGTTTCGTTTTGATCTTATTTTCGTTCAAGGTTTGAATGACCTCCAAGGCAGCCATTGCCCCGACACAGCCATCATAGTTGCCGCCATTGGGAACACGATCTATATGGCTTCCGAAGGAAATAGGTTTCAAACCCGATTTCTTGCCTTCGCGAATACCGATAATGTTTCCCGCAAAGTCTATAGATGTTTTCAAACCCATTTCCTGTAATTGGGAAATCACCCATTTTCGGGCCTCGATATCCGCATCGCTAAAGGCGACCCTTTCTGTGGTGCCATTTTCCTGCAGTCCGAATTTGGCCAGATCGAAAATTCGATTTTCTAAACGGTTTTGGTCGACAGTAATTTGTGAATGAATTGCCGGGCATATAACCGACAGCGCAAGAGATATAAAAAGGTTTTTCATGATATCGATTTAATTGTCCAATCCGCCTGCTCGATTCGGAGTGCGTGGTTCGGGCCAGGTTCGTCGTTCCCCTGTTCTTGGGTTGATGCCTAAAGCTGCTTTTTCGCGAGAAGTTTTATTGGGGTCCTCGCTGGCCATGTAGGCCAAGATTGCGGTTAAAATTGCATTGTTGCGTACATCGTCGAAAACAATTTTGTCATAGGTGTCGAGGTTGGTATGCCAAGTATAGTTCCAATAACTCCAACTTAACGAACTTAAAGAGAAACCTGGGGCGCCGGCCGCTACAAAAGAAGCGTAATCAGAACCTCCGCCACCCGGATTCCCCGGAAAGTTAGTCTCGATATGTTGGGTGATTTCTTTCGGAACAGCCTCAAGCCATTTACCGATATAGTCATAGGAATGCAAAAAACCTTGGCCGGATATGTTGACGACGCGTCCGGTGCCATTGTCCTGATTGAAAAGTGCCTGAAGGCCGGAGACAATATCGGGATGGTCCTCCACAAAAGCCCGTGAACCGTTCAATCCCTGTTCCTCACTGCCCCAGTGCCCGACAATGATCGTTCGTTTCGGATTGGGATAAACCTTTTTAAGGATTCGTGCCGCCTCGAGCATGGTGATGGTGCCCGTACCGTTGTCGGTGGCGCCGGTGGCCCCGTCCCAAGAGTCGAAATGTGCCGAAAGAATGATATATTCATTGGGCAATTCTTTGCCCGGAATGGTGGCGATCGTATTAAAAGTGGGAACGGTTCCCAATTCCTTGGATTCGGCAACTATCTTGATTTTCGGATTGACTGCGTGCTCGACCATTCGGTAGAGCATGCCGTAATCTTCCAATGAAAGGTCGACCACGGGAATCTTTTTCGTGCCCGCACTAAAAATTTTGTTGGCGCCGAAACCGTTTGACCATCGCGATTGAACAATGCCAACAGCACCTGCTTTTTCAAGTGCCTCGTTAATGGTACGACTTGTGTAGCCCGTATTCTTGAAATTTTGGCGCCAAGCTTCCTCTTTGGCATCGCGATCCTTTTTCATCTTTTCCAAAGATTCTTCAGTAGCGAATTCTTCCCAATTGTATTCGGGCCTCCCGGTAGGTTGTTCCATGGAAACCATGACCAGTTTCCCCTTCACATTGGGCAGCCATTTTGCAAATGCCAATGAATCGGGTACCGTGGGCAAGGTTACAAGGTTGGCCGATATACCCTTGGGCCCCGTACTCGGGCTCCAAGCCAATTGGATACCGCTTAAGGTCACGACACGTGGTTCGAGCATATCGATATGGGTAATGCCCCTTTGCCAACCGCGCCATTTGCCCCATGCCTCATTTTTGGCTTCGATGCCCCATTTTTTATAAGTATTTACGGCCCATTCATGAGCTGTTTTCATTTGTGGTGTTCCGACCAATCGCGGACCGATGACATCCATAAGTTCGTGGGCCAGCTGTTCCAATTGCGAGTTTTCATTGGCTTCTTTTTCAATTGCGGCCACGATTTCTTCGGTGGTCTGTGCCGATACGAAGCTTATGTAGATGAACAACAGGAAACCTGGAAGTAATAGTTTTTTCATTTTTTAAGTGTTAATTGAATAGCGGTAACTAATATAAGGATAAAAGGAGAGGATGTGGTAAGCTGAAGCGTGCTAAGCAAAAGAATATGTTCAACTTCTTTTATCGATGACGCTCACCGGTTTTCTTCCCAATTTGGATGTACGCAGTTTCTGTATTTCTTCTTTAGGGCAGAATTCAATGGTAGGAGTTACCCTTAGTTTTGAACGAAAATGATCTTTGATTTGCTGTAAAAGCTCTTGTGAAGATGATTGCGAGGCGATTTTGATCCGTATCTCATCAGTACCGATGGCGTTATGGTAGATTTCGATGACGAAGCTGTCCACTTGGGCAAAATCGTTCAGGGCATTGTGCATGGCGGGCGGGTATAGGGTAGTGCCCTTGTATTTCACCATTTGCTTTTTACGCCCTACGACCGGGCCTAAACGCCTTGTGTTTCTGCCACAGTTACAAGCGGTATCATGGGCAACGACCATATCACCGGTCTTAAAGCGCAATAAAGGCATGGCCTCGACCCCCAGGGTCGTTATCACCAGTTCACCTTCGCTGCCGGAAGGAACGGGATTTTCATTTTCATCCAATATTTCGGTAATGATAAGCTCGGGGTGTTCGTGCCCGCCTAGTTGTTCGGAACATTCGGTAAAAGCGGTGCTCATTTCGGTAGAGGCGTAGGTCGAAAAGAGTTCGATATTCCAGGCCGATTTGATTTTCTTTCCCAAGGTGTTCAATGAAAAATCCTGCTCGCGCAACGATTCCCCGATGCAGATGGCCCCTTTGATACCCGAAGCGTTCACGTCGATGCCGTGATGTTCGGCATATTCTATCAATATCAATAGAAAGGAAGGCACGACGATCAAATACGTAGGTTTGAATTTCAGGATAGTGTCCCATTGCAGTTCGGGAATTCCGGCCCCGACTCGGATAATTCCCGCGCCTAGTTTTCTGGCTCCCAAAAAATAAGCGAGTCCGGCCATGAAGCGACGGTCGATCGTTGTGGTCAGTTGAAGGATGTCATTTTCATTGACTCCGGCGCAAGCAAAAGAAACCGCCTCATTATAGGCCAGGCGATCTAGGTCGGCATCCGTAAGGCCAATGGTGACAGGTTCGCCCAAAGTACCCGAAGTGGTTACAAAATCGACGATCTTATTTTTGGGAACGCACAAAAAATCGTCATTATATTGTTGCAGCTGCTCCTTTGAGGTTGTGGGTATTCGTTTGAGGTCATCCATGGTTTGGACGGCATCTGCACTAATTTTATATCTTCTGAACAAACGGCGGTAATAAGGCGAATTTGAATTGAGATATTCAAAGAGTTCTCGAAGTCTCTTTTCTTGGAAGGATTTTATCTCAGTAGCCGATGCCCTTTCTATTTCCGGAATCTTCATTTATTCAATCTGCGTTTTAATCTGCGAATATAACGTTCTACTTTTTCTCGATCGGGCACCGTCGTAATTTCTTTGGCTTCCGCTTTCAAAAAGGCTTCGAGCGCAATGGTATCATATCCCTTTCTATAGTTGTACAACCCTATTAAATAATGAACTTCCCAAAATTCAGGATTGCTCCGCTCGAACGCTCTGAGCAGGTTTTGGTCCAAGTGCGCTCCGGAAGCCAAAGCATCGTTTATTCTGCTGCTCAGGATCCTGTATTTCTCATAATCACGGTAGGCTTCAGAACCTAAAAAAGGGTCTTCTGGGATATTCAGGGTTTCGACTGCCAAAGATTCATAAGAGGTAAGTCTTTGCTTTTCACCGAATATTTTTTTCAGGTCATAGGCGACGAATTCTCCCAATTGATAGGGATTGGATGAAACCCAGACCTTCAAGTCTTCCGGTTTAAAAACGATTCCATGGTGGGCCAAAAGCTGGTTCAACGCCTTTTCGTTACCATAACCGATTTCAGTATCACCTAATCCTTCTTTATTTCTTAGCATATCGACAGCGGTTTTGGGCGTAATTTTTGGATTTTCCTCTAAAAGTTCCTCCATCTTTTCATAACGATACATTGAGTGGCTCTCGAAGATGTGCTTTTGGTTTTTTTTATCGTTGGCATAAGCGGCGCTTTGAAAATGGTTCGAACAGATCAAGTGATCCGAATTCTGAACTTCGTACACCCCAAAATTATTTGGAGAGACTTCTATGATCGCCGCTCGTTTGTCTTTTGCGCTTCCTACAAAAATGGATTCAGAAACAAAAACTTCGCGTTTTTTGGCGATGGCAATGGCTTCTTCGATTGTTGATGCATATTGCAGTATTTCACGGGTAACCAGTGAAATGGGTGTTTTGGCGACCAACGGAAAATTCGATTTGCCCGCATTGATGGTCACGGTCAATCCTTGATCGTTCATGCCAGAAAGCACACCGATAAATCCGCCCCAGGTAACCGACATAAAATTGTGGCCTTCATCGGGTTTTACAAAGGCGATGATCTTATTTTTGGCGAATTCGTCGCCTGCATAAAAATCGAAATTACGGCCAATGATCAGTTGCCCGTCGTCGGTATGATCGCCCCAGGCCGCAAAAGATGAACAGCCGACCAGGGCCAGATCTTGTAGCGCATGCCCGATATCGTGCGCCCCGTGAAAATACATGACCCTGGGGTAGGCCTCGGCGATGTGGTCGAAATCTTTCGAGGCGTATTGGGCCATACCGTAAATTTCGGCCTTGTATTGCTCATCGATATTGAGGTACATCTTGCGATTGAACCAAGCCAAGAACTTACGTAATAAATTTTGTTTTCCTTCCGAAGGAACCAATTCATCTATTTTCTTAACAAAAATATGTTCCTGTTGGTTAAAAAGTTCTTGGGTGAGTTTTCCGGTTTTTAGGCCAAGTTCCAAAGGGTTGCCTTCTACAAAAAGCTCCCATTGGCCCTGTTTGTTCTTTGTGAGAAAATTATCATCCAACACAAAGGTCGAGTCATTGATCTTTACCCTATCGGGAATTTCAGTACGGTATTGCCCGACATTGGGCATCATATCACGAAGCGATTTTTTTACACCACATGAAGTGAAAAGAACGAACAAGGCGATTGCAATGGTCGATCTGACTGCTACAGGTCTTAATACCGTCGTGAATATCAATTTACATATCGTTTAAGTTGTCTTTTCTTTTGTTGGGAGCCAATTCGTGGTCAAACCGGTCATCACAATGGGTTTTTGCCTGCGGAGATAATTAAAGACTAAATCTTCTTTTGAAATATTCGCTACTTGCGTTATGGCAATGGTATTGAAATTTTCCATTACACCTTTGTTTTTTGCGATGTCTTGTTCTTCGAATTTACGATTTTATCCAATAAATATTTTCCGCCGAGTATCTCCGAGCAGGTAACGACACCGCTAATGGTAACCCCCAAAATACCGTGCATGTTGAGGCTTTGGCCTGTAAAAAATAGGTTTTCGATTTTCGTGCGCGGCGAAATGAACGATTTAAGAGGGTTGTTCGCATCTTTTATATGACCATACATGGAACCTTGCACGCTGCCAATATAGTCGCGATACGACAGGGGTGTCGAGGTATATATCGAATGGATACAATTACGAATATCAGGAAATTTCTTCTCGAGTTCTGTAAGGAAGATTTCGGTCTTCTTCAATTTAAATTCCTCATACGATTTGCCCCGATCATTTTTATGGGCAACAGTATTGAAGGTGTCGACCCAGGGCTCGACTTCTTCAAAGCGCATATACGTTATAGCAGTTAATTGATCACCCCAGTGGCCTTGATTTTTTCTTGTACCCATAGAGACCATATAGCTAAGGGGCCAATTTTGCTGGGTGTATTTCGGAGAATTCCACACGGCCTCTTCGTTCTTGTAATGATAATAGTTATGATTAAGGTACTTGAACGATTTCGGCTTCAAAGTGATATGGATACTAAATGCCGAAATGGTGCTTTCCATTTTTTCGATGCGTCGCGCGAACGATTTGCGAAAATGCCCTTCATCAGCAAGTTTTAATGTGCGCTTGGGTTCTATGTTCGATATAAAAAGCCCACCGTGAACCGTTTTACCCTTTTTGGTGGTTACTGAATTTACTCGGTTGTCTGAAACATTTATACGCGTTACTTCTTGATGTTTCACGGTATCCCCTCCAAAATTTTTCAGCCGTCTAACGAGCAATTTTGTTATTTGGCTACCGCCATCGGCACAGCGATAGGCACTTTCAATGAACGAATTGACAGAAAGGGCGTGTACATAAAAAGGAGTTTTTTCAGGGTCACCGGCATACAACATATTCGAGCCTGCAAGTACCGCCCTCAATTTTTCGTTTGTGGTCAGTGAATCGATATAAGCCTTTGCCCTTAGATTGAACAGGGCGGCATCATCATGATAAGGTTTTCCCGTTTCAAGATTGTACAGGGGAAATTTTTTGCACACTTCCTTCAACTTATCGCAATAGGTACGTATGGCTTTTTTTTCTTCAGGAAATTTTTTGACAAGATTGTTTATGAAGTTTTCATAACCTTGGGCATGGGGGTAAGCTATATGGTCATCGTCAAAAGTGATCAGGTCGAAACCGTCTTTATCAAGCTTTCGTAGTTGAAGTCCTTCAAGAATACCCAAGTAATCGAAATAACGGTAAAGATTTTGTCCTTCCGATAGGCCACCCAAATAATGTACGCCGGTATCAAAAATAGTTTTGTCACGCACAAAAGTCTGTAAGTTGCCGCCAAATTGATTGTTCTTTTCGAGTACGCAGACCGACTTACCCTCTCGTGCCAAGATATTGGCCGCGACCAATCCGCCCATTCCACTACCAATGATCACTACATCATAGTACTCCTTCATTCTGTTGCAAACCTCTTTTTAAGACTATAAAGTTATCATTTTGGTGGACTGTGGTGAAATTTGGGGGAGGTGATTCACCAAGACTACCTTTCAATAGTATCAAGATACTGATTTCATCCATTATTAGATCAGCAATTGATGCGATACTAAGGGATTTCAGGTTTAAAATGAGAACACTTGCCGGTCGGCCTAGTGCCTCATCAATAGAATCGACTGTGGTAATCTTACTATATCTATGGGTCAGATAATTATTTTTGAGTATGGCCCGGGCTTCAAGATCAGCTATAAAAGAGGTTATTTTTCGATCAATCGAATCCAATGCCAAGAGCAGATCCAATTGACCGAAATCTTCAGAGAGATGAACAATGGTGCTTTTTTCATTGACGTAGCCCAAAATATTCTTGTAGGTATCTTGATTGTTCTTCAAATCTGATTTGACCGATCTGTAGATCGCTTCACCTTTATGCCGGTAATTCTCCAAAATCAATTTATGCCAGTAGGTAGGGCCTTCGAGATTGTTGCGCCTTTTTCTGAATTCAGCCCTGAAATAAGCCCCAATATGCTTGGCACGTTGCGAATAACTCGCCCCAAAACGGGTGTCGTCATATGGAATTCTTTCCATAAGTTCAGCCGTTATCGCCCCGTCGCGAATAATAAAACTGTCTTTGGGCGAGACCTCTGAACATCCATGGATCATTATTGGAACAATATCGAGTTGCAATTGTTCGGCCAAATAAAATGCTCCCTTATGAAAACGCTTTATCTTGTTGTTCGTTGAGCGGGTGCCTTCGGGAAAGGCTATCAATGAAAATCCTTGTGCGATTTTTTGCTTAAGATAGGCCTCGCCATTTTCTACTCCCCCGGATACCGGATAGGATCCGTGCAATCTCGCGGCGTAGCCTACGGTCTTGGAGTTATAAACATGGTCCTTAACAAGATAAATGGATTTAGGGTGCAACATACCCATGACCAAAATGTCAAGAAAAGAAGTATGATTGGCGATCAACATGGCTGGCTTGTCAAAGGTTTCATTGTCATGATTTATTACATGCTTCGATAAAAACGGATTTGTATAAAGCACCGATTTCATAAATTTTGAAACTACATAATGCAGACCTGATTGCGGTTTCAACCTTGCGCCCGGATCGATTTTGAGGTGAAACCAAGAATAAATGCCGAACAAGATGCCCCCAAGGTCAAAATACCCGAATGAAAGCAAAGAGTGCAATAGAATTCTTGGTTGAATCGGTCTTTTATCGGTATCACCCAAGAACAATCTAAAAAGCAACGGCTGAATAATAAATGCAACAAGTACGGCACATAGAATACCTACCAATGATACCGTTGAAATGGTAAACAGCACCGGATGTTTGGCAAATACCAGAACACCGACTCCAGCTATTGTGGTGATTACAGAAAGTAGTATCGAGGTTTTGTGGGTGGGCAATGTCTTTTCGCCCGTTCGATATCGTATCAACAATCCGTTTGTGATAAAAATGCTGTAATCGACGCCCAGGCCAAAAATGAAGCTACATATAATAATATTGAAAATATTGAATTCAATGTGCAAAAGCCCCATAATGCCTACCGTGATGAACCAGGTCATAAAAATCGGCACGGCGGTGATCAAGGTCAAGGTGAGACTTCTATAATAGACGAACAGGATCAAAAGAACCACGACCAATGAATAGCCCAACAAGCGATTAAAATCATTTTTTAGATTGCCCAAAAACGTTTCATTGACATGTTGGCGATCAACAAGCAGTGTGTTGGCAGATTCCTCGAACTGTCTATATATGAGGTCTGTTTTTGTATCATCGACCTTGATCAACGACGTTATGGTCACTCCATTTGGATCTTGAACGAGATAATCGTCAATCGAAAATGATTTGATCGGTTTTAAATCATCAATTCTTAATATTCGGAACTTGTTTTCCAGATGGTCTTGGAATTCCGAAAAAGCATTCTTTTTAAATCCAAGTTCTGTTCCACTATCGTTTAAATTTTGCTTAAGGGTGTTTATTTTTTCGGGATTCCAAAATTGTTTCCATGCATCGATTTTTTGCTCTTGCAAATGCCTCGATTTTATTAGGGCGCCGATTGATGAATAACTAACGATCTTATTGTTCTTCTTTAATCGTTCAAGTTTTTGGAACAGGCTGTCGTTCTGTTGCAATACCTGTTCGAGGTCATCGCCATATGTAGATACATAAATGGATTTCGAACCAATATCAGTCAGTTTTTCAAGGCGTTCACGGGCATCGAGCAATGTTTGGGTCTCATAGTTGAGTTTGGCGATATCTTGGTCAAAAACGACTCTGTTATATGTAATGAGACTGATAACAAAAAGGACGGCAAGTGCTGAAATCGCGAATCTATTCTTGTGTAGGTCGTAGCTTGCCAAGCGATCCAAAAGAGTGTGCTTGTTGCTAACACTTGTATTTTTATAGGCATGTGGAATAAGTATTAAGGCAAAAACAGAAGCCCCTAAAACACTGATAGCTGCAAAAATACCCAAGTCTTGAAGGGCCTGTGAATCGATAAAGAGAAGACATAAAAAGGCCGATGCAGTGGTCAGACTGCTTATAAAAACTGAAGGTGCGACCTCTTGATAGAGACTTTCAATCGATTTTCCGTTACGAATGTGTGTCAATATATGAAGACCATAATCTAAAGTTACGCCAAGTAGAATAGATCCAATGCCCAAGGAAAGTGCTGAAACCTTGGTTCGGATCAGACATAGAAAGGCGACTGCCAACACTCCCCCGAAAAGGGTCGGTGCAAATAGAATTATCGGCAACAATAATTTTCGATAAAAAAGAATGAGTACAAAAAGTAGTAGGGTCAGGGCGATACCCACCGTAAATTGAATGTCATGCTTTATCTGATTTGCATTGGATACTGCGCTCAATGCCGCCCCAAAATATTCACCTTTGACCCGAGAAACATATTTGGCATCGAGATTATCTTGAATTTCATACAGTGCGTCTGTGAACGGTAAATTTCGATTTGTTTCGTTAGAGCCGAATTTCGGGGTGATAAATAGCAAGATATTCTCCTCCTTATCATTCATCAAGAAGCCCTGTTTTATTTTAAAACCGTCGCCGAAACTTAATTGTTCTAGTTTTTTCAAGGCAATGAACGAAAGCCCCAACGGATCTTTTAAGATGTTTTTTTTGGAGACGATCCCCGTTGGTGACAATAACGTTCTGTAATTCGCCAAAGTAATTTGGTCGATACTATCTTTTGATAACTTATTCTGAATTATGTTATAATCGGAAGCATCTAGAAATATGGGTAGGTTTTCGTAGACAAGGTCCAATGTTCTGGGCACATCACCGGGGTCGACCCTTCCTTGTATTTTCTTGATAAATTCCCCCTGGCTTGTTTCGATACTATCGAGAAATTCATTGGCGTAGGCAATAAGGTCATCTACCGAACCTATCGAGTCCTTTCTTATGTTGACCACGATCTTGTCAGTAAAAGCGATCGATTCAAGTATTTTTTGTATCCGTTCGCTATCCTCAGTGGCGGGGATCAGCGAGGTAATGTCATCGTCGAACTCGATTTGTCGGGCAGTGAAGAACAGCACTGAGACCAGTAAAGATAGTGTTAGAAGTGCCCACCACCTGTTTTTAGCTATGATTCGATATGCACCTACAAGAAAATCAGCCATTTTCAACGGCCATTTTGCGTTTTGCGAGATGTGTCAGAACCATATATCCTAACAATCCGGATATCATGGAAACCAAGGAAGCAAAAACCAGACTTCCTACTAAATAGGTTTTTAGGCCTTTCAGGGTTACAAGGTTGTCCGTAATATTTTCCAAAGAAAAGAAGTGCTCTTCCCCGGTGAGCCAAACACCGGTTTGTAGACCGGCATATACGACAAAGGGAATGAAAGGGGGCAGGCTAATATTTGAAAAAGCAAAGGCGATTGCCTTGTTCAACCGGAAAATAAATGCAGATCCCAAAACGAGAACCGTGTGCAGGCCCCAAAAAGGGCTCAACCCGACAAAAAGGCCCAGTGCGATCGAAAACGCTTTTTTTTGCGGCGAATCATGGCTGCCGAGCACATCTTCGGTCAAAAACTTTTTGATTCCCTTTCTTTTCAGGCGACGAAAGAAATTTCGCGGCTTGATATAAAAGATGGCCACGATCACGAACCAAGTATTGAGCACACTGATACGTGCAAAATCGGATACTTTTCTAAAATGTGAGACACGTTCGTCCGCATCGTACGAAATCTGCACGGGAACGTTTTTCACGCGTGTACCGTGCCATGATGCTTTTACGATTACTTCGATTTCAAACTCGAATTTAGGCGTGTAGAGCTTTAGGTCGGCGATTTGCTTTAATGGGTACAGTCGAAAACCACATTGTGTGTCGCTTAACCAAGTGCCCGTCTCGAACCAGAACCAAAAATTCGAGAATCTATTGCCGAAACTGCTGCCTCCGGGGACATCTGACTGTTCCATGTTACGTGCACCGATATAGAGTACGTTTTTGGTCTCCTCTTTTTCAAGGGCATCCAAAAAGACAGGAATGTCCTCGGGAAAATGCTGTCCATCCGAATCAATTGAAATCGCAAATTCATAACCTTGCTTTATGGCCTCATCGAAACCTGTCCGTAGTGCATTTCCCTTTCCTTTGTTGTCCGGAATATGTATTCTTTTTATTTGGGGGTAGGCATCCAAGATCTCTTTCGTGCCATCGGTAGCGCCGTCATCGATAACGATGATATTGAAGGTCTGTTTCAGAATTCCGTCCAACACCTTTTGCAAAGTGCCCGCGTTGTTGTAGGTAGGTACCAATACACAGCATTTTAGCCTTTGCATGGTTTCTTGAACAAACGGGGTAGGGACCGACACTATGAATCAATTAATGATCCTTATAACAAGGAGCTGTATTTTATAGCAAAGATAGCGATTCAAATGCCTAAAACAATTGCTTTTCACTATCGGTGAAGAAGCTTGATCCGGTCACGTAACCTTTGACGAAGAGCCTCGCCCCATTGTCGGTCATGGTAGTGTAGTTGGCTAGTATGAATTTCTTGTCCTCAGCCATATTTTTGTGATAGCCGGTAATTTTTGGGGCGTTTTCTTGAACGCTCAGGCGAATACATCGAATCTCAACATTGTTCGGGTCACTTTGCACGGCATGTTCCAATAACTCTTTGCCTTCTTTGAAAAAAAGCTTTTTGTCTTTAATACGTTGGGCGTAATCGGCCATTATCGTAGTAACCGCCCCCTTGTACGCCAATAGTACCGGAACATCGTTTTTGGTCACCGAAATTAACTCGTCGTGCAGTTTTTTTGCCACCTCTTCATTGTTCGAAGCCTCGCGATATTGATTGCGTACTGATGCCAAGTCGGGCAAAACATCTGTCAATAGCAATCCTATAAAAAGAAACACGAGTTTTAAGCGCATCCTATTACGATAAAGTTTTGAAAGTAGCGTTCAATTTTAATGCCACAGTATCCTCGAAGGAAGTTGTATTTTTGACTTTAACGATTGCATCCTCTTCGGTAATGTCCAAAACCAGCTGTATAATACCGTTCTTTTCAGGATTGATAATCGCCATGAATTTTACGTTCGAGGCTACGGATAAAAACAATTTTTTTTCGAGGGCCTTTTCGGTAAGCTCTTTGATTATCTGGATCATGCAAACACCTGGCATGACCGGATTGCCCGGAAAATGACCTTCGAATACCCTATGGTCTTTGTTCAATTGTAAGGTTGCCTTAACGCTCTGGTCTTCGAACCTGAAATGTTGAATAGTATAAAGGCCTTTGATCAGCATGGATTTTAGAGTTTGAATTTATACGATGCGCCAAATTGAAAAACACCGTTGAGGTTGCTGCCCGGTTCTTCGTAAAGATTGTTTTCACCCAAGAAATCAATACTTATGGTGCCTTGCTTGTAACGCGCTTCCAAGGTCAGTCCAAAATCGAATTCAAAACCTATTCCGCCCAATGCAACCACATCGACCGGTGATATTTCGTCGTCAAAGTCGAAATTGGTCAAGCCGACAAAATTATTTTTTAGATTGACATCAAGACCGAGCCCCAGTATGAAATGGAACCCATTTTTCGGGCTGACATAAAATTTGTTCGGAATGCCGATCGAAAAATAATTGATGTTCAAATCGCCATATTCATCGGAATTCGACTTGCCGCCCTGACTGGAATAAAGCAGTTCGGGCTGCAAGGCATAATAATCGGAAACGGGGATTTTCACAAAGGCACCGATATAGAGCCCTGATTTTGAATCGAGCCTAGTATTACTGACATTCGAACTGTTCAGGCCCAACTTGACACCCGGCCTTACCTGTGCCTGAACAAAGCTTAAAAAAGACAATGCCAAAATCAAAAAGAAGATCTTTGTCTTGCACATTTACAATAGGGTTAAAATGATTTCGAGTTTGACATTTTGATGGATAATCCGTATTTCTTCTGCAATGTTATTATTAATTCGCGAGAACGAAAAAGTAACTTTCTCTTTTTCTCGGGCGGTACGCGAGATTTTTGTCAGTTGTTCACCTGTGAACCAATAATAATGTTTTTTAGATAGGATTTCGGCCGCAACAATTGTGTTTTCGGTTTTGGCAAACATTTCAAAAATCTCGGGTTTGGCGCTGATCAGGGCTAAAAAATCGCTTTTTAGTATATTTTTGAGTGCTTTTTTGTCCATTTCGGGCAAAATGCGGTTGATTTTGAATTCTTCATCGATAAACTCAAAATCAAAGATCGTATTGCCCATTTCCGTGGTGAAAACGATTCGATGATGGTCTTCCCCAAGCTTTTTT
Organism: Flavobacteriaceae bacterium NBU2977; assembly: GCA_019931105.1. Classification (GTDB taxonomy): domain Bacteria; phylum Bacteroidota; class Bacteroidia; order Flavobacteriales; family Flavobacteriaceae; genus Meishania; species Meishania litoralis. Next base: position 1,027,637 of record JAIOUW010000001.1, on the reverse strand, counting down.
ACAATGAAAATGCCTCCGAACGATTTGTCAAAAGCCTTTATTCTGGCTTTGTAAACATAATCTTTTGAAATTTGTGAAAAATAGGGATTAAGCAATTCGAATGGCACCGGTGTCTGCAAAACAAATCCATTTTTACTCGGATAGGATGCGCATCCCGTTACCAGAAAAATACAAAGGCTAATGAACAAAATCCGCATCGGAAAGAGGTTGGTTCGTTTGTCGGTTGCCAAGTACGATTCGGGTATAATCTCCAGAGGGTTCTATCATTTTAACCGATTCGACCTCCCCGCTTTTATTGAAGGTAAGATGAAATGCCTTGATAAAATCTCTAAGCTGCGAATTTTTAGGTGAAAAATGCACGATGCTTCTTTCATCTTTTGCGAAATATGAAATATCAAATTGGTCATCATCAAACATATCGCCTTGAATGCTCGCCGTGATCAAATGGTTAAGTTGTTCAAAGATTTTATTTCCGCCAACATCCATATTGCTCTTGTTTCCATCATCGTTGATGTAGAGTGCCTGATCTTTGAATATTATGGAATAGGCAAAAGGCTCCGCGTACTCCCATTTAACCATATCAGGGGCTTTGAACGCCATCTTGCCCTTCGACTCAATATCGTTGGCCAGAAAGTCAAGATGTTTGTATTGTGTGAAGTCGCTGGTAATGGTTCGGGTCTTTTCGGCCTGTTCTTTGACTATTGCTCTCAGCTTCTCGGCTTCGCTCGAGGTCAACTTGGTCTGGGCATTCAAGGCAACAACCATGAAAACGAATAAATAAAAAAGTTTATGCATGTGAATCGATATCCAACAATTGTTCTACGGTAACGGACCGTAAATTTTTCTCTTGCAAAAATACCAATAACCGTTCCAAAACCTTTATCGTCTTTTCGCTGGTGTCGTGCAAGAGTATAATATCGCCTTTGGAGACTTTTGAGGTGATACGCCTCAAAACGGTTTTTACAGGGCGCGAGGTGGTATCCAAAGATCTGACGTTCCACCCAATGGGTTTTAACTCCAACTGTTTTACCGCCTTTTCAATGTTGGGGTTTGTCACCCCAAATGCCGGTCGATAAAGATTCGTATCGCTGTCGGTCAGTTCTTTTATCAGCGATTTTGTTTTCCTTAGTTCTTCCACAACTTTCGATGTGCCAAAAAAACCAAAGGCCTCCGGGTGTGAATAGGTGTGGTTGCCCAAGGTATGCCCTTCTTCAATGATCCGATTGGTCAGGTCTGGATATTTTTCCATGTACTTGCCAACACAAAAAAAAGTTGCTTTCGCCCCATTCTTTTTCAAGATTTCAAGAATTTTCGGGGTGATTTCCCTATTCGGGCCATCGTCGAAAGTTATCGAAACCCAATTTTCGTTGATGGCTTTATTGGAATGATACGATTTTAAATGATAGTTCCACTGAACAAAAAATGAACCAAGAACGGTAAGTGATAACCATATGAATAAAACCGCTGCATAGGTCGAATATGGAACGGTAATAACAAAATTCAGTCCCGCTAATGCCAACAGTAGAACGATTGCAACGGTATTGACCGATTTTCTTTTCAACATTTACGGAGCAGGGTGAAACTATGGTTTTCACCTCGATATTGATTATAGCACAAGATAAGCTTAGGTTCTGAAACCTCGACGGAATTCAGACGTAATACCGGGGGAATGTTATGATGTCTTATTATTTTGTTCCCCAACCAAAATGCAAATCCGGATGCGGTATCGAATTCTCCGACCAGATGTTTGTAATAGATTTGGCAGGTATTTGAAAAAAGGCCATTCGCCAGACCATCATAATAGCCGTCGAATTCAACGTCACCGTTGTATCCCAAAATAATGAGGTCGATCGAATCGGAAGTCAGGTTGTTTTCTTCCAAAAAGGATCGTGCTTTTTCCGAAACTTGGTTTTTGGACAAATTGTTAAATGTGGAGACCCCCACCAATTCGGCATGGCAAGAATGGCTTTTTTCACCCGAAAGCACAAAAAAATGTGCACCCTCTGAAAAAATGGCTCCTTTGGTGCCCGATTTTAATACGGCCATTGTCGCTACCGGCTCTTGCTTGATATGTTCTATCAGGCGGTGGGTGTCAATATGATGATCCACCAATTCATCTACCCCGCCCACCAAGATATTGTCTGCCTCTTTATTTTCAAGTTGCAATTTTGCATCGAGCAAGGCAGACTCAAAAGAAATGGCCGAGTGTACATAGGTAAAATTATGACCCTTACAACCCATGCCCAAGGCCAATTGACCCGCTACGGTATTATGGGATGATTGTATAAAACGTGTGGGGGTCAAATACTGTTCATTGTTATCGATAATATCTCTCACAAATTTTTCGGAATCTCCGATACAGCCCAATCCGGTACCGACGATTATGGCATCGATTTTATTTTCCTCCAAATCGGCCTCTTGAATCGCGGTTTTGGCACTTACCGTACTCATTTTGATTCCCTTGGCCATTCTTCGAGCCGCAGCAGGCGGGATATAGCTTTTATAGTCGGGCGATATCACATTTATTATCGTATCGCTGCGATACGTGACATCTTCTAAGAAGACCGAATTGTCGAACGTCTTTTGGGCAGAAACAGACCCAATACCATTTATATATACGGGTCTTGTCATTTGGCCTTCGAAAAAATAAGTGTTGAGCAATTGCCTCCAAAGCCAAATGAGTTCGAAAGTACCGTATTCAATGGTTTGTTCTTGACCTTGGTGACCGGGCTGATATCAAACTCCTTCATTTGGGTCTTGTAATTCAGATTCGGAAAAATAACATCGTTTTGAAGCCCCAATATCGAATATACGGCTTCCACACCGCCAGCGGCCGCCAATGTGTGACCGGTAAAAGCTTTTGTAGAACTGAATTCGGGAACTTTGCCGTTGAACAAGCGAATGAGAGCCCTACCTTCAGAAAGATCATTATTCGGGGTAGCAGTACCATGCGCGTTGACATAGTCGATTTCAGAAGGGTCCATACCCGCAACTTCCAGTGCCTTTTGCATGGCCAAAACGGCCCCGTCGCCATGTTCTGAAGAAGCCGTTTGATGATAGGCATCATTGGCATTGCCATATCCCTTCAAGTAACCGAGTACTGTTTTATTTTCTTTGTTTACAATGGCATCGGATTCAAGTACGAGGTAAGCCGCCGCCTCCCCTAAATTCAACCCTTTACGGTTATCATCGAAAGGTGTATTGTACGTGTCCGATAGTATCATTAGTGTTTTGAAGCCATTGATCGTGAATTTTGAAAGACTATCGGTGCCCCCTACGATGACCCGATCCAATTGTCTTGATTTTATCATGCGGGCACCTAGCATAATGGCATTGGCCGCTGATGAACAGGCCGTGCTAATCGTGGTTACAAAACCTTCTTTAAGACCGATATGATCTGCGATTTTTTTGGTGGAATCGCCTGCATGTAACCCTGTGATGTGCTGTCGAACCTCGGGCCGGTCAAAATAGTCGTAGAAATACTGTTCCGATTTGTCCATTCCCCCAACGGTCGTTCCTGAAATGAACCCTGTGCGAACGTCATTGATATCTAAAATACCTGCTTGTTCGACGGCTTCCTGAGCGGCGATACAACCTATAAGAACGGTACGTGAGTTTTGGTTTTCAAGAAATTTAAGCCGCTTCTCCAAGGTCGGGTTGTCGTCCTTGATTTCGCCGACCATTATCTCATCTTTGTGTACGGTTTCGATCTGTGTTATCTTATCGATACCGATCTTGCCCGATATCAGCGATCTGTAGTTCTCCGAGACATTGCCGCCAATGGCCGAGATTATTCCAATACCTGTTATTGCCACACCTGCGCCCATATCGAATTCAATGTTGTTATCGCATCATTTAAAAAGTACGAATATCACGATTTAAAAGGTTTTTTTGCTCGCACCGACAATTGCATATGATTTCAAGAGAAATGGTAAGAAACCTATACGGTATATGAAGGCTTTAAGCACTTCTATTCGCTGTAATATAGGCAGCCATTGTTTCTACCGATTCAAAAATTTTACGACCTTCTTTAGGGTCGGCCAATTTGATACCGTAGTCTTTATCGAGCATAACTATAAGTTCCAAGGCATCAATCGAATCTAGACCCAAACCTTCACCAAAAAGAGGGTCTTGGTCCGCAATGTCATCAGCCGATACGTCTTCAAGGTTGAGTTGCTCGATTATTTTTTCCTTCAATTCTAATTTCAATTCGGTCATTTGTTCTGATATAATCTTGTTATTTGATGTGTAGAATGTGTAAAAATACCACTCTTGCCCACAACGTACAAAAACGCCTTGTATTTTTCACCGTCAAGTTCGGTCCATCCGCATAATACTTTCTCAGCTTTTTTTTCAAGAATCAGGCTTTCCGTATAGGTGTGCAGATACTGGGCATTGAATTTTTCAAAGATAAAAAAAGCATTTTCTGAATGGAGCTTGTGTTTAATGCTTATTTCGCCCATACAGATATTGGGCAACGTATAAACAAAAACGGCAGGGCTTGGAAAATATGAGTCATTTTTGGAAATCGATTCTTGATGTCTACGATCCGTATCCAAGCTTGCGGCCCGGTTCGAAAAGACCAATGCAATATTTTGTTTTTCCTTGATATTGTCATCCTTTAGAAGCAGGTCGGCGGCCAAAAAGGCCAACTTGCTGAGATTGTCCATTTTAAAGAACTTCGAATAATCGATGTCGAACTTCTTGTAAGCCGATTTTGCAAATGAAACAAAGTCCGTTCCTTTTTGTTCATGAACGGTGGTGCCGTTCAATGAAACCATATTATTACTTATGTGGCAATGACTTGCTATGAATAGTTCTTGGGTCAATGTCGATTATTGCTTTTTACAGACCAGCAAGGTATGGAATTCCCCGACACCAATGTCAGATTTGATTTCCAATCCTGCTTGTTGAATGAGATCGATAAATTCGGTGGCCTTGTACATTTTGCTGTTGCCATTTGCCATTACGGTGAAGTAGAGCGAGGTGGCTTCTAAAGTAAAGCGTGCGTTGTCAAATTTTTGACGATCTGTGAAGGTTTCCATGATCAACAGCTGGGTATCATCGCGCATAGAAGCCACACAGGCAGTCAATATTTTTAAGATTTCTTCTTTTGAGAAGCAGTCCAAAAATTGGCTCATCCAAATGGTATCCGCTCCATTTGGAATTTGAGGGTCTTCGGACAACCAATCGATTTCTTGACCCGAGATACGATTTTCAAGGCCTTTGTTTTTGGCGTTTATCAAAGCTTTTGACAATTGACCCGGCAGGTCAAAGATCAACACATTTACAGTCGGGTCGTAGGCACAGCATTGAATGGCAAACTTGCCCGTGTTGCCACCGATATCGAAAAGTACTTTGGGCTTGTGTTCGAAGACCACTTTTAAAGCTTCGTCAAAAACACCATCTGAATAAAAGTGGTCGAACTCGAACCATGATTTCTGAGCATTGGGTTCTAATTTGGACAAACCTTCGTAAATGGTGGGCCAAGGCCCTAATTCTTTCAGTCCTTCCGGTTTATTGTTTTCGACCGCCTCTTGCAAATGGAAAAGGCCCTGATAACAGACATCTTGCGTAAAATTCAGATTGATTTCCGTCATCTTATTGCAAGTTAAGAAATACCCGGTTTTGGTCAATTCAAATTTATTGTCCTTGTTCTTTTGTACAATATTTGAACTTTCAGCGATTTCCATCAGCACACCTAAACCATAATCGCCGATGGACAATGCTTCCGCTATTGTAGAAAAATCGACACCGCCTTGATTGCCGTTTTCAAAGATGTAGTCCAATACCCCCATTCTTTTTAAGGTGATAGTCGTCTGAAAAACAAAGGGTGCAAATGCTATCTTTTGGGCTTCTTCTAGAGCATGAATGGCTTTGATTGTTTTTTTTGGCATTCTCGGTAAATTAATGGAGGACAAATTTAGGGATTAGCCTGCAATTTTGGCGTAACGGTAGAAAATATGCTTTCTGCACTTCGTTATGTTTACACGGCTGCTTTTCGAAAAACTACAGCGGTATTGCACCCTCCAAACCCCGAGGCGGTTTTTATAAAGGTATTCAAAGCTGCGGATTTTGTCTTTTCGATAATGTTCAAAGGTTTGGATACACCCATCTCGCGAAATCCTTTCGAAGCGTAAAGTGTATTTGAATGTAAGGAGTGCATGCCTACGATCGTTTCAAGAAGTCCAGATGCCCCAAGTGTGTGGCCGAAATAACCTTTAAGACTATTGAGCGGCGCATTTTGTAATCCGGCGCGGTTGAAGGCAATAGCTTCCATTTCATCATTGAACGGAGTGGCCGTGCCATGGGCGGAAATAAAATCGATGTCCATAGGCGAGATTTGGGCTTGCCCCATCGCGGAAATTACACTTCTATAGAGCCCTTCTCCAGTTCGAGACGGACCCGAGATATGATTGGCATCGTTGCAGGAAGATTCGCCCAATATTTCAACGGAGGTATCATCAAGTTTTGCGATGTCTTTGGTCACAAGTGCACTGGCCCCGACTTCGCCGATGTTAATGCCCGAACGGGTCTTGCAATAGGGGCGACATGGTTGGTCGCTCAAAGCCTGAAAGGCGTTGAAACCCGAAAGAATGAATTTGGTGACCAGGTCGCCTCCGGCAACGAAAACGTGGTCAAATCTACCTTGCCGAATAAATCGCTTTGCCATGGCAATCGCCAAAATACCAGAAACACAGGCATTGGAAAGTACAATGGCGTCATTTTGAAAACCAAGAAAATTCTTGATTTTTCGGCCCATTTCACTCAAATAAACCCGATTTTCGTCAAAAGGACTATTTTCTTGCAATACATCGATATTGCCCTTTGTGGTCGAAAGTATCAAACCGACCCTTTCGTTTAGTTCGATTCCGGAAGCTGAAATGATATTCTCCAATGCCAAGATGAGCACTTTTTCAAGTTTGGTATGGGGTTCCTTGGGCCTCATACGGTCAAATGCTTTATCAAGTTTGTCATTTGAAATTCGGGAAGCACAAAAACGATCAGGAAGAATTGCTTTGTCTTCGAATACCTGAAGACCGGACACTTCCTTTTTTATGCTTTCGATTGCGGATGGGGAGTCGAATCCGTAAGAGGAAATAATGGAATTGTATGAGAGGTAGGTCCTATCCATTCAACAGGCCTACTTTTTGCTTCCATTTTCTAAAGAACTCGGGTATTGTCAATGAAAGTTCACCTTGCAACTCTACGAAGACCTGTACCGTTCTGCCTGTGCAAACTACTTGTCCCTTGGGGTTCATCACTTCGTATTTGAAGACCATTTTGGCCGCTTCCGAATCGACATACGTGGTCTTGATGGTAGCTACGTCGCCATAGGTCAAGGGCAGTTTGTGTTCGCAATGTGATTCTACGATCGGGGTGGAAAAATTATTTGCCTTTTGGTCGAGATAAGAAATGCCGTGATGACGCCCGAAGGCTTCACGACCATCTTCGAAATATTGAATGTAATTACCGTGCCATACAATGCCAAGGGGGTCGACTTCCGCGAATCGAATACGCACTTCGCTGGTAAAACTGATTTCTTTTTTAGACGGCATTCCTACGTTCGTTATAGATTACTGCAATAATGACGGTCAGTATGAAAAACCCGAATAAGAGTGAAATTTCAGGAAGAATCTCGCCCAATCCGACATTGCGCAAAAATACGTCATAAAAGGCACTTAGTCCCCAATTCATTGGTGATAGTTGTGATAACGTCTGCATAAAACCGGGCATGGCAAAAACAGGTACCCAGACCCCGCCGATAGCTGCCAATATAACTACTAAGGTCGCACCAAAAGGTGCGGACTGCTCTTGGGTCTTGGCTATGGATCCCAGAAGCAAACCCAAACCGATTGCCGCCAAACCTGCAAAAAAGGCCACTACGAACAAAAGGGGCAACCTTCCGTCAACATCTAGTTTTGGCAGACCGATCAATGGGAATAAATAGAGGCCCACCAAAATCATCAGGGTAAACTGGATCAGTGCCACCGACAGAAAGACCATGGTCTTTCCGCCCAAAACCGTGGCATACGAAACGGGCTGTGTTCGTAAACGGACAAATGTTCCTTGGTTTTTTTCTTTGACCATATTTATAGCAAGGGGCAATATGATGAAGAAAATGGCAAAAAGTGACCATGCCGGAATATTGTGCTGGGTAGAATTCGGAATCACGGCCGACCGCCCTGCTTTGCTCGGAACGATTTCGGTGAATCGAATAAAGGGTTCTGTGTCAAAAATTTCTTCGGATGGGTCATCGGTAAGTTCTTCTTGAAAAGCTTTGTAAATGGTCTGGGATTCTATTTTGGAAACCATTTGGTCTATACCGCTTTTAACTGAGTTACGGAATGAAAATTGGGTGGCCGGGTCAAAATAGAGTTTGACCTCTTTGGTGTTCGTTTTCGATTTTCTCCCTGAAATTTCCTCTTCCCCGCTGAATTTTGCCAAAATGGTTGCCACATTCTCCGAAACCTTTAAGTCAAGGTCCTTCGATAGGTCTTCAGGTATCACGATGGCCAATTGGTATTCTCCATTCTGTACCGATTCTTGCACTTTTCTTTCGTCAGAACTGATTACGACCGTGAACTGATCCGAGTTTTTCAATGTTTCGCGAATGTTCTCTGAAACCTGCCCATTGTCATTATCAACGAGCAATATCGGAATCTTTGTTTCTTTCAAGGTCTTAAAAGTGCCATCTTGAACAATGGTTATGGTAATGACCAAAAGAAGCGGCATCAAAAAAAGAACTGCAATTCCACCGATATCACGGATCAAAAGCAAAAATTCTTTGTATGTCGAGGCCAAGAGCTTATGCATGGTCGCGTAATGCTTTTCCGGTGTGGTTCAAGAACACGTCTTCGAGATTTGTGGCTCCCTTTTGATCATTTATCAAGCTTTTAGGTCTTCCGATAACGATCAATTCACCGTTATCGATAATCGCGACGCGAGTACAAAAATGCTCGGCTTCGTTCAAATGGTGCGACGTGTAAAATATGGTCGTGCCACCAGTGTTGAGCGTGAGCAAATGTTCGATGATGGCGTTCTTCGACTGTACATCGACGCCTACGGTGGGTTCGTCTAGAAACAACACTTTTGGGTTATGCAGAATGCCGGCTATCAGATTGATACGCCTTTTCATTCCGCCCGAGAATGTTTTTATCTTTTTATTGGCAAAATCTGACAGTCCGAGAATCTCCAGGTTATTTTCGATGCCATCAGTCAACGATTTGCCTTTTAGCCCGTACATGCCGCCGAAATAACTTAGGTTTTCAAAAGCGGTAAGTGTCGGATATAGCGCATATTCTTGGGGTACGATACCTATGTGCTGCTTAAGTCCGTTCCTGTTCGATCTATAATCAAGACCATTTATCGAAAAACTTCCCGAAGAGGGTTTCAGTAATGAACTCAACATCGATATCAATGTTGTTTTGCCTGCACCGTTGGGACCCAAAAGGCCAAAAATCTCTCCTTCTTCGATGACCAGATCGATATTATGTACCGAATAGGCATCGGCATTTTTATATTTTTTGGAAAGATTGTTGATTTGGATCATATCATAAAATCATCCAGAGGGTCATAAAATGTTCTACCATTGATTAGACCGACTTTTTAAGGGCCTTAAAAAAAGTTGCCTCCCTATCTGCAATAGCCTCCAATTGTTCTGCGATATGATTATATCCGTCTGATTGGGCACTTCTATTTTTATAAATACGGGATGCATCCAACGCAAAATCACGCCAAAGGTCGCCTATTTCGGTCATTTCTTGCGATAGTTCAGAGAGACTTTCATTGTTCAAAACCCGACTCGATTCTTGCAGGAACGCGGCATAGATATAGCGAAAACCACCCCCGCCCGTACCTATTTCCTCTTGCATACGAACAATCTGGCCTAAATAATGGTTCGCTTTCTTGGGCCCTATTTTGTTTGGCCACTTGCGAATGTTGCTGGCGACCCAACGCATTGCCTTGACACCGACGATGGGCACTGGGGCCATCATGTCTCGGCTTGTCTGCTTGATTCCCTTCATGATCGCCTTGTCAAGCTCTAATGTCTCAGGAAAAGAAATAGGATAGTACATGTGCCCCTTTGGTGCAAAAGCTCCCTTGGCAAAACGGACTTTTTCCAATTCTTTGGCGGTCAAGGTAGTGACACTTTCCATAACGGGGTCACTTATCAGGTACGTGTCGCCTTCCCTACCATAAACCACCATATTGTGTGCATTGAAATGAAAGCGATATTCTTCCGGAAAGTAGGGCAGGCTATAAACGCCTACTTGTAGCCCGACCGGGTTGTCTTTTTCCAAATTGGCATCCAATCTGGCCTTTGCTTCGGCCGGATTTTTGAATTTTTCCCTTTTTACCTTTATTCCTACCCGTTTTGCAAAACGGTTGAAAATAAGTCCTGGCATTGCCCGATAGGTAAATACCGGTGCATAATTCACTTTTAGAAAGGGCAGGTAACTGAATAACAGCCCCGATCCGATGCCAAAGACCATAGGTTCACTAACTTCAAAACCATTATGGCGCATCAAGTTTGATACTACCCCGTTCTCACAGTGGGCGGCCTGTTTGTGCGTGAAATCTATTTGCATGGATTATGATTCAAAATGCTTTAATTGTTCCATGGTTACCTCGAATACATCGGCATATTTTTGAAGTGTTCTGTCACTTAGCCCCTTAAAGACCGATGGTTTGAAATGCCTTTTGACCCGCCATTTCCATAGACCTACATAACTTGCCAAAATAGGGAGGTCCATCTTATGAAGTTCCATATAATACTCAATGGGGCTGGTTTCATTTTTTAACACGCGCTGCCTTGCGTCTTCGACACGCGCCTCGATTTCTTTGATTGCATTGTCAAGGGCAATGGTCTTGGGCTCCCACCCTGTACTTAGTTCAGTCGTGTATTCGCCATTTTCATCAACGGCATAGACCATATCCTTGATATTGGCCGAGGCCAGATTACTGTGGTCTTGTGGCACTTCTTTCTTTTTCATCGACTTGCTTCTTAGGTTGCCCGATTACTGGATCTTTACAGTAAGTACTATCGAAATATGGTCCAAATAATTCGGTAGCTTTTTATTGCACTTCATGGATTAAAAAATTGAAGTTACAATCTACGATTAAATCATCGTTTCTAAAAGTGGAAGAAGTAATGGTACAAATGCTCATGGTTCCCGTATCGAATCTTGAAATCAGTTTCGCCTTGGTTATCAGTAGGTCGTTTATTTCGGGAAGTATAAATACTTCGGCTTTTTTAATGGCGCTGATATATCCGACCAGTTTGTTGCCGGTTCCCTCGAGATCATCGTCATCGAAGTAGCTTTGGCCCACTATTGCCGAAGAGGCCTGTGCCGCATTTTCTATCAAGCCTGCCTCGGAAAGTCTTCCTTCATTGTCCAAAAAAATACAATCATCGGATATTTTAAAGTGCGTAACCACCGAAACTTCATCGATATATGGCGTTATGGTGGCCAATAGCATGGGTTCTCTATGCGGTAGAAAATTCTTGATATTGATATCGTAACGTGGTTTTTTCATTCAGCCGGCCAAGATAGTTTTCATTTCACTTGATGCCAACGGCGACCCGCCAGATTCTACCCTGGCCTGTACCAAGGTTACACCCATTATATCGTGTAAAATTTCAACGGTAGTTACCAATTTTTGACCTATTTGGGGCAATGTGATGATTTCGGCTTTTTTTATGGCACCTATATATCCTACCGGAGCAGGTAGTTTTTTTACATAAAACTTATAGCCGGTATGGAGAGCAACCGTTTGGGCCATATTCTCAATAAGTCCCGAAGCGGAAAAATGTTCTTTTTCGACCAGAATATTATCGCTTGGTATGGTAAATTCAGATATAATACGGCTTTCGGTATACTTGGTCAATGTATCGACCATTACAAATGGATCTTTTTGTGGAATCAAGCTTCGTAGAAATTCGCCATCTGCGATTATGTTTCCCGAATCGGCCATCAACAAACGGTCAAATAGGCATACATATAGGAGAAACGTGCACTTTCTGGAACATGGAACAATATTTTGTCTCCTTTTTTTAGTTTGCCCGATGCTTTTAGCTCCTCAAGCATAACATAGATCGAGGCCGCACCGATGTTTCCGACATGGTCCAGGTTCAAGAACCACTTGTGCCAGGGCATTTCGACGCCTTGTGATTTCATTTCGTCATATAACCCTTGCTTGAAGTAATATGATGAGATATGGGGTAGATAGTAGTCGACCTCATCTGGACCAATACCATGGTGTTCGTAGGCCAGTTTTAAGCTCGCCACCCCTTTTTTCAAAATGTTCTCACCGAGTAGTCGTGTATCTTGTTTCATCGCGAACAACGATATTTCACTCCATTTATTCGCCGGATATTCGCTCCAAGGTTTCAATTTTCCGCTTTCCAGTTTTTCCCCGCCGGCGTACATGCAGGTTTCCATTTCATGGGCATACGAAAATCCTTGTATCCATTCGATTTTTAAAGGTTTATCGCCCTTAGGCTCGTTCTCGAGCAAGAATGCACCCGCGCCGTCAGAGAGCATCCAACGCAAAAACTCTTTGTTAAAAGCTAGAATCGGGTTGTTTTCCAATTGCTGAAGATGTTCGACCTCACTTTCAAAGACATCCGACCTCATCCATGATGAAGTTCTTTCAGATCCGGTGCAGACGGCGTTGTTCACCTGACCGGTCTTTACCGACATAAAGCCATATTTCAAGGCGTTCATGCCAGAACAACAGGCCCCTGATGCGGAGTTTATCTCCATCGTGCGGTTTTTTAGAAAACCATGTACCATCGCCGTATGCGAGGGCAATATTTGATCTGGGCTAGAGGTTCCGCTTGAAAGCAGCTCGATATCTTGAACGGTAAAATCGCCATCACAAAGTCGTTCAACGGCTTTAGCGGTCAGTTGCGCATTGTTATGGCTCACTTCGCCATTTTCATCTATGGCATAGTAACGTTTTTGAATACGGTTGTTGCGAAGTACAACGCGTCGTGCTTTTGACGCCTTACCATTAATAATACCCAGTTTTTTCTCCATCTCTTCATTTTCAACGGGATTATTGGGCAGAAATTTGGCTATTCTCGTGATATAAACATCCTTCATCAATTCTCCTTTAAAGACACCGAGGAATAGTATTTTCGCTCGCTATTCCGTTTCGAGGTCATGGGCAAATAAGTCAGCAAAAATACAACAAAAACTATAGGTGCTATGACCCAGATGGCAAATAACAAATAATATTTGAACAAAGCAATCCATTTGAGTCGTTTGGCACTGCCCGGTTTCCCTTTTTTGATGATAAGGTTTGCCCATTTCGAGAATAAGACATTGCCTCTTTCATCGGTTCGCACTAAAAAAGGATTAATGCGTACGGCATCAAGCCTCAATAGGTTTTCCTGAAGGTCTGTGAAATCATTGGCCAGTATAGCCCGTTCAATGGGAAGGGCGAATTTTTCAGCGCTGGCGATATCATTGTCTGAAATCCCAGGCTTTGGAAAAATACCCAAATACCTGTCCTTTCTTCCAGAGAACATCCAATGTGCGATCGTAATAACACTGATATGATTAATATGTCTGTCGACCAAAGCGATATGACCTACAAGATTGGCACTTACGTTCGATAGTAGCCGTTTCATTTTTTCCTGTGCCTGGATCCACATATTTCGACAGGTAACCAAGGTGACGACAGGGGTGTCTTTTAACAATCGTTTGGCAAAATCGGATTTCAAAAAGGAGTTGATAGGAATTGAAGGTGTCAAGAACCAGACCTGGTATCCAAAGAGTACCAAATCGTATTTTTTATCAAGTATTTCTGATTTAGGAGGATTGAATTTAGAAGGGATTTGCAAAAATGTTTCGGGGAAGGCATCGTAAAATTTTTCTTTTTCCCAAGGGAATTCGAAAAGCGGGTCGGGTACTATCTCGTAGAATGACACATTGATTTTCTCACTATCCAATTTCGCTACCACGTTGTTGAGAATGGTCGTTAGTTGACCGGTTTGCGAATAATGTATTACGAGTACTTCTTTCATTTTTTTACGTTATCACCCCAAAAATCAAAGTAGTTGAACCATTGCAATGGATATTTTGTCAACATCCATTCCATGCTCTTTGTGTATTCCTTTAACAACAATTGTGGTGTATTGGCATGGGTATCGGCGGTTCTGGCATACAGACGATAATTTCTTTTTTTGCCTTTCATGACATAAACAAAGAGAACAGGTACTTTAAGCCGTGACGCCAAGCGAAATGGCCCTAGGGGAAATCTGGCGGGGGCACCCAACAGGTTTTCGGTCAGATATTTGCTTCCGGCCATGAAACGGTCTCCGGTTATCACGACAAGTCCGCCCTTGTCCAATGCCGCATGGATCTCAAAAATATGTGACATATCCTCTTTGACCAAAATCAGTTCCAAACTGGTAGCGGTGCTCATTTGGCTCAGATATTCTTGAATGTTCTCCTGTTCGGTCTGTGTTGTCACCATACTAATCTTTGAAATGGAATATCTGTTTTCCAAAAAATAATGGGAGATTTCAAAATTGCCCAAATGGCCACTGATCAAGATACCGCCCTGTCGCTTTTTCAGTAGGCTGTCGATTTTTTCTATTCCATCATGGGTGTAATCGAAGACATCGCGATAACCGGTGGAGACCGTAACACGATCGGACAATGTTTGGCCCAAGAGAAAATAGTTCTTGTAAATGCTTATAATTGAGCGAAATCTTGAATAGCCAAGCCTCTTTCTAAAATAAGGGTAAATGGCCTTTGAACTTCTGTACGAGAACAGAAAGTAGTAGAAAACAATAGTTCGAAGTAGTAAATAGGCAACGTTAAGACCAAAATTTTTGAGAACGAAAATATAAATCTTGTAGCCCAATAAGGTGCCTTTGGATCTGCCCTTCCATTCGGTCTCTATTAGTTGTTGTTCTGGCAATTGATCAGGAGACTTTTCTTTCGATAAGATCGTAGAAATTTTGAAGTGTATTTACGTTAACGAAGTCTTCGCCGACTAATTTTACCCCAAAACTGCTTTCGACCGCAACTACCAAATCGACGAAGTCAAGGCTGTCAAGGTCAAGAGCATCTTTTAGATTGGCCTCGGGCACCAATGCTTCTTCTTCGACCTCGAACTCGTCGATTAGGAAAGCATCTACTTTTTCGATAATAACTTCTTTCGTCATCTTCCTTTTTTTCGCTTCTTTCGAACGTGTTAAATCTTTTCTATAACAAATTTTAGGTTAATTTATTGGCGGCAATCACCAAAAATCAACATGTGGATTAAACTCAGGGCAAATTCAATTTTTTTAAAATCAAAGCAGAGTTTGTTCCTCCAAACCCGAATGAATTGGACAAAAATACGTCAATTTTTTTATTTAGGGTTTTGTTCACCAGGTTTAATTTTGAGGAGTGCTCATCTGTATTTTCCAAATTGATATTGGGCGCGATAAAGGAATTCTGCATCATCAAAATGGAGTAAATTATCTCACTGGCTCCCGCCATCCAGCATTCATGGCCGGTCATGGATTTCGTGGAACTCACATAGGGATTTTTTTCTCCAAAAACCTCAAAAATAGCCTTGGCCTCGTTGGCATCGCCGACCGGGGTAGATGTGGCATGGGCATTTACATAATCGATTGCCGAAGGGGGCAGATCTGCATCTTTCAAGGCAAGCTTCATCGCCCTGGCCGGTCCTTCGACATTTGGTGTCGAAATATGATCACCGTTCGAAGAGAAACCATATCCAACAACTTCGGCAAGAATGGGCGCACCTCGTTCTGCCGCAGATTCGTAGCTTTCCATGATCAAGGTTGCCGCACCACCACTTGGCACGAGTCCGTTTCGGTTTTTATCAAAGGGTCTTGAAGCTTTTTCAGGATTTTCAATGTTCGTTGCAAAGACTCCAAGGCCGTCAAAGCTACCCATGGCTACAGGATTTATTTCTTGCGCACCACCGGCAATGATGCATTCTTGCAACCCGCTTTTGATAAGGTGATAGGCAAGGCCGATGGAGTGCGATCCACTAGCGCATGCGGCACTAACGGTCAGATTGATACCCTTTAATTTGAAAATGGTCGAGAGGTTCATGGTGACCGTCGAATTCATGGCCTTGAAAATGGCCCCTGAGCCAACAAGGGTGGTGTCACCTTTCTCTCTCATTGTATCCACGGCTTCCATCGTAGATTTGGCGGTACTATCGTTACCGTATAGAATGCCGACATCATGGGCATCTAAAAAAGCTTGGTCGATATGGGCATTTTGTAGGGCTTCGATCGTCGCAACATATGCATAACCGCCTTCTTGGCCCAAGCTTATGCGCTGTCTTCTCGATAGCATCGATTTCAAATCGGGGTCTTCGACCATACCGGTCAAGGGCGAACGAAAGCCGAAACCAGCTCTTTCCGGATCATGCACGATACCCGATTTTCCTTCGTAAAGTGAGGTTTTGACCTCGTCAAGATTTTTGCCGATACATGAATAAATACCCATGCCCGTAATTACGACTCGATTCATAGTTCCTTCTTGGGTTTTGCAGCTATACCTAAGATACTAAAGTTTCAAGAATAAATGCCACCGTTGATATTGATGACCTCGCCGGTAATATAGGAAGATTTTGACGATGCCAAAAAAGATACTACGTGAGCAACCTCTTCGGCCGAACCAAAACGATTTGCCGGAATCATTTTTTTCAATTCTTGCTCGTTCAGTTCTTCGGTCATATCCGTTTTGATGAACCCGGGAGCGACCGCATTTACAGTAACGTTTCTCTTGGCAACTTCTTGGGCGAGTGCCTTTGTCGCGCCGATGACGGCACCTTTGGCCGCAGAATAATTGGTCTGGCCCGGTGTACCTTTCAATCCTGAAACGGATACCATGTTAATAATCCTTCCATACTTGTTGACCAGCAATTTTTGAATCAGGGCGTTCGTCACATTGTAGAACCCGTTGAGGCTGGTGTCGATGACCGATGCCCAATCTTCTTGGGGCATCCACATGAAAAGTCCGTCTTTCGTAATGCCCGCATTGTTTATAATAACTTCGATAACGGCATTCTTATGGGTTTCATGCCAAGTCTCGATAGCAGATTTAACATTCGCGGCCTCTGTAACATTGAACTGTATGATCTCGCCCATACCGCCTGCCGCCTCAACTTGTTCCAAAGTTTCTTCTGCGGCTTTTTTATTGCCATTATAATTGATAAGTATTCGATAATCGAGGTCGTTGGCCAGTTGCACACAGATAGCACGACCAATGCCCCTAGATCCACCTGTTACCAAGGCATATTTAATTTTTTCGGCTTTTTCTTCGTTCATTGAATCTATAATGGCATGAACTATTTAACGTCTGTGAAAAGTTCGGCATTCTTGTACCACTTATCACCCAAAACTTCACCTTTTGTATTGATATACCCCCAACCCTTTTTGGTCTTTACCCGGGCAAGTCCGTTAATAAAACCTTTTTCGGCATTTTTTTGAAAGAAGGAAAATCCAACGGAAATATCATATTCCATGGGGATGACCAATTTACCTGTAGTATCGACAAAGCCCCATAACTTTTCTTTTACGGGAGCCAGGCCATCGGATGAAAAAGTTTCGGCATCCTTATATTGAAAATCGACAATTTGCGCACCTTTTTCATCGATATAACCCCATTTTTTATCCTTCATTACGGGAGCGAATCCGTTTGAGAAAGCACGGGCCTTGTCAAAAGAGGCCTCGATTACCCACTGGCCCTGATTGTTTATGAAGCCAATTTTTTCGCCTTTTTGAGCATAGGTCAGATCAGAGGTGTGCTTGAAATCCCAAATTTTGGTCGCATCGGGAACCGGGGTAAACTTCCAATTGATAAAAACACCATAATCGTTGCCCTTTCTTCCCCAAATGCCATTTTTATTGTAGGTTCCCACCTCTTCATATTCAGCCGGGATTACGATTTCACCTTTTGCGTTTATCAATCCCCAGAGTTCCCCGTTGCTGATTTTGGCATGACCGTCCCAAAAATTTTTGATCGTTTTATAGGTAGGTTCGAGAATCAACTTTCCATCGGTACCAAGAAGTCCTATTTTTTCGCCTTTTCGATACAATGCAACGCCATCGTTGAAATCATAATATTTATCCGGTGATTCTGCCAATGTCAATACTTCGCCAGAAGTCTTGATATAGCTCCATTGGTCATCCTTGGAGACCAGGGCCAAGCCTGAATCAAAGGCATTTACCCTATCGTACTGGGGTTCGATGGCCCATTTGCCCGAAGAATCTATAAACCCCCATTTTTTTTCTTCTTGGGCCGCTGCGAGTCCGTTCGAAAAACTGGCCGCTTTTTTGAAATCGGTCTGTATTACCTGCTTGCCTGAGGTATCGATATAGGCAACCTTGCCATCATCAACTACCAAGGCCAATTCTTGGGCAGCGGTCTGTAATAGAACAAAAGAAAACACTAGTAACAAAGAAATATTTTTCATGGTCATTTTTTATTTTGATGGTTAATAATATAGTTCTTGACTTCATTGACAAAAGGATACATAACCTGATCCTCTTTGAACGGGGGAACTATTTTACGAACGGCATCGTACATATTTCTGGTCTTTGAAGAGACCTTATCTTGAAATTGAAGGAATTCGATGGCCTGTACGACCGTTATCATTTCAATTGCCATGACCTCAAAAGCGTTTTCGATAACCTTTTTGGTAATCAAGGCGGCATTGGTACCCATGCTAACTATGTCTTGGTTGTCATTGTTATTGGGAATGCTGTGTACATACATGGGGTTGCTCAACATCTGATTTTCGGCGGTAGTGGAAGTGGCGGTGAACTGCACGCCCTGCATACCGAAATTCAGGCCCAGTGTACCAAGGTTCACAAAGGGGGGAAGTATGTCGTTCAATTTTGAATTTAGAAGGTAGTTCAGTTGTCTTTCGGCCAACATACTCATCTTGGTTACGACGATTTTCAGCTTATCCATTTCGAGGGAAACATAGTCGCCATGGAAATTTCCTCCATGATAGACATTTTTCTTTTCGACATCGACAATGGGGTTGTCGTTGGCCGAATTTACTTCCTCGATGAGTATGCGTTCAACATCGTTCAAAGTATCCAAGATCGGTCCAAGAATTTGAGGAACGCACCGAATGGAATAATACTCCTGTACTTTTTCTTCAAATACATGCACCCCGCCGTTGGTATCGGTATATAAATGGTGTTCGCGCTTGCGGGTCAACGTACTATCTTTTAAATGACTGCGCATAGAACGTGCGATTTCGCGTTGCCCCTTGTGCTTTTTGGTCAAGTTTAGAGCTTCTGAGAGGTGGTCGTCGTAGGCTTCCATTATTTCATTGATGGCCGATGAGCAGGCGATCATCCATTCCAACAATCTTCTGGTGTAGATGGTGTTCACGATACCGATCCCGGTCATTACCGAGGTGCCATTTATGAGCCCAAGGCCTTCGCGCAATTCCACATGAATGGGGTTGATGTTTTCTTTTTCGAATACCTCTTGGGTCGGTTTCCTTTCTCCCCCATAGAAAACTTCGCCCTCACCTATCAGCACAAGGGCCAAATGGGCCAATTGTACGAGGTCTCCACTAGCACCTACGCCACCGTGTTCATAGATTAGGGGAATAATATCTTTGTTGATCAAAGTGGTCATGGTCTCGATGACCGAAGTATGTACCCCTGAATTGCCAAGGCTCAAGGTATTCAGTCGAGCCAACATAGCGGCTTTGACATATTTTGGGGGTATCGGGTTGCCGGTACCCGAGGCATGACTGCGTATAAGATTATACTGCAGTTGTACGGTTTCTGAGTCTTTGATCTTATATTGGGCCATTGGACCGAAACCCGTATTCACACCATAGATGACTTTATTTCTGGCGAATTCTTTTAAAAACGCGAAACTCTTCCGTGCCGTGGCCATGACCTCGTCATCAATCGAAATAGGTTCGCCATCAAAAATTATACTGTAAAATTCCTCAATTCCTAACTTTCCTTTAATTTTTGGCATTTGTGGTCGGTTCTATCGAAATAATTTCTGTAAACGGGGGGTAAAAATAGGGATTTTGACATGCAAATTTATAATAAATGGGGAAGGAATACCTTATTTTTACTCTGTAATTGAGCCAAACACATAGGCGGCATGCGCAACTTGGCGCCATTAGGTAGCCAAAGCTATCCGATTATTTTGAAAATCAAACGAAATGAAGAATGAAAATGTCGATGTACTGATTATTGGTGCGGGCCCTTCGGGAGCGGTTTCTGCGGCATATCTGTATCGTCAGGGCCTGAACATAAAAGTTGTCGAAAAGAGCAAATTTCCACGGTTCGTGATCGGCGAGAGCCTGTTGCCGAGATGTATGGATCATTTTGAGGAAGTAGGCCTATTGGATGCTCTTAAGGCGCAGCATTTCGAGGTCAAGGCAGGAGCTCGATTCATGCGCGGTGACAAGATCTGTAATTTTGATTTTAGTAAAAAATATACGGAGGGATGGGACTGGACATGGCAGGTACCGCGAGCCGATTTCGACAAGACCCTGACCGATACCCTGATTGAATGGGGAGTGGATATTGCATTTGAACATGAAGTGGTCGCTGTTGAATTTGATGGGAGCAATTCTGTCACTACCGTAAAAGACATCGAAGGAAACCTTTCAACAATATCGGCCAGGTTTATTGTTGATTCCAGTGGTTATGGAAGGGTCTTGCCTAGGCTTTTGGATCTTGATAAGCCTTCCGACATACCCAAGCATTCTTCTATTTTTACTCATGTCAAAGATTTGAAACGGCCGAAGGGCCGTGAAGGCACCATTATCACCTTCGATATCGTTAGTCTTGAAACATGGCTATGGGTCATTCCATTTTCCAATGGCCATACCAGCATTGGTTATGTGGGTCCGACGGACTATCTTGAATCTTTCGCAGGGGACAATACTCAAAAATTGCGGGAAATGATGCGGCTTTCGAAGTATTACCACGATCGTTTTGAGGGTCTGGAATACGAGTTCGAGCCTAAGATGATCAAGAATTTTTCTAAATCGGTCACTAAGCTCCATGGCGAGGGTTTTGTTTTGACCGGTAATAGTGCGGAGTTTCTCGATCCCGTATTTTCTTCTGGGGTAACCTTTGCTACCGAATCGGCCCTACAGGCCTCAAAATTGATCGCGCGTCAACTCAAGGGTAAAAAAGTGGATTGGGAAACCGATTATGTGCATCATATGAAAGAAGGCGTAAATGTTTTCTCCACCTATGTAAAAGAGTGGTATACGGGCAATTTACAGACCATCTTTTTCGACAGTAACGATAACCCGGTTATCAAGGCGCAGATCTGTGCGGTTTTGGCAGGCTATGTTTGGGATAAAACCAACCCTTTTGTCAAAAACCACCATCGCTTGGTCAAGACGGTTGCCCGTATCGCGGAGCTTGAAAAAGAAGGAAAGAATTAGGGGTTTTATCTAAAAGCTTTTTTTAGTATCAATTTTGCAAACGATTTGCCGGTCTTGGCATAACCTTCACCCAATCGGTCTTCATCGCTAAAACTACTGCCCCATTGATCGCCGGGTGCATTTTCACTGGTAACCTTGGCCAATACATTTTCTCGATTCGACGTTTCAACGAATTTCAGATGGGTAGTTACTTTGGCGGGTTGTTTCATGACCCCGGCATCCCACCCGGGGAATAGCCATACGGTTTCGACTACAAGGGTATATTGCGCATCGTTTAGCCCCTCTTCAAAGCCGATGCCATGGTCGTCGTAAAAATATCGGTTCATTAGCTCCAAGAATTTGGGTTGCCAGATAAGTTCTTTGGCCGACGCCCATTTTTTCTCCCAGACTTTTCCTTTTCCTTTTGATTTTTTTTCCAGTTCGGCCGAATGTTCCTGTATATATTGCGCTTCTGATATATTTTTCTTGAACAGGGCCATATTGTCATAAACGAACTCTACATTGATTTCTTTTTGGCCTTTTAGGAAATCGAAATCACCTTCTTTGATTTTCATTTTTTGGGCAAAGGCCACAGTAGATATAAACAAAACGGTAAGTGTGAGATATTTGTTCATCTTTGATAGGTTTAACGGTGTTTTTAGAGAATCATAAAGTTTTAACGCCAAAGGTCAAAAATTATTTGGGCAGTATAAAAAGTCTCTAGTCATCAATAGCGGCAAAAACCATTTGTCGAAACTTCCAACCGGTTTGATCATCGACCTTGCCCTGGGTCTGTTTCATAAGAACGCCGATAACGTTTTCCTTGGGATCCGCAAAGTATTGGGTATTGAAATAACCGCCCCAATCAAAGGTGCCTTCACTGCCTTGACCACCGGCATCTTGGCCCTTTTTGCTCACGACCCCGAATGCAAGTCCGTAATGCTCCTTGCCCTCGCCGAACATGTCACCTGTTTGGTCGCCCATAATGCTTTGTACAGTAGTCCTGCTTAAAATACGCACCCCGTTGAGTTCGCCATTGTTCAAGTACATCTGTAAGAAAGTGGCATAATCATTTGCCGTACTTGAGAGGCCGGCTCCGCCGGAAAAAAAACGTTGCGCCCCTTTTTTAGGATAATCCGTATCATAAAAAGTAACGGGATAGTTTTTCCATTTTCCATCGATTTGGTGCTGAACGGCCACTAGGCGGTCATGTTTTTCCTCGGGAAGATAGAACCAGGTGTCGTGCATTCCCAATGGGTCAAAGATCCGCTTTCTCAAAAATTGGTCAAAAGGCAATCCAGAAACGACCTCAATAAAATATCCCAGAACATCCAGCCCTTCGCTATAGGTAAATTTTTCGCCGGGATTGTGATGTAAAGGTAGTTTTGCCAGCTTCTTGACACTTGATTCGATCGAGATGTTCTCGGCAGTAAACAAGTCGGTGATGCCCGCCTTGGCATAAATCTTTTTAAAGCGTTCGTCACCATCAATGACCCCATACCCCAATCCGGAAGTATGTGTAATCAAATGGCGGATGGTAATTTGATTATCGGCAGGTTTGGTGGTATAAGTAGAATCGGTTTCGTTGAAGGTGTCCAAGACCTGTGCTTCGTCGAATTCGGGAATATATTTTGAAATGGGGTCGTCGAGCCTGAATTTTCCCTCTTCCCAAAGCATCATGACGGCGGTCGAAGTAATGGCCTTGGTTTGGCTGGCGATTCTGAAAATGGAATTTTTGGCCAGTTTTTCACCTTTTTCATTCGCGTTGCCATACGCGTTATGGAAAACAATTTTACCGTTTCTGGCAATCAATGCGACCACACCGGGAATCTTGTTTTGATCCACAGCTTCCTGTAACATACCATCGATTTTACCAAGGCGTTCTGGTGACATTCCAACCTCTTGGGGTGATGCTTCAGAAAGTGGAGGGGAAGCTTTTATCGAATTCGTTTGGGCAGTAATTGCAAAAGAATATAATGCAAATGCAAAGATGGTCAAAGTAGTTTTCATTTGGTCGGGTTTACATAACTTGGATTAGGATTTCTGAATCTTTTAAAAATAATGAATCTTTTTGTAAAGAATGACCTTATTGTGGATGGGCATTCTTGTCATTGAAATTAGTTTCTTACTCTTTAAGACTGATATATATCATGGTATTGAAAAGGTAATGAAGGTAACTTTGGAATATCCCGATAAAAGGATAACACTATGAGAAAGGTTTTAATACCGACCGATTTTTCAGAGAACGCGTTCAATGCATTGAAATATGCATGTCAGGTTTTTAAATATGAAAAGAGCGAGTTTTTCATTGTGCACGCTTATGCAGATGAAGTGTATCATCTAAACGGAACAAAAGACCGCGGTTCTTTCGACGAGTCGAAAAAGGCTATTTTCCGAAACTCCGAGAAACAATTGGAAAAAATACTGCTGGCCGTTAAGCTCTATTCGCCAAACCCGAAACACACCTATAAAACATTTTCTGCCTTTGGTTCATTGACCGACGCGGTGAACGATATGGTCGTTGAAGAAAATATGGACATTGTGGTGATGGGCACCCGCGGAAAGACCAACGATAGAACCATTACGTTTGGAAGCAATACACTGCACGTGCTTAAATATGTACATTGTCCGGTCATGGCCATTCCCGAAGGTTATGAATATCATGCTCCGAGAGAAGTGCTTTTCCCCACGAACTATATGTTGCCCTATAAGCGCCGCGAATTAAAATTGCTATGTGAGATGACGGGTTCTTTCAGATCCACCATACATCTTTTGTACATCGATCCCTTGCAAAATCTATCACATAGACAAGAGGACAATAAACAATTTTTAGCCAACTGCCTTCAAAAACCTAATTTGGTCTTTGAGACTACCGATGAAAAGGACAAAACGATCGCAATAACGAAATATATCGTTCACAAGAGTATCGATATGCTCGTCATCGTGAATTCGAGACATTCTTACATGGAAGACATCCTTCACCGATCTACCATCGACATTATAGGGTTACATGTTAAAATACCTTTTTTGGTGCTGCAGAACGTGACACGATAAACTATAGTTTGACAAATGAAAAAAATCATCCTTCCCACCGACTTTTCAGATAATGCCTACAATGCCGTTCGATATGCGGCAAAATTGTTTAAGGACATAGAGACCACTTTTTATCTGTTGAATACCTATACCCCGGCCGTGTATCAATCGGAATATATCTTGCACAGTCCGGCGCAAATCGGGTTGGGCGATATCTATCAGGAAAATTCATTGGAAAATCTGCAACAGGTAAAAGAGAAGATCGAAGATGAATTCGAAAATCCGATGCATACCTATATGCTCCATTCTGCTTTCAATATTCTATTGGACGAGGTCTTGGAGACCATTGAAAACGAAAATGCCGATTTGGTCATTATGGGTACACAGGGCGCCACAGGTGCAAAAGAAATACTGTTCGGCACACACACGGTGCACGTGATAAAAAAAGCGACCTGCCCGGTCATGGCCATACCCTCTGGGTTTGAGTATGAACCAATCAGGGAAATTTTGTTTCCAACGGACTATGAGGTCGATTTTAAAAAACAACAGTTGCAACAACTTTTAGACATCGCCGAGATCAATGGAGGCAGCATTGAGGTCATTCATGCTTCCACAGGGTATGAACTAACGGAAGACCAAATGAGAAACCAAAAAAAACTGGAGTCCATATTTTCGAAAGTAGCACATCGGTCGCACGATTTGCCAAGTCAAGGGGTCATCGAGGCAATAAATAGTTTCCAACTAAATAAACCAGTGGACCTCTTGGCCATGGTTCAGAATAAACATACCTTTTTCGAACGATTGTTCATAGAACCCATCATCAAAAAAATAGGATTCCATGTTACCATTCCCTTTATGGTGATCCCCCATCGATAAAAAGGAGCAAATGAAACCGACATGACTAAAATAGTCTTTAAATATACATGGCAATAATTAGTTTAATCATCAAAGGTTACATGTGACCCATTGAAAAACAATAAAAATTACACATGAAACATATTCTCGTACCGGTAGATTTTTCGCATAACTCGTACAATGCCCTTTTTCATGCAGCAAGGTTGATGCAAGGTAAGCCCTGCACTTTTCATATTCTGAACGTATATAACGGCTTTACCCCTTTACAGGCCAAAAACGTAGGAAAAGAGCTTTCGGAACAATTGGAAGACGAATCAATTGAAGGTCTGCGAAATTTCTGCCACCGTATAAGACTTGATGAAGCGAATTCGGAGCATACCTTCAAAACCATCTCAAAACGAGGGAACCTTGTCGATGAAATCTCCAAAATCGTAGAACACGAAAAAATCGACTTGATAATAATGGGCAATAGCGGGCGTACCGAGATCGAGGCCATTTTTATGGGCAGCAATGCACTTGATGTAACAAGTAAGATCAAACAATGTGCCGTTTTGACGATACCCAAAGCGATAAATTTTGCATCGCCGAACGAAATCGCATTCGTAACCGATTATCAGCAACCATACGATGCGGGTCTTCTGCGGCCGCTACTCTTCATAGCAAAAAGGCACAAGTCTAAAATACGGGTCATGCATATCAATGAAGAAGAGGTTTTGAACAAGCACCAAATGATGAATAAAAGTGTTCTTTTGGAATATCTTTTGCCCTTTGAACATTCATTTCATTGGATGCCCCTATTCAAAAGCAAGGCGACCGCCATCGATACTTTTTTGGACGAACTTGACATCGATATGTTGGCCATGGTCAATTACGAACATAGTTTTTTGGACCGAATGACCCGGGAACCTGTAATCAAGCGCGTAGGTTTTGACAATAAAATACCATTTCTGGTGATTCCGTATACCAACTGACCTTCGTCATACCGAATCGCAGCGATTGATTTTAATATTGATGTGTTGATCATCACGTTATACAAAATGAAAAAAACTGGAATTTGGATGGACAAGGAGAAAGCGCATATCGTTGTCTTGACCAACGGAGCCGAAAAAATGCACACTTTTTATTCCAACGTGGAGACCTATAACCCAAAAGGAGGTTCAAGGTCCAAGACCAAATGGGGGCCACAAGACGTAGTTCAAGACAGTAAATATCTGGAGCGTGAAAAGCACCAATTTCGGGAGTATTTCCGCAGTTTGGCCGAAATGGTGGAGCATACCGATGAACTTGCGCTATTCGGTCCTGCTGACACGGCCGAAAAGTTCAAGGCCGAATTGGTCAAGAACCATCTACTTTTGGCCAGCAAGCTCAAAACAGTAGCCAAGGCGGACAGCATGACCGATAACCAGATCAAAGCATTGGTAAGGGATTTTTACAAAGTAAATACCTGATTGCATTGAAAGAAAAGACCATTGAAGTCTTAAAATCTTCAGGAGAAAAAGCCCGGTTCTCCATAGAAAAATTGCGTACTTCACTACGACATAGCGGGGCTGACGAAAAGTTGGCACAACAGATCGTCGATACGGTTCGCGATGAACTCTATCAAGGCATTTCGACAAAAGAGATCTATAACCGTGCCTTTGCACTTTTAAAGAACAAGAAATCGGTATTGGCTTCCAGGTACAAATTGAAAAAAGCCATTTATGAACTGGGGCCGACAGGTTTTCCATTTGAAAAGTTCGTGGCTGCAATTTTAGAATATTCTGGTTATAAAACTGAGGTTGGCAAAATAATGCCGGGTATCTGCGTATTTCACGAAATCGATGTTTTTGCCGAAAAGAATGGAAACATAAGTATTATCGAATGCAAGTTTCACGGTGAAGAAGGGCGCAACTGTAATGTAAAAGTACCATTGTACATTAATTCCAGATATGAGGATGTAAGGAAAAAATGGGAAGAACGCAACAATGGCCCAAAAACAATGAACCCGGGCGTTGTCGTCACAAATACCCGTTTTACCCAAGATGCAATTGCATATGGCAAATGTGTCGCATTAGATCTGTTAAGTTGGGACTACCCCAAACAAAATGGATTAAAGGATCGAATCGACCGATTGAGACTCTACCCGATTACCGTTTCGCATCTTCTGACAAACCGTGAAAAACAATTTCTGTTGAGCAGGGATATCGTTCTATGTAGACAAATCAGCGAAGATCGATTCTTTTTGGACCATCTCGGTATTTCGGAAACCAGAAAAGAAAAAATTCTTAAAGAGATTGGCATGCTCTGCGAACAATAAGCACCCCTTGCGTTAATCTATGGACAAAGTAAAAATCCATTTTCTTGGTGCTTCGGGCACTGTAACCGGTTCTAAATTCTTTTTGGAAACCCCGGAACAAAACATTCTGGTCGATTGTGGAATGTTCCAAGGTCTCAAAGAACTGCGAAAAATGAATTGGAAGCCGTTGCCAATCGACGCGAAAAAAATCGATTTGGTACTGCTGACCCATGGGCATTTGGACCATACTGGTTACTTGCCAAGGTTGGTCAAAACAGGTTTTAAAGGTAAGATTATCGGTACCCCGCCCACATTATCGATTACATCGGTCATTTTAAGGGATAGCGCAAAAATTCATGAAGAAGAGGCCGAGCGAGCCAATATGGAAGGTTACAGTAAGCATAATCCCGCGCTGCCTTTTTATACGGTAGAGGAAGCCGAACATGCCATCGCCCTGTTTGTACCTAAAGAAAAAGATGTCTGGATAAATATCTCGGAAAACATCAAGTTTCGGTTTCGCTATAATGGCCATATCCTCGGAGCCACATTTATCGAATTGGAAATCTTTGGAAAACGGTTCGTGTTTTCAGGAGATGTGGGCAGAAAAAAAGACCCATTGCTCTCCCCGCCCGAACGACCTAGATGGGCAGATTATCTTTTTTTGGAGAGTACCTATGGCAATAAACTGCACCCAAAGGAAGATGTAGAGGGAATATTGGTCGACCTTATCGAAGATACCATACGGCAAAGAGGCAGTTTGATCATTCCTTCATTTGCCGTAGAACGGCTACAATCGTTGATGTACACCTTGTGGAAACTATACAAAAAAAACCGCATCCCCAATATTGCATTGTTCGTTGATAGTCCGATGGGGAACAACGTGCTTTCCGTTTTTGAAAACCATCCCGATTGGCACAAATTGGCACATGAAGAGTGCATCGCAATGTGTTCACATTTCAATATCATCACCTCCTACAAGGATACCTGGAAGACGATAGACGACCCAAGGCCCAAAGTTGTGATCGCTGGAAGCGGCATGGTTACCGGAGGTCGGGTATTGACCTATCTGAAACAATTGATCGATATTCCTACAACAACCGTTTTGTTGGTAGGCTATCAAGCAGAGGGCACAAGGGGAAGACAATTATTGGAAGGCGCCCATGAAATCAAGCTGTTCGGAAAATATATTTCGGTAAAGGCCAAAATCGAGCACTTGGAGAGCTTATCGGCCCATGCCGACCAATTTGAACTTTTAGACTGGTTGGGCGAGATAAAGAACTATCCCGAAAAGGTATTTTTGATACATGGCGAACCTTTGGCCTTAGATGCATTTGGTGTCAAAATCAAGGACACAATGGGATGGCAAGTGCATATTCCAGAATTGTACGAGTTAATTGAAATTCCCATATCGACCTAACCCGTGGGTTATACTGACCAGAATCATTTCACAAACTTTAAGGGCAATGTATATTTATAAGAAATGCCATTGCCATGAACGAGACCGTACCCTTTACTGATACCGAACAGGCTAGAAAAATAGATGAACTTCTTAGAAATACCCGACATTGGAAATCGACCCTAGAACTTGTTAGAGACGAAATTCTGTTCATTGATCGTTTGTTGAATTCTTATGCCTTTGAACCCGATACACCTAATCTGTTCGAAAGATTGCAAGACTATAAACAGCGGTTGAAAATCGCAAAAAGCAAAAAAACCGAAGTGACCTGGCAAATTTCGGAACATGAAAACAATTTGGGCGGAATGATGGAGTGCAAGAACGAAACCTGCGACCTCGTTTTTTATGAAAAGCACAATATACTCAGAGCGAAAGTCGTAGAATATGTAGAGGGGTTCCAAAACCTAAAAGGAGAAATTTTCAATTATGCAGGGGGCATATTAAAAAAAAGAAAGCCCGGGGCTTAAAAAAATAAAAGGGCCAAACCTGACCAAAATCATTTCAGATCCTTATATATCGTTATAAATTGAGCCTAAATGTAAATAAGGTTTAACTCCTAAAATCGAACACTATGTCACTTGTAAAATTTAACAACAGATGGCCATGGAATTACGGCCTTACCGATTTTTTCGAACGCAACGCCAATTTCGACGGCGATTTCTTCAACCTTGAGAAATCCTTGCCGGCTATGAACATTAAAGAGCACGAAGATGATTTTGAAATCGAACTGGCTTCGCCAGGGTTTGACAAAAAAGATTTCGAGATTACTTTAAAGGATGACATTCTAGAGGTGGCGGCCGAAAAGAAAGCCGAAAAAAAGGAAAACGATGATGACTATACCCGAAAAGAATTCAACTATCGCTCTTTCAGGCGTGCACTACAACTACCCAAAACGGTAGACGATTCGCAAGAGGTTAGGGCCACTTACGAAAACGGCATCCTTAAACTGCAGCTTATGAAAAAAGAAGCAGGTGAACGAAAGGCCAAAAGAAAAATCGAAGTTGCTTGACCCAACAAACCGATGTCGGTTGTTTTCTTCTTTTTCGTGATCGGCACTTTTTTTTGATTAAAGAAGTTGCTATTGCTCATTGTGGATACACGTGTTGATTGCCGTACTTATAAATGACAAAAAATATCAGGAAATCATGGAAATTAAAAAACAAAAATACCGCTATATAGAATGGCTAAGTGCCGAAGAAATGCATGGGGCCAGTAAAAAATGGATGTCTGAATTGAGTTTCATCAAAGATGAACAACTCTTTCTAAACGACTTGGTAAAATCATATACGTTACAACTAATAGATAGTGAGGTATTCAATAAAAGCCAAAAGATTATTGACAGAATATCAAAGGCGGAAAGCGAGGTCATTACGTTGATGAAGAGAGTACAGTCGCACGAAAACCTGCTCGAAATAATGGTCAACGACGTCGATGAGCTTAAAATGGAAAAGGCCTATTTGGAGACACATTGGGAACTGACCGACAAGATAGAACGCTATATGGTCGACTACAGAAATTTGAAGGTCGCCCTTTTCAAAGTGATAAGCCGATTGATGAAGAAAGATAAACAAAAAAGATTGCTGAACTAAATAGCGATATCATGAAAAAATTACACGTTTTACCAATCCTGATCTTAATGGGTTGTTCTTCGGCCGAACTTGTCGAGAACTGGAAAAATCCTGATATCGTTATTTTTGACGCCTCTAAAGTTTTGTTGGTCGGAATGACACAAAACGAGAATGCGCGAATCGATTTCGAAACTCGGTTAAAAGCCGAATTCGATGAAAGAGATATAGAATCGATGCGTAGCATCGATCTTTTCGACGTACGATTTACCAATTCGAAACGAACCGAAAAAGAACTAGACGATGTGGAACGCAGCCTTCTCGATAAGGATTTTGACGCGATTCTGCTTACCAAGATCGTCGGTTCGGAGAGTCGGCAGTCTTTTCGCAAGACCATGGCGGGTCTGAACAACTATAATGACGGATTCAAGGAAGATTATAGGCGGCATCAAGACATCTATTATGATCAAGAATACTATGAACGATATACCGTTTACCATGCGGAGACATCGCTTTATTGTATTTGTGAAGGTAAGGATCGTTCATTGATCTGGCGTGGTAGTATCGATATAATGGACCCCGACGATATCGAAAAAACGGTGGAAGATTATGTAAAACTGGTCGTTGTGGCCATGGAGGAACAAGATTTGATATTTCATAAGAACATCGATGTTGAAGATGTCGATATATAACTGTGGCGAAATATTTAATCTTGGCGCGAATTGAAGTCGAAAAATACTGAATCTCTACTTTTATAGAATCTCTTTAATTTAAGATTGAAAGAAAATTAAAATACAAAACCTCATTAGTTAAGGCTAATGAGGTTTTTTTGTACTCGAGGTGGGAATCGAACCCACACTCCAAAGGAACTGGATTTTGAATCCAGCGCGTCTACCAGTTCCGCCACTCGAGCAAAACCAAAATGGGATTGCAAAACTAAAAAATATTTTCTTTTCACCATCGAAAATAACCACATTATTCCTTTAGCAACACAAATTAATTTATAAATTTGCACCTCCCTGGCAAAAAGGGTTTGCAATAAACTAGAGAACAACAGGTTAACCATGTCTTATACCGTACCAGAACCAAAAATTTTCGCCTGTACGCAAAGTACGGTACTGGCAGAAAAAATAGCCGAAGCGTACGGTACCGAGTTGGGCAAAGTTATCTTCTCGAAATATAGCGATGGTGAATTTCAGCCATCTTTCGAAGAATCGGTGCGAGGCGCGAGGGTCTTTATAATCGGTTCCACAAATCCGAGTTCAGAAAACCTCATGGAAATGTTGTTGATGCTTGATGCGGCCAAACGTGCTTCGGCAAGACATATAGCCGCTGTGATCCCATATTTCGGTTGGGCGCGACAAGACCGTAAGGATAAACCAAGGGTTCCAATTGCGGCCAAATTGGTGGCAAAAATGTTAGAGGCGGCCGGGGCAACGCGAATCATTACCATGGATCTGCATGCGGATCAAATACAAGGGTTTTTTGAAAAGCCTGTTGACCATCTTTTTGCCTCTACCCTGTTTCTTCCATACCTGAAGAAACTCAATCTCGAAAACCTGACGATCGCATCGCCTGATATGGGCGGTTCAAAAAGGGCGTATGCCTATTCAAAGGCATTGGAGTCCGATGTGGTGATCTGTTATAAGCAGCGGGCGAAGGCCAACGTTATTTCTCACATGGAACTCATCGGTGATGTCAATGGAAAGAATGTGGTTCTTGTCGACGACATGGTCGATACTGCCGGTACTTTGACAAAGGCTGCCGACCTGATGATGGAAAGGGGTGCATTGAGTGTCAGGGCGATCACAACACATGGCTTGCTTTCGGGCCAAGCATATGAAAGAATTCAGAAATCGAAATTATTGGAGTTGATCATAACCGATTCGATTCCTTCTAAAAAAGATAGTGACAAGGTAAAAGTATTGAGCTGTGCCCCTTTATTCGCAGATGTGATGCACCGGGTACACCACAATACTTCGATAGCTTCTAAATTCTTGATGTAGTAGTCGAACCTGTATAAAAAAGAGTATTAATTTTTAAACCATATAATGAAGTCAATTACAATTAAAGGATCAGAAAGAGAAAGCGTGGGCAAGAAGGCAACGAAGGCCCTACGTAATGCTGGAAAGGTTCCTTGCGTGATATACGGAGGGGAAGAGCCACTACACTTTTCAGCGGACGAACTGGCGTTCAAAAACTTAGTGTACACCCCAAACGCTCACACGGTAGCGATTGACTTGGAAGGTGGTACCAAGGTAGATGCGGTAATGCAGGACATTCAGTTCCACCCGGTAACGGATAATATTTTACACGTCGACTTTTATCAATTGTTCGCCGACAAACCGATAACCATGAACATACCGGTACGCCTACAGGGCAATTCTCCCGGAGTGCGCAACGGTGGGCGGTTGTTGTTCAGAAAACGAAAACTTGCCATTAAGGCGTTACCTGACAAACTACCCGATTTCTTTGATGTCGATATATCCAAGTTGAGGATTGGCGATAATATCTCCGTGGAATCGTTGTTGAACGACGATTTCACCATTCTACACCCTGAAAATACCGTCGTCGTGCAGGTGAAGACGGCGCGTACCGCTGTTGTGGTCGATGAGGATGAAGATGAAGAAGAATTGGAAGAAGGAGCGGCGGCCGATGGTGCCGAGGCCCCTGCAGCTGAATCCGCCGAAGGAGAGGAAAGCAAGGAATAACCTTCCCAAGATAATAGAAAAGCATCCTGTTTCGCAATTTAGCGCATTCAGGATGCTTTTGTATTTTTAGGAAATCTGAATTCAAGTATGCTCGAATTTTTGAAATCTCTTTTTTTTGGAAACAGAACCATTGGGGAAGAAATCGATCCTATGAAAAAATATTTGGTCGTAGGCCTTGGAAATATTGGAAATGAGTATGTCGAAACCCGCCATAATATCGGGTTCAAGATATTGGATGCGCTTGGCGATAAAGAAGGTTTCAATTTTGAACCGGGTCGATTGGGCGATATAGGAAGTTTTAAAGTCAAGGGTAGAACCGTCATTTGCCTAAAACCGTCAACGTATATGAACCTCAGCGGAAAAGCGGTAAAGTATTGGTTGGACAAAGAGAAAGTTCCACTGGAAAATCTTCTCGTGATCACAGACGATATCAACCTTCCTTTTGGCACCATTAGATTAAAGACCAAAGGAAGCGATGGCGGCCATAACGGACTTAAAAGTGTTCAATGCTTGCTTCAAACGACAGTATACAACCGTTTCCGATTCGGGGTGGGTTCCGATTTTGCAAAAGGAAGACAGGTCGATCATGTACTTGGGGAATGGAATGCCGAGGAGAAATCGGTTCTCCAGGAGCGTTTTAAAAAATCAATTGAATTGATAGAATCATTCGTTCTGTCAGGGGTAAAAAATACCATGAACGACTTCAATAATACGTAGTGTTCGATTACAATGCCTTAAAGCTGAAAACTCCTGAATCCGCTGTATTACCCTCTTGGTCCTTGGCCACAATCTTCCAATAGTAAACCGTATTTGTGACTACGGTAGCCTTATAGCCAGTGATATTCTGACTGGTGGTAGTAACTATAGTCTGCGGAGGGTTCTCGGTTGAGAAATGTACATCGTAACCGATAATATCATTATCCAGATCGGCACCCTGCCAGTCAAGTGTAATTTCATTATTGATGTCTTTAAAGACAGACTCGGCCGATTTAGGCGACAAAATTTCAGGAGGAAAGGGCGCGTGGCTCGTTTCGAATCCTGCATTATAAAAATGCCAAGTTTCGCTCGCAGTGGCTTGGGTAACCTCTGAGTTTCTTGCATTTACGAACCACGAGAAAGGAACCCCCTTTTCTAACGGTAGTTCGGCACTTAGCCCATGGGTGCTGATGGTCTGCGCTATGTTCGTCTTGCGGTTCGTCACCCTTAGTTCATAGGTTTCAGCATAATTAGCGGCCATCCATTGAAATTTTACCCGACTCGTTGTCTCGTTCAAGCTTACACCGGTGGTACATTCCGAATTGCTCTGCGGAAAAACCAATTGAGCGCTCTCAGGCGGCTTCGGCGGATCCTTCTTTTTACAACCAATAAGAAGTAGTCCTATCAAAAAGACTGAAAAAATCCTCATTGCTTTATCACTTTAGTGGCCATTTTTATTTCGGGCCCTTCGAATTTAACATAATACATACCTGAAGGCAATCCTTGAAAGTTCAGGGCCGTTTCAGTATCGTTATTTTGGTAAACTGTGCTTTTCACCAATCGGCCATCGGCGGTAAAAATGCTAACTTTTATATTTTTGAGACCTGAACGCACAAAGATATTCGTGTATTCTGTAAACGGGTTCGGGTAGATCAACGGCCTGCTTGAAATGAAAAACTCTTCTTCATAGATGCCTTGGCATACTTGGGCCGTGGAGACCTTCAATTTATTATATCCGTCTTTCAGGCCCAGGGTTATTTCTTTTGCCTGGGTCTGAATCGATTCCCCGTTCAGTTCAATATAGAAGATTTCTGCACCTTCAAGAGTTAAAGTAATCTGTTCGCTTTTCAGATCGGTTTTAGAGCTTACACCTATCGGCTGAGGTTCGGTTATGATGACCTCAAAGCAGTTCGGTTCATATTGCTTGGCACCTTCGGTACCGGTGATACAGACATTATACGTTCCTGCCGACAAGTTCGAGGTGGAAAACGAACTTGTAAAATCATCGGACAGATCTGTACCCGGACCTGTTATCGTTATGGCATAATCAACAGGTAGTGTCGCCGAAATATCAATTGCGCCATCATTCTGGTTTCGACACGATTCGCTTGTAAGTTCCACGGAGAAATTATTTGATGGAAACCTAAATATCTCGCAACCTTCCGAATTTACCTCGGCTCCTTCAGGAGTTCCAAGACAAATATCATCACCATCATCGAAAACCCCATCCTTATCTGCATCAGGTCTGAACTCACCTTCGACGCAAACTTCAAGGGAAAAATCAACCAGTGCTCCGCCATCAGAGGCCGCGGTATCTTCAATCTTTAATATCCACTCCCCTAAAATCGATTCGCCTTTGAAAACGTTTAACGACCCCAATGGTTTTACCGTTCCGCTTATCGCAGGGTCGCCTCCACATACAAAACTCTCGCCACTATCATCAAAGGTGGCGTTGATGTTCTTTAATTCCCCACATGAACTTGATATTAGAACAACGGTCGTACCTGCAGGCGAAGTCAGACTGACGACCAAATCAGACAAAAAAGTATGTTCAATTTCGAGATTCACGTTAACATCCGACAAGATCAGGTCTTCAAAAAAGGCGACCTTTGAGGTAATGGTCGGGGTACCAGCGGCAGGTATTTCAAGTGGTAGGCCATCGGGCGATATACTTTCACAACTGAAACTAATGGTCGTAAAGCTAAAGGCGGCTCCGAAAGATCCTTCACCACAGGCGTTTTTTGGTCGCACCCTCCAATAGTAGGTAGTTTCATGTTGAAGGTTGTTGGGCAGATAAGTGCTGGTGATAACATTGTTTTGATCAATGATGTTCGTAAATGCAGCGTCTGTGGCGATTTGAACATCGTACGAGGTATAGGCGGGATCGCCCTGCCATTCTAAACCGAGGGTGGTCGATGAATCTTGAAGGCCATCGATGGGAGAAATCAGGGTTATATCGGTGAAATCGGTATCGTAGATGTTCAAGTCTAGCTCAACCTGTTGCGTTTTGGTGGCGCTCGTGGCCAGAACCCTAATTATATAATTACCCTCCGCAAGGTTCTGCGTATCTGAAATTGTCATTTCTACGGGAGTA
The DNA here is from genome assembly GCA_019931105.1 of Flavobacteriaceae bacterium NBU2977. Taxonomy (GTDB): domain Bacteria; phylum Bacteroidota; class Bacteroidia; order Flavobacteriales; family Flavobacteriaceae; genus Meishania; species Meishania litoralis. The sequence continues at coordinate 991,255 of JAIOUW010000001.1, read as the reverse complement.
TCGGTATCGATGGCCGTTTCGGGCGAAAAAGTAATATTCAATCCAGGAGGGGTTGAAACAACGCCAAATGTGGCCTCTTCATTGAAGCCTAGATAAGTCTGGTAGTTAAATGGAACGACAAGATTGTCGGGTTGGCAGACCCCATATTCCAATTCTGAAAAGTTCAACACGATTTCTGAAGCCTCGATGGTAAAATCACTTTCATTGACCGCATAGAAGATATTGTCACTGGCCTTGACCATAATTCTTGCCTGAGTGGTTGCCACACCAGGAAAGACAACTCGATGACTTCCATCATTGGGGGTGTTCTGGGCCAAAACAGTCGGAAAGGTCAATCCGCCATCAGTTGATAGAAAAATATCGACAAGAGTGGCACTTACAGGTGCCCTTTCGGTGTTCGCAACATCCCAAATTATGTCTTGCGTCGTACCGGCCGAAAGAACTTCATTTTCGGCTTGCGATAGCACTTTGAACGGTCCGGCACCGTTTACAACGGACACTTTGACAAGATCGTGGTCCACTTGGCCTCCGCCCAAGGCATTATCTCGAACCGTGAAGGCAAAATTAAAATCACGTTCTACATCCGAAACGGTTTCCCAGGCCGAATTGATCGATGGAGTTGTCTGGGTAAGCTCACCTTGAAGCACACTGTTCAGATTAGGGAAATATCTTATGGGCGAATCACTTGGTTTTTGGGAGCGAAAGTTGGCCCCGACGGGATTGGTAGGCCCAAAAGTTGCCTGGGTAACCACTCCATTGTCGATCTGCTCCCAAGTATAAGTAAGAACATCATCCACATTGGCATCGGTTGCAGATCCTTCGAGTACGAAAGCCGTAGACTTCGGAATGACAAAGTCACCAATATCGGAGGCCTCTGGCGAAACATTTACAAGGTTTTCACTCATACCACAACCATGTGTTTCGAGATAATCCGAAATCTGTACAATACTGTAGTAATGAAAATAATCATCACCGCTAGGTGCGACATTGTTTACTCCGGTAATGCCCGCATAACCCATAATGGTGGTTCCGCTACCGGGTTCTGCCTGAACAACGGTGCCTTCCGATTCGAACGACCATGTATGATTGGCACCGAATTGATGGCCCATTTCGTGCGACACATAGTCAATGTCAAAAATATCGCCCTCCGGGTTCACTCCAGAAGAGTAGGCACTTCCTTTTTTATTGTCGCTGCACACCGAACCCACAAAACCAGCATTTCCATCATTGCTTCCCTTATGGAATAAATGCCCTATATCATAATTCGCCGGCCCAATCTCTTCTGTTAACGTGTTTTGTATCTCGGTATTTAAATTTCCCCCGAAAGGATCGGTTGCAGCATCGGTATAGATGATATCTTGATTGTTCGCGACCAACTCGAGCGATATGCCCAGATCCGTCTCGTAAACCTGATTTATGCGCGTCACCGTAGCATTGATCGCAGCCATGGCATCAACTATGGATCCGCCATGGTATTCGGTGTACTCACCTGACGCCGCGACCGCAAGTCGAAATTTTCTGAGCGCTCTATCGACCGCCGGTTTTGATGCCAAAGACCCAATCGTCTTTTCGATCAAGGATTCGGTTTTGCATACAAAAGCACTTTCTAAAGTATTATTTTCACGTTTATATACCGCATATTTATTATTTCCGACCTTCTGTAAAAACACAGCGCCCTTGTCGTCGGTATTGACCATCATGGCCTGTATGCCTTTATGGGACACACTGAAACGGATCTTTGAACCGTCATTTTCGAGTCCGCGACCCACATAAGATTTGATTTCCGGGAATTTTGCGGCCAATTCAGGACTCATTACGGGAGCTTCAATCACATCGAACGCCATTAGTTCGCCTTCACCATTTGGAAAGTAGACGATTTTAGACCTTTTTTTGGTCGATGATATCGATTTCAATTCATTCTTAAAAAGGGGTTCCTCAAATGTAAAAACGATTCCCCTTTTGATGTCAAAACGTTCTGAGAACCCTTTTTCGAAACTTGCATGGCTATTTTCTATTTTCCAATAGCTATGTTGTGAATACCCGTAAAAGGAAAAAAATACTATGGTAATTGTAAAAACAAGACGTAGTTTTGTAGCCATTAAGGGGTTTTTAGCCAGAATCAAATATAACCCTTTTTTATTATCCTGATTACGTGCTAACAGTCCAAAGCATAACCAAATTCGACGAACAGCATTCCACCGTGCTCACTATAGGCACATTTGACGGAGTACATGTTGGGCACCGTGAAATTTTGCGCCGTTTGACCAAGAGTGCTGCAGCACTTGGGTTGAAATCCACAGTTCTTACCTTTTTTCCCCACCCACGAATGGTGTTGCAAAAAGATTCTGATATCAAACTACTGAACACTATAAACGAAAAAGCCAATATTCTGGGCCAGTTGGGTATCGATTGCCTTATAGTCCACCCGTTTACCATAGAATTTTCAAGATTGACGGCGACCCAATTTGTTCGCGATAATCTGGTAAACAAGCTGGGTATGAAGAAAATCATCATTGGCTACGACCACCGGTTTGGTAGAAATAGAACCGCGAACATTAACGACCTAAGGGCTTTTGGCAGCACTTTGGGTTTTGAAGTGGAGGAAATATCGGCCCAAGAAATCGACGATGTTTCGGTTAGTTCCACAAAAATTAGAAAAGCCTTGGAAAATGGTGATGTTTTGGTCGCCAATCAATATTTGGGATATGCCTATATGCTGACCGGAACGATTATCAAGGGCAGGGGGCTCGGCAGACAGATAGGTTTTCCAACGGCTAATTTACATATTCCCGAGACCTATAAGTTGATACCCAAGAACGGGGTATATGCTGTTGAAGCACTTTTGAACGGAAAACGGGTTCACGGTATGATGAACATCGGTTTCAACCCCACTGTCGCAGATGATGAACAAAGAAGCATAGAGGTCAATTTTTTCGATTTCGAGGCAGATCTTTACGGGCAAGAAATTCAGGTCAATGTTTTGCATCGCCTCAGAAACGAAACTAAATTCGAATCGGTCGAAGCACTACGTCAACAGTTGATGAAAGACAAAGAAAACGCAATCGCTTTAATCTCAAAGTGATGTTGAGACAGTTGCTTTTTACCAAGATCGACAACGCTCCCCTATTGATTTTTAGAATGTTCTTCGGAGTACTCGTCGCACTTGAATGCTATGGTGCGATAATGACCGGATGGATAAGGCGTACACTGGTAGAGCCCGAATTTACCTTTACCTTTATCGGTTTTGAATGGTTACAGCCGCTACCCGGTTGGGGTATGTATTTCTATTTTTTCGTAATGGGTACTTTGGGTATCTGCATTGCTTTTGGCTATAAATATCGTTTCAGCATTATCGCCTTTACCGTACTATGGACAGGTGTATACCTTATGCAGAAATCATCGTACAACAACCATTATTATCTCTTGATCTTGATTTCGTTGTTCATGTGTTTTTTTCCTGCCCACCGGGCATATTCCAGCGATGCGAAAAAGCTACCTAGGTTGAAGCGAAACTATATGTTCAGTTACGTCAAATGGATCATCGTACTTCAGTTGTTCATCGTATATACATTCGCATCGATAGCAAAGCTGTATGGCGACTGGCTCGACTTCGGTATCATAGAGATCCTGATGTTGAACAAGGCCGATTACCCTCTGATAGGGCCGCTTTTGCAGGAAACTTGGGTACACAAGATAATCGGTACATTTGGTATTCTCTTTGATCTTCTGATCGTTCCCGCACTCCTTTGGAAGCCGACCCGTAAAATCGCCTTCATCACTTCTATCTTTTTTCATTTGTTCAATTCGATAGTCTTTCAAATAGGTATATTCCCGTATCTCTCCTTGGCCTTTACGGTGTTCTTTTTTGAACCCGAAACCATAAGAAAGATTTTCTTGAAGAAGAAAGAAGCCTATATATCGAACGAGGTTAAGATTCCGCCCTATAAGAACATGGCGATCTTGTTGGGCGCGAGCTATTTTCTGATCCAGTTCATATTACCGATAAGGCACCATTTTATTGAAGACGATGTATTATGGACGGAAGAGGGCCATCGTTTGAGCTGGCGAATGATGTTGAGAAGTAGAAGCGGTGTGACCGAGTTCACGGTCACGGATTCCGAAACCGGCGAAACCTACAATATCGACCTAGATGCCTATGTCACAAAAAAGCAAAAGCGCAGACTTCAGGCCTATCCTGATTTTATTTGGCAGTTCGCCCAAAAGTTAAAAAAAGATTATGCCGAAAAGGGCAAGAATATAGCGGTTCATGTAAAATCAAAGATAAGTATCAATGGCAGGCCCTATGAACAATTTATCGATCCAGAAGTCGATTTGGCCAATACCCCCTGGAGTTATGTTCGCCATAATGAATGGATTTTACCCTCAAAATTGGATTAGCGACTCAAAACTTGACCGTTCGTTGACATAATTGCAAGGGCATGCCCCAGGGATCTCGAAGCATCACCAAATGGCTGCCGTCCTCTTTTTTGACTTCCTCAAAAAACGAAGCACCTTGTTTTTCTAAGCGAACCCTATCTTCTTGTGCATTTTCAGAAATAAAGGCCACATGAAATGTGAGCGGGTGTTGGTTTGCAAAATCCGTTATAGACTCATCGGGCCTGTGGTATAATTCCATGATAACGCGATCGGAAGAATCGGCCAAAAATGTCATGAAAGGAGGTTCATTTTCTCGGACCGCAACTTTTAGTCCCAGATTTTCGATGTACCATGCAACGACTTGGTCAACATTCATTACGTTGAGTGCAAAATGTTCAAAGATCATAAGAGGTTTTTTGTCTACGTGAAGGATAAATATAAGCCTTAAATCATCGGATTACCTTAAATTTGCCCTTCATATAACAAATACCAATGTTACAGTTACAGGTCATTCGTGATAATAAGGATGAAATCATCAAGGCGCTGGGAAAGCGGAACATTGATGCGGCCCCATTGTTGGACAATGTATTGAGGCTTGATGAAAAAAGGCGTTCGACCCAGGCACGTCTTGATACCGTTTTAGCGGAAAGCAACAAATTGTCAAAAGAAATAGGCGGATTGTTCAAAAGCGGAAAAAAAGACGAAGCGAACATTTTAAAGGAAAAAACGGGTGCCCTAAAGGAAGAATCGAAGCAATTGGGGGAAACGTTGAACACCACGGCCGAAGACCTGCAAAATGTGTTGTACCAAATACCGAATGTGCCCCACGAACTTGTGCCATCGGGAAACACGGAAGAAGACAATGAGGAGGTTTTTAGGGAAGGCGACATACCTACCTTGAATACCGATGCACTGCCACATTGGGAACTGGCCAAAAAATTTGATCTTATCGATTTTGAACTGGGTGTAAAAATTACCGGGGCGGGTTTTCCTGTCTACAAGGGCAAAGGTGCACGTTTACAGCGCGCCCTGATCGCTTATTTTTTGGATAGGAATACTGAGGCCGGATATACCGAGATGCAGGTACCGCATTTGGTGAACGAAGCTTCAGGCTTTGGTACCGGGCAGTTGCCCGATAAGGAAGGCCAAATGTACCATATCGGCGAAGACAATCTCTATCTGATTCCGACGGCCGAAGTACCCGTCACCAATTTGTTGCGCGACGAAATTTTGAACGAAAAAGATTTTCCGATCTGTTATACCGGTTACACACCTTGCTTTCGACGCGAGGCCGGAAGTTATGGGGCCCATGTACGCGGACTCAACCGTCTGCACCAGTTCGACAAGGTCGAGATCGTTCGTGTCGAACATCCGTCAAACTCATATAAGGCCCTTGACGGTATGGTTGAACATGTGAAAAACATACTCCGCGAACTTGAACTTCCCTATAGAATTCTAAGACTTTGCGGGGGCGACCTCGGTTTTACCTCGGCCTTGACCTATGACTTCGAAGTTTTTTCCACCGCTCAGGACCGTTGGTTGGAAATAAGCTCGGTTTCCAATTTCGAGACCTATCAGGCCAATCGCTTAAAATTGCGCTACAAAGACAAAAATGGAAAAAGCCAATTGGCCCATACGCTCAATGGTAGCTCTTTGGCACTTCCAAGAGTATTGGCGGGCATTTTGGAAAATTACCAGACGGCCGACGGTATAAAGATTCCAAAGGTTTTGGTGCCCTATTGCGGATTCGATGTGATCGATTAAGACCACCTTAACACCAAAATCTTCTATTCTACGTTATCTTTGGACAATGCGGTTCATTGTACTTTTTATTTCGTACCTCGTACTTCTATCGTCCACTTTGGCCCAAGATGATTTCTTGGCAAAACAATATTTCAATGATGGTGAGTTTGAAAAGGCTGCCGTCTTCTATGAAAAATTGGTCGAAAAAGACCCAAGGCGTACCGATTATGCCGAGGGGCTGGTTGCCTGCTATCAACAATTGGAGCGCTATTTGGACGCCGAGAATTTCTTAATGGATAGAATACGGACAGGTAATCCATATCCGACGTTGCTCGTTGAACTGGGGTATAATTATACTTTACAGGATACCCCAGGTAAGGCCAATGAATTTTATGATAAGGCACTTTCCAAAATTGAAGAGAATCCGAATTTTGGTTACGGGCTTGGCTTTAAATTTCAAAAATATGCCCTTCTCGATTATGCGCTAAAAGCCTTTAAGCGTTCTATGGAATTAAATCCGGAGTTGGATTATAATTATCAGATTGCCAGAATTTATGGTGAACAGGGCGATATCTCAAGAATGTACGAGGCATACCTAAAACTTATCGTAGATGGCAAAGTCTCAAAATCGAATATTCTCAGAAGTATCGATGATTTTATTTCGTCAGACCCTGAAAACGAGAACAATGTCAAGCTAAAACGTATTTTACTGCAGAACGCACAGCGGAACCCGAACATATTATGGAACGACATTCTCAGTTGGCTTTTTGTGCAACAGAAGCAATATGAAAGTGCATTTCGACAAGAAAAGGCCATTTTCAAACGTACAGATGGCAATTCTGTTCAAAGGCTGGAAGGGCTGGCCGATTTGGCCTTAAAAGAGAACGAGGTGCTGGCGGCGACCGAAATCTATGAATTCATCGTTGAAAATGGCAAAGATGAGGTTGCCAAGCTCAACGCCCAATTGAATTTGATCGATATCGACTTGATGGATTTCGATGCGGCTTCTCTGGACAAAATAGAGAAAAAGTATGAAGATTTGGTCCAGATCCATGGGTACAAGAGCCGTACATTGCAATTGCAAGTGGCCTATGCCAATTTTTTGACCTTTAAAAAAGATACGCCCGAACCCGCAATAGAGATTTTGAAGAATAGTATGGAACTGCCCTTAAACCAAAGAGGGTTGGCCTATATTAAAATGGCCTTGGGCGACATCTTGGTATACGATAAAAAATTCAATGAGGCATTGATCTATTTTTCACAGATACAGAAAAAATTGAAAAATGATGTACTTGGCCAGAATGCGCGCTATAAAGTGGCGCAGACCAGTTTTTACAAAGGCGACTTCGATTGGGCGTTGACCCAGTTGAAAGTATTGAGAAGTTCGACCTCTCAATTGATCGCCAACGACGCCATGCAATTGAGCCTATTGATTTCTGACAATTCGTTGGAAGATTCCACACAGACGGCCTTAAAAAAATACGCCCGTGCAGACTTATTGGCCTACCAAAATAAAACAAAGGAAGCCATCGATGAGCTAGAGGTTATTTTGCAGAATCACAAGGGCGAAAAAATCGAGGACGAGACCTTGTTGAAGCAGGGCGAACTGCTGGAAAGTACTAAGGACTATGAGGCCGCCCTGTTCAATTATCAAAAAATAACGGAATTCTACGGTAACGGCATTTTGGCCGACGATGCCCATTTTGCCATGGCCGAACTTTATCGCAAGGTGTTGGGCGAACCCGAAAAGGCCAAAACGCATTATGAAAAAATAATCTATAATTATCAGGATAGTTATTATTTTCCACAAGCGCGTAAGAATTTCAGGATACTCAGGGGAGATTCCATTAATTAAAGACAGACCCAAGTTCAAGAACAAATTCAAAAATGGATTCTAAAATCGTATTTGAACCTGTTGTTTGCATTTGAGTTCGAAATTGAATTTAAACCTTAAAAATGTACATATACAACGTAACTACCAACATAGAGGAATCAGTCCATGATGAATGGCTGAAATGGATGCAAGAAATCCATATACCCGATGTTTTGGCAACGGGAAAATTTCTCGGTGCAAAAATGAGTAAAGTACTGGTTGAGGAAGAAATGGGCGGAATAACCTATTCGGTACAGTTCACCACGGTAGACAAGGAAACCTTGGGCAAATATTATAGTGAAGATGCACCAAGACTTCGTGAAGATGCGCAACGTCTTTTCGCTGGTAAATTTGTTTCGTTCCGTACAGAACTTGAAATCATTAGCGAGCATTAAATGGAGTACCTTTTCTCTTACGGTACGCTACAGGAACATGACGTGCAAAATGTACTTTTTCAAAAAACCTTATCGGGTTGTCCTGATGAGGTAACGGGGTTTGTCCTATCACCAAATAAGGCATACGGAATCTACCCGGCTCTTTTGAAGACCAAAGATTCGTCGCATCGTATATCAGGAATGGTATATGAGGTTACCGAAACCGATTTGGCGAATGCGGATGACTATGAGGGAGATTTTTATAAAAGAATTAGGGTCGGATTAAAATCGGGTAAAAAAGCTTGGTTGTATGTTGCTAAACACCTTTAACTTTGGGTATGGCAAAAAAACGAAAACGAGCCAGCGGCAATTTTTCAAGTGAGGGTTCTGAAAAGTGGGCAAAGCAACCCGTAAGGGCCAAAAAACACCTTGGCCAGCACTTTTTGAAAGATGAGTCAATTGCACGACAGATCTCTGAAACCCTTTCGTTAAAAGACTTTAAGAGCGTCATCGAAATCGGCCCGGGCACGGGTGTCTTGACCAAATACCTATTGCAGAGAAACATTGACCTTGTGGCCATGGATCTCGACTCCGAGTCCGTTGCTTACCTCGAAAACAATTTTCTGCTGGAACATCCTGAAGCCGTAAAGTCGAATGGCAGTTTTAAGATCGTTGAAGCCGACTTTCTAAAATATGACTTGAAAACGCTTTTTGGTAATGCCCAATTCGCCATTACCGGCAACTTTCCCTATAATATCTCTACCCAGATCGTTTTTAAGATGTTGGAATTCAAAGGCCGGATACCCGAATTTTCAGGTATGTTCCAAAAAGAAGTGGCCCAACGCATCTGCGCCGCATCGGGAAACAAGACTTACGGCATTCTTTCGGTTTTGGTCCAAACATTTTACGATGCCGAGTATTTGTTCACTGTACCGCCTACCGTTTTTGATCCTCCCCCTAAAGTGGAATCGGGTGTTATCCATTTGGTCAGAAAGGAAAATTTTACATTGCACTGTGACGAAAACCTGTTCTTCAAAGTTGTCAAAACCGCGTTCAACCAACGCCGAAAGACCCTTCGCAACAGCCTAAAAACATTCGGGCTATCACAAAATCTCAAAGAAGATGCTATCTTTGCCCTTCGCCCAGAACAATTGCCAGTGTCAGATTTTATCGACCTTGCGAAGAAAATAGCAAATGACACCCTTTAAACTCACAGACGAGCTTTTGGCTGAAATCGAACAGCTGATCGAAAACCAGAGCGACGCCAGTTTGGTGACGCTCATGGATGAGGTGCATTTTGCCGATGTCGCCGAGATTATCGATGAGCTGAATACCGAAAAGGCGACCTATCTGATAAAGTTACTCGATAGTGACAAGACTTCCGACGTGCTTACCGAGGTCGATGAAGATGTTCGTGAAGCCATCTTGGCCAACTTGTCCTCCAAGGAGATTGCCGGGGAACTTGCAGAATTGGACACGGATGATGCAGCAGACATTGTCGCCGAGTTGCCCAAGGAAATCGTTCAAGAGGTTATCTCGGAAATCGAGGATAAGGAACACGCCAAGGATATTGTTGATCTTTTACGTTACGATGAGAACTCCGCAGGCGGACTTATGGCCAAAGAGTTGGTCAAGGTCAACGAAAATTGGGATGTTCTTAAATGCGTGAAAGAAATGCGTGTCCAGGCCGAAGATGTTACAAGGGTTCATTCCATTTATGTAGTGGACAATGATGATAGGCTGAAAGGGAGACTTTCATTAAAAGACCTTTTGACGACCTCGACGAAAACCCATATCAGTGAGGTTTATATACCGAAGGTCGATTCGGTCAATGTGAACGAGAAGCCTGAAGAGGTGGCCAAGATTATGAGCAAGTACGACTTAGAGGCAATTCCTGTAGTCGATGAAATTGGCAGGCTTGTCGGCCGAATTACGATAGACGACATCGTCGACGTCATTCGTGAGGAAGCCGACAGGGACTATCAAATGGCAGCGGGTATTTCACAAGGTGTCGAGGCCGATGATAGTATTTGGGACCTTACCCGAGCTCGTCTTCCTTGGCTTATTCTAGGGCTATTCGGAGGGGCCGCGGCAGCTGTTATCATGGGCGGGTTTGAAGAAATGTTCAGAAAGTACACGGTACTCTTTCTGTTCACCCCGCTGATTGCCGCCATGGCGGGTAATGTTGGCGTGCAATCAAGTGCGATTATCGTGCAAGGGTTGGCGAACGATGATATAAAGGGCAGTATTGGCGATCGCTTGATCAAAGAAATGCTGTTGGCACTTTTGAATGGCCTTATTTTGGCAGCGCTTCTTTTGCTATTCACGTGGATTTGGAAGGGCAGCTTCATGACCGCTTTGGCCATATCGATTTCGTTGATCGCCGTAATTGTCGTAGCGGGATTTATAGGCACTTTTACCCCGCTCTTTCTTCATAAAAGAGGCATTGACCCCGCCATTGCCACAGGACCCTTTATTACCACCAGCAATGATATCTTTGGCATTCTTATCTACTTCTTGATCGCAAAGTTGATTTTGGGAATTTAATCCAATTCACCTATTAACGAGCCTATGAAACCGATAAACATTAAAGAAAAACACGCAGCGTTTACAAAGCAATGGCATCCGCATCAAATAGCGGTCGTTGATAATATGCACGTGCTCTTGGCCAAGATAAAGGGCGAGTTCGTTTGGCACGCCCATGAAAACGAGGACGAATTGTTCCAGGTCGTAAAGGGCACATTGTACATGCAATTTCGTGACCGGACGGAGGTCGTAAAGGAAGGGGAGTTAATCGTGGTTCCTAAAGGGGTGGAGCATAACCCCATGACCAAAGACGGCGAGGAAGTACATCTATTGCTTTTCGAAAAACAGGATACCGCCCATACGGGCAACATACAACACGAAGTGACACAAACCCATTATCCGAAAATATAGCTGTGAATGAAGATTTTGCATGTCGACATCAACCATCCGTTGATCATTGAGGAATTCGATTCCTTGGGATTTGAAAATTATGAAGACTACGAATCCTCAAAAAAGGAAATCGAAGAAAAAATCCATGAATATGACGGACTCATCATCCGCAGTCGCTTTTCGATAGATCAACCTTTTTTGGAAAAGGCCTCCAATTTAAAATTTATAGGACGCCTCGGTGCGGGGCTTGAGAACATAGATGTGGGGTACGCCAAATCGCGAGGTATTTTTTTGGCCGCAGCCCCTGAGGGAAATCGCAATGCGGTAGGTGAACATACGTTGGGCATGTTGCTCGCTTTGTTGAACAAATTGAACAAGGCCGATAGGGAAGTCCGTTCGGGAAAATGGGACCGCGAAGGCAATCGAGGGTTTGAACTTGATGGCAAGACCGTGGGAATCATCGGTTATGGGAACATGGGCAAGGCTTTCGCCAAAAAACTTGGAGGTTTCGATGTCGAGGTTATCTGTTATGATATCGTGGGTGGTGTCGAAGATGAAAATGCGCGGCAAGTCGGTATTATGGAACTGCACCAAAAGACCGATGTGCTGAGCTTGCACGTGCCGCAAACCGAGCTTACCATGGGCATGGTCGATGAAGGATTTTTACAGAAATTCCATAAACCGATATGGCTTTTGAATACGGCGAGGGGCAAATGTGTCGTTACCAAAGACTTGGTGAAATTCCTGAAATCGGGCAAGGTCCTCGGTGCAGGCTTGGACGTGCTCGAGTATGAGAAATCATCGTTTGAAAACATGTTTGCCGACAATGAACTTCCCGAAGCCTTTAAATACCTCATCTGCGCGGAAAACGTAATACTATCCCCACATGTTGCAGGCTGGACCATGGAAAGTCTGGAAAAGCTGGCACGGACCATAGTTGAAAAAGTCAAATCGGAATTTTGCTAAATTTAGTCATGAAAAAGACGGTTTTTGTCTTTGCCGCTTTGGTAATCGCATTACTTTGCCTGTTCAAACTAAGCAAGTATGCCCATGCCTCAGGTGATGCTTCGGTAGAATTGATCATTACCGTAATCGCCATTGTGTTTTTTCTCATCGGCATTTTTCTTAACAAGAACAGTCTTTCCAAGGATGCTTCCCAACCAAAAAATATAGATTCCAAGAAAATCAGGGAATTTGGCCTGAGCAAACGTGAGCTTGAAGTTTTGAACGGTATAGCCTCAGGGCTGTCTAATAAGGAAATAGGCGAAAAACTCTTCCTCTCGGAAAGTACGATCAAGACCCATGTGTCAAATCTATTCGTAAAGCTTGATGCCAAACGAAGGACGCAGGCCATTCAAAAGGCCAAGGAAATGCGGTTAATTTGACCGAAATTGTCATTTCGGTACTTTAGTATGAGCTTAATTTTCGGGAGCTCGGTTATTTTTATCCATCTCATCAAATACATTAAAATGAAAAAGACAATTCTGCGCTACGGAGGTTTTGGCGTTATCACCATCTGTGCATTATCGGTTATTATATGGTCTCTTATTGATATTGTTGACAACACGCTCGGTGAAATCATCGGCTATTCGTCGATGGTCGTTTCATTGCTCTTCGTGTACTTTGGTATAAAACATTTTCGCGATAAGGAAAATAGTGGTGCGGTTAGTTTTGCACAGGCCCTTTTGGTGGGTATTTTTATCAGTCTTATGGCATCCCTGGCTTTCGGCCTCTTGGATGTTATCTATGTTAAGTTCGTTAATCCTGATTTTATGACGGATTATTATGATGGAATGCTTGAGCAGGCCCGTTCCTTACCTGCAGCGGAGTTTGAAATCCGAAAAGAAGAACTGGCATCGGAAAAGGAAATGTTCTCGAATCCGCTGGCCCATTTTTTCATAATGTCGATGATGGTTTTTGTCATAGGTTTTATAATTTCATTGCTTTCGGCATTGATTTTACAACGCAAATAGAAATAACATGCAGTACAAGGCAAATTCACCTGACGATTATGTGAGCCAACTTCCAGAGGAACGGCGACCCGTGATTTCGAAAATCAGAAAAATCATCCTTGAAAATATCCCTAAAGGGTTCGAAGAGCAGATGAGCTATGGTATGTTGGGCTATGTGGTGCCTCATTCCATTTATCCTGACGGATATCACTGTGACACTAAATTACCATTGCCCTTTATGAATTTGGCTTCACAAAAGAATTTTGTGGCCCTCTACCATTCAGGTATTTATGCGGACCCGAAATTGTATGACTGGTTTGTCGGGGAGTACCCCAAACATTGTAAGCGCAAATTGGATATGGGCAAAAGTTGCATCCGTTTTAAGGCTATGGATGATATTCCTTATGACTTGATAAAGGAGTTGTGCACCAAAATGACCGTCGATGATTGGGTGGCGCTTTATGAAAAAAATATAAAGAAAAAATAACGGTTTCCGACTTTTCGGGAGCGAATAGAAATAAGCATAAACAAATTTAATTTTTTGTGTACCAACCGAAATAATTAAATTTTTTACGCGAAAGCGCAGCGGTTGATCTATGCAGAAAATTTTGATTATAGTCATTTTCAGATTAATACAAATTTTTAATAGATGAAAAAAAGAGTAACAGGACTGGGCGGATTTTTCTTCAAGTGTAAAGACCCGAACAAGACGAAAGACTGGTATAAAACGCATTTGGGCATTCCTACAGATCAATATGGTTGGACCTTTTGGTGGAAAGACAAAGAAGGTAACGATTGTTCTACCCAATGGAGTCCGATGAATGATGACACCTCCTATTTCAATCCGAGTAAAAAGCAGTTTATGATGAATTTTCGAGTCGAAAATTTGATTGAACTACTTGATGTTCTGAAAAAAGAAGGGGTAACGGTCGTTGGCGAAATCGAGGAATACGAGTATGGTAAATTTGGCTGGATTCTAGACCCTGAAGGCAATAAACTTGAACTTTGGGAACCAATCGACAAGGCGTTTCTTTAGAACCTGAATATTTGTTACATTTAGTACTGTATTAACCACCAAAATCAAGAAAGATGTCAGAAGACAATAAAAATTTGGACGACATGGCAGATGATGCTATGGACAGTGCTAAAGAAGGAGCTGAAAACCTGGCCGATAAAGCCGAGGATGCGTTCGACAGCGCTAAAGAAAAAGCAAAGGACCTAGGCGAAAAGGCCAGTGAAAAATTCGAGGATGCCAAAGAGGCTACCAAAGAGTTTGCGCACGATGCCAAGGAGAAAGCGAGTGAATTTGCCGAAGACGCCAAAGAGGCGGCCAGCGATTTTGCCGAAGAGGCCAAAAAGACGGCCAATGAATTTACTGAAAGCGCCAAAGAGGCTTTTGGCGGCGCCGGAGGCGAAAACAAGAAAATATTGGCAGGGATCCTTGCCATTGTCTTGGGTTCTCTGGGCGTACACAAATTTATTTTGGGCTATCAAAAAGAAGGTTTTATTTTGCTTGGCTTTACTTTAATATCGTGGGTGCTTGTTTGTCTTGTAATAGGTGCTTTCCTGATATACATACCGATGCTAATAGGCCTCATAGAAGGCATCATCTATTTGACCAAATCTGACGAAGAGTTTTACAACACTTATCAGGTAGGTAGAAAACCTTGGTTCTAAAGAAAAAGCCGGATGCAAAAATCCGGTTTTTTTATTTTAATTTATTATCGTAATATTGCAATATATAAATATAATAATGGGAGTTACCAAGACACAGATTTTCGATACTGATCAAAACCAATTGGCGGCCATTTTCAAGGTATTGGCGCATCCTGGTCGCATTGCGATTCTACAGTATATAAGTACACAGCCTTCCTGTATATGTAATGATATCGTAGAAGAAATCGGCCTCGCGCAACCCACTATTTCCCAACATTTAAAAGAATTGAAAAGTATTGACTTGATCGAAGGTGAAATCGAGGGCAAAAAAATTTGCTATTGTATCAACCTCAAAAAATGGAAGGAGATTCAAGGACTTTTGAATTCTTTTTTTGACAAAACGAAATATAATTGTTGTTAAAACCATCACTATGAAAACACAGGAATTTTTACTGCTATTGAAAGAAAACCCAAACAAAAGCCTCGTTTTTGAATATAACGAAGGGCATTACGTTGGGGCCAATTATCATATTACCGAAGTTAAGAACGTTACCATCGAGTCGGTAGATTGCGGCGCAAGAACCGATCATTGGAAAGAGACTGTAATACAATTATGGGAAAGTCCTGCAGAAAAGAATAAACGAGAGTATATGTCCACTTTTAAGGCATTGGGTATTTTGAACAAAGTTGACAAAATGAAACCTATGGAAAAAGATGTCGAAGTTAAATTCGAATATAGCAATGACAATTTTCATACGGCCCAACTTTTTGTGAACGATCATATGATATCTGAAGATAGGTTGGTAATAAAACTAGGCGTTGAAAAAACCGACTGTAAGGCGAAAGAAGTCTGCGGTGTTCCCGTGTTAAAGGAGGCCGTATCGGAAGAATGCTGTGCTCCGGGCGGTGGGTGTTGCTAAATTGTAAGAAATGCGTATACGTGAAATGATGGCCAGTGACTGGGATGCGGTCTCCAGAATCTATGCCGACGGCATTGCCACAGGTTTCGCGACCTTTGAAAAAGATATTCCCGACTATGGGTCATGGGATACAAACCACATGAAATCATGTAGGTTGGTCGCGATTAAAGAAGATAAGATTTTAGGCTGGGCGGCACTCTCGCCGGTTTCTAGCAGATGCGTTTATGGGGGTGTTGGCGAGGTCAGCGTCTATATCGAAAAGGATAGTAGAAGAATGGGGGTAGGAGAATTATTAATGGAAAGCTTGATAAGGGAAAGTGAAAAAGAAGGATTATGGACCTTGCAATCGGGAATATTTCCTGAAAACAAGGGAAGCATCCGGTTGCATGAAAAGGTGGGCTTCCGATATATTGGTAAAAGAGAACGGGTCGGAAATCTTGACGGTGTCTGGAAAGACAATCTGCTCTATGAAAGAAGGAGTACGATTGTGGGGATCTAATATCCTCTTGTTTGGCATTTTTGAACAAAGTTGAAAACCAATAAGAAAGATTCCCGCCTTCACGGGAATGACTAAAATCGTAGCGATGAAAAACATATTAGTGCTTTGTACCGGCAATTCTTGCAGAAGTCAAATGGCCCATGGCTATTTGGAAAAGTTAGCCAACGGCAGGGCCAAAATCTATAGTGCCGGTATCGAGACCCACGGTCTGAATCCAGGTGCGGTGGGCATCATGGGCGAAGATGGCATCGATATCTCTACGCATACTTCGAACCATGTCGATGAATATTCGGGAATCGAATGGGATTTTATCATAACAGTTTGTGACCATGCCAAGGAAAACTGCCCTTTTATCCCTTCGAAAAATGCGAAGCGCATTCACCATAATTTTTTCGATCCTTCAAAAGTGGAGGGAAGCGAAGAAGAAAAACATGCGGCGTTCTTAAAGGCCCGAAATCAGATAAAGGAATTCTGCAAAAGCTTTTTGAAAAACGAACGGATTTAAGTGCCGGTACTGTCTTGGGCTTCGGCAAATTTGCGTTCGAGTTCGGCCTGAAATTCTTCCATAACTGGTTTTACGGTACTTTCAGGCAAATCGGAAATCTTGATATACATCAGCCCGTCCACCGAATTGTTAAAGAGTGGATCGACATTAAAAGCGACCACCTTGGCATTTTGCTTGATGTATTTTTTAATCAGTACCGGTAATCGAAGATCGCCGGGTTCGACCTCATTGATCAAACGATCGAACTTGTTCAGATCTGCTTCGGTTTCGTCGAATACGAACTCCTTGTCGGCATCGTTCAGTTTTACCTTGAACTCTTTCTTCGGGCGAATATATTGCGCGACATAGGGATCCCAATAATTACTTTTCATGAACTCGATCATCAACGATTTTGAAAAGTTTGAAAATTGGTTGCTTATACTTACGCCCCCGATCAGATATTTATGTTCCGGGTGGCGTAGAGTAGTGTGTACGATTCCTTTCCAAAGCAAGAACAAGGGCATCGGTTTTTGTTGGTATTCTTTGACGATATAGGCCCTGCCCATTTCTATCGATTTTTCCATCATGGGGAAAAGCTCGGGCTCAAAACGGAATAGGTCTTGCAAATAAAATCCGTCGATGCCATATTGCTTGAAAATATCGGACCCCATGCCCATTCGGTAAGCTCCTACGATTGCTTTCTCATTATCGTCCCAAAGAAAAAGATGGTGGTAATACTCATCAAAAATGTCAAGGTCTATGGCGTTATTGGTGCCTTCGCCTATGGCCCTGAAAGTCACTTCGCGCTGTCTGCCTATTTCCTTTAAAATGAATGGCATATCATGCGCCTGGGCCAGAAAAACCTCGTAGTTTTTGCTTTGCAAAAGGCGGCAATCTTTTTCACGAAGTTTTTCTATTTCTCCCTGTATGACCTCAGTACGTATTGCGGCAACTATCTTTCTCTGTGGTTTGGGAATTTTAAGGGTACCCGGTATTTGATCGATCAACCGCTCTTTTTTATAAGCATTGGCCAATATGTATGTTTTTTTGCGCAAAAGTTCGGTAAAATCCTCCAAGGTCTCATGCTCTTTCTGCGCGTCAACGGAAATAGGTTGGCCAATACGTACCTTGATGGGGCGGTTTCGCTGTGTATAGAGCTCGCTAGGCAACTTCGCCGTGCGAAAGATATCGCTGATTTTCGACAACCGATAAAAAAGTTTGCTGTTCTTCGCGTGAAAATAAATGGGTACCACCGGGACTTCGGCCTTTCTTATCAGCTTCAATGCGGCCTCTTCCCAAGGTTTATCGACGATCAATTTTTCATCTTTGTAGGTTGAAACTTCGCCAGCTGGGAAAATTCCCAATGGATGGCCTTCCCTAATATGCTGAATGGCGTTCTTGAACCCTGCCAAACTGCTTTTGGCATCCTTGCGGTCCTCAAACGGATTCACCGGCATTATATAAGGGGCCAACGGCCCGACACGCTGCAATAAGAAATTGGCGATTATCTTAAAATCACCCCTCAGGGCCACCAAAAGTTTTAATAAGAGAACCCCATCGATTCCGCCCAAAGGGTGGTTTGAAATGGTTATGTAGGGGCCTTCTTTCGGAAGACGTCGAAAATCATCCTCCGGAATCTCAAAATCGATTTCATAATGTTTTAAGATCTCATCTAGAAATTCAGGCCCTTCTAAATGTTTGTTTCTATCATAAAATCGATTGATACTGGATATTCTTGTGACCTTCATCAATACCCACGCCAAAAAAGTGCCTAAGATCCCGTACTTGTCAAGATTTATTGCCTCGGACACCTCTTTTGCGGTCACTAAACCCATACACGGTTTTTAAATTAGATAAAGGCTAAGATAGGAAAAACACGAGAGTTCAAGTCCATTTTAACATTTGGACGATGAGCTATTTGACCACCAATTGCAAAGTTTCCTTGCCGCGTTGTTCGAGCAAAACATCATGTCCGTTGAGCAGGCTTTCTATCGCTTCATTGGTAAAGTGGCGAATGGTATATAATGACACCCCTTCATGATGTACGACTTTGAACCTGCCTTTCAAGAGGGCAAGCAATTCTTCCAACCTGCCGAACCGATTGTCAACACAGACCGAGAAACTGATCGCCGAATTTTGTATCAGGTCGACCTTCATTTTATGATCGTGCAACATTTTGAAAAGCTCGCTTATGCTATCCTCTACGATAAAGGAAAAATCCAATGAGGACAATTTCATCAAGACCTGGTTCTTTTTTACGATAAAGCAGGGTACTTTGGGGTCGATGCCGATTCCTTTGCCGACAATGGTACCCGGGTCTTTAGGATTCAAAAACGATTTGACATTAAGTGGAATCTCTTTTTGCTGCAAAGGCTGCAATGTTTTGGGGTGTATGACCGAAGCCCCATAAAAAGCCAACTCGATCGCCTCTCGGTATGATATTTTGTTCAAAAGTTGCGTCTCTTTAAAATACCGTGGATCCGCGTTCAGTACACCGGGCACGTCCTTCCAAATGGTCACCGAATCGGCATTTAGGCAATAGGCTAAGATCGCGGCGGTATAGTCGGAGCCTTCACGGCCCAGTGTTGTCGTAAAATTATTATCGTCACTTCCTAAAAATCCCTGGGTAATATTGAATTTTTTACGATCGACCTTTGTCTGAACGTTCTGCTGGGTCTTTTCCCAATTGACCGTCGTATCGCGATAGCTGTTGTCGGTCTTGATAAGATTCCGAACGTCGAGCCAAGTATTCGAGACTCCCGATTCGTTGAGGTATTCGCTTATTATCGTCGTCGAGATCAATTCACCATACCCCACGACTTGATCATAGACGAAATTATATTTGGGCGACTTGTTCCAGGCCAAAAACCCATGGACCTCATCGAACAGCGATTTTACCCTGTCATAAATGGGGTGGGATGCATTTTCGAAAAGTCCGTTCAATATGTCATCGTGGTAGTTGATTACATCTTGCAAGGCCGAAGGCAAACTTTGCCCATTTTCAAAATAGGCGTTGACCACGGCTTCCATGGCATTGGTAGTCTTTCCCATGGCCGAGACGACCAATAAGGTATTATGATGGCCCACTTGATCCAAGACCTTGGCCAGATTTCTAACTCCATCGGCATCTTTTACCGATGCTCCTCCGAACTTAAATATCCTCATATATTTTTTAGGTAATTTTTGATTCCCGTTTCGTCCAACTGTACGACATCCCAATCACGCAATACTTTGGCCCCTTTACTTTCATAGAAGCTTATCGCAGGTTCGTTCCAGTCGATAACCTCCCAGTTGATGCGCTTTACCCCAAGGTCGGCGCCATATTTGACAACTTCGTTCAACAAAGCAGTACCCAGACCACTGCCCCTCATATGGTCGGTAACGATTAAATCTTCGAGGTGGATAATAGGTCCTTTCCAAGTCGAATATCTTGGGTATATCAAGGCCATTCCCACGATTTCATCATCTTGTTGGGCCACAAAGCAATGGAACAGTTTTTTAGCGCCAAAACCATCGTTGATCAAATCTTGTGCCGTCACTTCGACGGCATTTCCTTCTTTCTCAAAAGTGGCCAATTCTTGAATCAGTTTGAGAACTTGAGGCATATCGGCTACGGTGGCCTCTCGAATTCTATAATCCATTATTGTTACAAATAAAACACAAAGTTATAAATTTAAAAATCGGTTCAAAACCACAATCATTGTAGTTTCACAAAATACCCGATATTTGTATGCAAATTAACAATCGGTACATGATCAACAAGAAAAATAAGACCCTAGGGGAATTTATTATCGAAAACCAATCTTCTTTCCCGTACTCCTCGGGGGAATTATCAAAACTGATCAACGCCATTCGATTGGCCGCCAAGGTCGTTAACCACGAGGTGAACAAAGCTGGCTTGGTCGATGTGTTGGGCGCTGCCGGCGATACCAATATTCAAGGCGAAGACCAACAAAAACTCGATGTACTCGCAAACGACAAATTTATACAGACTTTAAAGAACAGGGAAATCGTATGTGGAATAGCCTCGGAAGAAGAGGATGATTTTATTACTATAAACAGCAACGATGAACAACATCAGAACAAATATGTTGTTTTGATCGACCCTTTGGACGGATCATCGAATATCGATGTCAACGTTTCCGTCGGCACGATTTTTTCGATTTACCGCCGTGTTACCCCTGTGGGCACTCCGGTCTCTCTAGAAGACTTTCTACAGCCCGGCAACCAACAGGTCGCTGCGGGGTATGTGGTCTACGGAACATCGACCATGCTTGTGTATACCACGGGCGATGGTGTCAACGGATTTACCCTGAATCCGGCGATCGGTACTTTTTACCTATCGCACCCGAACATGCAATTTCCGGAGACGGGTAAAATCTATTCGGTGAACGAGGGCAATTACATACATTTTCACCAAGGCGTAAAAGACTATATCAAGTATTGTCAACAAGAAGAGGGCGATAGGCCTTACACTTCAAGATATATCGGATCGCTGGTCTCCGATTTTCATAGAAATATGATCAAGGGCGGTATCTACATGTATCCGAAAAGCAGTATTTCCGAAAGCGGTAAATTACGATTGTTATACGAGTGCAACCCCATGGCTTTTATTGCCGAACAGGCAAACGGAATGGCCATAGGTGGCAAAAATCGGATTTTGGACATCGAACCTACCGAGCTACATCAAAGAGTTCCTTTTTTCTGCGGAAGTCGAAAAATGGTTGAAAAACTTCAAGAGTTTTTAGATAAATACCATTAAAAAAGGAAGCCTCGGCTTCCTTTCCTTCTATTGTACGATTTTTTTTGGTCCTCATTTTACCAAATACATAAAGTCTTCAAAAGCGATTTTTCCGGTAAAAATGGCAACCGATTTTTCGATGAGCTTGTCCGCTTTGTCATTTGGAAAACCCAACCCTATGGCATATCGCTTTAAAAGTACCGTTTCATTGTCGCTCACCTCATGGTCGGCAATGATTATCTTCATAAGATCATAAAAACGTTCCAATCGCTTTTCGTAGCTCACTTGGTGGTTGATCGGGTACTTGTTTTCCTGTTTCATCACCTCTTTGAACTCTGCATCGGTAATCTGTAGTTTATGGGCAAACTGTTTTAAAACCGCCATTTCTTCATCTCCGATTTCACCATCGACCGCGGCCAAACTGGCGAGGCTTCCAAAATGGGCAAGGTTATTGTTCGATGAATTACTGTCATAAAGATCTTTGATCGACATATTTTTGGTATTTTATCGACTGCAAAGATAATTTTTTTGAAGGTTATTTCGAGGATCATATTGATTATTTATTATCAGTAACTTTCCAAAAGCCCAATAGCGGTAAATGACCCAAAAAGAGCTTTTTAATATCGCCGAGCAATGGTTCCAATCCCAAAATTGGAAACCGTTCAAATTCCAAAAAGATACGTGGAAGGCCTTTTTACAAGGTAAGCATGGGCTATTGAATGCCCCAACAGGAAGCGGCAAGACCTATGCACTATGGTTTCCAATTGTGCTTAACTACATCAAGAAAAATCCGGAGTACAAGACCAAGTATCAAAAGGGATTGAAAGCCATTTGGATTACCCCTTTGCGGGCACTTTCCCTGGAAATCAAACAATCCGCCGAGCGTGTCACGACCGATTTGGGAACACAGATGACCGTCGGTATACGTACCGGGGATACATCGACCAAGGAGCGGGCGCAAATGAAAAGACAAATGCCAGACCTTTTGATCACCACCCCTGAAAGTCTGCAATTGCTTTTGGCCTCTAAGGGGTATGACAAAATGCTCAAAGATTGCTCAGCTATAGTCGTTGACGAGTGGCACGAACTGTTGGGCACAAAACGCGGCGTACAGATGGAACTTGGACTGTCTCGTCTCAAAGCAGTGTCTAAAAATCTGCGCATTTGGGGCATTTCGGCCACCATTGGAAACTTGGAACAGGCCAAACAGGTATTGTTGGGGCCAAATTCGCCGGCTTTTGAAAATTCGGTTTTGATCAAGGCTGAAATCGACAAAAAAATAACGGTCAAGAGCATCATTCCGGAATCCATGGAAACCTTTCCATGGCGTGGGCATCTCGGTATTCGATTGTTGGAAGATGTGGTTCCCATAATCAACAAAAGCAAGACGACCCTGCTTTTTACCAATACCCGTAGCCAATGCGAAATCTGGTTTCAAAAAATCCTGCAAAAACATCCGGAATTTGCGGGCGAAATCGCCATGCACCATGGTAGCATCGATAAAGAGACCCGAATCTGGGTAGAGCAGGCCATCCGTAATGAAAGCCTGAAAGCCGTTGTTTGCACTTCGAGCCTAGATCTTGGGGTCGATTTCGCCCCGGTAGAAACCGTGGTACAAATAGGCGGACCAAAAGGTGTGGCCCGCTTTCTGCAGCGAGCGGGAAGAAGCGGACATCGACCTGGCAAGGAGAGTGTCATTTATTTTCTGCCCACGCACGCCATAGAATTGGTCGAAGCCTCTGCGTTGCAGCAAGCCGTACGGCAGAATGCGGTCGAAGACCGAATTCCGTTTTTGAACACTTTCGACGTATTGCTCCAATATTTGACGACCTTGGCCGTTTCGGATGGATTTTATCCGGATCAAATCTTCGAAGAGGTCAAACAAACATTCTGCTATCAGGCCATTTCGAAAGACCAATGGCAATGGCTGTTGAACTTCTTGGTTTTAGGAAGCCAAAGTCTTCAACATTATGACGAATATAAAAAAGTCGAGATCGATGAAAAAGGAGTGTTCAAGGTCAATAGCCGAACGGTCGCCATGCGGCATCGCTTTCAAATAGGCACGATCGTAGGGGATGCCAATTTAACGGTCAGGTATCAAAAAGGAGGGTATATCGGTACCGTTGAGGAATCTTTCGTCTCTAAAATGACACCCGGTGACGTATTCACATTTGCAGGGAGAAATCTCGAATTCATACGTATCAAGGATATGCAGGTGCACGTTCGCAAATCGACCAAAAAAACAAACAAGGTACCAAGTTGGATGGGTGGCCGCCTGACCCTTTCGGCCCAAATGTCGGAACTTCTCAGAAACGAACTGTATTCGGCAAGTCTGAACAACAAAGACCAATCACCCGAAATAAAATCATTAAAGCATTTGTTCGACCGACAACGATCCGAGAGTATCGTGCCCAAACCCGATGAATTTCTTATCGAGACCTTTGAGACCGATGACGGCCATCACCATATTTTTTATCCGTTCGAGGGGCGTTTTGTGCACGAGGCTATGGGCAGCCTATTGGGTTACCGTATAAGCCTGCTTTCCCCCATTACTTTTTCACTAGCTTTCAACGACTATGGGTTCGAACTGCTGTCAGATCAAAAAATCGATATGCAACAGGTTATCGACAACGATCTATTCTCCAAGGAATATTTATTGGACGACCTGCAAAAAAGTTTGAACTCGACCGAAATGGCAAGGCGAAAGTTTCGCGACATTGCCGTAATCAGTGGCCTGGTCTTTACCGGATATCCGCACAAGGGAATCAAAATGAAACATCTTCAAAGTAACTCGGGCCTACTTTTCAACGTATTCCGCGATTACGAACCCGATAATCTGTTGTTTCAACAAGCCTTTACCGAGACTTTTGAGCATCAATTGGAAGAAGGCCGGTTGCGCATTGCCCTGGAAAGGATCGCCACGCAAAAAATCATTTGGAAGGAATGCAAGGGCCATACTCCGTTTTCCTTTCCGATAATCACTGATAGGTTACGCGAGAAACTGACAAGTGAGAAATTGGCGGACCGCATCAAGAAAATGGCGGCGATACTGACCAAGAAATAATATTATCTGGCAGCGATTATCAATCCCAATCCTACAATATAGAGCAATAGCATGGCATTTAGCATACGGCCAACACCTTTGGGAGCTCCCTTGAACTCCTTCCAAACGAAAATACCCCAAAGTGCGGCAACTACGGTAGCGCCCTGCCCCAAACCATAAGAAATGGCCGGACCGGCCTTATCGGATGCCAGTATACTGAACGACATACCGATGCACCAGATGACGCCCCCCAAAATCCCCATGACATGACTTTTGCGACTTCCTGAAAAATAATCCTTAAAACCGACCGGGGCACCTTCAAAGGGTTTGCGCATCAAAACGGTGTTGAAGACAAAGTTACTGGCCAAGATTCCCAAAGCGAATAGGAATACGGCCGTATACGGGCTCAATTTCCCTGCGCTCGGGTTTTCAAAATCGGGAAACATCGAATTAGCGACATACTTATAAAAAAGCCCCATGAGCAGGCCGGCGACAACTGCCAATACCAAGCCTTTTGTGGGTACTTTTTCTTGTTGCGCCGAAAGTTTGCGATAGGCATTGGCATTCAGCAAAATCGCCAAGACGATAAGGGCCACACCTCCAAAAAGCAGGGTGGCGTTTCCTACGGGCGCATCGATATAATTCACGATGACCCCGATTACCAATGCCAATCCGATTCCGACGGGGAAAGCCACTGACATTCCCGCCAAGGTAATGGCGGCCACCAAAAGTATATTCGCGGCATTGAACAGAATTCCGCCAAGAACCGCGGACCAAATACTGGCATTGTCCGCTTGTGACAGATCTTCGAGAAAAGGTCTTCCACCATCGCCCGTACTGCCAGCGGTCATGGCAAAAAGCCCTGCGAACACAACAATTCCGAAAACATAGTCCCAATAGAACAATTCGAAGCGCCAATCTTTGGCGGCCAACTTTTGGGTATTGGCCCAAGAGCCCCATGCGAACATGGTTATCACGCAGAAAATAACGGCCAGTGTATACGTTTCAATAATGAACATATCAGTTGAATTTTTTGATTTCCTCTTTGTAGGGTGCCGACCCTTGGGCTCCCATTTTCATCACCGAAAGCGCCGCGGCCCTATTGGCATATTCGATACTTTCTTTCCAATTCATGTTTTGGGCAAGGCAAACGGTCAAAACCCCGTTGAAGACATCACCGGCGGCCGTAGTGTCGATTGCCTTTACCGGATATGATGGCACTAAAAAGCGCATCTCATGGTTCATGAAATAGGCTCCCCTATCTCCCAAAGTAATGATTACGTTTTGTACCCCTTTTTGTAGCAAGGCTTGTGCAGCATACTGCATGGAAACTTCATCTTCTACCGAGATTCCGGTCAAGATCTTTGCCTCGGTTTCGTTCGGGGTGATGAGAAAAAGTCCGTCCAAAATTGTATTTGAAAGTTTCTGTGCCGGGGCCGGATTTATAATCAAGGGCTGATCCGTCAGTTTGCTGTAACGTGCCAAATATTCGATGGTTTCGATCGGGGTTTCCAATTGGGTAAGGAATATTCCATCGTCTTCCATTTCTTCCACAATTCCTGAAACATAAGTTGCCGAAAGATCGGCGTTGGTTCCCGATGCTACCACGATTTCGTTTTCGCCTTTTTCGTTTACGGTAATCAGGGCGACCCCAGAGGCCGCATCTTTAATGATTTTTGCAGCATCGACATTTATGCCTTCCTCGCGATATCCCTCCAAGGCATTTTGACCAAAAACATCGTCACCGACGGCGCAGATAAAAATTACCGAACCTCCGGCACGGGCAGCTGCAACGGCCTGATTGGCTCCTTTTCCCCCGGGGAACATAAAAAAATCTTCACCGATGATGGTTTCGCCCGGCTCAGGAAACCGGGTAGTTTTGACGACCATGTCGGTATTGGAACTTCCAACGACTACAATTTTTGGCATTTCGTTTCGGGTCGTAATAACCGCTACAAAGTAATGATTAGGAGCCACAAAAGCAAAAGGGCTTTTAGTACCTTTGGATCAAATGAAGACGCAATCGACAAAAATCAAGAGCCAAACCTTTGTCATGCATCCTTTTGGGGTGCTTTTCTGGCAAGAAAAAGCAATGCTTTTGATAAGCGATGTACATTTGGGCAAGGTATCGCATTTTCGAAAATTCGGGGCGGCCGTACCCCAAAAAGCGATTCAAAGGAACTTTGACCTGCTTGATGAACTGATTTCGTATTTTACGCCAAAAACAATCTGTTTTTTGGGCGACCTCTTTCATTCTTCTTTGAACGCCGAATGGCAACTTTTTGAAAAATGGGTCGAAAGAACGGCCGGCGACATTATTTTGGTCTCGGGCAACCATGATATCATTTCTCCTTTAAAATATCATAAAATAGGGATTCAGGTGATTTCGGAAATCGAATTGGAAGGTTTTCTGTTGACCCATCATCCCGAAGAGCGGGAGGGGCTGTTCAATTTCTGCGGACACGTTCATCCCGCAATTCGCCTGACTGGTTTGGGCCGACAGGCGGTACGACTCCGTTGTTTTTTCAAATCTGCGAGTCAAATGTTGCTTCCCGCCTTCGGGGAATTTACGGGCTCACATATCTTGGAACCGGGTGAAGGTTGCGAAGTCTATGCCTTGTTGGGCGACACAGTTCTAACGGTTCCTATAAAAGTGGGTCGACGAAAAAGGCGCTTAACGAAATAGTCTGGTTTTGAATCAAAAGAGCTCATTTAATAACGTGCAATACGTATTTTTAAAAACTATGAAATGAGCCATAACAAGTGTAGATATTCACCGTGATGTTTTTTGGCGAAATCAAAGATTCATGAACTCCTTATAAAACAATAAGGAGAAAGGTGAATAATTACATTTGACTGACAAAAACCAATAAAAATAATTGATGAAAAAGAATCTTGCCCTTTTAAACCTCTTCTCGGTCATTCTTGTTATTGCCGTAAACTATATCTCGCAAGCCATTCGGATCAACGAAACGACCATTGGTGAGGTCAGCAACAAATATTTTAATCTTTTCACTCCAGCCGGGTATGCCTTTGCGATTTGGGGATTGATATTTTTAGGGTTATTGGGGTATGGTATCTTTCAGGTAAGAAGGGCTTATTCTGACAAGGCTAACGATTTTATCGAACAGACCGGATATTGGTTTACCACTGCCAACCTACTCAATTGTGCTTGGGTTTTCGCTTTTGCCTATGAATACACCGGT
Organism: Flavobacteriaceae bacterium NBU2977; assembly: GCA_019931105.1. Classification (GTDB taxonomy): domain Bacteria; phylum Bacteroidota; class Bacteroidia; order Flavobacteriales; family Flavobacteriaceae; genus Meishania; species Meishania litoralis. Next base: position 963,471 of record JAIOUW010000001.1, on the reverse strand, counting down.
CTATCCGTATTGATCATGTTGGGGATTCTGTTCTCCCTCGTTAAGATTATCTTGAACACGAATATGGAACGGTGGGACGCCCCCATTGGAATCATCGCCTTTGTCTGGTGGCCGATTTGTATTTACAGTGGATGGATTGCCGTTGCCACCATTGCCAATATTGCTGCCTATTTGGCCAAATTGAATTGGAACGGAGGATTTCTTTCCGAAACTACATGGACCATCATTATGATTGTCATTGCCACCGTTTTGAACCTTGTCATGATACAAAAAAGGAATATGCGCGAGTTTGCAGCCGTCGGGGTCTGGGCCCTATTTGCGATTTATGTGCGTCATACCAGCGAAGTTGAAAGTATCGCCTACACGGCTTTGGGCGGAAGTTCGATTATTTTGGCCGCTATACTTTGGCATGGTTTTCAAAACCGGAAAACGAATCCGTTAATAAAATTACAAGAACGATTGCGCGGTTGATACATTCAATTTTATCGGCTTTCGGTTGGAATGTGCTTTTGAAAGCAGTTATATTTGCACCTCAAATTTTAACGGTTGGCGCAATCTACAATCCAGCAACTGTTTTCACAGTCTCCGAAAACCCGGAAACTGCAGGATGCCATTGCCCGATCCGATGCTTCAAGTCCCTTTGCGGTCCAACTTAAAGGATTAACGGGTTCTTCACTTTCCTTTGTTTTGTCGGATGCCTTTCGAAATTCGGAAAAGCCCTTTCTTTTGATTTTCGAGGATAAGGAAGAAGCGGCCTACTACCTCAACGACCTCGAACAATTGATCGGTGAGAAAGATGTGCTTTTCTACCCCGGAAGCTATCGTCGCCCCTACCAAATAGAGGAAGCCGATAATGCCAACGTACTGTTGCGTGCCGAGGTATTGAACCGTATCAATTCGCGAAAGAGGCCGGCGGTCATCGTGACCTACCCCGATGCGCTGTTCGAAAAGGTGGTCACCCGCAGGGAATTGGAAAAGAACACGCTGAAAGTCAAACTAGACGATACGCTGTCATTGGATTTTCTCAACGAGGTACTTTTCGAATATCGGTTCAAACGTGTCGATTTTGTTACTGAACCAGGTGAGTTTTCGGTTCGCGGCGGCATTGTCGATGTATTTTCGTTTTCTCATGATGAACCCTATCGTATCGAGTTTTTCGGTGACGAGGTCGATAGCATTAGAACCTTCGATGTAGAGACCCAACTTTCTACCGACAAGGTCAAGAAAATTAGTATCATTCCCAATGTGGCGAATAAGTTCATGGAAGAGAAAAGGGAAAGCTTCTTGAACTATATTTCGGCCCAGACATTGGTTTTCATAAAAAATACCGACTTGCTTTTCGACAGGTTTGACGATTTTTTCCGAAAAGCCGAACAGGCCTTTTCGAAATTGTCAGGTGACATCAAGCACATCCGACCTGAAGAGCTTTTTTTGAATTCAAAGGTTTTCAAAGGGCAACTCAAAGATTTTGTCTTGATTACCCAAAACGGTACAAAAGATGACGACATTACCATCGTTCTTGATGTGACATTTTGTACCAAGCCCCAGCCTTCTTTCAATAAAAAGTTCGACCTGCTCATCGAAAATCTGAACGACTACAAAGACCGGGGCTACACGAACTATATCTGCTGTGCCAGCGAACAACAGGCGAAACGTTTTCATGCCGTTTTCGAGGATGCCAATGAACATGTGCATTATGAAACAATCGTTTTTCCTTTGTTCCAAGGGTTTATCGATGATGACCAAAAAATCGTTTGTTACACCGATCACCAGATCTTTGAACGCTACCATAAATTCCACCTGAAAAATGGCTATGCCAAAAAACAGGCCATTACCTTAAAGGAACTCAACAAACTTGAAATCGGCGATTATGTGACCCACATCGACCACGGTATTGGAAAATTCGGCGGGCTCCAAAAAATTGATGTGGAAGGAAAAAAGCAAGAAGCCATCAAATTGATGTACGGTGATCGTGATACGCTTTACGTCAGCATACATTCCTTGCACAAAATATCAAAATTCAACGGCAAGGACGGTGCCGTGCCCAAGATTTACAAATTAGGTTCGGCAGCTTGGAAAAAACTAAAGCAAAAGACGAAATCACGGGTCAAGAAAATTGCCTTTGACCTAATCGAAGTATACGCCAAACGGCGTTTGGAAAAAGGCTTTCAGTATGCTCCCGACAGTTATTTGCAAAATGAGTTGGAGGCTTCATTTATCTATGAAGACACTCCGGATCAAAGTAAATCGACCGAAGATGTCAAGCGCGATATGGAAAGCGAACGTCCCATGGATCGATTGATCTGTGGCGATGTCGGTTTCGGAAAGACCGAAGTTGCCATTCGTGCCGCGTTCAAGGCGGTGGACAATGGCAAACAGGTGGCGGTCTTGGTACCGACGACGATCTTGGCCTTTCAGCACCATCGCACCTTTTCGGAGCGCCTAAGTGAAATGCCCGTTACCGTAGATTACCTGAACCGTTTCCGTACGGCAAAAGAACGCCGCGAAACGCTGGAAAATTTAGCTTCCGGAAAAGTCGATATTATAATCGGAACCCATCAACTGGTCAATAAAAATGTGAAATTCAAAGACCTTGGGTTGTTGATTGTAGATGAGGAGCAAAAATTCGGTGTTTCCGTTAAGGACAAATTGAAATCGATCAAGGAAAATGTCGATGTGTTGACGCTCACTGCAACGCCGATTCCGAGAACATTGCAATTCAGTTTGATGGCCGCCCGCGACCTATCGGTAATCAATACCGCGCCGCCCAACCGTTATCCGATTGAAAGCCAGGTAATTCGTTTCGCGGAGGCTACCATTCGTGACGCCATCAGCTATGAAATTCAAAGGGGCGGGCAGGTTTTTTTCATCCATAATCGGATCGAGAATATCAAAGAAGTTGCCGGAATGATACAGCGGTTGGTGCCCGATGCTAAAGTCGGCATCGGTCATGGTCAAATGGAGGGCAAAAAACTGGAATCGCTTATGCTCGGTTTTATGAACGGCGAATTCGACGTATTGGTTTCGACCACCATTGTCGAAAGCGGACTCGACGTGACCAACGCCAATACTATTTTTATCAATAATGCCAATAATTTTGGGTTGAGCGACCTGCACCAGATGCGGGGCCGGGTCGGGCGGAGCAACAAAAAGGCCTTTTGCTATTTCATAACGCCCCCGTACGATGTAATGACCCCAGATGCCAGAAAACGCATCGAGGCCCTAGAACAATTTACGGCCCTCGGCAGCGGTTTTAATATTGCCATGAAAGACCTTGAAATACGGGGAGCAGGCGATTTACTGGGGGGTGAACAAAGCGGATTTATCAATGAGATCGGATTTGAGACGTATCAAAAAATACTTTCAGAAGCGATAGACGAACTCAAAGAAAACGAATTTAAGGAGCTCTACGATGAGGTCGAAGGACATAAGGAAAAGGTTTTCATAAAGGAAACCCAAATCGATTCGGATATTCAGTTGCTCTTTCCCGATGATTACATCAATAATGTCACCGAGCGCTTAACGCTTTATACTGAATTGAACCAAGTAAGTAATGAACAGGGCCTGCAGGAATTCGAGGCACAGTTGGTCGACCGTTTTGGCGAACTGCCTTCACAGGCTGAAGATTTATTGAACTCGGTTCGGGTAAAATGGATCGCCAATGGCATCGGACTCGAAAAAGTGGTTATGAAAAAAGGCAAATTGATAGGTTACTTTATCGGCGACCAACAATCGGAGTTCTATCAAAGTGCGGCTTTTACAAAAGTGCTGCAATTTGTGCAATCGAACCCGCAAAAGTGTAAGATAAAAGAAAAGCAGACCCGAAATGGGCTGCGCCTTTTGTTGGTTTTTGAAGACATTACTTCGGTTGAAAAAGCTTTGAGGGCTTTGATTCCATTTGAAGTTCGACTTAGGGGAGAGATGGCCAAGTTTTGATAAAACTGTGAACAACTATCGGTCGCCAATCCATAATCCAACCCCATAATTGTTATATTTGGCACTTTCTAACCCACAATTAGAAATTCATGACCTCACTGACCACCGACTTTGATATAGTCGAAAAATTAGCCATTGTACAAACCGTAGATTCCCTTATTCTGGCTGATGGAATCGTTCATTCGTTAGAGATCAATGCCTTACAACGACTTATGAGGCGTATCGATTTCGACAGTAACTTTATTTTACAGGCGCGTACCATTGAACCTGAAAAGGGAAGGTCCATAATGCGGAATATGCCGTATGAAAAGAAAGAGGCCTTGAAAGAAATTTTGGATGAAATCGCCATTGCTGACGGCCTGGTTCACGAAAAGGAAAAAGCCTTGATTTCTCGCATTATTAACGCCATTGACCATGTTAAAGGCGTTCGAAAAGCTGAATAGAAGGTCGTACCCTTTCGCTTTTGACCTGTTTTTATAAGATATAAGCTCGATGATGTCGAGTTACTTCTGTATTGCATTATATTTATTGGCCACAAGCTAATTTATGCTTTCACCCGGGGTAAGTTATGAAGAGCAGACATAATCAATAACCCTATTGAAACCATGGTTTGATGGTAATTTGAACCGGAAATATCATCGCAAAATGAAAACTCGAATCCTATATTCGCTGGCCTTTCTACTTTTTTTGATCATTGCCTGTAAGGAAAACCAGCCTAAGACCCAAGTTGCCGAATCCGCTGCCCAAATGGTCATAGACCAAACCGCGAAGTCGCGGATCGATTCCGTTTTGAAAGGCTTCGTCGATTCCGGCAATATAGCGGGGGTTTCCGCTCTCATTTTTGAAAAGGACAAGGAAGTTTATTTCAATGCCTTCGGATACGCCGATCGCGAGGCTGAAAAACCGATGGACCGCAATACCATCGTACAGATCTATTCAATGACCAAACCTGTTACCGGTACGGCCTTAATGACGTTGTACGAGCAGGGCAAATTCGATTTGGACGACCCTATTGAAAAGTATGCTCCCGAATTTTCGAAAATGACCGTTTACACCGGGGTCGATAAAAATGGAAAGATTTTGACAGAGCCACTAAATCGCCCAATAACGATTAGGGATGTGACCAGGCACACTGCGGGATTTTTGAATCGCGATGGTATTCCGGGATTAAGCGAACTGCGTACACAGGCAAACATATATGACCGTGAATCTACACTGACCGATTTGGCCGAAAAATTGGGTCGAATACCGCTATGGTTCCAGCCGGGCACACAATGGGAATATGGCCCCTGTGTCGATGTGCAGGCCTTTTTGGTCGAGCGCATTTCGGGTCGACCCTATGGGGAATATGTGCGCGAACATGTACTTGACAAACTCGGCATGGAAGAAACACGCTACTTTATCCCCGAGAATGACCGTGACCGTTTTGCGGCATTATACAGAAGAAAAGGCGAAGGTGCGCTAGTGCGCGATAGCGTTACCTATGGCAATTATACCGAAAGATGGCCGATGACAAGAGGTGGATCCGGACTCACATCGACCTTGGACGACTATATGAAATTTGCTAGAATGTTGGTCAATCAAGGTGCTTTCGATTCAATAACTGTATTAAAACCCGAAACCGTAAAATTAATGGCGACCAATCAATTGGCCGATAGCATTGCCGAACGTAACTTTTTGCCCAGCAAGGGGCAGGTAGGTTTTGGTATCGATTTTGCCGTTCGGGTGGCACCTCCCATAAATGCCGAGGAAAACAATGGGGTCGTCGGCGAATTCTTTTGGGACGGTGCGGCAAGTACTTTGTTCTGGGTGGATCCGGTCAACGAACTGACCGCTGTTCTTTTTGTACAGTTGATGCCGTATGACGGTATCGGGCTCCATAAAAGTTTCCGTGATGCGGTTTATGGCCCGTTCAGAGCAAACTCCGACTGAAAATATTACATTTGAAGCCAAAACCGAATTATAGTCTTATGAGGAATATCCTGTTGTTTGCTTTTGTCGTTATTACATCTTTTCTCAATGCCCAGCATACCATTTCCGGTACTTTTTCGCCCGCCAAGGATTTTACATGGGTAATCGCCTATCAAATCAAGCCCGGCACCCAGGCCTATATTGCCGATACCGCCGTTGAAGATGGTAGGTTCACCCTTCAGATTCCGGCGAACGCGCCTTCCGGTACCTATCGATTGGTCTATGCCGTTCCGCAGGAAGAATTCTATTTTGACGTTATCTACAACGGCAAAGAGAATGTTCAACTTGCCTTCGATGCAAGGCAAGGTATTTCTTTTATGTCTTCGGAGGAAAACAAGATTTTTCATTCGTATTTTAAGGAAGTTACCGGAGTCAAACAAGAGTTTATGGATTTCTATTCGAGCGGAAATTCAGACAAAGAAGTTTATGGGAAATTGACTGAAAAATTAGAGGCCGTCCAAACTTCGTATGAGCAGGGTACCGAGGGTATGATAGTACACAATTTTGTAAAGGCCAACCGCCCTTACATTCCAACGGAATATGAAACGACAGAATCGTACTGGCAACACAAGAAAGAGAATTTTTTTGAATATCTTGATGTAAAGAACACGGTACTACAAGCATCTGGTTTTTTGACGGAAAAGTTGACCAGTTACGTATTTACCCCGGTAAGTGCGGAAAAAGTATCCAAGGCCGCAACGGAAAGAACATTACAGGAAAACATCAAAACGGTGCATGGGCAACTCAAAGAAACCGCCCCGCTCTATCAAATGCACGTTTTCCATACATTATGGAACAAAGCTACCTCGAATGGTTTTGATGATACGGCCGATTTCATTTTCACATCTTATTTGAAAGATTTGGCAACGGCTACGAACAATCAAAAAATAATCACCGATATCGAAACGAACAATCGTCTCAGGGTAGGTGCGAAAGCCCCTGAGATCACATGGAAAGATGGTGACGCGACCAAAAGGCTGAGCGATTTGGAAGATGCCGAGTGCTATGTGGTCATTTTTTGGAGCAGTACGTGCTCACATTGCCTTAGAGAGCTTCCGCCTTTACATAAAAAGTTGGCTAACTATAAAAACGTGAAAGTACTTGCGGTGGGATTGGAAGAGAACGAGTCGACCTGGAAGACTGAATCGGCCAAATTATCTCATTTTGAACATGCCCTGGCACTCGGAAAATGGGATAGCGAGTATGTAAAGACATATGCCATTCAACGTACCCCCACATACTACGTATTGGACAGCGACAAACGTATTCTTGCCACCCCCCAAAGTGACAGGTCTCTAGTTGAATTTCTGAACAACTAAAACCGATTAGAGTGTTTTAAGGTCTTTGATGGTCTTGAACGCAATATCGACCTGATCGTCATTGACCAAAATTGTAAATTCGTTCGTGGTCGATATAACTTCGTACAGAACGATACCTTCCCAGGCGAGGCGCTGAAAGATAAAATAGTAAATTCCGGGGACCGAAACATTTTCGGCAGGTAACTTTACGGTAATCGAAGAAAGTTCCTCCGCCTTTTGCGTGCATTTCTCAGCCTTGAAAAGAGACTCAACGGTACTGTCCAAAATATTGCTGACCACAATGTTCAATTCGTTCACTCCGCGAGATGAAGTGTAAAATACATCCTTGTTTTTGTTCACTTCTTTCAACAACAGCGTCTGGTTCTCCAAAATCGAATCTGAGACCAAAAAGGTGAAATCGGTCAAAGACGAACGTACGGTAATTTCACCAATATTTTTGAGCACTTTGATAATCTTATGGGTCGCCCGAAACTCGAGGTCATCTGAAAGACGCTTCAATGCCATAACTATGGCACCATTGCGAATTTCCTTTCCAAGCTCATGTTCGATTTCGGGCTTGACTATTCTTGACAACGACGTAAGGTTGATGATTCCTTGAGCCAGGGCACTTTGAAGAAAAGGTTTCTTTTTAATGTAATGCTCTACTACTGAAGAGATAGTTTTCATTTGTTGAATAGGTTGATTTGATGAATTATCAAAATTAACAAATTGTTACAAATAAAACAAATATTAGAAATGATAAAAGGCACCTTCTAAATGCTCGATTTTAAAGATTTTGTTATTCTTAAGTATGGTAATGACATCGAAACGCGCCTCTACGTCTAAATTAGCTTCGGTAATATAGTGATCGGCCGCAGTTACCAACAGTTTTATTTTCTTGGGTGTAATGGTATCGGCAATTGGGATTATACGGTCATTGCTGCGGGCCCTAACTTCGACAATGGCCAGAATTTTTTCCTTTTGGGCAATGATGTCGATCTCGGATTTTAAATACCGATAGTTGCGGTATTTTATTTGGTATCCTTTTTTTATCAAATAGTCCGCGGCGATCTGTTCTCCTTCCTTTCCGAAGTCATTATGTTTCCCCATTGAATTTTAAAATATTGTGGTTCAATTGTGCATTTCATCGAAAAAAAGTGCAATTGAACGGTATATTCGTTCCAAGCTTCTTAAATTGGTACTCCATTCAACGAAAATAGATGCAATAGAATACTATCCAAAACTTTGAGGCGTTAAGAATCTGCCCCCTACGCACATGAACTGTTCTTAACCTTAAAACTATGGAATATTTCGTTAATTGTAATACCTCTACATTAGCGCAGTACACAACCCCTTTGAATAAATCGAGGGCTGCACATTTGTACAGAAGACTTGGGTTCAGTGCCTCGGTAGACACGATCAATGCGGCCGAAAACTCGCAGGCAGGTCCCTTGGTCGACACCCTTATCAATCAGGCCATCGGCATGGCCCCGTCCGCTGCTCCGACTTGGGCCAATTGGAACAATAGCAATTACCCGGCAGACGATGACGCGGCAAATCAGTTGAGAAATGCCCAACGTGCAGAGTGGAGACTTACCTATGGCAATGCACTTCTAAACAACAATCTTAGAGACCGCCTCAGTTTTTTCTGGAGCAACCACTTTGTCACTGAGATAGACATATATAATTGTAATTCATTTCTTTATAAATACATCGATTGTCTTCAACGCAATGCCATCGGCAATTTCAAGACCTTCGTGAGCGAAATCGGACTAACAGATGCCATGCTCTATTATTTGGACGGAGTCTATAACAATGGCGAAAACCCAAATGAAAATTATGCTCGTGAGCTATACGAACTATTTACCCTTGGCGAGGGCAATGCATATACTGAAGAAGATATTATCGAAACCGCTAAGGCACTCTCCGGTTATGTCGAGCGTGGCGAAATTGGCTGTGAAGCCGTCGTCTATGACCCCACCAAACATGATGGCGGCAGCAAGACCATTCTGGGCCAGAGTGGTAATTGGGGCTACGACGATGTCATCGACATCTTGTTCCAACAGCGCGCCAATGAGATAGCCGAGTTTATCTGTAGAAAATTATATGAGTTTTTTGTTCACCCCGATTCGAAAGAAGATTTTGTAAACTCGACGATCATACCTGGTTTGGCGGCCACCTTTGTAGCGAACAATTTTGAAATTGCCCCGGTTTTGTCGCAGCTATTCAAGAGCCAGCACTTTTTTGATGACGAGGCCATTGGGGTCATTATCAAGAGTCCTTACGACCTGTATTTCAATTTCATAAAGGAAACCGATTTTGCCTATACCGATACTACGGTAGAAACGGCCATAAATTATAGTGGCATGTTGGGCCAGGAAATGTTCGACCCCGTCGATGTCGCCGGATGGCAAAGAGACCGTCAATGGATCAATACCAATTTCATGATCGGGCGTTGGCTTACCATGGAAGCTATTGTCGATAGCTTTTATCAAAATGACGAGGAGCAGTTCAGGGCATTCGCCATGGCCGCTGTCGGATCTGCGAATAGCAATACCAGTAACCCTGAAATTGTGGTTCAGGCCATTGTTGACAAAATAACGCCAAAAGGAATGTATACCGAACAAGAATTCAACAATTGTATGTCGGCCTTTTTGATCGAGGATGTGCCCATGGAGTATTACAGTCCAGATTATCATCCTGGAGGTAATTCGACTTGGGTCTTGAGCATCTACCCATCGGTTCCGCTTCAAGTGCAATTATTGGTAAGACACCTTACAAGACAACCCGAGTTTCAACTAAAATAAAACCTACGATTATGTGCAACATACCTCATACACCATATAAAGGCCTTGAACATGAAGGTCACAATGATGAACACAAAGAATGGAGCAGGCGTTCGTTCTTACAGGCATTGGGCATCGCAGGTTCAGGATCCATGATGCTCGGAAGCCACTTTTTGACCGCTTCGGCACCATCGCCATTGACCTCGGCCATCGCAGCCGCCGAGACCGATAATATTTTGATACTCATTCGCCTATCTGGCGGCAACGATGGGCTAAGTACCGTAATCCCCATAGAGCAATATGACAGCTATGCCAAAGCAAGACCCAATATTTATATTCCCGAGAGCAAGGTATTGAAGCTCACCGACGAATTCGGCATACCCTCGTACATGGGGGCATTGCAATCGATGTGGGGCGAAGGGCAGTTCAAAGCTGTGCACGGTGTTGGCTATGAGGGCCAAAGTCTTTCGCATTTTACCGGATCCGACATTTTCGCCAACACCGATTTGACTACAACGGGTTTTTCAGGGTTGAATACGGGTTGGATGGGAAGACATTTCGAATACCTCTATCCCGATTATCTTTCCGATTTTCCAGGGAGCAGGCCTGAAGGCCCTGCGGCCATTCAGGTCGGAAGCTATGGAAGTTTGGTTTTTGAAGGCGAGGAGACCAATTATGCATTTGTTACGAACAATATCGAACAACTGGAACAAATTGCCGAAACGGGACTGCAATATGATGTTGATGGCGTCGATGACACCTGTATGTATGGCGACCAGATCAAGTTTTTGAGAGGGGTTTCGAATGTGACCAATGAATATGCCGGCAAGATTCATCAAGCTTATATGCGCGGATCGAACCAAGTTGAATACCAAGACAACTATTTTGCCAAACAAATGGCCGTTTTGGCACGTTTGATCAAGGGAAATTTGGGCACCAAAGTTTATATGATCTCAATGGGAGGGTTCGATACCCATGGCAACCAGCCTTTGGCCCATGAGCGATTAATGACAAACCTATCGGTGGCCATTGATAATTTTTACGATGATGTGGCCTTTACACAACAAGACGATAAGGTCTTGAGTATGACCTTTTCTGAATTCGGAAGACGTATTTTCGAGAATGGTTCAAACGGAACCGATCATGGTAAGGCCGCCCCGACGTTGTTTTTTGGAGCCGGGTTGAACGGTAGCGCCTTTGTAGGTGAGCACCCAACTTTGGATAATCCTGATGGGCGCGGAAACCTAGAATATACAATGGACTTTAGAGATCTGTATGCCACGGTATTGGCCGAATGGTTATGTGTCGACATTCCTTTGGTGGAACAGCACTTATTGGATCATCCGTATGCCCCGGTAAACCTTGGTTTCAATTGTAGCGGTATAGACTTCCCTGATATCGTATATAGCGATGGGGAACCTACCATACCTACGCAGCCTGAACCATCGGAGCCGACGTCTGAAATGCTGGGTGCCATCGTGCATAAGCCTTTTTATCCAACGGACAGCATGCCCCATATTTATTTGGAAATGGCCTTTACGGCCCATGTAGATATCAAGTTGTTCAATATACTTGGTCAACAAGTGGGCACCATTTTTAATGAAATGATGACCGAGGGTTCGACAGAGATCAATATACGTGAGCGAATGCCCCAACATTTGGCCGCGGGAAAATATATTTATAGAATTCAGGTACAAGACCAAAAGATGAGTAAATCGGTTATGGTCGCCTAAGAGTTTCCCCACTATGTAACTTAGCCTCTGGTAGTGTCTATGGCCGCGCCAGGGGCTTTGGGTTTTTTATGGGGCCCAGGTTTCGCCTCAACGTAGTTCATAGTGAAATCTGTTGGTCGAGCCAACCTGGCATTTTTAGCCAGGGTCTCCTCGCTATTATTACAACTTTCTAGGCCCTCACAGGTAAAAATCTGTATTTTTGAGCCTTAATTCTAAGATTGATGGCCCAAGAGACGAGTCCGAAACGCTATACCATAACGGCCGCATTGCCCTATACCAATGGTCCGATCCATATTGGACATTTGGCGGGGGTCTATGTGCCCGCCGATATTTATTCCAGATACCTGCGCCTTCAAGGTAAGGATGTGCTTTTCGTTTGTGGTAGTGACGAGCATGGTGTCGCAATTTCGATGAAGGCAAAAAAAGAAGGGGTTACCCCAAAGGAAATCATCGACAAATACCATGGTATTATCAAAAAGTCCTTTGCCCAATTTGGGATCAGCTTTGACAATTATTCGAGAACATCGTTGCCGGTCCATCATGAGACGGCCTCTGGTTTCTTCAAAAAGCTTTACGGGCAAAACGATTTCATAGAAGAAACTACCGAACAATTGTACGATGAAGAGGCCCAGCAGTTCTTGGCCGATCGTTTCGTGGTGGGCACCTGCCCCAGATGCGGTCATGAGGAGGCCTACGGAGATCAATGCGAAAACTGCGGTTCTTCTTTGAACGCAACGGATCTTATAAACCCGAAATCGACGATTACGGGATCTGTTCCGTCAACAAAAAAGACCAAACATTGGTTCTTGCCCTTAGATCGTTATGAAGATTTTTTACGGGAATGGATTCTTGTAGCCCATAAAAACGATTGGAAACCCAACGTTTATGGCCAATGCAAATCATGGATCGATGGTGGGCTAGAGCCCCGTGCCGTGACCCGAGACCTTGATTGGGGCATTCCGGTACCCGTTGAGGGAGGTGAAGGCAAGGTTTTGTATGTGTGGTTTGATGCTCCTATCGGCTATATTTCTTCAAGCAAGGAATGGGCCGAACGTGAGGGCAAGGATTGGGAACCCTATTGGAAAGGTAAAGACACCAAACTACTCCATTTTATTGGGAAGGACAATATCGTATTCCATTGCATCATCTTCCCTTCGATCTTAAAGGCACATGGGGATTATATTTTGCCCGAAAACGTTCCTGCAAACGAATTTTTGAATCTCGAAGGCAACAAACTATCCACTTCGAAGAATTGGGCCGTTTGGTTGCACGAATATTTGGTGGAGTTTCCAGATATGCAAGATGTATTGCGATACACCCTAACGGCCAATGCACCCGAAACGAAGGACAATGACTTCACGTGGAAAGATTTTCAGGCCCGCAACAATAATGAACTTGTTGCCATTTTTGGAAATTTCGTCAACCGTGTCGTAGTACTTACCAACAAATATTATGACGGCCAGGTGCCCATGCCGGGAGAATTATCCGATCTTGACCGAGAGACTTTGAATCAGCTTCGAAAATATCCCGAAATCATCTCAAGCTCTATTGAGCGTTACCGTTTTAGGGAAGCAAGCCAAGAATTGATGAACCTTGCCCGTTTGGGCAATAAATATTTGGCCGACGAAGAACCTTGGAAAGTCATCAAAGAAGACGAAGAGCGGGTAAGCACGATCATGTTCGTTGCCTTGCAGATCGCGGCGGGACTTGCTGTTCTGTGCGAGCCTTTTTTACCTTTTACTTCCGCAAAGCTTAAAACCATTCTAAATGTTCGGTCGAGCGCGCTCGAGACCTCTTGGGCCTCGGTTTTTACCGAAGAAGCTCTCCTCCCTTCTGGCCATCAAATAGGCAAGGCGGAACTTCTTTTTAGAAAGGTCGAGGATTCTGAAATCGAGGCGCAGCTCGATAAACTTGAGGCTACCAAAAAATCGAATGCCTCCGATGGCGAACCAACTAAAAATATAGAAATCATGCCACAAAAAGATACGATTACCTACGATGACTTTTCAAAACTCGATATGCGGGTCGGTACCATTATCGAAGCGGAAAAAATGCCCAAAACCGATAAGTTGATGGTGATGCAGGTCGATACCGGGTTAGATCAAAGAACTATAGTTTCTGGAATTGCGGAACATTTTACACCCGAAGAACTGATTGGTAGAAAAGTGACCGTACTCATCAATTTGGCCCCACGAAAATTACGGGGTACCGAAAGCCAAGGTATGATACTTTTGGCTGAAGGAGCGGATGGCAAGTTGGTATTTGTCAACCCTGATGAAGATGGGCCCCACAATGGAAGTACGATTAGCTGAGTGACTTCAAATTATTTTGGTGATTTTACGTTATTTTAAAAATGTAAAATTATGGGACAATATTTCTTGCCTTTATTTTTATCCTTTGTTGTTGTTCAAGTTATATATCACAAGACTTTTTTCTTGAACAAGAGTTGGACTTAAAGAAGTCGGACTACGTTATAAGGGAGGCTTTGCCCATAATGAATGCAGAAAATGGAGATTTCGCATTTTCTTCGGAGAGCACAAAGCAATCTATTCATATTTATATAATGCTGAAAATGAAAATATTGGAAAAATATTTACCGACGAAATACCAAAAAAATCCCTTGCCCAATATTCGTTGAAGGTCAATGGGTAGAACGACCGAACAACGCCAGACAAATTTTACTCTCGGAAAATTTTGATAGGAATGCAATAAATACGGATTTCTATAAGACTTTGCAAAATCCGGTGCCAATTTCAAATGCTAGGGATTAGAATAAAAAGACTTATTTAAGCAAACAATAATCCGTGCTTTTCAATTTGTGAAGGCACGGATTATTTATAAAGTCCTAATGAACTATAAAAACATCATCAGGTGTGGGGTCTTGATTATTTTCCCAGCATCAAAAGCTCGTTACATCGGACCTCGGTGATATATCTTTTATCTCCTTCTTTGGTCTCATACGAGCGGTGGGTCAATTTACCCTCAATGGCCACCTGCTTACCTTTGGTAAGGTAGTTTTCCGCAATTTCGGCGGTCTTGCCCCAGGCCACAATATTGTGCCATTGGGTATCCTCGACCTTTTCACCTTTCGTATTTTTGTAGTGATCGCTTGTGGCAATCGAAAATTTGGCTAGTTTGTTACCGTTTTCCAGGGTTACGATTTCCGGGTCTTGACCCAAGTTTCCAATCAACTGTACTTTGTTTTTAAGTGCGTTCATGATGTTAAATTTTAGCGTTAAACAGTTAATACTATCGAACCTCCTTGATTCGACATGGCAAACATAAAACAAGTCGCAACCGTTATTCGGTAGAGAAATAATTGCTTTCGTTTGTAAACGGTTGTAGTCGTTTGAAAACGAATAAACTCCCTTATATAAGGGGAACTATATACACTTTAGCCCTCTTATATTCAAAATAAAAAGGGGTTTTGGCCCTCTAGATATGGCAATAGGTATTATTTAAGCGAGCATTAAATCAGCGAGTTCTATTCATGAAGCACCAAAAACGGTACTTCGGTATGATAGCTGATTTCCTCAACGGTAGGCCTGAAGAGTATGCGTTGAAAAAAATTAAGGTTTTTGGCCACCATGGCTATCATATCGATATCCCTGCTTTCGGTAAAACACTGTACGGCGGTCTCTAGTTTACTGCCGGTCAACGAGTGAAAACTATGTTCGACATCGACCAAATAATCATCAAGAAAATCTTTGTTCTTTTCCTGTTCTTCGGTCAATTGTTCCCCTTTTTTTGAAATATGCAAAATCCTTAAAACGGAACCATGTAGTATGGCCATGGCGATCAAGGTGTCCAACACCTTTACATCATAACCTATATGATAATCGGTGGCAAATGCAATTTCTTTTGGTTTGGAATAGACGGCATCTTCGGGAACGGCCAATAACGGCACCTTTATTTTTGTGATGACATCGCCCGTATTGCTTCCTACAGTGGCTTTCTTTAACCCAGAGGCGCCTTTGGTCCCCATTATGACCAAATCTATTTTCTTTTCCTCCAATTCCCTTTTAACGGCGTCCACAAAATAATCATGAAGGGCTATGGTCACAAAAGCGTGTTTCGTGTTAAAGGGCAGTGCTTCGATCCGCTTCAACAATTTTTGAAGTTCCTCACGACTTTCCTTCAGTATTTGATCTTCAAAATTACGCGAGGCCGCACGAACCGAACTTCCGGCACCTGAATAGGGGGGTATGGGATTGACATGCAATAGATAGAACGTAGATTTCGTTTTTTTGAACAGCTCTAGGGCAAATTTTATGGCATTCCATGAGTTGTCCGAGAAGTCCGTAGGGATTAGAATCTGTTGCATGCCATACTCTTTTTAGTTGATAACATAAATTTATGGCCACTGCATGGCTCAAAAAATGATGATTATCATGTTACGGCCTTTATTTGTCGAATCATTGTCAATGAACGCGGCTTAGTTTTACCGGATCTAAGATTTTGATATTCCTATTGTCGATATCGATAAGTCCTTCTTTTTTGAAAGAAGAAAGGGCGCGGATCAAGGTCTCGGTTGCCATTCCGGCAACGCTTGCCAGGTCGCTTCTTAAAATATGGATGTTGCCTTTCGGGTCTTTTTCAAGTTTCTCGGCAAATTTAAGCAAGGTAAGTGCGGTTTTTCTGCGAACGGATCCATAGGCCATTTGCAATAGCTGTTCCTTGGTTTCGGAAAGGCCTTCTGATAATAGTTGTAGCAGTTCCATGGTCAGAGAATGGTTTTCTTCAATTACCTTTTTCAATTTTTCTTCCGACAAACCTATGAGTTTGACATTTTCCATGGCGGTTGCAGATTCTTTGCGAGGCATGTTTCGGGTAATGGAAGAAAAGCCGAAAAGATCGTCGGGTTTATAGATTCCGGTAATCAATTCCTTGCCCATTTCATCAAGAACATGCGTCTTTACGATCCCTTCGAGTATTAGATATATGGTACTTGAATACATGCCGTCTCGATATATGGTTTCTCCCGTTCGAAAAGAAAACACATCGCCATTATCGTCGATGTAATTCTTGAACTGATCGATCGTTGTTATTTTTGCCTCTGAAAACTGTTCTTCATTTTCTGGTTGGCCGGCCATATTCTTTAAAATGGACATTTTGGCCAGCCGACTTTCTATGGCACCGATGAGTTCTGATTCTAGAAAGGGTTTGGTCAAGTAATCATCAGCACCTAGTTCCATCCCCTTGCGGATATCTTTATGCTCGGTCTTGGCAGAAAGAAAAATAAACGGAATACCATTGGTAAGATGGTTTTTAGTGAGTTCTTCCAAAACACCATATCCGTCCAATTTTGGCATCATGATATCGCAAATGATCACATCGGGCAGATAATCTATTGCCGCCTGCACGCCTTTTTCCCCATCTGCGGCCGTACGTACCTCATAATCCGATAGGGCTAGCAATTCTGCCGTATTTTCACGTAAAATGGTATCATCTTCAATTAATAGTACCTTCTTCATTTGTGGTTCTTTTGATCGATCTGGCGAAGCCTTTATTGCTTGATCGGTAGTTCGACTATAAACGTACTTCCAATATTTTCTGTGCTTTCAAAATAGATAGTCCCTCCTAAGTTGTCAATATGCGATTTTACAATGTTAAGACCGATGCCCGTGCCTTGGGTCAATAATACGTTTTCGGCCCTGAAATAGCGTTCGAAAATATGTTTTTGATCATTTTTCGGTATGCCGATACCTTGATCGACGACCCTTAAGATCATCTTATCTTTGATAATCTCTATTTGCAGGTCGACCTCGGTATCTTCGGGTGAGTATTTGACGGCGTTGTACAAGAGGTTGGTCAAAGCAAGCAAGACGATCTTCTCATCTTGATAGACCATTGCATCATCGACATTTTGAGGGTATCTTATTTGCTGTCCGCTCTTTAAAAGCATATTGGTATTATAAACGACTTCGTTCACCACTTTGCTCAATGAGAATTTAGTAAGTTTATACATTTCCTTGCCTTTTTCAAGGCGTTCCACTGAAAGAAAATCGGTCAAAATATGGTTGAGGTGCTGCACTTCGGCGACAATGGTCTTTAGATGTTTTTCTCTTTTCTCTTCCTGACCGTCTTCGGTGTATTTTCCGATCAAGGTCGCTGAAGTGAGAATGCCGCTCAAAGGTGTTTTGAACTCATGCGATACCAACGAAAGAAACTTGGTCTTTAACTCGTTCAGTTCTTTTTCTTTTTTAAGGGCTCCTTGAATTTTCGCCTCGGCTTCCTTTCGACGTTTTATCTCGCGTTTCAGTTCTGCGACCGTATCGCGCAATTCGCCGATTCGAGCTTTGATTTTCTGCTCGAGGTTCTTGTTGAGTTCAAGTATTTCCTTTTCATTTTTTCTTCGCTCCGTGACATCTACTACAAGGGCCATGACATACGTGTTTCCATAGAGAGAAAATGGATTAAGGCCCACTTCAACGGGAAACTCCTCATCGTTCTTTCGCAGTCCGTAGAGGTTTCGGCCTTCAGCCATAAGGCGCCTGTTCTTTTCTTTGTGATAACCGGTAATATACTTGTCGTGCGATTTACGATAGGTTTCGGGGATCAATATGTTCAGCGATTTTCCACGAAGTTCCGTAGGGCCATAACCGAACATTTCACTTGCGCGACTATTGGCCGACACAATGACCTGTTCTTTGTTTATTACCAAAATACCCTCTGAAACGGCCTCTGAAAGTAAATTGAAGATATTACTGTTTCTATCGAAAACGTGCATACCTTAAAATTACCCTTTTTCTTTTTTGTCAAGACGGGTTTAATTAAAAAATCGGAGGTAATTTGATATGAAATGCTATAAGCTTTTTTATTAAGCGCCATAATCTTCAAAAGATGATGGAGAACATCTCTGGCTCTTATGACAAAAGTCATTTTGCGCTTCAGGGCACCGAACTATTTTTATAACATCAAAACACAATGGTTATGAATGATTTTAGAGCTAGGCCTAAGGCCGAATTTATAAAGGAGACCAATTGGCAAGAATTGTACGTATTGACAAAGCACTGGAAATCGGATCTTTTGTTCTATAAGGATGATCTAAAGTTCTTGCACCACCTGATCGACAAATACTTTATTTGGATTACCCAAAAGGACAATTTGGAGGAGGTGCAAAAGGTAGGAAAGGGAATTTTGGATGACACCAGGGAATGTGAATCGCTCTTGGCAAAGGTCGAAGAACATTTAGGCCATTTGGCAAGCTTGAGCGATGATACCTCAAGCAAAAGCGCTACAGAATTTAGGGAAGAACATCAAGAACTCGAAGATGCGATCGCGCAATTCGTCAAAGAAGTGCGTGAAAACCGCAAAGAGCTGTTCACTATAACCGAACATGTTCTGGAAAGCGAGCAATTGGCCCATTTGATGGAAAAATAGTCATCGGGAAGATTTATCGCCATGACAAGTACCACAGGGTAATATTCGGTTAAAAGAAGTAAAAAAACAACGGGCTTTGTCCCGTTGTTTTTTTATTAGGGCTCTGTTATATGAAAAGCAATTGGGTGCCTTCTTGATCAGCCCTGTTATAAAAATCACCGATGGTCAATATGCCCTCTACCTCGTCGATAAGGTCTTCTTCTTTGAGATGGAACATATCGACGGCCAATTTACAGGCCCAAAGCCGACATCCTGAATCAGAAAGAATTTCCAAAAACTCGCCAACGGGCGGAATGTCCAATTCTTCCATTTCTTTCTTCATCATTTTCGTGGCAAAGGCTTCAACACCCGGTAATCCACCCAATATCGTAGGTATATGCATAGCAGGGTTGCCGACCGTTGCGACATGAAGGTGTTCAAGTTTTTTCTTTTGAACGGCCTCCAATCCGAAAAACGTAAAAAATATCTCCGATTCAATGCCCTCCATTCTTGCGCCATTGGCCATTATAAAAGCTGCATAGACGTTTTCAATGGTGGCCTTTGACAAGATGAACATCATTTTTTTAACCTTGGTCTTGCTCATGATCTTTTATTTTGTCGTTTTTAGATACAGCTCTTAGGTTTTGGAATTCCGGCTATCATTGTGGCCTTTTTAAGCGGCCCACCAGGAAACAATTGGTAGAATTCCTTAATATCGATGACCCCGCTTTTCTTGATTCCACGGATCGATAAGGGTTCTTCTTTTTCGAACTTATCGTGAATATAGTCGATGACCTGCCAATGCTTATCGGTCATTTCGATATCTTGTTCCTTGGCGATTTCGAGACCGATTTCCTTGTCCCACTGCGAGAAATCGGTGAGATATCCTTCTTCGTTTACTGAAATGGTCTTGTTCGATATAACTTTTTCCATGTTGTTTATTTAAAATTATTACTGTACTTCCTCTTCAAAATGTTTTCCTTTTTCAGACATAGTGGCCGATACAAAAGGAATGTGGATACCCTTGATGAGCATGTTCCAATAGATCCACCTAAAGGCCATCTTGCCCATATGGTTTGCATGACTTTCCTTTAAAAGTTGCAAAGGTCCGACCCCGGGGAACGGAAAAGTTCCTTCTACAGGCTCGTGGGTGTAATTGAAATCTATTAAAAGGGCCTTGCCATTGCCCGTTTCAACGAAGCAATTGGCATGGCCATCGAATTCTTCTTTTAATGGAATCCCTTCGATGTACCTCACAATATTTTCGGTCAATATTTCGGCCTCGAAATGGGCAACGGACCCTGCTTTTGACGCGGGCAGATTGGTAGCATCGCCAATGGCGAAAATATTTTCATGGTTCAAACTCTGTAGTGTCGCCTTGTTGGTCGGCACAAAGTTGAGGTCGTCTCCCAAACCGGAGCGTTCGATAACCGAATCGCCCATATTGGTGGGTACCGTTACCAAAAGGTCGTATTCGACCTCGGTATCGGCATAGTCGATGATTTTGTTGTTCTTATAGTCGACCCGCTCTATAGCGAAATCGGTCACTTCTGAAATACCCTTCTCCTCAAGCAGATGGTGTAGTGCCGCTGTTGCCCTTGGCTTTGTAAAAGCTCCGCCCAAAGGGGTTACAAAGGTAATGTCGACCTTATCGCGCATTCCTTTGTTCTTGAAATAAGAATCGGCCAGAAAGGCGAATTCCAAGGGTGCGACGGGGCATTTAATGGGCATCTCGGTAATGTGCACTACCAACTTTCCGCCTTCCCATTCGCGAAGCTTGTTGCGCAGGGCTTTGGCACCCTTGTATGTATAGAAATCGAAGATGTTCTCGTGCCATTTAGGGCCTTTCATTCCTTCTACTTCCTCAGGTGCGATATCAGTTCCGGTCGCTATGATCAAAATGTCATAGGCAAGTACCTTACCATTGGCGAGCTGTACGTTGTTTTCTTCCGGAACAATGCGTTCGATTTTTTCATTGATATAGTCCACTGCTTTCGGAATGAACTTCTTGCCATTTTTTTTCACCTGCTTGCTCGTATAGATATCAAAGGGAAGAAAAAGGAAGCCCGGCTGGTAGTAGTGTGTCTCGCACTGGTCTACTATGGATATTTTCCAATCTTTTTTCGGAAGCTTTTTGACCAGATGGTTCGCCATCATAGTGCCAGAGGTTCCGGCACCTAAAATAACTAGATTCTTCATTGCCTTTTGGTTTAAGTGGACTTGTTTATGGGCGTAAAGTTAAGTTGACCACCGATGGATTTCTATGATATTGGTCATCTTAAAGGGTAACAAAAGTTACATAAGCAAGTTTTTACATATTTGATTTTCAATAGATTAAAGGCAATAACAGAGTGAATGTCAATTTAAAGGTGGGGCATCTCGACCCCACCTTTTTACTTAGTAAAGCTATGGCGCTTTTTTTTGAAACAATCATCTTTTATTTACCGGATATGGCAGCTTGGGCAGCGGCCACCCGGGCGATCGGCACCCTGAAAGGAGAACAACTTACATAGTTCATACCTATAGTATGGCAGAATTCGACCGAACTTGGTTCGCCGCCATGTTCACCGCAAATGCCCACCTTAAGTTGCGGTTTGGCACTCCTACCTCTTTCCGTGGCCATTTTGACCAGCTGGCCGACACCTTCTTGGTCCAAGACCTCAAAAGGATCGACCTTGAGAATTCCTTTTTCCAAGTAGATCGGAAGAAATTTACCGGCATCATCACGGCTATAACCAAAGGTCATCTGTGTGAGGTCGTTTGTTCCAAAAGAGAAAAATTCAGCTTTTTCGGCAATTTTATTTGCCATGAGTGCGGCCCTGGGAATTTCGATCATGGTTCCCACAAGAAATTCGATAGTGTCATCATATTCTTCGAATACTTTTTGGGCCGTTTCTCGAATGACCTTCTCTTGGGCAACGAATTCTTCGTAGGTACCTACCAACGGAACCATAATTTCTGGTTTGGCAGTGATTCCTTTCTCCTTTAGGTTGAGTGCGGCCTCGATAATGGCCCTCGTCTGCATTTCGGTGATCTCAGGATAGGTATTGCCCAATCGACAACCTCTGTGGCCCAACATGGGGTTGAACTCATGAAGTTCGGCCACCTTGCCCTTAACGGCGGCCAGGGAAATATGCATATCTTCTGCGAGTTCTTTTTGTGTGGCCAACTGGTGGGGAACGAATTCATGCAATGGCGGGTCGAGCAACCTCACCGTAACGGGAAGGTCTTGCATTGCTTCGAAGATGCCTTCAAAATCGGCACGTTGCATGGGCAATAATTCTTCCAGCGCATTTTTTCTACCCTTGACCGTATCGGCCAAGATCATTTCGCGCATGGCCTTGATCCGGTCGACTTCGAAGAACATATGCTCCGTTCTTGCAAGGCCGATGCCCTGTGCACCAAAATTACGGGCTACTTGGGCATCTTTAGGGGTATCGGCATTCGTTCTTACTTGCATCGTAGCGTATTTGTCCGCAAGTTTCATGACCTCTGCAAATTCACCGCTCAATTCGGGTTGGCAGGTAGCTACCTTTCCTTCGATGATATTTCCGGTAGAACCGTTCAAAGAAATCCAGTCGCCTTCATGATATTCTTTGCCATCGACGGTCAAAGTGCGGTTCTTGTAGTCGATTTTGAGCGCACCCGCTCCTGAAATACAGCATTTTCCCATACCTCTGGCCACTACCGCCGCATGTGAGGTCATTCCCCCTCGAGCGGTCAGAATACCTTTTGCAAGGTTCATCCCTTCCAAGTCTTCTGGTGAGGTTTCTATTCTCGTCAAAATGGTGTTTTTATATTTTTTGGTGTTTTCGGCAAAGAAGACTATTTGTCCCGTTGCCGCACCAGGTGATGCGGGCAGGCCCTGGGCGATAATATTTGCCCGCTTTATCGCTTTCGGATCGAATACCGGATGAAGAAGTTCATCGAGCTTGTTCGGGTCGATTCTTAACAAGGCTTCCCTTTCCTCGATTTGGCCATCTTTTAATAAATCCATTGCGATCTTGACCATGGCCGCTCCTGTACGTTTTCCGTTCCGGGTCTGAAGGATCCAGAGTTTGCCGTCTTGAATGGTAAACTCCATATCTTGCATATCGCGATAGTGCTTTTCAAGAATGTCTTGATACTTATAAAGCTCTTTGTACATAGTAGGCATCAATTCTTCCAAAGAGGGATAATTTGCTGCCCTATCGTTTTCCTCTATTTTTGCCAACTCGGCCCAACGTTGCGACCCCAGCTTTGTAATCTGCTGTGGGGTTCGCACACCTGCAACTACATCTTCTCCCTGAGCATTGATCAAATATTCGCCATTGAAAACATTTTCACCCGTGGCAGCGTCTCGGGTAAAGCATACTCCCGTACCCGAATTTTCACCCATATTACCATATACCATGGCCTGAACATTAACGGCGGTGCCCCATTCAGCGGGGTAACCGTTCATTTTGCGATAGTAGACTGCGCGATCACCGTTCCAGCTATTGAATACGGCCATTATGGCTCCCCATAATTGCTCCCAAGGATCTGTGGGGAAATTTTTACCCGTACGTTTTTTTACGGCATCCTTGAAGTCGTAGACCAAGTCTTTCAAATCTTGAACGGTGAACTGCGTGTCAAGTTCAATTTCCCTTTTGCGCTTGAGGTGCTCCATTATTTCCTCAAAAGGGTCTATGTCATCCTTTGACTCCGGTTTCATTCCCAGCACTACACCCCCGTACATTTGAATGAACCTACGATAAGAATCCCAGGCAAACCGTTCGTTGCCGGTCTTTGATGCCAAGCCCTGAACGACTTTATCATTAAGACCTAGATTGAGAACCGTATCCATCATACCCGGCATTGAAACGCGTGCCCCTGAGCGGACCGAAAGCAATAAGGGGTTGTCTTGATCTCCGAATACGGAGCCCATTGTGCCCTCTATATTTTCGACGGCCGATTCAATTTCTTCTTTGATCAAATTGACCGTGGTTTCTTTGCCCAATTCATTGTATTCGGTGCAAACCTCGGTGGTAATGGTAAAACCGGGTGGTACGGGAATACCAATAACGCTCATTTCAGCTAGGTTGGCACCCTTGCCACCTAAAAGATTTTTCATTTTGCTACTACCATCGGCTGTCTTGTTGCCAAATCGGTAAACCCTTGTACGGGTCTTTTCCATTACTTCCATATTTTATGCTTTTGTACACTTGTTTTTAAAAAAGGCGCCACAAAATTATGGGCTTGCGAGCATGGGTTTTATGACTAAAGTCAGGTCTTGAGCCTTATTGTGCGCTTGTATAAAGTTTTTAAGTGATCGGTTTTGGCCAATATGGAAAACTTGGAAAATGGAGGGACTAAATTTTGAAAGTCATCACCGGTAGTTTGGCATGATTGGCCAAGTCTTCACCAATGCTGCCCTTAAAGAAGTGTGCAAGTCCGCTGCGACCATGGGTCAATACGGCTATAAGATCGGCACCGATCTTATTCGCATGGTTATAAACGCCCCTTTCCACCGAATAGTCCGAAATTTCATGAATTTCGATGCTGCGGGGCAAATCACCGTGATGGGCGACCCTTAGAAATTTATCTGTTTCTTCTTGAATCTCTGTCGTGCTCATGAAATTTATCCCAGGAAGGTTCACCTGTACCAAATGAACCTTGGCATGCAAGCCATTGAATAGTTGGATCGCTTTTTGATAGGCATTCTTGTTTTCGATTCGAAAATCAAAGCCTAGCACCACATTTTCGATCTTAAAATCGGAAGTTTTTTTCTTGATTACAAGCACGGGTACTTCGGATGTTCGAACCACTTTTTCGGTGTTGGATCCAACGAAGATTTCGCCCAGCCCGCCCGTACCGTGCGACCCCATTACTATCAAATCGATATTTTGCTCTTTGGCTACATCGTTGATTTCGCTGAAGATCTTATAGTTCTGTATCGTTTCCGATACTTCGATACCCTTGAGATAGGGTTTGTCCAAAAATTCCGAGAATCTTTTTTTGGATAGTTTCATATAGAACTGGGCCTCCATAAATTCTTGCGAATCGTCTTTGGTGAAAACGGCTTCCGACAGGCCAAGCATATGAAGTACCACAATCTTGGCCTTATACTTTTTGGCAAGTGTTGCGGCAACTTCCAAAGCGTATTCCGAATGTTCTGAAAAATCGACCGGTACAAGAATCTTGTTCATCATAGACTGATTTAGGGGTATGGAATCAATGCTTTTTCATTATGGTTTTTTTCTTGCGCAATTGACCGTCGAGTTCATGTATGGTCTGGTTTAACGATTTTTCAAAATCATCGGTATTCGACTTTGCAAAGATCCTTGGCCCGGGGGCGCTCAATTCTATTTCACAGATTTTTCCATTTCCCGAAGGATCGTTATCCAACTTAAAATGAACTTGTGCGCGAATCAACCAGTCGTACTTTTTTGCCAATTTATTGAGCTTTTGGGTTACAAGCTCGTTCATGCTATCACTGGTTGACATCTGCACATAGTGAATTTCTATGGTCATGGTTTACTGTTTTAAGTCTCAAAGGTAATTGTGCATTACCATAAATCTTATGACAATTATCATTGTTAAAACTTGTAGCACTACCAATATTTGTCGGTAATAAATATGATTCCTCCTACCTCTATGTTTCAAAGGATTATTACTACATTTAGTAATTACGAATCCATTTCACCGATTGGTATGCGCTTGATAAAATGTGTTTTTCTTCTTTTTTTAATGTTTTCTTGCGGGGAGGACCAAGAGAGGATATTTCCTGAGAAAACGGCACTTACCGAGTCGGTCTATTCCTCTGTGACCGTTCAACCGGATAGTCTATATCGGGCCTTTGCCGCTGTTGCCGGCATTCTTGACATGAATTTGGTAGAGGAAGGGGAAATAGTGCGAAAAGAAACTCCCTTGGCACAGATAATCAACAATACGCCAAAACTCAATACCGAAAATGCCAAACTAGCCTTGCGATTGGCCCAAGAGAATTACGATGGAAGCTCCGCTATCTTAAAAGCGTTGGAAGATGAGATACAGGCGGCGACCTTGAAGTTTCAAAACGATTCCATAAACTTTTTCAGACAAAAACGGCTATGGGAGCAACAAATAGGTTCTAAAATCGAATATGATAATCGCAGATTGGCCTATGACCTTTCCCAGAGCAATCTGAGCCTTTTGAATAGCAGATATGACCGAACCAAGAATGAATTGAGAACCCAGGTACAACAGGCAAAAAACAATTATGAGGCCTCCAAGATCAATACCCGAGATTTTACCGTAGCCAGCAAGATAGACGGCAAAGTGTACGCACTTTTTAAAGAGCCCGGGGAGATCGTGACAACGCGCGATCCCCTTGCGGCGATCGGTAGTGCGAATACTTTCATCATCGAACTTTTGATCGATGAGGTCGATATCGTAAGGGTAAAAAAAGGTCAAAAGGTTTTGGTGACCTTAGATGCATATCAAGATCGGGCATTCGAGGCAAAGGTCAGTAAGATCTACCCCCAAAAGGATGAGCGTTCCCAAACTTTTAGGGTCGAAGCGCTTTTTGACAAGGCACCCGTGATATTGTATCCAGGTCTGGCCGGAGAAGGAAATATTGTTATCGCGCAACGGGAGGACGTTCTTGTGATTCCAAGGTCGTATTTGGTAAACGGCAATCAGGTGCAGACTGAAGACGGACTTATCGAGGTCAAAACCGGACTTCAAAATTTGGATAAAGTAGAAATTCTCGAAGGCCTAGACCAAGACACACCAATTATCAAACCCGAGCAATGATCAATTGGAATGTTATTTTAAGTATTGCCAAGACCCACCTGTTGACCAAAATGAAGAGTACCGTTACGGCGGCACTGGGAGTCACTTTCGGTATAGGGGCCTATATCACTTTGGTCAGTTTTATGACAGGGTTGAACGGTCTGCTCGATGGGCTCGTTCTGAACCGTACCCCCCACATTCATTTGTACAATGAAATCGAGCCTTCGAAAAAACAGCCTATCGCGCTATTCGATGACTTTGAGAATGCGTTCAATGTGGTACACTCGGTAAGGCCGAAACAAAGTCAAAAGAAAATTCACAATGCATTACCGATCTTGAATTATCTTAAAAGCGAAGAAGCGGTCAAAGGGGCCACACCGCAAGTTCAGGCACAGATATTCTACATCTCGGGTTCCATAGAATTGGGGGGCAATCTTATCGGTATCGATGTGATGGAGGAAGTTCGTCTTTCAAATTTTCACGACTATATCGTCGAGGGTACTCCAGAGGCCTTGCAAAACAATGACAATGGTATTTTGCTCGGTGCGGGGCTTGCCAAGAAGATGTCGCTCGAGCTTGGGGATCGGGTACAGGTCAGTACCATAGCGGGCGATATTTTCCCCCTCACCATAGTCGGCATCTATCAAAGCGGCCTGGCGGAGGTGGACAATATTCAAAGTTATGTCAACCTAAAGACCACGCAGCGTATACTCGGGGAAGCTCAAAACTATATTACCGATATCAATATCAAGTTATGGAATATGGACAAGGCCGTGCCGATGGCCAGGGAAATGGAACAACAGTTCGACATAAAAGCGACCGATATTAAGGAAGCCAACGCACAATTTGAAACCGGATCCAGCATTCGCAATATGATAACCTATGCCGTATCGATAACCTTGCTTATCGTTGCCGGTTTTGGTATTTACAACATATTGAACATGCTCATATACGAAAAAATGAAGGACATTGCCATACTAAAGGCGACAGGGTTTTCGGGGCGTGATGTGCAATTCATTTTTTTAAGTCAGGCCATGCTGATCGGTATCGTAGGTGGAATTTTGGGATTGTTGATCGGTTTCGGTCTTTCGGTTCTCATCGATAATGCCCCTTTTGAGACCGAAGCATTGCCCACCATAAAGACCTTTCCGGTAAATTATAATGCTTTGTACTATGTGATCGGAATTATTTTCGCTTTGATATCGACGTTCATAGCGGGTTATCTGCCGGCGAACAAGGCAAAGAAAATAGATCCCGTACGTATTATAAGGGGTACTTGAATTGTACTATGAAACTGGTTCTCGAAACAAAAAATATCAACAAACATTTTTACAAGCCCAAAGATTTTCATGTGCTCAAGGATATCACTTTTGGAGTCAAAGAAGGTGAGTTCGCCTCGATAATGGGAAAGTCGGGTTCGGGAAAATCGACCTTACTGTACATTCTCTCAACTATGGATACCGATTATACCGGTGAGCTCTACTTGAACAATACATTGGTTACCGGAAAACACCATCAAGAATTATCGGTTATTCGAAATAAAAATATCGGTTTTGTGTTTCAGTTCCATTATTTGCTCTCTGAATTCAGCGTTATTGAAAACGTGATGTTACCGGCAAAAAAGTTGGGCGAAAAATCACATTCTGAAATTAGGCATGACGCCCATGAGAAATTGAAAATGTTACACATAGCGCATTTGGCCGAACAACGCGCTTCAAGGATCTCGGGAGGCGAAAAACAACGTGTGGCCATTGCCCGCGCCCTTATCAACAATCCCACTATTTTAATGGGAGATGAGCCCACGGGTAATCTCGATAGTCACAATTCTGAAAATGTATTCGATATTTTCAAACGTTTAAAACAAGAAGTAGGACTTTCGCTATTGGTCGTGACCCACGATGAGGATTTTGCCAAACGGACCGACCGTATCATTGAAATGGAAGATGGTCATATACTATCATGATGTCCGAAATTTAATATGGATTCTATTTTTTAGGCTACCTTAAGCAACGGGTTATTTCCATACCTCTGAAACAATACTCGCGATCCCGATGCCCAAGATCAAGAACAGCACAAAACCCCGAAACTGTTCTTGGGTGATTCTATCCAATATTTTTTTGCCCACCCAGGTGCCCAATATACTCACGACCAAAAGAATCGGCACTAGATATAAATGTTCTTTTCGCATATAACCATTGAAGTAGTATACGATCGATCGGCTAAGATCAACGCCCAGATCGATAATGGCTGAAGTTGCTATGAATTTGTTCTTGTCCATTTTGAATGCGGCGAGGGTAATGCCCCTTATCGCCCCTCCAGTTCCCAAAACACCTGCACTAAGTCCCGATAGAGACCCTCCGATTATTGAATTTTTGACGTTAGGTGTCACGACGAGTTTTCTGAAGATCAAGAAAATCAAGCTGAGCGCGATCAAAAATATTCCCAACAAATAGGTCAACATGGTAGCATCGATAAATTTGCTCAACCAAGCTCCGACCGAAACAAATAGCACCGCCGGAATACCCAAAGTCATGACGATTTTCTTATCGAACCCTTTTTTGAACATGGCGATTTTAGAAATATTGCTCGATAAATGGAATAGGGCAGTGATTCCTAAAACCGATTGAAAATCTAAAAAGAAATTGGCAATGGGTACAAAATAGACCGATGAACCAAAACCGCCGACCGTACCCAAAATCTCGGCCAATATGGCCAATATGATAAAAACGGGAAGGTAGCGATCGAGCATAACGGTAAAGTTAGAATTTACCTTGAATAAAAGGAATGATGGACGTCATTATGATTTGTATTTGTTTTACTATCCATGGCAAATTCTTACTAGAGTATGCTACGGGTTATATTTTGAAATAGTATTGCAGGTTCGAGTAAGTTAAAGGAACATGTTTCGAAGCTTGATTGTTTTTCATTCAAATTTGACGGAAGTCATGGACAAGGAACCGCCAACGGGCAGGTCATTGAATAATGTTGTTTCGTCATTTTTGTCTTTCAGGGCCAGTGTATAGAGCAGTGGCAAATAATGCTCCGGTGTGGGAATGGCCAAATCGAATGCCTTACCTTGATTTTTGTAATCGATCAGCTTTTCAAAATTTCCGCTCAAAATCTTTGACTTCATTTTTTCGTTTGCCTCGGTGGCCCAATCGTAGGCATAGGGTTTACCTGCCAATTTGTCCCAAGCGACCAATCTTAGATTATGAACCATGTTTCCACTGCCCACTATCAATACACCCTTTTGTCTCAACGGTGACAGTTGTTTGGCAAGGTCATAATGATCACGGGCGGGTTTTGAATAATCCAAGCTCAGTTGAATTATGGGTATATTGGCACTCGGGTACATGTGCTTGATAACACTCCATGCACCGTGGTCGAGCCCCCATTTCTCATCCAAGCCAATGTCGGTTTTTGTGACGATATCCTTGGTTTGTTTTGCCAATTCAGGACTTCCCGGTGCAGGATATTGAACATCGAACAATTCTTGGGGAAAACCGCCAAAATCGTGAATAGTCCTTGGGTTTTCCATGGCGGTAACGAATGTTCCTTTCGTTTCCCAATGGGCCGAAATACAGAGAATCGCCCTCGGCATGGAAATTTCTCTGCTGACTCTCCTAAATCCATTGACGAATTCATTTTCCTCAATGGCGTTCATCGGACTACCGTGGCCAAGAAATAGAACGGGCATTTTTCCCGAATCGGGTAAGTCCATTATTTTATTTAGATTTTTTAGGTTCATATTGCCAGTAATGTTTACGACGGTAGCTGGTCGTCAAAATGCACATAGTTTATAGTGTTGTTCAATATAGTACTCATGTAATGCGAATATCTCATTGCATGGTGGTCATAGCTTTGGTGAATTGGCTAATGGCAAAAAAAGATAGGCATTAAAATAAGTTTGTTATAAGGTACGCAAAGCGATTCGTCAGAATT
The DNA here is from genome assembly GCA_019931105.1 of Flavobacteriaceae bacterium NBU2977. Classification (GTDB taxonomy): domain Bacteria; phylum Bacteroidota; class Bacteroidia; order Flavobacteriales; family Flavobacteriaceae; genus Meishania; species Meishania litoralis. Next base: position 932,709 of record JAIOUW010000001.1, on the reverse strand, counting down.
GGGTTTAAAAAGCATTTTATTTCTATTTTTAAACAAAATCGAAGAATAATGGCATCACGTAGAAATTTTATTGAAAAGCTTACCGTTTCGGCAATCGGTTTGCCACTTGCCTTTAACGCTACAGGGTTGTTTGCGGCTTCTGACAGACCCTATCAGGGCAAGACGCTTCGGGTCGCCATCATGGGACTGGGCAGTTATGGCACCCGGGTAGCAAAAGCGATGAAAGATTGCAAACGCGCCAAATTGGTCGGTGTCATCAGTGGTACGCCCTCGAAAGTCGAGACATGGCAGAAAGAATACGGTATTCCGAACAAGAATTGCTATAACTACGAAAATTTCGATGAAATAAAGAATAATCCTGATATCGACGCAGTATATGTTATTACTCCCAATGGCCTGCATTGCGAACAAACCATTCGCGTCGCAAAAGCGGGCAAGCATGTAATCTGTGAAAAGCCCATGGGAATCAATGCCGAAGAAGGACAAAAAATGGTCGATGCCTGCAAGGCCGCGAATGTAAAATTGTTGATCGGCTATCGAATGCATTATGAGCCGAACACCGTCGCGGTCATTCGCATGCGAAAGGATGGTGAATTCGGTAAACCCAAATTTTTTCAGGGCCAGTCTGGTTTTGTAATCGGAGATCCAACCCAATGGAGATTGAACAAGAAGTTGGCCGGAGGCGGGGCCATGATGGATATCGGTATCTACTCCATAAACGGTGCCCGTTATATGTTGGGTGAGGAACCCGTCTGGGTCACGGCCCAAGAAACGAAAACCGATACCGAGAAATTTAAGGAAGGTGTCGATGAGACCATTCAGTTTCAGATGGGTTTTCCCAGTGGAGCGGTGGCCAATTGCCTGTCTACCTATGCGATGAACAATCTGGACCGATTCTTTATGACAGGTTCCAAGGGATGGATGGAAATGAGACCGTCTACCGGTTATGGACCTATCAAAGGACGTACCCACAAGGGTGAACTAGATCAGCCCCATACGACCCATCAGACATTGCAAATGGATGGAATGGCAGAACTTATTTTCGAGGGGAAACAGCCCATAGTGCCCGTAAACGGTGAAGAAGGGGTAAAAGACATGAAAATTATCGATGCCATCTATGAAGCCGTGAAATCGGGAAGTAAAGTATCTTTGAATTGAAAAAACAAAAATAGTGGCAATAGAAAACGCGAAACGACAGTTGTTGCAATGTTACGAGCGAATCAAACCGTATGTGCATCGAACGCCCGTGCTTACTTCTTTCCAAATAGATAAGCTTTCAACAAGCGAACTTTTCTTTAAATGTGAGAATTTTCAAAGAATGGGCGCTTATAAAATGAGGGGCGCGACCAATGCCATATTATTGCTCGATGATCAACAGAAGAAAAGGGGCGTGGTTACCCACTCCTCGGGAAATTTCGCACAGGCCCTTTCCCTTGCGGCAAAAAGTATCGGTGTCGAGGCCTATATCGTAATGCCTTCCTCGGCTCCGCAAGTAAAGAAGGATGCCGTTATGGGTTATGGCGGAAAAATCGTTGAGTGCGAACCGACATTGGAGGCCCGGGCCAAAGCGGCACAAAAGATCCAAGTAGAAACGGGCGCTACCTTTATCCATCCATCCAATGATGAAAATGTCATAATAGGGCAGGGCACGGCCTGTTTGGAGTTGTTGCAAGACCATCCTGACCTTGATTTTGTCGTCGCGCCTGTAGGTGGTGGGGGACTCATTGCGGGAACGGCCCTGGCGGTACAAAACTTCGGAAATGATTGTAAGGCTATCGGAAGCGAACCTTTTGAGGTCGATGACGCCTACCGTTCTTTACAAAGCGGAAAAATAGAGGGCAATGAAACGACCGATACGATTGCCGATGGACTTAAGACACAATTGGGCGACAAGAACTTTCCGATTATTTTAGACCACGTCGATGCCATAATCAGGGTGACGGAAGATGAAATAGTAAATGCCATGCGATTGATCTGGGAGCGGATGAAGATTATTGTCGAACCCTCAAGCGCGGTAGCCTTGGCGGCCGTATTGCGCGAGAAACAAAGGTTCAAAAATAAAAAAACCGGAATTATAATTTCGGGGGGCAATGTAGATTTGAAAAATCTTCCTTTTTAACAGACCTGAAATGACATGAGTTCGATTTAAAATTTGGTATTTTACAGTCTTCCGTAAATTGGCACATGTCACCTCGAGCGAAGTCGAGAGGTAGGTAAAATCCGAGTTTTTTGATGAGGTCTCGACTGCGCTCGACCTGACATAGGTTTGCAAACAATTGAAAATCAATATAATGTATTTTATTGATTATATCGAACTCACGTTAAATGGCCATTCATGCCTATGTCCGAACCAGGTTTTCGATAGGTTCTCCCTTGGTGAATTGAACGATATTCAGGGCGGCGAGCCTTGACATTTCGTTTCGCGCTTCTATGGTGGCCGAACCGATATGGGGCAACACGGCGACATTTTCCATATTCAGCAACGGATTATCGGGTTTCATGGGTTCAGGATTGGTAACATCCAATCCGGTGCCCCAAATGGTTTTGTTGCGAAGTGCGGCTATAAGATCCGGTTCATTGTGAATGCCTCCTCTTGCGGTATTGATGAAAATGGCCGACGGTTTCATTTTCGAGAATGCCTCGGCATTGAACAGTTCTTTGGTTTCTTCCGAAAGTCCGGCATTTACCGATAGCACATCACTTTGCCGCAACAGTTCATCAAAAGTAACATACGTTGCCTTTAAGCCTTTTTCCGCTTCTGGATTTCTGGTTCTATTGTGATAAATGACCTTCATATCATAGGCTCCGAAACAGCGTTTGGCGAATTCGGTTCCTATTCTTCCCATTCCGAAAATACCAACGGTCTTTCCTGTGAGTTCCATGCCCAAATTGGCCTGTGGACGAAAATGCCCCCAATCTCCTGAAATGATCGTTTTGTGCATATGGAACATTTTGCGTGCCACTGCCAACATCAGCCCAAAAGCGATATCGGCGGTTGCATGTGACATGGCATTTGGCGTATTGGCGATGGGAATGCCCAATTCAGACGCTTTTTTTAGATCGATATTGTTGTACCCGGCCGCAAATTGCGAAATCAATTTCAGGTGTTTGTTCTGATCGAGAAAATCGGCATCCAGTTTATAGATGCTTGAGGAGAGCAGAATATCATGCTTTTGGCTGGCCGTGATAAGTTGTTCCCTGTTCATGGGAAGATCGTTGGTCCATGTAGTGACCTCTAATCCTTCTTTTTTGAGCATCGCTATCCCAATGGAAGGAAAATTCAATGAAACCAATACTTTCATTTTGAAGTTTTGAGGGATGTTAATATTCAAGCAGTTCTATTTTTCTAAAATCGATGGGATGGCTGTTCGATTGTAAGGAAATATATCCGCTGTTCACTGAGGTGTTGCCATTCTTGATGAACATTTTCGCAAACTCGTTCTCGGGATCATAAGAAGGGTTGGCGTAATCCATGATTTCTTCCCCATTGACGAAGTGGGTCATTTTTCCATCTTTGACATCGATTTCGATGGTGACCCATTGGTCGCCGTGAAAGGTTCGGCCCACCTTGGCCGGTGCGCAAAAGAGATCGCTTTTCACTCCGTCTACCTCGACTTTCATGCCTATGCCGCAAATGGCACCCAAAGGCCTGTCATCGGTACCATTGCCCCCATGTAGGTTGTATTCGAGACAAATAGGAAATTGTTGGTCCAATTTTACCGTATTCGGGGGTTGGGTATGGATCTGAACCCCACTATCGCGATACCCCCATTCAGGGGCTCCCGGTGCCGTTTCGCCGACGAAACGGTATTCCACTTTCAATCTGTAGTTTGAAAGTTCCTTTTCATAAAAGAGTGCGCCGAACCGTTGCCCGAATTCAGGGCCGTATTCATCGTAACGTATGCTCAGAATGCTGTCTTCGACCCTGAAAGTACTTCCGAAATTCTCGCCCAAAGGGTAACCGTTTATTTTCATCGTCCAGCCCTTTAGGTCCTTACCGTTGAAAATCGATGTCCATTCATTTTTTGCTTTTTCCTCGTTAATAACGGGTAATTCCCGTTTCTCCTTGCAGGCCGTCATTGTCATCAAGACGATAAAAAACAAGATGTTAAAGATTTGGTTTTTAAGCCTTGGCATTTACGTTACTCTTTTCAAGAATTGGATTTTCCTTTTAAAAATAGCAATATAATCAAGATGTGCCGGTAAAAAGAGTATTTGGTTACGAAAGGCCTTCTTGAAGATCGATGCTTTTCTTATTTTTAAGATGTTTAAGTTCAAATAAAATAAGACAAGCTATGTTTTTCGAATTAAGATCATGGCCATTGGTCGCAATGGTATTTTGCCTTTGTTTGCTTTCTTGTAAAGAGAGATTGTCGGATACTGAAAAGACTATTGCGAATACGATGGTCGATTCTAGGTTGACCTATGGGGAGTATACTGCAGACCCTACCGATGTCATAATTTCTAGGGAAGATTACAAGAACCGTTTATATGGCTTTTGGCTGGCGCAGTGCATTGCAAATTGGACGGGATTGGTTACCGAAATGGACAAAATAGGAATTCCGACCAAAGACGGAAAAGGGGGCGGTTTTTATACGCGTGATGACTGGGGCAAGCCCGACCGGCCTAATCTTTGGGGCTCCAATACATATTCTGAAACCATTGATTTTCTCTACGCAGCTGAAGATAGTATCTGGGGTGCCGACGACGATACCGATATCGAATACATCTACCAAACCTTATTGTACGAAAATGAAACGAGCATCTTGACGGGCGAACAGATCCGTGAGGGCTGGTTGAAACATATCAAAACCGAAGAAGAGAATTTTTTGTGGGTCTCGAACCAAACGGCTTTGGACTTGATGCAAAAGGGAATGGTCCCGCCGGCTACCGGAGACCCGAGTAACAATGCCGATTATGAGATGATCGATGCCCAGCTTACTACCGAGATTTTTGGTTTTTTTGCCCCGACCCGCCCTGACGTGGCCTTGAAAATGGCACGTTTGCCCATTCAAAATGTGGCACGGCAAAATGCGGAATGGATTTCAGAATTCAATGTCATCATGTATTCATTGGCTCCTTTGGCGAATCCAAATAAATCGATGAAAGAGAATTTGACATGGATGGCCTCTGAGGCGGGAAAAAGACTTCCTGATGATTCTTATTCCGCAAAGATGTATGATTTCGTAAAGACCCGATATGAATCGGGATCGACTTGGGAAGAAACCCGTGACGCCCTTCATGAAAAATACCAGGTGCGTCAAGAAGACGGGTATGAGTGGGCTACGAAAGATAAGGTCTGTAACGGCTGTTTTGCTGCGGGCATCAATTTTGGCGCCAGTATCATAAGTCTGTTCTATGGGGAAGGTAATTTAAAGGAAACCATTAAGATCGGGGCACTTTGCGGGTGGGATTCCGATAACCCCACCGCTACTTGGGGCGGACTATTGGGGTTCATGCTCGGCAAGGAAGGCGTTGAAAAGGCCTTTGATATGAAGTTTGCCGAAAAATTCAATATACACAGAACACGGGTCGGTTTTCCGAACAATGGAATCGATGATTTCAACAATATGGCCGAAAAAGGTATTTACATAATTGATAGGGTGGTACAGGAAGAAATTGGTGGGGGCATCGACTTGAATAAGGATGTTTGGTACATTCCTAAAAGCGGTTGGACCATTGCGCCTGGTAAATAAAGGGCTTAAGACATTTCCCAAAATAAATCAAGAGCATACCTTTTAATCGAGGAGAATTCCCCGATGCTCTGCGTCGGGGTTCTTATGAAATGTCATTCCCGCGAAGGCGGGAACCGAAATTCTTTATTGCTTTCCGCCTAGATAAAAACTGCCCGAATTGCGTATTTCACCTAGTTTTTGCCCATTTAAACCATTATTTCCACCAGATAGTGACCCTAGCATGGCCTTTGGTTTCTAATTACCATGTATAACGACAAAATGATGTAATTATGAAAACAGCTGTACTTATCAAGGAGATTTATTTGGAAGGTTTTAGAAATCTGGGCCACTTCATACTAAAGAATTACTTGAAGATTTTCGCATGGTTCAGTTTCTTGCTCATAGTGGTCGGTCTATATGCATTGCTATTTAGAATTTTCACCGGTTTTGCCTTTGATTAGGCAGGTTTATCGTGATATGGGAAGGCCCTGATCATGGTCAGGGCTTTTTTATTGAAAAATAGGAAATAATCCAAAAAATAGGAAATATTCCATATATTAGCATGCTTTTTGGTATGCAATGAACAAAACCATTCTTCATCTCGATCTCGATACTTTTTTTGTATCGGTAGAGCGTAAGCTCGATAGCCGTTTAGAAGGCAGGCCGATACTTGTCGGTGGTATCAGTGATAGGGGCGTTGTCGCAGCTTGTAGTTATGAGACAAGAGGTTTCGGTATACACTCGGGAATGCCCATGAAAATGGCTAGGGAACTGTGTCCCGAAGCTGAAGTAATTAAGGGTAATGCGGGTACCTATAGTCAGTTTTCCGATGTAGTTACCGAGATCATTAAAGAGAAAGTGCCCTTGTTCGAGAAATCGAGCATCGATGAGTTTTATGCCGACCTAACGGGTATGGACCGTTTCTTCGGATGCTATAAATATGCATCTGAATTGCGGCATAAGATTATAAAAGAAACGGGTCTGCCCATTTCGTTCGGACTTTCGGTAAACAAGGTGGTTTCTAAAGTGGCGACGAACGAAGCCAAGCCCAACAATCAATTAAAGATCGATTACGGATTTGAAAAACCTTTTCTGGCCCCGTTATCCATTAAAAAGATACCCATGGTGGGCGATAAGACCTATCAAATCTTGCGCAATCTGGGATTACGCCAAATAAAGACAGTTCAAGAGATGCCTATGGATGTAATGCAGCGTGTGCTGGGCAAAAATGGTACCGTCATCTGGAAACGTGCCAACGGCATCGATCATACACCTGTGATTCCGTTCTGCGAAAGAAAGTCCATTTCTACCGAACGCACTTTTGATAGAGATACCATCGATGTCATGAAGTTGAAGGGTATTCTGATCGCTATGACCGAGAACTTGGCCTACCAGTTAAGGCGGGGCGAAAAGTTGACCGCCTGTATCGCGGTAAAGATCCGCTATTCCGATTTCAACACCTACACCAAACAACTTCGAATACCCTATACCAGTGCCGATCATATTTTGATCCCGAAGATCTTGGAACTGTTTAAAGCGCTTTACTACCGAAGAATGTTGGTACGCCTGATAGGTATTCGTTTCAGTCATTTGGTCAGCGGTAATTATCAGATCAACTTGTTCGAAGACACCGAAGAGGCCTTGAACCTTTACCGGGCCATGGACCATATTCGAAATCGCTACGGCGATAAAAGTGTTGTACGTGCTTCGGCCATGGGGAAGAATACCATTGGGCGAATGCACAATCCGTTCAACGGGCAACCGCCGATCGTTTTGGCACATAGAAAACAATAAGCCCCTAGCCCCCAAAGGGGGGAGTTAGAATTACTAAATATGAAGTTGAAAGCAGGCAGTTTTCAGTTGTAGTTGGTAGCTAAATAAAAGGTTCAGGGAATAGACAAAGATCTTTATGAAAATCTTTTTTGTTCTGTGAGACCCTGTGTAACAGTTTTCTAAAGGTTTAGGCAAACACCGAACTACTTTGAACTTGAATTTGACACTTGCAGTTGAACTTTAAAAGTCTAATCTCTAAAATCTAGCGTCTAACATCTATCTAAACTGCCATACATATTATAGTCTCCGTTTCGGAACTTTTTCCGAAAAAGAACTCTTGCGCCTTGCCCAAGAGAATCATGTAACGCGATTGGCGTTGACCGACATCAACAATACCTCCGCCAACCTCAACTTTGTACGATTGGCTCCTGAATATGGTATAAGACCTATACTTGGTATCGACTTCAGAAATGGGGTCGACCAATGCTATGTAGGCATCGCCAAGAACAATGAAGGCTACCTTGAGTTGAACAATTTTCTTTCAGAGCATCTACATAAAGAAACGGCATTTTCGCCGATTGCAGCTCAGTTCGAAAATGCCTATGTAGTGTATCCTTTCGAAAAAGTGGTGCAAAACAATCAACATGGGTTTAAAGAGCATGAGTACATAGGGGTTTCCATTGCCGATTTGCGACGCTTGCCCTTTTCAAGATTACTGAAATTGAAACATAAACTGGTCGTACAACAGCCCGTTACCTTTAGAAATAAAGCCGATTTCAATGCACATCGGTTGTTAAGGGCCATTGACAATAATATTTTACTGAGCAAGTTGGACAAAGCCGAAGAAGCCAAGGAAGATGAAAAAATGTTCCCTATCGAAAATTTGGCGGCCGCTTTTTCAGAGTATCCCTTTATTCTTGAAAATACCGAACGGCTACTAAACTCGTGCAGCATCCATTTTGACTTTTCAAAAAAACGGTTGCCACAAAACCTTGAAACCTATACCGATAGTCGGAAAGAAGACGAAGAAATGATTGAACGGCTCTGCCGGGAAGGGTTGCCCTATCGCTATGAAAATCCGGGAAAAGATATTTATGATCGACTTCAAAAAGAGTTGCGATTGATCAAAGAGAAGGGCTTCGTCTCTTATTTCTTGATCAATTGGGATATTGTTTCCGAGGCGCGAAGAAAAGGGTTTTTCTATGTGGGCCGGGGTAGCGGGGCGAATAGTATCGTAGCTTATCTGCTTCGCATCACCGATGTGGATCCAATAGATCTCGATCTCTATTTTGAACGGTTTATCAATCTGTACCGGGCCAATCCGCCAGATTTTGACATCGATTTTTCGCATCGGGATCGGCCGGTAATGACCGAATATATTTTTAGCCGTTTCAAGCACGTGGCCCTTTTGGGCACCTATGTCACTTTTAAGGAGCGGGGCGTGATCCGTGAATTGGGAAAGGTATTCGGACTCCCGAAAAGCGAAATCGATTTTCTGTCGGAAGGCAGATATGATGTTTCAAAACTCGATGAGGTTTCTCGTTTGGTCATAAAATATGGACGGCTGATCAAGGGCATGCCCAATTATCTGAGCATTCATGCCGGGGGTATCTTGATCAGTGAAAAACCGTTGCATTGGTTTTCGGCGACGAACCTGCCGCCCAAGGGATTCCCTACGACCCATTACGATATGGTTATTGCCGAAGATGTGGGCCTCTACAAATTTGATATTCTGGGCCAGCGCGGACTTGCAAAAATCAAGGACTCCTTAGAGATCATCAAGTACAATCGCCCTGATATCGATAATACGCTTGACATTCATAATGTCAAGAAGTTTATAGAAGATCCCGTGATCAACGACCTTGTAAAAACCGCACAATGCATGGGCTGTTTTTATGTAGAGTCGCCCGCTATGCGAATGTTGCTCAAAAAATTGGAAGTCGATAATTATCTGGGGCTGGTCGCCGCAAGCTCGATCATACGGCCCGGGGTTGCCAAAAGCGGTATGATGCGCGAGTACATCCTTCGTCACCGTGACAAAGGTAGGGCCGAAGAAAAGGCACACCCGGTAATGATGAAGATAATGCCCGAAACCTATGGTATAATGGTCTATCAAGAAGACGTCATCAAAGTGGCCAACATTTTTGCCGGCCTTGATCTGGGCGAGGCCGACGTATTGCGCCGTGGTATGAGTGGAAAATTTAGGTCACGGTCAGCGTTTCAGAAAGTGAGGGATAAGTTTTTTGAGAATTGTAGAAAAAGAAAATATGATGAAGAACTGATCAAGGAAATTTGGGAACAGATCGCTAGTTTTGCGGGCTATGCCTTTGCCAAGGGGCATTCGGCGAGCTATGCCGTAGAGAGTTATCAGACACTTTTTTTGCGGGCCTATTTTCCACTGGAATATATGGTGGCCGTACTCAACAATGGCGGCGGATTTTACCGCCCTGAATTCTATGTTCACGAGGCGCGGATGTTGGGTGCTGCGATACATCCGCCATGTATCAACAGAAGTTTTGATAAAAATGTAATCTACGGGACCGATATTTTTCTTGGCTTCGGCTATCTGCGAGAACTTGAAAACCGTGTATCTGAACGCATCTTGAAAGAGCGAACGGCAAATGGAAATTTTACCTCCTTGGAAGATTTTCTCGATCGTGTTTTTATGACCATAGACCAGGCCAGTATTCTGATCCGTATCGATGCTTTTCGGTTTACCGGGATCAACAAGCACCAATTGCTGTGGAAGGCCTACCTCTTTCTCAATAAGAACGTAAAGATCGACCACCCGAAACTGTTTCCTCCGCGACACCAAAATTTCAAGATCCCCCAACTGAACACTACCAAATTGGAAACGGCCTTTACCCAAATGGAGCTTTTGGGGTTTTGCCTTTGCAGTCCTTTCGATTTATTGGCCGAGCCACCAAAGAATAATCGGTGCACTAAGGATTTAAGGCGCTTTTTGAACCGTCATATCGATATTTATGGCTATCTGGTGACCGTTAAGAATACTACCACTCACAATGGCAAACGTATGCATTTTGCGACCATGATCGATCAAGAAGGCCAAGTTTTTGACACGGTGCTCTTTCCGCCTGTGGCGGCCCGGTATTATTTCAGGGGCAGGGGCGTTTACCGCTTTTATGGCAAAGTGGTCAGCGAGTTCGGTTTTTTGAGCATCGAGGTCATCAAAATGTTGAAACAAGATTATATTCCAGACCCTAGATACGCCGATATGAAAACAAGTGTCAGGGTCTTTCAACAAAAAGACAGTTACAAAGTCGATACCAATGTAGTGCCCACAACTCGAAAAAAACCATCGGCACATAAATTCGTCCCGATTATACATTAATTTTTCCTCAGTATTCGAAGAACCTTATTTTTAAAGAATTACCCTACATCTGTTTTTGTCCACCCAAATAAACAAGTTCATCATGGAGACCCGTTATATCAAAAAGAAAACCGCAAAACTTTATACGAACGATACGGATGGCGGTTATGAACAAATATTGATTTATGGCGAAGAGGTCAAGACCAGCGGTCAGCCCATGAACGGTAGGATCAAGGCCACCTATCGAAATAAGTATGAAGGATATGTCAACACCGATGAATTGATGGTAAATGGCGAATTGGAAATCTACTTTATTGATGTAGGTCAAGGAGATGCGGCCTTGGTGGTGACCCCAAATCGAAAAAAAATCTTGATCGATGGTGGTGCCAATGGTCAGGCAAAGGGCTTTTTGCAGTGGAAATACCAACTGGCGGATCTTGCTTCGCCCGATTTAGTTATCGACCTAATGGTCTTGAGCCATGCCGATGGAGATCATCTTAAAGGATTGATAGATATTCTTGAACATCCGAAAATCGAGGTCAAACGGATTCTTCATAACGGAATAGGGCTTTTTGACGGGATGGATGAGAAATCGGGAGACCGCAGTGCCGATGGTAATTATTTGACAACGTATCATTCGGGATTGGCCGATCTACAAAATTTGCAGCTGCGCAATCCGTTCGATGATTGGATCGCCTTGATACAACAGAAAAATATTATTTATACCGCGGTAAACCATGAAACGGGATTTGTTGACACTGGCGATCCAGTTATAGCTATGGAAATATTGGGTCCTGTTATAGCACATGACGCAGTGGGAAATCCGAGGTTTAAATGGTTCAAGAACCATCCGCACACCATTAATGGTCATTCGGTCGTTTTTTCCATACAATATGATAAAGTACGGATATTGTTTTCAGGTGATGTGAACATCGAAGGCAGCAAATATTTGTTGGAACATCCGGGAACTGAACAGAAATTACGTGCCAATGTGCTGAAAACACCGCATCATGGTAGCCACGAATTCCATCCCCCGTTTCTTGCGGCCGTCCGCCCTCAAATTTCGGTCGTATCTTCGGGTGACTCACCAGACCATGGGCATCCGCGCGCCAATTTTATAGGGGCCATTGGCTTGGCTTCGCGCTCAAGGGCCCCATTGGTCTTTTCAACGGAAATCGCCAGCACTTTTACCGATGTCAATGAAATTGATTTGATGGAAGTAGTGCCCGATGGCTCATTGAGCATTAACGATATAATCGGTGCCCGATTGTTCAAAAAACGATTGAACGGTATGATCAATGTGAGAACCGATGGAAAAGATTTATATGCCATGCGCAGGGTGACCGCTTGGTATTGGTGGGAATCATACGGGCCTTTGCACGCAGAAGACTTTCCGACAATCTTATAACAGGGTGATTATTGTTTTAATGAAATATTCCGATACTCGACTTTCATGGGCGGCCCTACATGTACTTGCATACCTAGTTTGCCAGAAGCATTTCTGTTGACAGAGTCGTTGTCGATTACCTCGCTCATCAAAATACCGTTGATAAAATGTTGCATGGTATTGCCCTTAACGACCAAATGTGCTTCGTTCCAATCATTATTAATCTTCGTTTTTAGCGAATCCATGTGTCCTAGCGACTCCAATACTTTTCGGCTTTGCCATGCGTTTCTTTGTACATTGTTTCTTAGCGATTCGGGCTCTGAAGCATTTTCTTGTGTTGAGATTTCTGCCTTTTCACCGCGATAGGCCAAGGTCGTACGCTTTCTTTCTTCATAATTTTGGCCGGTATACCGATGCTTACCGTCAATATCGGCTTGATACCCTCGAAGCGCAAAGGGAATCGTATCTAAAAGTTCACTACGATAATTGATGCCACTATTGCCATTTTCCGAAATTCGGAATTCTAACTTAAGCTCAAAATCAGAGGGCTCGCCGCCTTGCCAAATAATAAAGGTATTGGCATCCAAAAGGGTTTCCGGGGTAATTTCTCCAATTAGGCTTCCGTTTTCCACGCGCCAGTAGGTAGGATCGCCATCCCAATTGTTAAGAGTGCTTCCATCAAAAATCGACTCGAACCCGTCAGCAGTTCCGACTTCTTCGACCATAGCTTCGGTCGGCTTTTCTTGGGCCTTATCCTTACACGAGCCAAAAACCAAGAGAACGACACTGGTAATTGGCAAAAATAATTTCTTAATCCCGTATTGGCTAAAGTTGGCAATCATAATAGGTGAATTTGGCTGATGTTGGACAATCATCTTCTAAAGTACGAATATTATTTATTTGTTACCTTAGACGGAATACGATTGAAAAGTGATATAAGTATATGAAAATTAGGATAAAAGGTAATTCGATTCGCTTTCGTTTGACCCGGACCGAGGTAAAAGTACTCTGTACCGATGGGCGGTTCGAGGAACGGACGGAATTCGACAACACTTTTTTTTCGTATGCAGTGGCGATTTCAAACGAGGTACGACAATTAACGGCAAGGTTCAATGATAATACAATAACGCTTCTGTTGCCCAAAAATGAACTGGGTGATTGGGAGGCCAATGATGAGGTCGGTTTTCAGAATATGTTTCGGCTCGACAATGGCAAGGAACTCTTTTTGTTGCTCGAAAAAGATTTTGCCTGTCTTGAAAATACCGCTGAGGATCAATCGGACAATTATCCAAATCCGAAGGCTTGTTGATTCATTTTGTCGGAATGTAAAAAGTATATTATCACATGCAAGAATTTCGAAGAAACGTTTCGATACAAGGCTCTGAAGATTTTACGGGCATTGACCTTAAAGAACCTCTGCAGGTAGCTGCAGGGGCTTTGGGGGTAAAGGCCGCCATGGAGCATAGTTTTAGGGAAATGGGTGTCGTTCGGTCGATGCGGGCATTGCTCGAAATGAATCAAAAAGATGGTTTTGACTGCCCTAGCTGTGCTTGGCCCGACCCTGAAAAGCCTTCGAAAATCGGTGAGTTCTGTGAAAATGGGGCCAAGGCCTTGGCCGATGAGGCGACCATGAAAAAGGTCGATGCCGATTTTTTTGAAAAACATTCCGTTGAAGCACTTTCCCTTCTTACCGATTATGAACTGAATAAGTTCGGGCGTTTGGTCGAACCGCTGGTATTGCGCCCGGGAAGTATTCATTACGAACCCATCGAATGGGAAGAAGCCTTCGATTTGATCTCGGACGAATTGCATAAGCTCGATTCGCCTGACGAGGCGATTTTTTATACCTCCGGAAGGTCGAGCAACGAGGCCGCTTTTTTGTATGGAATGTTCGCCCGTGCCTTCGGAACCAACAATATGCCCGATTGCTCCAATATGTGCCACGAATCAAGTGGAGTGGCCCTGAGCGAAACTTTGGGAATCGGAAAAGGTTCTGTCAAACTGGAAGATTTCTACGGCGCGGAAGTAATCATAGTGGCGGGGCAGAACCCCGGCACGAACCATCCGCGAATGCTTTCGGCCCTTGAAAAGTGTAAAAAGAACGGCGGGAAAGTCATAAGTATCAATCCACTTGAGGAAACCGGACTCGTAAGTTTCAAGAATCCGCAACATTTAAACGGGTGGATCGGTTCTGGACAGGGCATGGCCGACCTGCATTTGCCCGTTAAGATCAACCAAGATATTCCTTTGGTCAAATTGATCCTTAAAAAATTGGCCGACCTCGATGCCAAAGACCGTGCGGTTTTCGACCATCAGTTTTTGGAAACCTATGCCGAAGGTTATGAAGAACTTATCGCCGACCTTGCCAAGTATGATGAGGATGAATTGTTGCGGCTGAGCGGGGTCGACCAAAAGCGTGTCGAGAAAGCGGTTTCGCTTTTGGCCGGTAGATCAAAGATCATCATTTGTTGGGCGATGGGCCTGACACAGCATAAAAATGGGGTAGCCAATATTCGCGAGTATGTGAACTTATTATTGCTCAAGGGCGCTATTGGAAAACCGAATGCCGGTACATGCCCCGTGCGCGGCCACAGCAATGTACAAGGCGACCGAAGTGTGGGCATTATGCATTATGTCGACGAATCGTTGAACGAACGCATCGAAAAACATTTGGGGTTTACACCACCGATCAAAGAGGGTGTCGATACGGTCGGTGCCATAAGGGCCATGCATGAAGGCAGAACCAAGGTTTTTATGTGCCTGGGTGGCAATTTTTTGATGGCCGCTTCCGATACTGAATATACGGCAGATGCGTTACAGCGATGTGACCTGACGGTCCAGGTGAGCACAAAACTGAACCGTACCCATCTTGTTACGGGCAAAACGGCATTGATTTTGCCCACTATCGGCCGATCGGAAAAAGATATAAAAGACGGGAAACAGCGTTATTTTACGGTAGAGAACAGTATGGGTCGTGTCACACAGTCCAAAGGGTTGCTCAAACCTGCCTCCTGTAATATTATTAGCGAACCCGAGCTTATTGCAAAAATGGCACATGCCTATTTCAAAGGAAATCATTCCGTGGACTGGCTCGTCTTGGGGAATGATTTTGATTTGATTCGGGAATATATCGATAAGGTAGCAAAGGGATTTGAAAACACTACCGAGCGTTCAAAGGGCACGGGGTATTATCTGCCCAACAATGTTCGTGAACGCGATTTCAGCAAACTTCCGAACGGTAGGGCCCAAATCACCATTAACGATTTGCCCGACCAGCGACAGGGCAAGAACGAATTTATGTTGATGACCATCAGGTCGCACGACCAGTTCAATACCACCATTTACGGACTTGATGATCGGTACAGGGGGGTCTATAATGAAAGGAGGGTATTATTTATGAATCCCGGTGATATGCAATCCCTGAATCTAAACAAGTTTGATGTCGTAAATATCAAGAGCAATTATGACAATCGTATACGCACGGCACAACGGTTTTTGGTCATTCCTTATAAAATACCGAAAGGAAATTTGGCGGCCTACTTTCCGGAAACCAATGTTTTGGTGCCATATAACCATTTTGCGGAAAAAAGTAGGACCCCGATCAGTAAGTCGATAAAGGTGAGCTTGGAGATAGCGGCAGAATAGTATTTGGTATAGGCAATTCTAAAAAACGACCATAGTAATTGAAAGGGAATAAGGAAAAATTTAAAAAGCTTTGTCGATTGCACGGACTATTGACTGCATTACTATTGGGCTTTCTCTTAAAACAGCAGCATGGTTTTTCTGCAAAATCCTGTTCATTTTCGATTGAAAATTCGTTAACTTGATGAATATAAGTTAGTCGCATAACGTATCTATATTGTTTTTTAGAGTTTGTTTATCTGAAGATATTGTGATTTATATCCTACCATGCTCGATTTTTATAATTTTGTAAAGGACAACCCGGTATTCAGACAATTCTTCGTCGATGAACTCTTGTTTACGGCATATGATTGCCCTATTGAGGTTTCGCCACTGGATTATTGGGTCGATAAAAATTATTTTTGCTACGTCACAAAAGGCGGTGCCAAATGGAAGACCCCTAAACAAGAATATATATTCAAGGTCGGTGACGGCGCATTTCTTACCAAGGGAGCGCATCGCGTCTTCAAAATATTGAATGGGGAATTTTGTGCACTGCTCATCTTTATCCCCGATGAATTTATTAAGTCCGTTGTTAAAGACCATTTGCCTTCGAACCAAATTAAGTCTTGTTCAAAACATTCCGATACGGTCATACCCTTGCATCTTGACAGAACCTTATTAGATTACTTCAATTCAGTGCTCAATTACTTTTCCTTGCGCTCAGCCCCATCAAAAGATCTTTTGGGCATAAAGTTCAGGGAACTAATCATAAATATTATGACCCAGGACCATAATCCGGCACTGACCTCTTATTTTATCGAAACATCGAGTAGCGTCAAAATATCCCTCGAAAGGGTCATGGAAGAAAACTTCGTCTTCAATCTGAGTATGACGGACTTTGCCAAATTAAGTGGAAGAAGCCTCGCAACATTCAATCGGGATTTTTCTAAAAAATATGGTACTTCCCCTGGCAAATGGCTTAAAAACAAGCGACTGGAATACGGTAAGTATCTACTTGAAACCACGAACCTTAATATCAGTGAAATTACGCTAGATGCCGGTTTCGAGAATACTTCACATTTCGTAAGGGTTTTCAAGGAAAAGTACAAACAACCTCCTCTTAAGCTCCGAAAATCTTTCCGGAACATATACTCTTGAGCACAAAAATGAGCTTTAGAGAACATTATTTGAGTTTTTGGGAAAATGCTTTCCGCTACTTCATTTTTACCTTGCCATTATTATAATAGAAGGGATACAAAACATTTCAATTCTGCCAAGAGATAAAGGTTCTACCTCTTTTTTGCCAGATTTAACATGTTGGAACTACCCTAGTTCAAAATTTAGATATAATGGAAAAGAGAAAATTCATTTTTTTAGTGGGTGTATTATTTCTAATATCCTGCGGTAGTGATGACTATGTTATACTTGACCCAAATAAGGGAAATAAGCCACCATCTTCATTTGAACTTATCAATGTGCCGGATGAATCTATAGATGTCACCCCGACTCCAACGCTTGAATGGGAATCGGCCATGGACCCTGACGGGGATAGCATTACCTATGACCTATATGTGGACACCATCGAGGAGCCCATCAATAAGGTCGCAGAGAACATTGCCGGTACCAACTTTACGCTGGAATCTACTATGGCCCTTTCCCCAGCCAGGGACTATTATTGGAAAGTAGTAGCCAAAGATGGTAAGGAAGGAGAGACAAGCTCTATCGTTTTTACTTTCAGGGTTAAAAACTTGGATGATGCCAAAAAGTTGGACGCTCAGACCCCCTTTTATCCCATAGAAAACCATACCTCGGTAGTCTTTGATCAAAAAATGTGGGTCTTGGGCGGTTTCGATAATGGAGAGGCCTCCAGTACACCATGGGAGAGTTCGGACGGTAAAAATTGGTCAATATTAATTGTTGGTTCCGAAGAACGGTTCACCCCAAGGTTCTTTCACGCCGCTACAGTTTTTGAAGATACATTGTGGGTGGCCGGAGGTGTTGCGGAAGGTGTTTTTGCTTCGGATATATGGTACAGTGATAATGGAGGAAGATGGAATAAATTGGATCAAAATATGGGTTTTACGGAGCGGGCGGAACATACGTTTACTTCATATAACAATATGCTTTGGATTATTGGGGGATCCAATAATTCGGGCAAACTAGGGGATGTCTATGCTTCTTCAGACGGCTCAAATTGGACAAGGACTGTAGAACAGGCCGCATTCGGCAAGCGTAATTTTCACCAGACGGTCGCCTTCCAAGATAAATTATGGGTAATCGGAGGTATAGACGAAAACGGGGATTTCAAAAACGATGTCTGGAACAGTACCGATGGCATTTCTTGGAACGAAATAACTGCTCATGCCGAATTTTCGCCACGGGGCTTTCATAAGGTTCTGGTCTTTAATGACAAGATTTGGGTAATCGGTGGTGGTGCCGAAAATGATATCTGGTATTCTGAAGATGGTAGGGAATGGTACGATGCCTCGCCTACAAACCGATTTCCCATAAAAAGCGGGTTCACCACGCTCTTTCACCGAAACAAAATCTGGATTCTTGGTGGTAGTGCAACCAACGAAGTATGGACCATTGATTATCATTTTTTTCAAAATTAAGTACATGATGAAAAATATAGGAACAATCATTTTAATCACAGTTCTCCTCTTATTGACCAATTGTGGTAAAGATGAAGGCCCAGAACCGCAACTTGAACAAAACCGTCCGCCGGGTGCGTTTACCCTTTTATCACCAGAGAACGGGGCCGAAGATGAACTGCGAACTCCGACCTTAAGTTGGGAAAAAGCCCTAGATCCCGATGGTGATGAAGTTACCTATGACCTTTATCTTGGAAAACAGGGCGAACCTACTTCATTGTTGGCAGAAGCTTTAACGGTCAATTCATTTACGAGTATCGACACCTTAGATTTTTATCGGGAATACCAATGGAAGGTAATTGCAAAAGATGCCAAAGGCGCATCGACAAGTAGTCCGGTAAAGTCCTTTTTTGTAAAACCGCCGTCCATCGTAGTTTTAAGGAGGCATGCCATAGATACCGCCGATAAATATTTTGAATATGCCGACGACGGGTATCTTGACGAGCTTGAAGATCATAACCAAAGGGGTTGGGGTCTTAAATATGATACTGCAACTGAAAAATTAGAGCGAAGTTACCAAGGGATGCAAGAGGCCTTTGTATATAACTATTATAAGGATATGCAGGAAACAGTTACAGGGTCTTCCATTGAACGCTCGGAAAGCTGGTTGTTTGAATATGACAGTCCCTTTGAGGCATTGACAAGAATTTATCACGAGATTCGGGAATTAGGCGGAACAAACCTGGTTGAAGATATTTCATTTATCTATGAGGACAGGGTTAGTATCGTAGATACCAGTGCTCCAAAACCAATCCAAATCTTTATTGCCAGCGTAACAGACAGTGGCACCACTTCCAAAAAAATAGAGGTGGAATGGATCGAGGAAAACATCGCAAAAATTACAACGGAATTGAACTCTCCCGACGGATTTGTATTCAGTGAACAATTCGAATACGAATATGACAATAACGTTAACCCGTACTATACCATTATCAGGGAGCAATTCGGGTTCGACGCCTTTTATGTCACGAACTTTGAAACAGGCCTGGAGACCATCGATTTTGGGCCTTTTTATTGGCAAAGTAAGAACAATATCACCAAAATGATGAAAACGGAACAAGGTACTAATGGTAGGTTTGTAACCAACAGAACGTATGATTATACTTACTCGAAAGATTATTATCCAATCTTTGCCAAGGTTGCCCATTTTAATGATACAACGTCAATGCAATGGACGGAGGAATGGAATTATTAACAAGCATTAGGTGTTGAAACCCAATAACTTTATCAAAAGATTTCAAATGAAGAATTTTGGCATCATAAAAAATTGCATGTTTATTCTAATACTAAGCTGTTTGTCAATTCCTATGAAGTCTCAAGAACATATGCCCTCGGGGAGTGAATTGATAACGGCATGGAATAAAAAAGTTATGGAACTGGCCATCGAAGAGGATGGTCTCATGACGCTCAAAGCGGTCCGTACTGAAGCCATGATGCATATTGCCATACATGATGCCCTTAATGCCATTGATCCTCGATATAGCCCATATGCACTACATTCAAAGATTACCGAAGCCGACCCCATTGCGGCCATGGAGCAGGCGGCATATGAGGTTGCTTTCGATCAATTTCCGGAAAAACAAAAAGAATTGTTCGAAATTTTGACGGAACAACTCACTATGGTACCAAATAAAAGGGCAAAGAAAAAGGGGATTAAACTGGGGAAAGCAGCTGCCTGCGCAATTCTGAATAAACGTGCAA
The DNA here is from genome assembly GCA_019931105.1 of Flavobacteriaceae bacterium NBU2977. Taxonomy (GTDB): domain Bacteria; phylum Bacteroidota; class Bacteroidia; order Flavobacteriales; family Flavobacteriaceae; genus Meishania; species Meishania litoralis. The sequence goes on along the minus strand of JAIOUW010000001.1, from coordinate 912,564 downwards.
AAGACAGATACAATGGTGAAGCAGATTATCAATGGCACCCTATGGCCCCGGGGGTATATGCAGAATTCAATGAACATAGTGGCACACCTGAAGGTTTTGTCTTTGGAGCGGGATGGGCGGCTGCCGAGCCTTTTATGTTGCCCGACCAAGCCTATTTCAGATCTCCGCCACCACCTGAAATCAATAGCGATGCATATACCGAAGCATTCAATGAGGTAAAAGATGTTGGACGTTATGATAGCAAGACAAGGACAGATAACCAATCGCATTTGGCCATGTGGTGGAAGGATTTTGTGGAGAATTCACACAATCGTCTCGCAAGGGAATTAGTACTCAAAGAAAAGCTTGATCTTTGGGAGTCGGCCAGGGTATTCGCATTGTTGAATATGGCCATCTACGATGCTTATGTAAATGTCTTTGACAACAAGTTTCATTACAACCATTGGCGCCCCTATACGGCCATCCGTTGGGCAGCAAATGACGAAAACCCGAATACTGAACCTGACCTAGATTGGAACAATTTGCATAAGCACACCTATGCCTTCCCATCATATCCTTCGGCCCACGGGACGGCCAGTACAGCAGCCATGACCGTTTTGGCAAATACTTTAGGCACGGGAGACCAATATTCTTTTACAATGAAAACGGAAGAAGTCGATAAGGCCGGCCCTTTTTCTGGAAAAATAAAAATGGATCCTCCCGCTCGCTCCTTTAATTCATTTTCGGAGGCAGGCTTGGAAGCAGCCATGTCAAGGGTCTATTTGGGCATACATTTTCGTTATGATTCCGAGGAAGGATATAGTTTGGGGGTACGGATTGGAAATTATGCAAATCAAAACTTCCTAAAACCATTGGGCCTTCCCGAATAGAAAATAATCCTTCTGTTTCGATCAAAAATTGATTTTAGAAAGATTCCTGAAGAAGCTTAGTCCAAGTGAAGAGGGGGCAAGGTAAATCAAGCTTGCTAAAACTAAAAAGAGCCCGATCAACCAAGACCAGACTCTTTTACGAGAACACTATATGAAAATGAAAAAATTTACTTTCGAAACAATTACATGGTAAACTTACGGCGCGATATCGACTAGGACAATTAAATGATGTGAACGTCTTGATTTTTGTGGTCAGACAAGGCAAAACTGTTTTAAGCGTTCAAAAAAGAATATATTCCACATACTTAATGATAGGTTTTAAGCGTTCTACAAATAGAAACCGATCCTTGATATATCTCGGGTGATATATGAAACGAATAACCACCATACTATTGGCGACCCTGTTTTTGGTCTCTTGTTCCGATGACCTCGATGATGTCATCAATGTGGAGCTGGAAGGAAAATGGGTGCTCACCGATGTGCTCTGTTACTGCGGGTTTGGAGAAACCCCCGATTTCAGCGGACATAAAATAACTTTCGAAGGAAGTAGTCTTATGGTGGAAAACACGGGGGAATTCGAGTTTCTAAACGATGCCGCCGGAAACTACATCGTTGATGGTAATCTCATTACTTTGAAGAACGGTGACCAATATACCTATACGATCGAAGGAACGTCGTTGAAATTGACATTTGTAGACGAACCCGGCATTGCCGACGACGAAGTATTATTGGTTTATGTTCGAAGTTAAGATCTTATTGAAAAGCCGTTATACCGGTAATGTCGGCCCCCGTAATCAATAGATGTATATCGTGTGTTCCTTCATAGGTAATCACACTTTCGAGGTTCATCATATGCCGCATGATACTGTAATCTCCCGTAATTCCCATTCCACCCAACATTTGCCTTGCCTCTCTGGCAATCTTCAGGGCCATATCGACATTGTTGCGTTTTGCCATTGAGATTTGGGCGGTTGTGGCCCTACCTTCATTTTTTAATTGGCCCAATCGAAAAGCCAACAATTGTGCCTTGGTGATCTCAGTGATCATCTCGGCCAATTTTTTTTGTTGCAGCTGAAACGAGGCGATCGGTTTGCCGAATTGTATACGCTCTTTCGCATAGCGCAGTGCGGTGTCGTAGCAATCCATGGCTGCACCTATGGCCCCCCAAGCGATTCCATACCGCGCCGAGTCAAGACAACCGAGCGGTGCGCCCAGTCCGCTTTTACCGGGTAAAAGGTTCTCTTTGGGCACCTTTACATTATCGAATATCAATTCTCCCGTAGCCGAAGCCCGCAAAGACCACTTGTTATGGGTCTCGGGGGTAGAAAGACCTTCCATACCTCGCTCGATGATAAGTCCGTGTATCCTTCCTGCTTCATTTTTTGCCCAAACAACGGCGATATCGGCGAAAGGCGAATTTGATATCCAAAGTTTGGCCCCGTTCAAGAGATAATGGTCGCCCATATCCTTGAATTTTGATTCCATTCCCCCGGGATTTGACCCATGGTTCGGTTCGGTGAGTCCGAAACATCCCATAAGTTCCCCGGCCGCTAATTTTGGAAGGTATTTTTTTCGTTGCTCTTCGGTACCGTATGTAAAGATGGGGTACATCACCAAAGAAGATTGTACCGATGCGGTCGAGCGAACACCGCTATCGCCGCGTTCGATTTCCTGCATGATGAGTCCGTAACTGATCTGATCCAATCCGGCCCCTCCATATTCCTCGGGAATATACGGGCCAAAGGCCCCGATTTCCGCCAATCCCTTGATAATCTGTTTTGGAAACTCGGCTTTTTGAGCATAGTCTTCAATTATGGGCGAAATGTCTCGCTTTACCCATTGTCGGGCCGCATCACGAACCAGTAAATGTTCTTCCGATAATAGGTCATCTAGATTATAATAATCGGGAGCTTCGAAAAGATCGGGTTTCATCTATTTGTATTTTTTTACGCTACATGCTCAGGCCAGTCTATTGGTCGACAAGCGCAATTTGCAATGTATTTACTTTTTGGTATCAGTATTCATCATTGCCCATTTCAGGCAAATGAAATTTTAGTCAAATGTACTAATGAAATATAACATGGAAAGAATAAAATGTTGTGTATATAATCGAAAAAATGGAATATGCAGATTTTCTTTCTAAAGAAAAAACATAATGAATTGGTTCTTGCCGAATGTATAGACCTATCGTTTGCGGTTGTTCGGGTATTACATAATGACACAAAACGGACGTTGGAAAAAGTATCCGTCCGACTCAAAAAATTGACGATTACCCAATACGGCAGATTACATTTTTAAGTAGAAATCTTGTGTCAGGGTTATGTATTCGGTAGTGTAGCGATGTCTTTCGTACTCGATTATCAATGTATCGATTTTGGTCTCTTTTTTATCGAATCCAAACTCAAGAAGGGATCGTTTTATTTCTGAGGAAGGGTTGCCTTTTACTCTCATAATTCTATTCAAGAACAGGTTGTTCTTAGATGCCAGGGTTATCAAATGTTCTTCTTCCTTAAAAGGAACGATAATTGATAAAACACCTTCGCTTGAAAGTAATTTTGAGGCAGAGTCAAGAAGTTCATTAAAAGGAAGTGATCGACTTTGTCTCGCGGTATCCCGGGAGGTATTTCCGCTTGCAAAACCCTCCGAATAAAAAGGAGGGTTAGAAACGATCAAATCGTATTTGTCTTCTATCTCCAATGCAAATTCTAAGAGGCCCGCATGATAGCAGAATAGGCGGTCGGCCCATGGCGAGGCCTCAAAATTTTCGACACACTGTTCGTATGCGTTGCCATCGATTTCAAGGGCGTCGATGGTCTCGGCGCGACATCTTTGGGCCATCATCATCGAAATTATACCCGTTCCCGCACCGATATCGAGTACTGAATTCGGCTCTTCTTCAAGTGACGCCCAAGCCCCGAGAAGAACGCCGTCGGTTCCCACCTTCATGGCACATCGGTCTTGTCGAACGATAAATTGTTTGAATCTGAAGGGTCGGCTCATTCCAATCTCCCCGGTTCACGGGTTTCGGACCCTTCCAATTCCAATAGTGAATCGCCCAAACGTGAGCGTATGTCGTTGGCCAACACCTTGATTTTGGCCACTACTTCTGGGTTGGCATCGGCTACATTATTTGTCTCACCAATGTCGTTCGATAGGTCGTAAAGTTCGATTTCTTCAAGGTCGACCATTCGGTATTCGCCGGGTTGCCCGTCTTTGCCCGGTTCTTGGCCGTCCATGGTACGATAACGATGCGGAAAATAAAGTTTCCATTTGCCATAACGCACCCCGAAAAGTTCATTGACACGATAATAAAAGAAATAGGCTTCTTGCGGACTTTCAATGCTTTCCCCGGTAAGAACGCGCCAAACACTTTTACCATCTATGATTTTCATGGGCAGTTCCGCGTTCGTTACTTCGGCTATGGTAGGTAAAATATCGATGGCCATGATAGGGGTGTTTATGACCTGCCCGGCTTTCAATTTTGCAGGATATTTAATAATGAAGGGTTCGCGTTGACCACCTTCCCAGGCCGTTCCCTTGCCTTCCCTCAAAGGTAGGGCGCTTCCCGCATGGTTGCCATAAGAGAGCCATGGGCCGTTATCGGAAGTGAAGATGACGATCGTATTTTCTTCAAGACCGTTCTTTTTGAGGGCTTTTATAATTTGTTCGACCGACCAATCGATTTCCATTATGACGTCACCATATAATCCCCTTTCTGATTTCCCTCTGAATTTATCCGACACGAAAAGGGGTACATGGGGTTGTGGGTGCGGTACATATAAGAAAAAAGGGTTGTCTTTGTTCCTATTGATGAAATCAACACTGCGTTCGGTTATTTGTGTAGTGAGTTGCGATTGTTCCGTAAGGGTATCGATAACAGTTTCATTTTCATATAGAGGCAGGTCTGGAAAATTGAAAATAGGCCCTTGTTGGGGGTGAAAAGGCCACATATCGTTCGAATAGGGAATGCCGAACCATTCATCAAAACCGTGCCGGGTCGGGAGGAATTTTTCATGATGGCCCAAATGCCACTTTCCGAAAATCGCGGTCTTGTAGCCTTTTGCTTTTAACATTTCGGCCAAGGTGGTTTCGGTATCGTTGATTCCGTGGGTATTGCCCGGTCCCAAGGCATTGTGGATACCTATTCGATTCGGATAACAACCCGTTAAAATCCCCGCTCTTGACGCCGAACATACCGCTTGGGCCGAATAGTAGTTTGTCAGTTTCACGCCGTCCGCCGCCATTTTATCCAGATTGGGGGTCAGAATATTCGGGGAGCCGAAAACCCCGACGTCTTGATAGCCTTGGTCATCGGTAAAGATTAGGACAACATTCGGAGGTACTGGTTTTTTTTCGGGGACGTTCTCGGTTTTATCCTTGCACGAAAGAACAAGACCGATATTAATGATAAAAAAGATATTCCTTAATTTTTTGAATGTTCTAAAAATGACATGTGTGTTTTGGTAGCACATAAAAAAAGCTTGTTTGTTGGCTTCAATATACTTAATTTTCATCCTTTACCTTCCAATAATTTAGAGATGTCTTGTTATCTGAGTTTTCTTAAGCAAAAAAATAGGTCTTTTCGATTTGAATATCTTGTAGTCGCCGTTTTAATTTCAAGTCTTTACGGTTGTACCTCGAAAGAAAAAAAGTTGGACCCGGTCGATCTTGTCATTGAGTCAATGTCCGATTCGTTGCCAAAAATTGGATTGCCGGAAGGTGTAGATCCCGAACATGAGGATTGGAAGGGAGCCGATTTGGAACCTAAGGCACCCGTACTTCCGTTACACCCAGAGGAAGAAGCCAAGAAGTTTTTGTTGCCCGAAGGCTTTCATATTGAACCGGTGCTCACCGAACCTCAGATTGAACAACCGGGAGCCATTTCATTCGACGGCAATGGACGCATGTTCGTACTTGAATTGCGTACGTATATGCTCACGGCAGATTCTGACGGAACTTTAGAGCCTGCCAGTAGAATTTCGAGATGGGAAGACATCGATAATGATGGTATTTATGAAACGGGAACGGTCTTTGTCGATAGTCTTATTTTCCCCCGTTTTGTATTGCCTTATGGTAAAGATGCCGTTCTGACCATGAATTCCGATGAGGACAATGTATATAAGTTCACCGATACCAATGGAGATGGCAAGGCCGATAAGAAAGAACTTTTTACCAATAATTATGGGCGATCGGGCAATGTGGAACACCAGCAGGCCTTTATGTACTACAATATGGATAATTGGCTTTATAGTACATACAATGCTTTTCGGGTTCGGGAAACCCCTACGGGCGTTATTCGGGAAAACACAGGTTATAACAGGGCGCAATGGGGCGTGACCCATGACGATGATGGCAAGGTATGGTTTTTGGGCGGCGCAAGCGGGCTACCGTCCCAATTTCAACAACCGGTACATTATGGAAATTTCAATTATGAGGATAATTATGCCGAAGGATTTGAAGAACCCTGGGGTGCCGCTGTTTTGATCGGTGACTTGCAAGAAGGCATGGATCGGGTGCGCGAAAACAATGGCGGGCCAAAAAGGGTCACCGGTGCTGCCGGAAACGATATCTACCGGGGTGATCGTTTGCCAAAAAGCCTTTATGGGCAATTGTTCTATGGCGAACCTGTTGCCCGTATCGTACGTCAGGTGAATCCCGTAGTTAATGAGGGCATAACTACCTTGCATAATGCATTTCAAGACCAAAAATCCGAGTTTCTACGTTCAACCGACCCTTTGTTCCGTCCGGTCGATATGACGACTGCGCCCGATGGTACCTTATATATTACCGATATGTACCATGGCATCATACAAGAAGGCCAATGGGCGCAAAAAGGCACTTATCTCCGTGCAAAAATCGAACAATATCAATTGGACAAGGTCATAGGGCTAGGCCGTATTTGGCGTATTACCCATGACAGCAAGGAGCGCGACAAGACGAGGCCGAACATGCTCAATGAAACGCCGGCCCAACTTGTCAGGCATTTGGAACATCCGAACGGTTGGTGGCGCGATCAGGCCCAACAATTGATCGTTTTGTCCCAAGACAAAAGTGTCGCACCACAACTGGAAGCAATAGTAACCGGCAGCGATAATCTCTTGGCCCGATTTCATGCATTGTGGAGTTTGGAAGGCCTCGGTACGCTTAAACCGAAAATGGTTCGGGAACTTTTAGAGGATCCCAATCCCCGAATGCGTATTCAGGCGATGCGTGTCGGTGAGACCTTGTACAAGTCGGGTAACAAGTCTTTGGGCGACGATTATTTGAATTTGCTAGAAGATGAAAATGTTGATGTGGCCCTGCAGGCGATGTTGTCGGCACATGTTTTGGAGGTTCCGTCTTTGGATATTGCTTTGAAAGAACTGCTTAGATCGAATCGGGCCAAGGGCATACAGACCATCGGCTCACAGATTTTGGAACCCAAAGAGGTCAGAAATTGGTGGGAAGTAACCGCCAACGAACTTACCGATGCCCAAAAAAGTACCTTGTATAAGGGAAAAGTGATTTTTAATGAGCTCTGTGTACAATGTCATGGAAACGATGGGGCGGGAACACCCGTTGGCGAGGGTTTGGTGATGGCACCTCCTTTGACAGGCTCCGTTCGGGTGCAGTCCCATCCCGAATACGTGATCAAAACGGTGATGCACGGACTTGAAGGTCCACTCGATGGAAAGACCTATCCCGCCGGTATTATGGTGGGCAACAAAGAACAATCTGATGAATGGATCGCGGCCATTGTATCTTATATACGAACCAATTTATCCAATGAGGGGTCAATGGTTACTGCCGAAGATGTACGTAAGGTACGGACCAAAACAATGGAACGTGAAGGGCCTTACATCTATAGTGAGCTGATGGAATCAGTTCCGCAAGAACTAGTGCCCAATGGACAATGGAAGATTACGGCAAGTCATAGCGTACCTACACGAATAGGTGGTACGTCGGCCCCTTCAGGTGCCTTTAATTTTGAGGGATGGACCACAGGGGAAGACCAGAAGAAAGGTATGTGGTTTCAAATAGAACTGCCCGGACAGGCAAAAGTGTCAGAACTGCATTTTACCTCTCAACCGAATTCCAGGGGATGGCGGCCAGATGCTCCCCCGCCGATTCAGACTTATCCAAGAACATATGTACTGGAGGCCTCGAATGACGGTGTAAATTGGTCAAAATTAGTAGAGGAGAAGGGGCGCCAAGCAAAGGTTGCGCTTGTTTTTGAGCCGGTAGATGCGAAGTTCCTTCGAATTACATTAATGGAAGATGTCGAGTCGATTGAAGATTTAAAGATCCCCTGGTCGATGAAACAAATGAAAATATTCGGTAGACAGACCGGTATAAGTCAATAAATGATGAGTTGCACTAAAACTTAAAAGAAATGGATAAAAAAACTATTAGTAGAAGGTCTTTTATTGGAAAAACATCTTTGGTCGCGACCGGGGCTTCTTTGGTAGGGCCATCACTTTTTGGGGCTCCAGCGATATTGAAGAACTACGGAAAACCCAATTCAAAGATCAATGGCGTACAAATAGGAGTAATTACCTATTCCTTTAGAAGTATGGAAGATCAAAGTGCAGAGGCTACGCTTCAATATATTCTTGATTGTGGAGTCAGCGCCATCGAATTGATCGGAGATCCGGCCGAGGTATTTGCCGGTAGGCCTGAAAACCCTATTGACATGAATAAGATGTGGGGCTTGCGACGAAAAAAGCGTGATGAAGAATTGACAGAAGACGAACAAAAAGAATTGGACGATCTAAGTGCCCAACAAAAAGATTACGATTCAAGGGTCTCAGAATGGCGTAAAAGTGACCATAAGGACAAGTTCGCCGAATTTAGAAAAATGTACAATGATGCCGGGGTAGACATTTACGCCTTTAAACCCCGCAATACCTTCGGATTGGAAAATTCAGATCATGATATCGAATGGGGAATGCGGATGGCCAAGGTATTGGGGGCCGATCATGTTACTGTCGAGCACCCTAGCGATGATGCCCATACCTTACGTTTGGGCAAGTTGGCCAAAAAACATGGCGTTTATATAGCGTACCATGGCCATGAACAGCAAACACCTACTTTATGGGATACGGCCTTAGAGCAATCTAACTATAATGCGTTGAACCTTGATCTCGGCCATTATGTGGCCGCAGGCAATGATACGCCTTTGGATATAGTCAGGGCAAAGCACGATCGTATCAAAAGCATGCACTTAAAAGATCGACAAACGCCCCAAAACAATAAGGGGAATTTGTCTTGGGGTACTGGTGATACCCCGATTGCAGAGGCCTTGCAACTAATGCGCGATAAAAAATACACCTTTCCGGGCACTATTGAACTTGAGTACAAAGTACCTGAAGGTTCAAATGCGGTCGAGGAGGTTAAAAAATGTTTGGAGTATTGTGAAAAAGCCTTGAAATAAGACTTTAAAAAATCAGGCCGAAACTTTATGATAGGTAAAGTTCTACCAGCCCATCAGGTGTTTTTACGTGAATGGTTTTTTGTTCGCGATCAACTTTGGTAATGATTTCATCATTAATGGGAATCAATAATTGCTTATCACCCTTTTGAATTTCAAACAGGGCCTGTGAGGTGGTGTCATTGACACTTTGAACCGTTCCAATATTCCCATGGTCACTATCTAAAACGGTAAATCCTATTATTTCGTGAAAATAGAATTTATTGCCCTCAAGTTTGGGCAAAAAGGTCAGCGGAAGGTATAATTCGGCACCCATAATTCTATCGGCATCCGCCTCGTCATTGATTTCCTCGAAATCGATGCGTAGAAGATTCGATTTGTGCAAACGGCATCGGCCAATAAAAAATGGAACCAGGTTATTTCCCAAGGAAATAAAAACTGATTCCATATTTTCGTAAAGTTCGGGTTCGTCGGTATCGAGTTTTACGAGAACCTCTCCTTTATAACTGTATTTTGAAACGATTTTGCCCAGATAGAAACACTCCTCTTTGCGCATCGCTTTAAGTACTTATTCTTCTTCGGTAGCAGCTGCTGCCTCCTCGGCATCATTTTCCGCTTTTGGGGCCTCTTCGGCGACTTCTTCTTTGGTCTCTTCGACAGTTTCTGCTGTTTCGACCGCGGCAGTGGCCTCAGGGGTTTCGGCTACGGCCTCAACCTCGGCTTCGGCGCCCTCTCCTTCCGGTGTTTCCGGAAGTTCAGCTTCAACGGCTGCCAGTGCCCTTTTTTCATTCACCTCTTTTTCCGCTGCCAATGCTTTTTTCTTTGCTTCCTCCTTAGCTTTGTCCAGTCCGCTGACCTTGGCCGCAATGGATTTTTCCTTTTCCTCCAACCAAGCATTGAATTTTTCCTCGACCTGCTCCTCGGTCAATGCGCCTTTACGAACACCTCCTAAAAGATGATGCTTTAGAAGCACTCCTTTATAAGAAAGAATGGCACGCGCCGTATCGGTGGGCTGTGCACCGTTCTGTAACCATTGTACCGAATTGTCAACATTGATTTCGATTGTGGCGGGATTGGTATTCGGGTTGTAGATGCCCAATTTCTCCAAAAATTTACCATCCCTTTTCGCACGGCTATCGGCTGCTACGATCCAATAGAAAGGTTTGTTTTTTTTACCGTGTCTCTGTAATCTAATCTTTACTGGCATATCACATTAATTTGTAGGGTGCCCGACCCTGGTTATTAATTCTTTGTTTTATTCTGTCTCCTGCCTATGCAGGAATCTTATTGGCCCTAAAAAGGGCTGCAAATATACTTCAAATCTTTAAATGTGCAATAGCTTTAATACAGAACTCATTTAAACTTTTTCAATTGGCGGAAAATGCCCGAATTTTGTTTTAATCCAAAAAGTTTAAATGAGTTCACAATGCTATTCCCTTTCGGCCAACATATCTTTTCCCTTTATCAATTTTGAACGATGCTCATCGACCATTTCCATGATATCATTGATGACATCTCGATGCTTTTCGGCAACATCGAATTGCTCGCCTGGGTCAAAATTCAAGTTGTACAGGAGAGGGGTATCATGAACAATACGTTCGCCGAATTCGCCATATGCGCCCTGGGTTATAAAATGGGCCTTGAAATCACCAAGTCGGGCGGCATAGAGTTCGGTACCCCTATAATAAAGCACATTGTTTCTTGGGCTTGGTTCCTGGTCAAGTAAAGTCCCGGTCAAATCTACACTGTCCAAAATCCGATCATCCGGCAATTTTAGTCCGGCCAGGGAACTGAATGTGGCAAATAGATCCATGGTCGTACCAAGATCGGTTATGATTCCGGGCTTGATACGCTTTGGTGCCCAAAAAATGGTCGGTTCGCGCATGCCTCCTTCCCATGTAGTGCCTTTGCCGGCTTTTAAAAGTCCGGCACTGCCACCGTTCAACTTGAAGGGCAGCCATGGACCGTTGTCGGAAGTGAAAACCACAATAGTGTTGTCGGCCAGACCTTCTTCTTTAAGCGTGTTCAGTATTTTGCCGACGCCATTATCGATTTCTTGCACAACATCGCCATACAGTCCTCTTTCGCTTTTTCCCTTGAAATTGTCGGAAACGAAAAGCGGAATATGGGGCAGATTGTGCGCCAAATAAATGAAGAACGGTTTTTTCTTATTTTCCTTGATGTATTTGACCGCTTCATCGGAGTAACGCGTCGTTATTGTATTTTGGTTGGCCGGCCTTTCAATGATTTCCGTGTTGCGAAGTAGGGGTACATTGAAGTGTTCCGTTTTGATAGAGTCGTTGGGTCGTTTCCAATAGTCGTTATAGGCATCGCCTTGCAGTCGATCCATGTCGTTGGAATATGGAATTCCGAAATAATAATCGAACCCATTATTGGTGGGCAGGTATTGTTTCTTGTGGCCCAAGTGCCATTTGCCGATACAGGCCGTTGCGTAGCCGGCCGTTTTCAACTGTTCGGCCAAGGTGATTTCACTAGGGGGCAATCCATTTTTTGAATCGGGAAAAAGCACACGATGTCTGTCGCTCGCCATGCCGCTACGAACGGGAAGTCGTCCTGTCAACAGGGCGGCACGGCTAGGTGTGCATACACTGGCGCCAACATAAAAATTCGTCCATTTTTGGCCTTCGTTGGCCATTCTATCGAGATTTGGGGTTTTGATGGTCGGGTGCCCGAAACAACTCAGGTCTCCGTAGCCAAGGTCATCGGCAAAAATGATAATGAAGTTGGGTGGTTTTTTTTCGGAATCTTGACCCTTGACTTCGGGAAGCATCAATAAAACTAAAGTGAACAGGAGTAAAAAGTTCTTCATGGTGCGAATTTTGTTGAGGTTCAAGATACAATAAAAGAAATGGAATGTTTGGTTTTCGAGCGTTGATAACTCATGACAACTCCCCTTTTGCTACGGGCCGTTTTTCACTATTTTTATCGGTGCTATTTTGGGCAGTTATCCGCTGCCACTGTTTGCCGCAAAAGGCAGGCGCGAACGGACAGAAGTTAATATATGTACCTAATATTCGATACCGAAACCACTGGACTCCCCAAGCGTTGGGATGCCCCCATCACCGATACCGATAACTGGCCTCGATGCATTCAGATCGCATGGCAGTTGCATGACGAAATGGGCAATTTGGTCGAGCATCAAGATTATTTGGTACGCCCCGATGGGTTCAACATACCTTATGATGCCGAGAAAATACATGGTATCTCTACGGCTTTGGCCGAACAGGATGGAGTTCCGCTCTCCGAAGTTTTGGAAAAATTCAATGCTGTCCTGGCACGAACGAAGTTCATCGTGGGCCAAAATGTGGGATTCGACGTCAATATCATGGGGGCGGAATTTCACCGCTCGGGCGTCGAAAATGCATTGCAAGACCTTCCGGTTTTGGACACCTGTACCGAAGAGACCGCGTTATTGTGCCAAATTCCCGGAGGCCGGGGCGGGAAGTTCAAACTGCCGACACTGACCGAACTCCATGAATACCTGTTCAAAGAACCCTTTGCAGAGGCGCACAACGCGACCGCCGATGTCGAGGCAACGACACGTTGTTTTTTGGAACTTGTTCGAAGAAAACACTATACCGTCGAGGAGCTCGATGTGCCATCCGATTATTTTGAAAATTTCTCGGAAGCCAATCCGCAGGAAATCGAATTGATCGGTATTAAACACATCAATCTTCAAAAAGCCTCGAAGAAAATAGCCGATGCCCTTTGGGAAAAAGACACGGGCGGTGTATCGCAGGAAGAGATAAGGGAAAATATCAAGACCCTCGAAGATGCCCCGTTCGCGCATCTGCATAACCACTCGCAATTTTCGGTGTTGCAGTCTACCATAAACATCAAGGATCTGGTGCGATCGGCGGCCGAAAACAATATGTCGGCCGTGGCCCTGACCGACCATGCGAATATGATGGGCGCGTTTCATTTTGTCAAAGAGATCAAGGCCCATAACAAAAGTGTCGAAGAAAAAAATACCATAGCAATCAACCATGGCGAGCCACCTACGGGATTGGAAATCAAGCCGATAATCGGCTGTGAATTCTTCGTTTGTGAAGACCATACCAACAAGAACGTTAAAGATTATGGCTATCAGATCGTACTATTGGCCAAGAACAAAAAAGGTTATCAGAATCTTTGTAAAATGTCTTCGATCGCCTATACCGATGGTTTTTATTATGTGCCTCGTATCGATAGGGAAGTAATTCAGAAATACAAGCAAGATATTATCGTTTTGACCGGAAACCTGTACGGTGAAGTGCCAGGTAAGATCCTCAACATAGGCGAGAATCAAGCCGAGGAAGCTTTGCTTTGGTGGAAAGACCAGTTTGGCGACGACCTATATATCGAGATAATGCGCCATGGGCAAGAAGATGAAGATCGGGTCAATCAGGTCTTGATTGAATTTGCCAATAAGCACGAAGTAAAATTGGTGGCGACGAACAATACGTATTATTGTTCGCAAGAAGATGCCGAAGCACATGATGTGCTGCTCTGCGTAAAGGATGGGGAAAAACAGGCCACACCGATAGGTCGAGGCCGGGGTTACCGATACGGACTGCCCAATCAAGAGTATTATTTCAAGTCGGGGGAAGCGATGAAGGAACTTTTCAAAGACCTCCCCGAATCGATTTTGAGCGTTCAAGAAATTATCGACAAAATAGAACCGTTCGATTTGGCCAGGGACGTATTGCTGCCGAAATTCGACATTCCTGAAAAATTCAAGGTCGATGAAGACGAAGTGGACGGCGGCAAGCGAGGTGAAAATGCATATTTGCGCCATATCACCTATGAAGGGGCCAAAGAGCGGTACGGCGAAATCACCCCTGAAATTAGGGAGCGCATCGATTTTGAGCTGAAGACAATCGAGAATTCAGGTTATCCCGGTTACTTTTTGATCGTAGAGGATTTCATCCGCGAAGCCCGAAAAATGGATGTTTCGGTGGGGCCGGGAAGGGGTTCTGCCGCCGGTTCGGTTGTGGCCTATTGTTTGAAGATCACGAACATCGATCCCTTGAAATACGATTTGCTTTTTGAGCGGTTTTTGAATCCGGATAGGGTGTCGATGCCCGATATCGATATTGATTTCGACGATGAAGGCCGTGGCCGTGTCATGGACTATGTCATTAATAAATATGGGGCCAATCAGGTGGCGCAGATTATCACTTACGGCACTATGGCCGCAAAATCCTCTATTCGTGACACGGCACGGGTATTGGACCTTCCTTTGGGCGATGCCGATCGAATCGCCAAGCTGATTCCGACCATGTCGAAATTGGCGAAGATTTTCGGGGTAGAGGAGTCCGAACTCAAAAAAAGGTTCCGGGCCGAGGAACTTGAAAAGGTAAATCAATTGTTGAACATAGCCGATGGCGATGATCTAGAGGCCCAGACCCTGAAAATGGCAAGGGTGCTCGAAGGTTCGTTGCGTAATACGGGTATCCATGCATGTGGGGTAATAATTACCCCTGATGATATCACCAATTTCGTTCCCGTGGCGACCGCCAAGGATTCCAATTTATATGTGACCCAGTTCGATAACTCAGTGGTCGAAAGTGCCGGTCTATTGAAAATGGATTTCTTGGGATTGAAGACCCTGACCTTGATCAAAGATACCGTCAAGATCGTCAAGGCGAAGCACGGCATCGAATTGGTACCCGACGAGTTTCCGTTGGATGACGAGAAGACATACGAACTTTTCCAGCGGGGCGATACGGTGGGTATTTTTCAGTACGAATCCCCCGGAATGCAGAAACATCTAAAAAATTTAAGACCGACCGTATTCGATGATCTCATCGCGATGAACGCGCTCTACCGTCCCGGGCCGATGGAGTACATTCCCGACTTCATTACCCGAAAGAACGGTATGGCCGAGATCACCTATGACCTTCCTGAAATGGAAGAGTATTTGAAAGAGACCTATGGCATTACGGTCTATCAAGAGCAAGTAATGTTGCTATCCCAAAAACTGGCGGGTTTTTCAAAGGGCGAGGCCGACGTGTTGCGAAAGGCCATGGGGAAAAAGATATTCGCCGTGCTGCAAAAGATGAAGCCTAAATTTCTCGAAGGTGGTGCGTCGAACGGTCATCCGAAAGAAATCCTTGAAAAAATTTGGAAGGACTGGGAAGCCTTTGCTTCCTATGCGTTCAATAAAAGTCACTCTACCTGCTATGCCTATATTGCCTATCAAACGGCTTATCTGAAGGCGCACTATCCCGCTGAATACATGGCGGCGGTCTTGAGCAACAATATGAACGACATCAAGCAGGTGACCTTTTTTATGGAAGAATGTAAACGTATGGGCCTTGATGTGCTCGGGCCTGACGTCAATGAATCGTACTACAAATTTGCCGTTAACAAAGAAGGGGCCGTTCGCTTCGGAATGGGCGCCATCAAAGGGGTCGGCCGGGCAGCGGTAGAAACTATCGTATCGAAGAGAAAGGAAGACGGACATTTTAGATCGGTATTCGATATGGCCAAACGGGTCGATCTCAGAGCAGCCAATAAAAAGGCCTTTGAGAACCTGGCCGTTGCCGGTGGTTTCGATTCTTTTGGTACGGCCCATAGGGCGCAATACTTTCACGATGAAGGTGACGGTATCACTTTTTTGGAAAAGGTCATCAAGTATGGGGCCAAGTTCCAGGAAAACGAAAACTCGGCCCAGGTGAGCTTGTTCGGTGAGGCGAGCGAGGTACAGATTCCCGAACCTGTGGTTCCCCCTTGTGAAGAATGGGGCACGATGGAAAAATTGCGCCGCGAAAAAGAAGTTGTGGGCATCTATATTTCAGGTCACCCATTGGATGATTTCAAGACTGAGATCAATACCTTTTGCAACGCAAGCGTTTCATGTGCGAATGAATTGGAGAATTATGTGAATCGGGAATTGTCATTTGCAGGCGTCATTACCGATGTGCAACATCGTATTTCAAAAAACGGAAAAGGGTGGGCCTTGTTCACTGTTGAGGATTATACCGATTCTTTTGAATTCAGGATTTTTGGAGAGGAATATTTGAAATACCGCCATTTTTTGATGATCAATTCGTTCGTCTATATAAAAGTATTCGTTCGTGAAGGATGGATCAACAGGGATACGGGCAAGAAAGGAGACCCCCGTTTGCAGTTCAATAGTTTTATGTTGCTTCAGGAAGTCATGGATACCTATGCCAAAAAACTGACCATCAAATTAGATATTGCCGCTTTACAGGAAAAACGGATCAAGACCCTAAAAGACACTTTGCATATACATAAAGGGGATCATGCGTTGAACTTTGTCGTCTATGAAATGGAAGAACAGATCAAGGTGAATTTGGTGAGTAGAAAGAAAAAGGTGCAAATTTCAAGCGAATTATTGACCACCCTCGAAGCACAGGATTTTCATTATAAATTGAATTGATCATGAATAAGTTCTATTGATACCATAATAGGTTTTATGAATAAATTGCCCGTAAGTAAGAAGAAGAATATTTGACTAACTTTGTAAAATAAATAAAAGTAATTAACATGGCTTTAGAAATAACAGATGCTACTTTTGACGAAGTAGTCTTAAAAAGTGATAAACCCGTTGTGGTCGATTTTTGGGCAGCTTGGTGCGGACCCTGTAGAATGGTAGGCCCTATCATTGACGAGGTAAGCACTGAGTACGAAGGCAAGGCCGTCGTGGGCAAGGTCGATGTAGATGCAAACCAAGAATTTGCTGCCAAATACGGGGTTCGTAATATACCGACCGTATTGGTGTTCAAAGATGGTGAAATCGTGAATAGACAGGTCGGGGTATCACCGAAAAAGGTCTATACCGATGCTATCGATGCAGTGTTGTAAGTAAAGGGTTTTAATATTTTATTATAAAGGGTTTGGCGAAAGTCGGCCCTTTTTTGGTTTATATTCGCTTTATGAACCTACAGTCGGAGTTGAACAAGGCCACGCTGTTCCAAAACTTGGAACTTTTGGCGAACCAGGTGGTCGAAGGTTTTATAAGCGGAATACATAAAAGCCCTTTTCATGGCTTCTCGGCAGAATTTGCCGAGCACAAGATTTACAATACGGGCGAAAGTACCAAGCATATCGATTGGAAACTCTTTGCCAAGACCGATAAACTCTATACCAAGCGATACGAAGAGGAAACCAATCTTCGCTGTCACATGATCTTGGACAATTCAGCTTCGATGTACTACCCTGAGGTAAAGAATTTGGGCATCGAAAACTTGAACAAGATAGGTTTCGGGGTTTTGGCCATTGCCGCGTTGATGAATGTTCTGAAAAGACAACGTGATGCCGTCGGGCTGAGTGTTTTTTCGAAAGGGTATGATTTGTATTACCCTGAAAAAGGAAGCGAGCGCCATCATCAAATGCTGTTGGCGAAACTTTCTGAAATCACTTTGGATACCCAACCGTCGAAAGCGACCAACACGTACACCTACCTGCATCAGATAGCGGAGAAGATCAAACGCCGGAGCCTGATTTTCTTGTTTACCGATATGTTCCAGTCCGAGACCGATGATGACCGGCTTTTTGATGCACTTCGCCATTTGAAGTACAACAAACATGAAGTTGTGCTGTTTCATTTACTGGATACCGCTACCGAACTTAATTTTGACTTTGAGAGCACCCCGAAGCGTTTTTTTGATGTTGAGACCGGTGAGCATATCGACCTGTATTCCGATATGGTCAAAGAGGGGTATGAAAAATATATGAAAGCTTATTTCGACAAACTTAAACTGAAGTGCGCCCAGTATAGGATAAAATATGTAGGTGTCGATGTACAGGGTGATTTTTCAAAGGTTTTGAATACGCTGATGATCGAGCGCCAAAAATTTCTTTAGACCTTGGGCCATACGCCAAAATGGGCTTTTATTTTTAAGAAAATTGTTTGCGCAATTGAAATAGCAATGTATATTTGCACACACTTTGCAAAAAGTGTTTGAACAAGATTTGAATTCCGCTGTTGCGGAAGTCTATTTTTAAGATAAAATCATTGGTCTGGTAGTTCAGTTGGTTAGAATACCTGCCTGTCACGCAGGGGGTCGCGGGTTCGAGTCCCGTCCAGACCGCTTAAAGGGAAAACAAAATCCCACAAAACCTTGCAAATCCTATGATTTGCAAGGTTTTATTTTTTTAGAGCAATCATTTAATTTGATATCATTTGCATCTAAAAGGTCACAAATCGTCAACATATCTTTTTTATCATAAATATGTTGACAGAATAACGTAACTTACTCATAATTAAGATAGTTGATTTGACTTTCGTCCAGCGATGTTTAACCATTAAAAGACGACAACTATGCGAACTTCATCAACATTTTCAGTACTGTTTTGGGTATACGGTAAACGTGCCATAAACAACAAAGCAAATATCTACGTTCGACTTACCAAGAATGGTAAGCGTGTGAACATTAGCCTCAAAAAGAAGATAGATGTTTCTACTTGGGATGAAAAAACCCAAAGAGCCAATGGAACAGATAAAGATTCACGTATTCTCAATCTTTATTTGAACGAGGTACAATCAAAGATTTATCGAATATACGAGGACTTCAAAAAGGAAGAAAAGCTATTTACTTCCCAAATGGTCAAAGCCAGATTTTTAGGTGAGGACAAAAAGCGCTTTTCTTTTCAAAATCTTATTGATTATTATAATGAAAAAATGCAGCACAAACTGCATAAAAATACAATGGGTCAATATAAAACTAGCCAAAGATATATGCTAGAGTATATTTTAAAAGAGTATGAGGAAACTGATATTTTTCTTTCTGAACTCGATTACGGTTTTGTCATAGGCTTTGAGGATTTTCTTCGCTCTTATGTTCCCAAAGCAGGACAAAGTAAAATTGGTAACAATACTGCTATGAAGCATATAAAACGTCTTCGTAGAATGGTAACTCTAGCCTACCGGATGGAATGGTTAGACAGAGACCCTTTTGTCAATTTTAAAATGAAGAATGAAAAGAAAGAACGTGAGTTTCTGACAAGTGAAGAGTTACAGAGTATCGAGGACTTGAACTCTTCGATTGAGCGTCTGGTAGTTGTTAAAGATTTATTTGTTTTTAGTTGTTATACCGGTATCTCATATAGTGATATTATTGAGTTGACTAGCAATAATATTGTAATTGGAATAGACGGAAAGCCTTGGATAATGGCCGATAGGGTTAAAACGGGTACACCATTCAAAATTCCGTTATTGTTTCAAGCACAATCTTTAGTTGATAAGTATAAGGACCACATTAGAACCCAAAGTAGCACGAATCTTCTTCCAAAGCTCTCTAACCAAAAACTGAATAGTTATTTAAAGGAAATAGCTGACCTGTGCGGTATCAAGAAGAATCTTACCTTTCATATGGCTAGGCATACATTTGCAACTACCGTTACTTTGAGCAACGGTGTTCCTATTGAAACGGTTTCAAAATTACTAGGTCATACCAAACTATCTACAACTCAAATTTATGCAAGAGTAGTTGAGAAAAAAGTTAGTGATGATATGGCTCTTCTAAGGGATAAAATTGGTCAGAGAGAAATGGAAAGAGCTGTTTGAGAAATTTAATGATTTAGGGGTAAATAAAACTAATTGAATTAAAAAAAAACTTTTCTTAAAACCCAAAACGTTTACCCTAGACCTATGTCTTTAATTTTAACTATTTTGAACAAGGTTAGATTACGTGGAATAATGAGATTAAAATAAGAATTATGTCAATACCTGTAGTACTGGATAAATCAACATTTCAAGGCTTCAATTATGAGGATATAGTTGAACTGCATAAATATTATATCGTGAACGTTACGCCCTTGTTGGTTTCAGAGATTTTGGGTGACCTTGCGAAAGAGGAAAAAGAAGGCAGAAAACCACCTAAAGAACAAGTTACTGACTTAGCGAAGAAAATGTTTCCCTATAATGCATATGTAAATATGGATTATAAAATCTTGGTTGAAAAGTCTTTAACAGGCGAATTTACGACAGCTGATAATAGACCGTTTTTAAGTGCTCAAAAATCTATAAAAACACCTACCAAAAAAGGGATGACTTTTGTTGAAACTGAAGAAGAGCTATCTATAAAGCGATGGAAAAGAGGTGAGTTTGACACAATGGATGAAATTATAGCCGATGTATGGCGAACGGAATCCAAGGATGAAGGTGTAGTTAAATCATTCAAAACAAAATTTAACCATCTTAAAGACATCAAAATAAGAGACCATAAACCTTCAAATCAAGAAAAGTTTTTAAGCCTGAAGGAAAGGTTGAAAGAACGACTTTACATAGAAATTGAACCAGTTGACACTTTAAATCTAGTGATGGATTATTTTGAAATAAATCCTGATTTACAAAATACTATTGAATCCAGATGGAAAAATGAATCACATCCAAATTTACAGAATATGGCAGGTTACGCTATGTATTGTTATGAAGTCGTCTGTCTATACTATATCGGAATCAATAATTCTTTGTGCGGTGAGCGATTAACAAATCTTTTGGATTTAGAATACTTGTTTTATGCCCCGTTTGCAAGAGTATTTAGTACCAATGACAAATTTTTAAGAAATCTGTTTTTTGCAGTAGAACCCAATGATACATTCTTTATTACATTACCAGAATTAAAAGAAGATTTTAAAAAATTCAAAACCTTAAATAAGGAAGGGGAAGTATTTAGTGAACCACCTAATAAAGATTCAGAAACGTATCGAATATGGGATAGTGTTTTTGATATGGAACTTACCCGAAGACTTAAACCATCCGCAGCGGAAATAAAAAGAAAAGAGGCTGAGTTAAAAGAAATTTTCAATATTGCCGAAACTGGAAAAGAAGGTAAATTTGACGGCGAACCAGATTTTGTTACAAAAGAAACTTTTATATCTCCAGATGACCCTTGTCCTTGCAAAAGTGGTAAAGCTTTCAAAGATTGTCATTTAGCTAAAGCCCAAAACAAGACTTGCTAATTACGAATAATATTGATAGAATTATTTAGATATAAAGTTGGAAAAAGTCGTCGCTTACAAAATTAAAGTTCTGTTAATCCTAATAAAAACTGTTAAATTTTTGTAGCTTTGCATTCTAGATGAAGCAGATTTTTCATAAAATATCATCCGTTTTGATGGCTTTTGTAGTCTTGTTTACTACAATGTCATTCACTGTTGATATGCATTATTGTGGGGATTCTTTAGTTGACTTTTCGGTATTTACCAAAGCGGAAAGTTGTGGTATGGAAAAAGCACAACCTGCTAAAAGTTGTGAAAATCCTGTTATGACCGAAAATGATTGTTGTACCGACCAACAGATTGTAAAAGAAGGCAATGACGAACTACAAACATCATTTGACAAACTTACTTTTGAACAACAAACGTTTGTTGTTTCATTCTTCTATAGTTATATAAATCTTTTTGAAGGACTTGATGAGAACATCATTCCTTTCAAAGATTACTCGCCCCCATTTATTGAACGGGACGTACAGATTCTTTACGAGACGTACTTAATTTGATTTTTAGACAGTAAACTATTTGCCCTGCGGTATTCCGTTTTGGGCTCGTTTTGTTGTGTTCTTTTTTCAGAATAACATCAAACCCAACTTTTGTATAACTGTCTAATTATCATTATGTATGCTCAATAAAAGCATAAAATTTTTAATCGAAAACAAACTCGTTGCAGTACTTATGCTCGCTCTATTTGTGGGTTGGGGTATTGTTAATGCACCTTTTGGTTGGGAAACGGGTATTCTGCCAAGTAACCCCGTGGCCGTTGATGCCATACCCGATATTGGCGAAAATCAGCAAATCGTCTTTACCAAATGGCAAGGGCGTTCGCCACAAGATATTGAAGACCAAATTACCTATCCGCTTACTACTTCGTTGTTAGGAATACCAGGGGTAAAAACTATAAGAAGTTCCTCGATGTTTGGATTTTCGAGCATCTATATCATTTTTGAAGAGGATATAGAATTTTATTGGTCGCGAAGTAGAATTCTTGAAAAGCTCAACTCATTACCAAGTGGTCTATTGCCCAATGGCGTAAATCCCGCTTTAGGCCCTGATGCCACAGGATTGGGTCAGATTTTCTGGTACACTCTAGAAGGGCGTGATAAGGATGGTAATGTTATAGGCGGATGGGACTTACAGGAACTTCGTAGCATTCAAGATTATTACGTGAAATATGCACTGTCATCGGCAAGCGGTGTTTCAGAAGTTGCTTCTATTGGTGGTTACGTTCAAGAATATCAAGTGGATGTAAATCCTGAATTGATGCGCCAGTACAGTATTAGTTTGGCTGATATTGTAAAAGCTGTTAAACATAGTAATCAAGACATAGGCGCTCAGACTTTGGAAATGAACCAAGCCGAATATCTTGTCCGTGGATTGGGCTATATAAAGTCTATTACAGATATAGAAAATGCCGTTGTTACCTCTAAAGAATTTACTTCTATCAGGATAAAAGATGTTGGCAAAGTTCATTTAGGACCTGCTACTAGACGTGGCATACTTGACAAAGAGGGTGCGGAAGTTGTCGGCGGTGTGGTCGTGGCTAGATATGGCGCAAACCCTATGGAAGTCATTAACAATGTAAAAGACCAAATCAATGGTTTAAGTGCTGGACTACCGTCTAAAGAATTGGCTGATGGTCGCACTTCACAAGTTACCATAGTTCCGTTTTACGACCGTACAGAACTTATTCAAGAAACTTTAGGCACGCTAAACGAAGCGTTAACGCTGGAAATTTTAATTACCATTCTTGTCATCATCATAATGGTCTTTAATCTCAGAGCTTCTGTTTTAATTTCTGGGTTGTTACCTGTTGCGGTGTTGATGGTTTTTATAACGATGAAACTTTTCAATGTAGATGCAAACATCGTAGCACTTTCTGGAATTGCCATTGCCATAGGTACTATGGTCGATGTGGGTGTAATCCTTTCCGAGAATATTATAAGGCATTTGGATATGGAAAACACAGATGCTGAAGGAAATAAACTACCAATAAATACTGTTGTTTACAATGCTACCGCAGAGGTGTCTGGTGCAATCCTTACAGCTGTACTAACAACCATTATTAGTTTCATTCCTGTCTTTACAATGGTAGGTGCTGAAGGGAAACTGTTCCGTCCATTAGCCTTTACAAAAACAATGGCACTCACAGCATCTATTATAGTTGCACTATTTTTAATACCACCATTTGCAGCTTTTTTATTCCGAAAGAAAAGCCTTAAAAACCCATTCAAATACATCCTAAATATTTCTTTGATAATCGCTGGAATAATCGCAATGGTGTACGGGTTCTGGCTCGGTCTTATATTGATTGCCTTTGGCGCTTCCGGAATTGCTGGATTACAAGAAAAGCTGACCCAAAAAAAAGCAAATCTGGTGAACATCATCATTTCATCTTTAGCCATTGTTTTCCTATTGGCTGAATACTGGCGACCTTTAGGTTTTGACCGAAGCATTGCGATGAACCTCATTTTTGTAAGTGTCGTTTGCTTTGGATTACTAGGCACATTTTGGGTGTTCCGCAAATACTATACAAGAATTTTAAGGTGGGCTTTACGGAATAAACTTCTATTCCTTTCCGTACCAACAACTATAATCATATTCGGTGTACTGATAATGCAGAATACGGGTAAGGAATTTATGCCCTCACTAAACGAGGGTTCATTCCTATTGATGCCAACATCTTTACCACACGCTGGGGTCGAAGAAAACAAAAGAATTTTACAACAATTGGATATGGCCGTTGCCACTATCCCCGAAATAAAAACGGTGGTCGGTAAATCTGGACGAACCGAATCTGCACTTGACCCTGCACCACTTTCGATGTACGAAAACCTTATTCAGTATAAGTCTGAATATATGATGGGTCCGGAAGGAAAACGAGAACGATACAAAGTCAATGATGATGGTCTTTTTGTTTTAAAAAATGACAAGCTGGTCATCAACCCTAACAATGAAGTTGAAGGTGATGCAAATTATGAAGCATCACAACTACAAACTACGGTTATAAGGAATGAATTGATTATTGACGATGATGGCGAGTACTATCGAAATTGGCGTCCTGAAATTGAAAGTCCGGATGATATTTGGAATGAAATTGTACGAGTTACGAAACTACCTGGCATTACTTCAGCACCAAAATTGCAGCCGATTGAAACGCGGTTGGTAATGTTACAGACAGGAATGCGTGCGCCAATGGGTATCAAAGTTAAAGGTCAAAATTTAAGTGAAATCGAAGATTTCGGATTGCAACTCGAAGCCATTCTTAAACAGGCTGAAGGTGTTAAAGAGCAAGCTGTTTTTGCCGACCGTATTGTCGGAAAACCCTATTTACTTATTGATATTGATAGAGAACAACTTGCACGGTATGGCATTTCAATAATGAAGGTTCAGGAAATCTTGCAAGTTGCCGTCGGTGGAATGCCCCTTACTCAAACTGTTGAAGGTCGCGAACGCTACGCAGTACGTGTACGCTATCCTCGTGAACTAAGAGAAAACCCTACGGACTTAAAGAATATTTATGTACCCGTAGAAAAAGGAAATCCTGTTCCTCTAGGTGATTTGGTGAATATTCGTTACGAACAAGGCCCACAGGTCATAAAAAGTGAGGACACCTTTTTAGTGGGTTATGTTCTCTTTGATAAACTGGACGGTTTTGCAGAAGTGGACGTGGTAGAAAATGCCCAAGCGTTGATTAAAGAGAAAATCGATAGTGGCGAATTAACCGTCCCAAAAGGTATTAACTATCAGTTTACGGGAACGTATGAGAACCAATTACGTGCAGAGAAAACTTTGTCCGTCGTTGTTCCATTGGCACTAATAATTATCTTTTTGATTCTTTATTTCCAGTTCCGTTCCGTAGCTACTTCGCTAATGGTATTTACTGGAATTGCCGTTGCTTTTGCGGGTGGTTTCCTAATGATATGGTTCTATGGTCAAGACTGGTTCTTAAACTTCAATTTCTTTGGCGAGAACCTACGGGATTTGTTTCAGATGCACACTATAAATCTAAGCGTAGCGGTTTGGGTCGGGTTCATTGCGCTGTTCGGTATTGCTACTGATGATGGCGTTGTGATGGCTACGTACCTCACACAAACATTTGACCGCAATACCCCTGAAAACAAAAATGAAATTCGTGATTCGATAGTGGAAGCTGGCGAAAAGCGAATTCGACCCTGTTTGATGACAACCGCAACAACGATACTCGCCCTATTGCCGATTTTGACATCGACGGGTCGAGGAAGCGATATAATGATACCGATGGCTATACCAAGTTTTGGCGGGATGCTAATAGCATTGATTACGCTGTTTGTTGTTCCTGTGCTATTCAGTATGAAAAAAGAATTCCAATTAAAACAATCGAGCAAATGAAAAATATAATAATTATAGTATGTCTTTTGCTTGTTTCCACTTTCGCGAAAGCGCAAGAGTTGCAATCCTACATTCAAGAAGCAGAGGCGAACAATCCAGATATTCAAGCGTATGAATTGCGATATAACATTGCCCGTGAAAAGGTAAGTGAGGTCAATACATTGCCCAATACCAAAATAAGTGCAGGCTATTTTGTGAGCGAACCTGAAACCAGAACAGGTGCGCAACGTGCGCGTTTTTCAATATCTCAGATGTTGCCTTGGTTTGGAACAATTACAGCAAGGGAAAATTATGCTAGTTCAATGGCAGAAAAGGAATTTGTAGAAATCGCCATTGCTAAACGCAAACTGGCACTTTCGGTTGCCCAATCCTATTACAGGTTATATGCTAACAAGGCGAATCAAAAAGTACTAGAAGATAATATTCAATTATTGCAAACCTACGAGCGGTTGGCATTAACATCAGTTGAAGTTGGAAAAGCCTCAGCTGTGGATGTATTGCGTTTGCAAATCCGTCAAAACGAACTGCAACAACAGAAAGAAGTTTTAGAGGAAGAATACTTAGCCGAACAAACGGTGTTCAATAACCTGTTGAATCGGAAGGAAAGTATTGCCGTGGAAGTTGTTCCAGAAATGAAAATTCCCGTTGAAGACCTTGTTTTTAGCAATGAAGGGTTGACGCTCAATCCTGAACTAATCAAATATGATAAGCTCTATGAATCCGTAGAACAATCCGAACTTTTGAACCAAAAAGAAAGTGGGCCAAATCTAGGATTTGGGCTAGACTATGTTCCTGTTGCAGAGCGACCAGCGATGAACTTTAGTGATAACGGAAAGGATATAGTGATGCCAATGGTTACACTTTCCATTCCCATTTTCAATAATAAGTACAGTTCTGTTTCCAAACAGAACAAGTTGCGACAACAGGAAATTACATCGCAAAAAAACGAGCGGTTAAATACTTTAGAAACTGCTTTTGCAAAAGCAAAATCACAACGCAATCAAGCACGGATAAAATTCAATACTCAGGAAAAAAATCTTAAGCAAGCTAATGATGCCGAAGAGATTCTAATTAAGAATTATGAAACGGGAACTATCGATTTTAACGATGTGTTAGACATTCAAGAATTACAACTGAAGTTTCAAATTAATCAAATCGCATCAGTGCAAATGTATTATGTACAATCTGCGATAATCAATTATTTAATAAATCAATAAACATAAAAAACGATAACAATGAAAACACTTAAAGCAACATTAATGGCAAGCGCATTAGTACTTACAGCCTTTGCCTCAACGTCTTGTAAAGATGGCAACAAAGAAAAAGTTACAAATTCAACACAAAGTGAAATACAAGTTAAGCAAGGTAAACAAGATGCAAAAGCCCTCGCAGTCCTTAATGACTATTTCAATTTAAAGGATGCGTTGGTAAATGATGATAATTCTAAAGCTAAAACACTTGGGAATACGTTGGCACAATCCCTTAAGTCTTTTGATGAATCGAATTATTCAGATAGTGAAAAAATGGAATTGAAGGACATTATAGAAGATGCCACCGAACACGCTGAACATATTAGTGAAAGCGACATCAAACACCAAAGAGAACATTTTAAGACTCTAAGTAAAGATGTTACAGATTTGGTTACAATTACAGGAACAAATACAAAGCTATACGAGCAATTCTGCCCTATGTATGATGGCGGCACAGCTTGGTTAAGTACAAAAGAAGAAATACGTAATCCGTATTACGGTAGCAAAATGTTGAAATGTGGTAAAGTACAACGAGAAATAAACTAATTGAAAGTAGTTAAAATCATAGCGTGGATTCTAGGGATTGTATTGGTGGGTATTCAATTCATCCCTACCGAACGCAATCAGAGTGATACTGTTCCTGAAACCGATTTTATGATTGCAAACAAAGTACCTGAATCGGTAATGAAAACGGTCAGCACTTCCTGTTATGATTGTCATAGCAACAATACAAGTTATCCGTGGTATAATAAAGTACAACCAATAGCTTGGTATTTACAATATCATATAAACGAAGGTAAAGATGAATTCAATTTTAATGAATGGGGCAACTATTCTAACAGACGAAAGAAAAGTAAGCTAAGGTCAATCATAAGTCAGATTGAGGAAAATGAAATGCCCTTGGGTTCGTACACCTTAGTACATAAAGACGCAATTCTTTCAAACGATAATAAAACAGAGTTAATCGATTATATGAATCTTTTGAAGGATGAATTAGAATAAAGTCCTGATGTGGGAAGGGAATTTTGGTTGATGGTTAATAGCATCCCCTTCCCTTGTCAGGCACAAATATGAATTTAAATGAAACACACCTATCACATACACGGAATGACCTGCAATGGTTGCAGAACCCACGTGGAAAATACACTTTCTAATATAGAAGGGGTAATTAAGGTAGTTGTCAATCTTGAAAAAGGGGAAGCTACCATTGAGATGGAATCACATATTCCCATCGAGAAATTTCAGGAAGCCTTAAAATTCGATGGTGATACATACAGTATTCATAAACTGGGCGAACATCATCACTCGTCAGCTAAAGAGAAAGAAAAGCCTAAAGGTAAAGGAACGGGAACGTTCTATTGCCCTATGCATTGCGAGGGGGATAAAACTTATGACAAATCAGGTGATTGTCCAGTCTGCGGAATGGATTTGGTTGAAGAAATGAATCTATCGACTGCTTCTAATACGCAATACACTTGCCCGATGCATCCCGAAATCGTCAAGGGCGAACCGGGAAGCTGTCCAATTTGTGGGATGGATTTAGTACCTATGGAACCCGACCTGTCCGCAGAGGAAAAGACCTATATAAAACTGCTCAAAAAATTCTGGATAGCGGTCGCATTTACATTACCCATTTTCATAATTGCAATGTCCGAAATGCTGACCAACAATCCATTATATGATATATTGGAAATGAAGTATTGGAACTGGATTCAGTTTGTGCTTTCCATACCTGTGGTGTTTTACGCCACTTGGATGTTCTTTGAGCGTGCGTATCGCAGTATAAAAACGTGGAACCTCAATATGTTTACCCTCATTGGTATCGGTGCTGGTGTTGCTTGGTTATTCAGTGTATTCGGAATGCTCGTGCCTGATTTTTTCCCAGACCAATTTAAGACCGAAGCAGGTACTGTTCACGTCTATTTTGAAGCTGCTACGGTAATTCTCACTTTAGTCCTATTGGGTCAACTGCTCGAAGCTCGTGCTCATAGTAAGACCAATTCTGCTGTAAAAGAACTATTGAAGTTAGCACCTAATAAAGCTATTAAAATAGTGGATGGTGAAGAAAAAGAAGTTAGTATCGACGAGATTGAGTTGGGTGACATTCTAAGAGTAAAACCAGGCGATAAGATTCCTGTTGACGGTGTTGTAACCGAAGGGGAAACTTCTATTGATGAATCGATGATTACAGGCGAACCTCTTCCCGTAAATAAAACTGTAGAAGATAAAGTCAGTAGTGGAACAATCAATGGTAATCAGTCCTTTTTAATGAAAGCTGAAAAGGTTGGTTCGGACACGCTATTATCCCAAATTATCCATATGGTGAATGATGCTAGTCGTAGCCGCGCACCAATCCAGAATTTGGCTGATAAGGTTTCGGGATATTTCGTGCCAGTTGTGGTAATAATTGCCTTGATAACATTTGCAGTCTGGGCGATTTGGGGACCAGAACCAGCCTATGTCTATGCTTTGGTCAATGCCATTGCCGTATTAATAATCGCTTGCCCTTGTGCTTTGGGATTAGCCACACCAATGTCTGTTATGGTAGGCGTTGGGAAAGGTGCGCAGAATGGTGTGCTTATCAAAAATGCGGAAGCTCTCGAAAAAATGGATAAGGTAGATACGCTCATTGTTGACAAGACTGGAACAATCACAGAGGGAAAACCTACGGTCGAAAAAGTTGGGTCTTTTGATAATGGCTTTACCGAAAACGAAGTACTACAATACATAGTGTCATTAAACAGCCAAAGTGAACACCCCCTTGCGGAAGCAACTATTAAGTATGGGAAAGAACAGCAAATGGAATTTCTAAAAGCTAACGGTTTCAATGCCGTTACTGGTAAAGGTGTTGAAGGAAACGTTAATGGAAAAGAAGTGTCTCTGGGCAATGCCAAAATGATGGAAGTCGCAAATGCGAAACTTTCAGATGCTATGGAAAGTGAAGCAAAAACCTTTCAAGAGCAGGGCAAAACGGTCTCCTATATGGCTATTGATGGAAAAGTAGCTGGATATGTTGTTGTAGGCGATAAAATCAAGAAAACAAGCGCGAAAGCTATCAAAGCACTACAGGACAAAAACATTGATGTCATAATGCTTACTGGCGATAATCACGATACCGCCCAAGCGGTGGCAAAGGAACTGAACCTTGCAGATTTTAAAGCAGGAATGCTACCAGAAAATAAATTACAAGAAGTTGAAAAACTTCAGAAAAATGGAAAGGTAGTGGCAATGGCTGGTGATGGTATCAATGATGCTCCTGCATTAGCAAAAAGTGATGTGGGCATAGCAATGGGAACAGGAACAGACGTAGCCATTGAAAGTGCTGCTCTCACATTAGTAAAAGGCGACTTACACGGAATTGTAAAAGCTCGCAATCTAAGCGATGTTGTTATGAAGAACATAAAACAAAATCTGTTTTTTGCACTCATTTATAATACACTGGGCATACCGATAGCAGCTGGCTTGCTCTACCCATTTTTTGGAATTCTGCTGTCGCCGATGATTGCAGCTTTGGCAATGAGTTTTAGTTCCGTATCTGTAATAGTAAATGCTTTGAGGTTACGTTCCAAGAAAATTGATTAGAAAAGTTAATTAAAATTGAAAAGTTATGAATAAAAACATTTTATACATCAGTATCGCAGCTCTTTTAGGACTGCTCGGTGGGTGGCTCATTTTTAGTGGTGGTTCTATCGAAAAAGATGAGACGGATATGACCGAAACGCACGACCATTCAGGCGAAAATGCTGAACAGATGTGGACGTGTTCTATGCATCCACAAATTATGCAACCAGAACCTGGGGATTGCCCCATTTGTGGTATGGATTTAATTCCAGCTGAATCTAGTGCTGATGGTCTTGCGATGAACGAAATAAAGATGACGAAAAATGCAATGGCTTTGGCAAACATTCAAACCACTATTGTAGGCAATACATCTGCGGACAACGAGAATATGATTTCCCTTTCAGGAAAAATTAAAATGAATGAGGAAGAAAACGCGATTCAAGCTAGTTATTTTGACGGCAGGATTGAACGTCTCAATGTCAACTTTGAAGGTCAGGAAGTAAGAAAAGGACAATTGCTTGCCACTATTTATGCACCAAATTTGGTAGCGGCTCAACAAGAATTGATTACCGCAGCTTCGCTTAAAGCATCTCAACCAGAATTATACAAAGCGGTACGCAACAAGCTTAAACTTTGGAAGCTTTCAGAAAGCCAAATCAATAGTATAGAGGAATCTGGAAAAGTTAGAGAAAACTTTCCTATATACGCTACCGTTAGCGGCACAGTATCTGAAAAAATGGCTTCTGAAGGCGACTATGTAAAACAAGGGCAACCGATTGTAAAAGTTAGCAATTTAAATTCCGTCTGGGCGGAATTTGATGCCTATGAAAATCAGATTTCTGAATTTAAAAAAGGACAAAAAATCAAGGTTACTACCAACGCCTATCAAAATGAAGTATTTGATGCTACGGTTTCCTTTATAGACCCTGTTTTGAATACCCAGACTAGGACAGTAGTAGTGCGTGCTAATTTGAAAAATAACAAAGGACTTTTTAAGCCAGGAATGTTTGTCACAGGTAAAATCAAAAGCAAATCAAATGGTTCAGAGGCTCAACTTCGCATTCCAGCGAGTGCTGTGTTGTGGACAGGTGAACGCTCATTGGTTTATATAAAGACCAATCCCAATGAACCAGTTTTTGAAATGCAGGAAGTAACACTCGGCAATAGAGTTGGCGACATATTTATGGTTGCTTCTGGATTACAAGAGGGTGATGAGATAGTAACCAATGGAACATTCACGGTAGATGCAGCAGCGCAGTTGCAAGGTAAGAAGTCAATGATGAACAAATCAGGCGGCAAAACTATGACGGGTCACGAAGGGCATTTAGGAACGCAGAATACAGGTAATGAAACCAATGGTAGTTCAACAATGCAAATGAAATTACCAAAGACATTCCAAATTGCGTTTCAATCTGTTTTGAAACCATATCTTAAAATGAAAGACGCCTTTGTAGCTAGTGATTCTCAAAAGGTTTCAACTTTCTCAAAAAACACCTTGGAAGAATTAAAGTCTCTTTCTGATTCAGGTTTGGGTAAAATGGAACAAGCTCATATTTCCAAAATCAAAAAGATGTTGTTGTCAATTGCTGAAAGTGTTGACATTGAAAATCAGCGTAGTCATTTTGTTGTATTGAACCAAAATTTCGTACCGATTGTAAAGACTATACAAGGCTTAAACCCGAAGGTATATATTCAAAAATGTCCAATGGCAAATAATAACAGAGGGGCATTCTGGATAAGTAAGGATAAAGAGATTAACAACCCATATTATGGGGAACAGATGTTAACTTGTGGAAGTGTAATTGATTCGATTCAATAGTGTAACTCATCTTTGCAACACAGTTGCACGAAAATATTTTTATCTTTGTAACTTGAAATATTTTGCA
Source organism: Flavobacteriaceae bacterium NBU2977 (assembly GCA_019931105.1). Classification (GTDB taxonomy): domain Bacteria; phylum Bacteroidota; class Bacteroidia; order Flavobacteriales; family Flavobacteriaceae; genus Meishania; species Meishania litoralis. Next base: position 880,250 of record JAIOUW010000001.1, on the reverse strand, counting down.
TTCATACTATCAATTTACTTTCTGGCACTAAACTTAGTGCCTTGTAGCGATACTGCGGAAACAAAAGATGATTCCCAAGTAGTGTTTGTAGTTGATTTTGATGGCGAACACGACCAAGGCTGCGAATTGTGCTCGCCTTTCTGTGAGTGTCAATGTTGCCACTGTCACAGTATAGACTTTGGTATTGTGCCTTTTGAGCCACTACAGCCAGTAATTCCACAAGATAACTTTGCCCACTTTGATAGCTTGGGCAAAGACATACCCCTTTCCCTTTTTCAGCCCCCTCGGGCATAATTCAGTTTTGATGGGATAGCTATATCCTGTTTTGATATATCCAAATTTGGATATATCAATACTGCGCGTTGTATTGTATTCAATGTGTTCAATGCAAATATAAACTGAATTAATACCCTCTTTATCTATGATTAACAGAATCATTGAGTTTTCAATCAATAACAAATTCATTATCGGTCTGCTTACATTGGCTCTAATTGGTGCCGGTATTTATAGTATGACCCAAGTTCCCATTGATGCTGTGCCGGATGTTACCAATAATCAGGTACAAGTCATCACACAATCGCCCAATCTGGGCACAGAGGATATCGAGCAATTCGTAACCTATCCAGTAGAAGTTGCGATGAGTAATTTGCCCAATGTAAAGGAAATTCGCTCGGTTTCGCGTTTTGGACTTTCCGTGGTTACCATCGTTTTCGATGACGATATGGGAACTTACTTACCCCGTCAGCTTGTTTCCGAAAAACTGACCGAAGTACGTGAACAGATTCCTGAAGGGTTTGGTCAACCTTCTATCGGTCCAATTACCACAGGCTTAGGCGAAGTCTATCAATACACCCTAAAAGTCGAACCTAATTTTCAAGATAAATATTCCTTATCCGATTTGCGTACAATGCAAGATTGGATTGTGCAACGGCAAATGGCAATGGTACCTGGCGTTGTGGAAATTAATGCCATCGGCGGAAAAATAAAGCAATATGAGGTCGCCGTTGACCCTAACGAATTAAGGGCAATCGGACTAACGATTACGGATGTTTTTAAGGCATTGGAAACAAATAACAAAAATACGGGTGGTGCGTACATTGAGAAAAACCATCAAGCCAACTTCATCCGTGGCGAAGGTTTAGTGCGAAGCCTTGATGATATTAAAAAAATAGTCATTAAAAATGAAAATGGTTTGCCCATTACCGTAAGCGATGTTGCCGATGTACGGTATGGTTCAGCTGTTCGATATGGGGCTTTGACACAGGATGGCGAAGGCGAGGTCGTTGGTGGGTTGGTTATGATGCTCAAAGGGGCAAATTCAAACGATGTCATTGTCCGTGTAAAAGAGCGAATGGCCGAAATACAGAAGTCCCTACCGGAAGGGGTTGTCATACAGCCTTTATTGGATAGAAGCAAGTTAATAAGCGAAACCACGGGAACGGTACGAAACAATCTCTTGGAAGGCGCACTCATCGTAATTTTCGTCTTGGTCTTCCTCTTGGGTAACTGGCGTGGTGGGTTGATTGTAGCTTCCACTATTCCGCTGTCCCTATTGTTCGCATTTATTCTTATGAACGTTTTTGACGTATGGGCGAACCTGATGAGCTTAGGTGCTATCGATTTTGGCATTATCGTAGATGGGGCGGTAATAATCGTGGAAGCCAGCGTATTCTTAATGGGAAGCTACATCTTAAAAAAGAAGTCTTTAAACAAGGAAAAACGTGATGATATAGCCGCAAATGCATCAAAAAAGATGATGAACGCTGCCTTCTTTGGGCAATTGATAATTCTAATTGTGTTCTTGCCCATACTGGCGTTGGAAGGTATTGAGGGCAAAATGTTTCAACCAATGGCGCTTACATTCATATTTGCTATGATAGGTGCTATGTTTCTTTGCCTAACCTATGTACCAATGATGTCCGCAATATTTTTAAAACCACCCAAGACAGAAAAGAAATCGTGGGGCGACCGTTTTGTATTTTGGGTGCAAAGAAAGTATAAACCTCTTTTATTACGAGCTTTAAAAAAAGGAAAGTGGGTCGTGGGTATTGCAGTTGCAACATTCGCAATAGCTGTATTTGTATTTTCCAAAATGGGTGGCGAATTCATTCCTCAACTAGATGAAGGTGATATTGCATTTCACGCCATACTTAAGCCTGGAAGTTCGCTCAGCGAAACCATAGAGACCACTACCAAAGTCGAGCGTATTATAAAGGCGGAATTTCCCGAAGTGGATAAAATAGTAAGCCGTATCGGGGTGGCCGAAGTACCCACGGACCCAATGCCAATGGACTTTGCCGATGTGTTTGTCATACTGAACCCAAAGGACGATTGGGTGTCCGCTGAATCTAAGGATGAGCTTATCGACAAGATGAAGGAAGCGGTAAGCATTATCCCGGGCGTTAATTTTGAGTTTACCCAACCCATCGAAATGAGGTTCAATGAACTTTTGGAAGGCATCCGTGAAGATGTTGCTATTAAAATTTATGGTGAGGATATCGATGTTCTTGCTGCAAAAGCTAACGAGATTACTAAAATCATTGCGGGGACCGAAGGCATAGGTGATATGAGGGCGGAAGCAACTTCGGGACTGCCCCAGATGACGATAAAGTACAATCGCAATAAACTGGCACAATACGGGGTCAGTATTGACCAACTGAATATGATGGTGCAATCCGCCTTTGCAGGCGGATATGCAGGTGTCATCTTTGAAGGCGAAAAGCGTTTCGATTTGGTCGTTAGGCTCAACGAGCAAAACCGAACCGACATCAACGATATAAGGAATCTGTTTATCGATTTACCGAACGGTTCCCAAATTCCACTTCAAGAATTGGCAAATATCGAGTACACACCAGGACCGATGCAGATAAGTCGCGACAATACCAACCGCAGAACCTATGTAGGTGTAAATGTACGTGGACGTGATGTGGAATCCTTGGTTAAAGAGATTAAGGACAAACTGGATGCAAATCTTGATTTACCACCCGGCTATTTTATTCGGTATGGCGGTGCATTTGAAAATCTCGAAAGGGCAAGTGAGCGATTACAGGTCGTCGTCCCGATTGCTTTATTGTTGATTTTCATTTTGATTTATTTTGCATTAAAATCCTTTCCGCAGACCTTAATGATTTACGTGGCTATCCCTATGGCGACCATAGGCGGTATTTTTGCCCTATGGCTCAGGGATATGCCCTTTAGTATTTCCGCAGGGGTCGGCTTTATCGTGCTCTTTGGGGTCGCAGTATTGAACGGACTGGTAATGATTAGCGGTCTGAACGAACTAAAGGAAGAAGGTGTAACCAACTTGAAAGACCGCATTGTTGAGGGAACAAAACGCAGAGTGCGCCCCATTATGTTGACGGCATTTACCGATATTTTAGGATTTCTTCCTATGGCGATTTCAGCTTCTGCAGGGGCAGAAGTGCAACGACCCTTGGCAACCGTGGTAATCGGTGGATTGATTACTTCCACGCTCTTGACGCTCTTTATCCTTCCCATTTTTTATCAATGGGTAGAGAAACGTTCAGAACGGAAGAAAAAACCCAATCCAAAATTCGTTACCGCTACGGCAGTAGTCTGTCTATTGTTTACGTCCAATTTGGTGAAAGCCCAACAAGTCCGACCGAAAGACTCACTACCGGTTATCTCATTGGAACAGGCAGTGGAAATCTCGAAGAAAAACTATCCGCTTTTGAAAACAAAACAGTTGGAAATCCAAAAACAGAACGCCCTTAAAGGCACGGCTTATGACCTTGGCAAGACCCAAGTTTTCACGGGCGGTGAGGAAGTAAGAGTGGGTCAGGGTGTCTATACATTGGTTGGTGTAGGGCAGCAGAACATCAATCTGTTCGGAATCGGTGCAAAGAAGCGTTTACAAAAACATCGTATCACATTGGCCGAAACTGCTCTTGACCTTTCCGAACTGCAAGTGGAACAGGAAGTAAAAAAGGCGTGGTCGCTGGCATACCAACAGCGACAGAAATATGAACTGTACCGTGAACTGGATTCCATTTATTTACAGTTTGAAAAGGCCATCGAACTCAACTTTGAGGTAGAAGCCATTTCAAGATTGGAATATTCTTCGGCCACAAATCAAGCCTTGCAAATCAACAATAAATTGCAACAGGCAGAAAGTGATTATTTCATAGCCCTGCAAAAGCTCAATCTTTGGTTGGTCTCAGAAACGTATTACACGGTTCCCGACATACTGAACGAAAGTGAAATATCCGTTTTGGAAATACCTACAAGTATAGAAAATCATCCAGAATTGAAACTTTCGCAAAGGCGCATCGACGAAGCCGAAGCGAACTATAATGAAGCCCGTACCGATTTGCTACCGAAGTTGAACCTACAAGGTGGACTTCAACAGGTCGATGGCAATAGCGGATTTTACACCTATCAAGCAGGCATTTCCGTCCCATTATTTTCAGGCACACAGCGTAGTCAGGCCAAAGCCGCTAAAATTGACAGCGAAATTGCAAAGGCGAATGCGGATTTTACCCAACGCCGAATGCAATCCGAATATCAGCAAGCCGTACAGTCCTATCAGAAATGGAAGGCATCTTGGCAATTTTATAGGGGCAAAGCCTTGCCACTCGCCGAGGAACAGCGCAAAGGTGCATTGCTGGCATACAAAGAAGGTGCGGTGGACTACGCCGCGTTCACGCAAATTATACGGGATGCCATACAGACCGAAATGGACGCACTGAACACTCTCGACAATTATTTAAAATCAGTTTTTGAACTACAATATTTCAAGCAATAAAATGAAAAATATATCCAAATACACAATTATCGGGCTACTGGCAATACTTTTAGGGTTGACCGCTTGTGGCGATTCAAAAAGCGAAACTAAAGAGAACACAGAAATAAATTCCGAAATGGAAGAAGGGCATTCCGAAGGCGAAGTCGAAGAAGTATTATTGACGGAAAAGCAGTTTAACGCCCTGCAAATGAAAGTGGATACTTTGCATATGCGCAATATGAGTGGTTATGTGGAAGCCAACGGACAACTCGAAGTGCCACCACAAAACGAGGCCACCATAACAACGGTTGTAGGTGCCAATGTGGTTTCCATAGAGGTTATCGAGGGCGATAAGGTCAACAAAGGGCAAACAGTCGCCTATCTCTCACACCCCAACATCATACAAAAACAGACGGATTACCTCAATGCATACAGCAATAGAGAATTTCTCAAAAAAGAATATGAGCGACAAAAAACGCTGTACGATGCAGGGGTGGGAAGCGGTGCCAATTTTCAAAAGGCCGAAGCGGAATATCAGGCCTCGCGTAGTATGGTAAACGGATTGGAAGCCCAACTAAAGCAATTGAGTATTAGTGCTTCTGGGCTAAGAAACGGCACAATTTACCAGCGTGTGGCATTACGAAGTCCCATTGAAGGATTTGTTCAAAAAGTAGAAATCAAAACAGGGCAATATGTAGAACCACAGACCGATTTAATGGAAATCGTGGACACCCATCACGTACACGCGGATTTGATGGTTTTTGAAAAGGATGTTTACAAAGTCAAAGTAGGACAGAAAGTTCGGTTCAACGTCCAATCCATACCGGGTAAAGAACTTACTGCGGAAATATATTCCGTAGGAAAGACTTTTGAGCAAAACCCCAAGGCAATACACGTACACGCTGAAATCGAGAACAAGGAAGGCAACCTCATACCAGGAATGTACATTCGAGGGCGCATTCAAATAGATGGTTCCAAAGCTATGGCACTCCCCGAAAGTGCCATAGTTACTAACGGTGATAGGTTCTTTGTGTTTTCAGCTAAAAAAGAAGGTGATAATTGGGCTTTTATGCCCTATGAAGTAACAAAGAGCACTCAAGATGGTGAGTGGGTTTCCATCGATTTTCTGACCGAACAAGAAGCGAACACAAAATACGCATATAATAATGCCTACTATTTAATCGCAGAAATGAAAAAAGGCGAACTTGGTGATGATGACTAACATACAGATTAGAACGAACATATGAGTGAAATTGAAAAATTATTGAATGAAAAAAAGGTACGCCCGACAGCGATGCGCATCCTTATCTACAAGTTTATGGCACAAAAGAATAGTGCGGTTGCTTTGAAAGATATTGAATCTGCTTTTGAAAAAGCGGATAGAACCACATTGTACCGTTCCTTAAAAACATTCGAGGAAAAAAACGTGGTGCATCAAATAGATGACGGAACTGGAATCTCTAAATACGCCCTTTGTGAAGAAGGCTGTAATTGTGAAATAGAACAAGATTTGCATTTACATTTTCATTGTTCCAATTGTAATGAAACTATTTGTTTGACCGAACATAGAATTCCGCAAATTAATTTACCGGATGGATATTTGGCAGAAGATGTTAATCTCGTGGTTACAGGAATATGTGAAAAATGCAGTAGTAATTTACTTTAATATACAAACAAATTAGATTGATTTTGAAAAAAAGCACTTTTAAAATAAGTCAGATGGATTGTCCATCGGAAGAGCAGATGATTCGGATGAAGTTGGATGGTTTTGAGCAAGTCAAGTATCTTGACTTTGATATACCCAACAGAAAGTTGGAAGTATATCATCTGGATGGAATCGAAGAAATTCAAATATCTGTAGCCAGTTTAAAACTTGGGGATTCCTTTGAGGGAACTACAGAGGCCGAACCACCAGTAGTGGAAGACCAATCCAAACAAAAAAGAATTCTTTGGTGGGTCTTGGGTATTAATTTCGGTTTTTTTTTAGTAGAAATGACTACTGGTTGGATATCAGACTCAATGGGTCTTGTGGCAGATTCATTGGATATGCTGGCAGATTCCATCGTTTATGCATTAAGCCTTTTTGCAGTAGGTGGTGCCATTTCCAGAAAAAAGAAAGTGGCAAAATTAAGCGGATACTTTCAGATGGGGTTGGCGACGCTTGGGTTTGCCGAGGTCTTAAGAAGGTTTTTTAGCAATACCGAAACACCCCTGTTTCAATGGATGATTATCGTTTCAATTTTCGCATTAGCGGGTAATTTGATATCGCTTTGGCTCATCAACAAGACCAATAGCAAAGAGGCTCATATGCAGGCAAGCGCCATTTTTACTTCCAACGACATCATAGTCAACGGCGGGGTAATACTTGCGGGTGCACTTGTCTATTTTTTGGATAGTAAATGGCCTGATTTGGCAATAGGCGGAATTGTATTTGCATTTGTAATGCGCGGCGCTCTGAGAATACTCAAATTATCAAAGTAGTTTTTGAAATGACATCAAATGTGATTAAAAAATAAATGAAAAAGAAAAAAGTAAACTTACGCGATTTGAACCCTAAGGAACATCTGGATAACCACAGCAATCCTGAACAAGTATCTAGTTTCAGAACCTATCTACCTGCAATTTTCAGTTTTGTGATGCTGATAGTTGGTATTGCCATTGATTATTTTGATGCCTTTCCATTTTTCAAGGGGTGGGTCAGAATCGTTTGGTACTTGGTGGCTTACATTCCAGTTGGGTTTCCCGTTATCAAGGAAGGATGGAACAGTATTAAGAATGACGATTTTTTTACTGAATTTTTTCTGATGTCTATTGCCACTTTGGGTGCATTTGCCATAGGCGAATACCCCGAAGGTGTGGCAGTAATGCTATTTTATGCCGTGGGTGAACTGTTCCAAAGTGCAGCGGTTAATCGTGCGAAAGGAAACATTAAGGCTTTGTTGGACGCACGACCTGATGAAGCGGTGGTTTATCGTGATAGGAATTTTGTTGTAGTCAACCCCGAAACAGTCGAGATTGGCGAAAAGATACAGATACGCGTGGGCGAAAAAATTCCCTTGGACGGCATTTTGTTATCCGAAAAAGCATCGTTGAATACGGCTGCAATAACTGGTGAAAGCAAACCCGACACCATTGCAAAAGGCGAAAAAGTTTTTGCAGGAAGCATCAACCTCAATGGTGTCATTCAAGTGGAAACCAATAAAGAATTTAAGGACAGTTCCATTGCCCGAATTTTGGATATGGTACAGAATGCGACTGCAAGAAAATCAAAGACAGAATTATTTATACGGAAGTTCGCAAGGATATATACACCAATCGTTGTGTACCTCGCCATTGGCCTGACCTTCCTGCCTTACTTTTTTGTGGACGACTATGTGTTTAGGGATTGGCTCTACCGTGCCCTGATATTCCTAGTGATTTCCTGCCCCTGTGCATTGGTTATTTCTATCCCTTTAGGCTATTTTGGTGGATTAGGCGCAGCATCGCGCAACGGTATTCTATTCAAGGGCGCGTCCTTTCTGGATGCAATGACCAAGGTAAATACGGTGGTAATGGACAAGACCGGAACCGTTACCAAAGGGGTTTTTAAAATCAAGGAAATCAAGTCCATCACATTTGACGAAGCTGAGTTTATGAAATACCTGATGGCGGTTGAAGAACAATCCACCCATCCCATTGCCAAAGCGATACTGGAATATAAAGCGGATGGTTTGGATTATAAGGCGACCGATGTTTCAGAGGTTGCCGGAAAGGGACTAAAAGGAACGGTCAATGGAAAAACGGTGTTGGTCGGTAATAAAGCTTTGATGGCCTCAAACAACATAGAGGTTCCTTCTGAAACGGATAATGTTGTTGAATCCATTGTGATGGTTGCCATAAACGGAAAATTTGTAGGCTATGTAACGATTGCTGACAAATTTAAAGAAGATGCCCATCAAGCTATCAAGCAAATAAGGGAAGCAGGTATATCAAAAATCATAATGCTTTCGGGCGATAAAGATTCCATTACACAACAGGTTTCCAATGAACTCAATATTGATTGGGCAAAGGGCGGCTTGCTACCAGAAGATAAGCTGAACGAAGTAGAAGAACTAAAAAAGCAACCAAATACAAAGGTAGCCTTTGTAGGCGACGGTATTAATGATGCACCTGTGCTTGCGGCAAGCGATGTAGGTATTGCAATGGGCGGTTTAGGTAGTGATGTTGCTATTGAAACGGCGGATGTCATCATCCAAACCGACCAACCGAGCAAGATTGCACGAGCAATTAAAATTGGTCGTTCTACCAGAAGAATTGTATGGCAGAACATTGGTTTGGCATTTGGTGTGAAAGCAATAGTTCTGATTTTAGGTGCAGGTGGATTAGCTACAATGTGGGAAGCAGTCTTTGCGGATGTGGGTGTCGCTTTGTTGGCCATTTTAAATGCGGTACGATTGCAGAGAATGAAATGGAAGGAATCTTAGAATTCCTGACCGCCACAATTGACTGAATGAAAATTAATTACAAATAATAACCATTATATTTATAGGTCACAACAAGTCCTATTTTATGATACATATAATCACAACAGGCGGTACAATTGAGGGGCTGGACTATGATACAGAAAATAAGCAGACCCAAGAAAATAAAATCTCAATTGAGGAATTTTTTAAGTCGGCAAATGTTTCATTTTCCTATTCGATAGAAAATGTCCTCAATAAAGATAGTCGCTTTATTACAGATGATGACCGCCGGCTTTTGGTTGATAAAATCAAAGCTACGAGCGCGAGAAAAATAATATTAACCCACGGTACTTTCACTATGGAAGATACCGCAAAATATATCGGAAAACTTAACCTAAAGAAAACGATAGTCTTGGTTGGCTCATTTGTTCTAGGCACATCCAATGGTACAGATGCCCCTTTTAATTTAGGTTACGCCTTATGCTCAGTTCAATTTCTAAAACCAGATGTATATGTAGCAATGAACGGTACTATATTTCATTGGGGAAATGTGAAAAAAAATTTAGAAACCAACAAATTTGAGCAGCGATGAAAAAGATAAATGTTTGGAACATCAATACATTGGACTACTTTTTTCTATCTTTTATTAGATACAGTCATTGTATTGTTTACACTCTACTATTCAACTAGAAAAGATTCAAGTGGTTATAAACGATTTTTATCTTTGGGTATACTATTCATTACTTATAATCTAACCGGTGGTTTTTTGCCAATCAAGAATTTTCCTGGCCCTCTTATTCTTCAGTATATCATAACCTATGGTGTTGCCATAGCTTTATGTGTTTATATAGTTTACTACCTCTATAAAGAATATGATATCATAGTATTAAAGTACAATTCTTCCATTAGAAATTTGGCGATTTTGTCTTCTGGAAGTTTTATTATACTATTTTTAATCCCATACTTCTTTACTTATTCCTTGGACTCTTCAAGGTTACTTTTTACCATACCTATTTCAATTCTTGCCTTTGTGTTCTTAGGAATGTTTTATGAAAGAATTTCACATCCAAACAATCCAAATGAATATATCCTACGTCGTAACAGATTATCGATGATTAGTGTGACAAGTATTGCATTGTTACCTATATTGACCTTAATCGGGGATTTTCAATGGTTGACTTTTACAGTTATGAACACAGCTTTTTACGCCATATCCATTATAGAAATAGATAGACATTTATATTTTTTAGAAAACAAGACCAAAATGTACGAAGTATTTGCTATGAGCAAAGAACAAGCAATTCACTCAGCAGATACGAAAATTATTTACGAAAACTTGACAAGAAGGGAAATAGAAATTACCTTGTCCATTCTGAGCAATCTTAGTTATAAGCAAATAGCCAAGGATTTATTCATTGCTGAAAGTACCGTCTCCAAACACGCTTCAAACATCTATAAAAAAACAGGTGTAAAAAATAGAAGACAATTCATTAATCGATACCGAAAAAAGTCGAAGTAGCGTTGTTCCTAATACTAGAGCGATTACCGTAGGAAAATACGGTTTATTCCGTAGATATCTACGGAATAAAATTTGCTTCTTTCAAAATTATGTTATTACATTTCAATAGTTCTTTAGATGTCCCATGTCGTAAAAAGTTCTGCTAACAAAGTACCTGTCCTGCGCATTCGCAAACTAAAGAACTCTAACAACAACTAATCCACCCAAACTAAGACTGCCCGCAATATTGTTGGGCTTAACTGTATTTATGGCTGCAAATGGATTTAGAAACGTTAGGCAAAAATCTTCTCGTAGCATTAGACGAGATAAGGCTCGAAAATCTACCGATTTTGGAACAATCCTATCGTTCTATTCAGTTAAGCAGAAACTTGCTTAGTACTTTCAAAAGAAACATTCTGACCAATGATTTTGAAAGTGTTGAGAAAGAAATAATCTTCTTCAAAAAAATAAAACAAGTGCCATTGGTTAAGCTTATATACTTCTCAGAAATTCATTCTTTTGAAATTCAATTCCCAAAAGCAGACAGAGCTGCACAATTAAAATTTGTAAAAAAGAAAATCAATAAATTAAATCGCTTTTTTCTTTATAATCTTGATTTCGGGCAATACGTTAAATCTGGTGCAACCCATTTTGACAAAGCTTATTACACCAGAGAGCATTTTGATATTTATCATATTACTACTTCCAAATTCTATTTTCAAGACCCTGATTTTTGTACACCGAGAGATATGCTTTTAGGAAAGTTCAAGGCTTATATATCTTTAATCAACTATATGGACCAAAAGAAAAATTCTATTAAAAATAGAGTAAATGGAAATAGTGTGAATATAAAACCTACGGAAAAAATTCCTTGGCCATTCACAAATACAGATTGGGTTGAACTTCTATATTCGCTAAGTGCTGCTGGAATGACAAAACAAAAGGGTCTAAGTATTATTAAATTATCTAAAATTTTGCAAGAAGTATTCGACTTTACTCCAAAGGAAATCTACAAAACATTTCAGGACATTAAAAATCGCAAAAATAGCCGAACATTATTCCTCGACCAGTTGACAGCTTCCCTTCTTTCGGAAATGGACAAAAGCGAGGAATAGTCGCTAGTTGCTATCATTCGTTCCTTTTTTTATATGTTAAAAAAAGACCGTACTACGGTTGACCTACGGTAATTGTATTCCGTAGTTGTTTTTCATAAATTTTGATACAATTTCAAGGTCTGTTAGTTACGGAAGCACCTTTAAACACTGTTAAAACAATTGAAATTTCAAAATGTTAAATTTTGACCGTAGTACGGTTGTACTGGGGAATAAAATCCATTAAAGCTATCCAAATTTGTAGAACGAAAGTCAAATCAGGTCAGAGGCTATCAAATTAATTGACAACGATGCGATAGTCTCTTACTTTAAAAACCGTTCTATTATGCCTACAAGTATTATTACAACAGACGACCTTCGGGAATTCAAAATGGAATTGCTCGATGACATTAAAAAATTATTATCCAAACAAGCCACTGGAAAACTCAAAAGATACCTTAAATCATCTGAGGTTATGGATTTGCTTCAGGTAAGTCCAGGTACATTACAAAACCTTCGCATCAATGGCACTTTACCTTACACCAAAGTTGGTGGTATTATTTACTACGATGCTGAGGAAATACAAAACATAATGACTTCCAACCGTGTTCAGCAAGGTTCAAATTCTTAAATGATGAACTATATAAAGCTACTTAACGCGGCTTTTGAAAAGTTCTATTTTGATGACCGCCTAAATCCTACCCATATCAGTCTGTATATGGCGCTGTTCCAAGAATGGAACAGTAGCCGATTTGCGGATGAATTTTACGTTAACCGAAGAGACTTAATGCGTGCTGCTAAAATAGGCTCAAAATCCACATACCACCGCTGCGTTACGGATTTGGACTCGTGGCTTTACCTATGCTATTTTCCATCTAACAATCCATACAAAGGAAGTAAAATCAAGATGTCTATTATCGGGACAAGTAGTGAACCAGATATGGGACGGTACAATCCCACATTAGAACAGCTTGCGGAACAGTACTATCCCATACGTGAACCAGTTGTGGGACAGCACCATCCCATAAATGGACAAGTACTGGTATCTAATACAAACAATACCAAACAAGAAAACTATATAAAACAGCCAAAAGGCAGGCAGGTGGTTATTGATTTTTTTGAAGAAAATGGTTTTGATGCAGATGAGGGGAAAAAGTTCTTTGAGCACTATGAAACCCGAAACTGGCAAACAAGTGATGGGCAAGCAATTCGTGATTGGCGAGCTGTAGCCACAAATTGGATGGACAGAACGGAATTATTTGACGAAAAAAATGAATCAAACAAAAAACAAGCGTCCCAAATCAAGGACAACTTGCGAACCACTAAAAACAAAGATTATGGACAACCCCTCTAAAATTACTGAAGGTGGCGTGGAATATTCGCTAGGAAAATTTGACGGCAAAAGTGTACTGTATGATTTCCCAAAAATCTTAATTTACCTGAACGCTAAAGGGAAACAGCTTTTCGGCGAAAAGTTCAGAATTTATGATGAAGATAGAGATATACTGCTAAAGCTTTGTTCCTACTTCATTAAAGATAAATCCAATTGCACAACCTATGGAATTGACATCGATAAGGGTATCTTACTTTCCGGACCAGTTGGTTGCGGGAAAACCAGCTTAATGAAATTGCTGAGATATATTGTTCCGATGCAAAGACCTTATGAAATGATTCCTTGCAGGAACGTAACCTTTAGTTTCAACCATCTTGGTTTTAAGACCATTGAGGAATATGGTAACACAAAATTTTTCTGCTTTGATGATTTAGGTATCGAACCTGCTGGACGGTTTTATGGTAAAGACCTGAACGTAATGGGCGAAGTGCTATTATCCAGATATGAACTATACCTTGAGACCAAGCATAAAATCAAAACCCACGCAACCACCAATCTCAATGCCGAGGAATTGGAAGAACGCTACGGCAACCGTGTTCGTAGCCGGATGCGAGAATTGTTTAATTTGATTGCTTTTGATAAAGAGGCTGGGGATAAGAGGAAGTGAACTTAAATATGATTTTTCAACAACAACTTTTGTTCTCTTGAATCGGTGGACAGGGCACAGTCCCATAAGAACAATATACACAGCAATCTCCTTCATTTGGTTTCAGAACCGTTTTGCAACTCTCACACTCATAAAAGAATTGACAGGATTCTGTTGGCATTTCTTCTACTTTTTTATATCCGCAGTTTGGACAAGTGATTTCAGATGTCAATATAGTTTCCATTATTTTTATTTTTTGTCGGTCACTTTATAACCAGTAGAATTAATTGCTTTCTCAATTTCCGCTTCATTGGTCTTGGTTTTATCAAATTCAATGATTGCATTTCCACTTTCATATGATGTTTTTGAGCTCACGATTCCGCTGAGTTTATTTACTTCGTGGTTTACGTGTTCTTCACAACCCGCGCAGGTCATTCCGCTAATTTTAAATTCAGTTGTTTTAATATCCGATTTATCTACAACGATAATTTGTTTTGCCGTGTCTGGGTAAAAAATTCCTGAATAGTATGGAAATGCTAACATTACGATTGCAAATACAGTTACAATTCCTAAAAAAGTTTTAGACTGTGTGAATTTTGGTTTTTCGCCTGTCTCACATTCACAGTCGATTTCCTTTTTAGGCTTTAGCATCTGGTACCAGGCAAAACAAAGAACGAAAATTGTGAGTCCGATTAAGTACGGTCTAAAAGGTTCTATCCAAGAGAATGTTGAAGCAATTCCACTTGTTCCTGCGATGAGAGCCAAAACAGGCGTAATACAGCATAAGGAAGCTGTAATTGCAGTTAGCAAGCCTGCTCCAATTAATTTGTTTTCACTTTTCATATCGCTTCTAAAACTTTGTTTTTATCAAGTATTGCGAAAAACGGATTGAGTAGTTTTTCATATTCAGCGGTCAATGAGTAATAAATCGTTTGGGCTTCTCTATCGGTTTCTAATAGATTTCGGTCTTTCATTTTTCTCAAATGCTGGGAAATGGCCGAAATATTCATTCCAAGAATATCACTTAAATCACAAACGCAAAGCCTATCTTCTTCAAAGAGTACGTAAAGTATTTTAAGTCTTACGCTATTCCCAACTAATGAAAGTCCATTCGCTAAATAATCAAAAGATTCACTTAGTTCTGAAACTGTCTCTTTGCAACGATTGATTTGTTCTAAATCAGCTTGTTGTCTTATACAAGAATTATTTTCCATAAAGCAAAGTTACATTATTTTCTTATTTAAGCAAATACTTAAATACGTAATATTTAAAATAGCAACAATTTGATTAATAGAACTGCTAGAAATAAATGGAAGTAGTCTAACTTCTAAAAGATTTATATAGTAAAACTACTTCTGCAATGAATTGTATCACAATAGCTTTTAAACTTTTTGTCAACTCTAAAAATATATCTTTCATAATAGTATTAGTTTTTAATAGATAATAAAATGGCGAAGGCAATTAATTTGATATTCTTAGAAGCAGAAATATAACTGCTTTCATCCCCATTACTCAAAAAACTCAGTTCCAAAAGAACCGAGGGGCAATAGTCAATAGTTTCACGTAGTACCTGAAAATTTGCGAACTTCACACCTCTACTTTCATATCCTATAGCTTTGCAAAGTGCTTTTTCAAATTGATAAC
The DNA here is from genome assembly GCA_019931105.1 of Flavobacteriaceae bacterium NBU2977. Classification (GTDB taxonomy): domain Bacteria; phylum Bacteroidota; class Bacteroidia; order Flavobacteriales; family Flavobacteriaceae; genus Meishania; species Meishania litoralis. The sequence goes on along the minus strand of JAIOUW010000001.1, from coordinate 864,852 downwards.
CTATATAAATAGATTCTTTAGAATTATTTGCTTGCTTTTGTGAAACATAAACTTCTATCCCTCTTGCATCCGGATTATCTGAATGATTACAATGTAGAGAGAAAAACAAATCAGCTTTTAGAGCTTTGGCCAGCTTCGTTCTATCCGATAGCGAAATGAGTGTATCAGTATACCTGGTTAAATAAATGTCCAGAGGCTTATCTAATTCATCATTTAGCTTCAAAATGGCATTCGCAATATCCAATACAACGTCCTTTTCTTGGATTTTATTTATGCCTATTGCACCAGTATCTTTTCCACCGTGTCCAACATCAATTATAATTCGTTTTTGAGTACTCTTTTCTTGTCCTAAAACGATACACATTTTTAGAACCAAAATCACAAAACTGACGTTTTTGAGCACTTTTTTCATTTTCAATTTTCAGGTTATCAACATTTTTCCTTCAAAAACTCATAAAATTTGATGCCAAATAGCAGCAATTAAATTCAATTGATTTCAAATAATATTTTATTCACAAATATTTGATTTTCAGTTATTTATGTACAAATATATGTAAATTTCAGAAAGAGAAAATGAATAAAAAATCTAAACAGTTTTATTATGAAAAAATCAATCTACTTAGCAACTTTTTTATCGTTGCTCTCAACATCACTTTTTGCTCAAATTGGGGGAATTGAAGATTCCGTTAACGATGTGGGCGATACCATACGTACCATATTTCCAATTTTACTTGGTGTCATTTTTCTTGTTGGTTTCTTGTTTAATGCAGGACATTTCTTTGGGGAAAACGCAGACCTTAAAAAAGGAATTACTAGAGTGCTTGTGTTTGTTTTGATTGCTGGCGCAGTTGTCGGCATCTTCACATACTTAATAGGAATCGTAGTATAAATCAACCCTCATCGAGGGCTTTATTAGAATAGCTGTATGAAGAAATACGAGGTCTATAAAAACATTAGGAAAAGGGCAGTCATTTTTGGGCTGCCTATTTCCCTGTTTGCCCTGATGATGGTTTCTATTTTGGCTTCGCTGCTCGTCATCATCTTCTCTTTCAGCTTCGGGATAATAATTGGTGTACTTGTTTTTAATGCCGCCTTATATGTTGCCCTAACAAGAATAACACATAACCCACAAATTTTTCAAATGGCTAAGGCTTTTCCGAGAATAATAAGTAATAAAAAAAACTCAGGCTTCGATTATGAACAAGATTAATCTTTCAGCATATCAACCTATTGTAGATATTCAAGACAATATCATATTTGCCAATAATGGCAATGTTGTTCTGTGCTATGAAGGTACGTTGCCAGAAATTTATTCACTATCCGAAAAAGACTTTGAAGACATTCACGGGGCTTGGTTTCAGGCCCTGAAATCATTGCCTATTGGTACAGTAGTCCAAAAACAGGACATCTACCTAAAAAAGACCTATACTTCAGAAGCACTTCCCGATACAACGTTTTTAGAAAAGGCAACGCACGACCACTTCAAAGGGCGCGACTATATGGAACATCGTTGCTTTTTGTTCTTTACGCTAACTAAGAACAAAGCTCTGAATAACTCAAAATACGTCAACCCTTTCCGCAAAGTTTCCAATGGAATTGTCCAACGATTAGATGACAACATTAAGAGCTTTATTGGGGCTGTTAGTGACTCTGTTTCCTTTATAAACAATAGCAGAAAAATGAGTTTTATTTCGCTTAAAGCGAAAGAAATACAGCAGTTAACCAACGGATATTTCAATGGCTTTAATGATGGGTTTGACACCGATATCATATTAGATAAAAAAAGCGTCAATATTGGCGAAAACCATTTTGATGCCCTGGCTATCAATAGCGAACTGTGCTTTGGCGAAAGTGTACAGAGTAGCAAGACCAATGAGAAATTCACTTCTGACGATTTTGTGTTTCATCAAGGGTTTATTGATGGCTTAGGGCTTACGCTTAACGAAAATCATATCGTCAACCAAATCCTTTATTTGGATGACAAACAGAAGTGGCGCAAGTTACTTGATAAGAAAGTTGAGGAACTCAACAAAAGTTCCAACTTCGGTTCTCAGAATAAAGTAGTCCTCGGTAAAATTCAGCATATCCTTGACCAAATAAATGCGGATGATAATGCTCGCATTATTCGTGGTCATTTGAATATAATTTATTGGGATAAGAATCCAGAAAATTTAAGTCGAATCGGTTCTAAAATCAAAACTGAATTTAAGGAACTGGACATCATTCCATACTATCCTAGAGGTGAGGAACGGAAGAATTATATACTCAATAGTTACTGTTGTTTTTCTTCCAATTTTTCAAATAACGATTTATATGTTACCGATTTAAAGCACGCTCTATGCCTGTTTATAAACAACACAAACTACAATTCTGATGCTACTGGAATCATCTTTAATGATAGGGAACACAATGTTCCTGTTTTAAAAGATGTTTGGGATGAGCGCAAGAAGCGCATTAAGGCAAGAAACTTTGCCATTTTTGCACCTACTGGTGAAGGTAAGTCCTTTTTGGCAAATAACATTCTGCGCCAGTATTTTGAAAGTGGTGTCCGCCTGGTCATAATTGACCTCGGTGGATCCTACACCAAATTTGCCAAACTCTATCCCGAAAAATATACTGTGCTTCGTTATGAAAGTGGCAAAAACTTGGGTATCAATCCATTTTATATAAGTGATGCAAATGACCTCACACCTGAACGATTGGAAGATTTATCAGTCTTTCTGTTTGAACTGTTCGCTTCAGATTTAATGGTTACCAAAGCACAATCGGTTTCGGTCAAAAAGATATTGCGCCACTATTACAAAAATACTTCGGAAAATCATTCTTTAGATGGTTTCTACAACTTTATAGAAAGGAATCAGAAAGACCTTCTGGACACCTTGAAAATCCATCCCGACTACTTCAATATTATCAGCTTCTTGCACGTAATGTCCGAATATGTCGGCGATGGTCTATATAGCTTTCTATTTGAAGTCAGCGAAGACCAAACTTATAAAATCGAGGACAAACGCTTGATTGTTTTTGAACTGGATGAAGTCAAAGATAACAAGGAAATCCTATCCGTAATGTTGAAGCTGATTAAGTCAGCTATCCAAAGAACTATTTGGAAAAACAGAGCTGAAAAAGGCATCATCCTTTTTGATGAGTTTGCCAAACAACTAAAGTTTGATAACGTATTAGAAAGTGTAGAATTCTATTACCAAGCCATTCGTAAACAGAATGGTGCGATAGGCATTATTCTTCAATCCATTAATCAGCTTCCCAATAATTCAACATCGGCAAGCATACTGGAAAATACACAGGTCATTTATAGCCTGAATAACGAAAAAGGCTATGACGAACTGGTCAAAAGGCTCAACCTATCTAGCCACGATTTAAACCAATTAAAGTCCATCAAAAACAATCTTTCCGGACCAAGGAAATACACCGAAATGTTCATCAAGATAGGTAAGGAAAGTAACATTTTCAGGCTAGAAGTTCCTAAAGAAGTGTACGCAGCCTACCTAACCGATGGACAAGAAAACGAGGCCATAATGGCCATTTATGAAAAGACCAATGATATGGAATTGGCAATTAAAGAATTCACATCTAAAACATAATATTATGAAAACAAAAATCAAAACAATCTTGTTCGGGCTATTCTTAACAGTTGCCCTTTTATTACCTAGCGGTGCTACTGCTCAGGGAATGCCAGTTTATGACAACACCAACTTTGTAAGCTTGGTAAAGTCTCTTGTAGAATCTGCAAAACAGACGAGCCAACTTATTAAATCAGTACAGTTTTTAAAAGACGCTAAAGAAAGCATTGAGAAAGTATCAAGCGTGGTACAGCAACTCAGGGCGGTTCAGGAAATTGCACAGAACAACCAACGCCTTATCAATGTAATGCAAAACGATTTACAGGATATTTTAAACTCGCCTTACATCAAGCCCGAGGAAGTTACACGGGTTGCGGAATCATTTGATGCCATTGTCCAAAACTCTCTGGACACGGTTGATTTTATGGGCGAAATTTTATCTAGCGATAATCTAAAGATGTCCGATGCTGAACGTGCTGAAGTGTTAAAACAGAAAGAAAAGGAATCCAAGGAAATGGTTTCCAATATCCAGACCAGAACGAAGCGGTATCGTGATATCATTTCCTTTAGAAAAATGCAGGATAAAATAAATAATCGAGAAACAGAATACTAAAAATGACCGCAACCATACTTTTAGGAATTGGACTGGAATACGTCGATGCGGTGTTTCAAACCATACAGAACAGTAGTTTCTCGCAATATACTATTGCAGGAATGAAAACGCTTGCCGTTTTGTTCTTTCTGGTCAATATCCTAAAAAAATACAATGAGGGCATTGCGGATAATGATGGTTACACTTGGGGATTGAGCCCAGGGGAATTGACCAAGAACTTTGCAGTCGTTCTTCTGGTCATATTTTCAACACAGGTCCTGGGCTTTTTCGATAGTATATTGGTTTCCATTGAAGCGCAATATCGTGGCACAGCACCGGCTTTATTGCCATTACAAATGCAGGATATCCCCATAGAAGAAGAAATAAATTTTTTAGAGGCCGCTCAAGCGGCAATGGCCTTATTATATGAGGCTCTAGTTACACCACTTTTCGGATTCAAAATATTTGCATTTATCATCAGCCTTATCCTCTGGATTTTGGATTTGTTCATCTACCCGCTATTCCTTGCAGAACGTTATTTTTTATTGGGAATAATGCAAGCCTTCTTCCCACTTGTTATTAGTCTGGCAGTTTTTGAAAAATTCCGTTCGCTTGCCTATACATTTTTCAAATTATACGCTGCCGTCTATATGTTGGTACCAGCATTCTTTTTGGTCAATGTATTTGTAAATGCGCTCTATACTGAAATCAATACGAACTTCTGGACAAACCTTTTTGGGACAGATGTTGGCCAGGGCTTTTTTGCGCCTGTGGTTCAACTTGGGTCAGTTGGTTTCATTGTTTTTCTAAAATTCAAATTATACAAACGAGCCACATCGTTTACCCTCAGATTGTTTACCAGTTAATTCCAATGAAAATGAAAACACCTTACAAAAACATCTATGCAGTCTTAAAGTTGAACAGATTTATCGTGTTGGCAGTTGTCATTTTTGCAATGCTATCCAGCACCTTTTCACTTTGGATGGCATTTAAGACGAATAAAGAAGCTCTTAATAGTGCTTTTGCCATTAATACTGATGGTAGTATTATTCCGCTGAAGCTCGTAACCCAAAAAGAAAATTTCAAGGTAGAAGCATTAGCTCATCTAGACCTGTTCCACAACTACTTCTATAATATCGATGCCAGTAATTATGAGCGTAATCTGGAAAAGGCACTTTGGTTGGGCAATAGTTCTGTGGACAATCTATATCGACAGAAAAAAGCGGATGGTGTCTATAACCGATTGCTGCAATACTCGCTAGTTCAGAAAGTACTGAGTATTGATTCACAAATCGAAGAACAAAACGGAACATACGTCTTTAGAACTGTTACCATTTTTGAAATCAATAGAGGTTCAATAATCGATACCTACGAACTTGTTTCTAGTGGAAACTTAATTCCAGTTGACAGAAACTTTCCAAACAATCCGCACGGATTGTTGATTACAAACTATTTCGAGAACACCCTAAAAAAAATAAATGATGAAGATTGAAAAAAATAAAATAGTATTTGCAGCAGTACTGGCTGTGATTTTCATATTCCTGATTTCCTATTCTATGATAGTTATGGGCAATGATGAAAGTGAGAATGAAAACCTTGAACAGACTTTGATACCCGAATTGGACGAAAACCAAAAAGAGTATGATTCAAAACTGGATGCCATTAATGATTTAAAGGAAGTGCGAGAAAATAACGCACCGAGCATCTATGACGAAAAACTGATTGATTCCTTGGGGTTTTATGACCCAGACCTTCCGGAACGAGAAAAAGAACGCATTGTAGACAGTATTTATGATGCTGGTAAGATTCAATATTCTGGAAAGAAGTATCAGAACCTTGGGCAAAAGAAAGTTGCTCAAAACAATACTCAGCAAATCGATTCTGCTGAAATAAAGCGAGAACAAAAAATTGAAGCCAAAGAGTTAGGGTTGGAACACCAACTGTTCTTTGCTGCTTCGCCTAAACCCAATGAAGTTTCAATAATTGGCAATACAGATGAAACTATTTATGTAGTTGTAGATGGCGACCAGGTTGTTAAAGCAAATACCCGATTACGAATGCGCCTAACTAAATCAGCAACTATCAATGGTAAGCTGATGCCAAAGAACACACCCGTTTTTGGGTTTATAAGTTTTCAACCCAATCGTGCTTTAATCGAGATTGAAAACATAAGGCATCATCCTACCAAACTTAAAGCTTTCGATTTGTTGGATGGTAGCGAAGGTATCTATGTACAGAACAATTTCAGGGCAGAAGCTACCACGGAAGTTTTGGATGATGTTATAGGCGATATCAACATTCCAACTGTTCCACAAGTGGGCGGAATTACACAGGTATTTAGACGTCGTAATCGAAGCGTGAAGGTAACTGTGCTTAACAACTACAAATTAATTCTAAAACCAAAATTATGAGAACCCTATTTTTAATATTGATATCATTGATTTCTGCTTTTGCAAAAGCGCAAACAAGTACGGTACTAGACACAATTTACGCAAACGATACTAAAAATGTTGCGCTATTTTTCCCAGAACCCATAAGACAAGGCATAACCGGTTCAGATAAATTTGTCTTTACCTACAATCGTGAAAAAGAACAGTATTTCGGATTACTTCAGGCGAAGCCCGGGAAAGAAAGTAATCTACTGGTAGTCAATAGAAATGGCGCAATTTTTTCGTATATTGTAAGATATAAAAAGCAGCTATCAAAGCTCAATTATTTCATTCCATTATCAAATAGTATTGGAAATGAAAAACCAATAGAAATCGATTCGATTCAGGTTGTAACTTCTGAAAAAAATATAGATAACAGAACCTACTATTATCAAAAATTCTGCTCCTATCTTCTTAACAGAAACCAACGTATTGGTCGGATTAAGAAGCGAACGCAAGGCATTGTCTTGAATGTTGAAAATGTTGTTTTTGATAAAGAAGAACTCTACTTCGTTATTCAGATTGAGAATAATTCTACATTGGATTACGATTTAAATTTCTTGAACCTTTCAATCGAGACTCGACAAAAAGGGAAAAAGAAATCTTTACAGAGCTTATATCAAGAACCTATTTACAAGCAGCATCTGCCTTCAAAAATTGCAGAAGGTAAAATGGTGCGGTTTGTTTACGTTATGCCCAAATTTTCATTATCAGATGACCGTAGGGCAATTTTGGAATTGAACGAGAAGGATGGCGAACGCAATATAAAACTGAATATGTCGCATAGATATATCAATAACCCAAATTAATAATATTATGAAAAATTTAGTCTTTTGCTCACTCGTACTTTTATTCATTTCTTGTTCTGAAACCAAGAATATGTCGCCATCAGAAACCACTAAGATTGTGGTAGAAAGTTTTTATGCTAAAGATAATAGCACTTTAAAAAAACATACAACTTCCGACGGCTATGATAGTTTAATAATGATTCAGGGTTTAGTGCCAGACGCAGATAATGATGCAAGTGTTACAATATCAGATGAAGTTATCGAGACTGATATTGCGTGGGTCAAATACAGTTCTAATTATGATAATAAGCCTGGCATCTTTAAACTCGTTAAAGAAAATAACCAATGGAAAGTGACTAATAAAGGTCCTAGGGAAAAAGGGCCTTTTTAATGGTTAGTCTTTCAATTCAACACTAACATAATCAAAATCGATTTTTAATTTTTTCTGTATAAAATTCAAATAATCACTTTCATCTTGGTTAGGTGGGTACTGCCCAGCAACGAACAATAATTTTGTTCTGTCGTCATCGTCCTTTTGCATATATGATATGATTTGACCTAGACCTTCTCTGATGCAATCAGAGGCAAAGGCCGATGACTTTACTTCGTAAAAATGAATTTCATTTTCTAATTTAACTTTAACATCAACGTAGTTTTCCTCCAACACAACATTATCTTTTCCGTATTTCTTTTCTAGTTTCTTTTGTAAAACTTCTTGAATCTTATTGTGCTTTTGCTCTGCAATGTAGCTAGTGCTTCCTTTTCTTTTTTGTTTTGCAGAATTTCTCGAACTGGTTCCCTTTCTCTTAGTTTTTCTCTTTTTTCCAGTATTAGTTGTTTTTCCATTATCTCTACCATATTTCTCAAACAAAAAATCAGCAAACTGATATATTGATAAATGGGATGGTTTATTGGCAATAATTAAATTCTGAATTTGAGAGGTCTTGGTTTTTCTAGTAACATTTAAGCCATAGTGTTCAGCAATTTTATGTAGTACAGCTTTCTTGAATATTGGAATTAGTCTTTCGTTTGAATAGAGATAAGCAATTTTCCATTTTACAAAAAGAGTTAAATGCAAATCATCAATTTTTTCAAAGTCTCCCTTTTCGGAATATTCAATAATCTTTAAGATTTCAGCTTTTACGTTTTCAAACGCTTCTTTTCTATTCTCTCCATAGTAACGCTGCCAGGAATAAAGATTGTCGTTTATTAAGTTTTTTGGATTTGCATTTGGGTCACTTCGTTTATAAATTCCAAACTTGCTAGAGTTTATGCCTTTAATACTGCCAAGAGCTCTAGTTTTAGTTTCCAACCATTGGCAGAATGTATCTTTGTTCCCAACCGAAACATATTGTTCCAGATTCATTGACTTAACTGTTTCAATATTCCATCGTTCAAGAAATTCACTAAGGATTTCTCTTGATAATTCTGTATTGTTTTCCAAATGAAATTAAAGTATTGTTTAAAGTATTTCTAGAGGATAAAATAGATGAACTTTTAGGCACTATTTAAAGCCGTAAAATCAAACATAAAATGTTTTATTCTCATATCGTCAGGGTGCTCTGATTCATAATGCTTATCGTGTAAGTGATATGGTTTAGGCTTTAAAAACTCAGGCTCTCTATCATCTTTCTTTAGAAGCTTGTTTATACCGTACACAGTCTTATGTAAAGCTCCTGCTAGGACATATCCAAGTAGGCATCCGTTCTCATATTTCTTAGAAACAAAACTGTTAATTCCGGTATCAATATAACGTCGTTTTAAACCAGAATCTTTTTCCTTAAGATTTTTGGCTTCCATATGGTATTCATACTCTAAAGACGAATTTATGGTTACCAATCTAAGGTCTATCCTAGGCAGTTTCGCTGCAAAACCCTTTTCCTTTTTTATACCATCTTTTGGTAAGTGCTGCTCAACATTCGTAACTATACTCCACTTTAATCTTAGTGGGTTTTCCTTAATGTGTTCGTGCAATTCCGAAGTAATGTCATTTTCATCCCAGTTGAGTTTGATGACCTTGGTTTCCATAGCTGAAACATAAGATTCTGTTATCAGCTGAAAGCATTTTTCTTCAAAGCCTCTTTTGAAGCTGGCAACTATTACTTTGTTTAATCCCATCTACTATACTTCATTAAGAATTTCCAGTATTAATTCTGAAGCATCTTCAATCGCCATCGATTGAGTCCAGAATCGCCTCTGATTGGGACGAACAATAAAAATCTCGTTGCCTGTTTTATAATTTAATTTTTTTCTGAAATAGATGTTGGTTGCTTTCTTTTGCCATAATTCTTTATCCAAGTCTCGCAATATGTCGTGTATATTCACGCTAGATATTGAAACTTCCATTTCAGAATCTCCAAATGTAACCTTGGTTATCATTAAAGGTGAAAAATGACTTATGTTTTCATAAACAGTACAATTAGCATAGAGATTCTGATTTTGTAAAAAGTCATTTAAATGCTGTGAAACCTTTAAGGCATAATCTTGAATTTCATCTTTGTTAGTTGGACCAAGAACATATTGATACCTCTTAATTAATAATGGAATTGTAAATTCCACAAAATTGTCTACAATTAAGCTTTCATCGATTGAAAAGTCAAAACATTTAGATATATAATTATCAATCTCTTGTTCAAACTTTTTTGTATTTGTGTTGAAAATTTTAGATTCATCAATTATCATCCTGTCGTAAATATCAGCAAGATGATATAAGTTCTTTTTAGACAAAGAAAATGGTAGTCGATAAACTTCGTTAGGTTTGATTTCTTCTCTTTCTATTCCGATAGATGCTGAACATAAGAAAAGATAATAATAAGCAAGTTTTGAATTTATAAAACAAGTTAACCCTTTAAGTACTTTTGAATCGGTATGACTAAGACCTAGAACTTTACTATTAAACGAACAGGCTTCATCTTCATAAGAAGCACAAATTTTCCAATTGGAAAGACCTTCTTTAATTAAAATATGCGGTGCAAAATAAGTCTTTTTCGCTCCCACGCGTCTAAATACATTAATTGTAGGTAAGTCCTCTACCTGAACGCCATAATGCTTAGCATATATTTCTTTTGACCGTTGAGTAAGCCCAGAATTCAAATCTGAAAATGAATATGAAACGTAACGTCTAATATTCTTAGGGGTAATGTATCTATTTGGAATTTCGTTATCTACTTTAGGGTTTTTAGTGGAATTATTCAAAAACTGTAATCCAGAGCCTCTGTCAATTTTTTCATCCGAAATGAACTGTTCTAGATTGTCTGAAGCATTTAGTTTTTGTATTAAATTTATATCTCCAATTCCACCCCACATTGCAATTTTCCAAATTTTTGAAGTTGGTTTTTTGCATTCTTCCCGTGGAAGATATTTCAAATCTGTGCCATCAATGCTAACACCTTCTATAACATTGGATTTAATGTAAGTCTTAGGGGCATAATAGATAATTGTGTCAGATTTTTTCTTCGGTTGACTTTTTCTATAAAATGCAATACTGATTGGTCCAGTTGCTGAACCAAACAATTGACCACCAAAATCTTTAGGTGCATTTCGTAAAATCGAGAAATTATATATTTTCTCTACATAGCACTCATTGAAAAGCCACTTCCTGAAATTTTGATATGTTATTTTGGTATTGGTAAGGATTTTGGTATTGAAAATCAAGGCAATTTCTCCATTATCAGAGAACTTTGTTGCCTTATGAAGAAATGGAAGAACCATCTCTTTTGCGAACCCATATTTATCACTATAATCTCGAATAGATTGGGATAGGTTCTTAGTGCCAAAAGGCGGATTCCCTACAACTAAATCAAAATCAATTTTTTCTATTTCTGGATTCTCCTTTATAGTATCTGAACGAAACAAATTATTGCCTTGTTCAACTAGAGTATCATCCGAAGGGTCATTTATCAGATATGGTAAGCGATAGTCTTTATTTTGCCAAATTGTCTTAGGATTCAAGTTGTCTACCAAAGCCAAATAAAGACTAAAAGCTGCTACCTTGATGGACTGAGGGTGTATCTCTATACCAAATATATTATCCGTCAACAGCTTCTTCAGCTCATTAAAGTCTGTAAGCTTTTCTGAATTGGCATTTTCGTGACGTTTGACCAGACGTTTAAAACTTTCAACTAAAAAAATCCCAGAACCACAAGTAGGGTCTAATACCTTAACATTAAATTCTTTTTCTGTCCTAGAGATTGGTAATTTCTCATTCAATATGAGTTCAACTAGGGAAGGCGGTGTGTAATAAGTACCTGTGTCTTGCTTTAAAGTAGGGTTTATTTCAGCAAGGAAATTCTCATAAATTTCACTCAGCAATTCTATTTGAATAATGCTAAAATCGAACAGGCGTAAATCTTCAAAAAGATTCTGCTGTAAGGAATTATCATTGCCGTTGATAAAACACTTTTGAATAATTTTTAAATGTTCCCTAGAGATTGACTCATTGCTATCTACAGTAAAAACATTACCGTTAAAATATTCTTCTAATTTCTTAAAAAGAGAATATGTTTTATCTGCATCGTCCAAAATGTCGAAGTAAGACTTTGCACCTTTTTTTATTTCAGAATAAAATTTTTCATCAGTTGCACCTCTATCTTCTAAATACAAAAGAAATAGAGAACGCATTATTATTTTATGGATAAGGTTTATTTCTAATCCTTCTGCCTGTAGTTGCCTAGCAGTATAAGTAAGGCTCTCTACAAGATATTTATCAACCCTTCGTTGAAGGCTTATTTTCTTTCTAATCTCGAACGCTTCTTCCAATGTCCATATGATACCTGTATCAATGGCAATGGTGGAAAAAAGGTTTTGAAGTTGTTTGAGCTTGTTTTTATCCTTGAACTCGTAAGACTCAATTTCGAGTGTTTTAAGCTCCTTCTTATAGTCAAAATCATCTGATTTGATTATAAGAGGTTTCTCAGCACAATTGTAAATACGGATTTCAGTTTCCGAATAAACGTATAGAAAAATTACCTTTTTGAAGTTCCAGATTTTTTTTTGAGTCTTTGCAACTTGATGAAGTGCACGGTCATCAAATTTTTCAACTTTTTTTAAAAAAACTGCAGGATAACTATTATGATTTTCGTCGGTACTGAAATAGATTTCATCAATTCCGAAGTCTTTCACTTGATTGATTATAACTAACTGACTTTCAGAAATTTGATTGGATTCCGAAGTAACAGAGACGGCCTTGTCCAAGCCTAAATTTTCTATTATATCAAAATCAATCATATCGAAAGTTGTCCAAAATATCTGATAGTTAGTTACATACTAAATTAATTCCAAAGGTACAAATGATTTTGCGATTTTGATAATCGAAGTTTTACTATTATTTGGACATATTCCAAAAATTTGGATAAATCATTCATTTGCTTCACGAACTAATTCATTAATAATATTATTATTCGGGCCTTAATTAACCTCAGTACAGAAATATTACTCAAATATCGACTTCGCTTCCACATAAACTCTCTCAAAATTAGCCTCTAAATCAGCCTGAGAAAACGGTTTTGATACCATTGGTAATTCTCGTAGAATGTCAGCCAATTTAAACTGCACCTTTTTATCTTTACCATCTGCATAAGTAATAAACTCGCCTTGCTTTAACCTAAAGAAAACATCTGCTCTAATTTTCGGAATTTCCTTTTCTCCAGTCGTAATCCGTGTATCAAAATCAAGATTATGCCCACGACTTATACTTTTAGTTGGGTCTTTGATGATTTCAAAAAAGCGTTCGTAATATTTGGCTGTGTCAGGGTCATTGACCTTACCGAAAAACTGATAGGACAAATTACTCAAAATCGCCTTGCTTGCCTTATCCCCATACATCATATCATTCTGAATTTTGTCCTGCATTACATAAATGGTAGCAATATCATAACTACGCAAAGTTGCAGGGATTCGGTGCATATTTAATAATCGTATGGTTGGTGCTTCTTCCATCAACAAAAATGAAGGTTTAGAATTTCGCACGCTCATTTGTTTGGTAATGGTGTGAATAATGGTAGCAATTACAGGCGAATAAGACGTTTCATATTTTGGATTGTTTACTACGGAAATTATTGCAGGATTTTCTTCGCTATTGATATTCAATGGAACATCATCTGCGGATAGTGCCATAAAAATGCGTTGTGTACTAATTCTTTTCAGGGCATTGGCCAATGTGCTTTTTACACCAGCTGTCTGCCTATCAGAATCCTTACCACTAATAAAAGCATCTGCCATTGCTCTCGATGTGGTATTGGTTTCCAAAAACTGGATAAGGCTATCAGTATCCAATAATTGATAAATCGCTATTAAATGAGGTAATGTACAGTATTTGGGATAGTCGGTTTTTAGTTTCCAAATCAATCCACCTATCAAACCTTCAGCTGCATCGTTAAAGAATTTTGTTGTTCCTGTAGTTCCGCTTTCCCGTTGTTCCAAAAGGTTTTCAATAAGCACCCTAGAAACTTCATTTACGCTTTCCTCGTTCTCTATATAGCTTGGTGCAATAGGATTTACCCTATGGATGATTTTATCGAAGGAAATGACCTTAAACGGTATATCACTATCCTTGAATAGTGGATAAGCCATTTCGGTCAGCTCAAAATCTTTATAGTCGTGAATAATTCCGCAAAAACTCTCTTTCCGAAAATGTCTTAGAAATCCATAAACGACACTTTCGGTTTTTCCGCTTCCGGCGGATCCGATGACGGATGCGCCACGTTTAATATTATCTAATTTGAAGTTTCCTTTCTTCGTACCAAAATTTACTTGGTATTTAGTATTACTATTTTGAGAGTTCTCAGTTTTATGCAGAAAAACATACAATCCTGTATTGATTAGCATTAGAGGACACGCCAAATAAAGAAGTATCAATACTAATTCATTCCCTTCAGAAATAGAGAATATGAGAAATGAAAGCATTGCGATATTCAAAAGAAACGCATACTTGCTTACTCGAAACATCGCATAGAAAACAGTACTGGTCAAACCAATAATTGAAAGTATTGTTATGACATTATCTATCTCCATACCAATTAGATTCCGATGGAACTAGATTTGATGGCCACTTCAGCGCCACGTCTTAAACGTTTGAAAACCCGCAATGCAATTTGCGCTTGACTAACGGGAATACTAGGAACGATTGGCAATCCCGTTTTCGTCATCATTTTGAAAGCCAATGCTCTTTCGTTAGATGGTAATTTCATCAAAGCAGCAAAATATAGCTTAGGGTTTTTTACAAAATCCTTTCGTGCCTTATAGGTCTCGGCAAAGTTTCGTTTATAGCCAAAAGTCTTGTCAAATGTCTTTTCTGCTTTCTCAAAAAATTTGTTTCTATCAAACCCTCGCTTTACGTTTTTGCCGTGCATTTCAACCTCAGAAGCTTTGTGCTTACTTCCTGGGGAAAGACTGACCGAATTAGAAGCATCCTTCCTGCTCACGATGATATGGATATGGCTTTGGTTTCCATCCTTTCTCATTCCCTGGACAATCCGTTTTCCATTTTGTTGATGTGGGGCTTGCCGTTCCAGTCTAGCAATTTCCTTTTTCATCGTTTTAATATTTCCTTCAGCTCGTCCTTCTTGAATATTTCGAACATCCGTTTTGAGCTGAAGTATTTTTGTAGCAAAAGGTTGATTTTCTTTTATCTTCTTATCCGTTCCTTTAAATGTGCGTTGGTGTTCTATTTTAGCATAGTATTTTATGTTATCGATGGTTATGGGTCGCCCATTAATTTCCCTATTGAATGAAGCCACATAATCCTTCATCAATTCACGAGTGTAGGTTTTTAAATCTTGGCTGTTGTTCTGAAGTTTTCGTAATTCATATTTTGAAGGACTGACCGTAATCGAATAAAACTTGGGTTCTTTCTTTTTTAATTTTGCGGTGTTTCCATCAATTTCTCTGACTACTTCTTCAGTGGAAATCTCATCGCCATATTGATTGAAAAAGTGTTCCATATCGTGTTGTTCCAAGCCTTGATTTTCTTTCTCTAAATAGCCTACAAAATCAGCCGAACTTTGTGAATAATTGTTGCCTAATTTTTGCGGTGTGATTGTGATATACATAGCTCAAAAAATTAGAGTTGATTACTTGTGTTTTGCTTTTCTCGAAAACGGACTTCCTTCTTTTCTTCGGCATATTTCTTTTCTACAATCAGCGGTTTTTTGGTTGGTTCTTCTGTTTCAAAAAGAGATTGAATCATAGCCACTGTAGGTTTGGTTTGGGTCTTTTCGACATCCCGCATTATGGCAATGACCGCATTTATTCTTTTGAGTAATTTAGCTTCAATTGTACGTCCAGTCGGTCCTAATTTTTCCTTTGGCGAAATTTCATTGTAGAAGAAAAAATCCAGCATTGTGGACATTGCTTCGGTGTGCGATTTGAAGTAAGTGCGTGAGAAAGTTTGGAAACGTTTTGCGGTTTCCTTTTTAAATCTAATTCCAGTAAATGAGTCCATATTTCGCCGATTTGTCGCAAAATCTTCCCTAAAAATGGGCGTTCCCAGCCCGTTTGTCGCAAATCATTGATTGTTAAGAAATTATAATAAATTTAATTAACTGATTTTCAGGTAATTAAAAACGAAAAGGAATCCGAAACATCGCGCAGCGTGTTACCCTCTTGCTATTCCTTTTCGTCCCGCTCGCGGGACAAAAATCCATACAATCCGGCTAAAAAGCCGATTGCCATTTTCAAGGAAAATGATTTTCCAGTATGTTTAATTTCGATGTGTAAGCGTATCGGCGAAAGTCAAAAATTGGATAACCTTACTTTAATTTGTGCGCTGAATTTCAGCAATGTAAAGATACATTTTTTTTCTTGAATTGGATATGAATTGCATACAAAAACACCTCCAATAAATTGAGAGGTGTCGGATTTAAAAATTGACAAAATTATACATTGAATACGTATGTGTAAGAATACAAATTCCGAAGTGCTTCTTCCTCAATTACCGTTTCAAAACAGATATAATTTTCCTTTACGTATTTACGGATAGCATCCCCAAATTTTCGTTCCACATCTTTTTTAGAATTTTCTAAAAGTCGGTTTTGAGCCTCTTCGCTCAAGTCTGTAAAATTGAGATATACCATAGCTGTTTATTTTACAAAATTCCGTTATCAGAAAAACTATAGTAATCGCCATTAGGCGCAAATATCAAATGGTCAAGAATGGTAATGTCGAATAGTTTGGAAGCCTTTTTAATCTTGTTCGTTAAATTCTTATCTGCATCACTAGGTTGTAATTTTCCACTTGGGTGATTGTGCGTTAAAATTATAGCTACTGATAGAGATTTTAAAATAACCGCAAACAATATCCGAAGGTCTATTAGCGTACTTGTAATTCCACCTTGTGAAAGTTGATAAACCCCTTTTACCTTATTGCTGTTGTTCAACAATACAACTTTAAAGGTTTCTTGTATGCCTATGGTATCTTTATCCCAATCTTCATAAAGTAGTTCAGCTGCATCTTGTGAACTGCTAATTTTCTGCCACATTGAAGATTTCAGTCCACCTTTGTAGCTTATTTTTATTTCGTTAACTTGTGCTTTCATTGTTTATAGTATTTAAAATGTGAATAATGAAAAAGAGGGCGCATCTTTCGACTGTTACGCCCTCTTTCATTTTAGGTTTACTTATCGCCTTTACTTCCAAGTAAAAGGATTTCATCAGCTACCACTTCCGTTACATAGCGTTGTTCGTTATCATCAGTTGTATAGCTTCGAGTTTTTAGTTTTCCCGATATTCCAACTTCTTTGCCTTTTTGAACATACTTTTCTACTATTTCAGCAGTCTTGCCCCAGGCTACAATTGTATGCCAATTTGTATCTGTTTGTTTTTCGCCTTTGCTGTCTTTGTAATACTCATTTGTGGCTAATGAAAAACGGGCTACTTTCTTTCCGCTTTCAAGGTTCGTAATTGTTGGTTCTTGTCCAACGTTTCCAATTAACTGTACGTGATTTTTAATAGTACTCATAATAAAATATTTAAGTGATTCATATTTCCCCTATTGATTTAAAACAGATTAAATTTTAAGGGGTGTTTGTTCTTTTCTTTCGTGCACCGCACAATGGATAGAGTGGGTTTTGTCAAGACTTTTAAGGTAAAATCAGGTGTGTTTGCGACGTAGTAAAATCCTTGGATTTTCAAGGAAGTAGAAACCTTATTTTTCACTAAAACTCTGTATAGTCTTGACAAGTTCCATAAGGGCATTAGCAATTCTTTTAAACGCAGTTGCGTTTGAGCGTACCGACAGTTAAGCGAAATAAGTAGCTGTGGTTAAATTAGAATTGGTTATGTCGTGCCTGTTTTTCGACGACCCGAAAAACAATAAAGGCTTTATCCATTATAAACCCCTTAAAATGTGTAAGACAGCGGTTCGGTTTTTAAGAATTTTCTAGGAAGCACTCAAGAAGGGCTTACCGCAAATTCTGTTAAGAAAACCGAAGTGATGGCTTTCCGCTTTGGCAAGCGGACTTAATTCACAATTTTGGCTATGGAATGTAGTGTTCCTTCCCAGAGCATCGGGAAGGGTTAACGGAATGGAAAGCTGAAATTGGGGATTGTGTCCAAGACTTATGTACCGAAGCTCTTTTTCCGAAATGTAGCTTTTCGCGAAATGAAGGGGAATGTGCTGAGTGGATTATGAAATTTCTGAATCTATTTATTGGTCAGTTCAGTTTAGATAAAATTTTCTCAAAACAAAATAAATATTCCTTATAGTTATATGTTAAATTTTATTACATTATCAAGCTAATAGAATCTGATTATTAATGAATATTTTTAAGAAAAAACTAGAAGATACTACCCCAAAGGAACTCAACTTTGAACCAATTGAACTTTTCCAAACTTTGTTCCATAAGGAAGGATACGCTTATTTACGTGGAATACAGGAAGAGGTATTAAACTCTTGGCATAAAATACGTGAACAACGTGATGTACTTTGCAAAATGAATACGGGTTCTGGAAAAACTTTGGTTAGCCTTTTAATGTTGTATTCGAAAATGGTTGAAGGTGTTGGACCTAGTTTATATTTATGCCCTGATAAGCAACTATTAGAACAAGCAAAGATTCAAGCAAATTTATATGGAATACCTGTTTGTGAAGTAGAATACGCAGGACAAAGAAGTGTATTTCCTGATGACTTTCTAAACTCAAAAGCAATACTTCTATGTACATTCCAAAAATTATTCAATTCCCGTTCAATTTTTGAGAGGGACAATATTGATGTTGGTTCTATTGTTCTCGATGATGCACACGTCTGTTTGGATATAGCTAGAGATGCAACTACATTACTAATTCCATTTGGTCACGATTTAGCAAAGAGATTATTGAAATTATTCAAAGGCGATTTGAAATATCAAGCACCAGGTACTTATCACAGATTGATACAGGGCGACCCGTATGCTAAAATATTGAAAGTACCTTATTGGTCTTGGCTTTCACGTAATGATGAATTAATAGAACTCATAGGTGAGTTTAGTGATGACGACGAGTTATTTTTCAAATGGGGATTAATTGCCGACGACCTTAAATCATATGATTGTTATGTCGGTCCCAGAGGGATTGAAATAGCACCAGCTTATGTTCCATTCCATAATGTAAGAGCCTTCAATGAGGCCAAACATAGATATATTTTATCTGCCACATTTGAAGACCAAATAGATTTGATTAAAGACTTGGGAATTGACAAAAACAGCATCAAAAATGCTTTGATACCAAAAGACCGTAAAGATGTTGGTCAGCGGTTAATACTTGCTCCACAACGTTTTGATTCCAGAATAGTCGATGAGCAGATAATGACCTTAGCAAGAGATTATTCTAAATCTGGAATTAATGTAATGGTATTGACACCTTCCTCAGAAAGAGCTGCTAAGTGGGAAGATATTGGGGCTGAAATTTTAAAAAATGATAGTATTAATACAGACATTGGGAAATTAAAAGAAAAAAAAGGGTTGTTTTATGTGTTAGTCAACAGATATGATGGGGTTGACTTAAATGGGGATATGTGTAGAGTACTCATTCTTGACGGTTACCCATCTTTTAGCTCTTACGAACAGCTATATGCAGAACTCCGTTTAGAATCTGTCAAAGCCTCCCTCAAAGCACAGATAATAGAGCAAGGATTAGGTAGAGCTGTACGGTCTGGAAGTGATTACTGTACGGTATTTCTAATGGGTAAAGACCTACTACAATTTGTAGGTAACAAATCTAATCTTCAATACTTCACGCCTGTTACTAGGGAACAACTTAAATTGGGGCTTTCCCTATTAGATGAAGAATCGAAAGACAATGCTCTAGAAACAATTAAAGAAACAGCAAGCCTATGCTTAGTACAAGATATGAGTTGGCGAGAATACCACTCAGATATTTTATCAAAAATCGAAGTCGATAAAACAGATGACCGTATTTTGAAAAATTTGGAAATTGCAGACGTAGAGTCGAAAGCTATAGACCAATTCAGAAGAAGGGATTATGAAGGTGCGAGTAACCTTATTTTAAAGGATATTGTTGACTCTGTTGATTTAACTTCCAAGCAGCGCGGATGGTACTTTGAAAAGTCTGCAAATTATTTATTCCTTGATAATGCTCCGAAATCGAATGATTTACAATTAAAAGCTGCCCAAACGACTTCTCATATGCTTCAGTCTAAAAATGGGCACAGTTATACTAAGATTACTGCTAATGAAGAACAAGCGATTCAGGCACTTACTTTTGTTAAGCGCTTTGAAACATCCCAAGACTTTAAAATGTATATTGAAAGTCTCTTTGAAAATCTTAGTTTTAGTCAAGACATACCGCATACAAAGTTTGAAAATGCATTGGCAGAAATTGGAAGTTTAATTGGTTTTTATACACAAGAACCAGAAGCTGAATTTGGAAATGGACCAGATGTTCTATGGGTGATGACCGACCAGCATTACTTAGTGCTCGAAGCAAAATCGAGAGCCATCCACGATGTTATAACAAGGGACAATATCAATCAACTTTTAGGCTCTGGTGAATGGTTTAAGAATTTATATGGACCAGCAGCTAATCATAATTTGGTTACATTACAACCGCCGAACATTAAAGGTTGGAATGTAAATACCAGCGAAAACACCCGTGTCATTGATGAAGAATCTTTAAATTTATTGAAGGATAATTTAAGAAGATTTGTTGATGGAATCAATAATTCAGGATTTACGGCGGCTACAACTAAGGAAATTGCAGATTTATTAGGAATACATAACTTAACGCCCAATGGCTTTAGAACTAGTTATCTCAAGCCAGTTTATTCAAAGAAAGGATAAATTACGGGTCAAAATATAGATGGCTGAGTGGTCTAAGGCTCCTGATTGAAGCTCAGGCGTACGGGAAACTGTACCGAGAGTTCGAATCTCTCTCTATCCGCAGATACGAAGGTATTTTAGCCCGCAATTTATTTGCGGGCTTGTTGGTTCTAGAAGCACCGCTAATGAACTAAATGTTCTCAATTTTTTGTTAGGAACTATTTCTTAAATCGAATATTGAATGTAGATGTAGATGTAAGAAAAAATCCAGTTTAGATAGGTACTGGATAAACCTTTAAATATCTCTAAGCCATTTCATAGACTTCATCGAATAATTTCTTATCCCATCGTTCTTGTTGGCCAAAACTTTTCTTCAATGTATTATGCAGTACCGAGTTAAAAGCATTGTAGCCTAACCATAGATTCGGTTCTTCATTAAGTAACAAGACTTCGTAATTCAAAATCTCAATGACCTCACGAGACTTTTTTGAAGGGTCACTATTCTTATCACTACACTCGTATCTAAACAGTTTAGTTTTGTCAAGAATGGCCTTTACGAACTCTTGTGTATCGATGATTTTAAATTCTTTCATCTTATCAAATTTCTTGGTAATGGTATAGAACTCATTATTCAAAAACTTGTCAAATAAGTTGTTCAACCTTGGCATAATAAGGTGTGTATTATTCTTACTGTGCTTAATTGAAAACTCGATTTCTGCCTGAGAAACGTGCAAACCATTGGAACATACTTTTCTGTAAAAACCAAAGTGGCCAGAGGTCTTTTCGCTACCATCATAAGAGTTTTTAAACCGAAGCATCGGCAGTATCAAATCCTCTTTATTTTTCACAGAGAATTGACTTTTATCGTCAATAATGAAGTCTGTAATGAAAGACCTATCATTTTTATTGATGGTACGTTTGTGATAGTTCAGTTGTGCATCGGATAGCATTTCTTCAGCTTTCTTGAAGAACAATTGATTTGGAATGTGTCCGTAGCTGTTTGATACTACATTGACAATTTTTCCATTGGAAATAATGACGTTTTCAAGCCCACGTCGAGATTCCATCTGCGTAAGTGTTTTTAAGGATTTCATTTCTGATGGAACAAAGATTTCATCCTGCTGTAAATTTTGTAAATACATAGCTTTTGAATTTAGATTAAACAATATTTGGGCGGTAACCCTAACGGAAGCTAAAATCTCAGCTCAAAAGGAAACGGAATAAATAAGTAAAGGATGGTGCGTTGGCTTTATGCCGTAGTCTTTTGATGGGTGTATTTTACGAGTTTACCTTTGCGCTACTATTGATTGATTATTATTCTACTTCATAACCATTTTTATTAAAGTATTATCAAAAAAAAGAAGAAGAGCCAGCACGAATGCCAACCCTTCTTCAAACAACAAAAGCTAATCTTTAAGTTCCTGAATTTGCTTTTCAAGAACTGTGATACGCTCTTTCAAACGTTCTTCACGCTTGTTTCGCTTCTCGGCATATTCTTTTTCTATGCCGGCAATCTTAGATTTGTAATACCCTTGCATTGCAGCATAGAATGAAATGTTCGTTAGGTTATTGACGTGATTGCTGTCTCCAAAATGGACTTGCTTGGTAAGTATATACCGTATTAGCTTGTGGAAAATTTCCTTTTTGAAATTCTTCTTAAAGTGCTGAACCATTTCAACCTTAGTCATTTTGGAAGTAGTTCCCAAAAACTTTGAGAAGTACTTTTGTTGGCTCATATAGTCCACATTATTTTCAAAAAGTGATATTGAAAAGGCGACCATTTCATCTGTCGAAAGTGTCTTCTTCGTATCAATGTATTTGGTCTCTCTAATCATCTGTACAACTTCTTCAAACTGTTTGTTGTTCTCAATCTGCTTTTTTCGGACTTCCCGTTCGTTGATTTTAATGATTTGTTCTTCTGGCGAGCAATCTGCCATTTTTCTGATAGCCAATGGTGCTGAATGCATTGTCGATTCATTTTGAGATTTCTCAATAATCTTTACAAAGACTTCTTTGTGTCTGTATGTTTCAGGATGGAAAACGATACCATTTGCAAATCCATTTTCTTTTGCAGAATTGTACGTTACCAATTCCTCTGTGTAGTTTTCAAAGACATTGTCATATTCCTCCTTTAGTTCTGCTTCAGAGTAATCGTAATGCTGGTACTCTTTTTTGATTGCCTCTTTGGTTGGTTCAATTGGACATTCAATTATTTCCACATCATCAAGAAGATAGACTTTCAATCCGCTATTTTCTAGTTGCGCGATAATATGCTGATTTCGTTCTTCGTCTGCCCAGTACTTCTGTATCTCCGGAATAAGAATGATTTTTTCTTTCTTCGATTTATCAATCAGGTTCAAGAACGACTTGCTTTTCTTCGATTCATAACAAGCTGATTTAGTACATACCATTTTACCATCCCCGAACAAATTACCCTGATTTGCCGCATTGAACGGACACTCGATACAAGCTCCAGCTTTTGCAATCAATTTCTTGTCAGCGACATCAAAAGATGCTTTTTCTAAATCAAAGGTCTGGTCTTTAATCATTCTGTTAACTTGATGGGCATTGAAATCTTCGCCCATAGTTTCAAGCATCATTTGCTGTTCTTCTGGTCCAAATAGTGCAACGCCAATCCCTAATGAAATGGTCATATCCCCTTTGCGAACAAAATGCTTAAACCCTTCTATAAGTCCAGCTAATTTCAAACGCTGTCTTATAAAATTATCACTTCGTCCCAATCGTTTTGCTATTTCAGAAGGTGCATATTTCTCACTCAGAAAGGCAATTGCTTCTGCTTCTTCGGTAGGTTCGACATCTTGTCTTTGTAGATTTTCGATGATTTGAACTTCCAAAACATCATTATTCTTATACATTCTCACGATACAGGGTATCGTTTTCTTACTGGCCAATTTACTAGCGCGAAACCTGCGTTCGCCCATTACAATGACATACTCTTTTCCAGATTTACGTACAGTAATAGGTTGAAGTACACCGTGCTTTTTGATACTCTCGGAAAGCTGTTGTAATAATGCTTCGTTGAATGTCTTTCTTGGTTGCATTGGGTCTGGAATGACCTTATCAATACTCAGGTTTTGAATTTGAAGTCCAATTGCTCTTTGTGTCAATTTTTCTTTGACTTCCTTTTTAACGGCTGTACTTGATTTACCGTTTCTACTTGTGATACTTGCTTTTGTTGTCATAATACTTAAATTTTAGATTAAACAATATTTAAGCAGGAACCAAACGGAAGATAAAATCTTGGCTCAAAAGGAAACGGAATAAATAAGCAAAGGAAAGAGCGTTGGATTTATGCCGTAGTCTTTTGATGGATGTATTTTACGAGTTTAAATTGCGGTAATATTGTATGATAATAAACTCTCCTTACTAGATTTTGATACCACGAAAGTTATTGTAAATCAATAGAATATTTCACTACTAACGGGCAGTTAAAATTTCAAATGAATTACCACTTTTTATGACCTAAAACTTTTAAATTTTATTCATTTTAAATGTTATTAATTGAAAAGAATTACTATTTTTGCATCGGACGAATCAAAATGAACTATAACCCACGGGAATTAGGTCACAAATCGTCAACAATAAAAAAGATATTTGGCAGAAGTGCCACAGCGACAGGGCTGGCAAAGCAAGGTTCGAGTCCCGTCCAGACCGCAAAAAGCTCTCAAATTCTTGAGAGCTTTTTTATTTTCTTATTATAACCCTATAAAGGTTTAGCGATCAAGTTTTTTTGCTGAACATTAAAAACAAAATGCCTTAGAGCAACCAGGCCGGCAAGGTCACAATGAAGACTTATCCGTTTTCGTACAAAAACAGGGAAGCCTTCATTACAACGACGTCGATATGCAATCGACCACCTTATATACTTTGCCATTGCTTTTGGTAAAAATATAGAGGTTACCGGAACCATCGAGACCAAATCTAAGGTCTACACGTTGGTTTTGGGTAATGGCCTCCATATCTGACATTTGCCCGTTCATAGTTACGCCCAACTTTGACACAGTAGCTTGTGCGCCTTCTATCATATTACCGGTTTCAGCATAAAAAAGCGTACCTCTGGGAATGTCGCCAAAAATGTATTTACCCTTTAGCAATGGAATAGTAGTGTTCGTGTAAACAAAACCGCCTGATACCGCATTGCCCTCATCATGATCGTATTGGATTATGGGATAGGAATAACCGGCATCGTCTTTTGGAAGCGGATAAACCAGTTCGGTATTCGCATTGGGGTCGAAAAGAAAAGTGCCCTCACGATCGGGCCAGCCGAAATCGGCACCCTTTTCTCCCAAGTTGACTTCCTCTACACTGTGTTGCCCGATATTGGAGATGAACATTTGATCGGGTCGATCATGATTCCATGAAATACGGTGCGGGTTTCTAAAGCCCCGGCACCAAATCTCACCAAGTTTATCGGGTTGATCTACAAAAGGGTTGTCTTTTGGAATACCATACTTGCCGTTTTTGCTGTTGTTACCGGTAGGGTCGATCCTTAATACACTGCCCCATATTTTTCTTGGATTATCGCACAATTCGGGGTATCCTGACAGTGCTGTGCCACCATCACCGATACCAAGGTATAATAGGCCATAATCGTCCGTTCCTTTTTCCGCAGTGGTATTGAAAGTTAGTTCTTGAAATCCGTGGACGCCGGTGACCATATCGGCACGCAACACTTCCCTCTTTAGGCCATTAAATTTTATAGCGGCCGTATCATCGACCTGCCATTCGGTCAATACCCACTGCAAGGTAGTTCGAATGCTATCAGGTACCGCAAAATCGGCGGTGGCGGTTTTTGGCGGCTCGGTATGGGTCGTATAGAAGCGTCCGTTGGTCTCAAAATCGGGGTGAAAGGCGAAACTTCCGAGTCCGGTTCCGAAGCCGGGATTATCCATGAAATTATCCTCTTCCAAATTGAGGTCAAGATACACCTTAATATTCCCGTTCGTTATTTCGTATAACTTTCCACGAAGATCCGCCAAGAACAACCGCTCACCCGTTCGGGTTTTTATACCCCTCATCGTATTTATGCGAGCCAATGGGCTTGCTTGAGAGCTTGGTGGTAAAGTGAGCCACTCTTCAAGAACCAAACTTAGGTCCCCGGTCGGAATTTTATCTACGATAGGGTCGAGTATTCCATCTTTACGTGTGCTTTTGTTTTTCTTTTCGGCCTCCGAAAACTTGCGTACGAAACCTAAGAGGTCTTCAAGTTCTTCGTCATTAAAATTAGAAAAGGGAGGCATGTACAGTTTATATTTTTCGAAAAGTGCGCTTGCCCTAGGGTCGCCATTTTCGATAACCGATTTGGGGTCTTTTATAAATGTCTTTAGCCAATCTTTAGGTACTTCGGAAGTAACCCCGCTTAGATTGGGACCGATTTCGTTTTCCCTAAAATTATGGCAGCTGGCGCAGTGTTGGTTGAACAATTCCATGCCGTGCTGAACGGCTAGCTCGCTTCCTACGTACAAATTGTTTTTTTGGGTTACCGATTCCTTATTTTCTTTGGTATCCGAGAAATTACAGCT
This sequence comes from Flavobacteriaceae bacterium NBU2977, assembly GCA_019931105.1. GTDB lineage: Bacteria > Bacteroidota > Bacteroidia > Flavobacteriales > Flavobacteriaceae > Meishania > Meishania litoralis. The sequence goes on along the minus strand of JAIOUW010000001.1, from coordinate 838,673 downwards.
TGTGGCAAAACCAAGAAGCACAGTTGACAAAAGCTTGAAAAACAAATTTTTATTCAGTTTGGGAGCCTTTTTTTGCGTAAGGCAATCGGCTGTACGAACGATTTGTCCGAATTTGTGATTTTTGGTGATTTCAATCGGAGAGAGCATAAATTAAGGTAAGGATGAACTGTACAATATAACAAAATAACCGGTTGTACGGTACGAACCAAGAAAACCGATTTCACCGCTGAATAAGTCAGACCGGTCATCTCGCATACTATTTGATGGGGTCATGACTATTTTAAATGGTATGGAAATTCAGAGATCAGGTCATTTCATATCGCTTTTTATACGCCGAAGGGGTTCTATTTGTGAAAGCCTTGAACTGTCTGTTGAAATTTGACAGGGTTCGAAATCCACTTTCATAACATGCCTGTGAAGCGTTCATTTTTTTGTCGATCAATAACTTGCAAGCATGGCCTACACGTATTTCGCTGACAAACTCTGAATATGTTTTGTTGGCATGGGTCTTGAAATAGCGACTAAAAGAAGTAGGCGTCATGTGCGTCAAGGCCGCTAGTTCCGAAATCGGTATTTTTCGTTTAAAATGTTTCAATACATGCGCGTAAACACGGTTCATTCTCTCCGTGTCTCCCTCGCGTAGCGTGTTCGTATATCCTGAACTGGCCAAGAGTTCAATGTCATCGGTTCTTGAAAGTAGGTTCAGAATACGCAAAAGCCCTAGCACGGTATCAAAACCTTCAAGGGTAGGTAAATCCAAGAGCATCCGCCGTACGGAAGTAGCCGTTTTACCGGTGACGTCAAAACCTCTAAGGCTTTTTTTGAAAAGTTTTCGCAACATGATACCCTCTTCTTTGTCCAACAACGATTTTCCTAGAAAATCTTCTTGAAAATAAACGACAATGCCTTCGGCATGAATATCGCTATCACTGGCGGAGTCTTCCGTATCGCTTCTCCAAAAATGGGGCAAGTTTGGACCAAGAAAAGTGATATCGCCCTCTTGAAACGGCTTGACATGGTCTCCGATGAACCGGGTTCCTTTTCCTTTCAACACCATAAACAATTGATACTCTGGATGAAAGTGCCAATTGGGGTCAAATACAGGCTGTTTCAATTCTTGCACCATGAACGCGTGCGTTCTTGGAATGAGCGATTTTTGCAGTGCTGATTTCAAAATACCTTTGTTCTTGTTTTTGAAGATAACAATACTAATTTATCTATAATAACTATAAAAAGCGAATTTTATGATATAATAAAGTCAGAATGGGATAGAAGAAAGGAATTTTTGAATCGGATTAATACTTACTATTGTTTTGCCAGAACGGTCAACGGCAATAAATCCATCCTCATGAAAAAAATTACCCGCCTGATCTTTGCATATTCAATCGCCGTAATATTCTTACTGGCATGTAAGTCCGAATCCAAAAAACAGTTTGCCGATGATATTCCACGCCGCATTGAACTTCTTTTTCTCGGGCACGAGATCGAACACCATAACTCTAGGGCTTATTTTCCGATTTTGGCCTCGGCGTTGACAAAAGACGGTATCAATATAACCTATACCGAAGATGTCGATGATTTGAATCTGGAAAACTTGCAACAATACGATGGTTTGATCGTATATGCCAACCACGAAACCATAAAACCAGGACAGGAGAGAGCGTTGTTGGATTATATTTCTGAAGGGCATGCCTTTATTCCCATTCATTCCGCTAGTTTTTGTTTTAAAAATTCACCCGAATACATTGACTTGGTGGGAGCACAGTTCATGGATCATGGCACCGACACGTTCGGTGCGACCATTATTGATAAAGAGCACCCCACGATGCAGGGGTTGAATGAATTTTCAACTTGGGACGAAACCTATGTGCATGACAAGATAGCCGACGACATTACGGTTTTAATGGAGCGTGTCGAGGGCGATCATCGTGAACCGTGGACTTGGGTCAAGCAATATGGTTCGGGCAAGGTTTTTTATACGGCTTACGGACATGACGAACGTACTTGGACCAATCCCGGGTTTCAACAATTGGTCAAAAACGGCATATTATGGGCAGTTGATGACAACGGCAAGAAAAATTGGGAAGCTTTCGCAAAGGACATCCCGACTTTGAAATACGAGCCACGTGATAACATTCCCAATTACGAAAAGCGCGACCCACCGTTGAAATATCAACTGCCACTTTCGCCCGAAGAATCGGCCAAATTGATTCAGGTGCCCGCGGGCTTCGATTTGCAACTTTTCGCGTCAGAACCTGATATTATCAACCCCATTGCCATGAATTGGGACGAAAAAGGAAGGCTATGGGTCATCGAGACCGTCGATTACCCGAATACCGTGCGCGAAGATAATGGTGTAGGTGATGATAGGGTAAAGATTCTTGAAGACACCGATAATGATGGAAAGGCTGACAAGGTTACCGTCTTCGCCGAGAATCTAAATATTCCCACCAGTTTTGCATTTTATGATGGCGGCATTATCGTTTCCCAAGCACCGCGCTTCCTTTTTTTAAAGGATACCGATGGTGATGACAGGGCCGATGTTAGGGAAATACTGATCGATGGTTGGGGCACCTTCGATACGCACGCCGGGCCATCGAACCTGCAATATGGTATCGACAACAATGTTTATGGCGTGGTCGGTTACTCTGGTTTTGAAGGTAATATCTACGGTCAAGATCTCGATTTCAATCAGAATATGTATCGTTTCAATCCGAAAAAAGAATACTTCGAAGTCTTGACGAACACCAGTAACAATACTTGGGGGTTGGGCATTACCGAAGACAATTCGCTCTTTGCTTCCACCGCCAACAATACCCATAGTGTCTTTTTGGGCATACCGAATGCCGCGATGGAAGGCTTGGTCGGTATCCCTGCCAAGGGTAGTTTAAAGATCGACGGACATTATGCCATGCAGCCGATCACCCCTAACGTGAGACAGGTCGATGTTTTCGGTGGCTTTACCGCGGCCGCCGGGCATCATTTTTATACGGCACGCAATTATCCTGAAAAATATTGGAACAAGGTCGCCTTTGTCTGTGAGCCCACTGGAGGGCTCGTCCATACGGCTAAAATCGTGAAAGAGGGTGCCGGGTATATTGAAATGGATGGCGGCAATCTATTCGCCGGTTCCGATGAATGGGTATCGCCCGTAGAGGCAAAAGTTGGGCCTGATGGCAACGTGTGGGTGGCCGATTGGTATAACTTTATCGTTCAGCACAACCCCACCCCGACTACGGAACGTGGCGGATTCGATGCCGAAAATGGTGATGGTAACGCCTATGTCAACCCGTTGCGTGATAAATCAAGGGGGCGTATCTGGCGTGTTGTGCCCAAGTGGAATGATGAACAAGCTCCACGCACTTTGGATAAGGAAAATAACGATGATTTGCTACATGCACTTTCGAATGATAATATGTTTTGGCGTTTGACCGCCCAACGTCTTTTGATCGAGGGTAAGGTGGTCGACGTGCTGCCAAAACTCTATGAAATGGCCAACGATTCTAGGGTTGATGCCTTGGGTCTGAATCCCGGTGCCCTACACGCCCTCTGGACGATTCAGGGCTTGGTAGATATCGACACCCATGACGAAGCACGAAAAGTGGTGCAAGGCGGACTGTACCATCCCGTTGCCGCCGTTCGAAAGGCGGCGATACAGATACTTACGAAAGATGAGGCGACCGATAGCGCGATTATGAATTCACAAGTGTTGAATGATCGTGATGCTTCGGTCCGGTTGGCAGCCCTGCTGTACTTTACAGAGAGGCCCTCCTCCGCAGCGGTAGGAAAAATGGTTTATGAACTTAGCAAAGATGAGAAAATACTGGGCGATGATTGGCTGTCAAAGGCTGTATATGCGTTGGCAAATAGACATTCTGAAGGTTTTATGGGGATGTTCGTACAAGAGAATCCTGATTTCAAACTGATATCGTCAGCACCTGAAAGGGAACAAGACATCGCTTATAATGATCGAGACTGGAATACCATGCAACTACCGCAGTATATTGAAGATGCTGGCCTTGATATGGATGGAATCATATGGTTCAGGCGTAATTTTAATTTCAGTGGCGCTGGCAGTTCCACATATATTTCTTTGGGGCCTATTAATGATTCTGATGTGGTCTATATCAACGGCGAACAAATTGGGGCCACAGAAAAAGAACATACGCAGAACCGCTATTATGGTGTTCCGAATGGATTATTAAAAAATAGCGGTAATGTTATAGCTATACGGGTGGAGGACATTGGCGGGAGGGGAGGAATTTATGGAAGACCCGATCAAATGTATATAAGGTCGGGCAACAAGACGGTCTCTCTAGCAGGAAGTTGGAAATACGAGGTCGAGACCGATTTCAATGAAAGTGCCAACAATGCGTTCGGAGGGGCTTCTATAGCGGAAGTTTTCGCAAAAAACTATGTGGGCAATCTTGATGTTTTGGACAATGGTTCAGGGGAAACCGACAGTGGTGCAACAAAAATAGCCATCAAGACCGTTCAAAATGAAATGAAATACGATATTACCGAATTTACCGTAAAGGCCGGAAAACCAGTCGAATTGGTCTTGGAGAATATCGATTTTATGCAACACAATCTGGTCATTGTAAAGCCGGGTACCAAAGATAAAGTCGGTGCCGCCGCTGACAAGTTGGCCATGAATCCCAATGGGGCCGATGCCCAATATATACCAAAGATGGGCGAGGTTTTGTTTGCCACCGGTCTTGTGGATCCTCAACAGAAGGCAACCTTAAGGTTTACGGCGCCTACAGAACCGGGTACGTATCCTTTTATTTGTACTTTTCCAGGGCATTGGCGCATTATGCAAGGGGTAATGATCGTAAAGTAGAACAGGTTTTTTAAGCATATATGAATAAGGAAATGCAGTTTGGGGCGAGTACGTGGCTTTGGCAGTCCCCTTTTACGACCGATTCGATTTCGCTTTTTCCAAAGATCAAGGCGATGGGTTTCGACGTTGTTGAGATTCCGGTCGAAGACCCCGATCTGATCGATGGTAATACCGTAAAGAAAGCGCTTTCAGACAACGGACTCCTTCCTACCGTTTGCGGTGTTTTCGGCCCTACGAAAGACCTGACCTCCGAAGACGTTTCGCTACACGAAAACTGTTTTCGCTATTTGGAAAAATGCTTTGAATTGTGCAGTTTATGGGAGGTCGATTTCTTGGCTGGGCCGATGTACTCTGCCGTTGGCAAAGCTCGTATGGTTCCCGAAGAACAGCGAAGGTTTGAATGGCAACTGGCCGTATCCAATCTTCGGAAAGTTTGTGAAATGGCCGATACCTTTGGTCAATCGATCGCTTTGGAACCTTTGAACCGATTTGAATCGGACATGGTCAATACCGCCGAAGATGTAATGCGGTTGGTAAGCGATATCGACCATAACCGGGCAAAGGTTTTGTTGGACGGATTTCATATGACCATCGAGGAAAAGAACATTAAAGAGGCCTTTAATTCGGTAGGAGACAAATTGATCCATGTTCAGGTATCCGAAAACCATAGGGGTATTCCTGGAACCGGACTTACTCCTTGGAATGATTTTAAGGATGGTCTAGAGGATATCGGTTACAAAGGTGCCATCGTCATCGAAAGTTTTACCCCTGAGATCAAGGAACTGGCCGGTGCCGTTTGTATTTGGAAACACTTGGCCGAAAGTCAAGATGAATTTGCATCGCAGGGCCTGAAATTTTTAAAGAAAACATTCAATTCATAAAACGAAAAATGAGTACAAAAAAAATAAATGTAGCTATCATCGGTCTAGGATTCGGTGCCGAGTTCATCCCCATTTATCAAAGATACCCCAATGCGAATCTGGTCGCCATTTGCCAGCGTAACGAGACCAAACTGAACGAAATCGGGGATGTCTTCTGCATAGAAAAGCTATATACCTCGTACGACGAGCTTTTGAAGGATGAAGAAATCGATGCGGTACATATCAATACACCCATCCCGAATCACGGCGAACAATCGATCAAGGCATTAAAGGCCGGGAAACATGTGGCCTGTACGGTACCTATGGCGACCACCGTCGAAGAGTGTGAGGAAATCGTACGGTTGACCGAAGAAACCGGACTAACCTATATGATGATGGAAACCGTCGTATATGCACGTGAGTTTCTCTATATGAAGGAGTTGTACGAGAATGGCGAATTGGGCAAAATACAATTTCTAAAGGCGAGCCACCAACAAGATATGGACGGTTGGCCCAATTATTGGCCCGGACTGCCCCCGATGCATTATGCGACCCACTGTGTTGGTCCGGTACTGGCATTGACCAAAGATGAGGCAGAATACGTTTCCTGTTTTGGATCCGGCACCATTCGGGATGAATTGATCAAAGAATACGATTCGCCCTATGCTGTTGAGACTACCCATATCAAATTCAAAAACTCTGATTTGAGTGCCCAGGTATATCGCTCGCTTTTTGATGTGGCACGACAATATCGCGAGAGTTTCGAGGTATACGGATCCAAGAAATCCGTCGAATGGCCATTGATAGAAGGGAAACCTTTGGTCGTACACACGGCCAAGAAACCCGAACCCGAAATACCTGAGGAAATTGAAAGTCCTGATTTTGCAAAACTGCTTCCTGAAGAAATCCAGGGGTTTACCACGAAAGGGGTTTACGACGAAGACGAAAACCAACATCTTTCGTTTACCCAAGGGGCCGGACACGGGGGTTCGCATCCCCATTTGGTGCATGCCTTTATCGACGCCTTGATCAAAGACGAATCGCCCTATCCGAACGCGAAACAATCGGCCAACATTACCTGCGTGGGCATATTGGCGCACGAATCGGCATTAAGGGGCGGGGAAATCATAAAACTGCCCGAATTTACCCTTAGCTGATCGTCAAACCCGGATTTTCCCTAAAATCCTGTATTGGAAACAAGGGCTATTTTCTTACTATCGGGCGACCAGCTGGGCACATTGATGGTTCCCTGTCCTCCGTATACATAACCGATAACCTTGGGTTCACCACCTTCATAGGGCATAATGCGAAGCAAGCAGTGCTTGTAAAACGGATGCGTGCTTGGATCCAAATCTTTTGGAAAAGAGATGAACACGATCCACTTTTTATCGGGACTGATATGGGGGAACCAATCATTATACTCGTCAAAGGTCAATTGGGTCTGTTTCGACCCGTCGGGTTCCATACGCCATAACTTCATTTTACCCGTGCGTGTGGAATTAAAGAAAATAAATTTACCATCGGGACTGTATTCCGGGCCATCGTCCAACGTTTTTAGATTTGTCAGTTGAACTTCCTCGCCTGTATCGATATCCACCGTAAGAATGTTATAGGCGCCATTCCGATTTCCAGTGAAGACCATTTTCTTGTTATCGGGCGACCAACCATGAAAATAAGAGGCGCCAACACCTGGTTTGGTGACCATTTTTGGAAGGGAATCACCCTCGGCGGGAAGATAATAGAGTGCGGAGGTGCCGCCATCATCCTGATTATGGTTGCTGATTCCCAAGACCGTGCCGTCAAATGTCAATACGTGGTCATTGTTGTTGTTGACGGCAAAACCCGTGTTGAGGGGAGAAATTTGTCCGTTTTCAAGTTCATAATTGTAGAGGTGACCTTTGGAATTATAGATCAATTTTTTTCCATCGACGGTCCAATTGGGCGCCTGAATGGAATGCACCGACCGATAGATTATCTTACGCAGTCCGGTTTCGATATCGAGAATTTCGAGATTGCTTCCCAAATAGTCGGTATAGGGCTTATAGTCGGGATCGACTGGTTTTATGATCCTGACATTTCGAAAAACGGCGGTCTCGGAAACATCGGGATTATGCGAACAAATATACAGGCCGACGTAAAGTTCGGTGTCCATTTCCATATCGTTCAAGGTCACACTTGTGAATTCTTCCCCGAATTTAGCGGTTGACATGATATAGGTCTGTCCAATTCTTTCCAATTGAATCACATCGGGAAATGTTGCTTCTGAAATCACTTCTTCGGTATCACCACCAATTTGTTTTCTATACTGCAGCGCGGTCAGACCATCGCCATGTGTCGAAGCATTGACATGTGGTGAGTTTGCATCGAGATCGTTCTTGATGATCCAGCCAACTTTTCTATGCGGATCTGCGCCTTCTCCCAAGAACTTGACTTCCGCTCTGAGTATAAAATCTCCTTGAAGTGTGGTATGCAGGTATTGGAATTCATCGTTTCCGAACCACATATTTGTTCCAGAACCCTTAAGCGTATAGGTCTGGTCCTGTTCATTGTATTTGGCCTCTCCCTTGATCTTAGGGTTGCCTATATCAAGATTTCTATCAAATTGTCCGATTTCTTTTTGGGCGGTCGCCGCCAATCCCGTTAAAACAAGTAATAAAAATGTAAATCTTGTCCTTTTGCCTTTCATGGAGAAACCTAAGTTTGAAATCTATCGCATTAAGGTAGCGAATTTATTTTTCTAAATAGAACTTATCCAAAAAGCGATAGCGTGCATCATCTACTGCTTTGCTTTCTTTGCTTTCTACATCGATTATCATTACCGATGGGGAATCGTCTTTGGCCTGAGCCGGATTCCATTCGGGCAAATCGGTGCCGTTGGGATTTCCCGTCTTGATGAAATTCGCGAAATAGTTCTGCATATCTTGAGATACCTTATAATCTTCGGAAGTCCACGCATAATCGTCCACCAAATGTAGGTTGCCCATACAATATTCTATTTCACAGGCATGGGGCGCCCCGACAGGTTGGGGAGTCGGGGCCTGGGGAGCATCGGCATCTTTTTTTACCGTACCTCCAGCAAGTCCCGAAGTCAAAGTATTGTCCCTCAAAGGCGGACGCAATTTACTATACAGATAGCGATAAACAGGCTGGGCACTATTTTTTCTGTGTAGGTCGAACCATTTCCAGGTGCTATAAGCAATAAACCGATCCGAGGCCAAGGCCGTTGCGGAGATTTCGATTTCCCTTTCGCTTCCATAAGGGTAGAGTTCAAGGGCTTCCTTATAGGTTTTGGGGAAGGCCTCTTTTACCTTGGCTTCATAATTTTCTTTGGAATAAGGCCCTTGGGTAAATGCCATTCCTGGAATTTCGGCCGAGTTCCATCCCAATAACAACGGTATTTGGGCCTGCTCTTTGGCCTCGAAGATTTCCGGGAGGGTTTTGGGCAGAAAATACCCATCGATGACCGCCGGAAATCCGAAACGCTGCGACTCGTTATAGATTTCGTAGACTTCACGGGTACTTAATTTTCGAAGTTCGGCCAAACTCGTATATCCAGCGTTTTTGGCGAATTCGAGACCGATTTTTTCGGCTTCCTTCAGAGGTATGGGAGCCATGGTCGGTTTGATGCTCGCGCCACTTTCACCGATCGCACCTGCAATAAGATCTTTTGATAAAGGAGAGGCCATTTGCTGACTTACCCCGATAGATCCGGCCGATTCGCCCGCAATGGTCACTTTCTTTGGATCGCCACCAAAAGCTGCAATATTGTCCCTTACCCATTTCAAGGCCGCATGTTGATCAAGTAGGCCGTAATTGCCCGAAGCCTTATAAGGCGCTTCGGCGCTCAACTCGGGATGGGCGAAGAATCCAAAAATATTCAGACGGTAATTGGTCGTAACCACGACCATACCTTTTTTAGCCATGCTTTCCCCATCGTACCGGTATTCCGAGGCATCACCGGCAACGTTGCCGCCACCAAAAAAATAGACAAGAACGGGCAAGTCTTTGGTATTGCGGGTCGCCGGGGTCCATACGTTCAAATAAAGGCAATCTTCACTGACCCCGTTCGATCGCGATTTCATGTCGCCAAAGACCATGGTCTGCATAGGGCGCGGGCCGAAAGTCTTGGTCTCTTTTACCCCCTCCCAATCGTCCAAAGGTTGCGGGGCCTTCCAACGTAGTTCGCCAATGGGTGGTTTGGCAAAGGGCACTCCAAAATAGGTCTGGATGCCAGAATGGGTATTGTAGTTTCCTTCTATGATGCCGTGTACCGTTTTCGTTTGGACAGGAAAGGCATTTTTGTCTTGAGCAAAGGTCATGATCATCGGTAAAATAAGTAGAAATGATAATATGGTTCTCATAGTGGTGTTCTTTGAAAATATTATTGTCTCAATTTGTTACAATAATACTTTGTTTTCTTGGATTATTATCCTTTATTTGAAAAAACTTTCTTTTTTGAACGAGCAAAGAACAGTGCAAGACCTTAGTAGTGAAGATTTTATAAACAATCTCTCTTATGACTCGGTCATTTTCGGATTTAATGGAAAGCAACTCAAGATACTCGTTCTAGAATACCATAATACAGGGCTTTTTGCCTTGCCCGGAGGATTTGTAAAAAGAAATGAAAGTCTAGACGATGCCGTAAAAAGGGGCGTAAAAGAACGCACGGGGCTTGATGACATCTATCTCGAACAATTTCATACGTTTGGAAGTCTGACGCGTTCGAACCCATCGGCCATGAAACGAATATTGAAGGAGAACGGCCATGACCTGAAACATAATGAATGGATGCTCGATCGGTTTATTACAGTGGCTTATTATGCCTTGATCAACTATGATGAGGTCAGTCCGAAGCCCGATTCGCTTTCCGATAGTATCGAATGGTATGCTATCGACGAACTTCCTTCATTAATGATGGATCACGACCTGATTGTAGAAAAGGCGCTACAAGTGCTTCGTGATAATCTCGAAAAAAAATTGGTCGGAATGAACCTGTTGCCTTCCAAATTCACCATGAAACAGTTGCAAAAGGTATATGAAGCTATTTTAGGTGAAGCGTTGCGCCGTACCACTTTTCAAAGACGTATTTTAGGAATGAATATTTTGGAACGGCATGAAAAACTTTTTCAAGGTAAGGCCCACAAAGCACCCTATCTTTATAGTTTCAAGTCGAACCATATTAATAAATCACAAGAACAAGAAATAACCACTTAAAAATGAACAAAATGAAACGAAAAAGAATCGATGTACTGGTTAAGGGTCTACTATTGGCCTTTATCATGGTAGGAAGCCATGCATGCAAAAATACGACTAGTAAAGATGCGGCCAAAGAAGAGGATAATAGGGCGGAAACCAATGTGGAAGAAAGCGACGTTGCCAAGTTCGGAGGCTTGGCGCTATACACTGTGCGTGATGCCATGGGCGAAGATGCAAGGGCTACCCTAAAAGCGGTAGCTGATGCGGGATACGAAAATATTGAGGCGGCCGGTTATGTCGATGGAAAGTTTTACAATATGGCTCCCGATGCTTTTAAGAGCTATCTCGAAGAACTTGGTTTAAACCCCATAAGTACGCATCAAGGTTCCGTTACGCTTGAAAATGCCGATGCCATGATGGCCGATGTCAAGACCGCCGGATTCGAATATTTTGTAATACCCGTACCTCCAATGGGGCTTTTCAGTTTTGATCAAGAAACTAGGACCATGGGAATGACCGGAGGGGCAAAAAATTTGGCGGAAATATTGGATACATTAGGCGAGAAGGCGAATGCCGCTGGACTCAAATTGCTATACCATAACCATGATTTTGAATTCAAGGAGAACGAGGATGGAGTTGTGCCGATCGACTACCTTTTGGAGCATTGTAATCCCGAGTTCGTCAATTTTCAGATGGATCTCTATTGGGTAACCAAGGCAGGGGCGGATCCCATCGCTTATTTCGATAAATATCCTGGTCGTTTTAAGGCTTGGCATGTTAAGGATATGGACGAGCAAGGCCGATTTGCGCCGGTGGGCGAGGGCACAATCGATTTTAAGACTATCCTAGCGCAAAAAGAACGCTCCGGAATGCAGTATTACTTTGTGGAGCAAGACATGACCTTCGACGGCCTTGAACCTTTGGAAGCCATTAAAATCAGCCATGAAGGAATCGGGAATATCGGCTTTAAATAAGCTGCCGCATGAAGCGAAAAGAATTCATCAAAACAACGGCAACTTTTGCCGCGGCCACCGCCCTGACACCGTTGACATCCTGCAAAACGGAAACGAAAAAAGTCGTAGACGAAGTGGCCCCTGAGGTCGTTCGCAAGAACTGGGCGGGTAATTATGCGTATAGGGCCAAGAATCTTCACGAGCCCAAAACGGTCGAAGAGGTACAGGCATTGGTCAAAAATCTGGATGTACAAAAAGCATTGGGCTCTTGCCATTGTTTCAACAATATTGCCGATAGTCCGTTGAACCAGATTTCGACAAAGAACCTCAAAGGTGTCATCGGAATAGACGAAGAAAACATGACTGTAAAGGTCGGTGCCGGTACCAAGTACGGTGAGTTTGCTCCTGAGTTGCATAAAAAAGGGTATGCCGTCCATAATTTGGCATCATTGCCACATATTTCGGTGGCCGGGGCTTGTGCCACGGCCACCCATGGTTCGGGCGTCAACAATGGCAATCTGCCCAGTTCGGTATCCGCCCTGGAATTGGTCAACGGAAAAGGTGAGATCGTTCGATTGAAAAGGGGCGATGATCGATTCGATGGTGCCGTTGTCAATTTGGGTGCCTTGGGAATCGTAACTGAAATGACATTGCATATTCAGAAGACCTTTGAAGTGCGGCAAGATGTGTTTCAAGATCTTCTCCTAGAATCCTTAAAGGAGAATTTCGATGCCATTCTTGCCGGGGGCTACAGTGTCAGCCTGTTTACCGATTGGCTTGATCAAAAAGTGAGCCAAGTCTGGGTCAAAAGAAGGATGGACGAAGAAGTCAAAGATTTGGGAAATGAGTACTACGGAGCGAAAGCCGCCACTAGAAACCTACATCCCATTACCGAACTATCGGCGGTCAACTGTACGGACCAAATGGGTGTACCGGGGCCTTGGTACGATAGGCTGCCCCATTTTAAAATGGGCTTTACCCCGAGCAGTGGTGAAGAACTGCAATCGGAATTCTTCGTTCCCCGGGAAAAAGCTTTGGAAGCGATATTGGCCTTGGAAAAAAAGCGGGAACAAATACACCCTCAACTATTTATCACCGAAATTAGGACAATCGCAGCGGACAACCTATGGATGAGCCCATGCTATAATAAAGATTGTGTCGCCATTCACTTTACTTGGAAGCAAAATCCAAAAGAAGTAGGTGAATTGATCACCATGATCGAAAAAGAGCTGGAACCTTTTGGCTATATGCCCCATTGGGGGAAACTCTTTTCGATGGACCCTTTAAAGATTTCCGAACGTTATGAAAGGTTCGATGATTTTCTTGCTTTAGCGAAGAATTTCGACCCACAGGGAAAATTTAGAAACGATTATTTGAACCGTAATATCTATCAATTGTAAAATTATACATGAATATCAAGTTGATGGAACTTCTTTAAACCGAGCAGAGTTTATGGCAAACTTGAAATTCTAAATCCGATAAATAATAACTTAATTTGAACCTTGGTTATGCTAAAAAAGATTTTACTTGCACTTGTAATTCTGTTCGTAATCATTCAGTTTTTCAGACCTGAAAAAAACGAATCGAACGACCTTACCTATGACATTTCGACCAAATACGAAGTACCGGCCGAAGTGAACCATTTGCTTCAAGTTTCCTGCAACGACTGCCATTCGAATAAAACGATATATCCTTGGTATTCTAACGTGCAGCCTATAGCTTGGTGGCTCAACGACCATATAGAACACGGTAAAAAAGATTTGAATTTTTCAGAATTCACCAAGCGTCCGTTGTTCGTTCAAAACCACAAGTTCGAAGAAATCGTTGAAATGGTCGAGGAAGGTGAAATGCCCTTGCCCTCGTATACCAACTTTGGCCTTCACGCAGAGGCAAATCTATCCGACGAACAGCGCGCGATGATTATCGATTGGGCCAAAACCCAAATGGATTATTTGAAACGGACCTACCCGGCCGATAGTCTGGCCTTTCCTAAAAGGAATGGCCCACCTCCCCCAAAGGGATGATGCGCTAAGTTTTTAAAGGAGGTACTTGTTTCATTTCGTGAACCATTTGCGTACGGTCATTTCGGCCTTCTTGTTGTTCGGTGTGAAGGCACTGTTTTCACGACCGCGGTATTCGAGATAACTGGGAAATTTCCACCATAGAATACCTTGGCACCATGGCTCATTTTTAATGCCTTCGAACACGATTTCATAACAGCGTTGTTGATGGGTTTCGTTAAAACTGTCATCACCTTCGGCATGTGGATTTTTCCAGGGCATATTAATACTTCTAAACCCGATTTCGGTGAAGACAATCGGTTTGTTGAACCTATCGTAAACGGTCTTGATCTTTGTTTTGATCGTATCGAACTTGGCCCTCATTTCAGCATCGGTAGGATCGTCTTTTTTGCTTAGGGGATAGTAGCAGTTCAATCCGATAAAATCAAGTTCGTTCCAAAAATCGATATTTTCGAACTCTTGCCCCCAATTCGCCGCATAGGTGATTTTGCCATGAAATAGTCCCCTGGTCTTTTGTATCATCTTTCGCCATGCTTCGCCCTGGCCAAGGGTTGCCTTTGTAAATTCGACCCCGAGACATAGTGCATCCATTTTATGTATTTCGGCCAAGAAGGCATAATGCCTGATCCACCGATAATAATAGTCGAAGAATTTTTTCCAATCGTTCGCGGTCGACATCTCTATATCGCCCGGCCAACTGCCCCCGACGAAGATTTGGGGTTTTAAGAGACTGTACATGCCCAATTGCTTCGCTTGATAGGCCGAATGGACCACACTTTCGTCATTTTCTGAACCTGCGCTGCTACTAAAATGAAAAGGGGCCGGTTTATTTTTGTCGCGTATATAGCTATATGGTACGATAGCAATGGCGTTGCTACCCATTTCATGCTGCTTTTCGATGGCTTCGGTTCCCTTTTTAGAACCGTACCCGTTATAAATGCTATATCCTTCGTGGGCAAAGTTGAAACCCTTTAGGTAGGGGAGTTCGGTTTTCTTTTTATCCCTTAAAGCAGCAATACTTGCCTTTTCCGACAGATAATCTTGCCATAAGGGTTCAAGGTGTTGAATTTCTTGCTGGGAAGGTAGCCAGTTCGTATACCTTTTTAGGAATGTTTGCCTGCCCCAGGTTTTCAATAGAAAATCGACTAAGGATGCCGACATACAATCGACGATCAAAGGAGATTCGATTGATATGATTTCATTGTCGAAAAGCTCCGATAAAGTGAGCGCATTGCCCGAAGCGAACAATTGTGCCGACCAGTGATGATAACCTTTTCGTTGCCATCGATTCGTAAAGTAAACCGGTAGCCCATGTTCAAAAGCTGATAATTTTGGGGCGTCAAGAAATTGATTGATCAAAAGTGCATTTTCCTTTTCGATGAAATTATCCTGATAAATTTCGTTGATGACCGTATGGACCGAATTGTCGGAGCTTTCAAAATGGGCCTGGGCCGTATTGCCCGTCATCAAGCCTTTTTCTTCGGCACTTTTATAAATATGATAGGTGTATTTCGGATTTTCATCAGACTTGCCAAGGAAATCCAATATAGAACTTGTGGTTTTTTCGATTTCGTCGGCAAGTTCTGAAATGGTGTCGCTATCGATTGCATTTTGATGTGTGACAAAATCGTAATGTTTTGAACTATGTGCCAGATCATTTCCCGATGAAAAGTCAAAAAAAATAGAGGTATCCAATTGCCATTGCTCATCAAAATCGCCTAAAACGGTTCTTGTCTTGTTGTCGTAGAGTTCATAATCCATGTTTTGCCGAAAAAAATAACGATTACCCTGATTGACCTTGTTTTCAAAAGAAGCATGGATTTTGGTTTCATTGTTTCCCGTCAGAAAGGTGATGGGCAACGTGTCATTTTCGGCATTGGGATAAAAACCAACGGAGAGTATCGCATCATCGAAAATATAGTCCTTTCCATTGAAACGAATACTATTCGGTCCGATTTCAAATGGGGTTTTCCTTACCAGTCGTTTCAAGACCTGATTGCCCTCCGCAGTACCGACCAAGAAGAGAATATTGGTCTGAATATCGGAATCGCTTACAAGAGATGCTTCCTTGAACTTGATAGTAATATTTCTTCTTGAATCTTCTTCCGGGGCTTGAGACAAAGAATCCAGGAGAATCCGATACTTGTCCGTAAGTAGTTTTTCTTTCGCCCCATAAACGACCAAAACCTCCCGCTTTTGAAAAAAGTTTCGGCGTAGCTGTCGGCGGCTAGGCAAAGAATCGTTTTTCTCGCCATTTTCGTTTTGTGACGCAGGACCTTGCTGAAGCGCGAATGCCCCAAAAATCAGAAGGCAAGGGGCAATGACCCAAAAAAGATGCTTCATTCGAAGTTTCATAGTCTTGATGGGTTACAAGTGGTTTCCGTTGAATACAATATTGTTAAGCAAGTTTCTCCTTAAAAAAGTCGATCGTCCTTTTCCAGGCCAATTCGGCGGCCTCGCGGTCATATCGCGGTGTGGTATCGTTGTGAAAACCATGGTTCGCATTTTCGTACATATAGGCCGTATACTCCTTGCCATGTTTTTTTAAAGCAGCTTCATAAGCGGGCCAACCTTCATTGACGCGCTTGTCCAATTCACCGAAATGCAGCAATAAAGGGGCATTGATTTTTTCGATATCCTCTTTGGGCTGGCCACCATAAAAAGGAACGGCAGCCCCTAAAGCGGGCACTTCGACGGCCATCATATTCGAGATCCATCCCCCGAAGCAAAACCCGACAACACCGACTTTTCCAGTACAATCAGGATGGTTTCTTAGATATTCGAAGGCAGCGATAAAGTCTTGTAGCATCTCGTTACGGTCGCGTTTGCGCTGTAGTTCGCGCCCTTCGTCATCTGTTCCTGGATACCCGCCTAACGGAGTCAATGCATCGGGGGCCAATGAAATAAACCCGGCAAGACCGGCACGGCGACCAACATCTTCGATATGTGGATTCAACCCACGGTTTTCGTGAACCACAACAATACCCGGAAGCTTTCCCTTGGAATCGGAAGGTTTTGACAACAACCCTTTGATAGAGCCCCCGCCTTTGGGTGAATCATAAGAAATAAATTCTGATACTAATTTTGGATCATCTTGTCGAACCTGAATTTTCTTGACATAATCGGGCGAGATGAAACTTAATAGCGAACCTACGGTAATCCCGCCAACGGCATAGGCAGATAACTTGTCAAGAAATAGCCTTCTGGGTATTCTATCGTGGGCATAGTCGTCATAGAGGTCGAATACCTCTTGTTTGATGTCTTCTTTTTTCAGCTTTTTCATATTGTACGTTTTTTATTTTATAACATGTTTCATAAAACCTTCCTTGAACGCCCTACCGATCGGCAAGGTGGTTTTTTTATCCAAACGGATTTGGTTGCCGACTATCTTTTCAATTTTTGTGGTGTTTACAATATACGATTTATGTATCCGTACAAATTGATTGTCATCGAGATATTCCGTCCAATGGCGCAGGGGTTCTTGAGACAGGTATTTTCGCTCGTCGGTCACGATTTCAGTATAGTCGGAATCCGATCGGATATAGTTGATATTGGAAATCTCAATTTTGATAAGTTCATAGCCCGATTTAATGAAAAGCACATCGGGAGTGGGCCGGGTTTTTATTTCGCCCTCATGTCTCGTCGCTTGCCTTGTCGGTTGGGGTATCTTTGAAATCGCTTGTACAAAACGTTCAAAGGAAAAAGGTTTTAATAGATAATCGACCACGTCATAATCATAGCTTTCCAACGCATAGTCCGAAAAAGCGGTGGTCAAAATGATATTCGGTTTGTGCTTCAGGGTTTTTAAAAAATCGATACCTGAGATTTTGGGCAAATGTATATCCAGAAAAATTAGGTCTATAGGCTCGGTCTTTAAAAAATCCATGGCCCGCAAGGCATCTGAAAAAGTACCTTTTAAATCAATATTTCCGATTTCGGAAATAAACCTTTTCAATACCCGCTGTGCCGGTGGTTGATCTTCGATAATAATACAGCGTATCATTTGCCTTGGGTCTTTAATTGCATTTTTAAAATTACGCTGTAAAGTCCATCGTTCTCATTTATACTGAGTTCATGGGCACTGGGGTACAAGATCTGCAAACGTTTTTTTACGTTCTGTAGGCCGATTCCCTTTGAAAGATTTTGGGTGTTTCCGTGTGGTTGAAATGAATTTTCACACTTGAATTCCAACATTCCGTTATCGGTGACCTTAATATCGATATCGATCCTTATATCCTTTGATTGGCTGGCCGTACTATGCTTAAAGGCATTTTCGATAAATACGGTCAAGATCAAAGGTGCGATACGAAATTCGGGTTTGATGTTTTGGGTTTTAAAAGTGACCTTTCCACGTTCCTCAATTTGAAGCTCGTTCAATTGGGTAAAGTTTTTGAGATGTTCGATTTCCTTTTGAAGCGCCACGAATTTCTCCTTACAGTCGTATAGCACATATCTAAGAACCGATGATAGTTCCAAAATAATCGAAGGTGTTTTCGGCGATTGCTCGATGGCGTATGAATAAAGGTTGTTGAGGTTGTTGAACAAGAAATGCGGATTGATCTGCGATTTCAAGAATTGTAGTTCGCTTTCCTGCATTGAAGAGCGCAACTCATCGACTTCTCTTTGTTTGTTCGAGGCATCCCATGCGAATTTAAAACCGGCCAAAATGGTAATTACCGGCATCACATCGAGCAGACAGTAAAAGACTCCGGGAAAATATCTTCCCTTTGTATCCGGAAAATAGATTTGCTCAAGAACAAACTCTTCGACCAAGATGATCACCGCGATGATGAAGGCAACCGAAAAAAAGAATCGTAGATACTTTTTTTTGTAAAAGAACGTAGGAAGCAAAACATAGTTGATAATAAAGGCTCCGATCGCGTAATTCATAAAGACAACGATTTCGAACTGCTGTATCTGTGGTTCATCTTTGTCAAACGAGAAGAAAAGAAAGAGTACGATATGCAACAGCACCTGAAAAAGCACCTCTTGGCCGGTATTATTTAAAAAGTGTTTTTTTGCCGTCATCTTTCAAAATTACGTTTTTATGTTAGTCCCCCTTTTTAAAAACCGTAATCGACAGATTTAGAAGGGTCAACGGCATATCGATAATAGGCGCGTCGTTCGCACGTCAACCTAGGTCGTTCACGGAAAATTGAATCTCAAGGTCGAATAAAAGTGCGAGTTTTGAAATATCTAATCTAAAGTGGTAAGATCATGCGCAAACAGTTTCTTTTTAGCCTGACCCTATTCGGACTTCTATTTTTGAAGGTTGATAAGATTATGGCGCAGTCGCAGACTACTGCCATTGTCGGAAAGGTAATCGAGGAAACCAGTGGTCAACCCATAGGTTTTGCGACCGTTCTCGTTGCCGATAATGAAACCAAAAAACCGATAGAAGGTACGACAACATTAGAAGATGGTAGTTTTACTTTGGAGACCGATGCCACCGATTTCTATATCGAAATAAGTTTTTTGGGCTTTCAAAGCAAAACATTTGCGCAGCCACCCGCTCAGAACAAATCCATTGACCTGGGTACTGTTGCGTTGTCGGAAGATGCCCAACAGTTGCAGGAAGTGGTTGTGGAAGGGGAAATATCGCGTACCGAATTCAAACTTGATAAACGTGTTTTTAACGTTGGCAAAGATTTGAGCAGTACGGGCGCGAGCGCACTGGAGGTATTGAACAATGTACCATCGGTCAATGTGAATATCGAAGGGCAGATAAGTCTTAGGGGCAGTCAGGGCGTTCAGATTCTGATCAATGGAAAGCCTTCTGTAATCGCAAGCGAGGAAGGTAATACCTTGGGTACGATTACCGCCGACATGATCGATAGGGTCGAGGTAATAACCAATCCCTCGGCGAAATATGATGCCGAAGGTACGTCGGGAATCATCAATATCGTAATCAAGAAGGATCAGCGCAAAGGGTTCAACGGTTCTGTTTCGGTCAATACGGGTGCGCCTGATGCGCATAGCATCGGGGTGAGCCTGAACCGCCGAAGCGAAAAGTTCAATTTGTTCAGTCAGTTGGGTTTTGGCTTGCGCGAGTTGCCCGATGATCGTGAAAACCGAAATGTTGATTTGGTGAACAATACCACCATCTTGTCAAACGGAACAGAATATAGAAACGAGACCTACTACAATTTTGTGCTCGGTACGGATTATTATATCAATGACGATAACGTATTGACGCTCTCGGGCAATTATGCGCTCGAAATTGAAGATCAGCCTTCCACTACCGATTTTGCGGCGCTTGATGCCACCGATCAAACAACCTCGGAATGGCAGCGCACCGAAGTGACCGAGGCCAAGAACCCGAAACTTCAATTTGAACTGCAGTATAAAAAGGATTTTGACGGAAACGAGGATCATACCCTTGTGTTTAGCTCATTGGGCAACTTTTTCGCAAAAGATCAGTCTTCCGAGTTTGTCAATACGGCCATCAGTGGTGACGCCGAAGATGAAGAACAACGGACAAGAACTGATTTCAAGGAATCCGTATTCACTTTTAAGTTGGATTATACCAGGCCTTTTTCAGAAAAATGGAAGTTGGAATCAGGCGTCCAATATGTACTAAACGATGTGGCCAACGACTATGAGGTGAGCGATTTTAACGGCTTCAATTTTATTATAGATCCGGGCTTGACCAATATTTTTGAATTTGACCAAGATGTGCTTGGCCTATATGGTACAGGATCGTACGAAGGAAAAAAATGGGGGGTCAAGACGGGCTTGCGCCTAGAACAGACCAGTTTGAACACCTTGCTTGCCAATACCAATGAGGTCAATGAACAGAATTATACGAACCTTTTTCCAAGTGTACATTCATCGTATAAGTTCACCGATAAGATTTCGGTGCAGGCAGGTTATTCGAAGCGTGTCTACAGACCTAGATTGTGGGATTTGAATCCTTTTTTCAATATCCGTAACAACTTCAGTATCCGACAGGGAAATCCTGACCTTCAACCCGAATTCACCGATTCTTATGAGATTACAAGTATCTATATTCTAGGAAAAGCTTCGTTGAATTTCGGAATCTTCCATCGCTATACGACCGATGTCATCGAACGGGTATCGGTTTTTGAAAATAACGTAAATACGGTGCGACCTGAAAATATTGGGGAGAACAATACGACGGGCATCGAATTCAATGCAAAATTTAGTCCGTTCAACTGGATGACGCTCAACGGGGATTTTAATTACAGTCAATTCGACAGAAAAGGAAGTTTTGAAAACACGGTCTTTGATTTCAATGGTGATCAATGGTCCTCTAAACTGATGACAAAGCTGAAACTGCCTGCCGATTTCGAATTGGAAATGACAGGAAACTATAGATCCAAGGTCAAGACAGTACAGGGTATACGTAGCGATTTTCTTTTCATGGATCTGGGGTTGCGAAAGGACATTTTGAAAGGTAAGGCGGTGTTGAATTTCAGTGTTAGGGATTTGTTCGCTTCACGGATCAATGAAGACCTGATCGCCCAAAACGATTTCGAAGTGTATAGCAGAAGGCAACGAGGCCGCTTTATCGCATTGGGTTTTAGCTATGGCTTTGGCAAAGGTGAAGCCATGCAATATTCGGGTCAGCGACGAAGATTTTGACCGAAAACCGTAATTTGAAAACGTGAAAAGAAAGGAGTTTTTGACCAAAGGTTTTGTTGCCCTAGGCGGGGTTGTTGCCCTCACCGGCATAGCCGCCACCAGTTCTGATAATGATGGGGTACTTACGGGCAATTCGGATGATGATTGTGAAACATCCCCAAGGGAAACCAAAGGGCCTTTTCCGAACAAAACGCCGTCCGATTATGTGCGGGAAAATATTGTGGGCGACCGACAAGGGGTTGCATTGTTGACGACATTGACCATTTTGAACAAACATAACACATGTAAACCGCTTGCCGATGTCCTGGTCGATATTTGGCACTGCGATAACCAAGGCCATTATTCTGAATATGGCGGTTATGGTATGCAACGTGAAGATTTGACCCATGAACATTTTTTAAGGGGCAGGCAGGTAACCGATGCCAATGGGCAAGTTTCGTTTGTCAGCATCTTTCCAGGCTATTATCGGGGCAGGGCACCACATATTCATATAGAAGTTTTGACCGGGGCAAAGAAGTCATTGCTGGTGACGCAAATCGCTTTTCCCAAAGATATTTGTGATACCGTTTATAAGACGGAACGTTATCAGGGAACCGATTATGTACCCAACGAGCGTGATGGCATTTTTCGCAACAGTCTTGAACAGAACATGGCCGACGACATCAGGGGAAACGTTGGAGATGGTTACGCACTTCTGAAGACATTGGTCGTTGATGCCCAAGATAATTAATAGCAACCTATATCTAGAATTTAATAAATCATCTTAAACTAAAATCTTTAACACTATGAAAAGAACAATTTCAATTTTATCGTTTGTCATCTGTGCTTCGCTTACGGCTCAGAGTACATGGAAGTCCGACAAGGCCCATTCGAAGGTCGGTTTTGCGATTACCCACCTTATGATCTCAGAAGTAGAGGGCCATTTTGGTGAATTCGACATTACCGCGGTAGCTGATGACTCATTTGCCGAACCTAAGTTTACCGTCGATATACAAACCGCGAGCATAGAAACCCGTAATGACCGTAGGAACGAACATTTGCGAAGTGCCGATTTTTTTGATGCAGAAACATACCCTTCGATTTCTTTTCAAACTACTTCTTTTGAAAAGACCGGGGAGAAAACGTTTAAGTTGACGGGCGATTTGACCATGCACGGTGTTACAAGACCGGTGACTTTGGAAGGAAAGCTCAA
Organism: Flavobacteriaceae bacterium NBU2977; assembly: GCA_019931105.1. Taxonomy (GTDB): domain Bacteria; phylum Bacteroidota; class Bacteroidia; order Flavobacteriales; family Flavobacteriaceae; genus Meishania; species Meishania litoralis. Next base: position 816,003 of record JAIOUW010000001.1, on the reverse strand, counting down.
TGGTATTATTACCGACCAACGTAGCAAAAAATTAAAGGCCGGACTGAAATTGACCGGTACCGTAAACCGATTGGAATTCAAGGTGGGGGGCGACACCCCGACTTTGGGCGATGAGGTCGATATGACCATTAATCTTGAAATGGCACAACAATAAATTTTAAGCGTTGTTTGTTAGATAAGCGGTCTAGGGGTATTATTCTTTTAGGCCGTTTTAATCGACTTCGATATTTTGGAAAAATAGAATCAGCGTAGGATCAGATGCAAAACGGAAGAAAATATTTCAAGCATATCGCAGTATATTTGATTTATGTAGCCGTATTGATCTGGATAATGGCTTGTGGTTAAGTATAGTTTTTTACACGTATGGATTATGGGAAGAAAGACCGAACAAACATTTAGGGTAATTCACAGATATCTGGGTTTCTTTTTGGCCGGAATTATGATTGTCTATGCGATCAGCGGCATTGTATTGACCTTTAGAAATACCGATTATTTGAAAAAGGAAATCCATCATGAAAAGGTTTTGGAACCCAATCTTGCGGCCGAAGATTTGGGAAGGGCTTTGGAAATGGGCCGTTTTAGGGTCGATAAGGAAGAAGGAGACCTGTTGTATTTTCAAGGGGGTACTTATAACAAAAGAACAGGTGTTGCCGAATATACCGAAAAGAAACTGCCGCTACTGCTAGAGAACATGAACAAGATACATAAGATGCACTCGGGCCACCCTCTTTTTTGGCTCGGAATTTTCTTCGGGATTTCACTATTATTTTTTGCGGTATCGGCTTTTTGGATGTTCAAACCGACCACCTCTGTTTTTAAAAAAGGAATATATTTTACTATTGGTGGTATAATCTTGACAATACTGTTGCTGTTCGTCTAAAAAGGGCTTTTTTATTCATCGGTCCCTCGAATTGCTTCATAGGCGTCGATCAGTTCCTTTAGCTTTTCAGGATTTGATTCGGCCAAATTGGTCTGTTGACTGATATCTTCCTTAAGGTTATAAAGTTGATATTCGCTTGAATTGCCCAGTTCGATATTTACATAGTTGTTGATTGGTGGCCCCTCATGAGGCGGTATCATTGCCCAATCGCCTTTTCGGAAAGCGGTTTTTGTCGAAGCTTCTAAAACGAGCTCTTGTCGCCCGTTTTCAGTTTTTCCCAAAAGAACATCCAATAAGTTCTTGCTATCCGCTCCGCGGGTAGTACTCCCAGTGAGTGCCGCTAACGACGAAAGCAGGTCTATTTGTGACACTAGTGCATTCGACATACCTGGCTCGATCTGGCCCTTCCAATAGGTAATGAAAGGTACACGGGTACCGGCCTCGAACAAACTATACTTGCCGCCCCTTAAAACTCCGGCAGGTTTATGATCGCCTAATTTTTCAACAGAATCATCATAATAGCCATCGTTTACCACAGGCCCGTTATCGCTGGAAAAGATGATCAAAGTATTCTCCAATAGGCCTTCGTCTTTCAAGGTTTTTATGAATTCTCCGATGACCCAGTCGGCTTCTACGATGACATCACCTCTTGGACCCATACCCGATTTGCCGACGAATCGAGGATGCGGGGTGCGCGGAACATGTGGTTGTTGCAGCGCATAGTATAGAAAAAAAGGCGCTGACTTATGCTGCCGAACGTACTGCTGTGCTTCGGTCAAAAAGTAATCGGCCATATCTTCATCGACCCATTTGGCGGCTTCACCCCCTTTCATAAACCCGATTCGCGGAATTCCGTTTACGATACTGTTGTTATGTCCGTGGTGCCATTTCATTTTGAGCAATTCCGGGTTTTCAAGACCGGTCGGCTCTCCCGGAAAGTTCTTTTCATAATCGACTTCAATAGGATCGTTCGGATCGAGATCGACCACATGGCCATTTTCGATATAAACGGTAGGAACCCTATCTTGGGTCGCCGCGAGAATATTGCTGTAGTCGAAACCTACTTCGTTAGGTCCCGGTGAAATTCTTTGGTTCCAATCGACGTTTCCGGTTCCCAATCCCAAATGCCATTTGCCGACGATGCCTGTGTGATAACCTTGTTCCCTGAGCATTTTAGGAAGTGTCGTTTGCGCAGTGTCGATAATCAATGGGGCCGTTCCGGGAAGAATTTTGGCCTGTTTGTTCCGCCAAGGATACACTCCGGTGAGAAGGGCATATCGGCTCGGGGTACAAGTGGCTGAAGAAGCATATCCATTTATGAATCGTATTCCCCCGTTCGCCAATTTGTCCAGATTGGGTGTTTTCAATATAGTGGCACCATAGGCACCTAGCTCTCCATATCCCAGATCATCGGCGTATATTATTACAATATTGGGTTTTGTTATTTCTTTGGTCGCTACTTCTTGATCGGACTTTGCACCTTCGCGCTTACACCCGACAAGACAAAGGATTAGTCCTAAAACGATGCTTCCCTCAATGCTCAATTGCTTCATGTTCGTTCAATATTTATTCCAAGGAAGTTTTTAGCGAACCACACGGCCAGAAGCATTGCCGCCCATCAGGCGTTCGACCTCGGCCCTTGTCGAATAGTTGAAATCGCCCTTGATGGAATGTTTTAAACAAGAAGCCGCCACGGCATAATTCAATGCGGTCTGTGGTTCGCTAAGTTCGGACGTTATCAATGAGAAGATGAGCCCGCCAGCGAACGAATCACCACCACCCACACGATCGACTATGTTTTTGATTTGATAGGGATTATATTCTCCATTTGCATCCAAAGGAGCGAAAAAGGACTGATTTTCGGAGGCATCATAAAGCATGGCGCCCCAATTGTTGTGACTGGCAGAGAGGCTTTCCCGCAACGTTATGGCCACTTTTTTAATGTTCGGGAATTGCTGTACGACCTGCTTGGCCACCTCGGGATAGCGTGATGTATCCAAACTGCCCGAATGAACATCGGTATCACCGGCCTGAATGCCCAGTACATCATGGCAGTCTTCTTCATTGCCGACTACGACATCTACAAAAGGTAAAATTTCACGCATGGTTTTTTGGGCTAAATCCTTTTGGGAATAGTTTGAATCCCATTTCCATAGTTTGCCTCTAAAGTTCAGGTCAATAGAAACGGAGGCCCCTGCTTTTTTTGCTTGTTGGGCGGCGACAAGGGTCGCCTCCGCCGCATTTTTGGACAAGGCGGGAGTAATGCCGCTAAGATGGAGCCATTGAGCATCCTTAAAAATATTTTTCCAGTCGTATCTGTCGGCAGGGGTAATCGATATGGCCGAATCGGCCCGGTCATATACAACATTGCTTGGGCGTTGATTGGCACCGGTCTCCAGAAAATAGAGGCCCAGTCGGCCTTCGTCGGTACGCAAGATATATTCGGTATCGATACCGACGGCACGTACTGAATCCATTGCAGCTTCAGCTAGCGGATGTTTTGGAAGGGCGGTCACGTAACGGGCTTTTCCACCATAATTGCAGATCGAAGCCGCCACGCTGGCTTCGGCACCTGCATAGGTAACTTCGAAATTTCTTGCCTGTCTTAGGCGCAGGTTTTCCGGAGAGGCCACACGCCCCATAATTTCCCCAAAGGTTACGACTTTCTTCATGTTTGTTGGAATGTTAATAAGTAAGACAAGGAATATAAGGATTTATTCGGGTTTAATCAGTTCTTTTTGATTCGATCGATCAATGTTCTTATTTCTTTGGCGTTAGTTGTTATGGCTTCCCAATCCTCTGATTGGATCAAGGGTCTTTTGGCTATCCAAGTGCCCCCGATTGCCGTTATCAAAGGAGATTTAAGGTATAGCGGCGCATTGTCTATGTTGCATCCGCCCAGCGGAATAAATTTCAGGCCCAGATGTATATATGGGGCAGCCATACTTTCAAGATGTTTCATGCCCCCCGAGGTTTCGGCAGGAAAAAACTTTAAGACCCGACACCCGTGTTCGATGGCAATTTCGATATCGGTGGGGGTCATGACGCCTGGGGCAAAGTCTAGGCCCTGTTTTCTGGCCTCTGCGATTATTTTAGGGTTGCAACCTGGCGAAACCGCAAAATCGGCCCCTACATCTACTACTGCCTTCACTTGATCCGTGGTCAATACTGTGCCAAAACCCAAAGTTATTTCAGGAACTTCCTTTTTTATGGCCTTGGCCGAATCGATGGCCGCAGGGGTTCGAAGCGTCAGTTCAATGGCATCGACACCGCCTTTCAAAAGAGCTTTTGCCATTGGCACGGCATGCTTGACCTCATCGATTATGAGTACGGCAACAACGCCACTTTCGTCTATTTTTTGTGCCAGCTCTTTCGACATGGCGTGTTTTTCATTCTGCTTCATGCTTTAGGTATTCGAATCTTAGTACATAAAAGTAAAGTATATCGGTGTAATTCAGAACGCAATCGGCAACTTATAACGGAATGAAAGCTCATTGTTCATTTTTTTCCATTGAGCGAGAAATATATGGTTTAATAAATGTGTTGGCCCGATACAAGCTTTGACGGCTCATACTATCTGCTTGCTGCAATTAAGGGTTTGGTATTTACGAAAGTATATCATTGACCACATGCCCATGTACATCGGTCAATCGATAACGCCTTCCCTGATGTTTAAAAGTAAGCCGTTCGTGATCGATACCGAATAGATGCATAAGCGTCGCATGAAAATCATGTACGTGTACCGGGTCTTTGACCACATTATAGCTAAAATCGTCGGTTTCGCCATGGGTGTGTCCGGCTTTTACACCCGCGCCGGCCATCCACATGGTAAAGGCCTTTGGGTGATGATCGCGACCATAATTTTCAGGAGTCAGTTGCCCTTGGGAGTAAACCGTTCGCCCGAATTCGCCACCCCAGACAACTAAAGTATCCTCCAACATGCCGCGTTGTTTCAAATCTTTGATCAATGCTGCGTTGGCCTGATCTGTTCGTTTGCATTGTGCCTTCACACCACCGGGACAATAACTGTGCTGGTCCCATCCTTGGTGGTACAATTGCACGAATTTTACATCTTTTTCCAAAAGTTTTCTGGCCATCAAGCAATTTGCGGCATAGGTGCCGGGATCTCTGCTGTCTTCGCCATACATATCGAAAATGTAATCGGGTTCATCGGACATGTCGGTCACTTCAGGAACCGAGGTCTGCATACGGAATGCCATTTCATACTGCGCCATTCGTGCTTGTATTTCAGGATCGCCGTAGGTATCATGTTGCACTTCGTTCAGTTTGCCGAGATAGTCCAACATTTGCCTTCTGTCATTGCCGTCATAATTTTCGGGGTCGCTTAGATAGAGTACAGGGTCTTTCCCGGAACGGAATTGCACCCCTTGGTGTTCCGTTGGAAGGAAACCATTGCCCCATAAACGGGAATACAAGGGCTGTCCACCCATATTTTTTGTAATCAATGTTATAAAAGTTGGAAGGTTCTCGTTATCGGAACCCAAGCCGTAGCTCAACCAGGCACCTATCGATGGTCTGCCCGGTAATTGATTCCCGGTCTGCATAAAGGTAATGGCTGGGTCATGGTTGATCTGATCGGTCTGCATCGATTTGATAAAGCAGAGGTCGTCGACAACTTCCGAAGTGTATGGCAATAGATCACTGGCCCATGTTCCGGTTTCTCCATATTGTTTGAAATCAAATAGCGAGGGCGCCATGGGGAAAGACGTTTGCTCGGCACTCATTCCGGTAAGGCGTTGCCCTTGTCGCACGGAGTCGGGCAAATCTTGCCCGAACATATTCTTTAGCTTCGGTTTATAGTCCCACATTTCAAGTTGCGAAGGGCCGCCGCTTTGAAATAGGTAGACGATTCGTTTGGCCTTGGGCGCATGATGTGGCAGTCCCAATCGATTTTTGTTATACGATTTCAACAACGCATCGGCACTTGCAGTATCAAGAACACCATTTTTTACCGAAGCAAAAGCTTTATCGGCATTTAACAACGAGCCTAGGGCAATGGCGCCCAGACCCATGGAGGTTTTGGTCAAAAAGTTACGACGATCCATTTGTCGTTCTACTTCTTGCAGGTCTCTGTTGTTCGATCTTAAATTCTCGTGGTTATGGCACATGTCTTTTAGTTTCAATACCCTGAGTCCCTTTCCTAACCCTCTCCGAGGGGGAGGGAACTCTTGCTTTACTTTTTAATAACAACACTAAATACATTTAACTTCTGAGATAAAAGTCCCCACCTTCGGAGTGGTCAGGCGAGACCTTATCTTTTTGTTATCACGGCATCCGAATTGATGATGGTACTTGCAACCACCGCATTTGCGGCAACTAGGGCTTCGTCATTGGTGTTTGAAATACGGAATTCCCCTGTATTCAACCATCCTTCGGCCTTTTGTTCGTTTGTTTTGAATTTTTCGTATTCTTCCAGGCGTAAATCGGCTAAAAGTTTCAGTTCCCTATCTTGAATGCTTCTTCCCGTCAGTTTTTTAAAGGTATTCGAAATATCCGCTTTGGGGTCGGAATATTGCGACATATTGTATCCTAGCACTCTTGAGGCTTCTACATAGGTAGGATCGTTCATCAAGACCAGAGCTTGCAGCGGGGTATTGGTCTCTTGGCGACGCACTGCACAGAAAGATCGCTCGGGAGCATCAAAAGTGGCAATCGTCGGATGTGGCACAGAACGTTTCCAAATGGTATACATGCTTTTACGGTATAATTTTTCTCCCTCATCTTCCTCGTAGGCCGCCCCGTTGATTTTCCAGAGTCCGGCGGGTTGATATGGTTTTACACTTTTTCCTCCTATTTTTCGATTTAAAAGTCCCGAGGCCAGTAGCACATTGTTACGGAGCATTTCGCCAGTCAACCTGCGTGATGGACCTCTGGCCAAAAGTCGATTCGCCTTGTCTTTTTCCATCAATTCTTCACTCACCAAAGAAGATTGTCGGTAGGTATTCGACATGACCATGAGCTTGTGCAAAGCCTTTACGTCAAAACCTGATTCAACAAATCGAATGGCCAACCAATCCAACAAGGCCGGGTGGCTCGGCAACTCGCCTTGGTTGCCGAAATCTTCGACAGTACGAACGATACCGGTTCCGAAAATATTCTTCCAGTAGCGGTTGACCGTTACCCGAGCGAACAAGGGGTTGTTCGCGTCGGTTACCCACTTGGCCAAGCCCAATCGATTTTTTTCAAGACTGTCTGGGAATGCAAATATTTTTTCCGGAGTATTCGGATAGACACGCTCCCCAAATTGATCATATAATCCGCGTTCAAGAACGAAAGATTCTCGGGGTTCGTCCATCTCCTTCATGACCATTATTTCCTGAATGGGTTCAATACTGTCCGCCAATATCTTTCGGGTTTCTTTAAGATCGTATATTGACTGCCGGTACGTTTTTGAATTTGTCCATAGATAATACTTTTCCAGTGCCAACTTATCATCATTTGTCAAGTCTTGGTAGGTTTTGGCCAATAGCCCTTTCAATCTTTCGGGATCGGAAATTTGAAGCACTTCTATTTCGGAAAGCTCGTGGTCAAATACCATTATATCATCAACAATGGCATTTCCTATTCCCTTGCCTCGCCAACGCGCACCCAACTGAAGCCCCGGATCTTGAGGGACGCCGCTCGTACCATACGTATCAGGTCTAAAAACAAAATCTTTGTACAGATTATCGACAAAGGTATCTGTTGGTTGTTCCGCCCCGCTCAAAAAGAGTTTCACGCCACTGGCACTGCTCGAACCGTCATAGGTGAAGGTCAACTGTAGCCATTGTTCTTTAGGCACTTCTTCAATACTATATTTGACAATGGCATTTGCAGGATGTAAATGGGCCAAGAGCAACTCGAATTTATTTTCTTTGAGTGCCAAGTGGTACCCCCTGAAATTATACAATTTGGCCCCGATGCCTTTGTGGAATATCACGCCGTTTTCAAGATCTTCGGGAATAAAAACCCTTAAGGCGATGCTAAAGGGCTCATAGCGATGAAAGGTACCTAGACTTGGCAGTTCCAACCAGGCGTCACCATCGAATTTCAAACCTTTTCCGGAATAGCCTTCAACAATATTAGCGATTTGTTTTGGCGCGAATTGACGGTTCATTTTTCCTTTTTGCGATGGATTCAGGGCATTGTTCAAACTACCATTTTTAAAATCGATTTTGGCCACCAACCCTCTGGGAGTTCCTTTCGCATCGATATTTTTATATCCGCCGGAGGCTATCCAATCAGTAACCTTGGGCTTCTCTGACGCAATCGTCTTTACGGCAGATTGCTTTTTTTCCTCGATCAGACCCTCGACATACTCGAGAAATTTGTCTTGTTCTTCAGTGGTCAACATCAGGTTCGGTGCTGGCATCGAAAAATCGTAGGATATCTGCCCTGACTCGTTCACATTATTAAAAAAACTATACATCTCGTAATAGTTCTTTTGCGAGATGGGGTCGTACTTATGGTCATGGCACTTGGCACAGGCCATGGTCAAACCCAAAAAAGCTTCGCCAACAACATTGGTGCGATCGGCGACATACTCTGAACGAAATTCTTCATCGATAATTCCTCCTTCGGAATTCTGAGGGTGTAAACGACCAAAAGTCGTTGCGAGGATCTGTTCTTTCGTCGGGTCGGGCATCATGTCGCCGGCCATTTGCCAGCGCACGAATTCATCGTATGGCATATTTTCCTGAAAAGCCTTGATGACCCAATCGCGCCAAGGCGAAATGTCGCGATAACGATCCACCGTGTAGCCATGCGTATCGGCATAACGCGAAAGATCCATCCAATCCAAGGTCAATTGTTCGGCATGATGGGGCGAGGCCAATAAACGATCTACTTGTTTTTCATAAGCGTCGGGCGAATCATCGTTCACGAAATTGTCGATTTCTTCGATTGTTGGCGGTAAGCCTGTCAGGTCGAATGACAGTCTGCGTAAAATGGTTTCTTTGTCAGCGGGCGGATTGGGTTTTAATCCTTCAACTTCCAACTTCGCTAAAATAAAATTATCAATAGGATTACCTACTTTGTCATGGAGTCTTACTTTTGGGGGTTCTTTGTTCTCCGGAGCGGTGAATGCCCAGTGGTCTTTGTACTCGGCACCATCTTCGATCCATTTGACAAGCATTGCCTTTTCGTAATCCGTTAAGGTGAGGTGCGATTCAGGTTCGGGCATTTTGTATTCGGGATCATTTGATAGGATCCGATGAACCAAATCGCTCCTGTCTGCATTTCCGGGCTTTATGGAATAGGTGCCGGGATTGTTTTTCGATTCCTGATAGGCCAAGTCGGGTAGGTGCAATTGCAGTCCCGCCTTTACTTTTGCTTTATCAGGGCCATGGCAGATAAAGCATTTATCGGAGAGAATTGGTTTGACGTGCTGGTTGAAATCGATTTTCTGCGGAAGTTTTTCGTAGGCCGACTGCACCGATTCGGGAAGATTTGGGCCCACACACGAAACTAAGGTGGTCAGACTTGCTATGTAGAAAATATATTTTACATGAAACATCCCTGTGATTTTAATATTTTCCTGTTCTAAGCATAAAAGAATAGCATATTTAAATATAAACAACTTAGATTATATTCATTTAAATTGATAGTATAACCATAACTCATAAATTTGAGGTTTTTCTATAGGCCCCTAACCGATTTTTTTTGTTATTTCTATCCTATCTTCATACCAAACCCTTAAAAATTTTGCCGGTCAAGTTATTTTTCAATTCGACGTACAAAACCGGCCATTTCATGGTTTACAAGGGCTTGCTTATTTATATTGAATGTGTTTTGTATGGCAAACATTTCCCTTGAGGGATGATGGAATTCAAAACTTAACAAGCTTATTTTTCATTTAAGACCGATCTAAGGTATTTGTTATTGTGTAAGTAACTTTCGAACATATCCGTCTTTTTGGGTACGGCACTTTCAATCTGCACCCAGCCTTCATAGCCGATATCATCGACGGCCCTGCGGACCGCTTGAAAATCGATTCTACCTTTTCCGAGAAGAAAACCGTTCTCCTTGGCATGGAACTCGCAAATATTCTCTTTGCCCAACTGACGTATTTCCTCATAGATGTCATAACCCATTTTGTTCGAGTTGGCAACGTCATAATACACTTTTACGCTTGTGGAGTTTACGCTATCGAGAATATGCATGTGCTCTTCGGCACTCAACCAGGTTTCCAATCCTAGAACAACTCCGCTGTCTTCGGCCTTTGGGGCTATCTTTTTTAATCTGCGAATGGTCTCTTTTGTTCCCTCGATGTCATTTTTAAGGTCGCCTTTATGAAAGAATGCCAACAAGACCACCTTTACTCCAAGGGCTTTGGCAACGTCGATGCTATCGGAGACCCATTGTTCGGCACGCGGATCTGATTTATAGGGAATGTTGTTCATTTCACCAATGGCGATACCGCCGATTTGCATGCCATGTTTTTTACAGGCTTCCTTATAGTACTGTTGAATTTTAGGCTTTCGTAGGTGCATATCATCATTCAAAGTGCCAAGGCTGATCTGTACACCATCGAGACCTATATTTTTGCCGACTTCGATGGCCTCTATTTTTGCCAATTGATTTATTGACCAGTCACAAGCCCCTATCTTAAAACGGTTTTTTGGGTCACCCATGAAAATGTCGAAGGCCGATAAACAACCGAGGCCCAGAACGCCAATCGAGGATTTAAGAACATCTCTTCTGCCAATTGAATTTTTCATAGTGTGTTTTTCGTCTACGTTGTGTTCTAAAGATCGCTATTTTTTAAACTTAACAGATACGTACTTAGATCTGCCAAATCTTGATGGCTCAAATCCAAGGTTTTGGCATCGGGCATCAGGCCCAGTTTCATCTTCTTTTGGACTTCGATATCATCAGGGGCGATTACTATTTGCCTTCCTGTTATATCTTTGAGAACCGTGGTCTCGGCTTCAGAAAGTAGAAAACCATAGAAGACCTGCCCGGTCTTTGTTTTGATCATGGTTGGCCGATAGCCAAAAACGATGGATGCATTTGGACGGACAATGGCATCGAGCATGGCCGTTTTATCAAATTTTTCGCCTATAGCTGATAGGGCAGGCCCGATGTCGTTGCCGATAATACCGTTGGTATGACAGGTGATACATTTTGAGGAAAACAGGGTTTCGCCCTTTGACTTATCTCCTTGTAACGCCAAAATACTGGAAATGGAAAGCCGTTCTTCTGTGGGTTTTGAAAAATACTCTTGAGCCAATGTCTTAATTTCTAACGAGGGATTTTCAAAAATGGCCGCGGAGATTGCATTTTTTAGTTTATTGGAAAGTTTGTCTTCCGAGGCAAGATAAATCAACAAGCGCCCGCCGATCAAAGTACCGGCCATTATGTTGCCTGTCGCTACCCTTTCGGAAAACGGCTTCTTCTCATCGAGAAGTGTTTCTTGTTGGCGTTCGATCGCTTCGGTAAGCTCAAAGGTAATCCCCGTTTCGGATTGCCAATCCCAAAGGGAAAACCAATCATTGGTCATTCGAAAATCAACCCACCAACGCGCCAATTTTTGAATTTCTAGGTGCTCTTCGAAATTCTTTAAATCGATCATTGCGGCAACTGCTGTTTTGTCACTGATAAATGCCAAGGCATCGACTGCCCTTGCTTTATGATAATCACTTAGGTTCTCGGCCATTGCCCTTTTTTTCAGTGCCTCGACCGCCGATTTCGGATGCATCCGCCAGACCAATGAAGCAAAATTAACTGACCATTCCGTCGGATTTTCCGGTTGATCGGATACCAATGCGGCATAGGCCTCTTCCTCCTTTCCATCCGAAGCCATACCGAGTGCTTCCAAATACCAAGGGTCTTTTCCATCATAGCTTTCGAATAGTTCTTTAATGAGCTTTTCGCTTTGAGCCCATGGAATATCGCGAAGCGATATGGCCACTTCCCTCCGAACGGCTGGCGAAGGATCATCGACCGCCACGGAAGCATATTTCAGAACCGAGTTTTCGTTATCGGTTAAGGCCCGATAGGCCGTTACCCTCAATCGCGGGTCGGGTTCTTTTTCGAGGATGTTTTCAACTATCTTGGTTCCTTTGCTTCCTAATTGTGACAAAAGCCAGATTGCCCGCGCCTTATGTAGCGGGTTGTCAGATTCCATTATTTTTTGAACCTCTGGCACAACGGTTTCCCCTTCTTGAAGCAACTTTTCAAACCCAAGGTTTCTGACATTGACCGCTGGATTTAACAGGGCATCGATTTGGCCATCAACGGACGTCAAATCCAAAAGTGGATTTCTTAATTTCTTTCCCTTAGGTGTAAGGCGGTATATACGGCCATATCCGAGACTGTCCATCATCTGATGTCCGCCCACTACGGGGTCGTACCAGTCGGCAATGTAAATGGCCCCATCGGTGCCCACGGCAACATCGCTGGGCCGAAACCATTTTCGTTTGTCATCATCGATATCGTTCCAAATATATCCTTCGGTAGATTCTTGCATAGAGGTAATCAAATCCCTTCTTTTCAAATGAAAGCCGGCACCTTCTTTTGAAGGTTGATAAGCAAAGATGACGTTTCGCCCGGCATCGGCGCTTAAAAGCATTCCCTGATATTCTGGGCCAAAAGCCTCGCCCTCATACACCACAACACCAGTTGGAGATCCTGCACCCGTGTTGTCCCCTGCCGGCATTACCCCCGGATCTTCCTGATGCCAGTGGGCAGAGAAAATATCTTGCCCCGGTTTTCGATCTGCTTGCCACGTACGTTTGCCATCGGCATTGAAGAAACCTGCATTACCACCTTCCATAATATAAGTTACACGACAGGTTACCACTTGGTCGTCATTGTCATTTTGCCACATATTTCCGTAAGAGTCCAAAGCAACTTCGTAAGAGTTGCGAAAATTATGGCCCACGACTTCCAGACCGGTACCGTCTTTTTCCATTCGCAGTGCTAGACCGCCTACCCAAATACGACCGTCATCGCTGACCAGGGCCGGTTCATTTTCATTGTTATACGGCGTTCCTCCTGTATAAACACTCCCCGAACGCAATTGCCAACCGGCTTTATCGGTTACATAGTGAGGTCCGGCATTGCCCGTGTTGAAGTAATATTTACCATCGGGTCCGGCGATGAGCGCATGCAGACTGTGATCGTGATCCAATCCACCGAAACCTTTGAGAAAGACTTCCTTTTTGTCGGGAACATCATCCCCGTTTTCATCGGTATAAACTAGTAGTGATGGGGCACAAGACACAAAAACCTTGTTGCCCAGAACGGCAATGCCCATGGGGGCGACAAGGTCTTTGTCTTGCACGAATACCTTGGATGAGTCGCTGACGCCATCCCCATCGGTATCTTCCAGTATCATGACGCGATCTCCTTTTTCAAAGTTCAAACGTTTCTCGGGATCATTATTAAAATCACGATAGTTGACCGCTTCGGTAACCCAGATGCGTCCTTTGGCATCAACATCCATATTGGTCGGATTGTATAAAGATGGTGATTCGGCCCAAAGTGCGATATCCCAACCCACCGGAACCACGAATCCGTCTTCGATTTCAGTCTTAAATTCAAGGTCGGGTGTTGTATAGTGCTCGCCTCTTAGGTCGTTGCAGCCCACTGCAAAAAGGGAAACAATCGCCAAGAACATTACTTGGATCGCATTATTAATGAAATAGGTCATTCGATTCTTCTTAGGTTAATTTTTGACATTTTCAGCAATGATAATGGTCAAACCGTCTTCATCTTCAATGGCTTTTGCCTTATCAAAAGTCACTTTCGTTCGAGAGAGATATGCCCGCTTCAATGCAGGAAGTTCTTGTAATATTGGTAAACAGGCATCGGAAACCTGTGAGGCATAAAGGTTGAGCACCTCTAAATGGGATAAATCGTTGAGGTGGGCGATTCCTAAATCAGAGATTGAGGTTTTGTCCAATTCCAAACGGGTAAGGTTCACAAAACCAGAAAGCCCGGAAAGCCATTCGTCCTTTATATTGGTTCCGGTCAACGAAAACCAGGTGATATGTTCTTTCGCAGGTTCCAGGGCCACCAATTTTTCAGGTGAAAGGTCAGTGCCCTTATACCCGACATCTAACAACGGGTTATTGGCGCCCAGGGTCTTTACTGAAAAACCTTGTTGCATAAGCAGGGCAATCTGAGTACTGTCCAGCGGGGCCACCTGTACTTTTTCATACCAAGGCCGAGGGGTGGTATTTAGCCCATATCTACGCAACAGTACCGGTTTTAAGTTTTTATCGACTTCTAGCTCGCTTACCCTACTTTCGAACAATGCCCCTTGTTCGATCCACCATGCTATGGTCTTGATTTCGTCATAGGTCAATACATTTGATGTAGGAGGCATGAATTTGACATTCTTTTGCGGGAGCGTGATTCTTCTGAAAAGTTCACTGTCCTCGAGATTGCCCGGTACTATAACATCGCCTCCGTCGCCGCCAAGTGAAAGGGAATCTGGATGGCTCATATTCAGTGCCCCCCTTTTAACCTCATTGCCGTGGCAAGAAACGCACTTCGCTTGAAAAATAGGTTGTATCAATTCTGTGTATACTATTACTGAATCTGGGTTGTTGGATCGAAGATTGAAAACAGAATCTTTTTGTGAGGTAAAAAGGTTTCGTATCGGTTCAGGGGCGAACTCGGTCAAATATGTTTCACCATGGGTTAGGTTGCCGCCTTTATGCCCTTCAACGGATAATAAAACAATCAATAAAATATTGAAGCCGTGTTGTAGTTGTTTTGGATATTGCTCAGGTGCTCTTTTGATCCACCAACCGATAAAAGCAATGGGAACAAGGGCGATGCCCAGCCAACGATGCAGAAAAAGTTGTTCCTCAATATAGAGTCCGGTTTCTCCAAGAAACCATCCGCAAAGGGCGGCTACAAATGACGCTAGGCCACCGATGAACCACGCGATCGGAATCAACCTACTTGGATTCCCCTTTTTCTTAAAACTTTCCCACCCCTCCAATAAGATGGCCAAGATTATAAAACCAATAGGGAGATGCACGAAAAGCGGATGAAAACGGCCGATAAAAGTGGTGAACTCCAATGCGATCATAATACTTGTTTTTGGGCATCAAATTGTAAGGCTTTGAACCATTCAGTAAGATACCTTTTTGAGCTCTAAAAGAAAAACCTACGGGTTTTTGTATCTAAATTTTTCACCTCCCCCGAGCACTCGATAGCGCTGCCCTCTTTTATCTGCTTCGGCCGCAAAATCATTGACATCTGCAGTATTAAAGGTAAACATATCGTAATGACAGGGAATCACATATCTTGCATTGATCGCCAGTCCCAATTCCACCGCTTCGACAATGTTCAGGTTTCCCGCAACTTTTCTTTCGGGCTTGTTTCCGTTGATGGGCAGTATGGCGACATCGACATTGAAAGGTTTCAATAGATCCACCATGCCCTCGAACCATAAGGTATCTCCACTATGGTAAATGGAGTAGGTTCCAAACTGAATGACATATCCCATGAACTTGCAATTGCCATTTTCATCGCGTGCCAATTCGTTGTGTTTTGCGGGGATACCGACAAAAGTAAATCCATCGATTGTATAGGTAAAACCGTCGTTCATGCCTATGGGAAAATCATAATCGCATTGTACCCGATCGGCAACGAAACTACGATTGGCTTCCGGAATGATGAATTTGATATCGGGATTGTTTTTCAAGACTGGAATCAAGGTTTCGGCATCTAAATGATCTGTATGGTTATGGCTTGAAGTTACTACGGAAATATTCCGCAATAAATCGGGTCGCACCACCAACTCACTCATGCGCATATGGGGTTTTTCAGTCTTCGCATATTTTTTGGTGAGCGAATCGGAAAGGTAGGGGTCTATCAAGATCCGTTTGCCGTTCCATTGCAATACATACCCACTTTGGCCCAACCACCAAAGACGAAAACCATCTTTTTCGGAAAGAAAGCCGTTCATTTCGGCAATTAGATTCTCATTCTTTTTTAGGGCGGGAATTAAGCTCATAATGATCCACGAACTTTTTTCGCCCCAGCGACCATGTTGATCAGCTTTTGTCTTGAGGCCCAACGGGCCGTTTGGCTTAGGCCGCAATCGGGAGCGACCGATAGTTTTTCTGCTGGAACGTATTTTAGGCAGCGATTGATTCGCTGCACAACATCGTCAACGGTTTCGATATAGTAATTTTTGACATCTATGATACCTACGGCAACGTTCATTTTTTCGGCAAAAGGCGCGAGCAGTTCGATTTCTGCGAACTCGCGATTGGCCATTTCGATATGTATTTCGTCGACATTCATATCCAAAAAATCCGGCAACATCGGTTTGATGCTGCGATATCCTACCGGCCTTCCCTTGAAATTGCCAAAACATAAATGCGTGCTGAGATTGCATTTTTCTTTGATCGGCTTTACCGTACGATTGAAGATGTCGACGAAACGCTTTGTGTCGGCCTTGTAGGCATAGCAGCTCATCGATGGTTCGTCAACCGTAATTTCGGTACAACCAGCCGCTACCAAAGCTTTTAGCTCGTTGCTGATAATGGGCAGCAAAGCTTCGGTAATCTCGTAACGGTCTTTGTATGTGCCATTTGGCAATAATCTACCGGCCAAAGTGTAAGGGCCGGGAATACTCGCTTTTAAAACCGGGCCTTTTGGCGCTAATTTCTTTAGGCGCTCAAATTCTTTTACCGCACCAAGGCCGTTGGGTGCGGCCAGATTTCCGATGATATTGTTTTTTCCGCGCTGGTCATGGGCAGGTGGACCGAATTTTCGGGTGTCTGAAGTGTTGTTTTCGATTCCATTGATAAAACCGTAAAAAGACAGATTGAAGTCCAATCGGGTTTGTTCGCCATCGGTAATGACATCTAGGCCGGCCGTCGTTTGGTCGTGAATTGCCGCGATAACGGCATCTTCAATGGCCTCTTCGATGTCGGCGGCACCAAATTGATCAAGGTTCTGTGATACGAATTCAAGCCATCCGGGAAAGGGATAACTGCCGACTACCGTGGTCCTGATAGGAATATTGGGCATGTGTTTGCGTTTTAAAGGGATTGATCCATGGGCTCCTGAAACTCTATTCTATTTCGACTCAATTACAAAGGTATCCGGAACCCATCGATAGGCTAAAGTAACCATTCCAACTTGTACGTACAAGTAATATTTCATACTTTTCCGACTTTTTAGGGCAGGTTCCGAACTTCAAGAATATGGGCGACAAAAAACTTGAAAAGCATAAGTACCGTACTATTCGAGATTATATTAAAAAAAGGATACAGACGGGTAAATATCCTATCGGCAGTTATCTGCCGTCCGAAAATGATTTTTGTAACCGGTTCGGTATTACCAGGACAACTATACGCAAGGCGCTGGACGAACTTTTGAAAGAAGGGTTTATAGTAAAAGAACAGGGCAAGGGAAGCAAAGTTATTGAAAGGGGAAAGTCATTGGGTTTGCTCACCGTCAAAGGAATATCGGGATCCATCGACTATGAGGTGGAGACTATTGTGACCGAACCATCTCGGATTGCCAGATGGGACCCTATTATACCCTTTACCCTGACCAATGAAGAGCAAAAATCGCAATGCGTTTATTTTCAACGGGTACGAAATATCAACGGCCACCCTGTGGTGCTGGAAAATAATTGGTATTCACTCAATGCCCTGGGACTCATCGAATCGGACGAATTTGTCGATGGTTCATTTTTTAAGACGCTTAGCCGGAAGCATTTGATCGAGATTATGGGGGCGGAACAGGAGCTCAGATCCAAACCCGCATCGATCGATGTGGCAAAAAAGCTGAATATTCTTGAAGGGGCCCCCATTCTACATATTTCGGTTCGGTTTCGAACCAGCAAGCCGGGATTGAACTTATACGGAGATCTGTATTGCGACACATCGGAATACCCGATTAGAAACAGTTATTTTTTATAACGGATCGCTGTTTAAGTGGTAATTTCATTTCCGTTTCCCGAGCGGACTATCGTCACATTTGAGGTCTCCTACTACATACTGTATTCCATCCAGGAAAAACTCCAGTAATTCAGGATTGTCCATACTATGGGCATTATGCGAGGGCGAGCTGTAGAACACCCTGCCTTTGCCATACCTTTTGATCCATGAAATATAAATCTTGTTTTCATCGACCTCTTTTGTCACCCCTTCCAATTTGTCGACTTCCATGTAAAGCAAGGGCCTGAAATTATGATCCGCATATGCATTTTTGAAAAAATAGGGCTCGTCGATATGCGTAAGTCCCTTTCCTTTGAAAGCCCTTACCAATGGATGGTTCGCGTCAACTTCCTTTACATGTATTTCTTGCTGTTTCGGGTGATAATCAAAGCTACCCCCCGTCATTTTACTGAATACCATCGAATTGTTCTGCAATGTAATGGCACCGTGCATTATCATCAACCCTCCCCCTTTGGCTACATAGTTCAAGAGGTTTTGTTCGTATTGTGCCGCCTTTTCCTTGATTTCGCTATCGGTAAATGTTGTGTTCTGCTTTAAAAGATCCGCGAACAAATCTCGATCAGGTCCGCTCGGATTCGAATTGTTCAGTATTAGGGCATCGTATTTTTTGAGGTTTTTCTTTTCGAAATTATCTATATCGTAGCCGATATGGATTTCAAAAGCACCCGTTTTTTTGCCAAGTATTTTAAGCATTTCAACATTATGCGGAATGGTCCAGTGGTAAAACCCCGGTGCTTTTGAAAAGACCAGGATCTTTCTTTTTTCAGTATTCTTTATAGTGGGTTCCGAGGGGGCCGATCTTTCGATTTTTGAGAGCCACTCAGAAGTAATTTCAATGGGCTCAAGGCTTTGGGCCTGAACGGACCCTAGAATCAAAAATGTTAGAAATGAAACCAATAATCTTTGCATTGTTGCCGCTTTTTATGTTATTTCGTTAACGTTCACAACCGATGATCGTCAAATTTAAGAATAGTTTTATAGTAAACTTAAATGAACGGTCAAAAGAAACTTTTGAAACGCGTATTTTTTGAGAAAGGGCGAACAATACAAATCTGATGGTGTCACAATGCTCGGGTCAAGGGAATCGAAATATGCAAAAACAGATTAACGGAATTTATTCAAATTAAATCAACAGATACCAGATATGCAAAGAAGGAAATTTATCAGTAAAACGACTTTGGGTACCGCTGCCATGGTAGGGTTCCCGAGCATAGTTCCGGCCCATGTACTTGGAAAGGACGCGCCGAGCAATAAGATAAATATCGGTCAGATCGGGTGTGGCCGAATAGCCCTGGGGCACGACATGCCCGATACCATGCAGTTTGACGAAGCACGCCTGGTTGCGGTTTGTGATTTGGATTCAAAAAGGGCGCAGTATGCCAAAACCTTTACCGATGAATTTTATCAAAAAAAGACGGGTAAGGAGAAATATATGGATACTAGGGTTTATGAAGACTACCGTGAGTTGTTGATGAACAAGGATATCGATGCGGTCATGATCAGTACGCCCGATCATTGGCATTCGCAACCCGCCTTGGAAGCTGCCTTGGCCGGTAAGGATATATACCTGCAAAAACCAACGTCATTGACGGTCAGGGAAGGACAACAGTTACAGGAAGCGGTTAAAAGTAAGAACGTTATCCTTCAAGTGGGTACCCAACAGCGCGCCATGCCCCAATTTAGGGTTGCTGCCGAATTGGTAAGAAATGGCCGCATCGGCAAAATACATACCGTAAAAATAGGTCTGCCAGGAGATCCTGCGGGGCCTCTGGCCCCCGAAATGCCAGTGCCTTCGAATCTAAATTTTGATATGTGGCTGGGGTCGACCCCTGAAGTGCCCTATACGGAGATTGGGGTACACCCGCAAGAAGGTTATGGCCGCCCGGGTTGGTTGAGAATTCGAAATTATGGTGCCGGAATGATTACTGGTTGGGGACAACACCACTATGATTCCGCGGCATGGGGGATGGATACCGAATTGACGGGCCCAAAGTCCGTTGAGGCTTTGGCAGAATTCCCAAAATCGGGATTATGGAACGTACATGGCGATTTCTTCGTCAAACACGAATACGATAACGGTATTACCGTTTATACAAGTGGGGGCTATACCAATGGGGTGCAATATATCGGCGATGACGGTTGGATATTTGTATCGCGGGGTGCTTACCAAGCGTCGGCAAGCGATCCGGTGGACAAAGAAAAAAGTGCAAAAGCCTTAAATGCATCAGATCCAAAAATCTTGGAATCGGTCATTGCTGAAAATGAGATCCATCTTGAAAAAATAGACGACCAGCACGGCAACTGGCTCGATTGTATCAAAACCAGAAAGCAACCGATCTCACCGATTGAAAAAGGACATAAGGCATGTGTTATTTGTTTGATCAGCGATATTGCCATGCAATTTGATAGAAAGTTGGAGTGGGACGACCAAAAGGAAGAATTCATCAACGACGATGAGGCCAATGCAATGCTTCGGCGCGAGCAACGAAAACCTTACGGAACGGATTATGTAAAGGTCTAAACGCCAAGACGGAATAGCTTTTGGACACCCCATTCCAAAATCACAGGTACGTAGTTTAGAAAAACCCATTAAAGATTTGAATGGTTATATTTAATGCTTGTTTATAGAATCCACCCATAGCTGATCAGGCTGTAGAATCAAAATTTTTGAATGAAATTCGTATGAGAAACTGTTTGCTCTTTACATTGTTTTGTCTCATGCTTTCTTGTGGGGAAAAAAAGGAAGAATCCATGGCGGCCCAAGATGAAGTATTATCAAAAGTAAAACTCATGACCTTGGATCCAGGGCATTTTCATGCCGCTTTGGTACATAAGACCATGTATCGACAGGTAGATTCAACAATTTATTTGTTTGCTCCAAAAGGTGACGAGGTACTCGACTTTTTAAATAAGATCGATGCCTACAATTCCAGGGAAGATTATCCGACACAATGGAAAGTCGAAAAGTATTATGGAGATGATTACTTGGAACAAATGCTCGATAAAAAACCGGGCAACGTGATGATCGTGGCGGG
Source organism: Flavobacteriaceae bacterium NBU2977 (assembly GCA_019931105.1). GTDB lineage: Bacteria > Bacteroidota > Bacteroidia > Flavobacteriales > Flavobacteriaceae > Meishania > Meishania litoralis. The sequence goes on along the minus strand of JAIOUW010000001.1, from coordinate 795,148 downwards.
CAAGAACTCAAAAAAGATAGACTACATCTTGGCGGCCGTAAAATCCGGGTTGAACGTATATGCCGACAAACCTTTGGTAATCGATCCAGCGGGATTTAAGAAATTGAAAGAGGTCTTTAAAATTGCCGATGAAAAGGGCTTGTTGGTCTATGACATCATGACCGAACGTTTTGAATCGACTACGGCATTGCAAAAACTTTTCTCGACCTTGCCCGATGTTTTTGGCGAATTGGTCGATGGAAATCTTGAAGAACCGGCCATAAGTAAGGAGAGTGTCCATCATTTTTTCAAATATGTTTCGGGGCAACCTTTGGTCAGGCCGCCATGGTTCTTTGATATTAATGAAGAAGGTGAAGGTATTGTCGACGTAACGACTCATTTGGTGGATTTGGTTCAATGGGAAGCATTTCCAGGGCAACTTGTTGATTCCGCCGATGTTGAAATGTTATCGGCCCGAAGGTGGCCGACCATCTTGACCAAAGGAGAATTTGAAAAAGTAACGGGCCTCCAAGAATTTCCCCATTACTTGCAAAAGGATATTGTCGATGGAAAATTGAACGTGTATTCAAACGGAGAGATGAACTATAAAATCAAGGGCAAACATGCCAAGGTTTCGGTAATATGGAATTATCAGGCACCGGAAGGAACCGGTGATACGCATTATAGCATTATGCGGGGTACGAAGAGCAATTTGGTGATCAAGCAGGGAGAGGAAGAAAATTACAGGCCCATTTTATATATTGAAGCAAAGGATCCAAATGGATTTGAGGATAGTTTAAAAGGAGCTATCGAATCCGCGGTAGCCGCAAATTTTAACGGTACGACCTTTGAAAAAGTTTCCGACTCGCTCTGGAGAATAAATATTCCCGATCGATTCAAAATAGGGCATGAAGCCCATTTTGGCCAGGTGACGGAGAACTATTTAAAGTACTTGGAAAATGGAGCGCTTCCCGAATGGGAAGTCCCAAATATGATAACGAAGTACTACACGACCATCGAGGCCTACAAGATGGCCAAGGAAAAATAAACGAAATGACCGACAACCAATTTTCAATAGAAAACAAAACCTATGCACTGTCCGGGGCTACCGGAGCCCTGGGAGGTTCCATAGCCGAATACTTGGTCCGCAATGGGGCCAAGGTAATCTTGTTGGGTAGGTCACCCGAAAAACTGGATAAAAAAATTGAAGAGCTTGATGCCATATCCGATGGCAATGCGCGTGCTTTCGTCATTGATCTATTGAACGAGGCCGAACTGAGAAAAATCGGTAAAAAGATCGGCACAGAAATCGGGCCAATAGACGGATTGGTGAATTTGGCAGGGGGCAATATTCCAGGGGCGACCTTGAGGCCAGACCAAACCATACATGACATATCGCTTGGCGACACCAAAAAAGTCGTCGATATTAACCTGTTCGGTACGGTGCTTCCAACTATTGTCTTGAGCGAGTTAATGGTGGAACAAGGATATGGAACCATCGTGAATATATCTTCGATGGCCGCCAAGCAAACGATTTCAAGGGTATTGGGATATTCCATGGCGAAAGCTGGTATCGATATTTTCACCAAATGGATGGCCCATGAACTCGCATCGAAACATGGTGATAAAATTAGGGTCAATGCCATAGCTCCCGGATTTTTCATTGGCAACCAGAACAGAAGGCTGCTGACCAATGACGACGGTTCCTTTACGGATCGGGGCAACAAAATAATTATGAACACTCCTATGGGGCGCTTTGGCGATGCTTCCGAACTCAACGGTATGGTACATTACCTTTTGAGCGATGCCTCAAGCTTCGTAACCGGGGGTATTTTCGATGTAGATGGCGGGTTTAGCTCATTTTCAGGTGTCTAGGCCGTAGGTTGGGTCCATAGTGAATGCACAGTAATTGTGCTCTATTTGAATAATATTAGAACGCTTATGCAACGATATTCCCAAAAATATAATGGTACGAAGAATATAGTCTTGACCGTAGTACTCCTTTTGCTGCTAGGAGTCCTTTTTAATTCTTGCGAATCGGGCCCGGATACCAAGACTTTGTTTTTTGCACATTCACTTCCAATTACGCACCCAGTTCATAAAGGAATTTTAGATATGCAAAAATTCTTGGAAGAGAAGTCGGGTGGCAAGTTGCAGATTAAGATTTTTCCTGACGGTCAGCTTGGAACCGAGCGGGAGGTATTGGAATTATTGCAAATAGGAAGCATTGCGCTGACCAAGGTGAGTGCAGCATCAATGTCGAACTTCGCTCCCGAATATCAGGTGACCAGTATTCCTTATCTTTTTAGGGATAGTGAACACCTTTTTAGCGTGTTGGAAGGCGAAGTTGGCAAACAGTTGCTGGCAAGCGGTACCGAGTATCTTTTACGAGGGCTCTGTTTTTATGATGCCGGAAGCCGAAGCTTTTACGCCAAAGACAAAGCGGTGAATTCGCCCGACGATTTAAATGGAATGAAGATCCGTGTAATGAACGACCAAATGTCGGTTGAAATGGTCAACACCCTGGGTGCATCGGCAACGCCCATGGCCTATGGTGAGCTTTACACGGCCTTACAGCAAAATGTGGTCGATGGCGCCGAAAACAACATTCCTTCATTTGTGACCTCGAATCATTATGAAGTCTGTAAGTACTATACCTTTGATGAGCACACCATGGTACCCGATGTAGTTGTCGTCAGTACAAAGTTTTGGAACTTGCTCAGCGAGACCGAAAAAGAATGGCTTCAAGAAGCGGCCGATGAGAGCGTGGAGCGACAGCGCGTTTATTGGCAAGAAACAATAAAGGAGAACATGGAAGTGCTGAAGAAAGCGCAGGTTGAATTTGTCTACCCTGATAAAAGCCGGTTTTCGGATAAATCAAGGCCAGTGCTGCAGCGCATGATGAAAGACCCCAAGATGAAAGAGGTAATCGAAAAAATACTGGAAAACTAATGCATAGAACGTATCGCATTTTGAACAAGTTCATCGAATCGTTTCTTGTGATCATCTTTGGTCTCTTAGTACTCGATGTAGTTTGGCAGGTAGTCTCACGTTATGTAATAGGCAAGTCTAGTTCGTTCACGGAAGAGTTTGCCAGGTTCGCCCTGATCTGGCTGACCGTTCTGGGTGCGGCCTATATCAATGGACAGGAGGAAGGGCACCTTTCGATGGATTTCTTGCTTTCGAAGCTTCCCAAGAAAAAAAGGTTAAAAAGGCAACGCATCATTCAGATTATTATGGCCTTGTTCGCTTTTGTCGTCATGATTGTCGGAGGCGGCAACTTGGTCTACACCACCTTGACATTGGGCCAGATATCCCCCGCGCTCAATATTCCTCTTGGGTTTGTGTATGCTATCGTTCCCATAAGCGGGGCACTTATTATTTTCTTTTCCATATATCATTTTCGAAGAACTTTTAATACGACTTCCGATGAGCATTGAGACTATCAGTATCTTGGTTTTGTTTTTGAGCTTTTTCGCCCTTTTGGCTTATGGTGTTCCTGTCGCTTATGCCATCGGCATTTCATCGACCTTGACGTTGGTCTTGAATATGATTTTTATGCCGTCGATTACGACTATCAGTCAGCGAATGACCACAGGTATAGACAATTTTGCGCTCTTGGCCATTCCTTTTTTCATCTTGGCCGGCGAAATAATGAACCGCGGGGGAATCGCTGACCGACTTATCGCTTTTGCCAAATCTTTGATAGGAAGTTTTCCGGGCGGATTGGCTTTCGTAAACGTTATCTCGGCCATGCTGTTCGGGGCGATTTCGGGGTCGGCCATTGCGGCTGCCTCGGCGATAGGAAGCACCTTGACCGAAAAAATGGAAGAAGAGGGCTACCCAAGGGAATATAGTGCGGCGGTGAATATGACCTCCTCTACGACCGGTCTTTTGATTCCACCGAGCAATGTACTCATAATTTTTGCCCTGGCGAGTGGGGGTACGGCTTCGGTCGCGGCACTCTTTATCGCAGGATATATTCCCGGTATCTTGGTCGGATTGGCAATTATGGTAATGGTCTATATATATGCCATGAGAAAAGGACTGCCCCGTGCCCCGCGCGTGGGTTTTAAACAGGTGTTCCGTGATTTTGGCAAAGCCTTTCTTAGCCTTACCCTGTTGATAGTCGTGGTGGGCGGTATTGTCGGAGGCGTCTTTACGGCAACCGAAGCGGCTGCCATTGCGGTCGTTTATGCCATACTATTGGGTTTTTATAACAAACAATTGAAGTTTTCCGATTTTCGCCCGATACTCCTAAAGAGCGCCAAAACAACGGCAATAGTCATGTTCTTGATTTCAACGTCCATGGCCATGTCGTGGTTGTTTTCTTTTGAATCGATTCCTCAGAACCTTACAGGATTTCTACTGGAGTCTGTGAAGAACCCATTATTGGTGCTCTTGTTCATTAACATTACCTTATTGGTAGTAGGTACGTTTATGGACATGACCCCGGCGGTATTGATATTCACACCCATATTTTTACCCGTTGTTATGGCTTTGGATATGCACCCTGTGCAGTTCGGTATGATCATCGTTCTGAATTTGTGCATCGGTGTGTGCACTCCGCCGGTCGGTACAATGTTGTTCGTTGGCAGTGGCGTTGCCAACGTATCGGTAACCAAGGTGATCAGACCTTTGTTGCCCTTATTGGGCGCGATGGTCTTGGTTCTTTTATTATTGACCTATGTGCCAGAACTTTCATTATGGATGCCCAGAGTTTTTGGGCTTATCGATTGATAATACCCATATTTAGCTAAAGTTTTCCAGGTCAGGACTGAAGAAGTAGGTAAACCGTACTTCACTATAAATTGGGTTGGTTTATTGGTGTCTACCAATATTTTCATACAATTTTGCCATTAGATGGGCATGTTCGTCATAAGCCGATTCAAAAAGATCTATCGCTCGTTGCTCGCCTACTATTTTTCCACTGCTCAGCACTTTTGGTGATTTTCCATTTTTATGAAGAATGCTTGCCACTTCGGCTTTGATGGAATTGATCAACAAAACCCCGCCCAAAGTAGATCCGGGGGCAACCGGCGAATCGAGGCCGTTGAGATAGATCATGGCATCGCCCAAGGGTGCACCGGTATCGAGAGTATAATCGGCGAAATCGGTCAATTTTTTGCCGTCTGATTTTTTCGAGGAACTCCCTTCCAAATGTAGTTTACTGACCAGGGCGACTACTTTAATATTGCGCTTTTGGAACTCTTCGGCCATTTCAATAGGTACGACATTGCACCCACTGGAGGAAATGACCAAAGCGGTATCTCTCTCATCGGTATCGAAATTACGCAAGATTCGGGCCGCCAATCCCGGAACGTTTTCAAGGAACATCGCCTGACGTTGGCCGTTGGCGCCCACCACGAGATTATGAAAAGAGAGCGATAACTCTACTATGGGATTAAACCCCGGAAACGAGCCATACCTCGGCCACATTTCCTCGACCATTATTCGACTGTGCCCAGAACCGAAAAGATGTACCATGCGCCCGTTCAATATGGATCGGGCGAACAATTCGGCGACTTCCTGAATAACGGGTTCTTGCTTTTCGATTGTGGCAATAATCCCTTTGCCTTTCTCTAAAAATTGTTTTGTTAGGCTCATTTTCTATATATTGTTTTTAGCATAGTAAGCGGCACCGATGGCCCCGGAGTATTCTCCCAATTTTGCTTTTTCGATTTTGATTCGATGACCGCCCGGGCGCCATTCGTAATCCGACATGAATTCTTTTAAGGGTTTTAAAAGGGAATCTTCGGCACCGGCGGTGATACCACCTCCTAGAACAATGATTTCAGGAGAAAGGATGTTTGTTAAAGAGGCCAAGGCCACGGCCAGTCTGCGTACCGATTCCAACCACCAAGATTTAGCTTTTAAATCCCCATTTTCATAGGCTTTGACCAATTCTCGAATACTTTTAAAAGTGCCTTCGGTGCGTTGAAAAACCGAAAAGTTTCCTACGGCATGTTCGAGACTTCCGGGCATATTTGTCATGGTCTGAGAACCATTTATGTTTACCGTCATATGGCCTACATGTCCGGCGCGTTGCAGATTTCCTTGATATAGCTTACCATCGATAATAATTCCGCCGCCCACGCCCGTACCCAAAGTAAGCATCAAAAAATGTTGTACTCCTTTGGCACGATAAAACGATTCGTATTCGGCGATACAGGCCGAGTGCCCATCATTGATGACTTTGATATTACGGCCGAGCTCAACCGACCAATTGAAATTTTCGATGCCGTGTAATCGTTCCGGCATATGGAGTATCATCTTGTTTTGGGCATCCACAAGTCCTGGTGCGGAAATGCCGCAAGGCAATATATCTGAATTTCCATTGGTATATTGTTCCGTTTTTTGACGAATGGTGGCTATTATTTTTTGTTTCCAAACTTGGGCTTCGCCACTTCCATCATCGGTCGAGACTTCGTTCTTTTCGAGAATTTCGCCTACTTCATCGATAACGACTATTTTAATTTTCGTGCCGCCAATGTCGATTCCAAGATAATGCTTTTCCATCCGGTTGCCTATTGGTATTGCCCTTCGCTTATTGACCAGCCTCCATCCACTGCCAAAACCTGTCCGGTAATAAATCTTGATTCGGGGTGCAAGAACATCAATACGGCATTATTAATATCTTCCGAAGCTCCCGGGCGGCCACCGTCCAACGGTTGTTTTGTTTTTAAGAAGGATAGAATTTCTGCATCTTCGGCGGCACGTTTGGCCATAGGGGTAATGAATAGGCTCGGGGCAATGACGTTTACACGGATGTTATGTTCCGCATAATAGGCCGCGATGGATTTCGAGAACCCGATAATCGCTGACTTGGCGGCTGCATAGGCATGGGTCGTAAAATATTTGGGAGAAGGTGAGAACCCCAATACCGAACCCATATTAAGGATTATGCCTTCCTTTTTATGTTCGAGAAAATAGTTGGTCATCGCTTGGTTGGAAAGCATCAAAGAGGTCAGGTTTAGTTCCATGGTCTTGTTCCAACCTTCCAGCGTAATTTTGTCAAGCGGGCCGTCGCCCCATTTTCGCCCACTGCCTCCGGCAACATGAAAAAGCCCAGAAATAACTCCGAACGTGTCATGCGCCATGTGAATGGCCTTTTTCATGGTTTCGGGTTCGGTGGCATCGCCACTGATCGCGATACAGTTATCCCCTAAGGTTTCCTGCGCCTTTTTGCAGCTCTCCGGATTTCTGCCTACGACTACCACATTGGCACCATTATCATTAAGGGCGATTGCGGCCGATAGTCCCATGCCCGTGGTGCCGCCCATTATGATATAAGAAGTATTTTTAAAGTCCATTGATTTCAGAATGTAAACTAATATCGTATGCCATATTGAAACGAAATTCTACCTAATTGGCAATAATCGGTATATAAGGTGTTTGTTTTTTTATTTGACGTTCGGCAATGCACTTTCTATAGTTGAACGTGTAGTATCGTAACTTTTTTTGAGCAGTGTTTCAGGATCCATGGTTTCCCAATAGCCTTTGTTGAAAAGCTCTACCGAAAGCCCTCCCCGAAACCCGGCGGCATAAAGCTTTGGCAAAATGTCATTGAAATCACAGACACCCTCACCGGGCAATACGCGGTCGGCATCGGTCAATAACGCGGCTTCCGGACTTCCAGGATAATCGTTCATATGGATGACCGGGAAATTTGCGGCGTTCAAGGTGCTGATCATATTCCAATCATTTCCTCCGCGATGAACATGGTAAAAGTCGAGCAGCATGGTTGCTTTCGGATGCTTGCTGTCAATGACGATTTTGGCACAATCGGAAACCTTATGTAGAGCTCCCATTCCCCAAAGTTCAATGACCGGAACGACGCCCGTTTCATCACCAAGTTCCAATATGGCCCGATAACGTTTGGCGTACTCATCGTATTTGGTCGGGTCTATCTGTTCGATTCCCTGAACGGGGGCGGCAAAATAGTTGGCACCGATTGCTGCGGCCATGATCATTTCCGACTTCATCAATTTTAATGCTTCTTTGTGTTTATCGGAATCGTCACTGCACCATTCTGAAAACGCTATGATATTCTCCAAGACCAGATTATGAGCTTCGAGTTTTTCTTTTAAGGTGGATAGGTTTCCGCCACTACCTGCATATGCCTTGATATCGCGCATCCATAGTTCAATGCCATCAAAACCCGCTTTTCCGACCAAATCGATCTGTTGATCGACCGTGAGTTTGTAGGCCATCAAAGTTGAAGTGTTCAGGCTTACCCTTAGGGGTAATTTTGCTTTTGATAGCGTTGTACGAGCCGTATGTGGGTTTTCTTTTGCGCCGTTGAAGCCAAGGCCCAATATACCGGCGGCACCGACTTTCAATCCCGAGGAGATGGCACTTCGTCTCGAAATCTTGTTTTTCATCTGTTCAAGTTTTATTGTTCTTGATCGGTCAGACCTGTCTAACGGCAAGCAGGTGTCATTCGCCATTGAACATATCGGCGGGTATCAAGAATTGTTATGGCTTATTTCATGGTTTGTACTTTTATAAACGTCTTTACGCCAAGGTTACTTTTCTAGAGACTTCCCCAGTTGTTTTATGCTTTAAGATAATGGTCACATCTCCATTGGGCAAAATCTCCTCTTTAATAAGATAATGGTCGTCATCGTATGATTTCCATCGTTTTTGGTTGTCCTCTGGTTCATCGCCCCGCCAGTCCTCTAAAACGACAGGTTCCCATGTCTTGCTGTCAGCGGACTTGAAAGCGGCATCCAAAATAGCATTCACTACATAACCGTCGTAGAAGGTTTCCAGCGGGTCCCGGTTTTCTTCGATGGCCGTGAACATATCTGTAAACATGTGCGGATAGCCAAGTTCGTGGGCCTCGTCTCCAACAGGGAACAACCAGCCCGTACTTGACTCTGCTTTTTCTGCGACGTAGCCTTCACCACCCTTTCCGGTGCTGAACATTTCAAAACCGGTACGCAAAAAACTGTTGACCCAAATGGTGCCTTCGGTACCCATGACTTCGTCACGAAGATCCATTCCCCCTCTGAACGTCCAGCTGACTTCGAACTGGCCGATGGCGCCGTTGGCATATTTTACAAGTCCGATGGCATGATCTTCGGCATCGATGGGATGGACCTGGGTGTCGGCCCAGCACATGACTTCGATGGGTTTGATATTTTTCCCAATAAAATTACGGCTGATCTCTACACAATGGCACCCAAGATCGATGATCGCACCACCCCCTGATTTTTCCTTGTCCCAGAACCAATCGCTGTGCGGGCCGGGGTGCGTTTCACGAGATTTTGCCCAAAGTACGCGGCCGATATCGCCGCGTTTGACACTTTCCATCGATTTTAGGAATTTCGGCGTGTAACAAAGATCTTCTAGATAACCTCCAAAGATTCCGGCGTTCTCGACAGCGTCGAGCATTCGTTTGGCCTCTTCGGCATTCCGCCCCAATGGTTTTGTGCAGATGACGTGTTTTTTTGCCTTGGCACAGGCCAGAACCGCTGGCTCGTGCAAATGATTGGGCAAGGAGATCAAGACCACATCAACATCGGGGTGCGCAATAGCTTCTTCCATCGAAGTGCTATAATGCTCCAGGCCATAATCTTTGGCGAAGCGTTTCGCGTTTTGTTCGTTTCTCGAATAGACCATAGTTAGACGGTCTACACGTCGCTGTGCATGTAACGATTCGGCATAAAAGCGGGCTATAAAACCAGAGCCCAACATGGCGATTTTCATATTTTAACTAATTGTGGACATCATAACGCCGCATGTACTTTCTTATGCTTTAAAGTTTGAATGCCCTGATACTTGAAAAAGTGTGTATCTGTAAATGTAAGTATTTTAACCCGTGGATGCCAGCCAAAATATATCGGTTTGAACCACCTTTACAATTACATGCGATTTGAAATAAGGAAAACAAGATTTGTGGGCAACTTAAAAACAAAATTCGGTTATTTCTTTTTACATTTCCAAAACGAAAGATTTAAGGAAGTTCTTAAGTCGAACCCAATCAAGGTTCGTATCAAAATATTCGAAAATGAAATTCAGTTTAAAGGGCAAAGTAGCAATTGTAACAGGAGGGGGCAGTGGAATTGGTAAGGCCATTTGTATTTCGCTTGCAGAAAGTGGTGCTTTTGTACATATTTTGGAATTGCAAGAAAATCTTGCGAACGACACCGTTGCAAAAATTACCGAAGCAGGTGGTAAAGCGGTGGCGCATGCTTGCAACGTGGCTGAACACGAAGAAGTCAAAAAAGTTATGGGGGCTATTTTGAACGATGGCCCGGCAGACATTTTGGTCAATAATGCGGGCATTGCCCATGTCGGTAATGTAGAAACGACAAAAGAAACTGATCTGGACCGGATTTATTCGGTCAACATCAAAGGTGTCTATAATTGCATACACGCCATCATTCCTTCTATGAAAGAAAAAGGAGGAATCATTCTCAATATGGCATCCGTTGCGGCCACCGTTGGTATTAACGATCGTTTTGCCTATGCAATGTCAAAGGGCGCAGTGCTTACGATGACCTATTCGGTAGCCAAGGATTATTTGGAATACGGAATTCGGTGCAATAGTATTTCACCCGGGAGGGTGCACACACCTTTTGTAGATGGATTTATTGCCCAAAATTATCCGGGCCGGGAAAAGGAGATGTTCGACAAATTATCAAAGACCCAACCGATCGGAAGAATGGGGACCCCTAACGAAATTGGCAATTTGGCCTTATATTTATGCTCAGATGAAGCTTCTTTCATAACGGGAACCGACTTTCCAATCGATGGTGGGTTTATCAAACTAAACGCTTAAACACATGAAATTAATACGCTTTGGTAAAGAGGGCAATGAAAAACCGGGTCTGCAACAAGAAGATGGTTCATGGATCGATGTTTCCGGTTTCGGTGAAGACTATGACGAAAACTTTTTCGGTACCGATGGCATAGCAAGGTTGGCCTCTTGGTTGGAAACGAATATGGGCAACTGTCCTAAAGTATCGAAAGATACGCGTCTAGGCCCTCCCATGACACGTCCTTCAAAAATTGTTTGCGTAGGTTTGAATTATGCCCAACATGCTGCCGAATCGGGTATGGCCGTACCGAAAGAACCGGTTTTGTTCTTTAAGGCGACTTCGGCCGTTGTAGGCCCCAATGATGATCTGATAATACCAAAAGGTAGTGAAAAAACCGATTGGGAGGTCGAGTTGGCCATTGTTATCGGCAAGAAGGCCTCGTATGTTTCCGAAGCCAATGCATACGACCATGTGGCAGGTTATGTGTTGCACAACGACTATAGTGAAAGAGCCTTTCAGATCGAAAAAGAAGGCCAATGGTGCAAGGGTAAAGGATGCGATACTTTTGCGCCCATAGGACCTTACATTGCCACTAAAGACGAAATACCGAACCCGAACAATCTGAATTTATGGTTGAAGTTGAATGGCGAGATGGTTCAGAACAGCTCAACCAATGATTTTATTTTCAATGTGCAGGAGGTGGTCAGCTACATTAGCCAATTTATGACCTTGCTTCCGGGGGACATTATTTCAACAGGAACGCCTTTCGGGGTGGGCCTCGGTTTTGACCCACCTAAATATCTGAAACCCGGCGACGTTGTAGAACTCGGTATCGAAGGGTTGGGAAGTTCGAAACAAACCGCACGTGCCTATAAATAAGCTATCAATTTGGACTTACAACTAAAAGATAAGGTCATTTTGGTCACCGGAGGCTCAAAAGGTATCGGTAACGGTATTTGTAATGTGTTGGCCGATGAGGGGGCGATTCCGGTGATAATCGGTAGAAATCGAGACGATGTAATGACGGCGGTACAGAAAATCGAAAAAGATGGAAATAAAGCCTATTACGCCTTTGCCGAACTTACCGACCCCGAACAGTGTAGGCTGGCGGTCGAACGCACCGTTGAAAAGTTTGGAAGGATCGAGGGGCTGGTCAATAATGCAGGTATCAACGATGGGGTAGGTCTTGAAAATGGCAACTACGAAGATTTTTTGCGTTCTATCAATCGAAATCTTACCCACTATTATATGATGGCGCATTATGCATTGCCCGCGCTCAAAAAAAGCAAGGGGTCCATCGTGAATATCGGTTCAAAGACTTCGATGACCGGACAAGGAGGAACCTCGGCATATGCTGCGGCAAATGGTGGCCGAAATGCCCTGACACGTGAATGGGCGGTTGAGTTGCTGCCCTATGACATACGGGTAAATGCGGTAATTGTTGCCGAATGTTTTACACCGCTGTATGACCGATGGATAAAAACATTTCCAAATTCAAAAGAAAAGCTGGAGAGTATTGTTGCCAATATCCCTTTGGGGAATAGAATGACCACCGCCGAGGAAATCGCCAATATGGTAGTTTTTCTGCTATCCTCTAAATCGAGCCATACCACGGGGCAGCTCATTTTTGTCGATGGCGGATATACCCATCTTGACAGGGCTTTATAAGTAAAAAGACCATATGACATGAAAACCGACCAAAAACCGCCCGTGGTATCCAAAAAGATACTACTTCCGTTTATTTTGATAACTTCCCTTTTCGCGCTTTGGGGTTTTGCCAACGACATTACGAACCCCATGGTTTCCGCCTTCAAGAAAATATTGGAACTCAGCAATACCCAAGCTTCTTGGGTGCAGGCCGCTTTTTATGGAGGATATTTTACCATGGCACTTCCGGCTGCGTATGTGGCCAAGAAATACTCTTATAAAACCGGTATTTTGGTCGGACTCGCATTGTATGCGACCGGGGCATTGTTGTTTTATCCAGCCGCTGCGATGGAGAATTACATGTTCTTTTTAGTGGCTTTGTACGTACTGACCTTCGGTCTTGCATTTTTGGAAACTACTTCAAATCCGTTTATTTTGGATATGGGTGCCGAGGAGACCGCTACCCAGCGCTTGAATTTGGCACAGTCGTTCAATCCTATCGGTGCCCTGACAGGGCTTTTTGTGGCCCAGACCTTTATTTTGGCGGCCTTACGATCTGATGACCTCGATGTAAACGGAAACCCTATTTATGAAACTTTGACGGGTGCGGCAAAGGCATCCGTAAAAACATCTGATTTACAGGTAATTAGAAACCCGTATGTTGCCTTGGGCCTTTTTGTCATATTTATGATGGTTCTCATCGCCTTGGTAAAAATGCCCGAAAAGAAAGAAGATGAAAATGCCACCGATATGTTCAGCTCCATAAAACGTATTTTCAAGAAAGAACGTTTTGTGGGCGGGGTTTTGACCCAGATGTTCTATGTAGGCGCCCAGATCATGTGTTGGACGTATATCTATCAGTATGCCGAAAATCTGGGCATCGACAATCGGGAAGCCGTAAATTATGCCTATGCGGCCCTGATTATTTTCTTGCTCGGCCGTTTTCTTTGTACCTATCTCCTTAAATTTATCAATTCAGGAAAATTGCTGATGCTCTTGTCGATTTTGGCCGTTATCTTTTGTTTGGGCACTATTTTTATACAGGGAATGGGAGGACTATATAGTCTTGTTCTTGTGTCTTTTTGTATGTCGCTGATGTTTCCGACCATTTATGGAATTGCCCTCACAGGATTGGGCGACGATGCAAAACCGGCTTCGGCATTTTTGGTCATGGCCATAGTCGGTGGGGCCTTTATGCCCGTTTTACAGGGAATGATTCTTGATATGGGAGGAAGTGCTTATAACGATATTACGATTCTAGGAGTGCCTGAGGTGAATTTCTCGTTTATTTTGCCTTTGGTGTGCTTCTTGGTCGTCGCAATTTATGGATACCGTACCTTAAAGGCTTACAAGGTCGGCTAGGAAAATTTGAACAAATAGCATTAGGTCATCGGAAATGGGAAGAATTACGAATATAACTTTTAATGCACAATATCCATCGGTAGAGGATTTGCGAAAAAGGGCTCAAAAAAAAATCCCCAAATTTGCTTTTGAGTATTTGGATGGGGGCTGCAACGAAGATGTGAACCTGCACAAAAACACTTCAGAAATAAGGGAGGTTGAACTGATACCCGAGTATTTGAGCAAACATGCCGGGTCAGATATCAGTACCGAATTGTTCGGCCATACCTATGACGCTCCGTTCGGTATCGCCCCGGTAGGTTTACAAGGACTCATGTGGCCGAATTCTCCTGAAATATTGGCAAAGGCGGCATTTGAGCATAACATACCTTTTGTGCTGAGTACGGTCTCGACCAGTAGTATTGAACGCATTTCCGAATTGACCGAAGGCCGTGCGTGGTTTCAATTGTACCATCCGGCCGAAAATAGGCTGAGGGACGACATCATCAAAAGGGCCCAGGCTGCTGAATGTCCGGTTTTTGTCATTTTATGTGATGTGCCGACTTTCGGCTTCCGGCCACGTGATATTAGAAACGGCTTGGCCATGCCCCCAAAAATGTCGATCAAGAACATAATCCAAATTTTGGGCAAGCCCGAATGGGCCATGAGAACCTTGATCCATGGCCAGCCTAATTTTGAGACCTTGAAACCGTATATGCCCAAGAATCTTGATTTGAAGCAGTTGGGGAAATTTATGGACCAAACCTTTTCGGGAAGGTTGAACGAGGAAAAAATTAAACCGATCCGCGATATGTGGAAGGGCAAACTGGTGCTCAAAGGTGTAGCGAACGAAGCCGATGCCGAAAAGGCCATTCGTTTGGGTCTTGATGGCATCATCGTCTCAAACCATGGCGGTAGGCAGTTGGATGCCGGTGAATCTACCATCAAACCTTTGACAAGGATCGCCGAAAAATATGGAGACCAAATAACCGTCATGATGGACAGTGGTATGCGATCCGGTCCTGATATCGCCAGAACCTTGGCAAGTGGGGCCAAGTTCACCTTTATGGGGCGTTCGTTTATGTACGGAGTTTCGGCTCTCGGCAAAGCGGGCGGTAATCATACGATCTCGCTATTAAAAACGCAGCTCAAACAGGTAATGGAACAGATTTGTTGCGAACGTGTCGAGGATTTTCCGAAGCATTTGAAATGAGTGTTATTCGATATTTATGCCTGAATCGATTGCAGACTGGCCCGAATACCCTGTTTTTGAATAGCTTTTATATATACAATGACCTGTTCGGAAAGACCTTGGATAGCGTTCAAATCTTCGCCCCATATCGCTTGGTTTCCTAAAATGGCCTGTACCATTTCGGAAAGGTCTACCTTTTTCGCTTCGAAATCCTTCCATAGGGTATCGAAGAAATCCAACACTTGGTAATTGTCGTTCAATTCAATTTTTTCATTGTTCCATTTCCCTTTGTAAAAAAGTATCAAGGCAGAAAACGCAAAGACGAAATGCATGGGAAGTTTTTTTTCGAGCGCCAGATAGTCCTTTAGGGTCGGCAAAAGTCTCGTCACGAATTTAGAAGTGCTATTCAACGCAATACTGATAAGCTGATGCTTTAACACAGGATTACGAAAACGGTCCAATACGTCTCGAACGAATGCATGTTTGGTCGCTTCTTCAAAGTCAAGTGTTTTACATACTTCTGTCAATAACATTGATTCTACGAAATTATTTATCTCGATATCTTCAATGGCATCATTGACCAAACGAAATCCGCACAAATACCCTACGGGTACCATGGCTGTATGGGCACCGTTAAGAATACGGACTTTCATTTCCCGGTAGGGGGAGAGATCATTTACGAATTTGACGTTGAGGTCGGTCTTTGCAAAAGGCAATTCGGCCTGAACTAGGTCTGGACCATCTATAACCCAGCTGTGGTAATATTCACCCGCAACCAAAAGGTCATCCTTAAAACCTATTTCACTTTGTATCTTTTCGGCCCGATCTATAGGGTGGCCCGATACGATACGGTCGACCAAGGTATTGCAAAAATAGTTTGATTCATCGATCCATTTTTTAAAGCCATCGTCCAAAGCCCAATAATCGGCATAATCCAGGATCGATTGTTTTAGGGTTGTACCATTTTGTTCAATGAGTTCACAGGGTAAAAGGATGCATCCTTTCGATGGGTCGGCATTGAAATGCAAATAGCGATGGTGCAACCAAACCGTTAGTTTGGCCGGAAACTCATTGGGAGGAACATCCGTATAACCGTCGGTTGGGTTAAATTTTATGCCCGCTTCGGTAGTGTTCGAGACAATGAATCGCATATCGGCCTCCTTGGAGAGATCAAGATATTGTCGCCATTCGATATAGGGGTTGATGATCTGTTGAACACAGGTGACCAATTTTTTCTCGGCAATCGATTCCCCGGCTTTGATTCCGTCCAATACAACGGTAAACAACCCGTCCTGTGATTTTAATTTTTGGTAATCGCCCCTTTCCGTAGGTTTGATAATGGCAATAGCACCATCAAAATTGGCTTTTTCGTTTAGTATCTGTACCATTAAACCGACAAATGCCCTCAAGAAATTACCACCGCCGAATTGCATTATTCTTAACGGCAAGGTTGGTAAGTCTTTGACGGTGGTTCTATTCAGTGGTTCCATTTATTAAGACTAAAATTCGACTGTCGCCTTTATTACCCCATTGCTGGGCTCCAGCCAATCGTCAAAATGACCGATCATTTCAGTAAAGTGCACAGTATGGGTTATATAGGAATTTATGGGAAATCGGCCCGAACCCAATACTTCGATAACATGTTCAAAATCGTCTAAGGTCGCATTTCGACTGCATAACAAGGTTGTTTCCTTGGCATGAATGACCGGATGTTGAAAACTTAGTTCTCCCTTTGAAAGACCTACTAAGATATATCTGCCACCATGCGCCATGTATTGATGACCGGTTTCCAAAGCGCCTTTATGTCCCGTTGCGTCAAATACAGCCGTTGCCAAATCGCCATTGGTCAGTTGGGCCACGCTTTCAAATTTTTTTTTATCGGCAATTATGGCATGATCTACCCCTATTTCATTCTTGACAAAATCAATCCGTTCTGTATTGGTGTCCATCGCTATTACCTTTGCACCCGCAATCTTTGCCAATTTCATTATGCCAATTCCAATAGGGCCGCATCCGATGACTACAATGGTTTCGCCTTTTTTTATCTGTGCCCTACGGATTGCATGGGCGCCAATGGCCAAGGGTTCTACAATGGCCATTTGGTCAATACTAAGGTTTTTTGCGGGAATCAAAAGGTCAATGGGTAACGATACAAATTCTTGCATTCCCCCATCGGTATGAATGCCCAAGACTTTAAGGTCTGTACAGCAATTCGTTTTTCCGTTACGACACGCGATACATTTTTTGCAGCTGAGGTAGGGCATCACCACAACACTTTCACTGGGTTTCAATCCTTTGTCGTTTTCATCGATTTCCTCGATTCGGGCGGCCAACTCATGGCCCAATATTCTAGGGTAGGTAAAAAAAGCCTGATTTCCTTTATAGGCATGTAGGTCGGTTCCGCAAATACCGACTTTCTTGATTTTTAATAGTGCCTCACCAGGTTTTTTGATGGGTTTTTCTTTTTCCTTTAAAATAAACTCACCCGGTTTTTGACAAACGATATATTTCATAAAATCCTTTAAAAGCAGCAGTATTTGCCTAAAAATAAGTAGGACATATAAATATAACCAAGTGAAATCTACTTTCTTGAATATTACACTGGAAAAAAGATGATAATTTCTTTTTAAGAAGCGGAAGTCAGTTTTTCTGCAGCGGTTCTTTTCATATAGTCCAGATTGAGAAGGGCTTTCTGCGTAAAATCAAAAAGGCTGCGACAACGGTCAAGGTTTTGATTTTCGTAGGCCACTTTGTAGTAAATGTTATCGTTAAGATAATCGGTCAAAGCCCTAAGCCCATGAATAAAGGGCATGAAAACTGCACCCAAATGTACGGTATCGATTTCTTCCTGCGACAAAAATGGGCCGACCGATACGAGTCCGTCCACAAAGGCCGTGAAAAGGTCTTTGTCAAAGGTAATCTTACTATGGTCTTGCTCATCTTCGAGTGCGGTGTTCGCGATAGTACGAATGGCATCGCCGAAATCATAGTAAAAATGGCCTTTCATCAAGGTATCAAGATCGATCAGGCAGAGTGCCTTGTTCTCCTTTTTTGTGAAGAGAATATTGTTGAGTTTGGTGTCATTATGGCAAATTCGTAGTGGTAATTTCTTTTGTGTCAGTTCAGAAAGCTTTCCCAAGACATCTTCGGCAAAGAGAATCATATCTTTTGAAACATGCAGTTTATCGGAGTTGGCCGTTTGAAGCGATCGATTAAATTGTTCGCTTCTCAAATCGAGGTCGTGAAAACGTGGAATTGGTTCTATATAGTCATTGATTTTCACATCCTTCAATAATACATGGAACAGCCCTATTATTCGGCCCGCCTCAAAAGCTATTTTTGGATCGGTGGTAGTATTGTAGGCGGTACTATGGTCAATAAAGGTCATTAACCTCCAGTACCCTTCTTGGTCTTCAAAATACTTTTTGCCGTGTATGGTCTTGATCAATGTTATCTTTTGATAATCAGGGGCATCGAGTTGTTTAAGCGCCTTGTCTATGTTGCGCATAAGCCCCTTCATGTCCTTAAAGACCTGATGGTTTACCCGTTGAAGAATATACGCCGAAAGGTCATTGTCCAATACTAGAAAGGTGTCGTTTATATACCCATCGGTCAGCGGCTTAAAAGTATACTGCTTTTGAGATACTTCAAAGTTGCATAGCACTGTATTTAAGGTCGTATCGGAATATTTGCTCATCTCAGTTCCATAATGGAGAAGCATAATCGCCTTCGGTGGTTTTTTGGCGCAGATATTCTACGGCCTTTTCCCTGTCACTTGCGTATGTGACACCGAACCACTCGCCATCGGAAGGAACCACCTTTACCGAAATATCACCGGCCTGTAACATATCTTGAACTATTTTCGGAATGTACAGTTCACTGGTTTTGGCCAGCTCTTCATCGGCAAGGAACGTTCTAAAATCGTTTTCGATCTTTTCAAAGATAGATGGTTTACAGACCCAAAAATTCATGCTTACCTGCTCTTCACCGGTATACCTGTTCTGAGAATCGCGGTCTATGACGATATCGCCATCTTGTTCTAGTTTTAAACGCTCATTTACCGAAACCAGATTTTCGCCGTCCACTTGGCATACCCCACGGGAGACCGTACCATGCTCCGATAGCGTATCTTTTAGCGTATAGCCTACCAAGGCAAATGTATTGTCATTCTTGTGGGCTCGCATAAAATCGGCAGCGTTGCGATAGGCCGCTGCCCCATAAAAATCATCGGCATTGATAACGGCAAAAGGCCCGTCTATGACATCTCTGGCGGTCCAAACGGCATGCGCCGTGCCCCAGGGCTTGGGCCTTTCTCCGGTGTAAACGACCCCGTCGGGTAGATCGGTTATTTCTTGGGCCAAAACATCCAATTTGATTCCGGCAGGAAGTTTTCCCTCCATCTGTTCGGTAACGTGATGTATATATTCCTTTTTGGTAATGACCACAATATGATCGAATCCGTTTTTTAGGGCATCGTACATGGCGAATTCCATCAAAAACTCTCCTGAAGGTCCTAGGTCGTCGAACTGTTTTAACTTTCCATATCTACTGCCGCTTCCGGCCGCCATTAAAAGTAAGGTCATAAAATTTAAATTTTTAACGGTGCAAAAGTAGGACATTACAGTCAAAACGACTTCCGATGATCGACATACCTAACAATAATCTATACCAATGTAGATTTTCACACTATATTTTTCTATTTTGGAAATGGATTGATAAATAATTTGGACCCAAAAATGACCTTTGCGCATGAAGACTAAAAGACTGATACTTATACTATTCATTTTATTGTGCTTTGGGGCACGGTCGCAGGGCAATGAACGACCCAATATTCTGGTCATTATTTTCGATGATGCCGGATTGGACATGAGTGTTTACGGAAGTACCTATGTGAACACCCCGGGCTTTGATGCGATTGCCAAAGAAGGTATTCTTTTCAACAGGGCCTACACGCCCAATGCGAAATGTGCGCCTTCAAGGGCATCGATAATTACCGGAAGGAATCCGTGGCAGCTCGATGCCGCCGCAAACCATGTAATTTACTTTCCGCCCCGGTTCAAGACCTATCAAGAGGTACTGTTGGAAAATGGGTACGCAACTGGTCATACTTCAAAAGGTTACGGCCCGGCAGTGACGCTTACGGCAGATGGCCGGGAACGTGAAGTCATGGGGCGTGCCTTCAATGAAAAAAAGTTACAGCCTGCCACAAAGGGTATTTCAAACAATGATTACAGTGGCAATTTCAAGGATTTTTTGGAAAAGGTTCCCCAGGACCAGCCTTGGAGTTTTTGGGTCGGTAGTATTGAACCGCATCGGGGGTACGAATATGGTTCGGGCAAGAGGTTGGGAGGAAAAACAGAGGACATGATCAAAGATTTTCCGCCCTATTGGCCAGATAATGAGTTTACGCGAAACGATTTGCTCGATTATGCCTTCGAGATCGAGGATACCGACAAACATATCGTGAAGATTTTGGAGACTTTAAGGCAGAAGAACCAGTTGGAAAATACCTTGATCGTGGTTACCTCCGATCACGGCATGCCGTTTCCGAGGGTCAAGGGCGATCAATATGAAAATGCGAACCATATTCCCATGGCCATTCTTTGGAAGGATAAAATGAAATCCGTAGGTAGGGTAGTGGACGATTATATCAGTTTTATAGACCTTGCCCCGACTTTTTTGGAAGCGGCCGGGGTCGATTGGCAATCCTCGGGAATGCATCCTGCCACGGGGAAAAGTTTGATGAATATTATCGATTCGGAGAAATCGGGGCAAATTGAAGCCGATCGAGATTATGTTCTTGTGGGCAAGGAAAGGCACGATACAGGAAGACCCGGTGACATTGGTTATCCGATTCGCGGTATTCATAAGAACAACATGCTTTACATAAGGAATTATGAAATCGATAGGTGGCCCAAGGGCAATCCCGAAACGGGTTATTTGAATACCGACGGAAGCCCGACCAAGACCGAAATCTTGAATTTGAGGAGAAATGGCAATAAAAAATATTGGAAGATGAATTTCGGAAAAAGGGTCGAAGAAGAACTTTACGATATAGAAAATGACCCTTTTTGTATGAACAATCTGGCGGCCGACCCGGTCTACGCTGATAAGAAGGCTTCCCTCAAATCAGAAATGGAGAGCAGGCTTTTGGCGCAGGGTGATTTGCGCATGATCGGTTATGGCCCTTTGTACGAGCAGGCGCCTTTTGTAAACGGTAGAAATTTTTATGCCGATTTTATGGCCGGTAAAAACCCGAAGGCCGGCTGGGTAAGCGATACCGATTTTGAACCCTATATTTTAGATGGTGAGGGAAATGAACTAAAAAAAGTGTCGGTAAAAGCAAATTAGTGACATAAATGAAGGGAAAAATTATCCATACACATGTTGACGAATACATAGCATCCTTTCCCGAAGATGTCCGACAGGTTCTTAAAGATATCAGGGCAACTATTCGAAAGTCGGCACCCGATGCCGAAGAAACGATAAGCTACGGCATGCCTGCATTCAAATATCATGGTATGTTGGTCTATTTTGCGGCTTATGAAAAGCATATCGGGTTCTATGCGACTCCTTCCGGTCACAAAAAATTTGAAAAAGAACTGTCGAAATATAAGCAGGGAAAAGGCTCGGTGCAATTCCCTTTGAATGCACCGATACCTCTTGGCCTTATATCAGAGATAGTCAAGTTCAGGGCGAATGAGAATAAGACCAAGGCGTTGTTGAAAACAAGAAAATAGGGGAGATATCGGTATAGGCCGAACTGATATTTATCATGTTTTGTAGCGTAAAGTGCACGTAAGTTTGTAATGAGCAATTCTATTCTATGTGCAGCCTCGTTCAAAAATACAATATCCCAGGACCACGTTATACAAGCTATCCTACGGTGCCCTATTGGAATATGGAAACATTTTCGGGCAGGAAATGGAAATCTACGGTACAGCAGAGTTTTAATGAAGGTAATGCCTCTGAGGGCATAAGCCTGTACATACATCTCCCATTTTGTGAAAGCATGTGTACTTTCTGCGGATGCCACAAACGCATTACCAAACGTCATGATGTTGAGAGTCCGTATATAACATCCGTTCTTAAAGAGTGGAGGTTATACTGCGATCTTTTCGAAACAAGGCCAAGGATCAAAGAATTACATTTGGGCGGGGGCACCCCTACTTTCTTTTCACCAGACAACTTGAAACGTCTGATCAATGGAATATTCAGAAACGCCGATCATGCCGATAATTACGAATTTAGTTTCGAAGGCCACCCCAATAACACCTCTAGAGAACATTTGCAGACTTTGTACGATGTCGGCTTTAGAAGAGTGAGTTTTGGCGTTCAAGACTACAATGAGTTCGTTCAGAGAGCGATACATCGCGTACAGCCTTTTGAAAAGGTCAAAGAAGTTACCGATTGGGCCCGCGAAATCGGATATACTTCAATAGGCCATGATATTATTTTCGGTCTTCCTTTTCAAAAAATGGAACATGTCGAACAGACCATTTTAAAGACCAAGGATTTGATGCCGGACCGATTGGCATTTTACAGCTATGCCCATGTGCCCTGGTTGAAAGGCAACGGCCAAAGAGGTTATAAGGACACCGATTTACCTACGGGCGAAGAAAAAAGGGCTCAGTATGAAAAAGGGAAACGACTTTTAGCGGAAGTTGGTTATCATGAAATAGGAATGGATCATTTCTCACTGTCAGGCGATACGCTCTACAAATCGATGCAGTCAGGTGCATTGCACCGAAATTTTATGGGCTATACGGCCTCAAAGACCCAATTGATGATAGGTCTTGGCGCCTCGAGCATCAGTGATAGTTGGTACAGTTTTGCCCAAAACGTAAAGAGCATCGAAGAGTACCAACATTTGGTTGAAAATGATATCATACCTATTTATCGGGGGCACATATTGACTTCGGAAGACCAGGTCGTAAGAAAACATATTTTGAATTTAATGTGCCATTTCGAATCTTCTTGGGCAGGCCAAGATATGTATTTTGATAAATTGAACGAAGTCAAGGATAGATTACGCGAAATGGAAACCGACGGATTGGTGGTCGTTTCTGAAAATCATATCGATGTGACCGAAAAAGGACGACCTTTTATTCGCAACATTTGTATGGCCTTTGACGTTTTGCTACATAGAAACAAGCCGGAAACCCAGTTGTTTTCCATGACAGTTTAATCCTAAAACAGAGAAAGATGAAAAAAATAATAGTCCCTTTGGATTTTTCGGAACAATCCGAGTACGCTTTAAAGGTAGCAGCCTCATTGGCTAAAAAGCACGGTTCGGAAATATTGGCGCTTCATATGTTGGAGCTCAACCAGGCAATGATTTCATCGTCTGAGGGCTTTCATCCTGAACAGACTGTTTTTCTAATAAAGTTGGCCGAAAAACGTTTCAACAAGTTTTTGGA
This sequence comes from Flavobacteriaceae bacterium NBU2977, assembly GCA_019931105.1. Lineage (GTDB taxonomy): Bacteria > Bacteroidota > Bacteroidia > Flavobacteriales > Flavobacteriaceae > Meishania > Meishania litoralis. The sequence goes on along the minus strand of JAIOUW010000001.1, from coordinate 771,800 downwards.
CAAGCCTTATCTTAAAGGAATTCAACTTACCCCGATCATCAAACACTTCAAGGTTTTCAGTGAAGTCAATGAAGTGGCTAAAGAACATAATGCCGAGTTGATCGTAATGGGTTCTCATGGAACAGACGGTCTCAAGGAAATTTTTGTTGGTTCAAACGCAGAAAGAGTGGTCAGAAATGCAGATATTCCTGTGCTGGTCATAAAAAAAGAGATAAAAGACTTCAAAGTGGACCGCTTTGTTTTTGCCTCGGATTTCAAAGAAGAGAACCTCCTTGCCTTTCAGAAAGCCAAGGCGTTTGCCGATATGCTTTCCGCAGATTTGGATATGGTATATGTCAATACTCCTGGAGATAGTTTTTTGAGCACTGCCGATACCTATGAGCGAATAAATCAATTTTTGGCCAAGGCTAATGTAGGTATCGAAGTGTCTATTTATAATGACTATTCGGTCGAAAGAGGTATTCTGAACTACAGTGAAAACAGTGGGGCCGATGCCATCGGTATCCCTACTCATGGCCGAAAGGGACTTTCCCATTTCTTTATGGGAAGTATTGGTGAAGATATTGCCAATCATTCGGACTTGCCTGTTGTAACCTTTAAAATATAGTGGTTGTCCGCTCTTTGCTGGCAATAATTATTTGATGTGAAAATAGGGAACCCCGTCGGGGTTCCCTATTGTATTGAATGTTGTCGCCGTGATTTTTGTCAGACTGTTTTCATAGCGATCGGATCCCAATTGACTGGGCGATTCTGGTAGTAGCTATCATTGGCCAAAAGTGCGGCCCCGGCGGCCCGAAGGCCGAAAGTAGGGTCTTCGATTATTTGGCCCTTTCCACGAATGGCCTGAAAAAAATTGTAGAAGTGATCGTAATGGCCTCCTTTATAATCATTCGGGGCCTCCCATTTTGTTTCGCCCGTTTTCAAGGCCCCTGATCTAGGTTCGAGATTTTGCGCTGCATAGGCATCGCTTATTTTTTTCTGTGTGGCCTCGGTATAGGCTATCATCGAATATCCGTCGGGTACCATGTCCAATTTTGAACGTCGTAAGGTCACTGAATTTTGACCGACCTCCATTTCACCTTCGGTGCCTATAAGCTTGAAACCGCCACCCCCTCCGCTACCGGCGATGAAATTAATACGGAAAGCCGCATTAAAGGCTGCGTGGGTGTCCGTTTTTGGGTAATCGTAGAGCGTAATACTGACATCGGGCACATCACGGCCGTCGTTCCAATAGCGCAGACCTCCCGTAGCCTGGGCACGGTTCGGACCCTTTGAACTGATGACATAGTTGAGCGTTGAAAAGGCGTGAACAAAAAGGTCGCCTGCAACCCCCGTTCCGTAATCCTTATAATTTCTCCATCGGAAAAACCGTTTGGCTTCGTAGGGTACTTTTGGTGCACTTCCTAAAAAAGTATCGAAATCGACGGTATCAGGGCTTGCATCTGGAGGAATTGGATATTGCCACGCGCCTTCGGCCGAGTAGCGGTCATTATAGAAATCGAGCATGACGATGTCGCCAATTGCCCCATCTTCGTAGAGCTGTTTTGCTTTTTCGTTACCCAATGATGACATGCCTTGACTTCCTATTTGGCATAATTTTCCAGTAGATTTTTGGGTAGCGATAATTTCTTGCCCATCTTCCCATTTTTGTACCATAGGTTTTTCACAGTACACATTTTTGCCGGCTTTTAGCGCATCTACGACAATCTTTTTGTGCCAATGGTCAGGGGTGGCGACGATTACGGCGTCGATATCCTTGCGTTCGAGCAATTTTCGATAATCACGGGTAACGAATATGTCGGCTCCCCAAAGTTCTTTTGCCCGATCCAACCTACCGGTATAGAGATCGCTGGCCGCGACCAATTTCACACCGGCCACTTGCAGGGCCGATTTGGTGTCGTAAATACCTTGGATGCCGACCCCGATAAGGCCTAGATTGATTTGGTCGTTGGGCGAAAATAATGCTGGTTCATACGTTCTGCTCAGCGGTAGTGTTTGCTTAAGGGAAGAAGCAAAAACCATTGGTGAAGCACCCAATACCGTTGTACCGATCGTCGCTTTCTTAAGAAATGACCTGCGCGAGTTGTTCTTTTTCATTTTTTTATTTTTCAGACGGTCAAAGATATTAGTAAAATACACAATTTTGAAGTGCGTGACAAAATATGGATGTTCAAAGTGGTAAAAACGATTTGCCCGATGCAATATCGAAAACCAAATCTTGAACTGTCGTTTCTTCGAGATTTTTCAAAAAGTTGCTCTTGGCCTTCCCGGCCAGGTCATGCAAGGGACACGGATAGTCTGCATTGCACTGGTTCAAACTCAGCAAACATGAAGTCAATCGATTGTCTCCGTCAATTGTGTTGACAATCTGTACGAGTCGCACCTCTCGATTTTCTTCGGCCAGGTAAAATCCGCCCTTTGGCCCCTTTGTGGAAGATACTAGATTGTGTTTCGAGAGTTCCTGTAGTATTTTAGATAGGTAGGCCTTCGGAACATTGATCCGGCTACTAAGGGTTTTTACCAATATCTTGTGGTTTTCGGTAGAATTGACCGCCAAGTATAGAACGGCTTTTAGAGCGTATTTTGATGAATTGGAAAGCATTTGTTTTCTTTTTTCAAAAATAAAGGATAAAAATATCTTTTTATATTAAACATGACCAAAGTCATATTTATAGTTCATGTGCCCCACTACTTTTGATGCAATTAATCAATTAAAATGCACGAAATGAAAATAGTACTCAAAGGTTTCACTTTATTCTTATCCATGCTTATACTAAGTTGTGGAGGGAAGGAAGATAAGAAAAAAGAAGGTTTCAGTGTCGATCGTCAAAAGACCGCGACCGAAAAACCGGCTGACGCTGCCCCTGCCGCAGATGCAACACCTGCATCGGAAAGAATCGACCTGTCTAACAAGGGTGTCGGCCCGATAACCTCGCTCGATCTTCCCGCTGAAATCGATGAGGGCATGGCCAAAAAAGGTGAGGAAGTATATAACCAAATGTGTTTGGCCTGTCATAGGGTCGGTAAAAAGTTTATCGGTCCTGCTCCGAATGGAATTCTTGAAAGGCGTAGTCCAGAATGGGTGATGAACATGATTTTGAACCCCGAAGGTATGGTCAAAGACGATCCTTTGGCCAAAGACCTTTTGACGGAGTTCAACGGGGCTCCTATGGCCAACCAAGGCTTGACCGAAGAGCAGGCGAGAAGTGTGTTGGAATTCTTTAGAACCTTAAAATAATATGAACATATGAGAACAATCACCAACCTCAAAACATTGTTTGGGTCGTTTTTATTGCTGCTATTGATTTGCGGTTGTAAAAACGAGTCCAAGAACGAGAACCCCAAAACGGCACCTGCCGTTGCAGAGGCAGAGGAAACCGAAAAAACGGGACAGGCCTTTATCAAAGATGACGAATCTATGCCCAATGTGTTGAACATTGCAATAGGTTCGCCAGATCACACGACCCTTGTCGCGGCGGTACAGGCCGCAGGGTTGGAAAATGCCCTGGTCAACGCGGGTCCGTTAATGGTCTTTGCACCTACCAATGCCGCCTTTGATGCGTTGCCCGAAGGTACCGTGGAAAATTTATTGAAGCCCGAGAATAAAGATGCCTTGGCCAATATTTTGAAACATCATGTGACGCCAGGTAACTACAGTAAAGATTTTTTGAAGAAATTCAAAAAACTGGGTCAGGCCAATGATCAAAATACTACTGTTGAAGTAAAAGGTGATGATGTATATGTAGGAGGCGCCAAAATCATAGCAAGCGTAAAAGCAGGTAACGGAATCGTGCATGTGGTCGACAAAGTCATCTTACCCCCCTCCGAAGAATAACAACCAATAAATAAAAGATAAGAAATGAAGAAAATAGCATATTTAGCAATGAGTATTTTGGGGGTGGCCGCCATAATGAGCAGTTGTCAGCCCAAGAGCAAAACGACCAGTGGAGCGTTGACTTCCAATGCGGCAGAACGGGTATATGTAAACCCGGGTGAGCATGATGAGTTCTACGCTTTTATCTCTGGAGGGTTCAGTGGACAATTGTCAGTTTACGGACTTCCATCGGGAAGACTTTTTAAAGTGATTCCCGTTTTTTCACAAGATGCCGAGAAGGCGTGGGGCTATAACGAGGAAACCAAGCCTATGCTGAACACCTCGCATGGTTTTGTGCCTTGGGACGATTCACACCACCCCGATATTTCGCAGACCAATGGTGAACTTGACGGGCGTTATGTCTTCATCAACGGCAACAATACTCCACGTATCGCAAAAATCGATTTAAGTGTTTTCGAGACCACGGAGATTATCGAAATTCCGAATAGTGCCGGTAACCACAGTTCATCCTTCGTTACCGAGAATACAGAGTATGTCGTCGCCGGAACCCGTTTTTCGGTTCCCGTGCCACAACGCGATATGCCGATCAACGAGTACAAGGGCAACTTTAAAGGGGCACTTTCATTTATCAGTGTCAATCCTGAAGATGGGGGTATGGATATCAAATTCCAGTTGTTGATGCCCGGTTTCGACTACGACCTGTCCCATCCCGGTAGGGGGGCTTCTCATGGTTGGTTCTTCTTCACGACATACAATACCGAAGAGGCAAGTACACTAATGGAGGTAAACGCTTCCCAAAACGACAAGGATTTTATAGCCGCCGTCAACTGGAAGAAAATCGAGGAATATGTGAACAATGGCGGGGGAACAAAAATGCCCGCCAATTATGCGCACAACGTATATGATGAAGAAACCCATACGGCAACTTCTACCATGAAAAAAGAGGTTTTGGTAGTCGATCCCACCGAAGTGCCCGGTGCCGTATTTTTCTTGCCCACCCCTAAGTCACCCCATGGTTGTGACGTGGATCCGACAGGTGAGTATATTGTTGGTAACGGTAAATTGTCAGCCGATTTGACGGTACACTCATTTACCAAAATGTTGGCGGCCATCGAAGGGGAAAAATTCGATGGAGATGCCTATGGCATACCAATCCTAAAATTTGAGGATGTCTTGGCCGGAACGGTCAAAAGTGGTGGACTTGGGCCATTGCACACCGAATTTGACGGAAATGGAAATGCCTATACAACCTTCTTTATCTCATCGGAGGTGGTAAAATGGAATGTAGGTACTTGGGAAGTCATCGACAGGCAACCATGCTATTATTCCGTAGGGCACTTGATGATACCCGGAGGCAATTCAAGGAAGCCATTTGGTAAATATGTAGTGGCCATGAACAAGATTACCAAAGACAGGTATTTGCCCACCGGACCGGAAGTAACCCAATCGGCACAGCTATATGACATTTCGGGAGAGAAAATGGAACTGTTATTGGACTTCCCTACTGTCGGTGAGCCCCATTATGCAGCAGGTATTGCCGCTGATATTGTAAAAGAACGTTCCAAAAAGATTTACGAGTTATCAAAGAACAAGCATGAATATGCTACGACCTCTGATGCCGATGTGCGGGTAGAACGCAACGGAAAAGAAGTACATGTATACATGTCGATGATCCGCAGCCATTTCAACCCTGATAATATCGAGGGAATCAAGGTCGGTGACAAGGTTTATTTTCATGTGACCAATTTGGAACAAGATTATGATGTACCACACGGTGTAAGCATGATCGGTGCGAATACCTCAGAGCTTTTGATAATGCCCGGGCAGACCGAAACATTTGTTTGGGAACCTAAGCAGGTGGGCGTGTGGCCATTTTATTGTACCGATTTTTGTTCGGCATTGCATCAAGAAATGCAGGGGTATGTAAGGGTGTCCCCTGCTGATTCGAACATTGACCTGAAATGGTCTTTGGGCGAATAGATTAACCCTATAGAGTACTTTTTTCAAGCAGAAAAGCGGGTTGAGTTCCAAGACCTTCCCGCTTTTTATTTAAATGATAGTAAATGTCTTTACCATGAAGAAATCGCGAATCATAATGCTATTGGGGGCCTTATTGCCATTGATGCTCTTTTTGTTCCCGTTATGGAATATTACCTTAGAAGCCCCACAGTATCCAACCCCTTTGGGCATGGATATCTATATCAATGACTTTGCCGATGCCAATCCGCACGATATCAAGAATATCAATCTGATGAACCATTATGTGGGCATGAAGTACATTCCCGATGCCATTCCCGAGTTCAAGATTTTTCCTATCGGTATAATCTTGACCACGCTCATCGGTTTGTTCGTTGCATGGAAAGGCAATTACAAATGGTTTCTATACTGGTTTATCATGATGGTCTTGGTCAGTACGGCGGGGCTTATTGATTTCTATCTCTGGGAACACGATTACGGTCACAATCTAGATCCGAGGGCAATTATGAAGTTCACCAATGAAGATGGCACGCCAATGGGCTTTCAACCTCCATTATTTGGTACTAAGGATATCTTGAACTTCAGGGCACACTCGTATCCACAGTTGGGAGCCTATTGTCTTGGTTTAGGCATCGTACTTGGGTTGGTCGCCTTTTTTGTGGGAAGAAAGGAAAATAGATTTCAGGCTTAAATATGAAAAACAAAACATTTTTATTAGGATTCTTGATTTTGGTTCTCGCCTCTTGTAAGGTCGCCCCTGAAGAGATTAACTATGGATCCGATGCTTGCTATTTTTGTAGCATGACCATAGTCGACCAACAACATGCCGCCCAAATTGTTACCAAAAAAGGTAAGGTCTTCAAGTTTGACGCTTCTGAATGTATGATGAACCATTTGGGGGATATCGATAATTCCGAAATCGCTATTTTTTTGGTCAATGATTACAATGCACCCGGAGAATTGATCGATGCAACAAAAGCAACTTATTTGGTGAGCGAGGGAATTCCAAGTCCGATGGGGGAGTTTTTAACTGCCTTTGAAACCATCGGCGCAGCGCAGAAGTCAAAAGTGGAACATGAAGGTGAGATTTATTCATGGGAAGAGCTAATGGACAGGTTCAAAGACTGATCGAAGATAACAATAACAAGAAAATGTATATTAAAAACGATAAGATCGGAAAACAACCTTTCAACAAACTGAACGTTGTGAAATTGGCCAAGACCGATGCACTTGAAATCTTGAGCATCAGTTTGGAGAAAGATGCCATTTTTCCTGAGCATTCGTCGCCTTCCGATGCCCATTTGATTATGCTCGAAGGCGATATGGTATTTTATATCAATGATAAAGAATTCCAGTTGAAAAATGGGCAATACTTCAGTTTTCCAAAAGAAGAGAAGCATTGGGTACGGGCCAACGAAAATTCAAAATTCCTTATTATCAGATAATGAAATGTTCCGACGGCATTTTCGCCCTTTTTTTTCTTTTATTAGGGAATCATTTATGGTGCCAGACCATTGAAATCTGTAAATCTTGTGCCGTAACGACCATAAGGGAGGGCGTGGCCCAGGCTTCCGATTTTGATACCCTGTTGATCAAAAAGGGCACCTATAAGGAATTCAATATAAAGGTCGACAAACCATTGACGCTATTGGGTGAAGATTATCCCGTTATCGATGGCGACGATAAAGGCGAGATCATTACCATCGTTTCCGATAGTGTCACAGTCGACGGACTTTTTATCATCAATGTAGGTACAAGCTATACCGCCGATTATGCGGCCATTAGAGTCGTCGAAAGTGAAAATTTCCTGATTCAAAACGTTGTGCTGGAAAAGCTTTTTTTCGGAATTTATCTTGAAAAGTCGAAGAATGGCAGGGTCTATCACAACAAGATTATTGGCGACGCGGTCGATGAGTATAATTCGGGCAATGGCATTCAGCTTTGGTATTCGAAGAACGTGACGGTCGAACGGAACATTGTGCAGCATGTTCGAGATGGCATTTATCTTGAATTCTCAGACAATATTACAATTCATAACAACATCAGCTCGAACAACCTCAGATACGGACTACATTTCATGTTTTCGAACGATGATATCTATACCGAGAATATTTTCGAGAACAACGGGGCCGGTGTCGCCGTTATGTTCTCGAAGAAGATAAAGATGCAGGGCAATACCTTTAGAAAAAATTGGGGTACGGCTTCGTTCGGAATGTTATTGAAAGAAATCAACGATGCCGAGATCAATGGCAATACCTTCGAAGAAAATACCGTCGGCATCAACATCGAGGGGTCGAATCGGATCGAATACAAAAACAATGATTTCGTCAAAAACGGATGGGCCATCAAGGTGCGTGGGGCCTGTTACACCAATTCGTTCGTAAACAACAATTTTTTATACAATTCTTTTGATATTTCGTACAATAGCAACTTGAACGACAATAAGTTCGAGCGTAACTATTGGAGTGGTTATACGGGCTATGACCTTGATAAGAATGGGATCGGAGATATACCTTATCGACCGGTGAAGCTCTTTTCATATGTCGTAAACCGCACCCCCGAAACCATTGTGCTATTGCGTAGTCTGTTTATGGATATCATCGACTTTTCTGAAAGGGTGTCCCCCATATTTACCCCTGATAATCTATTGGATGCCAACCCCCTAATAAAACCATTACGATGATCAAAATTCAAGGCCTTCATAAAAAGTTCGGTAAGAACCAAGTGCTGTCAGGGGTGGATCTTGAGATAGATAAAGGAGGAATTTTTGCCGTTCTTGGTCCGAACGGTTCGGGGAAGACGACCCTCATCAAAAGCATTTTGGGCATGGTCGTTCCTAATAAAGGTAGTATTTCGGTCTTGGAAACCAACATCAAGAATAGCTGGAAATACCGTCAAGAAATCGACTACCTACCGCAGATTGCCAATTTTCCCGGAAACCTAAGGGTCAAAGAACTTATTCGAATGATAAAGGATCTTCGACGCGAACAGGGCAATGAAGAGCGGTTGATCGACCTGTTCGGCATGCAACCTTTTCTCGATAAAAAATTAAGTACTCTTTCGGGCGGCACCAAGCAAAAAGTGAACATTCTCTTGACCTTTATGTTCGATGGCCCGCTAATGATTTTGGACGAACCTACCACGGGACTGGATCCAGCCTCTTTGATCCGTTTAAAGGAGTTGATTCTTGAAGGAAAACAGAAGGGCAAAACGATTTTGATTACTTCACATATCATGCGGTTTGTAGAAGAAATGGCCGATGAGATCATATATCTTTTAGAGGGCAAGATATATTTTAAGGGCAGTATAGAAGAACTGAAAAACAAGACGGGCCAAACTGATTTTGAGCATGCCATAGCCGATATCTCGATAAATAGCGCCGATGTTTAAAATATTGAAATATAGTTTCTATGATCTGATACGAAGCCGTTGGAGCTATGTGTATTTTCTGTTCTACCTCGCTTTGGGTTTTGTGCTATTGTTTCTTAACAACGATCTCTCGAAAGCGGTAATCACATTAATGAACGTCATTATCGTGTTAGTACCGTTGATCGGTACGATATTCGGGGTCATGTATTTTTACAGCTCCAAAGAATTTACCGAGTTATTGCTGGCCCAACCCCTAAAACGGTCCACTATATTTTTGGGGCAGTATTTCGGTGTGGCCGGATCGCTGACTTTAAGTTTGGCATTGGGTTTGGGCATACCCTTTGTTTTATATGGACTGTTCAGAAGTGAAGCTATTTGGAATTTTTCACTGCTTTTGATCATCGGGTCTTTCTTGACCTTCATTTTTACCGCTTTGGCCTTTAATATTGCAATTTCAAATGAAAATAAAATCAAGGGTTTTGGGTACGCCGTTCTATTATGGTTGTTTTTGGCGGTTATCTATGACGGTTTCTTTTTATTGTCGCTTATTGTCTTTGAGGAATATCCGTTAGATTCATTTTCGTTGGCGGCAACGATGTTCAACCCTATCGACCTGTCAAGGACCTTGATTTTGCTAAAGTTGGATATTTCGGCCTTGTTGGGATATACCGGGGCTGTTTTCAAACAGTTCTTCGGTACAAACCTGGGGTTGACGGTGGCAATGGGGGTATTACTTTTCTGGACGATTTTGCCAGTTTTTCGGCTCGCGTATAAGTCAAAGAAGAAAGATTTCTAAGTCTTCTTACGATGTTGATAGATTTGCATGAACAGCATCGTGCTCATTTTCTGCGCCCTATTTTTGGCGATCCATGCAGTCTCGCCCTCAAAAAGTTCATCGATGGTCGCAAACCAAAGGTTAAGCCAAAGCCCGAAATGTTCAGGGGTAATCGAATGTCCTATTTTTTCATCGACTTTTTGATGGGCGATTACGGGGTTGCCATGATATTTCCGTCGAAGAAAAAGTTGGGTTTCCCAAAAATCGGTAAGCAGTTCAAAATGGTCTTCCCAGTTGGTGATAATAGTATTGAATATGGGCCCGAGTGTATCATCTTTACGGATTTTTCCATAGAATGTCGTCACCAATCGCGAAACATCATCCCTATTTATAATATCCTTTTTTTCTTGATCGTTTTCCACGTCCGATATCTCAAAATTAGTTTTTCATTTGTTTTTTGATGAGTTTTAAGGCCCAATCATAATGACTTGAGGTAGCCGATATCAAATAGGCTCCTAATGAGGTGCTTCCTGTCCAGTGATACTTTTTCTTTGTAAAGAGTTCTTCATTTGAGTGATTTTTGATGATATTTTGAACTTCTTCAAACGAGCTTTTCAATAGTTTTTTAACCTCATCTAAACCGGTTTTGCGATACTTCAATTGAATTTCTTTGTTCAGCTCTGGCATGGTCTTCCATGTATAACCCTCGGCCGGCATCTGCGGTTTTTTTCCTGCCATTCCTATTTTGTACCAATCTAATAGCAAAAGGTGCCAGTGGTGCAGATGTGCCAGTACGTCACCGATATTTCTGTTCAAGGTGCCCTCGCGAAAAGACTTCAATTGTACTTCTTTTGAAAAACTTTCAATAAAGTTGAATAATTTTTCGAAGTTTTTTTGACTTAGTGTCAACAGTTCTTCTTTGGTCTTCGGTCTTGCCATTTTTCAATTGTTTTATTTCTCTATTAACCGCTCGCTACTGGCCTTTTCCAATACTTCCCTATGGTCTGGATGTGCAATCGAGATCAGCGCCTTCGCCCTTTGCTTGAGGTTTTTGCCAAAAAGATTGACGACGCCATATTCGGTGGCCACATAATGTACATGGGCCCTTGTGGTCGTCACTCCGGCACCTTGCCTCAAAAAGGGTACTATCTTGGAGACATTTTTCTTTGTGGTCGACGATATTGCAAAAATAGGCTTTCCTCCTTCTGAAAGTGAGGCGCCGCGAATAAAATCCATTTGACCGCCGACACCTGAAAATTGATAGCTTCCAATGGTATCAGCGCATACTTGGCCGGTCAGGTCGATTTCGATGGCACTGTTTATGGCCGTAACTTTCGGGTTTCTTCTTATTCGGGCCGTATCATTGGTGTAGCCCGAATCCCTAAAATCGCAAATCGGGTTGTCGTCTACAAAATCATATAGTTTTTGGGAGCCTACCGCAAAACAACTGACTATCTTGCCTTTTTTGACCACTTTTTTCTCGCCCGAGATCACACCGCTCTTGACCAACGGTAATATTCCGTCTGAAAACATTTCGGTATGAATGCCCAAGTCTTTGTGGTTGTTCAGGTTTGACAGTACGGCATTCGGAATGTTGCCGATACCCATTTGCAAGGTCGCCCCGTCTTCGATTAACGAAGCTACCTGGACACCTATTTTATTTTCTATTTCAGTAATCTCCGTAGGTTCATGTTGGTGAATGGGCCGGTTCACTTCGATAGCAAGTTCAATTTGGTTGGTATGCACGATACCCGTACCATGGGTCCGGGGCACTTGAGGGTTGATCTGCGCGATTATCTTTTTGGCCGTTCTGATGGCGGGAAGTGCGACATCGACCGACACCCCCAACGAACAGTACCCGTGATTATCGGGCGGTGAAACCTGAACGATGGCTACGTCTAAAGGTAGAATGTTCTGTTTGAACAGAAGGGGAATCTCGCTCAAAAAGATGGGAATGTAATCTGCCCGAAACGTATTTACCCCTTTTCTGACATTTCCTCCGACAAAGCATGAGTTGAGGTTGAAAGCCTTACAATAGGGTTCTTGAGTATATTGGGCCTCTCCCTCTGTATGTATTGAGATGATTTCTACGTTTTCAAGCTCTACATAGCGTTCACACAATGCGTCGATCAGTTCGTTGGGAGTCATTGCCGCTCCTTGAACGAACACGCGATCGCCAGAACGTATTACTGATACGGCCTCGGCCTTTGAAACAATCTTCATTTTTTTGGAATAATTTGAAGGGGCAAATTTCAATAGGAATACCCACTAAAAACATGAGCTATGTCATGTTTCTCAAGATGCTGGTAACAAAAAAGGGGAAACCAATGGTCTCCCCTTCAAATTGCAACAATCTGTGTTAGTTTATAGGTTTGCCCAAATGACTGTTATAGAACTTCCAAGCTTCGGCTGCCACATCACGACCTAATTGTAGTCCTGCTACATTATCAGCTTGAATATGGTAACCGCCCATGACACGCGATATACCGGCCATATTGGCCGTTTCTGTAAAAGTTGGGAATTTGAGTATGACAGGTTCGCCGAAATTTTTCGAATCGGTTTCGGTCATCGAGCCGGGAATCAGTTCGACCTGCTCACCAAAATAATCGTCTCCTGTAAAAAGCCTGAGCGCTTCTCCACAAGCCCCACTAATAGTACTATGGCCAGAAGTATAACTAGGGAAGGGCGGACATAAAAAGATATCGGGCGAATAAGGTCGCCACTGATCGCCCTGCATTTCTATCACACCTTTTCCGGGTCCGCCCCATGCTTTGATGACCTGATCTTGATAGTAATCGTGTACGAGGGCGTACGGCCGCGCATAGTCATAGAACATCTTAGAATCCCATGAGGCAATAAAGGCATCCATTGCGACGATTTCAACAAGAAAATACATTTTTACATCCTCGTCGAGAGTATGGTTGTCCCTTCTGGAAACATCTTGGGCGAATTTTAACCAATGTCCCGCCTGTTGTACCGACTGTGGTCCATCACGCATAAATTCTACCAAAGCTTTGTCTTCATCGGTAAGGTTGGCCTGTAGGTCGATGACTTCTTTGACTTCCTTTTCAAGTTGTTCAGAACCTACCATTGGCGGAGGGCCTGGCCTGAACTGATCGGCAGACTTCAAGGTTATCGGTTTTACATGCTGCCAAAAAGGGGTAAGGCAACCAGGAGCATATTGCCCGCCTTTTCCGTCTGAAAAGTATTTAGGTTGCCAACGATTGATATCCGTATTTAGGTCGGCAGTGTTGACCGGATTGTAGTTCGTATAGTCAAAATAGGGTTCGCCGTTAGATCCTTCTACTTCACCGTACTGGTTACTACCATCGTTCTTTCGGGCTTCGATGACCGCTTTTGCCGCAAGATTGCCAATGCCTTCGGGCGTATTTGGATCCATGGAGACATTATCGGGATCGAGACCCAGTTCGACCATTAGCTTTCGGAACATTTCGGTATCGGAATAATAATATTCCTTCATTGCCCCAAAAGCGGCATAGCTTATGGCGATTTCTTTGTTGCCAATACTATGTTCTTTTGCGGGTCTCCGGTCTACATTCTTCAAGTACACAGGAACTGCATTTTCATCATAGCGTGACCATGCATCGAAAATGGATACGAAAATCAGGCCTAAATAACGGGAGGTTATGGTCGGTCTTGGTTTGAAACGCTCCGTGTCGGATGCCGTGGCATCCAAAGCCATCTTGCCCCATTTATAGGCTACGTTCTCTATACCGGTCGGTTCGTTCGCCTCGACTTCTTGCGCATAAAGGCCATGCGTAAAAAAATATGGGCTCGCTATCAGTAAAAATAAAAAAATGTGTTTCATCTAGTGTTCGAGTATTTGGGCGTTAAATATATGAACCATGCCATGATTTAAAAAATTTTCAAGTCAAAACCCTCGACATAAACTGGTAAAGCTCATGCATCTGCGGTTTTCCTTTATGTTTGCCCACCCTTCCGAAGAAATAGAGCACGACCCACAAAACGACCATAAAGCCCATAAGGGCTAGTTGAAGGGTGTACGATTTGCCCAATGAAGAACTTGAATAGGCCCAAATTCCTAATATGATGAATATGGTCGCAACGCCAAAATGCAGGAACATGAAAAAGGTCCATAGGGTGGGGTTGGGCCCGAAAATACCAAAGAGCCGACTATTGTTTTCATCCATTTCGACAATCTCTAAATGTAATTGTGGAGACCAAAAATGATTGTGCTTCGCATTGAACTTTATAAAAATATGCTCGTCCAACCTTTTTACCAGAAACGGTTTGACCTCTGAGTCTTCAAAAGCCTTAAGCAGTTTCTCGTGATGGTCGGGAACTTCTAACTGAAACCGCGGCCTGAGTACAATGTCGTTCGGTATGGTTTTCACATGTTAGCAGTTATGTTCTAGTTATGGCATTGCACTTCTGCCGTAATCATCTCGGTAACGGGTTTGGGCGACACGTACGGTATGCCCAGACCGAGACCGCGCAATATAAAAAGTAGGGCCACCAGGACCACAAAGGCCGGAATCATTTTTTGTACTTTTCTTCGAGCCCCTACTTTAAGAAGGTTTCCGAAATAGATGGCACTGGTCATGAGGGGAATAGTTCCCAACCCGAACAATACCATGTATAGGCTGCCCTCAACGGCGTTACCCATAGCGATGGCGCCGAACAAGGCCATATAGACAAGGCCGCATGGCAAGAATCCGTTTAAAAATCCAATGGTCAGAAATGTATCCGGGGTTTTCTTTTTGAGCTCTTGACCAAGACGGTTTTTTATACTCGATATAATTCTATAAACCGGCTTTGAAAAGTTGTATTTGGCAAATGTTCTGTAAGGAACGAGTACTATAACGATCATCAAGACACCGATTGCAATCGATAGTTTTTGTTGCATTCCGAAAATATACAGGCCTTTGCCCACGAGACCAAAAACCAGCCCGATAATGCCATAGGCCATGAGCCTTCCGAAATGATAGATAAATATCTGACCGAATTTTTTAAAATTGTTCGACCTGTCTACCGGAAGCATAAAGGCAATGGGGCCGCACATGCCCACGCAGTGGAGGCTTCCCATAAGACCCAGTATTATTGCGGATAACAGCATTTCAATAGGTTATACTTTCTTTGTGCAAATATTCCTCTCCTAGATACTTCCATGAGATTTTTATGTCCCAGCGACCATCCAACAGGCGTTTGTCAGGTATGAGCAAATGTGAATTGGATAAACTTATGGGTAAGTCGAAATCCAAGTGCTTATTGGATGGTCTATATAGGAACACATTGCCTTCTAACTTTTTAGTATCTACCTTCTCAGGAAAGACGACCAACAACCCGTCAGGTGTTCTTTTTAACTTTAATTTGAGATCGGCATTCTTGGCACTGGTCTCTGCGTCGATTTCTTTTTGGTAACCAAGCTCGTCTTTATAATAATCTTTTGTGACCAAATCGTGATTGGCGCGATCATCGGTTGCCATGCGAACTACAAAGAATAGTATAAAACTTATGAATACGATGAAAGCGATTACGATGCCTGTTCCCCAATTTATTTTCATAGTATTCTAATTATAGCTTCTCGGCGCCAAAAATCTTGCAGTTGTCGTTTCGACCAATTTATCATTGCTATAGACCCCGATTTTCAGTTTGTCTTTATCACCATTGAGTTCAGATGCGTTGATTTCGATGAACAAGGTGCCCTCGGCCAATTCTTCGGCAGGTACAATGAAACTTTCGTGGCGTACCAGTTTGATTTCTCCTTTATGGGATATCAATCTAAAGGTAACATCTTTGACATCTTCGGTAGTTTTATTCAACAACTTATAGGTATATACATTGCTTATAATATTGCCTTCCTTGTGTTCGTATAACTGCCCGGGCAACCTTAGAATGTTGGCCTCTAGGTCGTTTCTCAAGAAAAGCATACCGATCAATACCCCTGTCAAAATGGTCAATACGGCGGTATAGCCTTTCAGGCGCGGGGTGAACTTGAATTTTTCTTTTTTGGTAATCTCGTCTTCACTGGCATAGCGGATCAACCCTTTTGGGAGGTTTACCTTTTCCATTATGGTATCGCACTCGTCGATGCAGGCGGTACAGTTTACGCATTCAAGCTGGGTCCCGTTTCTGATATCTATTCCCGTCGGACAAACGTTCACACATTGAGAACAATCGATACAATCGCCATGGCCGAGTGCCTGGCGGTCTTCGTTCTTTCGCCATTTTTTTCGACCGTTTTCACCTTCGCCCCTTTTATGGTCGTAGGCTACGACAATCGATTTGTTGTCCAATAGAACGCCCTGCATTCGTCCATACGGACAAGCGATGATACAGACCTGCTCTCTGAACCATGCGAACACAAAATAAAAGACTGCCGTAAAGATCAATAGTGAGACCATTGTACTGATGTGGCGTAACGGCCCGTCTGTGATGTATTGGATTAGGCGATCGCTACCTATGAGATAGGCCAAGAAAACATTGGCTATGATAAATGAAATGATAAAGAAAATCGTCCATTTTAATACCCGTTTCCTGATTTTCTCCGCATTCCAAGGTTGGCGGTCCAATTTGATCTGTGCGCCGCGGTCGCCGTCGATCCAATATTCGATCCTTCGAAAGACCATCTCCAAAAAAATAGTCTGGGGGCACATCCATCCGCAGAAAATACGCCCGAAAGCTACGGTGAACAGGGCGATAAAAATGACCCCGATAATCATCGAGATTACAAAGAGGTGAAAATCCTGTGGATAAAACGGGAAACCGAAAATGTTGAAACGACGTTCAAGAACATTGAACATCAAGAACTGGTTACCGTTGATTTTTATAAAAGGTGAGGTCACCAAGAAAATCAACAAGAAATAGCTGACGTATTTTCGGTAGTTGTAAAACTTGCCACTCGGTTTTTTAGGAAAAACCCAAGCCCTTTTGCCATCTTCTTTAATGGTGCCGATGGAATCCCTAAAATTTTCCTGATCCTGTGCCATTTCTTTTTCCTTCTGCTCAGCTAGTCCCTCACGACCTCATTGGGAATATTGTAATCAATTGATCGCCACCGTTGTCGAGTCGGTTACGACTATGGTCGAATCAGTGACCTGTTCGGGAATTTCCTGTTTCGGTACGTTCGGATCTACCCATAGCTCACCTTCTGGAGCTTTCGGATTGGCGGGCGTGGTACCGGTTATTTCTTGCAAAATGTAGCTTGCTACCTGTGCCATTTCGACCGGTTTAAGGGTTTGTTTCCATGAAATCATACCCTTGCCGTCGCGACCGCCTTCCGATATGGTCGTAAATACTTCTTTAATACCTCCTCCCAAGATCCAGTGGTCGTCGGCCAGGTTCGGCCCGATACCGCCACCGCCATCGGCCATATGGCAGGCTACACAGTTGTTTTCAAAAACCGTCTTGCCCGCGCTAATGTCGGCTGCATCGGTCAAAAGCTCAACGGTACTGGCATCTACCAAACCTTTGGCCGTTTTTTTGTAGGCCTCGATTTCCAATTGGGCAGCGGCTACTTCCTGTTCATACTCCAAATCTTGGTCGTAATCTTTAAAAATATGGAACCTTACCAAATAGATGACACCGAAAATAATGGTTGCATAGAACATCCAGACCCACCATGGCGGCAAATTGTTGTCCAATTCACGAATACCGTCGTAATTGTGATCGAGAATGATTTCGCCCTCTTTCTCGATGGGTTTGTTTCCAGTGATTTTTTTCCAGAAATTTTTGCCCCATTCCCATTCCCAGGCCTTTGACTTCGATTCGAGATAACGGGTCTGTGCCTCTTTGGTCATTGATTGGAACATCACATTTTCAACCGAATTCAGAATTAATTCGATGGCGATCAAGATCAACAATACCATCAACATGAAGAACTGGGTGATCGGGTATTCGATAAAGGCCGGTTTGTCACCGGAATCTATAAAGTATTCCATCAGTCCGAGAATGAGGAAAAACAGTACGGGGATGCGTATCCACCAAGGAATATTCGTTCTCATAATAAATCTTCTTTAGGTTGGTTGTTATCATTTTCCAAAGGCAGTTCGCTGACTTCTTTGATGTACGCTTTCGAGGCGGTAAATACCCACCAAAAAAGCAGCGCAAAAAAAACAAAGAAGATAAGTAGCGATATCATGGGGTAGGTAGCTACACCTTCGATACTCTCCATGTGGTTTTTTACAAATTTTAGCATGACTCTTTTTAGATGTTAGATTTTAGAAGTGGGATGTTCGACTGGATCGTTGAAAAATATCGTCCTCTTTTCTTTAATCCGATGTCGAACATCCCATATCCTATTTATTTTGAGATAGCATTTCGTCAGTATCCTTTACTTTGATATCCGTACCCAAACGTTGCAGGTAGGCTATGAGCGAGACGATTTCCCTGTCGCGCATTTCCACGAATTCCTGACCGTTTTCGGCGGCATATTTTTTGTCGGCCTCATAAGTCTTGGCAAAATCGGGATCCGTATAAAGGTTTTTCTCTATTTGCTCGGCCTGTTCGGCCATATTGGCCTGGGCATTGGCAATATCCTCGTCCGAGTAGGGAACACCCAACGAGACCATGGCCCTCATCTTGGCCTCTATTCCGCTA
Source organism: Flavobacteriaceae bacterium NBU2977 (assembly GCA_019931105.1). Taxonomy (GTDB): domain Bacteria; phylum Bacteroidota; class Bacteroidia; order Flavobacteriales; family Flavobacteriaceae; genus Meishania; species Meishania litoralis. The sequence goes on along the minus strand of JAIOUW010000001.1, from coordinate 753,264 downwards.
CGGTCATGTTTATTGCGTACCAGCCATTGATAGGCGGGCATAATGGAACCTGAAGAGGTACTCTGCGGGTCGTACATGTGGTTCAAGTGCCAGTTGTCGGAGTATTTCCCACCGACCCTTAATAAATCGGGGCCTGTACGTTTGCTGCCCCATAGGAAGGGATGGTCGTATACGAACTCTCCCGCTTTGGCATATTCACCATAACGCTCTACTTCACTTCTGAAAGGCCGGATCATTTGAGAGTGGCATCCCACACAACCTTCGCGTATGTACAGGTCGCGACCTTCCAGTTCCAATGGGGTGTAGGGTTTTACACTTGTTATGGTCGGAATGTTCGATTTGACCAAAATTGTCGGTACGATCTGGATGATGCCCCCGATCAAAATGGCAACGGTGGCCAAAATCGTCAGTTGGATCGGTTTACGTTCCAACCAGGTATGAAAGGTCTCCCCGGCGGTTCTATGCTTGGCCACACGTGTCAATGGAGCAGCCTCGGCAAGTTCGTCCTCGACCTTGCTGCCTGAACGGATGGTGACCACGACATTGTAGATCATTACAATGGCACCAATAATATATAGGCTTCCGCCGATAGCACGCATCCAATACATGGGTATGATTTCGTTGACCGTTTCCAAAAAGTTGCCGTAGACCAACGTGCCATCAGGATTGAAATCCTTCCACATCAAGGCCTGGGTGAAACCTGCGACGTACATCGGCAATGCATAAAGAATGATGCCCAAGGTGCCTATCCAAAAGTGAAAATTTGCCAATCCGACCGAAGCCAATCGTGTCTTGAACATTTTCGGTACCAACCAATAAATCATACCAAAGGTCAAGAAACCGTTCCAGGCCAGGGCCCCTACGTGTACGTGGGCAATGATCCAATCACTAAAGTGAGCGATAGCGTTCACATTTTTAAGGGAAAGCATCGGCCCTTCAAAAGTAGCCATACCGTAGCCGGTAATGGCGACCACCATAAATTTTAAAGTCGGGTCGGTACGAACCTTGTCCCATGCCCCACGAAGGGTAAGTAATCCGTTTATCATACCGCCCCAAGAAGGTGCGATCAACATAACCGAAAAGGCGACCCCAAGGTTTTGTGCCCAATCAGGTAGTGCGGAATACAATAAATGGTGAGGGCCGGCCCATATATAGATAAAAATCAAGGACCAAAAGTGAACGATCGACAGTCGATACGAATAGATAGGCCTATTTGCCGCTTTGGGCACGAAATAATACATGAGTCCCAAAAAAGGAGTGGTCAAGAAGAATGCCACCGCGTTATGACCGTACCACCACTGAACCAGGGCATCTTGAACACCAGCATAGACCGAATAACTTTTCAAGGCACTTACCGGAAGTTCGAGACTGTTAAAAATATGGAGTACCGCCACCGTTACAAAAGTGGCAACGTAAAACCAAATGGCAACATATAGGTGACGTTGCCGGCGCTTGATCATTGTACCGATCAGGTTGACACCGAAAGCGACCCAGATCAAGGCAATGGCGATATCGATAGGCCATTCAAGTTCTGCATATTCTTTAGAGGTGGTGTAGCCCAAAGGCAAGGTGATGGCCGCGGCAACGATTATCAATTGCCAGCCCCAGAAATTGATGTTGCTCAGCAAATCACTGAACATACGTGCCTTTAATAAACGTTGGGTGGAGTAATATACGCCTGCGAAAATGGCATTGCCCACGAATGCAAAAATAACCGCGTTGGTGTGCAATGGCCGTAAACGTCCAAAACTCAACCAAGATATGCCATCGGTCATATTCGGGAATAAGAACATAAAGGCCAACAATAGGCCTACGGTCATACCCACTATACCCCACAGCATTGTCGCATAGAGGAATTTTTTTACGATCTTGTTATCATAATAGAACTGCTGTACTTCCATAATCAAACTTTTTTATTTAGTTGGTTTTTCTTTGTTAGGTTTTTTGTTTTTCAGTTTTTTTGATGAAGCCTGAATCGTTGTAGGTTTGACCAATTCGTCATCGAACAGCATACGTACCGATGGAGTATAAGAATCATCGTATTGTCCACTTTTGACGGACAAAATAAATGCTGCGAAGAAGATAACGGCTACAACAATACTGATTGTCAATAACACATAAATAACACTCATACCTACCTGAATTCGGATGTAAAACTACATAGCGGCTTTATTAATAAACATGACATATATCATGTTCATGGATTATTTCAAATTTCTTCCCAATAAATTGGTCATCAAGGTCGCAAAGGCGACTACGCTAATCGAACTCAGTGGCATTAGAACTGCAGCTATTACGGGCTGTAATTGGCCCGTTACCGCGAAATAGAGTCCGACCAGATTGTATAGTAACGACAGTACGAAGCTGAGCTTGATAATTTTCATTGCTTTTTTGGACGCGAGGATATAAGCGTACAATTGCCGAAATTTCGAAGCATCCAAAATTCCATCACAGGCAGGGGAGAAAACGTTGACGTTTTCCGAAATGGCGATACCTACGTCGGCCTGAGCCAAGGCGCCCGCGTCGTTCAGTCCGTCACCTACCATCAACACTCTTTTGTTCTTTTCTTGTAAAGCTTTTATGAACCTTAATTTATGCTCGGGCTTTTGGTTGAAATAGAAAGGGGTAAGTTTCGGGAGCAGTGTTTCAAGTCTCGTTTTCTCGCCCGCATTGTCCCCAGAAAGAACAGCGAGATTCAACGTTTCCGACATTGCTTGAAAGACTTCCGAAACACCGTCTCGATATTGATTGTGAAATATATATTTGCCTTTGTAGCTATCATTGCTGCTAATATGCACCGAGGTGTTCAATACATCCGATGGTTGCTGGTTTCCGACAAAATCCGCCGATCCGATCTTAATACTTCCGTCACCCTTCGTGCCTTCGACGCCTTTGCCCAAATGTTCTTCGTATTCATCCAATGTATAGATATTCTGTTCGGCCAACAATTCATATAGCGTTCTGCTCAATGGATGGTTCGAAGCGCGAAGCGTATTTTTCAAAAGAGACTCTTCTTGCGCCGTCAACGGCATTCCTTCGTAAGTCGCCGTACTTCTTTTTGTGGTCGTGATGGTTCCGGTCTTGTCGAAGATCGCCGTGTCGATCTGGGCCAATTGTTCGATTGTTCGTGTATCTTTTAGGTAGAATTTTTTTCGGCCGAATATTCTCAACATGTTGCCCAGGGTAAATGGTGCGGCCAGGGCAATGGCGCAAGGGCAGGCTATAATAAGCACCGCCGTAAATACGTTCATGGCCTTGCCCGGGTCGAAATAAAGCCAAAAGGCCGTTGCCACGGTCGCTATTGTCAATACAGCCAGCGTAAATCGCTTGCCGATACTGTCAGTCAAGGTTTGGAATTTACTCGCTTTATCTTCCTGAAAAACAGCATTGCCCCAAAGTTGCGTCAAATACGATTGTGAAACCGATTTAAGGGCTTCCATCTCTATGGCGCCCTGCAATTGTTTGCCACCTGCAAAAACCTTGTCGCCCGATTCCTTGCGTACCGGGTGCGATTCTCCGGTGACAAAACTATAATCAATGCGCGCATTTCCACTGATAAGGATTCCATCGACCGGAATCAATTCGCCATTGCGGATCAGCAACCGATCACCCCTCTTGATTTGATGAACCTGGGTGCTTTCTTCCTTACCGTTCGAGGTTATACGGGTTATGGCAATCGGAAAATACGATCTATAATCGCGCTCAAAAGAAAGAAACGAATAGGTCTTCTGCTGAAAGAACTTGCCCAACAATAAAAAGAACACCAATCCGGTCAACGAATCGAAAAAGCCGCTTCCCCAATCGAAGATGATCTCTATGGTACTGCGCATGAAAAGTACGAGAATACCCAACGCGATAGGTACGTCTATGTTCAATATTTTAGAGCTGAGGCCCTTGTAGGCCGAAATAAAATAATCCCTTCCGGCATAAAAGACAACGGGAAGCGAAAAAGCGAACATCAGCCAACGAAAAACATCCTCATAGCGGTTGAGCCAAAACTCGCCACCAGATTCGGTACTTGATGACAAGTCAAAATAATCGGGAAAGGAAAGGAACATTACATTGCCGAAGGCGAAGCCGGCAACCCCCAATTTGTAGACCAGGCTCCGATCGTTTCCTTTTTTCTCGTTGTCGAAATCATCCAGCGAAATGTAAGGTTCATAACCTATACGGGCCAGTAATACGACCAATTCCTTAAGTGAAATATCGGTGCTTTTGTACGATACGCGTATTGTTTTTTTAGGAAAATCAACTTGCGAATCGGTAATATGGGCATTGAGTTTTTTAAGGTTTTCAAGCACCCAGATACACGAACTACAGTGAATATGCGGAATGTAAAGATTTACGATCTGAAGGCCATTATCATTGAATTCCGTCAATCTTTCGATAATGTCTAGATTGTCGAGAAAATCGTATTTTCCCTCGATGGAGTTTGGGGTAGCGCCCGCTGCCGCCTGAATATCATAATATTGCGAAAGGTCATTGCTTGAAAAAATTTCGTAAACCGTCTTGCAGCCGTTGCAACAGAATTCTTTTTCGTCGAATTCGATCGGGTCTTTGCCACAATCATCACCACAATGATAGCAATTGCGTCTATCCATTATATTTGCTTATACCTAGGGCAAAGGTGCAAAGCGAAGACCATACATAAAATGATAATTGTCAGGTTTTGCTTATATTGCCAATACTAAATTTGTGATCAAGGTATAAAAATTATGGAGATGGAAAGTAGGTGTGAAAATTGTATCATTCGACAGTTTAACGCGCTTCGCGCCATGAACAAGGATGAGCTGAAAAAAGTTTCTGATTCCAAGGTTTTTAAAAAGGTCAAAAAAGGCGAGGCACTTTTTGAGGAAGGTGAAAAATTGGACGGCGTATTCTGTGTTCGTAACGGGGTTTCCAAATTATCGAAGTTAAGTGCCAATGGCAAGGATCAAATCGTAAAATTGGCCAGTAAAGGCGAGGTAATGGGGCAGCGTTCGGTCATAGCCGAAGAGTTGACGAATTTAAGTGCCGTTGCCATTAGCGATATGGAGGTTTGCTTTATTCCGAAGGAAATTATATCCGATACCTTGAACACGAACCCCAATTTTGCCGTGGAAGTATTAAGGCACATGGCCCATGACCTAAAGGAAGCCGATGACGTTATCGTGAACATGTCGCAAAAAACGGTCAAACAACGCATGGCAGAGGCCTTTCTTTACCTTAAGAACAATTACGGTGAAGACGATGATGGATTTTTAAGCCTGACACTTTCGCGTGAAGATTATGCAAACGTCGTAGGTACGGCCACTGAATCGTGTATTCGAATTATTTCGGACTTCAAAAAGAATGGCTTTATTAAGACTTCCGGAAAGAAAATTGGGGTCATAGAAGAACGAAAACTTTTAGATTTGGTCGAAGGGTTTTGAGATAGGTCATACCCGCTCTATGAGTTCATGAAAAATGCCCAAACGGCAAAGCCGTTTGGGCATTTTCATTTTTGATTATTTGTCTGGGTTCTATGCCGAATGCTGTTTTGCCCTACCGGTAAATCGATTTACAAACCGGTATTGATTACTGTGCAGCATTTATTGGTAGAGTTCTTCGTTCACTTCGACGGGAATCTGCAGATTGGGAAACTTGATTTTGTAAAGATTGTCATTTCCCCTTTCGAGAAGTGAAACGTTGATAGCTTCTTTCTTCATGATCTAAGTTTTTTTTGGAATGTTAAACTATTAAAAATGAACGCTTGACAATATGTCAAAACCTTGATCAAGGCCATTTAAAACCTGATATATGTCATAGTTTCGGTTTTTGTCTTGCTCTAGTTTTACGCTATGATTTTTACGAACGAAATGAAGAACATTCTAATACCTACCGACTTCTCTGAAAATGCTTGGAATGCGATTCGGTATGCCATCGAACTCTATAAAAATGAGGAGTGTACTTTTCATTTATTGAACACCTATACCCCGGCAATAGCCAGTAGCCGTTTTATGGCCTCAGGTTCCAGTACCGTTATGTCAGGAGATGGGGCAAGGCTGCATTCTGAACGCGGATTGAAAGAGGTTTTGCTGCGGATCAAGTCGAATTCATATTATAAGAATCACAGCTTTAAGACCATATCTTCATTTAGTTTATTGATAGATCAGGTAAAGGAGACCGTCGAAGACCACAATATCGATTTGGTCGTAACCGGTACCAAAGGAGCATCGGGCCTCGAAGAAGTTTTTATGGGCAGTAATACGGTACGAATTATCAAGGCCGTAAAAAATTGTCCGGTCTTGGCGGTTCCAGAGCATTTTGAATTTGCCACGCCGAACGAAATTGCCTTTGCGACCGACTTCAACCGATTCTTTACCCAATCTGAATTGCGACCGATATTTGAAATGGCAAACGCCTTTGCCGCTACCATACGCATTGTTCATGTACAATATGAGATCAAGGCATTGACCGAGCTACAGCAGTTCAATTTGAACATGCTGCGCAAATATTTTGCTGATGTCGAACATTACGTTCATACGGTCTCTGAATTGAATTCCGTTTCCAAAACCCTTGAGGTATTTGCCAAAGAGCTGGATATACATCTTTTGGCAATGCTGAATTTTCAGCATAGTTATATGGAAAAAATTACCCGAGAACCTGTTATTAAACGTGTAGCCTTTCATACTCAGATTCCATTGTTGGTTATACCTGAGTTAGGGATGGGTAAACCTTCCACAAACAAGGAGAGGCGGGCAATGTCAGTTTCCGATTGATCGGTTTTTATCGAAAACATAACACTGACGAATTCGTAGTTTGGCCGTCTTGTGTTGGTCATTGTCAAAACCTTTGTTATCTTTGCCGTGTTGTGTTGTGACCCATAACCCTTAGGCGGGTTAGGGCCAATGAAAGGCTTTCCATAAAAGGAAGGCTTTTTTTGTTTCTTCTTTAGGAGGCAGGCCTACGTCTGTCACATTTCGAATTCCACAGAAGTTTCCTTAATTTTTAGAAAATACCGCAACTTTTGTCAGCCTTTGCAAAAGTATAAGGTCTTGGACGCTCGAATCGGTAGGAGTACCGTAAAACTTCAACATGGGATTGCCAAAGCAGTATTTGTCGTATTTTTATGGAAGACTAAATTCTTGGTATTATGCCCTTATATCACAAACTCGGAAGAATTCCCCAGAAAAGACACACGCAATTCAAAAAGGAAGACGGAACCCTGTATTATGAACAGTTGTTCGGTACCATTGGCTTTGATGGAATGTCGTCGTTGATGTACCACGTTCACCGACCGACACAGGTTAAAGATGTGGGGAAGACTTTGGATATTTCTCCGAGGGCCGCGGTCGATTACAATATCAAATCACGATTGTTAAAGGGTCTTGAGATTAAGCCCAAGGATGATTTTTTGGAAAGTAGAAAGGTAGTGCTTTTCAATGGCGATGTTCATGTTGGCCTGGCGGCGCCAAAAAAATCAATGACAGATTATTTTTATAAGAACACCGATGCCGATGAACTTTTATTTGTCCATAAAGGAACGGGAACTTTAAAAACTATGCTCGGTGAAATTCCATTCGAATATGGCGATTATCTTTTGATTCCAAGAGGAATGATCTATCAAATGGAGTTCAATACAAATGACAATAGGCTTTTGATAACCGAATCGTATCATCCGATCTATACCCCGAAAAGATATCGTAACTGGTTTGGGCAACATCTTGAACATTCTCCATTCTGCGAACGGGATTTTAAGTTGCCCCAAAACCTAAAGACCCACGATGAGAAGGGAGAGTTTTTGATAAAGGTCAAGAAACAAGGGCAATTGCACCATTTGATTTATGCAACGCATCCTTTTGATATCGTTGGCTGGGACGGTTATAATTTTCCCTACGGATTTTCCATACATAATTTCGAGCCCATCACGGGCCGTGTGCACCAACCGCCCCCGGTACACCAGACTTTTGAGACCGCTGCTTTTGTTGTCTGCTCGTTCTGTCCACGATTGTACGATTACCATCCCGAGGCGATACCGGCACCCTATAACCATTCGAACATAGATTCTGATGAAGTCTTATATTATGTCGATGGCGATTTTATGAGCAGAAAGGGTATCGATCAAGGCTATATTTCATTGCATCCGGCCGGTATTCCACATGGGCCGCACCCCGGTACTTATGAGGCAAGTATTGGCAAAAAAGGCACCGAAGAACTTGCCGTAATGATCGATACGTTCAAACCATTGCAATTGACGCAGGCTGCCCTGGATATCGATGATGGCAAGTATTATCAAAGTTGGTTGGAATAAAACTTAATAAGAGCCATGTGTTTAAGAGTTATTTCCTTATTTACGATCGTAATGTTCGCGTTCAAGGTTCATTCACACCCGACCGGTAATTTGATCGTTGTTAACGATTACGTGCTTTGGTCGTACATCAATCCCGTGCAAGACAAAGACCACCATGCTTGTATCATGATTTGGAAGGAGGGTACGGAACCTAGACCGTTGATAACCTCTAAGTTTCCCGCAAGTGATTTTATGGCCTACGCCAAGAGCAGAACGGTTTATCTCATCGAAAGAAAATATATTCAAGAAAATGACACGTTTGAGGCAAGAGTTTTGAAAGGGTCTTTAGATGGCGAATTTGAAGAGATTTGGCCTTGGTTCAAAGATGAATGGAGAATTGGCGAGGGTGGTTTCGCAATGCCTTCAGATGATGAAATAGTTTTTTGCAGCTATCCGGATATTTTAAGATTGAAAAAAGGAAAGGCCCCGAAACCTTTTCTCGAATTCGGACGAGAAGTGAAAAGGGCAAGATTTTTGACCGATGGCAACATTCTATTATTGGCCGATGATAGATGTTGGTTGACCGATGATCAAGGCAATGTTTTTAAGGAATGGAAAAACCTGATAGACGAAAATGTCGATGAACCTCCCCTAGGTAGGAATCAAATCTTCGATGTCGATTATTCGGATGGAAAGTTGTTGGTGGCCTATTGGGGAAAAAGATGTTTTTATAGTATCGATGAAAACGGAAACAGGGAAATAGTCTGGCAATTAGATGACCCAGATACGCCCCATTGGGTCGCTTTCAGGGGCAATGAAAGATTATTGTTCGCCTCGAAATTGATTTTCGACGGTAGTATGCCCAGACCAAGGCTTGTCTCTGTGAACGACAAGGAAACCAAGCCCGTATGGATCACGGATTGATCTTGGGCTTGTTGTCATATAACCTCTATTTTCTTATTGACCGTTCAAAGAAGTTATAGTAAAGTGAACCAATGATGCCGCCAACTTGGCAGTTTGATCGTCGATGTCGTATTTCGGGTTCATTTCGGCAATATCGAATGAAACCATTTTTTGTGATTTGATGATAAGTTCCAATGACTCCAATACGATTTGAGTACAAAAGCCCATTGGAGAAGGGGCACTGACCCCTGGTGCATAGGCCGATGAAAACCCATCCAGATCTATGGTCACGTAGATATGGTCTACTTGTGCGATAAAATCCAATAATTCTCGCACCACAATTTTAGGGTACGACATTGAAAACTTTTCGCTCGGCATATAGGTAACGTCCAATGCTTCGGCGGTTACGAACAATTCGGCATCGTTCGCATCTTTTCGAACGCCCAGACAGAGGTATTTGAATGCCGAACCATCTTCTTTACAATCTTCGGCAATTTGAAAGAAAGGGGTGCCCGAGTTGTTTCCTTTTGAATTATTCCGTAGATCGAAATGTGCATCAAAGTTGATAATGCCGAGCGACTTGCCGCTTCCTAAATGCTTTCTGATACCGTTGTAATGTCCGTAGGCAATGTCATGTCCGCCACCCAATAGAATGGGAAAGGCACTGCTGTTCAAGAGCTGGTGTACTTTTTCAGTTACAAGATCTTGGGTCGCTTCCATATTTCCGTCAGAACATTGGATCGTGCCGATATCGAGAAACCGTGTGCCGGTATCCAAATGATTGGGCATTTTGCCCAATTGTTTTCGAATGGCATCAGGGCCTTCGAAAGCCCCCGTTCTACCATGGTTTCTCTTGACACCTTCGTCACAGGCATAGCCTATTATCGCAAATGTTTTTTGGGGATGTTCCAAGTTCGATTCATTTAGATCAACGAACTCTACTTTTTCATGCAAGTAAAGTTGTCGGTCAGAAATTCTGCCAGTCCACAGTTTTTTATCAGGTTTTACAAAGTTGCCCATAGGGTTTAATCGAATAGGTTTTCTAGTAATCCGTCCTCTACTAAATTGGGTAAAGTGACCTTGAGTTCGGGCGTGCGCTCCATTTCCCTTTTGATGGCGAACACGGCTTCTGCGTTACGCGCCCAGCTTCTACGCGATATGCCATTGTTCACATCATAGAACAGCATATTTTTCAACTTTTTGGAAGCTTCCCCGCTTCCATCGAGCACCATGCCGAACCCGCCATTGATCACCTCGCCCCAACCGACACCACCGCCATTGTGGATGGATACCCAGGTAGCTCCTCGAAAACCGTCGCCAATGACATTGTGAATGGCCATATCGGCGGTAAATTTGCTTCCATCGTAAATATTGCTCGTCTCCCGGAACGGGGAGTCGGTACCGCTTACATCGTGATGATCCCTTCCTAGAACTACCGGCGCTGAAATCTTGCCTGAAGCGATGGCCTGGTTAAAGGCTTCCGCAATCTTGGTCCGTCCTTCAGCATCGGCATATAGGATCCTTGCTTGGGAACCAACGACCAACTTATTTTGTTCGGCCTCCGAGATCCATTTAATGTTATCCTGCATTTGCTGTTGGATTTCTTCCGGTGCATTTGCCTTGATCTCCTTCATGACGGTCAATGCGATCGCATCCGTTTTTTGCAGGTCTTCCGGTTTTCCCGAAGTGCATACCCAACGAAAAGGCCCGAATCCGTAATCAAAGCACATGGGCCCAAGAATATCCTGTACATAGGAAGGATATTTAAAATCAATTCTATTCGTAGCAAATACATCGGCCCCGGCACGTGAGGCCTCCAATAAAAAGGCATTTCCGTAATCGAAGAAATAAGTACCCTTTGCGGTGTGCCTGTTTATCGCCGCTGCGTGCTTTCTAAGGGACTCCTGAACTTTTGTTTTAAAGGTGTCAGGGTCTTCACTCATCATGCGATTCGATTCCTCAAAAGAAAGCCCGACCGGATAATAACCCCCTGCCCAGGGGTTGTGCAACGATGTCTGGTCCGACCCGAGGTGCACGAAAATGTTTTCTTTGTCAAAATGCTCCCAAACATCGACCACGTTGCCGATAAAGGCAAGTGAAACGACTTCCTTCTTTTTGATCGCCGATTTTGTTCTGAGAACCAAACTATCCATATCGACGATGAGCTCATCGACCCAGCCCTGTGCGTGTCTTTTGGTAGCTGCCGCCGTATTGACCTCGGCACATACCGTGATACATCCGGCAATGTTGCCCGCTTTTGGCTGGGCGCCGCTCATACCTCCAAGGCCGGCCGTCAAGAAAACTTTTCCGGCCGGGGATTCATCCTTTTTCAAAACCTTGCGAAAAGCGTTCATAACGGTAATGGCCGTACCATGCACGATTCCTTGTGGGCCGATATACATATACGAACCAGCGGTCATCTGACCGTACTGGGTCACTCCGAGGGCATTGTATTTTTCCCAGTCGTCTGGCTTGGAGTAATTGGGAATCATCATGCCGTTCGTAACTACCACACGAGGCGCTTCTTTTGAAGATGGAAACAACCCCATCGGATGTCCCGAATAAATGTGCAACGTCTGCTCTTCGGTGATGGTGGCCAGGTATTGCATTGTCAGAAGGTATTGCGCCCAATTCTGGAATACGGCACCGTTGCCCCCATATGTGATCAGCTCCTCCGGATGTTGTGCCACTGCCGGATCCAGATTGTTTTGGATCATTAGCATGATGGCTGCGGCCTGAGGTGTTTTAGCCGGGTATTCCCCAATCTGACGTGCATATATGTCATAACTTGGTTTGAAACGATGCATATAGATTCGACCATATCGTTTCAATTCTTGGGCAAATTCCGCGGCCAGCTCGGTGTGCCAGGCTTTGGGAAAGTAGCGTAGGGCATTGCGAACAGCCAACTTTTTTTCAACCGGGGACAGGATTTCTTTGCGTACGGGTGCATGATTGGCGTTGGCTTCATATTTTTTTATTGGGGGAAGCTTTGCCGGGATGCCTTGTAATATTTCTTCTTTAAAGTTCATTTGACTATGTTCGTTATACGTTATACGTTATACGCTATACGCTATACGCTATACGCTGTTCGCCATTCGCCATACTTCATACTTCTAACCTTGTACTCGGTACTTTTCAACTATGTTTATCAAAAACTTTCGTTCCGTTCTTCCAGACGCTGCACGGTTTTAGGTTGCCCTGGTTGTATAAAATTTCCTTGTAATCATCTGTATGGAAAATGGCAAGGTCGGCCAAAAAGCCTTTCGTGAGTTGACCACGGTCTTGCAATTTCAGGGCGGCCGCTGCCCGAAACGTAATTCCCGCCAAAACTTCTGCATTCGATAACTTCTCGAAAGCTCCCAAAATGGCCGCCTGGGTCAACAGATCGCCCATGGGTGCCGAACCAGGGTTATGGTCGCTCGCAATGGATACGGATCCGCCGGCATCTAAAATCTTGCGGGCCGGCGTAAAGGAACATCCTAGCCCTATGGAGGCTCCGGGCAAGGCAGTGGCAATGGTGCCGCTTTTGGCCAAAAGTTCGATTTCACGTTCCGCGCTAGCTTCCAAATGGTCTGCGCTAAGTGCTTCAAAATCCACCGCGACCTGGCTACCTCCGGTTGTAAATTGGTCGGCATGTACGGTGAGGTCGAAACCCATATTCTTTCCTTTTTGAAAATACGGGGCGATTTGTTTGGCAGAAAAGGCACTTTCCTCGATGAAGGCGTCGATTCGGGTTGTGAGGCCTTCTTGTTTTAGAATGGGAAAAAGTGTGGTCGCCATTTCATTCAGGTAATCCTCCGCACTTCCTGCAAAATCCTTGGGAAGCATATGTGCCGCGAGACAGGTCGGAACCAAATCTGCATAGGTTTCCATATTGGCCCTTCTTATGGCCCGTAGTATCTTCAGTTCTTCATCAACGGATAACCCATAACCGCTTTTTACCTCTATCGTGGTCGTGCCGTTTTTTAAATGTCTTTTTGCGATTTTGGCTGTATTTTTTACGAGGTCTTCTTGACTTGCCTTTCTGGTTTGGGTCACGGTGTCCCAAATGCCGCCACCCGCTTTGGCGATCTCTAGATAGGTCATGCCCGCATTTCGCATCGCATAATCGTTGGCACGTGAACCCCCGAAACAGATATGGGTGTGCGAATCGACAAATCCGGGCAGCCCCGTATGGTTTCCTTTTAACTCGTAGATTTCCGCTTCATGAAATGCTTTTTTGAGTTCGTCAAAGTTGTCTATCGCATGTATTTTGTCATCCGCAATCAGGATTCCAGCATCTTTTAAAACAATAAGTTGGTCGTCCGATAGGGCACCTTTGAGGGGCAAACCTGTCATCGGGAGCAATTGTTTGAAAGGGCCAATAAGTTTTAGGTCGCTCATATTCTTAATAATTCTCGAATTCTTCGGAATAGGGCACTTCAAATCTTAACTTCTTTTGCTTTTTGACCCTTTCGATAACTTTAATAATGGTTTTGTCCTTTATCATTTCAATGCCTTTTTCAATATCGTCGGCGAAGACCCTGTCTTTTTTGGCAAAGGCAACTTTTTTTCTGATTTCTTTGTGGATCTCGTCCAAGAAAACCCCGGATTTTAAGGGTTTTCTATATTCGAACGCCTGCGCGGCGGTCAATAATTCAATGGCCAATATTTTTTCCACGTTTTTGATGACCTGCAGGGCTTTTCTCCCCGAGATGGAGCCCATGCTTACATGATCTTCTTGTCCCAAGGAAGTCGGTATGCTATCGGCACTTGAAGGAAAGCACAGTCCCTTATTCTCGCTTGCCAAAGCTGCGCTGGTGTACTGTAAGATCATATAACCGGAATTGATCCCTGTATCTTCCATCAACAATTTGGGCACACCGGGACTATTGCCTTCTAACGCCAAGTAAATACGACGATCTGAAATATTACCGATTTCCGATGCGGCCAAGCAGGCATAATCCAAGGCCATGGCCAAGGGTTGTCCATGAAAATTGCCCCCACTAATGGTCAGCTCATCGCTAATGATCACGGGGTTGTCGGTAACGGAGTTCAGTTCGATTTCCAGGAGTTCCTTCAAATGCAACCATGCAGTTCGGCTGGCACCGTGCACTTGCGGAATGCAACGCAACGAATACGGGTCTTGAACACGTTCACAATCGATATGGTCCTCAAGAATTTCTGAACCTTTCAAAAGTCTTTTGACCCTTTTCGCAACATGCATGTTTCCCTTATAAGGCCGGACGGAATGTAATTCGTTGTAAAAAGGTTTAACGGACCCCTGCAATCCTTCGATCATCATGGCCCCTATAATATCGGCCTGTGCCAAACAACTTTGTAACTTTTCGACGGCTTTTATGGCATGGGCGGCTATGAACTGGGTGCCGTTGATGAGGGCCAACCCTTCTTTCGGACCTAATTCCAAGGGTTGTAACTTTACTTTCTTAAAGAGCGTACGTGTCGAAATGACTTTCCCTTTATAATGCACTTTGCCAAGACCTATCAAGGGTAAGAACAAATGCGAAAGTGGGGCGAGATCACCGGAAGCGCCCACCGAACCTTGTGAAGGAACCACAGGAACAGCGTCATTTTCAATATGCCATATAATCCTTTCCAAAGTTGTTTCTGAAATGCCCGAATAGCCCTTGGCCAAAGCATGAGCTTTGAGAATAAGCATCAGTTTGGCGATTTCTGTGTCGATCGGTTCGCCCACCCCGACACTATGGCTTTTGAGAATGTTGGTCTGTAGTACCTTGGTCTCGTTCTTTGATATTTTTGTTGTACATAGTGGCCCGAAACCGGTATTGATCCCGTAGACAGGATACCCCTGCTCGACAATCTCTTGTACCACCTTCCAACTCGATTTTATCTTTTGTCTCGCCGTGGCGCTGATTTTGAGCTTTGTATGCCCAGTGGAGATGGCAAGTGCAATTCCTGAAGTCAAATGGCCTTCTCCCAGATCAAATGTTTTTGGAAAATTCGTCATGAATTGGTCGCTTCGTTTTTCAAAAATATCGATTCTAATTTTAATTGTTGCACTTACAATTAATGACCTTTTAACGATTTTAAGAACCGATAGACACAAGAAATGGGAAGATGGCCATTAAATAGCTAGTTTGTGCCCCCAAATCGATATAAATGAATAACAGTATAGTCAGTTTTTGGTCGAAGAAGAGCCTATATGGCCTATCATTATTCTTGGTGCTGCAAGCGTGTAGCAACGATAATGAAATTGAAGAAAAACCCTATAGTGAAGAGCCCTTGCTACATTATAATTTCAATGGTAACTTTATCAATATTGCGGGAACGGGCAACAATGGCATTCAAAGCGGAGGCGTAGTGTTCGCAGAAGACCGTCAAGGAAACCCTGAAAGTGCCGCTTACTTTGATGGCATCGATGATCGTCTTAAATTTGAAAATCCGCTTCGCGAATCGGGTCGCGCCTATTCGATAAGCGGTTGGTTCAAACCCGAAGAACCGTTCAACGGCAATCTGGTAGTCGTAATGCGCCAAGGAACGGTCTGCAATATCAGGATTACAAAACTCGATAATTCAAACTCTGCGGTTTGCTTTGACAATTACATTGATTCGGGTTGGAAAAACAACTGTCATGACTTTGATGATGATGAATGGTTCCATGTGGTTGGGGTTTACCAAAAGGATAATCATAGCAAGATTTATATAAACGGAACATTGGTCGCCCAACAGGCTAATGCCAATGGTTCGACCGATGTGTCGCCTGATTTTACGTTGGACTCTTATCTAGGGGCTATTATTCGTGAAGATACGACCAATGATCCCGATACGTTTTGGAAAGGGGCCATAGACGACTTCATTATATATGAAAAGGCATTGAACCCGACGGAAGTACTGGATTTATATCAGGGTAACGGACTTGAGTAAGCTTTCACCTAGAGTCATTTTCTAATTTTACTGCCCGTGTTACCTTGATTTTTTATGTCAATGGTCTTGATAAGTTGCTATTTTCGAATTAATATTACAATACTCACGTATTAACTTTATTAATAGAAAACAGACCCTTAAGACATAGTCTATGATATACGATATTATTAGAAGAAGACGCTCCATATTTCCCAATCAATATATCGATAAACCAATAGCGAAATCGGATATTGAAAAAATACTGCAAGCGGCCAACTGGGCACCTACCCATAAAAAGACCGAACCATGGCGCTTTAAAGTTCTACAAGGCGAATCTCAAGAAAAATTGGGGCTGTTCTTATCTCTAAAATATTTGGAAACCGAGCCCAGACCAAAAGAGTTCAAGGCCAAAAAGTTAATGGACAATCCGAAAAGGGCAGGGGCAATTATTGTCATATGCATGCAGCGAGATTCATTGGAAAGTTTACCTGAATGGGAAGAGATCGCCGCCACTGCCATGGCCGTGCAGAACATGTGGCTCTGTTGCACCGAAATGGGCATTGGTTGTTATTGGAGTTCGCCCGGACTTATAAAATATATGGACGAGTTCTTTGAACTGGCGCCCAGAGAAAAATGTTTGGGATTTTTTTATATGGGGTATTACGAAGG
The DNA here is from genome assembly GCA_019931105.1 of Flavobacteriaceae bacterium NBU2977. Taxonomy (GTDB): domain Bacteria; phylum Bacteroidota; class Bacteroidia; order Flavobacteriales; family Flavobacteriaceae; genus Meishania; species Meishania litoralis. The sequence continues at coordinate 736,577 of JAIOUW010000001.1, read as the reverse complement.
GGAAATTCCTGAAATGACACGAAGGCCGATCGAGGATAAAGTGGTCTGGGGATAAGCGCTCAATCGAAGAAAGGAAATAGGGCACGACGATAATCCCAAGCCGTAGAGATAAAGATGCCCAAGAATATAAGGGTAACGATCAATTTCATAAAAGTACCGGTTAAGAATCCAAGAAATGATCCAAAGGCGGCCTTTAAGGCTGTTTTTTGATCTGCCTTATTGATGATTTCCCCAATAAATGCACCCACGAAAGGCCCGATAATAATGCCGCCGGGAATGGGGGCCAAAAGACCGACGATCAATCCAAGGGTCGCACCTATCATTCCTGCTTTTGTACCGCCGAACTTTTTGGTTCCAATTGCAGGTATGGCATAATCAAGCCCAAAAACGATCAGCGCCACCGCCCCGGTAATTCCCAAAACCCACCAATCGTCGGCTACCGCTTGGGTCATGAAGAGCAAAAGAAGCCCCAGCCAACTTACCGGTGGCCCGGGAAGTACGGGCAAGAAGCTCCCCAAAATACCCACGAACATCAAGATAAAACCAATAACAAAAAGTGCAATATCCATAAGGTGATCATTATCTCCCAGAAGGGAGCAGTTCCCCGTTGGACGAAGATAAACCGAATTTGTTACACATCGAACTTTATGGTTTTTTAATATTTTATAAGTTTTCGATTTTTTAAACTAAAAAATTAGTTAAAACTAAAGCTTTAGTTATATTTGTTTTATCATTCAACTAAAAAATTAGTTCAAAAAGACTCCCGTGAAGGATGAAACCATAATAAAACACTTTAATTCATGAAGCAACTTACAAAAGCCGAAGAAGAGGTAATGCAGATTTTATGGCGGTTGCAAAAATGCAATGTGGCGGCCATCATCAAAAAACTACCTGACCCGAAACCGGCATACAACACAGTATCGACCATAGTGCGCATTCTAGAAAGTAAAGGTTTTGTGGATCACGAGCAAGAGGGTAAGGGTTACCTGTATTTTCCGGTAGTCAAGAAATCGGACTACAGCAACCAGTCCATCAACAAATTGGTCGATGGTTATTTTCAGGGTTCCTTTAAGAGTATGGTTTCCTTTTTTATGAAGAATAACGATTTGAGCCTTTCCGAATTGGAATCCATTTTAAAAGAGATAAAGAAAACCGATAATTAAAACTTTTACGATGATACAATATATGTTGGAGTGTATCGCCTTTCAATTGGTGTTCCTCGTCATCTATGATTTTATGCTCAAAAGGGAAACTTTTTTCCAATGGAACCGTGCGTACCTGATCGGCACCTATGTATTGTCCCTGGTGCTTCCCTGGGTCAAGATCGAGGCTTTAAGGAGTACTTTGCCCGAACGGTATTTTGTGTACCCCATGTTCTTGGCGGATATCGATGCAATCGGTAACGGTTCTCTGACCGAAGGCCCGCGATTCAATATTTCTTGGGGAGAGACGATTTTGTTCGGGGGAATGTTCTTGGCCGCGATTTACTTTGGCCATAAATTATTTCAGATCTACCGACTTCGAAAAAATGGAGAGATTCGATATTTTCCAAATTTCACAAGAATAGTCATTGCGAACAGTCAAATGGCCTTTTCATTTTTTAGGTTCATTTTCTTGGGTGACAAGGTTTTGCAAAGGGAACATCAAAGTATCATACGGCACGAGTTGGTACACATTGAGCAAAAACATTCATGGGACCTGCTGTTTTTTGAGTTGATGCGTATCATAGGTTGGTTCAACCCTTTGGTATATGTTTATCAGCAACGGGTTTCTGAACTGCACGAGTTCATCGCCGATTCTTACGTCGCCAAGACCCATAAAAAAGAACAGTACGAAGTTTTGCTTTCGCAAATATTTCAGACCGAGAACATTTCTTTTATCAATCAATTTTTTAAAAGTTCATTAATCAAAAAACGAATAGTCATGTTACAAAAAGCAAAATCAAAAAAAGTTTGGCAATTAAAGTATTTGATGTTGGTGCCCTTGGTTTTAGGGATGTTGGTCTATACCTCTTGTGAACAGGAGAATATAAGAATAGAATCACCGGAAATAGGGGAAAGCGACTTGTCTAGCAAGTCCAGTACGAAATATTTAGAAAAATATGATGTATTCGTTTCTTATGCTGTTGGTGATATCAAAAATTTAACGGATGAAGAAAAAAATTTGGTATTTAGCTCATTGGTAAACCTCTCGAAAAAGCCTAAAACTTGGGCGGTGCAAGTACAAGATGCTAATAGCAATGCTGTCCGATATGTCCATTCGGACGATGGTTCTTATATTACAATTGATGGACATGACGAAAAAATTTCGGCTACTATGATGATAATTACGGAATCATCCAAAGACGAAGAAACAGTTGTTGGAATTGATGGCAATGGGAAGATGATGCCTTTTCGACTAGTTGATGAACCGCCCATTTTTCCAGGCTGCGAAAATGTAAATGATAAGACCGAATGTTTTCAAGACATGATGAGAAAGCACATTGTGCAACATTTCAAATACCCCCAAGAAGCTCAAGAAAAAGGCATACAGGGCAAGGTATACCTTAGTTTTATTATCGATGAACAAGGCCATGTGACCGAATTAAAAAAACGGGGTCCTGACGCATTGTTGGAGGCCGAGGCCGAACGTATCGTCAGTCTATTGCCCAAGATGATGCCGGGCAAGCACAAAGGCGAGTTGGTCAAGGTGCCGTTTTCGGTTCCGATTACCTTCAGGTTGCAATAAAAAGAAGTTGATAGTTGAAAAAGGCGATTTTATATTTTCTTACAATCTCTTGTTTTAACGTTTATGCACAAGACGGGCCGACAATGATTGCCGATAGCCTGTATCGGTTGGGCAATTATTCAGAAGCCATAAATCAGTATGCAAAAGATGGTTCTGCGACTTCAAAACTTCAGATTGCCAGGGCGTATAATGCTATTGGAAACTATGATAAGGCTATTTTGGAATATGAAGGCCTGATCGCCTCAAACAACACCTCGAACGTTGCGCAATTCGAACTGGGCAAACTTTATTTTAAGCTAGGAAGGTTTCAAAAGGCCAATGGGGTTTTTTACGCCCTCACCCAAGAAGAAAATGACAACCCTGAATATTATTATTACATGGGTGAAACGTATCGCCAAATGGCAAATGATGCCGGTAGTCTGGTCGCCTATAAATATGCGGTCGCTATCGATAGCACTCATTTACGAAGCCTTTTTCAGTTGGGTAGATACTTCGTTGTCAAAAAGGAGAAGCAACAAGCCTTGCATTTTATCGATATGGGGTTGCGGTTTTACGAAGACGATGTAGCCCTGCTCAATCTAAAGGCCTTGGCAATGTTTAACGATTACGATTATAAAGGGGCGGCACCTCTTTTCGAGCGCTTGCTTGAACTGCGGGAGGAAAAACCACATATCTATGAAAAACTGGGACACAGTTATTATCAGCTGTGGGAATTCGAAAAGGCTAAAAAGATGTATCGGGACTTGCTAAAATTTCCTGATTTTGCGCCCGATGCCTATAACGGTCTGGGATACACTTTCTATAAGGAAAGACAGATCGATAGTGCCGAGGTTTATTTCAAGAAGGCCATAACCGCCAAAAAGCCCAATTTAAGCCAAGAATATACTGCATTGGCCAGCCTGGCTCGTACAAGGAAAGATTTGGAGTCTGCCCTGAGTTACTATCGATTGGCCTATAACGAAGATGAAACCGATCATAGGGCCTACTATCAAATTTGCACGGTCGCCGATCAATATTACAAAGACCCAAAAGCCAAATGGGAACTTTATGAAGGCTTCATAAAAAAGTTTGGTGCTGAGAAAACATACCTATCCGATTTCGTTAAAAAACGGATTTCAGAACTGAAGCAAGAAATCCATATGGCACACGAATGACTTAAAAATCGTAATTTCAGCGCAAGTAATACGGTGGATGCGAATTTTTTGGTTCTTAGTGATCACTTTTCTTTTTGTTTCCTGTGATTTTGAAAAGTCGAAGGAAAAAAAAACGCGTGAACTGGTCAATCAAGAAATGCGCGATATCGATTGGAACGAGGTCGATAACTATCCCCTTTTTGAAAATTGTGACGAACTTTCGAACAAATCGGCACAGAAGGATTGTTTTAAAAACGAAGTAATAAAGCACTTTACAACCACATTGCAAGAATTTGAATTTGTTCTAAATGAAGGAATAAACGCCACGATCTATGTTGATTTCATTGTCGATCAAGAAGGGAATATTGAGGTTTTGAATATCGAGAAGAGTAGAATGATCGACTTGCAGATGCCCGAGTTCGACGGTATTATCGTTCAGGGCCTTAAGGGGCTTCCTGAAATTGCGCCCGCCCTGAAAAGGGGCGTTCCCGTTAAAAGCAAATATCGTATCCCCATTGAATTGAATGCCAAATGAAGTTCAAGCACATATTCAAGTTCAATTACAAATACAAGTTCAAACACAGGTATAATTTCAAATATGTAGGCCTAAAATCGTAATCCCTATCCGTCGCACCGAGCTAGTCAAAGTGCTGTGGAATACTTAAAACCAAAACGTAAAAATTGTCCAAGGAAAAGATCATACTCGGCATCGACCCCGGAACCACGATTATGGGGTTCGGTATTATCAAGGTCGTTGACAAGAAGATGGAATTCGTTCAGATGAACGAGCTGCAGCTAGGCAAGTACAAAGATCCTTATACCAAGCTCAAACTCATTTTTGAACGTACATTACAGCTTATAGACACCTATCACCCAGATGAAATGGCCATTGAAGCTCCTTTTTATGGCAAGAACGTGCAATCGATGTTAAAGTTGGGGCGTGCACAGGGTGTGGCCATGGCTGCCGGATTATCACGACAGATCCCCATTACCGAATACCTTCCCAAGAAAATAAAGATGGCCATTACGGGCAACGGCAATGCAAGTAAAGAACAGGTCGCGAAGATGTTGCAAAGTACCTTGCAATTGAAAACCTTGCCCAAAAATCTTGATAGTACCGATGGCTTGGCCGCGGCAGTATGTCATTTCTATAATGAAGGTCGTGTTGAGGTCGGTAAAAGTTATTCAGGTTGGGAGGCTTTCGTGAAGCAGAATGGCCAACTGATTACCAAAAGGGGAACCACCATTGCTTCGAACATCGATTTGAGAAAAAAGAAAAAATAGTTCATCCCTTTGGAATCTAAAACCTTGAACGCATCAGAAAAGCATCTCCCCTTTGGGGGGATAAGAGGGGGGCTTGGCATCTACATCCACATTCCTTTTTGTAAACAAGCATGTCATTATTGCGATTTCCATTTTTCTACCTCAATGGCAAAAAAGGATGCGATGGTCTTGGCCTTGCAAAAAGAGCTGGAACTCCGAAAAAATGAATTTGGAAGTGAAATCGTCGAAACCATTTATTTTGGGGGAGGCACACCATCGGTATTGACATCCCAAGAAATCGATCGATTGATTCGTACGGTTTACGATAACTATCAAGTCTCCCAAACCCCAGAAATCACTTTGGAGGCCAATCCCGATGATTTGGTGTCTGTTCGAGCGCAGTCGAGAACTATCTTTGCGGACTATATTGACAGCGGGATCAACCGCCTCAGCATAGGTATACAATCATTTTTCGACGACGATCTAAAGTTGATGAACCGGGCACATAACGCCCGCGAAGCTGAAAACTGCATTTCGGAAGCCTCTAAGAAGTTTGAAAATATTTCAATCGATTTGATCTATGGTATTCCCGGGATGGACGATAAACGCTGGAAGAAAAATATAGATAAGGCCTTGACATATGGCATTCCGCATGTCTCGAGCTATGCTTTGACCGTTGAACCAAGGACGGCTTTGGCACATATGGTCAAAAAGGGAGAAGTGGCCGACGTAGACGAGGAAGATGCAGGGAGGCAATTTTATATGCTGGTCGATATCATGCAAGCCAATGGTCTTATCAATTACGAAATTTCGAATTTTGGCAAAGAAGGCTTTTTCTCAAAAAACAATTCGGCCTATTGGCAAGGAAAAAAATATTTGGGTATCGGCCCCTCCGCACATTCTTTTGATGGGGCCCGGCGTAGCTGGAACGTGAGCAATAATTCAAAATACCTAAAGGGCATCGACGAAGGAAGGCTTCTAATTGAAAGCGAAATGTTGACTACGACCGATCGATATAACGAATATATCATGACGGGACTGCGAACGATCTGGGGCGTATCATTACAAAAAATTGCGTCGGCCTATGGGGCCGTATATTCGAACTATCTAACAAAGCAGTGCCGGGAATATGTAAATCAAGGTTTACTGACGTTTGACGATGATATTCTAAAGGTTACCAAAAAAGGAAAGTTTTTGGTCGATGGAATCGCGGCCGATTTGTTTTTTTTGGAAAAGAAGTAAATTTGAAGGACTACTGGATGCTAGCATTACGATCGTAAAAACGAGATGCCCCAGAGTTTTGATTTACAAAGAATGGTTTATGGGATAGATTGTCAACCCGTAAAGTATCAAGAACATTAATTTGCTCCCTCTTCTTTGGAGAGGGTTGGGGAGAGGCCTATGATAGCCACTATAAAAAACAACGATACAAACTACAGGATCGATCTTTCGAAGCCCTTGGATATTTCGATACCCCTGTTCGGTAATTTTACCAATGTGAACGCATGGTACCTAGATCAACCGAGAATCGAACCGCATACCGAGGGCGAGTTTATCGGTAAAGTTTCCGAAGGGGCCTCTACGAACTTCAATGATATTTGGTTCAATCCGCATGCGCATGTTACGCACACCGAATGTGTAGGCCATATCACCGAGGAATTCCATTCGGTAAATAAGAACTTGAACAGGTTTTTCTTTTTGGCCGAGTTGGTGACCATCGCCCCCGAGAAGTACCAAAACGATTTCGTGATTTCGAGAAAGCAGATGCAGTATGCCTTGGGCGATAAAAAGAGAAATGCCGTGGTCATCAGAACAATCCCTAATCTGAAAGACAAGTTATCGCGACAATATTCGAATACGAATCCGCCCTATTTGTTGGAGCAGACGGCCGAATTTTTGGCGGCCAGAAATGTCGAGCATTTGCTGATCGATTTGCCATCTGTGGACAAGGAAAAAGACAATGGGGCTTTGTTGGCGCACAATGCCTTTTGGAACACAACGGGGAAAATTCGGAAAAATGCAACCATAACCGAGTTCGTTTTTGTTCCCAATTACATAAATGACGGTACTTATTTTTTGAACCTACAGGTGGCCCCTTTTGAAAATGACGCAAGTCCGAGCCGTCCAGTTTTATATAAAATTTTGGAAGAATGAATGCGATATTGAAGTTGGAAGAATTGTTTATGTTCATTTTGGGCATTTATCTGTTCAGTTTACTTGGTTATCAATGGTGGTTGTTTCTTCTGCTGATATTGATCCCGGATATCGGGATGATTGGTTATCTTTTTGGAAACAGAATAGGCGCTTTTACGTACAATTTGTTTCATCATAAAGGCCTAGCCGTCGCCATATATTTTATGGGGATCTATCTTTCAGTACCTTTACTTCAATTGACCGGGGTAATTTTGTTCGCCCATGCCAGCTTGGACAGGATTTTTGGTTACGGACTCAAATACGATAACGGATTCAAGTTTACCCATTTAGGTGAAATAGGAAAGAAAAATGGATAGTTTTCCCCTGCTCGTTATAGGATTTATTCTCGGGGCCATCATCATGTATTGGCTGTTCTCCCGTTTTCGCTCGAAGCAACAGAAAGAACGTACCAACGAACAGTCCGTCATACTGTTGGAAAAGATCAGAAGTGTCTGCAAGTTGATTTCGGTCGAAGGCGATTTTGCCGAAATATATTCGTATGAGAATACCAAAGACCTGTTCATGAATCTTTTCGCCGGCAGAAAGAAAGCCTTGGTCATTATCAATGCCAAGACCCATATTGGCTACGATTTTAGAAAAATAGAAATGCGGGCCGACACCGATAAGAAGAAAATTATACTGACCCATTTTCCACAACCCGAAGTATTGTCGATCGAACCCCATCTGAAGTTCTACGATATCAAGAACAGCATGTTCAACACATTTTCTTCAGATGACCTGACCAACTTGAACAAAGAGGCGCGGCAACATATCATGGATAAAATACCGAAAAGCGGACTCATGGAAACGGCAAAAAAGGAAGCTTTGGAGGCCGTGCTTTTGATAGAGAAAATTGCGGAGACCATCGGTTGGAAATTGGACTATTCCGCTTTGGAATTGGCAGAAAATCAGAAAAAAATACTTGAGAAATGAAACCGACATGATTAAAATAATCCTTAAACCCACAGAACAAAGATTATTTTTTTCTCAAAGGTTACATGTGACCATTGAATGACAATAAGTTAAACACATGAAAAAAATTATTTGCACCTTATTATTAATTGCCGCCGTTACCACCTACGGCCAAACGAAAAATGAAATGAAACAATTCGACCCTAATTTTGCGCACACCGTCTATTTTTGGCTAAAGAATCCCGATAGCCATGAAGACCGAAGCGCTTTTGAGACTTCTCTACAGAAGTTTTTGGACAATTCGGCCTATGCCAAGACCAATTTTATCGGCAAGCCCCCAAAGGCGAGCCGTGATGTGGTAGACGGTTCGTTCACCTATTCATTGATCGTAACCTTTGAATCGGCCGAGGCGCAACAGAATTATCAAGACGAGGCACCGCATAAATTGTTCATTGAAGAATCTAGCGACCTCTGGTCAAAAGTAATCGTCTACGATTCGCAGGGTATTTGAAAATGATTGCTTTTAGGACTGCTTCAAAACATGATTATAGGGCCATTGCGGCGCTACATGCCAAAAGTTGGCAACAGAATTACCGCGGGGCTCTCAGCGATAATTTTTTAGACAATAAGGTTGTGGAGGAACGATTGACCGTTTGGAAGGGTCGTCTTGAAAACCCGCGCCAGAATCAATTCGTCCTGGTTGCCGAAATAGGCAATGAAATAGTCGGGTTCATCTGTGGCTATATCGATGATCATCAAAAATATGGCACCCTTATCGATAATCTACATGTAGATTCAAATTTTATAGGTCGCCGAATCGGAGAGCGGTTGATGATAGATGCAGCTGGCCTTTTGAAAGAAAAAGGCAGAACTTCAATGTACCTATGGGTCTTGATCGGCAATACAAAAGCGGCAAGGTTTTATGAACGTATCGGCGGAAATGCTTTGGAGACCATAAATGACATCGATATCGGAGATTGCGAGATTACAAAGACAAGGTACTATTGGCCGGATCTGGAGTTTATTTCAAGATTGGCGCATTAAATAGCGAATATGAACATTGAAGAATTCAGGGAGTATTGCTTATCGAAAAAAGGCGTAACCGAAGATTTCCCTTTTGACGAACAGACTTTGGTCTTTAAGGTTATGGGTAAAATGTTTGCCCTATCGGGATTGGAAAGAACCCCGTCACAGGTCAATTTGAAATGCGACCCCGAAAGGGCTATTTCACTTCGAGAGGAATACGATGGCGATATCATTGCGGGATATCATATGAACAAAGTGCATTGGAATACGCTGTTGTTGGAATCCCTTCCTCCGAAATTGATTTTGGAGTTGACCGATCACTCGTATGACTTGGTGGTCTCAAAATTTACACGAAAGTTAAAGACCGAATTTGAAGCCCTTGATTAAATATGACCACTGAATTTGAACATATCATCCATAATCTTAAGGAGTGTTTTAACGGCAAGCCGTGGTACGGAATCTCAATGATGGAAAAGTTGGATTCCATCCCTTGGGAAATCGTGAACGACCAGAAATATAGTGCAAAGTCGATTGCCGTTTTGGTACAACATATCATCAACTGGCGTATTTTTCTTTTGAAAAAATTGCACGGTGATTTGGAATATGACCTGAAAATTGACAGCCCTGAAGATTGGACGATCATTCATATACATACCGAGAAGGAATGGAATGGTCTGAAAGACAGGTTGGTCGAGACGCAGAATGAACTTATCGAAAAACTATCCGACCTGCCCGAGACAATACTGCAAGAACAAGTGCCCGGTAAAAAGTACACTTTTCTGCCTATTTTGACCAGTATTTCGCAGCATGACATCTACCATCTGGGCCAAATAGCCATGTTGCACGCCATGCATAGGGCAAACCACTCGGGCTAGTCAATAATACATATCTTTGGCCTCATAATTTAGGGTATCTTTTCATGCATGACCTCCATTCATTTTTTCAAGAACGTATCAATAAATATGACGGGCATTTGGCAAAAGTCAAGCAAAATCTCTCGGGTTCCAGCTTGTTGCGTTTGTTGGTCTTTATAGTTACGGTGTTCGGCATTTATCTGAGCTGGGGGAATATAAAGTTGATTTTGGCGATTTTGATTCCTGGGATGGCACTTTTCCTTTATTTGGTTTCCCGACATACCGATTTACAGTATCAAAGAGATAAACTTCTGGCACTTATCGACCTGAATAAAACCGAACTGAAAGTCCTCGGACGGGATTTTGGCGATTTGCCCCAGGGCAACGAATACAAAGACCCCTGCCATCATTTTAGCCAAGATATCGACTTGTTCGGTAGGGGTTCTTTTTACCAATATCTGAACCGTACAGCTTTACAACAGGGTAGTGATACGTTGGCCGCCTTGTTGACCAAAAACGCAATTCTTGACATTGCGCAAAAACAAAAAGCGATTCAAGAACTGAGGGAGATGTACGATTGGCGCCAAGAGTTTTTGGCCATAGCTTCATTGGTAAAAACCGAAACCTCCTATAAGGCAATTAATAAATGGATGCAAGGTTACCAACCATTTTTGCCTGCCTTTATGAAAACCCTTCCGATGGTTTTTTCCATAATTTCAGCGGTGTTGTTCATAGGGTTTTTTGTGGATTTTGTTCCGGGATGGATATTGGGTCTTTGGTTTCTTTTGGGCCTGGGCATAACGGCAAAGTATTTTAAAGCGGTCAATAAACTTTCATCTGATACCGCAAAAATTCAAAGCACTTTCAACCAATACCAAAAGTTGATCCATGATTTGGAAGCTGTTGATTTTGATTCTGAATTGCTTAAGGAGAGAAGGGAAACGATTATTTCGGAAAATGAAAAAACCTCTGCTATTTTAAAACGGTTTTCAAAGTTGCTTGGGGCCTTGGACCAACGCAATAATATTCTCGTAAGTATTTTCACCAACGCTTTCTTGCTTCGAGACCTTGACCTAAGCTTTAAAATCGAGGCGTGGGTAGCGAAACACGGGGCAAAAACCGAGAATTGGTTCAATACCATCGCCTTTTTCGACGCTTATAACAGCCTGGGAAATTTTGCATTTAATCACCCTGCCTATACTTTTCCGAAGTTGACTTCGGAGAACATAGTCATAAAATCAGAAGAGGCCGGGCATCCTCTTTTGGACCCTAAAAAGTGTGTGCCTAACGATTTTCAAATCGACGATGAACAATTTTTCATCATTACCGGGGCCAATATGGCGGGTAAGAGCACGTTTCTACGCACTGTTTCTTTGCAGATCATGATGGCCAACATCGGTCTTCCGGTCTGTGCGAAAAGTACGATCTATTCGCCCATTAAATTGATTACGAGCATGCGTACCACCGATTCTTTGACCGATGATGAATCGTATTTCTTTTCTGAGTTGAAACGTCTGAAGTTTATCGTCGATCAAATTCAAAAAGACCGCTATTTTATCGTTCTCGATGAAATATTGAAAGGTACGAACAGTACCGACAAGGCCAAGGGATCAAGAAAGTTCGTTGAACGATTGGTGGCCTCAAGATCAACGGGAATCATCGCCACGCACGACCTGAGTCTGTGCAAAGTAAGCGAAGAACTGTCGCAGATCAAGAACTACTTTTTCGATGCGGAGATCATAGACAATGAACTTCATTTTGACTATAAATTCAAAGAAGGTATTTGTCAGAATATGAATGCTTCCTTTCTTTTAAAGAAGATGGGAATCGTGAGTTGATTTAGTCTCCATGTCGTCAACCCAAGGACTTAGATCTTGACCTTTTTGGTTCGTTTATTCCCCATGGCAAAAATCAATGCCAGTCCGATTAGGGCCGCAGTGCCGATCGCTCCGATCAGTATGGGGTCTATGGTACATTCGATCCACGAATAGTTTTCGGGCAAATCCCTTGCGAACGTACCCCAAATGATGATCAGAATACTAAAGACTACCGATACGACTCCCTGTAATCTTGTGATTTTTACGTTGTAAATGGCCAGTAGAAAGAGACCTAGAATTCCCCCGCCGAAAATCCCGGAAATCTGCCACCAAACATCCAACGCGCTTTTTGCCCGGATCATCAAAAGCGCAAACCCGATACCGAGTACTCCCCAGATAACGGTCGAAAGACGTAAGAATTTTAGGCTGTTTTTTTCTGAGGCACCGGGTTTAAAATACTTTTTGTAAAAATCGATGAACATAACGGTCGCCGAACTGTTCAAGGCCGAATCAACGGTACTCATCGATGCGGCCATTATAGCGGCGATCATCAACCCTTTTACGCCAATGGGCAATTCATTGGCTATAAAAAAAGGAAAGACCTCATCGCCCTTGGTAATCGCTTCATTGAGAATATGTTCGCTACCTCCGTAGAACGAAAACAAGGCCGTACCGATAAACAAAAAGATAATCGTCAACGGCAAATAGATCAACATGGCGATCCAAACTGATTTTTTAGCTTCTTTTTCGGTGGCTACGGAACTGTATTTTTGGGTATAGTTCTGATCGGCGATAAGATTGCGAATGTTCTCGGTAATGCCGTAAATGACCATGACCCAGATCGTACGGCTTCCTAGAGAAAGGTCGGAATCTCCTAAACTGAACTTATTTTGGTCGACTGCCTTTTGTATTAGATATTCGGGTCGGGCAAAAACTTCTGCGGTCAGCACATAGCTTACGAAAAGTATACCTACGATCATGATCACTGACTGCATTACATCCGTCCAAATGACGGCTTCCATACCTCCCATTAGGGTGTACAATATCGTTACGATTCCTACGAGCACGATGACCGTACCGATATCGGTATCGACGAACGAGGTCAATAAAAGTGATGAAAGATATAGTATGACGGCCACCCTTCCGACCATAAAGAGCAAGAATGAAAGCGCGGCGTACAGTCGCCCCCAACCGCCGATTTTTTCTTCCAAATAACTGTAGACCGATACGATTTTGTTTTTTCTGTAGTGGGGAATGACATATTTGGTCACGAACCAGGTTACGGGGATGGCGGTCAGTGCGAAGATCAAAGGGTGCCAATTATCATCGAAGGCCTTGCCCGGAACGGCGATATATGAGATGCTACTGGTGTAGGTGCTCATGACGGCGATGCCCGCTGCCCAGGCAGGAATGCTCTTGCCTGCGACCATGAACTGCTCGGAAGATCTACTTTTTTTAAAAAAATATACGCCCATACCCAACAGTATGAGGCCATAGATGATAATTATGGCAAGATCGATGTAGCCTAGTTCATAGTTCATTTGGTAAGGCTGAATGAGGTGTCCAAGAAAAATTCATCCATATGCGCTTTGATTTTTCCACGGTCAAGTTCGTCAAAACGCGCGACGGGTGGAGCCGTAAAATCACCACAGATACCCAAAGCCGCTAGTGCACTTTTAATGCCCTTGATATATTTTGAACTGTTCTGCCCCACGTTGTAGATGGTATTGTCTATTTGGACTATTTTTTTACGAAGTAACGTAATTCTCTGCATATCCCTCGCCAATGAGGCTTCATAAAGGTCTACAAATAGCTTGGGAAAAAAATTGGCGCCCCCGGCTACGGCACCATGTCCACCGTTCAAGATGGTCTCTGGCAGATATAGTTCGGAACCGGTAATGATCGAGAAGTCTTTATTGTTCTCAAATTCTTTGAGCAATGTTTTTAGGTAATCCAGATCACCCGAACTGTCCTTTATTCCCAGGGCGCCCATGTTTCGAGCCTTTTTGATCGTATCTATGGATAGGTTCAATTTGGTACAGCTTGGCATATTGTACAATAAAAAGGGCAACGGCAATTTGGGCAGCAGTAGTTCTAAATAGTCTTGCATTTCAGTTTGTGAAATGGGCAGATAGTAGGGAGGTGCAATGACCAGAACATCGGCACCCGCTTGCTTTGCGTGTTCGGCCAGATGCAATGACTCTTCCAATGCCGTGTCGGTGATACATACCAGTAGGGGAATGCTGTTTTGAACAAGGTTACAGGTCTCCGTAACCATTTGTCTTCTTATTTTGTAAGATAGGCTCGTTCCTTCTCCCGTAGTGCCCAAAAGAAATAATCCGTGTACCCCGCCGCCCATGACATGGCCGATTAAATTATTGAGGCCATGTAAGTCGAGTTCCCCATTTTCAGTTAATGGGGTGACCAAAGGCGGTATGATTCCTTTGAGCGGTAAGTCCATAAAAACAAATAACGCTCAAAATCGATTTTTGCGCTACTAAAATATTGTGCTAAATACATGATTTTTTAACTCAAAAAAATCCATTTAAGTTGTAAATTGAAGGATTGGGGTTAATATAAATGTTATGGAATTTGTTTTTGAGAAGATTCATGTTCCCGATAGGCACTCGTTCATTACGAGAAAACTTCCTTTGAAGTCTGTGGATAATATTCATTCCCATAAAAATTTCGAACTTAATTTCATCTTATCGGGATCGGGCCGTAGGATCGTGGGCGACAATATTTCAGGATTTGAAAGGGGCGATTTGGTGTTGATGGGGCCTGATCTTCCACATTGTTGGGAATTGTCGCCTTGCGAAAAGGAAAACACTTCTTTTTGCATCGTTACCCATTTTTCGGAGGATGTTATGAAATCGGATTTTTTCAGGATGCCCGAGTTGGAAAAAGTATTGCGACTTTTAAGGCAATCGGAACGGGGCCTACGTTTTAAAGTTGAGGATTATGGCAAAATTCAGGCAACGTTTGAAAAAATGACATGGCTTGAAGGTCTCGAATATTATATAGAGCTATTGAAAGTGTTTAATTTGCTGCTACAGGTCGAGGGGCGTGAAAAACTCTCGAACCCCATAAACAAAACGGATTCCTTCTCAAAGAATCTTGAGAAGATCAACAAGGTCTACGAATATGTTTTTCAGCATGTTCAGGAAGGCGTTCGTTTAGAAGAAGCTGCTGCATTATTGCACATGGCCCCAGGTTCGTTTTGTAGGTTTTTCAAAAAAAAGACCGATCTTACATTTATGGAGTACGTCAAGCGGGTACGTGTTGGTATGGCGGCCAAGTTGTTGGCAGAATCAGATAGGCAGATAACCCAGATTTGTTTCGAAAGCGGCTATAATAATTTGGCCAATTTCAACCATTATTTTAAGAGTATCATGGGTATGACCCCTTCGGAGTACCGAAAAAGCCTTGCTTGATCTTGGGCTCAAATGAGTATAAATAACCATATAATATGAGAATACTATTCATCATTGTGGCCCTGAATACGGCCATTTTTGGTCTAGGGCAAGAAAAGAAATTACCTTCGGTTCGACCTCTAGATCATCCGGCCGTAATGACCCAAGAGTTTATTTACGATTTGGAGGACGCCTTGACTCCTGAATGCCACGCCTCTACGGTCGCAGTGAGCAATGCAACGGTCGTTGCATCTTGGTTTGGGGGCACCAAGGAAAAAAATAAGGATGTTGGTATTTGGGTCTCTAGAAATGTAAACGGTTCTTGGTCGGTTCCGGTCGAGGTCGTCAACGGGGTTCAAGAAGATGATACGCGATATCCATGTTGGAATCCCGTGCTGTTCAAATCCAAAGATCGGTCATTGCATTTGTTCTATAAAGTAGGGCCGAGTCCGCAAGAATGGTGGGGTATGGTAATGACCTCTGAAAATGATGGCATAACATGGTCCGAACCTGCAAAACTTCCGGAAGGTATATTAGGGCCCATCAAGAACCAACCTATCCAGCTGGGCGATGGTACAATTCTCTCTCCATCGAGCAACGAAACGAAAGATGGAGTTTGGACGATTCACATTGAAACCAGCGATGATTTTGGAAAGAGTTGGTCCAAAACCGGCCCACTTAATGATCCAGATAAATTTGGAGCCATACAACCCGTAATCTATTATTATGGTAACGGAAAATTTCAATTATTGAGCCGGACAAAAAATGGAGTAATCGGTCAAAACTGGTCTACCGATAGTGGAAAAACTTGGAGCAAAATGACGGCCACTTCGCTTCCGAACCCCAATTCGGGTATCGATGGGATCACGTTAAAAGATGGCCGACAACTTTTGGTCTATAATCCGACCGAAAAAAATTGGGGCGATAGGGTTCCTTTGAGTATCGCAATTTCAAAGAATGGTAAAGAGTGGAAACGTATTTTGGATCTTGAACCTTTGCGCAAAACTACGGACAAGGAGGGAGAAGAATATTCGTATCCCACAGTCATACAAGCTGAGGATGAAACAATACATTTGGTCTACACCTGGAATCGAAAGACCGTCAAGTACATAACCTTGAACCCCGAAAAACTGAAATAGACATTTTAGAAGTTTGTATGGTGATAAAGCCCTGATTTCTTCAAAATTGATTAGATCTATTTGTTTTAAACCCTCTTGGCTGTCTTTCTTTTCGCATTCGGCATCTATATCGGGATTCAACTTTACGAAAAAACACATATTGCGTAAATGACCTACCTAGATTAAGTGTTTCACAACAAAAATTATATAAAAGTAATATAATTCCTACTTTTGTATAGGTAGTTGACTTAAAGAGAAGATTTTGACTCAGAGCAACAAATTCACACCATTTTGTCATTCAATGGTTGTTATGCAGCGTAATAATTATAGGGAGGAGTCCCCAAATCTGGCTTATGTAGTGGAGCTGGCCGGTACTTCTGATTTTGATTTTGAGCAGAAGTTCGTAGCTAGTCTTAAGCATGAATTTTCCATGAATTTAGGTAAATACCTTTTTCATATCAATCGGGGAGAACCAAGGGCCGCGGCAGAAATGGTGCATAAACTGAAGCACAAGATTCGGGTATTGGGAATGCCAAAGGCATCTGATTTCGCTGAACAGCATGAGGAAAAATTACATATTGGTGATACGGAACTTGACGAAGACTTTAAAAAGATATTAAAGACAATCGATATTTTTCTGAAGGAGACAGAATCCAGTATGCAGGGCGATTACGTTGGCTAGGAACTCTACAGGCTTTTTACCTGTAAATCGTGAAAAGCATCGGCCTGTAACTTCAATAGTTCTTCGGCCTTCTGTTTTTTGTAGGCGTAAACCGCTTCTTCCTCGGCAATTTCCCCATAGATTTTTTCGTTCAGTTCGGTATCTGTGGCCAATAATTTTTCACGCTGCATTACTTTCTGGGTTACCCAGGTTTTTAAGGTGCTCTCTTCATCTTCCAATTTTAGGTCATATTCACCCTTTGGAGCCAATAATTTGGCGATGATAGGCGAGGTCTCTATGGCCAAAAACAACAGGAATATGAAAAATGAAGGCATCCACGGCAATTCTCCCAAGGCGTTTATGCGGGCCATGAGTCCGTCGAAACCATCGATTATGGGCTGCGAGTCGTTCACTACCTGGGCATACTCGGTATTCAGGGCGGCAATTTGCGCCTCGATACCTTTTATTTTCTCGTTGTTGGTTTCCTTTAATGCTGTAAGTTCGGCCAATGCGGCATCGTGCTTCTCACGTTTTTCCTTATATACGGGGCCTTTTCCCAATAACATGGTTCCGGCCCTTCCTTCCGCCTCCGATATATATGTGTCGTATAGTGCATTGGTTTCGGCCTCCTTCGCTGCTATTTCCGCTTTAAGGCCAACGATCTCTTGATTCAATTTGTCCACGGCAGGCGTGTATTGGAGGGCAAGCTGTTGCTTGTTGGCCAATGTCATTTCGTTCTTCTGTTCGAGCAACACCTGATTGATCTCCTTTTCAAAAATCTTCATTTCCAAAGGCTTGGAAATGACCATTGCAATGATGATGGCCAAAACGATTCTTGGAGAGGCCTGTACAAGTTCACTGCCGAAACTGTTTCGTTTTTTGATAGTGGAAACGATAAACCGATCGAGGTTAAAGATCAGCAATCCCCATAGTAAACCGAAAAAAACCGAGGACCAGATAGTGTCAAAAACGGTATAAAGAGCATAAGAACTGGCAATGAAGGCCATTACAGCAGTGAAGAAAACGGTCGCGCCTATACCGGCGTACTTGTTCTGTTCACCTTTTGAACACGTTTTTAAAATGGCCGCATCGGCCCCAGAGCAGAGAATGAAAAAGTCTTGTAACATAGTCGATTGATCGATGAATTAATAACTACCGTCTAGCCGAGTGCCGTCAAAAGATAATAGATAGTTCTTGATTGCGCTCGAACCGGGACCAATAGCAGAAAGGTAGGTGTAAGAAAAGGGAACAATAGTATTAGAACGCGACCTTGGTCGTTTTGTTACAAAAAAAGCCTCGAATTTCGAGGCTTTGGATAAAAATTATGATTTTGTCAGTTTTCGATTACGATTGGCGCCGTCGATAATTTTACAATAGGCCTCTTTCCGTTCGCGCGTGAATCGATATTGATCTTATCGTTCTCTTTCAGAATTTGAATCGCCCTATCAGAGCTTATTTTTTCGTCTTGATAGTAGAAAACCGCATCTTTTTTTGCCATTTCTATGACATGGTCCAATGGCGTTTTTGGCGGAGGAGGAGGGGGTGGAACCTCGATAATCTCATTTACCCCTCTTGGGGCCGGAGGTGGAGGAACATCTGATGACCGTCCTTTATGCATTCTTGGTGAAGGAGGAGGTGGAGGAAGTTCCTTTACATCCTCTATATCGGGAACAGGGGCAGGAGGCGGTGGTGGTGGCGGTTTTGGGAAATCGGGAAAAGGTTCGGCATCGGCACGTTGTTTGTCCGACATTAGACCATAGATATATTTTAGCCTTTCGACATCCTTCTTTTTGATGATCATGTTCGAGCGATCCATCTCGTTGTACTTTTTGGCCAAGGCATTGTACTCCTTCATTTCCTTGCGGGTCGCACTACTTTGAACTTTTGACCGAGGCGAATCCTCCGCACCTATAATATTAATCGTGGCGCAACCATACTCTGTTAGGATCTGATCCACTTTTTGTATTACATCTTTTGGGGTGTTGGTATCCACTCTTACAATGGATCGAACAGTTTTTTTTCGCTGTTCGAAGGAAAGGTGTGTATTTATTTTTGATAGGTATGTTGGCAATTCGTCCATGGAGACTATTTTGTCTTTTATCAGAACTTGCCCTGATTTATTAATACGGATTTCGATAACTTCAGCGATGAGAATTTGTTCTTTTGAAAAGTTTTGTTGCTCGGTTACATTGCCTAACTGATTGATTTTTTGAGGTTTATTTTCAGCAAGGGAAAAGCTTAGTTTATTCCAGGCAGTCCCTTTGAGTCCATGGAGTAATATTTTTTCTCCTGTTTTTTCGAATGAAATCAGGAGATTGTCAGTGTTTTTTTCGTTCACTTGTCTTGAATCCACCATGCCATATTTATCCAGTAATTGCTTTGCTCCGGTATCGAGCGTGAAATCTAATTCTAACCATGCACAACCTTCTATGCAATTTAATTTTATTCCTTTTGGGGTACTGGTTACGAGAATTTGAAATTGATTCAGTCTTGATTTAATTAGATTGTCAGATCCTTTTTCAATCAAATTGGGTGCCAATTCATTTAACCTGTCAACTTCATCAGCAAAGGGCTTATTTCCTTTTTCTCTAATAATCTCTTGATTAGGTGTGACTATACGGTAAAAGCCATATTCTAAAACGGAATTATATACAAACCAGATTTCACTATTGGCAATTTCTTTGGAAGAGGTCAAATGAATGTTCAAAATCTTATTTCTAATTTCAGGTTTGACATCTGTGTTGAATTGATTGATCACCTCCTTAAAGTTATCCTTGTTAGCCTTCTTTTCCTCAATTAAGTAGTTGCCGTTTTCTAGAATTTCGATACTTAAGCTTCTCGCGGTGTAATTCGTAATTTCAAGGGCGGAATTGGTCTTTTTTACAACCAGTTTACTTGAGCTAAATCCAAATAACAGCAAGGCCAATAAGGGTATTAGCAAAAGGCTTCTTAACAAGATAGATTTCTTCGATGTTTGTTTTTTCATAATGGTGAAACGTTTTTTGATTGATGAATAATTAATGGCATTCGCGATGCCGGTCGACTGATATTTTTCGGCGCTATCGTGTGATAAGTACGAGAGCAATGTATTTTGATAGTTGGTGCTATTTTGGTTCTTTTTTAGTACGGCATTATCCGCCAAAAATTCGTGATTGAGTTTTATGGCCGTCTTATACAAATGCACAAGCGGATTGAACCAGAATAAAATCTGTAAAAATTCGACGAACAGCACATCGATACTATGCCGCTGTTTGGCATGGGTTTCTTCATGGAGCATCACTTCTTCGGGGATGTCGTTGTTTTCGAATTTCTTTTTGTTCACGAAGATGTAACTGAAAAAAGTATGCGGAGGTAATTGTTCCAACAAAAGCACTTTTGTGATAAAAAGACCTTTTAGTTTGGGGTTTTTCTTGATTCTTTTGCGTATCTGAAAAAGATGACCGAAGAACCGGATTGCGAAACCGAGGAAACCTATTCCGTAAACAATCCAAAGAAACAACGTCCAATCAAATGGGTCTATGGCTTGGGCGGCTACTGGATTTTGGCTTGTTTCAGGGGTTGCAGAAGGTATGGTGGTGAGCAAGGATGATGTTGCGGGCCGTACTTCAACATATTCCGTCAAGACAATACTCGGTATTATAAAAGAAATCACAAGGGCTGCCAATAAATAGAACCGTTTGAATTTATGCATGCTTTCTTGTTCCAGCAAAAGCTTATAGAAAAGAAAGAAAAAGAGCATGCATGCAGCGGATTTTACAAGGAAAATGACCATGGTTATTTCTTTTTTATTTCGTTATCGATCAATTTTTTTAATTCTTCCAATTCTGTTTTGCTAAGGTTTGTTTCCTGCGCAAAGAATGAGGCAAACTGACTGGCACTGTCATTGAAAAAGTTTTTTATGAGTCCGTTTACGTGTTTTGAGAAATAGTCTTTCTTTTTGACCAACGGGTAATATTCCCTAGATCGGCCAAGACTTTTATAATTGACGAAACCTTTATCGGTCATGCGCTTCAAAAGCGTGGCGACCGTTGTCGTCGCAGGTTTTGGCTCGGGGTAGGCATCCAGTAGGTCTTTCATAAAGGCCTTTTTCTGTTTCCAGAGCAAATTCATTAATTCTTCTTCCGATTTTGATAGTTGCATTTCTACGTTTTTAGAGAATGTTCTACAAACATAGAACAAATATTTTAATTCTACAAATGTAGAAAGGAAAAATTCTTGGGATTGTATTAAGTTTGCAATCTTCAAAAACGAATAGAATGGGTTTATTGGAAGTGTTGCAAGGCAGAAGTGGTTCAAAATGCGAACTATGTTCGGCCACAGCTGATTTGCAAGTATATGAAGTTCCGCCGGTATCGACGGGTGGTGTAGATGGAAGTTTATTGGCCTGTAGCGCCTGTATCGGTCAAATTGAGGATGTGGCTAAAATGGATCCTAATCATTGGCGTTGTTTGAACGATAGTATGTGGAGCGAACACGATGCCGTAAAGGTAGTGGCATGGCGAATGCTCACACGTCTGAAAGCCGAAGGATGGCCGCAGGATCTATTGGATATGCTCTATCTCGATGATGAAACACTGCTTTGGGCGAAGGCGACCGGTGAAGGATTGTCGGAAAGCGAAAAAATAATCCATAGAGATGTCAATGGAGCCATCCTTGAAAATGGCGACAGTGTTGTCTTGGTCAAAGACCTGAAGGTCAAAGGTTCAAGCATGGTGGCAAAGCAGGGCACGGCCGTCAGAAGGATTTCTTTGGATCGGGATAACGCCGAATATATAGAAGGCAAGGTTGACGGTCAACATATCGTGATCATTACCAAATATGTGAAGAAGGTGTAATTAGTTGATAGTTGATAGTTGATAGTTGATAGTTGATAGTTGATAGTTGTTTCTTTATTCAACATTCAACATTCAACATCCATGATTCAACATCCAACATCAAGAACTCATCTCGGTAAAAAAATGATAGAAATGAGGAATGGTCTCAATGCCCTTTAGATAGTTCCAGATACCGAAATGTTCGTTGGGCGAATGAATGGCGTCGCTGTCAAGACCAAAACCCATTAAGATGGTTTTACTGCCCAATTCTTTTTCGAAAAGGGAAACGATAGGAATGCTTCCTCCACTACGCTGTGGTATCGGCTTTTTTCCGAAGGTGGTCTCATATGCTCTTGAAGCTGCTCGGTAGCCAATCGTATCGATTGGGGTCACATAGCCCTGTCCACCGTGGTGGGGCGTAACTTTCACTTTTACTCCTTTTGGGGCGATATTCTCAAAATGTTCGGTAAACAATCGGGTGATTTCCTGCCAATCTTGATGGGGTACCAAACGCATGGAGATTTTCGCATAGGCCTTGCTGGCAATCACGGTTTTGGCACCCTCGCCGATATAACCGCCCCAGATACCGTTGACATCCAAGGTAGGCCTAATGGAGTTCCTTTCATTGGTGGTATATCCTTTTTCGCCGTAAACCGATTCGATGTCCAATGCCATTTGGTAATCCTCAAGGCTAAAGGGAGCTTTGGCCATCTCGCCCCTTTCTTCAGCGGTCAATTCCTCGACCTTATCATAAAAACCGGGAATGGTGATATGGTTGTTTTCATCATGGAGCGAAGCGATCATTTTGCTCAAAACATTTATCGGATTGGCCACAGCACCGCCGTAGAGCCCTGAATGCAGATCTCGGTTCGGACCGGTCATCTCGACCTCGACATAACTAAGGCCTCGAAGACCGGTAGTGATAGAGGGCACGTCGTTCGCGATCATACCCGTATCTGAGATCAAGATGATATCATTGGCAAGTTTTGCCTGGTTGCCAGCAACAAATGCAGAAAGACTTTTGCTACCGACCTCTTCTTCACCTTCGATCATAAATTTTACATTACAGGGCAATTGATCTGTTTTGATCATGAATTCCACTGCCTTGACATGCATATAGAATTGTCCTTTATCGTCACAGGCACCTCGGGCAAAAATAGCACCGTCAGGGTGTCTAGATGTTTCTTTGATTACGGGTTCGAATGGTGGAGAATTCCATAAATCCATTGGGTCGGGAGGCTGCACATCGTAGTGTCCGTAGACTAAAACCGTAGGTAGATTCTCGTCGATCGTTTTTTCGCCATATACGATCGGGTACCCATCGGTCTCGCAGATTTCCACGATATCACAACCGGCTTCTTTCAATGACTTTTTGACCATTTCGGCGGTATTTATCACATCTTGGGAAAATGCCGAGTCGGCACTTATCGAGGGAATTTTAAGCAATTCGAAAAGTTCATTAATAAATCGGTCTTTGTTTTGGGCAATGTAATGTTGAATGTTTTGCATGGAAGCGAGTTTGTTCTTTGGCTAAAATTAGCAAAAGAACTTTTTAAAGTCGATCTATTTTAAAATTGAATTTTTGCCTTATATTTGCATCCCGTTTTTCCCGATACAATCGGGAGGGAAATGCAGGCGTGGTGGAATTGGTAGACACGCTAGACTTAGGATCTAGTGCCGCAAGGTGTGAGAGTTCGAGTCTCTCCGCCTGTACTGTAAAAAGCTTCTCTTGAACGAGAAGCTTTTTTATTTTGACAAAATCATATTGTAAGGAGAGACGAGAAGTTTATGCTGAGCGTAGCCGAAATAAGTCTCTCCGCCTGTACAAATAGAAAAGCCGACTTTTAAAAGTCGGCTTTTTTCGATCTACTGTAAAATAATATCAGGCCTACTCGACAGTAACGCTAAAAGTTGCCTCCAAATCGGTCTCTCCGCCTGCATTGGAGAGTCCGGCATTAGGTTTTGTAGGCTCGTGGCGCAATGTAAAGGTGAGCGTGCCCGAACTGGGATTTCCGGCGGTAAGGGTGAATTTGGTCCCTAATGGGTTGCCATCACTGTCTGTATCAATGTACGCAGTGGTTATTTCAAGTCCACCGCCGGAAGTGTAAAAAAGTTGATGCTCCTTGGCTTCTGCCACCACTTCTTTTGTAATGTCCTCGGCAGGCGTTTCGGTTTCGTTCAATAAAACAATGCTGCCATTGTAGGTGACCCCTGCCGCCAAATTTCCTGAAACGGTTATCTCTGGGGCATTTGGGCCGTCACCATCCAAATCTCGGGTCTGCAGTGTAATGGCCGTGCCACCCCCATCAGGGGTTAGGGTAACGGCCAATGTGGTGATCACCTCTTCTTCGTTTACGGCCATCGGAGTGCCATTGTCATCACTTGAGCAAGCGATCGATAAAATTCCCGTGAACAATATTATGCTTATATATTTCAAAATTCTCATTGTCTTTTGTTTTAAAAAAATTAATAATTAATTCTAAGATGAAGTAAAAGGTTTCTGCCTAAATCGTCGGCATAGAAGCGCAGTCGATTCAGGTAGTTTCGGTATGAAGTGTTAAATATATTTGTCACTTCAAGGCCTAAGGTAAGTGTCGACTTTTGGCTAATGTCAAAGTCGATACTCGAATTAAAATTTAGCAGATGGTAAGCGCTTGGTGGCGTGCTTACATCTACAATTTCAAATGTTTCGGTTTCCGGTATGAACACTTCAAAATTGTTATTTGGATATTCGTTCTGCCGAAACACATATTCGCTTTGCAGTTGCAACCATATATTATTGAAATCGCGATTATGATAGACCAGTCCGTTTTTGGTGTTGACCGGTGGAATATCGATCAAGGCTTCCTTTTGACTGCGGTCATATCCTTTGACAAAGGAAAATTGGTGGTCGAAACGGAAATTTTTGGCGAAGGCATAGGAGGCATCCACATCCACACCCAATAATCGGGCATCGGTCTGGCGGTATTCCCAAACCTGAAAATTGCCCCTAACGGTCTGTTGGATTTCCGTTGGTTCGATAACGATAAAATCATTGATCAAATTGATGTACGGATTCAACGAGAAACCGAAATTTTCATTCTCGCGCTGCAGCGTCGAGGAAAATTTATGGGCGGTCTCGGGATCGAAACGCAAATCTCCCAGCTCGATCCTGGAGGCCGAATGGTGCAACCCTTCGCTAAAGAGTTCTGAAGGATTAGGGGCACGGGTAGCCAATGAATAATTAATGAACAGATTGTAACCTTTTCCAAAAGAATAGGTCGCACCTGCCGTTGCCGAATGGTTATAAAAATTCAATTGGGGATTCGTCAAAATTTGGTTTCCCACCTCTTCGATTACCAACTCTGGAAAAAGGGTGTCATAGTTGCGTGACTGCCAAAAGGAAGTGCGATAAAACTTGAAAACATCCATATACGTATAGTCAAAACGCCCCCCTGCCTCTAAGAACCAGCTTTCGTTCAATCGATAATCCAAGATTCCATACACGCCCAAGTCGTATTTATCATAGTCGGGAATCAAGCGTCGTACACCAGTGCCGGGATCGGCGAAATTATTCTGGTAACGGGCCGATAATCCGGCTTTGAAATTTACCGATTCCGAGAAACGCGAATTTAAATCCAACATCAAAGTATGAGTGTCCAATTGAAGGTCCAACGAGGCCTTGTCCCTATCATCCCCACGCCTGATATCGAATTCGAGTCTATGATTGCGCTGAAAATCGTATTGCAGACTTAATTTGCCCAAACCATCGAACCTTTTGAATGCCTTGAACGTGGCCAAATGGTGGGTGACATCTTGTCTGGGCTCGGCGATGTCGTACGTAAAATCATCAATTACCAACGGTCGGTCACTTTTAATCGCCCGCAATTGGTCTTGCGCGCCGCCCAAATGGGAAGCCCGCAAAATACCGATCTCGTTCTTGAACAATGTATAATAGGCTTCTATCGCATAGGAGAAACGATTTAGGCCGATACGCAATGAGGCATTACGCTCAAAAATACCGGTGTTGCTCAGCACGTAGTCCGGTGCCTCAAAATCGCCAAACCGCTTCACGGTTCCTTGTACGGTACCGTGCCAACCACTCTGAAAACTTTTGGTAAGCCGAGAGGTCAGTGATCCGCCCCTTCCGTTCGAAGCCCCTGTCAATGAGGTCTTTCCGTAGAGACTATCCTTTAGGGAAACCTTCGGCGCCTCTGTGATAATGACCCCGCCAACCGCATCGCCACCAAACTGCAAAGCTCCTGCTCCTTTGATCAAAGTAATGTTCCCGGCGGTATTGATGTCCATATTGGGAGCATGTTCGGCGCCCCATTCTTGATCTTCCATCCGTACCCCATCGTTCATGATGATCACACGGCTGCTGTGCAGACCATTGATCAAAGGCTTTACGACAGTATTTCCCGTGTTCAATGATGAAACACCGCTCAAGCTATTTAGGGCATCACCCAAAGAACCGTTGCTGAAACGCTCCAATTCGACTATTGATATTTCGTTTTCAAAAGAGGTCTTGCTCTTGTTCTGGAAAGCCTTGCCCTGAATTGTCACTTCATTGAGCTCTTCCAAATGATGTTCCAACTGAAAATTTCGGGTCGTATTGCCCGATACTTTCACCGAAAACCCCCTTGTGATACAGAAGGGGTGAGAAACCTGTATCGAATAGGTGTTCTCACATAGACCGGCAAAAGCGAATTTTCCGTCCACATCGGTCACGACCGCCTGTTCAGTGCCGGCTACGATCAGCAATGCACCGACCAGAACCGAGCCATCGTGTAGGTCGGCCACCGTGCCCGAAAGGGTATAATCGCAATTTTGCGATATAGAAGGTATACTGCTCAATAACAATAATACCATTACATAGAAACGCATATGGAATTCTTGATTAAAATAAAAACTGGGTTCTTTTTTTAACTAAGAAACTGTGGGGGCGCCCTTAATTGGGTATTTGTTACTTTGAAGGAATGAAGTCTAAGTACACGAAACTGATTTTCAACCCTTGACGGTACAATAGTAGGGGTAAAATCGGAATATCGGGCCAAATCATAGTTGAAAGAGGCCAAATGAAACTGACATACCTGACAGTCGGGAACGCCTTGGTGAATGTGGGTGCTCTGGTCTTTACACTCAACTTGTTCGTGAGATTCACCATCTACGATATGAAAAAACTGTACAGTGGTAGGTAGCATCAATGCCGCCAATAGCATCAATGCTGCAATGATATGTCCAATTTTTTTTTGGGTACTCACCTAAATTGTATTTTCCAACTGAAAAATGTAATCGTAAAGATATGAAACGATAATGAAAACTTTTGTAATTATTTGGATACCAGAGAAAATTGCTTGGGATTATTGTTGGTGGGTTCAACATATCTCATACTTAATTCATTGAAATGCTATTCTCACATTTGCAAAAAAAGAGGGGTGGATAACGAATTATCGGCTTGCCGCTTCTTTTATAAAACTATCTTCGAATCTGAGGTAATGACAAGTGTAGCCATTGGGATTCTTCACCAAGTAGTCTTGATGGTATTCCTCAGCGGGCCAAAAGGTAGAATAGGGTTCCAAGGTGGTGACCACTTTGCCCTGCCACTTGCCAGAGGCATCGACGATCTCGATTATTTCTTTCGCAATCGCCTTTTCTTCTTCATCTTGATAAAAAATGGCAGAACGGTAACTTGAACCTTTATCATTGCCCTGCCGGTCAATGGTGGTTGGATCATGCATTCTGAAAAAATAGTCCAAAATTTCTTTGAAAGATGTAATATTAGGGTCATAGGTCAATTCGATACCTTCGGCATGCCCAGGATGATTACTATAGGTAGGATGGTCATTTTGTCCACCTTGGTACCCTACTTCGGTATCCTTGATGCCGGGCCGTAGTCTAAAAAGGTCTTCCATGCCCCAGAAACAACCACCGGCAATATATGCTTTCTTATAATGGTCCATTTTGATATTTTTTTATTTAGAAAACTTCTTTATTTAGTCTGCAATCGCATAATAAAATTACATGGAATAACGCGAAAGTCAATTCAAAGCGATTATTTATGGCTCATTGTTCCTTGTCAGGCGTAAGCATCAATTTTTGAAGAAAATCAATGACTTTTGATTCAGGCATCTCACATGGCTTTAATAAACCTTCATTTTTTATGAAATAATAATTGAAACTTACAAAATCAGATCCTCCCAGGGCCTTGCCAAAAATTTTAAGTGATTTGCCCTTATTGAAAAAGGTTTTTGTTATTCCATATTTGGTACCGCAATAAATACCTTCTGAATAACCTTCGGGTATTTTATCCATCATATTTAGAACCGATTCGTTCATTATTTACACCATAAGGTTTGGCCGATAATTTTTCAAGAGCTACAGGAAAGCATGGAGCATCCTACCTTGTGTCTAGCCCATTCGGGCCGTTTGGCAAACCATTTTTCTTTGCCCGGCTGTTCATCATAGGGTTTTTTCAGTAACACGAATAGCTCTTCAATCAGTCCATAACTTCCTTTGTCGGCTTCATCAATCGCTAATTGGGCCATGTAATTGCGCAGAACATATTTGGGGTTGACCTTGTTCATTTCAATTTTACGTTGATTATCGCCTAATTTTTCCAAGGATAACCTTTCGGCATAGTTTTTAAACCAATCAAACCATTCTTCTTTTATTCGATCTCTTATTTCTTCGGGTCTATAAAAAGCCTTTTTCACCACGGGAAACCAATTTTCATAAGCGCCTTTTTCAAGATTGGCCAGATTTCTAAAAAAAATGGTCATATCGGTCTCAGAACGCTGCATCATCTTCTCCAAAACCTCAATTAGCATAATATCAGAATTGTTTTCTAGTTGTAATCCGAGTTTAGACCGCATCATCGCTAAATGGGCTGCATCAAGTTCTTCCTGATATTCTTTCAATATGGTTTCAAGGGGTTCGGCTTGTTCGATTAAAGGATAGAGGGCGTTGGCCAGTTGAAATAGATTCCATAGCACGATTTGAGGCTGGGCGCCGTAACGATATCGTTTGTTTGCCCTGTCTGTGGTATTAGGTGTCCATCCATGATCGTAACCTTCCAACCATCCGTAAGGGCCATAATCTATGGTGAGTCCTAAAATCGACATGTTGTCAGTGTTTATAACGCCGTGCACAAAACCTACCCTTTGCCAATGAATGACCATTTTCAAGCTCTTGATGGCCACTTCCTTGAGAAAATTGACATATGCTTTTTTTGAAGGTTTCCCGAGATGGGAATAGTGGTTGCGTATGGTGTAATCGACCAATGTCTTCAATGTCTTCTTATCTCCTCTTGCCGAAAAAATCTCATAACTTCCGAAACGCAGAAATGATGGGGCGACCCTGGTAACAATGGCTCCTTTTTCATAAGCAGGGTTTCCATCGTACATGACGTCGCGCAATACTTGATCCCCTGAAAGTGCCAAGGACAATGCGCGAGTCGTTGGAACTCCTAAATGGTGCATGGCCTCACTGCACAGATACTCTCGAATGGAGGAGCGAAGCACTGCAAGGCCATCTGCAGAGCGTGAATACGGAGTTTCGCCTGCACCTTTCAATTGTAATGCCCAGCGTTTGTCGTCGTGTTCTATTTCGGCAAGATTGATAGCTCTTCCATCACCTAATTGTCCGGCCCAATTGCCGAATTGATGTCCGCCATAGCACATGGCGTAGGGATTGGTTTTCGGCAAAATCTGCGAGCCTGTAAATACTTCCAAAAAATCTTTTGAACTGCTATCTGCATCCGAAAGACCTAGTGCTCCGATCATTTCGGGAGATGTATGTAAAAGAAACGGATTGCCAGGTTTTTTTGGCTTAACATAAGAAAAGCAAGATTCCTTTACCTGTCTTCTTACATTTTCTTTAATAGGGTCGGCAGGCAACTCTTTGGTCAAACGGTCGTTTATTTTTAAACTTAAAGTCAAAATGATGCCCCTTTGGTTATATTAAAGCGCTTTTTATGCATCCGTCTGGAGTATCAACGACTCGGAGTTGATGCAATATCTTAGACCACTGGGTTCCGGGCCATCTGGAAAGACATGGCCTTGATGGGCGTCACACGTGTTGCATTGAACCTCGACACGAACCATGCCAAATGAACTGTCCTTGATATACTTGATCGCGTTTTCTTTCATGGGTTGGGTAAAACTTGGCCAACCCGTGCCTGAATCGAACTTTATCGTCGAATCGAACAAAGGGGTGCCACAGCATACACAGTTGTATCTTCCGGCATCATATCTGCTGCATAGTGCGCCACTGTGAGGTACTTCGGTTCCAGCCTTTCGCGTGATTCTGAATTGTTCGGGAGTCAATATCGCCCTCCACTCCTCTTCGGTCTTTTCAACCCTTCGATCAGGTTTTGGGTTTCCACTAACCGTAAAGTGTATAATGTCTTTCCAAGTTAACATGCTTCGATCTTTATAGTATTATACAAATATACTATCAAAACCATATTATATTTTATTTGGGCCCTGGGCTTGAAGTGCTTTAATTAATAACCAAGAGTAATTCAATTTACAGGTTCATAAATACGCATAGTTCAAGTTAGTGGGTGATTAGAAACAAAATGTCATGAAAGGGAAGTTTTACCTGGCGAATACTATTTGAACCAATGGCTATTGCCGTTACAAACCATTCATAACATTGAAAGGTAGTGTATTTAAGTAATGATGTAGCGCGGTTGCTTTAATATGTACGTAAATGCCCTTATCATAACTTCTTGCATCTTCGTTATAAAATCTTTGTTACATCGGGTATCGCGAAAAAGTTAGTACGGATCCGATTGGTTAGATAGACCTATATGTCGGGAAGTGTTTCTGTTTCGATTATTTTTTTATTAAAATGTTATGATTTAATTTAAATTTAAGATTTCACTTACTATATTGTGCATATTAAAGTTTTCACAAATATAGAAAGCTGATTATTTAATAAGGATTAACAATGGATACTGGACCTTAAACCTATTGGTTTAAAGTATCTTAGCATAAAAACAAGCATGGATTTTACAGAATTGGCCCTGGAATTCGAGAGTAGGAAAATGAGCAATATGTCTACTAGCGATAGGGTAACGGCTTCTCGGGAAGCCAAGGATTTAATATTGAAGATCAACGAGGTATATAAGGAGACCAAAGATGAGAAGTTGATGGATCTCATGAAAAGAATAACCGTAAAGAAAAAGAAAATTGATAAACGGTTAAACGGCAGGCTTACCGTAGATTAGTTTTAATGATTGGAACAGACTAAAAAAAGCCCCGATAAGGGGCTTTTTTGGTACTTGTCAAAATCAAAATGGTAAACAATAAATAGGGGCACAAAATTTGGGGAAATTAATACGGCATTTTCTAAAAGAAACCGAACGCCCAAAGTATAAGGCTAACGACAACGGCAAGTAAAATACCTACCAAAACGACCACCATTACACTTAAGAAACCGTTCAATAACCTTGCGCCGAAGGTAATTTCCTGTTCCATGATTATTATTATTTACCTTAAATGTAGTGATTTGAAGTCGAATAATAGGATTTTTCAACAATTATTTCGACTAACAGCTTCATAATTAGTGTGTTCAGGCGATAAAAGGTCGAAATAATCGACAAGCCGTTAAGCTTAAAGACCTTGGTCTATCATTCTCCTTTGATCAATTTCTTGGTAAGGGCCTCTAAAGAAACGCCCTTGGTCTCTGGCATCATGAAACGAACGAACAATAATTGGAGCACCATCATAAAGGCAAAAAAGGCGAACACGGGCCCTGGGCCTATCCACCCGAACAAAAATGGAATTGATGAAGGTATGAGCCAAGCTAGTACCCAATGTGTTGAACTGCCGAATGATTGTCCCGAACCTCTAAGGTGGTTCGGAAATATTTCTGAAATGAATACCCAGATAACAGCCCCCTGGCCAATTGCATGAGAAGCAATGAAAAGAAAAAGAAAAATGGGTACCGCTAGTCCGCTCCACTCCAAGATAAAGGCGGCCGATACCAATGATAACGATACGATGTACCCTACCGAACCTATATACATTAATTGTTTTCGGCCCAACCTGTCGATCAAGAATATGCCGACCAAAGTAAATAACAGATTGGTAATTCCGATACCGATACTGCTTAATAGTGCAGTGCTTTCACCCAATCCGGCCGATTCAAAAATTCGTGGGGCATAGTACAAAAATGCGTTGATGCCCGAAAATTGGTTGAAAAAAGCGATCAAAAATGCCAATATCAAGGGAAATCGATATTTCTTCATGAAAATGCTTTCGGAGTTTTCATGCTTTCCTTGTGTGGCATCCATACTAGTTTGTAAAGCTTCTACCGTCAATTCAGGATTTGTCGCGGCAAGAATTTCGCGTGCCTCGTGAATTCTGTTTTTGGTCAAAAGCCAACGCGGACTTTTGGGCACAGTGAAGACGAACATAGTATAGATAATCGCCGGGAAGGCTTCTACCCCGACCATCCACCGCCAATCATCATCACCCATATCACTCAGGGCATAATTCGAAACGAATGCCATCAAAATACCGAATACCAACATAAACTGATATAGGCCGACCAGTCTGCCACGATGTTCGGCGGGGGCAATTTCCGAGATGTAGGCGGGTGCCGCAACGGTCGAGGCCCCGATTCCCAGACCTCCGATAAACCTTGCGATGGCAAAAGTATAAGGATCATTTGCGAATGCAGAACCAATTGCCGAGACCGTAAAAAGTATTCCAATCCAAATTAGTGTATTTTTTCGACCTATTTTATTGGTAGGAAAGCCACCGAATACGGCTCCTACTATCGTGCCGAAAAGGGCCATTCCGATTACGACCGTACCATGAAAGGCATCTGAGGAGTTCCAAAGGAGTTGCAATTTTTTCTCCGCCCCTGAGATAACTACGGTGTCGAATCCGAACAAAAATCCTGCTAGTGCAGCGATCATGGAAATTCTTAAAATCTTGGAATTCATTGAGATGGTTTGTTGGTTTTTGTAAAGCTAACAAAAATCGACAAACGAACTCAAGTCATTTTATTGCAGTTTCGCCTGCAATGGTTTTAGTGTATCACGTTTTTTAGACCGTAAAGGTTTCTTAGGTTTGGTATCGTCAGAATCACGTGACTTGTCAACGTCAGGTGTTTTTCGCAATTGCACCGAATCGTATGATGGAACCGATTGTTCTTTTCTAGAATCTTGGTGTTGTTCTCCCAAAGTTTCGCGACAAGAAATAAAAGTGTGGCATATGGCCGAAAGTAGGATGATCCTAAAAAAATTCATATCAGGGCAAAACAGGTTCAGAGTAATTTACGGATGTACTCAATAATCTGGATGCTTGCGCCCTTGTTTTTGGAAATATAGGATGCGTTTATGGTTCCGCTTTTTGAACGAAGTCCTACATCGTCGAGCAATTTTTTCATCAGTTCACTGAACTGAAAGCTATCGGCGACCGATAGAATCCCTTTTTTGGCCACTAGATCTTCGGCCTCCTTGAAACCATGGTAATTAGGGCCGACAATTACAGGAATTCCAAAAACGGCAGGTTCAAGGGTATTGTGAAGACCTGTGGCAAAACCCCCGCCCACGTAGGCAATATCCGCATAGCTATATATTTTGGTCAGCAGTCCGATATGGTCAATAATGAGTACCTCAAAGTCGGCAATGGTATTTTCATCAAATTTTGAATAGCGTACCGTTTTCTTCGAAATCGCCCCGGTCAGCCCCAATATTTTGTTGTTTTCGATTTTATGGGGTGCCAAGACATACTTAAGGCCCTTGGGCGCGTTGTTTATGTAATCGACAAGAATAGCCTCATCTTCTGGCCAGGTGCTTCCTGCCACAAAGCACAGACGGTTCTTTTTGAATTGCTCTAGAAAAGAAAGCCGGTTATCGCGTTCCAAAATTTCTGAAACCCTATCGAGGCGCGTGTCACCGCTAACGGTTGTATTTTTTATTCCTATAGATTCGAGCAATCGGGCTGACGAATCGTCCTGTAGAAAAATATGCGAAAAGGTTCTCAGGGTGTCGCGCATAAAGCCACCGTACCATTTAAAATATATTTGGTTCTGTTTGAATATAGCGGAGGCCAAAATGGTCGGGATCTGTCTCTTGTTTAGTTCTTTCAAATAGTTCGGCCAGATTTCATATTTGATGAATATGGCCAATTTAGGACGGGCAAATTCTAAAAAAAGAGTGGCATTTTTGGCCGTATCGATAGGAAGATATGTGGTCAGGTCTGCGACCCGGGTATCTTTTTTGATTTCATATCCCGATGGGGAAAAAAAACTTACCAATATTTTATACGTTGGAAATTCGGTGCGTAATTTCTCCATTATTGGAAGCCCTTGTTCGAACTCTCCCAATGATGCGACGTGTACCCATATAATTTCATCGGATCCTGAAATGGCATTCTTTAAGGTCGGAATGACATTTTTTCTGCCTTGAACGAAAAGCCTGATCTTTGGGTTGAAAAGTGCCACCGCTTTTAAAAAGAACCAGCTGATGAGCGCTACAAAATTATAGACAAATTGCACCTAAGTATCGTTTGGGGCTAAATTACGTTTCTTTAAAGAAATCATAGTTCGCCGTTTCGTATTTTTGTGTCGAAACTTGTTTAAAATTCGCGATGAGAAAAATCCAGATGGTCGATTTGGGCGGCCAATATGAGGGAATAAAAGACCAAATCAATTCCGCACTGGTCAATATAATGGAAACATCGGCCTTTATCAATGGACCGGAAGTACATGCTTTTCAAAAAGAACTTGAAGATTATTTGGGGGTCAAACATGTTATTCCGTGCGCTAACGGTACCGATGCCCTACAGATTGCCATGATGGGGTTGGGTTTGAAGCCGGGCGACGAGGTCATTACCGC
The DNA here is from genome assembly GCA_019931105.1 of Flavobacteriaceae bacterium NBU2977. Classification (GTDB taxonomy): domain Bacteria; phylum Bacteroidota; class Bacteroidia; order Flavobacteriales; family Flavobacteriaceae; genus Meishania; species Meishania litoralis. The sequence goes on along the minus strand of JAIOUW010000001.1, from coordinate 701,808 downwards.
TGATTTTACCTTTGCCGCAACGGTCGAGGTAATCGCCCTTTTGCAATTGACCCCGGTTCTTGTCGATGTGGATCCCGAGACTTTCAATATCGATTTGGCCGCTGTAGAAAGATCAATTACACCAAAGACAAAAGCAATCGTGCCTGTTCATCTATTTGGCCAATGTGCCGATATGGATGCAATTTTGGCACTTGCCGAAAAGCATGATCTTTATGTCATTGAAGATAATGCCCAGGCCATAGGTGCCAGCTATACTTTTAAAAATGGCGATAAACAAAAATCAGGTGCCATGGGCCACGTCGGTGCGACTTCATTCTTTCCGTCTAAAAATCTGGGTTGCTATGGAGATGGAGGGGCTATTTTCACCAATGATGATACCCTTGCACATAGGTTAAGAGGAATCGTGAACCATGGCATGTATGAAAGGTACCATCACGATGTCGTGGGCGTAAACTCACGTTTAGATTCGATTCAAGCCGCCGTTTTAAGGGCCAAATTGCCAAAATTGGATGAATATTGCAACCGTAGAAGGGAAGCCGCAGACAAGTATTCGGCCGCTTTTTACGGTCAGGAAAACATAGTGTTGCCCAGAACAAACCACACCTGCAAAGATGGTAACGATACATGTGATTGCCATGTTTTTCATCAGTACACCTTACGGATAACCAATGGAAAAAGGGATGCCTTGGTCACACATCTGGGCGAGAAAAATATTCCGTGCGGTGTATACTACCCGATACCCTTGCACAGGCAAAAGGCTTATGCCGACACTAGATATGATGAAAAAGATTTCGCGGTTACCAATCAGTTGGTCGAAGAGGTCATCTCGTTGCCGATGCATACCGAGCTTGATGATGAGCAGATTGCCTTTATTTCATCTACGGTCATCGGTTTTGTCAATGCGTGATAAACGATATTGCTAATTTTGACGTTCGTACACTAACCAAAGATTATAATTAAATGAAAATACTTGTTACGGGCGGGTTGGGCTTTATCGGCTCGCATACAGTTGTCGAATTGCAAAACGAAGGTTTCGAAGTGGTCATTATAGACGATTGCTCGAACTCTTCTGAAAATGTATTGAAGGGAATTACGGCCATTACGGGTAAGACCCCGATTTTCGAAAAGCTGGATCTTAAGGAAAAAGCCAAAGTCGAGGATTTTTTCAAAAGGCACCATGATGTCGAGGGCGTTATCCATTTCGCGGCGTCCAAGGCCGTTGGCGAAAGTGTTGAAAAACCATTGCTGTATTATGAAAATAACATTGGCACCCTTGTTTATTTGTTAAAGGAACTGAAAAAAAAGGATAAGTCGAGCTTCATTTTCAGTTCTTCCTGTACCGTTTACGGTCAGGCCGATAAGATGCCGATTACAGAGGATGCGCCCGTCAAACCGGCCGAATCTCCTTATGGCAATACAAAGCAGATGGGCGAAGAGATTATTGCCGATACATGTAAGGTGACCCCCAATTTGAATGCGATCGCGCTGCGTTATTTTAATCCGATGGGGGCACATCCGAGCACCGAAATAGGGGAGCTGCCGATAGGCGTTCCGCAAAATCTAGTCCCGTTTATTACGCAAACCGGTGTTGGCTTAAGAGAACAGTTATCCGTTTTTGGTGATGATTACCCGACCGAAGATGGCACATGCATACGCGACTATATTTATGTGGTCGATTTGGCAAAAGCCCATGTGGTCGCCCTAAAAAGACTTTTAGAAGCCAAAAATAAAGAGAACTATGAAGTCTTCAACGTGGGCACGGGCAAAGGAAGTTCGGTTTTGGAGGCCATTCGAAGTTTTGAACGGGTTTCGGGAAAAAAACTGAACTACAAAATTGTCGGAAGACGGCCAGGTGATATAACTACCGCTTATGCCGATACGACCAAGGCGAACAAAGTTTTGGGTTGGAAGGCCGAGTATACCCTTGACCAAGCAATGAAATCTGCATGGGACTGGGAACGGAAAATACGGGGATGACGCCCATTTGAAATAGAATAGGACCATTTAAAGGTAATTATGATAATGAGGGGAATATTACGTATATTCCCCTCATTTTATTTGAAATACCAACAGAATGAAAAAACTGCTACTGCTGTTCATCCTATTTTTGACCACGGTTATTACGGCGCAGGACTACTATTTACAGTGTGGAAAGATTGTTGATCCCCAATCGGGTGGATTATTATCCGAAAAAACCATTATTGTTTCCGGTGACCGGATAAAAAGTATTCAAGACGGCTTTGTCAACGGTACTTCGAATGATAAGGTCATAGACTTGAAAAGTAAGTTTGTACTTCCCGGTTTCATAGATATGCATGTTCATATCGAAGGAGAATCGAGTCCTTCGAGATACATTGAGCGTTTTACCAAGAACGAGGCCGATATCGCTTTTCAATCAACTGTCTATGCCGAACGAACCTTGATGGCCGGTTTTACCACGGTCAGGGATTTGGGGGGCTCAGGAGTGAATATCGCACTACGAAACGCAATTAACAAAGGTGTTGTGAAAGGGCCCCGAATCTTCACGGCGGGCAAGGCCATCGGGACCACTGGGGGGCATGCGGACCCAACCAATGGAATGAAAAAGGAATTGATGGGGGATCCCGGGCCTATGGAAGGTGTTGTCAATTCTCCTGAAGATGCCAAGAAAGCGGTACGGCAACGCTACAAGAATGGGGCCGACGTAATCAAGATTACGGCAACCGGTGGTGTAATGAGCGTGGCAAAGAACGGGCAAAATCCCCAGTTTACCGAAGAAGAGATTAGGGGTATCGTCGAAGCGGCCAAAGATTACGGCATGTTGACCGCGGCCCATGCCCATGGCGATGAAGGTATGCAAAGGGCGGTCAAAGGTGGTATTAAAACTATTGAGCATGGTACCCTGATGAGTGAGGAAACCATGGATCTGATGATACAACATAAAACTTATTTGGTGCCCACTATTTCTGCAGGCAAGGCAGCGGCCGAAATGGCCGAGATACCTGGGTTTCTTCCCCCGATAGTGGCCCAGAAAGCACGCGAAATAGGTCCTGTCAGCCAAGCTACGTTCGGCAAGGCCTATAAAAAGGGAGTTCCTATCGCTTTCGGAACCGATGCCGGGGTTTCTCCTCACGGTGAAAATGGCAAAGAATTTGGTTTCATGCACGAGGCGGGTATGCCCATTATCGAAACGATACGGTCTGCAACAATTATCAATGCCGAATTATTGGGCATGGAAAATGATCTGGGTCAATTGAAAGGCGGTTTTCTGGCCGATATAATTGCCGTTGACGAAAACCCTCTTAAGAATGTAAATACGCTTGAAAATGTCGTTTTTGTGATGAAGAATGGTGAAGTTTTTAAGCAGTAAATGGTTGTTTAAAGAATGAACGAGCATCATGTTAACTGTATCAAGGTTCTGCAAAAGGCCCAGAAAGAAAATCGCTACACAAAGCTAATCGTGCAACTGCTGAAAGATTTTCAATTGGCGAACATATCTGTGGGGTTTACACTTTTGATTACTCCTCAGGATTTAAAACGCGAGCTTCATGAAAAGATCTATTTTCTTCTTATGGAAAAGTTCAATGACTATCTTAACCTCATGTACTTGATAGATATTCCAGAAAGTACACTTAAAGACACTAATCAAAGTGATATTGTTGAATTTGCCGAGATGGTAACCTTCTCGATACTTCGCCGAGAATTACAAAAGGTCAGATTTAAAGAAGAATTCGATTGAGCGGCAGAACTCATATGATGGGTATTTGTAATGGTGCTCTACAAATAACCTATGGCACCGCATAGATTATTAAAAATAGACCCTAACAAAGGGCGTCCAGGCATTGGCGTAAATACTTTTTTGATCATCGTAGAGTACATCGTAACGAATGCCGACAGTGAAATTTCTGTCGGTATAGCCCAGGCCCAGAAATAGGCCGGGAGACCAATAATCATCTTTAATGTCATTAGGTATTGCAGCAAGGGTTCTATTCACACGAAGTTCTTCGAATTCGACTGAAAATTGAACGAAATCAATAGGGTTTAACAGCGTAAGAACACTTCCGCCATAGGCCAATAGCTTGTTGTCATTGAATTTGGCATAGTTGAAACTGAGACTTGTGCCAACGGCAAAATTGTCGGTGACCTGATAGATTGCACTGGGCGAGATTGAACCATTGAAACCGCCGTTTGTAAATCCGAGACCAAGTCCGCCACCAAATCGAACATGGCGCCAAAAGTCGCCCTTGGCATTCGGATTCTGGGCGGTAGCAACAAAACCTATAGCAAATAAGATAAGGCACGATAAAATGTTTTTGGTCGCCATTTGATCTATTTTTGTGATTATCCTATTAGTTTCTTCATTATTGCCACTAAGATAACATGCAGAAAATGTAAATGTTGTATTTTTGAATTTATTTTGTTTGTAGGATAGAGAAACCTTTTTATGGATAAATTTTCCTTTTTAAACACTGCACACACTTCTTTTTTTGCAGAGCTTTATGACAAATATCTGCAACATCCCGATAGCGTAGAGCCAAGTTGGAGAGCTTTCTTTCAAGGCTTCGATTTTGGCGTTGAAAGTTCGCTCGATGAACTGGATGTTCAGACGATAACGGATGCTGCGGGCATAAACAACGGGCAGCCCTTGGACATGCCCCGGTCATTGCAAAAAGAGTTTCAGGTCATTCGATTGATCGATGGCTATCGCAGTAGGGGGCATCTGTTCACAAAAACTAATCCGGTAAGGGAGAGAAGAAAGTATTCCCCGACCCTTGATATTGAAAATTTTGGGCTCTCCAACGAAGACCTTGATACGTTGTTCAACGCAGGGGAGATTTTGGGTCTGGGCCCCGCTACGCTCCGTGAAATAATAGTCCATTTGCAAAAGATATATTGTGATGCCATTGGGGTCGAATATATGTACATACGAAACCCTGAACGTATCGAATGGATTCAAAATTGGTTGAATATCAATGATAACCACCCGAAGTTCGATAGCGCGCAAAAGAAGCACATTTTAAAGAAGCTGAACGAGGCCGTTTCTTTTGAAGGGTTCTTGCATACCAAATACGTTGGTCAAAAGCGATTTTCACTGGAAGGCAACGAATCGCTGATTCCTGCTTTGGATGCGGTTGTTGAACGCGCCGCGCGATTGGGCGTCGAACAGTTTGTAATGGGTATGGCGCACCGCGGCCGCTTGAACGTGCTTACAAATATCTTTGGCAAGGCGGCGAAGGATATTTTCAGCGAATTCGATGGTAAGGATTATGAGGAAGAGATTTTCGATGGAGATGTGAAGTACCATTTGGGATGGACCTCGGAAAGGAAAACCGACAACGGCAAGAAGATAAGAATGAACATAGCCCCCAATCCATCGCATTTAGAGACTGTTGGGGCGGTGGTCGAAGGGATTACCAGAGCCAAGCAAGATGCGCATTACGCCGACGATTTTTCCAAAGTCTTACCGATCGTGGTACATGGTGACGCGGCCATTGCGGGGCAAGGCCTGGTCTACGAGGTCGTTCAGATGGCAGATCTTGACGGTTATCGAACCGGGGGTACGATCCATATCGTGGTCAACAACCAGATCGGTTTTACCACGAACTATCTCGATGCCAGAACGTCGACTTACTGTACCGATGTAGGTAAGGTTACTTTGAGTCCCGTTCTACATGTAAATGCCGATGATGCAGAGGCGGTCGTACATGCTTCCCTTTTTGCCCTGGAATATCGAATGCGCTTTAAACGCGATGTATTTATCGATTTATTGGGCTATCGAAAATATGGGCACAACGAGGGGGACGAACCGCGTTTTACCCAGCCTAAATTGTACAAAGCGATCGCAAAGCACAAAAACCCACGCGATATCTATGCTGAACGCCTTTTGGCCGAAGGGGTAATTGAAAAGGGATATGTCAAGCAACTTGAAGAGCAGTACAAAGCTTCACTGGAAGAAGAATTGGAAGACTCAAGAAAAGAGGACAAGACGATCATAACGCCTTTTATGGCCGACGAATGGAAAGGTTTCGTCAATGTGCGTGAATGGGAAATGATGGATTCGGTCGACACTTCGTTCGATAAAAAGAAGCTGACCGAGATCGCCAAGGCGATCACCGAACTTCCTTCCGATAAAAAATTCTTGCGAAAGGTCGAAAAATTGGTAAAGGACCGAAGAAACATGTTCTTTGAGACCAATAATCTCGACTGGGCCATGGGTGAACTTTTGGCTTATGGAACTTTATTGTATGAAGGTTTTGATGTGCGTATGTCGGGCCAAGATGTTGAGCGAGGGACTTTCTCACACCGTCATGCCGTTATGAAGGTTGAGGAGAGCGAAGAGGAAGTTATGCTCTTGAACAATATTTCGAAAAAGCAGGGGCGGTTTCAAATCTACAATTCTTTGTTGTCGGAATACGGCGTTGTAGGTTTTGATTATGGCTATGCCATGGCAAGTCCGAACACATTGACCATTTGGGAGGCCCAATTCGGTGATTTTAGTAACGGCGCACAGATCATGATCGATCAATATATATCCGCCGCCGAAGATAAATGGAAGCTACAAAACGGATTGGTCATGTTGCTTCCTCATGGTTATGAAGGCCAAGGTGCCGAACATTCTTCGGCACGTATGGAACGTTATCTGCAATTATGCGCGAGAGATAATATGTATGTGGCGGATGTTTCGACCCCTGCCCAGATTTTTCATATTCTGAGGAGACAAATGAAGGTCGATTTTAGAAAACCATTGGTCATTTTTACCCCAAAAAGTTTATTGAGGCATCCAAGAGCCGTTTCGACGATCGAAGATTTGGCAAATGGAAGTTTTCAAGAGGTTCTTGACGATGAATCCGCCGATGTGAAAAAAGTAAAATCGTTGGTGTTCTGCACCGGAAAATTCTATTATGATTTGCTGGTCCGAAGAGAAGAAGAGGGTCGTGATGACGTGGCTCTTGTCCGCCTGGAGCAGTTGTTTCCGTTGCCGAGCGAAGCGATGAAGAAAATCATTGCCAAATATAAGTTTGCCGATGATTTGGTGTGGGCGCAAGAAGAGCCTCGTAATATGGGGGCATGGAGCCATTTGATGATGCATTTTAGTGATGCGAACAAGTTCAGGGTCGCATCGAGGCGATTCTACGCATCACCGGCTGCCGGTAGTGCGGTACGTTCTAAAATGCGACATCAACAGGTTATCGATTATGTATTCGATAGGTCTAAGAACAATATGACCCGTCCAAAGGTCAAAACTGAGAAAGCCAAATGAGATTCGTAACCTTGCTACTGCTCTTGTTCACTTTTGGTGCTTCCTTTTCGCAAGAAGAACAAGGAAGGTACGCCGAGGCGGCGACTGAATTTATGTCCCGATATAACGACCGTGATTATATCGCGATTTTTGACCGTTTTAATGTAGACATGAAAAAAGCCTTGCCCAGAGAGCAAACATTGGCATTTTTTGAACAGAACGTCAACAACCTTATGGGTGATATTACTGAAATGAGGTTTGACCGAATCGATAAAGGAGCGCACATTTATAGAACGGATTTTGAAAGGGCGGTGGCCGAAGTCTTAATTTCTTTGACACCACAAAACAGGATAAACGGACTTGCCATAAAACCATTAAAAGATGATGAGATTCCCGTTTTAGAAAGAAACGTTACAAAGATGGCGCTGCCTTTCAACGGTAAATGGTTTGTTTTTTGGGGAGGCACCACCGTTGAACAGAACTATCATGTAGATTATGCCGATCAGCAGTACGCCTACGATATCTTGATGGTCGCCAATGGAAGCTCTTATGAGGGCGATCCTAAAAAGAACGAGAGCTATTTTGCCTTTGGCAAAGAGATTATTGCCCCATGTGATGCGAGGGTGGCAAAGGTGGTTACCGGGGTGCACGATAATATTCCTGGTGAATTGAATCCACGGCAATTAACGGGTAATACCGTGGTTTTAGAGACTGATAATGGCGAGTTCATTTTGTTCGCTCACTTAAAAGAAGGAAGTATAGTTGTCCAAGAGGGGCAAGATGTCAGGCAAGGAGAGCTTTTAGGCCAATGCGGAAATTCAGGAAATTCGACCGAACCCCATTTGCACTTGAGTCTACAAAACCATGTTGACATGCTTCAGTCCACTGGGGCGAAGTTGTTTTTTGACCAAATTATGGTCAATAGCGAATTAAAAACGGATTATCTTCCGGTAAAGGAAGACTTTATTGAAAATGTAAATTAAGAATACTTTAAAATCATTAGAATGATTCTAGAAATGAAAGTTCCTTCCCCGGGGGAGTCGATAACAGAAGTCGAAATTGCGGAATGGCTTGTAAAAGATGGCGATTATGTCGAGAAAGACCAGGCAATAGCGGAAGTGGATTCCGACAAGGCAACCCTGGAACTTCCTGCCGAAGAGAGTGGAACGATTACCTTGAAAGCCGAGGAAGGCGATGCCGTTGCCGTTGGTGCCGTGGTATGTTTAATCGATACCGGTGCCGCCAAACCGACCGATTCGGGCCAAGGAGCTGAAAGTTCCGATGTCAATACCGCAAATGACCAGTCGGAAGAAACGAAAGAGGCCGATGACAAAAAGGCCATTGAAACGGTTACAAAGAAAGAAACTTATGCTTCTGGAACACCTTCTCCGGCCGCCAAAAAGATATTGGACGAAAAGGGAATGGACACCACGGCCGTAAAAGGTTCGGGAAGAGATGGCAGAATCACCAAAGAAGATGCGGTGAATGCGGTGCCTTCCATGGGAAGCCCCACTGGGGGAAATCGGGGTGAAACCCGATCCAAACTTTCGATGTTGCGACGCAAGGTCGCCGAACGTTTGGTGGCCGCCAAAAATGAGACGGCCATGTTGACCACGTTCAATGAGGTGGATATGTCTCCGATTTTTGCATTGCGGGAGAAGTATAAAGAAGATTTCAAAGAAAAACATGGGGTTAGTCTTGGCTTTATGTCATTTTTTACAAAAGCTGTGGTCCGTGCACTTGAAATGTATCCGGCGGTGAATTCGATGATCGATGGCAAGGAAATGATTTCGTATGATTTCTGTGATATCAGTATCGCCGTGTCGGGCCCGAAAGGATTGATGGTGCCTGTTATTCGAAATGCCGAGAACCTAACTTTTAGGGGTATCGAATCAGAAGTAAAACGATTGGCGATACGTGCTAGGGAAGGCGAGATAACTGTCGATGAGATGACGGGCGGTACCTTCACCATAACGAATGGTGGTGTTTTCGGTTCGATGCTGTCAACACCGATCATCAATCCTCCGCAGAGCGCTATTCTGGGCATGCATAACATTGTCGAACGTCCCATTGTCCGTGACGGTGCGATCGCCATTGCCCCGATTATGTACGTGGCCCTCTCTTATGATCATAGAATAATCGACGGTAAAGAATCTGTTGGCTTTTTGGTCGCGGTAAAAGAGGCCTTGGAAAGCCCTGAAGAAATCTTAATGGATAACGATGTTAAAAAGGCATTGGAAATGTAAGGTCAGATTATCTGAGGTTTTCGTATGACGCTATTTCGGGTGCTTTGATTTCAAATAAACGCAGTTTTTGCCATAATCGATTACCGCTTTTGCCTTTTTGAGTACGTCGGCGCCAATGATGCCATCGACTGGCAGGGCATTGTGTGCAGTTAACGCCTCGTTTACATGAACGAGGTCGAATAGTACGATTTTGATTTTTTTCTTCTTCCAATCACCGATTTGAATTTGGTTTTTGGGTGAGATCAGTGTTTCCATATTGGTAGCACCGGCACCGGCGGCCTTTATGTCTGTCTCTTCAGAAGTGAGTTTGAACAGATCAATTTTATTAAAGCCGATACAGGTGTTCGAAGCACCGGTATCTAAAATAAACCTACCCTTCACTCCGTTGATTCGTGCCACAATTTCAAGGTGATTCGTAGCGGTAAGCACCAAAGGTATTTTGATGTACCTTTTTCTTAGCAGAAGCTTTTTAAGGCTGGCCATTTATTCTTTTTGACAAAGATAGTCCTATTTTTGTGTGATGATAATTACCGACACCCATACGCATCTATATAGTGAGGCCTTCGATAAAGATCGTGAAGAGGTTATAGAAAGGGCTTTTAAAAATGGTATAAAAAGGTTCTTTATACCGGCTATCGACTCGACTTATACCCAAAGAATGCTTGATTTGAAAAAAGCCTATCCCGAGAATATGTTCTTGATGGCAGGACTGCATCCTACACATGTCAAGGATGATTTTTTGAAGGAACTGGGTCATGTTGAACAGTTGTTGTCAGAATATGAGTTTTGTGCAATCGGTGAAATAGGGATCGACCTTTATTGGGACAAGACCTTTTTAAAGGAACAACAGGAAGCCTTTGAAAATCAGATCCGATTGGCAAAAAAGCACAAACTTCCGATCGTCATACATTGCAGGGAAGCTTTTGACGAGATTTTTGAAATTTTGGAAGGTGAAAGAGCGGAAGATCTTTTCGGGGTCTTCCATTGTTTTACAGGAACTTTCGAACAGGCAAAAAAGGCCATTTCCTATAATATGAAATTGGGTATCGGCGGTGTCGTCACCTTTAAAAATGGAAAGTTGGATACCTTTCTTGACCAAATTGATTTAAATCATATCGTGCTTGAGACCGATTCACCTTATTTGGCTCCGGCGCCGTTACGTGGAAAGCGAAATGAGAGCGCTTATCTGGTTCATGTACTAGAAAGATTGTCGGATATTTATGGGGTTTCTACTGAAACCATTATTGAAACTACGACCAAGAACTCGATCAATGTCTTCGGTATCTAGATAATATGAAGAACGAAACGAACATATTGCTCATATATACAGGTGGAACCATCGGTATGATGAAGGATTATGAAACGGCAACTTTAAAGCCTTTCGATTTCAGGAAGCTTGAGAAGAACATACCTGAACTGGCCCAATTGGATTGTCATATAGATAGCATTTCTTTCAAGAAGCCTATCGATTCATCGAATATGAATATTGGACATTGGGTCGAGATAGCAACGATTATCGAAGATCATTTTGAAAGTCATGATGGTTTTGTCGTACTGCACGGTAGTGATACCATGAGTTATACTGCCTCTGCCCTGAGTTTCATGCTTGAGAATTTAACGAAACCAGTGATATTCACGGGAAGCCAACTACCAATCGGTGATCTGAGAACCGATGCCAAGGAAAACCTCATAACCTCGATTCAAATTGCCGCTTTGAAAAAAAGCGGTCGCCCGGTGATACAAGAAGTAGGATTGTATTTTGAATACAAATTGTATCGTGCCAATCGTACAACCAAGATCAATTCTGAACATTTCGAGGCATTCGCATCTTTGAATTATCCTGCGCTTGCGGAATCAGGTGTGCACCTTAAAGTGCATGAGGCCAACCTATACCCAAAAAGCGACCACAAAAAATTATGTGTTCATAAAGACCTCGATAACAACGTCGCCATATTGAAGTTTTTTCCAGGACTTAACGAATCGGTTTTGAAGAGTGTGCTAGCAATACCCGGCCTTAAGGCGTTGGTTTTGGAGACCTATGGTGCTGGCAATGCGCCTACCGATGAATGGTTGCTGCTGGAACTTGAAAAGGCAATTGCCAAGGGTTTGTTCATTATTAACGTCACCCAATGTTCAGGAGGCAGTGTGATTATGGGCCAATATGAGACAAGTCAACGACTTGAAAAGATGCAAGTCATTAATGGTAAGGATATTACATCTGAGGCGGCAATAACTAAACTTATGTATCTCCTCGGAAACGGTATTTCCCCTAAGCTGATGAAAACAATATTCGAGACTTCGCTACGCGGAGAAATGTCATAAAAATACCGGCTTTAATTTCTTCAACTAATATTTTTTTCGTTATTTGGGCAACCCTTAAAAGGCTAACTTAGAGAGGTGGCCGAGTGGTCGAAGGCGCACGCCTGGAAAGTGTGTATACACCAAAAGTGTATCGAGGGTTCGAATCCCTTCCTCTCTGCAACGAATCGTTTTACTTTGTTTATTACGTTTTTTTTTTATCTTTAAACCTTATTCTTTATTAACTAACTAATTTAAGTTTGAAAAAATGAAAAAATTATTCTCTATCCTGGCAACGGCTGGGTTATTTGTAGCAGGTACAAATACAGTAAGTGCAAAAGCTACTTCGGCGATGATGGTTTTGCAAGATGCGGCGCCGGAAGCCGAGAAAGGCTTTACTCAAGTATTAAAGGAAATGTTCATTCAGGGAGGTGCCGGGTTTATGGGTATTGTTCTTTTGTGTTTGATTCTCGGTTTGGCGGTGGCCATCGAGCGTATCATTTACTTGAATATGGCCAGCACCAATACGACCAAGTTGAAGCAGCAAGTTGAGGATGCATTGGCTTCAGGAGGTATTGAAGCCGCAAAAGAAGTATGCAGAAATACAAAAGGCCCCGTTGCATCGATTTATTACCAAGGATTGGATAGGGCTGGCGAAGGAGTTGACAATGCCGAAAAAGCGGTTGTTGCCTATGGAGGTGTTCAAATGGGCCAATTAGAGAAAAATGTGTCTTGGTTGTCCTTGTTCATTGCCATTGCCCCGATGCTTGGGTTCATGGGTACGGTAATCGGTATGATTCAGGCCTTCCAAAAGATTAGTGCCGTCGGTAACTTAAGTGCCTCACTTATTGCGGGTGACATTCAGGTGGCCTTATTGACTACGGTATTCGGTCTTATTACGGCCATTATCCTTCAAATCTTTTACAACTATATCATTGCAAAGATCGATAGTATCGTCAATGATATGGAAGATTCTTCGATTTCATTGATCGATATGTTGGTAGACCATAAAAAATAAGTCTGACTTAATACCAAAAATATTATGTACAAAATAGTTAAAATAGCATTAATAGTATTGGGTCTGATAGGTGCGGTACTGTGGTTTATGTTGCCCGAAAAAGAGATGCCTGCCAACGAGGCCGCTCAAAGCGGTGCGATGAACGCCATGTTCTGGATAACCTATATTCTATTGGCAATCGCTGTCGCCGCAAGTTTGATCTTCGGATTAAAGAACGTATTCTCCAATCCAGCCGGTTTGAAAAGAACACTTTTCGGAGTGGCGGGCTTGGCAGTGGTCGTTATTATTTCTTATGTATTGTCTAGTGGTACCGACGTTGCCGATGAATATATGGCCATGTCGAATGAATCTACTGTCAAGAAGATTGGAATGGGACTGAATGTGTTCTTTATCCTTACCATTGTTGCCGTAGGGGCAATGTTATATGGAGGCTTGAAAAAAATGACCAGTAAATAATAAAATTATGCCTAGAAGAGCAGGAGCACCAGAAGTAAACGCCGGTTCGATGGCCGACATCGCATTCTTGTTGTTGATCTTTTTCTTGGTGACCACCACGATTGAGACTGACGCAGGTTTGGACCGTATGTTGCCGCCGATTGAACCACCGGAAGAGGATGTTATTATCAAGCAGAAAAATATATTTCAGGTATTGATCAATAAAAATGGTCAATTGCTCGCCGATGATAATATAATAGGCCTCAAAGAGCTTAGAGTTAAGGCAATGGATTTCCTGGACAATAATGGTGATGGTACATGTACCTATTGTAAGGGCAAGAAAGATGCGGAATCTTCAGATAATCCCACCAAGGCCATTATTTCCTTAAAAAATGATAGGGAGACCAAGTACGGTACCTATATTACGGTTCAAAACGAAATTGTGGGTGCATATAACGACTTGCGAAATCGTGAGGCACAACGCTTATATGGTCAAGATTTTACCGACATGGAGGCGACGTATCTTAATCCGGAAACACCGAGCGGCGTTAGGGACGAACTAAAGGAGAAGGTGAAAAGAATTCAAGATTTGTTCCCTCAAAAGTTTTCCGAGGCGGAAACTTCTACGTCGAATTAAACGATTTTTATAAAGAAGATAATATTATGTCAAAATTTGCCAAGAAAAAGAGTGGAGAGCTACCTGCGGTATCGACTGCCTCTTTGCCTGATATCGTTTTCATGCTTTTGTTCTTTTTCATGACCGTAACGGTAATGAAAGACAGTACGGTCAAAGTAGAGAATACTTTGCCGAATGCCAGTGAAATAAAAAAGCTTGAGAAAAAGGATAGGGTAATCACCATTTACGTGGGTGCCCCTACCCAAGAATATCAAAGTACATTCGGTAGTGAGCCGAAGATTCAGTTGAACGATAAGTTTGCAAGCCCTTCGGAGGTCGGTGATTTTATTTTGATGGAACGTGCCAAAAAGGCCCAAGAACTTCAAAATGTATTGACCACTTCACTTAAGGTCGATAAGAATGCAAATATGGGATTGATATCTGACATTAAACAGGAATTGCGTAAGGTCAATGCCTTAAAGGTGAACTACACTACGTATGAAGGCGATGCCTTCAACAACATCAATTAAATTAGTTATTAAAGAACCAAAGACGCTCTAAATATTTATTTGGAGCGTTTTTTTGTGCTATCAATTGTTGTAACTTTAATACTATGAGATTTGTTTTCTCAATCTTACTTCTTTATTGTGCCTCTCAGGTGTCTGCCCAAGGTATTTCGAAACCGCTCGATACTAATTATTTGGAAGATCAATTCTATGTGGGCATTACCTATAATTTTGTTAGGAACAAACCCAACGATATTACCCAGCGTAACTTATCATATGGCCTTCAAGGTGGTCTAGTCAGGGATTTTCCCATCAATCGGAGCAGAACAAGGGCATTTGGATTAGGTTTGGGCTATGCTGTCAATTCCTATTATTCAAATATGAAAGCTGAGGAAATCAACGGTGTTATTACTTATTCCCCGGTAGGTAGTAATGTGGATCTTAAGAGAAGTAAGATAGAAAACCACTTGATTGAACTTCCGATAGAGTATCGTTGGAGAAACTCCACTCTCGAAGAATATAAGTTTTGGAGAATATATACCGGGGTGAAATTGGGATATGTTTTTGCAAGTAGGTCAAAATTTGTTACCGAAAGTGAAAAAATATCGTTCTCCAACGGCGATGTGCGCCAATTTCAATATGGGTTGACATTCAGTTTTGGATGGAATACTTTCAACGCCCACGTCTATTATGCCTTGAGTAGCATTTTTAAGGATGATATCACCATTGACGGTGAACCCATTGAAATGAAGCCTTTGCGTGTAGGTTTCATATTTTATATCCTTTAATATTAGTGGTCGTGGCACGAAAGTTGCTACTTTTTGGTTGGGAAATGCTTGGTAAATGTTCCCTTAAAACAACCTTTCCTTCCTAGAGCAACATTTAGTGCCCCAGAATTCACATGTTTTCAACACCTGCCTGGCGGGCAAAAATAGTATTGTCCAATACATAAACCACTTAAGTATGAAAAACAGGGGAGAAACACCAGGGGTAAATGCGGGCTCAATGGCCGATATCGCATTTTTATTATTGATTTTCTTTTTAGTGACCACCAGTATCGAGACCGATGTCGGTTTTAATCGTATGCTTTCGCCGATTGATATATCGCCGCCATTGCCCTATAATGATAAAAACATACTACTCGTACAGGTCAATCACAATAATGAGATTCTCGTCGATAATGAATTGGTTGATATTACTGATTTAAGAAGGATCGCAGTCGCATTTATCGATAATGGAGGTGCTACTCTAGACTCAGAGCACTATTGTGATTATTGTCAGGGGGAAAGAAGTGTATTTTCTTCCGAAAACCCGAACAAAGCGGTTATTTCGCTTAGCAGCGAACGGGATACTGGTTATGCCACCTTTATAGCCATACAAAACGAATTGGTCGGTGCCTATAATCAATTGAGAAATCGAGAAGCGTTAAAATTATATGGGGTAAAATATACCGATATGGAATCTGAATACCTCAATGTCACCTCAAAGGGTAGAAAGGCAAAACTTAAAGAGAAAATTGAAACTATCAAAAGACGCTATCCACAAAAATTATCGGAGGCCGAAATCAAATAAACCAATACATGATGATAAAATATTCCAACAAGACAGATGGCGGAGTTCCTCCAGTGTCTACCGCTTCACTTCCAGATATTGTTTTTATGCTTCTGTTCTTTTTTATGACGGTAACGGTTATGAAAGATTCAACATTGAAAGTCGCCAATGAACTGCCCAATGCCAGTGAGGTCAAAAAAATGGAAAAGAAAGATCGCATCATCTATATTCATG
The DNA here is from genome assembly GCA_019931105.1 of Flavobacteriaceae bacterium NBU2977. GTDB lineage: Bacteria > Bacteroidota > Bacteroidia > Flavobacteriales > Flavobacteriaceae > Meishania > Meishania litoralis. Next base: position 685,685 of record JAIOUW010000001.1, on the reverse strand, counting down.
TGGGGAGACCTACAGAAAAATATAGCGCAGTTTTCGGATCCGAACCAAAAATTCAATTGAACGACAAATATGCCGAAGTGAGCGATATTGGTACCTATGTGCTCGAACAGATTGGCAAGATGCCAGCACATTTAAGGCCATATGCCACCATTTCACTAAAAGTTGATAAGCGTACAGGTATGGGTCTGATATCGGACATTAAACAAGAGTTGCGTAAAGTAAACGCATTAAAGGTAAATTATACGACCTACGATGGCGATGCTTTTATGAATTTAAGAAAAACCGATAATTAAATTGGACTGAAACCTAGTTTTATAACCAAAATTTGACGGTCAACAATTGAGTGGTCATACCGATACAGAGCCCGATGAACAATTCGGCCTTGGAATGTGCCTTTAGATAAAGTCTTGAACTGGCCACAAGTCCCGTCAACAAGGTTATTATGCTCAAGGCTATGGTTATGTTGATTTCAAAATGAACACTCAGGCTAATCATGAACATCAATAGGCTGCCCATGCCCATTAAGTGCATGCTACATTTAAGATTGAGAAACAACAACAATAAGGCGGTCATGGAAGCGGCGATGAGCCCTAAAAAAAAATAGTATAGCTCCACAATGTAATTATTCGGGATCACTTTGTACAGGATCAAGAACAAGAGTAGGATATTGATGTACAGCGGATATTTTCTTTCACGAATATCGGGGATATGAATGTTGGTGACCAAACCTAGATTTCTCAGGATTAAAAATGAAATTATTGGGATGATAACCGTGAGAATAAAAATAGGGAGAACATTGCCTCCCTGAATTTCGAGGGGACTATATTTAGGGGTAATGATAAAATAGGTCAAAGTACCCACAATCGGAACAAAAAGTGGATGGAACACCAATGAAACCAACTTTAGAAACTTCCCCATCAGATTTGCTTTCTCAACCGTGCCACGGGAATATCTAGTTGCTCCCTGTATTTGGCAACAGTTCTTCGCGCGATAGGATATCCTTTTTCTTTTAATATGGAGGCCAGTTTATCATCGGTAAGTGGCTTCTTTTTGTTCTCCTCACCGATGACGGTTTCAAGAATTTTCTTTATTTCTTTGGTAGAGACATCTTCTCCCTGGTCATTTTTCATTGACTCAGAAAAGTATTCCTTGATCAATTTGGTCCCGTAGGGCGTATCGACATATTTGCTGTTTGCCACCCTACTGACGGTTGAAACATCCATATGTATTTCATCGGCAATATCCTTCAATATCATGGGGCGAAGGTTGCGCTCATCTCCGGTCAAGAAATATTCTTTCTGATATTGCATGATGGCGTTCATCGTAATAAAAAGGGTCTGCTGCCTTTGGCGTATCGCGTCGATAAACCACTTTGCCGCATCTAATTTTTGCTTGATGAACTGTACAGTATCTTTTTGCGATTTAGATTTCTCCTTGGCATCCTTATACCCTTTCAACATATTACTGTACTCCCTAGAAACATGAAGTTCGGGGGCGTTTCTGCCGTTAAGGGAAAGTTCGAGTTCGCCATCGATGATCTTAATGGAAAAGTCGGGCACGACATGCTCGACGATTCGGTTGTTTCCTGAATATGACCCGCCGGGCTTTGGGTTCAGTTTCTCAATTTCCGATATGGCATCTTTTAATTGTACTTCTGAAATACTATGTTTTTGTATTAGTTTTTTATAGTGTTTCTTGGTAAACTGTTCAAATGATTTTTCAAGTATGGTCTGTGCCAATTGAACGCTTGGTGTGGGTTCTTTTCGTTTAAGTTGTATTATCAAACACTCCTCCAAAGACCTGGCCGCTACCCCTGGGGGGTCCAACTCTTGTACCGTTCTCAATATTCTACCAATGGTTTTTTCATCGGTATATATGTTCTGTGTGAATGCGAGGTCGTCCAAGATATCGGTCAATGGCCTTCGAATATATCCGCTTTCGTCAACGCTACCCACCAAAAATTCCGCAATGGCCCATTCCTCCTCGGTCAAATATTCAGTGTTAAGTTGATTTAGAAGGTACTGATTGAAAGAGATACCCGCTGCATAGGGTACACTTTTTTCTTCATCGTCGGCACTGTAATTGTTAGCCTTGGTGCGATAGTCGGGTATTTCGTCATCGCTGAGATATTCGTCGATATTGATGTCTTCAGCGGTTATGGTTTCATTATCCGTTTCACCTTCGAATACGTCGTCGTAGTCATCATTGATGAGGTCTGATTCATCCTTGCCGCTCTCCAAGGCAGGATTCTCTTCGAGTTCTTGTTTTAACCTTTGTTCGAAAGCTTGTGTAGGAAGTTGTATCAGCTTCATGAGCTGAATCTGCTGGGGGGATAGCTTTTGAGATAATTTGAACTGTAAATGTTGCTTTAGCATACAGGTCGATTGAGTGCCTTATAAAGTTAACGAATTCAAATCAAAACTCCGCATTCTGGGGGGTTCGTGGAAAAGGGATTACATCCCGTATATTTCCCATTCCAGTAGCGAATTGAACCAATCTTTCAAAACCAAGGCCAAAACCACTATGTACGGCGGTACCGAATTTTCGTAGGTCAAGGTACCACCAAAGTTCTTTCTCGGGTATGTCCAAGGCCGCCATCTTTTCCTTTAGTATGTCAAGACGTTCTTCGCGCTGCGATCCGCCAACGATCTCACCGATACCGGGAAACAAAATATCCATTGCGCGCACCGTCTTGCCATCTTCGTTCAAACGCATGTAAAAGGCCTTAATATTTGCCGGGTAATCGAAGAGAATTACGGGGCACTTAAAGTGCTTTTCGACGAGAAAACGCTCATGTTCACTTTGCAGATCCGCTCCCCATTCCTCGATTATATACTGGAATTTTTTCTTCTTATTGGGCTTGCAATTTTTAAGAATTTCGATTGCTTCGGTATAGGTCAACCTTTTGAAACGGTTTTCCACGATAAACTTCAACTTATCGATTAGGGCCATTTCACTACGTTCGGCCTGAGGTTTCGATTTTTCTTCATCGAGTAATCGCTTTTCCAGGAAAACGAGATCATCTTCACAATTTTCAAGAATATACTTGATTACGCTTTTGATGAAATCTTCCGCAAGGTCCATATTGGCATCAAGATCAAAAAAGGCCATTTCTGGTTCGATCATCCAAAACTCGGCCAAGTGCCTAGAAGTGTTCGAATTTTCGGCCCTGAAAGTCGGTCCGAAGGTGTATACCTTGCCAAGGCCCATGGCATAGGCCTCTGCTTCCAATTGGCCAGAGACGGTCAGATTGGTCTCCTTTCCAAAAAAATCTTCCTTGTAATCAATATTGCCATTGCCATCTAAAGGTGGGTTTTTTCCATCTAAAGTTGTTACCCTGAACATTTCGCCTGCTCCCTCGGCATCGGATCCAGTGATTATGGGGGCGTGAAAATAATAGAATCCGTTTTTTCTAAAATATTGATGAATGGCAAATGACAAGGCCGAGCGCACGCGCATTACAGCGGCAAAAGTGTTGGTGCGAACGCGAAGATGGGCTTTTTCCCTTAAAAATTCCAAAGAGTGCTTTTTGGGTTGAATGGGATATGTCTCAGGGTCAGCACCTCCATGAACGGTTACATCTTTGACCTGAATTTCAACATTTTGCCCTTTGCCCTGGCTTTCTACCAAAGTGCCTTTTACCGTTAAAGCGGCACCGGTATTGATCTGCCTTAGCAATGCTTCATCGAATTGCTCGAAATCTACAACGCATTGAATATTGTTGATAGTTGAACCATCGTTCAAGGCTATAAACCGATTGCTTCTAAAGGTTTTGACCCAACCATTTACGGTGACCTCTTGCGATAAGGGCTCCTTATTAAGTAATTCTTTTATGCTGATTGAAACCATCTTCAAAAATTAGACCCCAAAGATAGGTTTTTGATAAAAAAGAACCGACTTGAAAAAGCCAATTATTGGACTTATGAAGTGCCATCGTCGACATTCTTGCCACGCCGCATTTCTTCTTTGGGCAAAATATCGATCTGTGGTTTTTTCAAAACTTCTTTATTGGCAATGCTACGCTCCAACGAAAGTAATAATGAAGGTAACAATACAAGATTGGCGAGCATGGCAAATAGAAGTGTTGCCGAAACCAACGCCCCAAGGGCGACCGTGCCCCCAAAATTCGATATGGTGAATACCGAAAAACCGAAAAAGAGTACAATTGAAGTGTAGAACATACTGACACCCGTTTCGCGCAAAGCTGCATAAACAGACTTCTGGATCCGCCATTTGTTGGCAATCAATTCTTGGCGATATTTGGCCAAAAAATGTATGGTGTCGTCAACCGAAATGCCGAAGGCAATACTGAAGACCAGAATAGTCGATGGCTTGATCGGTACGCCTACAAAGCCCATGACCCCTGCAGTAATTACCAATGGCAGTAAATTGGGTATGAGCGAAATAATGATCATGCGAAAAGAACGAAAGAGGTATGCCATAAAAAGTGCGATCAGAAATATGGCAAACGCCAACGAAAGCACTAGGTTCTTGACCAGATATTTGGTGCCCTTTAGAAAAATAAGCGCACTGCCTGTCATATATACGTCATATCGCTCGGACGGAAAAAATTTATCGATATTCTCTTGAAGTCGACTTTCGATAGCTTCCATACGTTCGGTGCCGACATCTTTCATAAATGTCGTAATCCGTGCAATTTGTCCGGTACTATCGGCAAAACTTTTTAAAAGATTACTATTTCCCGATGATTTAGCGGCCACCTGCATGATGAAATTATGCTCTTGCGTTGTGGGTAATTGATAGTACTTCGGTATGCCGTTGTAAAAGGCCTGTTTACTATATTTGACCAAGTTGACCACTGAGACGGGTCTTGATAGTTCTGGAATTTCTTCGACCACATCGCTTAATTGATCCATCCGCTTGAGGGTAGCAGGTTTCATTATACCTTTTGGACTTTTGGTATCGACCACGATTTCAACGGGCATAATGCCATCAAATTCTTCCTCAAAAAAACGAATGTCCTTGAAAAACTGTTTGTTTTTGGGCATATCTTCAATGGGGCTGCCCGATATCTTTATCTGATATATGCCAATGATGCTGATGACCAACAAAGCGATCGATACGATATAAACCGATATTCGTTTTTCACGAACGAGGTGTTCCATCCAATTGACAAAGGCATCGATCCAACGTTTGTTAAGGTGTTTCAAGTGCTTCGTTTTCGGAAGCGACATGAAACTGTATACAATAGGGATGACAAGAAGTGAAATGATAAAAATTCCTATGATATTGATCGAGGCTACGATACCAAATTCTTTCAAGAGTTTACTGTCGGTAATTATGAATGTTGCAAAACCGGAAGCCGTGGTCACATTGGTCATCAATGTGGCATTTCCGATTTTGGAGATGACCCGTTGTAAAGAGAGGGCCTGATTTCCATGTTTTTTTACCTCTTGTTGGTATTTATTGATCAAAAAAATACAATTTGGAATTCCGATCACAATGATCAGGGGAGGAATCAAAGCGGTAAGTACCGTGATTTCATATTGCAACAGTCCCAAAAATCCGAAAGCCCACATTACACCGATGATAACAACGAACATCGATATGATAGTGGCACGGAAACTTCTGAAAAAGAAAAAGAAAATAAGCGAGGTCACACCCAACGCGGCAAGAATGAATTTGCCGATCTCGTCAATGATATTCTGCGAGTTTAGGGTTCGAATATAGGGCATGCCAGAGACATGGACATCGAGACCGGTCTCCATTTCAAAATCATTTATTAACGTGGTAAGATCTTTTAGAACAAAATCTTTGCGTACAGAGGTATTGACAATATCCTTGTCTAAATACAATACGGTACGAACCGTTCGACTTTCTGCATTGTACAATAGATTGTCGTAGAAAGGTAAATCGTTAAAAAGATGTTTGGTGATGGTGTCCAATTCCGATTGCGACTTTATGGGAGATTTGATAAGGGCATCCAATACAAATTCTTGCTTTGTATTGTCCTTTTTCAATTCTTGAAGATTATCCGTTGAAATGACAAAATCAACTTCGGGGAAAGCAGCCAATTGTTTGCTGAGCTTGTTCCAGCGATTGAAGTTTTCAGTGGTAAAAAGACTGCTGTCGCGAATGGCGAAGGCAATAACATTGCCTTCCTCGCCGAATTGGTTCAAAAATGATTGGTACTGAACATTAACAGGGTGCTCATCTGGCAATAGGTTTGCTTGAGAACTACTAAAGCGCATTTTATCCCACTGAAGGCCCATGAAAAAGGTAAAGGCCGCTACCAAAAACAAGATCAAAATACGATTGCGTAAGATGATCCGTGCAGTTCTTGCCCAAAAACCTTGTGTTAGTTTAGCTACCATTTTAGAATGCGACTTTTGCTTTTGCCAATAATTAATACCCTATATAGCCATCGGTTCGAAGTAAGCCCGCGATATGACATGGTCTTTTTCCTTGCCAAAAACAGGGCAAAGGTAGAAAATGCAAGATTGTGTTCCTAGAACGGCTGTTTTTATTCCGTAATGAATATTGATTTTTTCTTTTGGATATAAAAATATTGGTGGGATGCCGTGTTGAAGCAAAAGAACATTCAAACAAAAAAAAGCGACCATTGGTCGCCTAAAAACTTTTTGGTAACGTGATTACACCTTCATGATCTCAGCCTCTTTTACCCCTAGAAAATTATCAATTTTCTTGATATAGGTATCGGTAAGTTCTTGTACATCGGTTTCGGCATTTTTTTCGAGGTCTTCAGAAATATCGAGCTCTCGAATTTCTTTGTTGGCATCTTGTCTGGCATTTCTAACGCCAACTTTTGCATCTTCGGCCTCGGCTTTGGCCTGTTTGACCAATTGTATCCTTCGCTCTTCTGTAAGCGGCGGTACGTTGATTATGATCAAATCGCCATTGTTCATCGGGTTGAACCCCAGATTAGCGTTCATAATGGCCTTTTCTATTTCAGACAACAGAGATTTTTCCCAAGGTTGTACCGAAATCGTACGGGCATCGGGAGTATTGATGTTCGATACTTGTGACAATGGTGTTTGCGAACCATAATAATCTACCTTGACATTAGACAACATCGAAGGGCTTGCCTTGCCTGCCCTGATCTTAACGAATTCCTTCTCTAAATGGGTGATCGCTGCATCCATACTTTCCTTGGCGGCATCTAGAATAAATGTAATTTCCTCATTCATATGTAAAACTTTAATAATATGATAAGCACAAATTGTACCGGAGTTATAGATTTACTATCGTACCAATATTTTGACCTTCCAAGATTTTCGCCAAATTTCCCTTTTTGTTCATATCGAACACGATAATGGGTAATTGGTTTTCCTGACTTAAGGTAAAGGCGGTCGTGTCCATCACCTTTAACCCTTTTCTAAGAACATCGTTAAAAGATATCGTATCGAATTTGGTCGCGTTAGAGTCTTTTTCGGGGTCTGAGGTATAGATACCATCGACCCGGGTACCTTTTAAAATAACATCGGCTTCCATTTCAATCGCTCGCAAGACTGCCGCCGAATCAGTTGTGAAATACGGATTGCCCGTACCTCCACCAAAAATAACGACCCTGCCCTTTTCCAAATGTCGCATTGCCTTTCTGCGAATAAAAGGTTCTGCGACCTCATTGATCTGAATGGCCGATTGCAATCTCGTCTGCACTCCTTGAATTTCCAATGCGCTTTGAAGGGCCAAACCATTGATGACCGTCGCCAGCATGCCCATGTGGTCTGCTTGAACGCGATCCATACCGCTGCTTGCACCTGCCAGGCCCCTAAAGATATTTCCTCCCCCGATTACAATGGCAACTTCGATTCCTTTTTCGACTACTTCCCTGATTTCCTGAGCATATTCGGCGAGCCGCTTACCGTCTATTCCGTATTGCTTTTCGCCCATTAAGGCCTCGCCGCTAAGTTTTAAAAGTATTCGTTTGTATTGCATCGGTCGTGTTTAATTCAGAACAAAAATAGTCAAAAAAAATTATGGAGAGCAGGTAAGGTTAGGCGTAAAAGAATCCTTAATTATTTCATAATAATGTCCTTCATGTGTACTGAATTTTATAATCTTGCAGCGCTTTAAAACCGATAACTTTATATATGATGATCAGAAAATTAGGAATAATAATGCTTGTTGTTGGCATGCTATACGGCTGTAGTGCTGCAAAGTCGATCCCTGCAGCCGACAAAACTCCGATCAGTGCCATTTTGGATATTGACAATATTGTTGACGATAAGGTCATGGTCGAGATCGATCCTGGCGCCTTTGCTCAAGAAACGGTTTCGTTTTATATACCCAAAACGGTTCCGGGTACTTATAGCAGTGACAACTACGGTAAGTATATCGAAGGTCTTAAGGCTTTGGATTATGATGGAAAAGAACTGGTCGTTTCTAAGGCCGATGATAATACCTGGAACATTTCGAACGGAAAAAACCTGGACAAGGTTACCTACTGGGTCAACGATACCTACGATTCCGAAAACGAAATTGACGAGGCCGTATTTTCCCCGGCAGGCACGAATATTCTAAAGGGTGAAAATTTCATGCTGAACCTACATGGTTTTGTGGGCTATTTTGATGGTCTTAAGGAGGTGCCTTACGAACTATCGGTCAAAAAGCCAACAGGATTGGAATCTACCACATCCCTAACAAAGAAAACCGAAACCGATGATCCGAATATAGAGGTTTTCTTGGCGAGTCGTTATTTCGACGTCATCGACAATCCGATATTATATTCAAGACCGAACACAGAATCTTTCAAGATCAATGATATTACCGTTACGTTAAGCGTGTATTCTCCAAATGGAACGTACACGGCCTCTGGTTTGAGAGAACGTATGGAAAAAATGATGGCCGCCCAAAAAACCTTTTTGGGCGATGTCGATGGTACAAAAGAATATAACATTTTGTTGTACCTGTCTGAAATGGGGGATACTGATGCCAATGGGTTTGGAGCTTTGGAACATCATACTTCAACGGTCGTGGTCCTGCCCGAAGTGATGCAAAAAGAAGCATTGGAACAGGCAATGGTCGATGTGGTCTCACACGAGTTCTTTCATATCGTTACCCCGTTGAACGTTCATTCAGAAGAGATTCAGTATTTTGATTTCAACGACCCGAAAATGTCACAACATCTTTGGATGTACGAAGGTACCACCGAATATTTTGCCAATTTGTTTCAGATACAGCAAGGGTTGATCGATGAGACGGAATTTTATGAGCGCATCATCGGCAAAATAAACAATGCAAAATCTTATGACGATGCGATGTCGTTTACCGTGATGAGCCAAAATATTTTAGAGGAACCTTATAAGGCAAATTATGCCAATGTATATGAAAAAGGGGCATTGATCAATATGGCCCTTGATATATTGCTGCGTGAGAAAAGCAATGGTGAAAAGGGAGTGCTATGGATGATGAAAGAGCTTTCGAAGAAATATGGCAACAATACACCGTTCAAAGATGAAAATTTGATCGAAGAGATTGTTGCGATGACCTACCCTGAAGTGCGGGAGTTTTTTGAAACACACGTTATCGGCGATACGCCAATAGACTATGCCCATTATCTGGCCAAAGTTGGTCTTGAAACAACAACTTCGGAAAAGCAGACCGGTTATTTTCTTGATGGTGAGGTTCCTTTTATCGATGTCGATCAGTCTAATGACAATGCCGTTTTTGTTCGAAAGGGAATCGAATTGAGCACTTTCTATAAAGAATTGGGTCTTCAGGGCGGTGATGTCATCAAGAGCATCAACGACACACCCATCAACTTGGAGGCGATTCGCCCGATAATAGGACAAAGCTTTGGATGGACACCCGATACGGAAATTAAGATGACAGTCGATCGCGATGGGGAAGAAATTGCTGTGGAAGGCAAAGTGGGAAGCCCGACTTTAATGGTAGATGAAATAGTTACCGCTGAAGGTTCAAGTACCGAACAATCAGCACTTCGGGAAGCATGGCTCAAAGGCTAAATGATACTCGTTTCTTTAAATTTATAACGCCACCGATCAGGTGGCGTTTTTTGTTCGAAAAAACTACCTTAAAAGAAATTTTGAATTTTTTGTAACCTTTTCCAAAAACCTCGGTTTACCCTTTTGAAGACAAAAAAATGCAGCAGCTGACCGATAACGCATTGATGCTTAAAGTAAAATCCGGCGAGTTCGATAAACTCGGCCTTCTGTACGAGCGCCATAAAAAAAGATTGTTCGGGTTCTTTTATAACATGAACAACAATGCCGCTATTAGCGAGGATCTGGTACAGAATGTTTTCGTAAGAATGCTGAAATACAGGTATACCTTCACAGGAGAAGGGTCTTATAGTGCCTGGATGTTCAAGACGGCCCGTAATGTGAATTATGATTATTACCGAAAGAACAAGAACGAAAATAGGCACAGCGATTTGGATTCAGTGGAATACAAACTGTACGATGACAAGGATTTGAATTCTATAATGGATCAAAATGATTCGGTATCGTTGTTGAACAGGGCCATGCAGAAATTACCGTTAGAAAAACGTGAAATATTGATTTTAAGTAAATACAAAGAAATTAAGTTCAGCGAGATAGGGGAGATGTTGGGTTGTAGTGAAGGAGCGGCCAAGGTAAAGGCCCATAGGGCCTTGAACGATCTGCGCAGCATTTTTTTGCAATTGGAAAATAGTTGATACTATGGATAAGGAAAAGTTTGAAATAGCGATGATGGAGTATCTGACGGATACTTTGAACGAGGATGAAAGAAGAGGGTTCGAAGAATTCCTGCAAGCGAATCCTGAACATCGAGAACAGTTTGAAACCTTGGAACAAACTTGGAATGGACTTGGCGAAGGCAAAGTTCCCGAGCCTTCCGAAGCGATGGACGGGCGCTTTTTTGAGATGCTCCACGGTGAAATCGAAAAAGTCGAAAAGTCCAAAGGAAATTCCAGAGATTGGTTGGCCACATTTGTCGAAATCCTTTGGAAACCGCAGATGGCCTATGGCATTTTATTGCTTGTCTTGGGAGTTGGTTTAGGTTATTATTTAAATTCCGAAAGTGAATCCGAGAGGTTTGTAAAGACTACGGTCGTCGAAAACGGTGAAACCGAAGCCGTACGTGAAAAACTGGTACTCACCTTATTGGATCAGCCTTCGGCCAACAAACGGCTGCAAGGTATCAATGAGGCCAATAAAATTGCAAAGGTCGACGAAAAGGTAATCAATGCCTTGTTACAGACATTGAACAATGATGCCAATGTAAATGTACGTTTGGCCGCCATAGAATCATTGACCAACTATCTCGACGAGCCTTTGGTGCGGGAAGGTTTGGTACAGTCTATAGTAAAACAAGATTCGCCTATCGTTCAAGTGACACTGGCCAATCTAATGGTGGCTTTGCAAGAGAAAAGATCGATTGAACCGTTCAAGAAACTTATGCGTTCCAAAGAATTGGATGCATCGGTCAAGAAGAAACTGGAAACATCGATAGCATCGATAATTTAAAATATTCATCAATTAATTTACGAACAGTCAAATTTTAGAAACATGAAAAAAACGATTACCTGTATGGCCTTAGTGGTATTCTTGGGCATGCAAAACGCCACGGCGCAAAAAAAAGAGTTCAAAGAGGTTATCAAAAAAGAACTTGCCTACAAGAACACCGGAAATGAAAGAATGCTCGAAGTTCATAATCTCAACGGTTCGATAACCGTTGAAGGTTATGATGGCGACATTGTACTGCTTGAAGTCGATAAGGTTATTTCCGCACGTAATTCGAACGATCTGGAACTCGGCAAAAAGGAAGTCGGGGTCAATGTGTTGCACGCAAATGGTCGATTGATCGTTTACCCAGATGTGCCCAATATGCATTATAAGGACGGTCGTTTTACTTCAATCGATTGTAATGGTTGGGAAGAATCACCGTATGAGCACACACTCAATTTCAAGGTCAAAATGCCAAAAGAAAGCCGGCTTAAGGTCGGTGCTATCAATAACGGTGAGGTTTTGGTCAAGAATACTAGGGGCACCTATATCAATGCCAATAATATCAACGGAGGTATTGAATTGATGAACATAACGGGTCAGACCAAAGTACACTGTATCAATGGCGAAGTCCGTATCTCGTATGCCGATAATCCGGTCGCTTCGTCAACATATTATTCGTTGAACGGCGATATCAATATTACCTATCAAAAAGACCTCTCTGCAGACATAGCTTTTAAAAGCATGAACGGTGAACTATTTACCGATTTCGATATCTCAAATCAATATGCCAAGACTACTAAAGACGGATCTGGTGGTAAGAACACGAAGTATCGCTATGAAGCGAAACCTGTGGTACAGATCGGTAAAGGCGGTCTTGAATTCGACTTTGAGACTTTGAACGGTGATGTGATAATCAAAAAAATCTAAATGAGTTCAATAAGACAAGAGAATTTAAAATACGATATCATGAAGAAAATAAAGATAGTTTTTATTGCATTGCTTTGGGTACCCCTGATTTTAAATGCCCAAGAAGATAGTGTCGAACTGTTCACGGTACCTTTGAGCAATCCTGGTAGTTCTGGTAAGTTGATTGTCGAACAATTGGCGGGATCTATCGACGTAATGGCCTATGAGGGTGCCGAAGTAATCGTCAAGGCTTCCTTTGGAAATGACAACCGCCGAAAGGACAAAAAGGAAAAAGACGGACTTAAGCGAATCGAAAACAGTTCCATGAAAATAAGTGCCGAGGAAAAAAACAATACGGTGCAGATCATCAATGAACAATGGAACAAGCCCACAAATCTTGAAATCAAAGTACCCGTGAATTTTTCTCTGAAATTAGGTACGGTAAACAAAGGAAACATTACGGTACATGGCGTTAAGGGCGAGTTCGAGATCAGCAATGTCAATGGGGAGATAACGGTTGAAGACGTAAGCGGATCCGTTTCTGCAGATACGGTCAACGGTGATATCAAAGTGAATTTTATATCGGTCAACAGTGGGGCGAGTATGGCTTTTAGTAGTATGAACGGTGATTTGGAGGTTACGTTTCCAAGTACAACAAAAGCCGATTTAAAGCTGAAATCGGAAATGGGCGATATCTTCACCGATTTTGACATGGCCTTGGATAAGCAAAAGCCTGTAGTCGATAAAAATAATTCCGGGGGAAAATACAAGGTCAAAATCGAACAATGGGTCAATGGAAGCATCAATGGTGGAGGACCTGAAATGCTTTTTAAGACCTTTAACGGTTATATTATCTTCCGGTAAAAATAAAATCGAAGTTCCGATAGAACAAAAAGCCCCGGCCATTGGCCGGGGCTTTTTGTTTTTGGTATGATCTAAAGATTTATCCTAAAGCCACACGCTCAAATCCTGTAACTTCCAGATCGGCATTTACCGATTTTACATACTGGGCAACACTTTGTTTGCTGTCTTTAATGAAATCTTGGTTTACCAAAGTATTGTCTTTAAAGAAACGCTTTAATTTACCTTTTGCTATATTGTCCAACATGGCTTCCGGTTTTCCTTCCTGGCGCAATTGATCTTTGGCGATTTCGATTTCCTTATCGATAATCGATTGGTCAACACCTTCTTCGTTCAGGGCAACAGGATTCATTGCAGCGGCCTGCATGGCCACATCTTTGGCGGCAACGGCAGCACCTTCAACGGCAGCTGAAAGGCCTACCAAAGTAGCAATTTTATTGCCCGCATGAATATAAGAACCAACAAAAGGCGCACTTAGCTTGGCAAACCCGCCAATCTCTATCTTTTCGCCGATGACACCCGTTTGCTCGGTCAACTTTTCTTGAACGGAGATGCCATTATAATCGGCGGCCAAGAACGAGTCTTTGTTGTCGTGGCCCAATGCCAATTCGGCCAATTCGTTTGCCAAGGTTACAAATGTCTCGTTTTTTGCTACGAAATCGGTCTCACAATTCAATGAGATGATTACACCTTCAGTATTTTCAGTATTGACCTTCGCGATGGCCGCACCTTCCGAAGAATCTCTATCGGCCCTCTTTGCGGCTACTTTTTGTCCTTTTTTACGAAGTATTTCAATCGCTTTGTCAAAATCTCCTTCGGCTTCGACCAGGGCATTTTTACAATCCATCATGCCTGCTCCTGTGGTCTTTCTTAATTTATTTACGTCTGCTGCGGTAATTTTTACCATAATTCGAATTCTTTAGTTGTCATTCCCTGACTGACGGGAAGTCTTTTTGAATATTTTTTTATCTGTGCTAACTTACTCTACGCCACCTTTGACCTGATCTTGCCATTCTTTAAGTTCGTCCCATTTACCATCTGCCGCCATTTTAGCTTGCTTTGGCCATGAAGTCGGGTCAAGATGCGCCATTCTCGAACTTGCTTCGGTCAAGATTTCCTTTATTGCGTACGGCTCGGCTTTGGAGACCTTTTCAAAAGTATCCAAACCTGCGTTGATAAGGGCTTCAGCCGCTTTAGGCCCCACCCCTTCTATTTTTGTAAGGTCGTCGTCACCTTTATCCGCTTTTGCCTTCGATTTTTTGGGAGCCTCTACCTTTTCGGCCTTTTCTTCATTCGGCTCTTCAACGTCCTTCTTGAATTTGGCCACTGCTGGCTTTTCAATTTTTACCTTAGGCACTTTTTCGTCAAGGGTCTCATCTTCCATGTCGTCTACAACCGTATTTGTTGTTTCTTCCACATCTTCAGCATCTCCTTCGTCTTTTGACTGCTTTTCTGATTTACGTTCGGCCAAACCTTCCGCTATCGCATTGGTTACCTGTGTCATGATGATGTCTATCGATTTGGAAGCATCGTCATTGGAAGGGATTAAAAAATCGACGTCACGGGGATCACTATTGGTATCGACCATCGCAAAAATCGGAATGTTCAATTTTTGGGCTTCCTTTACGGCAATATGCTCGCGCATTGTATCAACGACGAACAATGCTCCTGGTAAACGTGTCATTTCAGATATTGAACCAAGGTTCTTTTCCAATTTGGCACGCAGACGATCCACCTGTAACCGCTCTTTTTTAGATAGGGTCAGAAAAGTGCCGTCTTTTTTCATACGGTCGATGGATGCCATTTTCTTGACCGCCTTTCTGATAGTAACGAAATTGGTCAACATTCCGCCCGGCCATCTTTCGGTAATGTAAGGCATGTTTACGTTCGCCACTTTTTCGGCCACTATGTCTTTAGCCTGTTTTTTGGTGGCAACGAAAAGAATTTTTCGCCCTGAAGCTGCAATTTTTTTGAGGGCCTCATTGGCCTCCTCCATTTTTGCAACTGTTTTGTAAAGGTTGATTACGTGAATCCCGTTTCGCTCCATGTAGATGTAGGGCGCCATATTAGGGTTCCACTTTCGCGTTAGGTGGCCAAAATGCACACCTGCTTCCAATAAATCTTTTACTTCGACTTTTTTAGCCATTTTTAATTTAGTTTACGTTCTTTTGAATTAGCAATGCCGAAGTGGTATCCCATAATAGTAAATGGGAAGCCTTCAACATTTAGATGCTAAACTAATTTACCTTGGCCATGTTGAATTGAAATGGCCTAAGGATTTTTAATTGCTTCCGCCTCGGACGGAAAACTTTCAATGAACTTGTTAATAAAATATAATCGAAACATCCGCCAAAGGCGGATGGTCTGTTGTACAATTTATCGTTTCGAGAACTGGAATTTCTTACGGGCTTTCTTCTGACCGAATTTCTTACGCTCTACCATTCTGGGATCCCTTGTCAAAAGTCCCTCTGGTTTTAAAGTTGCCCTGTTCTCGTCGTCGATTTCACACATTGCCCGTGACAACGCCAAACGAATGGCCTCTGCCTGTCCGGTAATTCCACCACCGTAGACATTGACCTTAACATCATAATTGTCTTCGGTGCCTGTTAGGGCGAAAGGCTGCTTTACCTTGTATTGAAGTGTCGCCGTAGTGAAATAGTCATTGAGGTCTCGTTGGTTGACCGTGATATTTCCCTTGCCTTCCGAAACATATACTCTGGCAACCGCCGTTTTTCTTCTTCCTATTTTGTGAATCGTTTCCATTACTTAAACTCTTTTAGGTTGACTACAGTCGGTTTTTGTGCTTCTTGACCATGTTCGGTGCCTGCATAAACTTTTAGGTTTCTGAAAAGCTCGGCACCCAATCTATTTTTGGGTAACATTCCCTTTACCGCTCTTTCGATAATGCGTTCAGGATGCTTTTGCAATACCTCAATGACAGAAGTCGATCGTTGCCCGCCGGGATACCCCGTATAACGCAAGTAATTTTTCGACTCCCATTTGTTGCCAGACATTGTTATTTTTTCGGCATTGATAATGACCACGTTATCCCCACAGTCAGTGTGCGGCGTAAAATTTGGCTTGTGCTTTCCCCTAAGCATTTTTGCGACTTTAGAGGCAAGACGTCCAAGTGTTTCTCCTTCTGCATCTACCAATAACCACTGCTTGTCAATGGTCTTTCTATTGGCCGAAATGGTCTTATAACTTAATGTGTCCACACTACTGTTTTTATATATTAAACACTTCAATCCCCAGAAATGGGCTGCAAATGTACATTAAATTACTTGAAATACAAATGCAGGTTTCTGATTATTTTTTCATTTTTTCTCCCTTTTTGACCGTTCCCATGCTAAGCGCTCAATTGACCGCATCAGTGTTTATATTGTCATTGTTAAAAAAATCTTAAAAAGGAAGATGTGTTGTAACTCCTTGTAGTTTGGCGAGTCTTTAAGTTACATCGATCAAAAAATCACCCATGAGAACCTGCCTTGTATTAGCTTGGGCATTGTGTTTTGTAAAATTTACGACCTTTGCACAAGATTCCACTTCTGTAGTACCCAAACGAATATACCGGACCAAGACCATTGTCAATCAACCCGCGCCCGTAATCGATGGACTTTTGAATGATCCATCTTGGAACACGGTCGAGTGGGGCAACGACTTTATCGAGACCCGCCCCGATGAAAATACACCGCCTAGCCATCAGACCCGATTCAAGATTATCTATGATCCTAAATTTCTCTATATCGCCATCAGGTGTTTTGATGACGAACCCGATAAAATCGTAAAACGTCTCTCAAGAAGGGATAGTTTCGATGGCGATTGGATAGGAATTTTCATTGACAGCTATCATGATAAGCGAACTGCATTTGGCTTTATCGTATCTGCGGCGGGAGTGAAATCAGATGTCTTTGAATCGAATAACGGGGGAAGTGAAGACGAAAGCTGGAACCCGATCTGGTATACCAGAACGAATATAGATTCGGAAGGATGGACAGCCGAGATGAAAATTCCGTTGAGCCAACTGAAATTCGGAAAATCGGGCGAACAGGCTTGGGGGCTAGAGGTCATGCGACGGTATTTTAGGGAAGAGGAGCGTCATGTCTGGCAAAGGCTTCCGGCGGACACTCCAGGATTTGTCAGCGAGTTTGGAGAACTACATGGACTTTTAAATTTGCAACCTCAAAAACAATTGGAGATACAACCCTATACCGTAGCAAGTATAAAAACCTATGAAGCCGAAACGGGTAATCCCTTTAGAGACGGAAACGATGGTAAACTGACGGGTGGCCTCGACGCCAAAATCGGAATTACGAATGACCTGACCTTAGATTTGACCATAAACCCTGATTTCGGTCAGGTAGAAGCAGATCCATCGGCTATCGCCCTCGACGGTTTTCAGATTTTTTTCAGAGAACAACGACCTTTCTTTGTCGAGAACAAAAACATATTCGATTATAGCGTTTCAAATTCTGAGGCAGGCAATACCTTTGGATCCGACAATCTCTTCTATTCAAGAAGAATTGGCCGAAGTCCCCAAGGATATCCCAACGCGACCGGCGATGAATTCGTTGACCAGCCTGAGAATACCAATATTTTGGGTGCTGCCAAATTCAGTGGAAAAACTAAAGATGGCTGGTCGATCGGAGTATTGGAAAGTGTTACCGCTAGAAAATATGCGACCATAGAAAATACGGGTTTGCGCAGGGAAGAATTGGTCGAACCGTTGACCAATTACTTTGTGGGCCGAATTCAAAAAGATTTTAACGACAGAAATACGTTCATTGGCGGAATGTTTACAGCTACCAATCGCGAGAATCTTTCCGAAAATGTCGATTTTCTCCATAAATCGGCATATTCCGGAGGGTTTGATTTTAAGCATCAATGGAACGAACGTGACTGGTATTTGGGCGGAAATCTTATTTGGAGCCATATCAAAGGAAGTGCTGAAGCAATACAAAATACCCAAGAATCTATAGCGCACTTGTTTCAGCGTGTCGATGCCGATCACGTCGAGGTCGACCCCGAGCGTACATCGATGACGGGCTCCGGGGGCAATGTACAGATCGGTAAGATAGGTAATGGGCACTGGAAATTCGAGTCGGGTGCCACCTGGCGTTCCCCTGAACTCGAAATCAACGACATCGGGTTTCAAACCAGGGCAGATGATATAAGGCACTATACCTGGATCGGCTACCAGACTTTAAAACCCGATAGTATTTTCAGAAAAGTCGGTATTAACTATAATCATTGGAGTGCTTGGGATTTTGAGGGCAATCACAATATGTTGCAGTTCAATACCAATAGTTGGCAGAACTGGAAAAACAACTGGTTCACCAATCTAGGCCTTAACTATAAACCGATCCA
Organism: Flavobacteriaceae bacterium NBU2977; assembly: GCA_019931105.1. GTDB lineage: Bacteria > Bacteroidota > Bacteroidia > Flavobacteriales > Flavobacteriaceae > Meishania > Meishania litoralis. The sequence continues at coordinate 667,116 of JAIOUW010000001.1, read as the reverse complement.
ATATTCGAATTTTGCGCTTCGTGGAGGCCCGAGGTTAAGGCAGTCTTCGGACATTAGCTTTTGGAACGGTATCAACACCGATAACCGAAAAAAGTTAAGGTACAGTATGTTTCATCGAGGAGGTAAGGCACTTGACAATTCCTACGCAACCTACTATATCGAAGCAGGATTTTCATATCAACCGTTTAATGCGCTGCGCATTTCGGCATTTCCGGAGTACAGCATTAACAATGATAAGCTTCAATTCATTGATAATATCGATGTGACCGGTGAAGTAAGATACCTGAACGGTAAGGTCGAACAGCGCACCTTGAGCATGTCTTTGCGAATCAACTATACCATAAACCCGAACCTGACCATTCAATATTGGGGGCAGCCCTTTATCTCAAGGGGGCGGTATTCTGAATTTAAACAAGTGACAGACCCCATGGCCAAAGTTTTTGATGATCGCATAACATTGTATTCTGGAAATCAGATCGCTTTTGCCGATGATGTTTATTCGGTCGATGAAAACCTGGACGGCAATGTTGATTTCACATTTGATAATCCCGATTTTTCTTTCATTCAATTTAGGTCGAATCTTGTGGTCCGTTGGGAGTATATCCCGGGATCAGAAGTATTCTTGGTATGGTCACAGGACCAATCCCGATCTGGCAATCCAATGGACAGACTTTTTAATAGTCTTGGGGATAATATTTTTGGTGATAGCAAACCGCAGAACATCTTTCTTTTGAAAGCTACCTACCGGTTTGTGTTATAAAATATTAAGTTGATTTCTGCGTTTTATGAGCGTAAAACTAAATTACGAACCATGAAACGTACAATTTTTGCTCTGTTGACCTTATCCACACTTATTTTTTCATGTTCTTCTGATAAGGAAGATCAAGGTCCTCAAGGTCAGGAGGCCATTGTCGGCACTTGGCAAGCGACCGAATTGAAGATAGACAACGAAACGGCCAGTGATGAGGCCAAATTCGGTAGGGATATCTTAAATCACTTAACGGCAAAGGACTGTTATATTCTTTCTTTAACGTTCTATGCCGATTTAAGTGTGATCCTGGAGAGTTCGGCCAATTATCTTGAAATAAATGCGACCAGCACCGGTCTCGATGTTCCATGTCCTACCGAAGTAGATACTGAGACAAGCACGTATACCTATGATGGTGAGGTGATCACATATGTTGATACAGACTCAACTAGCAAGATGATAAGTGCGACTATCGAAGGTAATATAATGCGTGTTGATGCGGCAGATTTGGATATTCCCAATTTTAATGCGAGCGGAGAGCTGCTATTCGTAAGAAAATAGAATAGTAAATCAGAAAAATGGCCCTCGATCGCAGTTGCGATAGGGGGCTTTTTTTGCTTGAAAAAGATTCAAATTTTAAGATATCAATGGCTTAAATTTGAGCATTTTAGATCATGAAAAGCCCCCTGTTACAATTTTGTATTTGACTAAGAAAATACATTGCTAGTTCTTATAAAACTTCGTTTTGATGTGCTGTTCTTGAGAACGGATGGAGATCATATAGATTCCGGGTTCAAGATTGGAAATAGGTAGGTTCAAGGCTTGGTTCTTGATTTGCCACTGATGCTGCAAGACTATGTTTCCATAGATATCGGAAACAATGATATCGGCTTTCAAGCTATTAGATAGTCCCAATACGTTCACCACGTTCGTGGCCGGATTCGGAAATACCTTGACTTTTTCGGTCTTGATGTCTTGGGTGGCAGGGTTAACGCCATTATCTTTGTTTTGGGCCGAGATGGTCTGTAAACCCAAGAGCAGCACCGTTAGTAATAGAAGCTTTTTCACAATGGTTCTTCGTTAAAGGATTGAGCTTCATATAGGTTCTAGGTAAAGAACGCATTTCATCGATCGTTCGTATTATTTTTGCAAAAGCTTAACAATCGAGCATAGCTTTTTGAAATTTTGTTGTTACCCTAGTCTTGAAATCTCAATGCGCCATGAGCCAATTGTTTCCTTCTCCCAATTCGACATCCAACGGAACGGAAAGTTTATAGGCGTTTTCCATTTCCGATTTTATCAAGGGCCTTATTTTATCCAATTCAGGTTTGTAGACATCGAACACCAGTTCATCATGCACTTGTAACAACATTTTGGTCTTGTAATCACCTTCCAAAAGTTTTTTGTGGATGTTGATCATCGCAATCTTGATAATGTCCGCCGCGCTTCCTTGAATTGGGGCGTTCACAGCATTGCGTTCGGCAGCGCCACGAACGACCTGGTTGCTTCCGTTGATATCCTTTAAATACCTGCGTCTTCCCAGAACGGTCTGTACATACCCATGCTCACGGGCGAAGTCGATTTGTTCGCTGATATAGTTCCGTAATTTGGGATAGGTTTTATAATAGGTGTCGATGAGTTCTTTCGATTCCGATCGCGACAAATCGGTCTGATTGCTCAATCCAAAGGCCGATACCCCATAGATGATTCCGAAGTTGACGGTTTTGGCATTACTTCGTTGTTCACGGGTAACCTGATCGATGGGAACGTTGAAAACTTTGGAGGCCGTAGAGGCATGAATATCCTCCCCGTTTTTAAAGGCCTCGATCATGGTGGTTTCTTCACTAAGCGCCGCAATAATGCGAAGTTCTATCTGTGAATAGTCGGCGGCGAGCAAGGTATAATCCTCGTTTCTTGGAACAAATGCCTTTCGAACTTGCCGCCCGCGCTCGGTGCGAATCGGAATGTTCTGAAGATTCGGATTGTTACTGCTCAAACGGCCCGTTGCCGCGACGGTTTGCATATAGTCGGTGTGTACCCTTCCCGTTGATGGTTCGACCTGCTCTGGTAGTGCATCGACATAGGTGCTTTTGAGTTTGCTAAGGGCACGGTAATCCAAAACGTCTTGAATGATTTTATGGTCCTTGGCCAGATATGAAAGTACATCCTCCGCCGTCGAATATTGGCCGGTCTTTGTCTTTTTAGGCTTCTCGACCAATTTCATCTTGTCAAAAAGAATTTCGCCCAATTGTTTGGGCGAAGCAATGTTGAATTCCTCGCCAGCAGCTTCGTAAATCTTCGTTTGCAAGTTATTAATATCATTCTCCAGCTCATCTGAAAGTGATTTCAGAAACTCTTTGTCAAGATTGATGCCTTCAAGTTCCATATCGGCAAGTACGTGCAACAAGGGAATCTCGATATCGTTGAAAAGATCTTCGGTCTTCGCCTCTGCCAATTCAGGCCTAAAGTGTTGCGCCAACTGAAAAGTGATATCGGCATCCTCTACCGCGTATTCGGTCTGTTGCTCGAGAGGTACCTCGCGCATGCTCAATTGGTTCTTTCCTTTTTTACCGATAAGTTCGGTAATCGAAACGGGAGTATAGTTGAGGTAGGTTTCTGAAAGCACGTCCATATTATGCCGCATATCGGGATTGATCAGATAATGTGCCAACATGGTGTCGAAAAACCTGCCCTTGACCCTTACATTATACTTGTTCAGGACCTTGATATCATATTTTAGGTTTTGCCCTATTTTCTCGATGTCCTCCGCTTCGAAAAAGGGACGAAGCTGTTCGATGATTTCCTGGGCTTCTTTCCTGTCTTCCGGAAACGGTATGTAGAATCCCTTTCCTGCTTCCCATGAAAATGCGATTCCGACCAACTCGGCGGTAATCGGGTTAATGCCCGTGGTTTCCGTATCGAAACAGACCGATCGCTGTGCCATCAGGTTTTGTACGAATAATTTCATTGCCATACCCGATGTTATGCTTTGGTAGACATGTGGCACGTCTTTTATTGTTTTTCTGCTTGAAGCATCTTTTATAGTGGCTGCCCCGGAGCCATCGTTGCCAAAAAGCGAAAATTGACCTCCACCTGCGATCTGCGCTTCTTTTTTGGCGGTCGGGGTGCTGGTGACCTGGGTCTGGGGCGTATCGGTTTCACCTGAGAATATCTTGATGAACTGGTCTTTCAGCCTTCTAAATTCCAACTCCTCGAAAATCTGCTGCACTTTTTCAGCATCCGGAACCGACATTTCATAATCTTCGGCATTGAATTTCACATCACAATCGACGCAAATGGTCGCCAATTTTTTCGAGAGCAGGCCCAATTCGGCATTTTCCTCGATTTTTTCTTTCATTTTTCCCTTGAGTTTGTCGGTATTGGCCAATAGATTTTCCAAAGAACCGAACTCGGCGATAAATTTTTTGGCGGTCTTATCTCCGACCCCGGGAAGTCCCGGTATGTTGTCACTGGCATCGCCCATCATACCCAAGTAATCGATTACCTGTTCGGGCCGTTCTACCCCGAAACGCTTTTGTACTTCAGGGATTCCCCATATCTCGATGCCATTGCCCAAACGGGCCGGACGGTACATAAAGATGTTCTCGGAGACCAATTGACCGAAATCCTTATCGGGGGTTACCATAAAGACCTTATAATCTTCTTTTTCGGCCTGTTTTGAAAGGGTGCCGATGATATCATCTGCCTCCCAGCCTTCCAACACGACAACGGGAATGTGCATGGCCTTAAGAATATCTTGAATATAGGGTACGGCCACTTTGATGGCATCGGGAGTTTCGTCGCGGTTCGCTTTGTAATCTTCGTAGAGATCGGTACGTTCCACACTCCCGCCCTTATCAAAACAGACGGCCAGATGGTCGGGTTTTTCACGTTTGATGACATCGAAAAGAGAGTTCATAAAACCCATTATGGCCGAAGTGTCCATTCCTTTTGAGTTGATGCGCGGGTTTTTGATCAAAGCGTAATAGCCCCTGAATATCAGTGCGTATGCATCGAGTAAAAAGAGTCTTTTTTGTTCTGCCATTTTCGGGTTGTTAGAAGATGTGCGATTAATATTTTATACTTAAGATTTTAAGAATGACTCGGCCGGATGGTTGGTCTGGCCCTCTTCGGTAAACATGCTGTAACTAAAACCGGGATGCACACAATACCCTCCGGTATCGCCTTTTTTGTTGATGGCGATAAAACCGATCTGAAAGTCGTCACGGTCCTTGTTCTTTTCCATGATACGTTTTACCCCTTCTTCACAGGCTTCTTGAGGCGATTTGCCCTGTCGCATCAATTCTACGATCAAAAAACTGCCTACCGTGCGAACGACTTCTTCGCCTACTCCGGTCGCCGTGGCACCTCCAACTTCGTTATCGACGAATAGTCCGGCACCGATGATAGGCGAATCGCCCACGCGTCCGGCAATTTTGTAGGCCATGCCACTAGTGGTACAACCCCCTGCGATATCACCGTTTCTATCGATGGCCAGCATGCCAATTGTATCGTGGTTTTCGATATTGATGGGGGTCTCGTATTTTGACGTTTTTTTCCATTCGAGCCATTCCTCTTTTGACTTTTCGGTCAAGAGGTCTGTTTTTTCAAAGCCTTGCTCGTAGGCGAATTGCTCGGCCCCTTTTCCCGCCAACATCACATGTGGGGTTTCTTCCATTACCTTGCGCGCCACCGAAATGGGGTGGGCGATGTTCTGCATGCAAAGTACCGCACCACAATTGCTGTCTTTATCCATGATACAGGCGTCCAGGGTTACGTTTCCGTCACGATCGGGACGCCCACCGACCCCTACCGTTTGGTTCTCTACATCTGCCTCTTCGACCATAACCCCTTGCTCGACGGCATCCAGCGCGCTTCCTCCATCCTTCAAGACTTCCCAGGCCCTTGCCGTAGCATTGTAAAAGTTCCAGGTGCAGATAGCTATGGGCCGTACTGGCCTGGCCTCCGCTTTGTCGATGGCCGCATTCTTGTTTTCATCCTTACAAGATGCAAGTAACGGTACACTAAGTAATCCGGCTGTTGCCGTTGTGGAATTTTTAAGGAACTTTCTTCTTTGCATGGGGAGGTATGTTTACTTTTAGGGCATTAAATATAGGTAAATGCTAGTAGAAGTTTGCGCCAATTCATTGCAATCTGCGCTGAATGCCGAAAAAGCAGGGGCGGATAGAATCGAACTTTGTTCCGAACTCGCTGTTGGGGGTATTACACCTTCTTATGGATTGTTAAAGAAAGTCAAGGAAAAGGTGACTATACCGATACATGTATTGATCCGTCCGCGAAGTGGCGACTTTACTTTTTCTGAGGATGAGTATGAAATCATGAAAAAGGATATCGCCCTTTGCCGCGATATGGGTTTTGAAGGAGTCGTAGCGGGTATTCTGTACGAAGATTTGCGTTTGGATATTGACCGAACCTCTAGACTTAAGGAAGCTGCCGGACCAATGAAATTTACATTTCACCGTGCCTTCGATTGGGTCGTCGAACCTTTTATGGCATTAGAGGAACTGGAAAATATCGGAGTCGACTATATTCTTTCTTCAGGGCAACAAAACTCCGCGCCGGAGGGTATTGCAATGTTGGAAACCCTGCATCAAAAGGCTGCTTCTTGCAAAATAATGCCGGGAAGTGGAATCCGTCCTGAGAACATTCGCAAATTTGCCGAGATAGGGTTTAATGCCGTTCATTTATCAGCGGTCAAGTTCGAAAGAACATTGAAGCAGACTCCCAAAGTGTCGATGAACTCACCTGCTTTTTTAAAGGATAATGAAATAGGTATATCTGATTTCGAAACGATTGGCAGGATCGTAAATGAAGTTAAATAAAATCTAAACGGGTCAACGTATACCTTTTGATCGGGTACATTTGTAAAAAACAGAAATGCTTCGTTGGGCTATCTTTATCGTTATTTATCTCGCACTTGCGCTTTACACGCTGCAAGCATTAAAGGCGGCTACAAGATACCCCTGGGTCTATTACCTCTTCATTGCGCTATCGCTTCTGGTACTTGGTAATTTTATTTATCAATTTACTTTAGGTGAAGTGCCCGGCAGGGTTTTGAGCCGTCCAAAAAGTTATGCCTTCGGGTTTTTGCTGACCATGATGGCTTTTCAGTTGATTACCATCTTGTTTCTTTTTTCAGAAGATATCTTTAGGCTTTTGGCCGGAATCTACCATAAGTTTTTTGGTGTAACGAAGACTTTCACGATTCCTGAAAGAAGAAGGTTTCTTAGCCTTTTGGGCATGGGTATTGCCGCAATCCCGTTCGGTGCCTTGCTTTATGGTATGTACAAGGGCAAATACAATTATAGGGTTTTGAATTATGATCTTGAATTCGATGATCTGCCCAGTGCTTTCGATGGCTATCGTATTACCCAGATTTCCGATGTGCATAGCGGAAGTTTTGACAATAGGGAAAAAATAGAGTATGCCATTGACCTGATCAACCGACAAAAAAGTGATGTGCTTTTTTTTACGGGCGATATGGTCAATAATAAGTCGGAAGAGATGCATCCTTGGAAGCAATTGTTCGCTACTCTTCATGCCCCGGATGGCAAATTTTCGATTTTGGGAAATCACGATTATGGAGATTATGTCGATTGGGATACGCCTGAGGCCAAAAGTCAGAACCTGCAAGACTTGATGGCCTTACAAAAGGAAATGGGCTTTGACCTATTGCTCAATGAAAGTCGCTACTTGCAAAAGGAAAATGACCGTATTGCAATTATCGGTGTCGAAAATTGGGGCAGGGGAGGTTTCAAGAAAGCCGGGGACCTGAAAAAAGCGTCGGACAATATCATGAAAGACGATTTCAAGATACTCTTGAGCCATGATCCATCGCATTGGGAAGATGTGGTTATCAACGATGAGTATCATTATCATTTGACGCTTAGCGGCCATACCCATGGTATGCAGTTCGGTATCGAGATTCCCGGTTGGATCAAATGGAGCCCCGTAAAATGGCGGTATAAATATTGGGCGGGAATCTATAAAGAATTGGGTCAATATATCAATGTGAACCGTGGTTTTGGATTTTTAGGGTATCCGGGCAGGGTCGGCATATGGCCCGAGATTTCGGTTATTACCTTGAAAAAGAAGGTTTAAGACAATAGAATGTCACTTACAGATTACAAAAAGCCTTGTAACATCGATATTTTCACATTTTTTACTACATTTGGCGCATAACGCAATGCTTCATATATGTCAAAATTCGGCGACCTTATAGATTTAAAAGTTCCGGTGTTGTTGGACTTTTATGCGGAATGGAACGAGCAATCCACTGCCATGCACGCCGTATTGCGCGATGTGGCGGCCGCTTTGGGCGATAAGGGCAAAGTCATTAAGATCGATGTCGACAAGAACAAAGAACTGTCGCAAGCACTTCGCGTTAAGGGGCTACCGACCCTTATGATCTACAAAAAGGGGGAGATGGTCTGGCGCCAGAGCGGGGAGCAAGACGCCAATACCTTGATCGGTATTCTCAGTGAATACGTTTAAGGTCAGACCTTCACAACTTTTCAGTTATAATCCCATTTTTTTTGACCTCGGTTTTCTATTGACATACCGAACAAAGTGTCAGTTTTGGGGTACTAGGGTAGAATCGTTGATTTCTTCAGATATCTCCGTATTGTCCGTTGAGTTGGCATCTTGAGCCATGGTGTCCAAGGTTTCAACGGTATCGACCATATCGGGATTTCTCTTTGATTCGGGTTCTATCGAAGGCTCTTCACTTTTATAGAAATGATCGAACTTATCGATGTATTCATTGAAGACGAGGGTTTCCTTTTCGGCCAATTCGCGGTCGTTATTGTTGATAAGGATGTCTATATTTCTCCGATAACCTTCCATATCCGAAATAATCTCGTCTATGTTGTTATATTGTGCATCTAAGGTCATGCCTGAATAATATTCCAATCGCTCTTGATATTTGGTCTTTAGCTTTTCGAACAATTCCCTTGCCTTTGTCGTTTCTCCGACCTTGAAATAGCCATCGACAAAAGGTTCCACGAAAGTGTAGTAACCGAAATAATCGACGGGCATATTATCCATGGCCAAGTTGATGATGTCTTTCGCCTTGTCGATTTTTTCCTCGGCCACCAAGGTCTCGACCAATCGGGCCAGGTTGCTACGGTACGAAATACTTTGAATACGGGTCTGTGGATCGTGGTAGATATCGGGACTCCCTGAATTGCCCCAGTCCCATTTCATTACGATATCGTACATCAGATCACTATCTATCCTACCCAATTCGAACGAATTCTTCCGCTCGGTTTTGATCGGCACCAACTTGTACGCCATACCATCTAATTGCAGATAGTCTTTCATCCAAATATATTCTGCATCGTCAAAACTTCCTCCAGAAAAATAGATTGGTCTTTTCCAATCGTTATTGGCCAGAATATCCAACATCATCATACTCTTTTTTGTGATGGCACTTGTTGGCAGATCGATATCGATATAGTCCACAATATCGGCACTGTCCTTCATTTTGACCAATCCGCTTTCCAAGACGTTCTTTTTGTTTACCGGAATGCGAATCTTGTTGGTCGGATAATAGACGATGTTTTGAGTGTTCATCGAATAGTCGCTCAAATCTGCACCTTGTTGTTGTAAGATGTGTTTGAGCTTGGTCTGAGGCTTGTCACTATCTAGCCAATTGACAAAGTCTTTGATGGGCCATCGATTCTCTGTAATACCTTGATGGTACAAAACGTCACGGGATCCCCAGCGGTATTTGTCATGGGTTATTTGCGATGGAATCGGATCACTTTCATAGGCTTTACGTTTCATTTGGTCAACGTACCAATCGGTTTCGAAAAGACTGGTGCAAACAATTCGAACATCGGTACGATACCCTTCGATTTCTTGTGCATACCAAAGAGGAAATGTATCGTTATCGCCAATGGTGAACAAAATTGCTCCAACATCTTCTTGGCACGAGTCGAGATAAGCTTTGGCCGAGGCATTGGCGGTATATCGGTTCGAACGGTCATGGTCGTCCCAATTTTGATATGCCATGACAGAAGGGACTGCCAAAAGGCAGACGACGGTTACCAGAGGGGCCAATATTTTGGGTGTCAACCACTTTTTGAATTCATCGAAAAGACCATAAACCCCAAGACCGATCCATAAGGAGAATACGTAGAACGATCCAACCAATGAATAATCCCTCTCACGGGGTTGAAAGATCGATGGATTCGTGTAGAATTGTATGGCAATGCCCGTAAACAGGAAAAAAATGGCGAGTACCCAAAACTGCTTGGGATTTTTAGAAACCTGAAAAATCAATCCGATCAACCCCAGGATCAACGGTAAAAAGAAATAAGTGTTGCGCGCCTTGTTCTCTTTGATATCGGTCGGAAGATTATCTTGGCTGCCCAAACGGGCCGCATCGACTATGGGTATGCCCGACAGCCAATTGCCATTTCCATTATATCGACCCTGAACATCGTTTTCCTTTCCGGCGAAATTCCACATAAAATACCGCCAATACATATAACCGAACTGAAATTCGAACATGTACTTAATGTTCTGCCAAACGGTCGGTGGTTGCACTTCGAGGTATTCGTTAAACCGTTTGAGAAAACTGATGTATTGTTCGGCATCGATTTCACCATTGGCGAACCCCGTCTTTACTTGATCGACCGCTTTTCGAAGTTCATCGTTCGACTGCTTCATCTTAAAATCGAGCGGGCCAAAATATTTCATGTAATTCTCGGCGTTCTGGCCACTCCACATTCGAGGGAGAATACCACGATGCTGGGGGTTCGGACCTTGCAAAGCACCTTCGTAATGATTGACAATTACGTATTTTCCTAAAGTTTCGTCTTTTTCGTATTTCGGTTTTTCATCTTTGTCCTCCCCTGCCGGCGCGAACATATCGGAGTAATACGTGCCGTAAACAGGGCTGTCGACCCCGGGATACTGTTCACGGTTATAGTAGGCCAAGAGTGCACGGGCATCGGCAGGATTGTTCTCGTTTATGACTACGTTGGCATTGGCGCGGATCGGAAGCATTATCCATGAAGAGAAACCAAGAAACAAGAACATCAAACAGAGTACGATGGTGTTGGCCGTTCTGAAATTGTTCTTTCGCGTATATCGTAATCCGCAATAAAATGCGCCGACAAAAAGCAGTCCGATAATAATGGATCCAGAATTAAAAGGTAGTCCGATACTATTGATAAAAAAGACTTCGCCCCATCCGAATAATTTCAAGACATAGGTCAGCGAAAACTTATAGACCAACATCAATATTCCGATTACTACGACATTTGCTATCAAGAAGTTCTTTATTGTTGTCTTTTTGTAGGTCTTGAAATAATATAACAAACCAATGGAGGGTATGGCCAAAAAGCCCATGAACTGTATTCCAAAGGTCAACCCAACCACGAAAGAAATCAGTACCAACCAACGATCGCCCCTTGGGTCTTCAAGGTTGTCCGTCCATTTTAGGCCAAGCCATAACAATAACGCCATGATAAAACTGGCCATGGAATACACTTCTGTCTCTACGGCATTGAACCAGAAACTGTCGGAAAAGGTAAAGGCTAGGCTTCCCACGACCCCACTTCCCAAAACAGCGATGGCCATGCTATTGGTCAATTTTTTTCCTTCGCCCATAAGTTTTCGAACGAGGTTGGTAATCGTCCAGAACATGAAGAGAATAGTGAAAGCACTTGAAACTCCAGACACATAGTTGACCATTCGGGCCACCTGATCGGGTTCAAAGGCGAACAAGGCAAAAAAGGCACCGATCATTTGCAAAAGGGGTGCGCCCGGAGGGTGGCCGACCTGTAACTTTGCAGAGGTAGCTATGTATTCACCGGCATCCCAAAAACTGTTCGTAGGTTCGACCGTAGTGGCATAAACGATAAGGGCTATAAAAAAAACGGCCCATCCGAGGATCGTGTCCCATTTCTCGAAGTTCTTTGAAAACATGCAATGTTTGATTTTTCGATGGGGCGAATTTAGTGATTATAATAGATTTATGGCTAGAATTTTATAAATCGTTAACAGCGCACCCTGCTGTGCTTTTTAAGCTATTGTAGTCAAAAATGTTTGTGCAAACCAAACTTTGTTCTAAATTTGCACGCTCTTATACCGAACTTAGGTTTTCGGTCGTGGTAAAGTTATTGGCCTATGGTGTAATTGGCAACACTACTGGTTTTGGTCCAGTCATTCTAGGTTCGAGTCCTAGTAGGCCAACAAAAAAATAATATTGATCCCGTTTCCTTAATATGTGGTTTCGGGATTTTTATTTTCCAGCAAGGGTTAAATTTGAACAACTTCATTCCCTTTGTCACAAAACTTCAAGATAAAATGATTAGGCCATTCTGAATGGCTAAAGTTCATTCTTTCCATGTAAAGTTTAAAGTGTTTTGCTGTCTCATAACTTGTTGGCGAATTAAAAGGCAGAACATCGATAAACTACCATTCAATATAATGAAATCGACCACTTTTACGAAATTATAATCGACCGATATGAAAATAAGACTACTTCGAAAAAAGGTTCGAGGCTATATTGCTATTGGATCATCACTGATTTTTTTGGGTACCGCTCCATATTTTGCGGGTTCTGGTTTAGATAGCGCTGAACCAATTGGCGCATATCTAAACGGTAATTTTCCCGCTAGTTTGCCACAGGGCCTACCTTATGAACCTGTTTTTCCCAATCTGAGCTTTGATTCGCCATTGACCTTTAATGAAGTTCCCAATGGAAATAAAATTATCATAGGCCAAAGGGATGGACGAATCTTTTGGTTCGATAAAACTCCAAGTGTCTCAGTGAAGAATTCCATGTTGGATTTATCGGAGAAAGTCGGCGTAGTGTGGGATGGAGGATTTCTGGGCCTTGCCCTACATCCTGAATTTGGCTCCCCCGGTAAGAACTATTTTTATGTATGGTACACTACCGAGGATGCAAATAGCAATGATTTTCCCAATAGTTATACCACACAAAGTTGTAATAGCGAAGAATATTGGGGTAATTTTTTGATTCTGGCAAGATATCAAGCCGACCCTGATAGCTTGACTGTGCAGGAGTCTAGCGAACAAATCATGCTCAAACTTAGAATGTACGGTACTACCCATAGGGGGGGTGGCCTTGTCTTTGGAGACGATGGCTTTTTATATTTGACCACCGGTGATCAAACTGCATTCAAAAAAGCACAGGATATAGTTAATAATCTTGATGGAGGGGTTTTACGATTGGATGTGGATAAAGATCCTACTAAAAGTCATGCCCCGGTTAGAACCATGCCCGATGACCATGGTTTTTTCGATGAGATAACAGGCAATGGCTATTGGATCCCAAATGACAACCCTTTTTTGAGCCCTACGGGTCAGAATTTCGAAGAATATTACAGCTTGGGCCATAGAAATCCCCATCGAATGACCAAAGATAGGTTGACCGGTGAATTATATGTCGGTGAAATCGGAGGGGGAAGACATGAAGAAATCAACATTGTCAAAAAAGGGAAAAATTATGGTTGGCCTCTCTATGAAGGCCTATATTATAGCACTTTCTGTGTGCAAAACCTCTATAATAATATGTCGCACGAACAGCCATTAGTGGCTTTTCCGAGAGCCGAGGCAAACGCCATTATCGGAGGTTATGTATATCGCGGAAATGAGATCCCAGAACTTGAAGGCAAATACATTTGCGCCGACTATGGTAGTGGCGAAGAAATCTTTACTGTTGATATAAATACGGGCATATACGAACAATATGGCAATTTTACGTCTACCAATATAATTTCGTTCGGTGAAGACAAACAAGGCGAACTATATATCTTAAAGCAAGGTGTTTCCTCGCTTTTTAAGATTACATCGAAAAACACGGGTTTCGGAAACACTCCACGATTGTTGTCGCAGACAGGTGCTTTTTCAGACCTGGTCAATTTGACGCCCACCGAAGGTCTTATTCCTTATGATTTGGTCGAATCTTTTTGGTCCGACGGGGCTTTAAAGAAACGTTGGATGGCAATTCCTAATGATGGAATTCATGATACAGCGGGTGAAAAGATATCATACTCCGATGTCGATGACTGGGATTTTCCAATCGGAACCGTTTTGGTAAAACATTTTGAACTACCTATCGATGAGCGAAATCCTAGTATCGTAAAACGTTTGGAAACACGATTTTCGATAAAGGCCAATGATGGCAATTTCTATTTTGTGACCTATAAGTGGAATGATCAGCAAACAGATGCTATTCTACTGACCGGAGGCTTGGAAGAAAATCTGGACATCATTAAATCTGATGGCAGCTCGGGTACCCAAACCTGGAATTATCCAAGTACCATTGATTGTGTTAGCTGTCACAATCCAACTACAGGTGGAACCTTAGGTCCAAGGGCCAGATATTTGAACAAAGACTATACATATCCCCAAACCGGTAGAACGGCCAATCAATTGGTAACTTTAAGCCATTTAGGAATATTGGATCAAAGTGTTACCGATGCTGATACCGGTACTATACTTACCTCCAAAGCAATAACAGACCCATTGGCAACATTGGACGACAGGGCCAGATCTTATTTAGATTTGAACTGCGCATATTGTCATCGGCCAGGTACTGGAAATCGCGGGGATTTCGATCTGAGGCTGAACCTAGATTTGGAACAAACGGGTGTTTTGACGGCTTCTCCTTACCTGCCCTTGGGAATACCCGACGAAAGAATTGTCGATCCGGGCAATATAGGGACCTCAATTCTATATCATAGGATGAATAGTACAGATCCGGCCATTCGTATGCCCCCGATCGCAAAAAATAAGATCGACGATAAGGCCGTACAACTAATCGAAGATTGGATTAACCAACTCGATCCGGACCCTTGCGAGGATAGGATTATTATGGAAACTTTTGAAAATGTGACCGGAACTTCCATTGCTGAATTGAAGAGCAATGTCAATTTTCCCGATTCACCGACAGCCGTTGATGAACTTAACGAGTTTCGAATACCGATCAATGTCGATGATGATTACGGGGTGCGCGTAAAAGGACTTTTGAAAGCCCCCGAAACTGGTACTTACTACTTTTGGGTTACCGGTGACGACAATGTCGAATTAAGTATTAGTAGCGATGCCAGTGAGGCCAATAAGGTGCGGATCGCTTATCATAATGATTGGTCAAGAGATGGGGAATGGAACAAATATTCCACCCAAAAATCGGCTGGTATTGATTTAGTGGCAGGCCAGAATTATCATATAGAGGCCTTGATGAACGAAAGAGGTGGGGGAGATAATCTCTCAGTTGGTTGGCGAAAACCCAGCAATGGTGATGGTTCAGTACCTATTCAGGTAATCCCATGCACGGCTTTTGACTATTTCAACGGTCCCCCTATTATTAAAGTTAGCGGGGTCGACCTTGACCAAGATTCAATTACTATTGTAGAGGGCGGTACCCAATCCCTGACCGCTACCGTGACTCCCTCAGATGCCACGGATCAAACGGTCGATTGGGTCTCTGCCGATTTAAGTATCGCCACTGTGGACAATACAGGTACGGTTACGGGGGTCTCCGAGGGCACAACTACTGTTACTGTAACTACCACCGATGGAGGTTTTTCCGATTCGGTCACCATTTTGGTCGAGGCTGCCACGGTTCCTGTTACCGGTCTTGATATTGCTCCTGAAACGCTGAGCATAAGGGAGGGTGATGTTAAATCGCTTATTGCAACGATTATTCCCGTTGATGCTACGGATCAAACGATAGACTGGAGCTCTTCAGATACTGATATTGCCATCGTAGATTCCTCAGGAAGGGTTACCGGTATTTTGGCGGGAACCGCAACGATTACGGGTAAGACAAGCGATGGAGGCTTCACCGATACTACCACTGTTGTTGTTGAACCTGCTTTGGTCCCCGTCACGGGTGTGGGCTTGGATCCGTCTTCGCTGACTGTTTCCGAGGGCGGTTCGGCGTTACTTACGGCGACGGTGTCGCCTTCAGGGGCGAGCGACGGTTCCGTTTCGTGGTCTACGAGCGACGCCTCGGTCGCGACGGTCGACGGTTCCGGTCTTGTCACGGGTGTCTCCGAGGGCACGGCCACGGTCACGGTGACCACTGTTGACGGGGGCTTCACGGCACAGTCGGCGGTTACCGTCACGGCTCCCAATCCCGATCCCTGTACGGCCTCGGGCACGATATTGATGGAGCGCTACGACGGTATACCGGGCAGTTCGATCGCGAACCTTACGGGTGCCCCTTCCTATCCCGACAGCCCTACGCTTTCCGCCGAGCTTTCGCTTTTCGAGATCGAGAGCAACCAGGGCGACGACTACGGTGTCAGGGTGAGGGGTTACCTCTGCGCTCCCGAGACGGGCACGTATTATTTCTGGGTCGCGGCGAACAACCATGCCGAGCTGAGCCTCAGCGCGACGGCCGATGCCTCTGGCAAGGCGAGGATCGCCCACCACGACGACTGGGCCAGCAGCAGGCAGTGGGACAAGTTCGCAACGCAGAAGTCTTCGGGCATCTATCTTGAGCGTGGCGAGCGCTACTACATTGAGGCCCTGATGAAGGAGGAGGCCTTCGGGGACAATCTGGCGGTGGGCTGGCGCAGGCCGAGCGACGGCGACGGCGCGCTCCCCGTCGAGGTGGTCCCGGGCGAGGTGCTCTCCCCGGCGGCCTATGAGCTTGTCCCCGTCACGGGTGTGGACTTGGATCCGTCTTCGCTGACTGTTTCCGAGGGCGGTTCGGCGTTACTTACGGCGACGGTGTCGCCGTCAGGGGCGAGCGACGGTTCCGTTTCGTGGTCTACGAGCGACGCCTCGGTCGCGACGGTCGACGGTTCCGGTCTTGTCACGGGTGTCTCCGAGGGCACGGCCACGGTCACGGTGACCACTGTTGACGGGGGCTTCACGGCACAGTCGGCGGTTACCGTCACGGCTCCCAATCCCGATCCCTGTACGGCCTCGGGCACGATATTGATGGAGCGCTACGACGGTATACCGGGCAGTTCGATCGCGAACCTTACGGGTGCCCCTTCCTATCCCGACAGCCCTACGCTTTCCGCCGAGCTTTCGCTTTTCGAGATCGAGAGCAACCAGGGCGACGACTACGGTGTCAGGGTGAGGGGTTACCTCTGCGCTCCCGAGACGGGCACGTATTATTTCTGGGTCGCGGCGAACAACCATGCCGAGCTGAGCCTCAGCGCGACGGCCGATGCCTCTGGCAAGGCGAGGATCGCCCACCACGACGACTGGGCCAGCAGCAGGCAGTGGGACAAGTTCGCAACGCAGAAGTCTTCGGGCATCTATCTTGAGCGTGGCGAGCGCTACTACATTGAGGCCCTGATGAAGGAGGAGGCCTTCGGGGACAATCTGGCGGTGGGCTGGCGCAGGCCGAGCGACGGCGACGGCGCGCTCCCCGTCGAGGTGGTTCCGGGCGAGGTGCTCTCCCCGTTTACGACGAGTACGGCCTCTTCTTCGAAGCAACAATCACTTGCTATCACAGAAGTAGAATTGTATCCAAACCCAGCTGGAAATTTATTGAATATTATGGTTTCTGGTGATGTAGACAGCCCTGTCGAAATGTTCTATATTTATGATGCTTTCGGAAAAAATGTACTTGCACTAAAAAGGGAGGAAACGCAATTATTGGGAGATGGGGTCTTTCAAATATATGTTGGGGATCTTAGTCCTGGAATGTACTACTTATACCTAACGATCGGCAGTCAACAAAAAGGGGCAAAGTTTATTAAAGAATGATTTTATCGATGATAGTCGTCCAAAAAGCCTTAATCTAGAGTTGGGTCAAGCTCATCGCGAGATTCTTGACGTGTTGGATTGTTGATTTTGGTTGTGTTGTGTTCATGCATTTCAGGATTCAGTTCTTTTTCGCGAAGTGCGTCTTCGGCCTCGTTTCTTTCCAATAGTTCTTGGTCGATTTCGTCCAGTAGGGTGCCCATTTTCTTTTTGTCCTTGATCATGGCCCAGGTCATGATCAGGCTTGTGGCGATGATTACAAAAAGCAGTACGCCCGACTCAAAACTTGCGATTTGTGCCTGTGCGGGGATGGCATAGAAAAGTAGTACGGTGATCAATCCCCTTGGGGCGATAAAAAGTTGGGGTAATATATCCTTCCCTACAAAAATACGTAACAGTGCAAAGCGAATGGTATAGATCGATGCGATGATCAATATACTGATCAGGGCCACCTTTAAGCTGAACAATGAGGCGAGAACGATAGAAAGGCCAAAAATTACAAAGAAAAAGGTGCGTACGACAAAAGCCGTTTCTAGGGTAATGATATGCAGTTCATGATAGATTTGGTGTATTTTTTCGTTTTCAAGAAAAACATCCATTTTTCCCGGAAAAAACACTTTGATGTTTTTGATGACCAATCCGAAAACCAGAATGATAATCAAAGAAGACAGGTGCATTTTCTTGCCGACGGCGTATAGCAATAATAGCACGGCGATGAGCAAAAACTGTTTGGCCTGGCTCTTTATTCTTTGAAAGATAAGGATGAGTGCATAACTGGCGGCCAGTGCCACGACTATGGTCAATACAATATTTCCGGCAAATCCCGTCACCCCGGAGTCGTCGGCAGGATCTAATCCCCCGGCCAGAAAGTAGAACATCATAATCCCCATAATATCCGAAAAGGTGCTTTCGTAAATATGAAATTCCTTCTTGTCAGCCGATAATCCACCTACACTGGGTATGATGATGGCGCTTGATAAAATCGACAAAGGGGTCGCATACAACCAAGCGGATTGCATGGTCATCTCGGGTATGAATTGATAAATGATCAATGCGGCCACCCATGCCGAAGCGACCAGGCCGATCAGTGCCACGGCCATCGATTTGAGAATGGGCCACAGCTTTTCACGTTTCAGCTCCAATTCCAAAGCGGCCTCGAGAACGATCATAATAAGCCCCACTGTTCCTAAAATTTCAAGCGACCCGGCAAAATCAGGAATATCGGGCACGAAAAATTTCAGAACATATTGCAGAATTACGCCAAGCACGATCAACATCAATACCGAAGGTATGTTCGTCTTCTTGGAAATGCCGTTGAACCAGAAAGAAAGAATAACGATTACGGCCGCAGCTATAATAAGGTCGAAAGATGAAAGAATATCCATAAATATCGGTAGTGATCGGTTAGTTTCCTTAAAAGTACTATTAAATGCTTTGAATAAGGTTTGGGCCGATAATTATTTTTGTTTCAAAAAAAATGTATATTTGCACGACTGAAAGGATATCAAAGTATTCATGAGGGGACCGTTATAGTCCTCTTTTTTATTTCTTAGGGTTATGTTGAAGGAGAAAGTAGATATGCTTTTAAAGGATGCCCTGACAAAGGATGGGTCGTTGTTCTTGATCGATTTTTCGGTTTCGTCCGACAATAAGATCAAAGTAGTCTTGGATGGCGATAATGGCGTTACCGTCAAAGATTGTATAACGATAAGTAGGGCCATCGAACACAATTTAGATAGGGAGGAAGAAGATTTTTCAATTGAGGTGATGTCGGCCGGTGCCGCATCTCCGCTACTCTTGCCTAGACAGTTTAAAAAGAATATCGGTAGAAAAGTCAAGGTCGATACCCTTGAAGAAAGTTTCGAGGCCAATTTGATAGAAACGACCGATAATGGAATTGTTTTGGAATGGAAAGCACGGGAACCCAAACCCGTCGGAAAAGGGAAGGTTACGGTTCGGAAAAAGCGTGAAATCGCATTCGCCGACATTAAGGAAGCAAAGGTTATATTAAAATTTTAATTCTAGTTAAGTAATGGAAAATATTGCGCTGATCGAGTCTTTCTCGGAGTTCAAGGATGACAAGTTTATCGATAGGGTTACGTTGATGGCGATCTTGGAGGATGTTTTTAGAAACGCCCTTAAGAAGAAATTCGGATCTGATGAAAACTTTGATATCATTATCAACCCTGACAAGGGCGATTTGGAAATCTGGAGAAACCGCATTGTGGTAGAGGATGGTGAAGTAGAAGAGCCCAACGAGCAGATTTCGTTGTCGGAGGCACGAAAGATAGAGCCCGATTTCGAGGTGGGCGAAGATGTGTCGGAGGAGGTCAAATTGATCGATTTGGGAAGAAGGGCCATATTGGCCCTGCGGCAGAACCTGATCTCGAAGATCCATGAACATGACAATACGACCATTTACAAGCAGTTCAAAGACCTTGAAGGCGAAATCTACACGGCAGAGGTACACCATATAAGGCATAAAGCCATTATTTTGTTGGATGACGAAGGAAATGAGATCATCCTTCCGAAAGATCGGCAGATTCCATCCGACTTTTTCAGGAAAGGAGACAATGTTCGGGGCATTATCGAGAGCGTTGAACTGAAAGGCAGTAAGCCTACTATTATTATGTCGAGAAGCTCTCCCAAGTTTTTGGAGCAATTGTTCTTTCAAGAAATCCCTGAGGTTTTTGACGGACTCATAACCATTAAGAAGGCCGTACGTATTCCTGGGGAAAAAGCCAAAGTGGCCGTTGACTCGTACGACGACCGTATTGATCCGGTTGGTGCCTGTGTGGGTATGAAAGGTAGCCGCATTCATGGTATCGTTCGTGAACTGGGCAATGAAAATATAGACGTTATCAATTGGACGAACAATCCTCAGTTAATGGTGACAAGGGCCCTGAGCCCCGCCAGGGTATCTTCGGTAAAATTGAACGACGAAAAAATGACGGCTCAGGTCTACCTAAAGCCCGAGGAGGTTTCAAAGGCCATTGGTCGCGGCGGACACAATATCAGATTGGCCGGGCAATTGACAGGATACGAGATCGACGTTTTCCGTGAAGGTGTTGAAGAAGATGTGGAATTGACGGAATTCTCAGATGAAATAGAGGCTTGGATAATCGAGGAATTCAAGAAAATTGGTATGGATACCGCCCGTAGCGTATTGGAACAAGATGTTGACGATTTGGTCAAACGTACCGATTTGGAAGAAGAGACGATAGAGGAAGTTATACGCATACTCAAAGAAGAATTAGAAGATTAGCTATATATTAGCGGCAAATAAACGTAGATCTGGGTGGGCTCATGCCGGGTTTTCGAAGAATTAGGAAAAAGTATTTATGGCAGGAATTGCAAAAATAAGGCTTAACAAGGTGCTCAAGGAGTTCAATATTTCATTGGACAGGGCCGTTGATTTTCTCGCGTCCAAGGGGCACGAAATCGAAGCGCGCCCCACTACAAAGATATCCGATGAAGTGTACGCGGTACTCCAAGATGAATTTCAGACCGATAAAAGCAAGAAAGTTGCATCCAAAGAAGTAGGCGAAGAAAAGCGCAAGGAGAAAGAAGCCATACGACTGCAGTTAGAGCAGGAGCAAGAAGAAAGAAGGTTGGTCCGTGAAAGGCGTTCAGCGGCCTCTGAAGTGGTCAAGGCCAAAGCAGAACTTAGTGGCCCCAAAACCGTGGGCAAGATTGATTTGGAGCCCAAAAAAAAGGTTCAAAAAGAAGTAGTCGAAGAGGCTAAGAAACAGCAGAAGGTAGAGGCTCCGGCAAAAGAGGTAGACGATTCTAAAGCGGTGACCTCGAAAAAAGATGAAGTTTCTATAGATATTGATCCACCGAAGGAGAAAATCGCTACGCAGTACCAAAAACTGTCGGGCCCAAAAATAGCGGGTGACAAGATAGATCTTTCAAAGTTTCAGAAACCTAAGAAAAAGAAAGAAGATTCCGAGAAAAAGGAAACGAATGAACGAAAGAAGCGTAGAAAGCGAATCGTCAGCAAGACGGATAGCCCACGCGGTCCAGGTTCCGATAATAGAAAAGGAGGTAGGCGTTTTGCTACGGCCAATAAGGTCGAGCCTACTGAAGAGGATGTACAAAAGCAGGTTCGCGAGACCCTTGAAAAACTTCAAGGAAAATCGAAAAAAGGAAAGGGTGCCAAGTATCGTAGGGATAAAAGAGATCAGCACCGTCAGCAGACCGAGGCTGATCTAGAACAGCAAGAACTTGAAAGTAAAATACTCAAGGTGACCGAGTTTGTGACAGCAAGCGAGGTGGCAACGATGATGGATGTTCCTACGACCGAGATTATCTCTGCCTGTATGTCGTTGGGCATTATGGTAACCATGAACCAAAGACTTGATGCTGAGACCCTTTCTATAGTGGCCGAAGAATTTGGCTATGAGGTGGAATTCGTTACTGCCGATATCGAAGAAAGTATCGTTGAGGAAGAAGATGCTCCCGAAGATTTGGAACCGAGGGCGCCAATCGTTACTGTAATGGGCCATGTTGACCATGGTAAAACATCGTTATTGGATTATATAAGAGAAGAAAATGTGATTGCAGGCGAGAGTGGTGGAATAACCCAGCATATCGGGGCCTATGCCGTAACCTTGGATAATGGGCAGAAAATATCCTTCTTGGATACTCCGGGTCATGAGGCCTTTACCGCCATGCGTGCGCGAGGTGCCCAGGTCACTGACATTGCGATTATCGTAATCGCGGCCGATGATGACATTATGCCCCAGACCAGAGAGGCCATTAGCCACGCCCAGGCCGCAGGGGTACCCATTGTATTCGCAATAAACAAGATTGACAGGCCAACGGCCAATCCTGATAAGATTAAGGAAGGTTTGGCAAATATGAACCTTTTGGTGGAGGATTGGGGTGGTAAGATCCAATCGCACGATATTTCTGCAAAGACCGGTGAGGGTGTAAAGGAATTACTTGAAAAAGTATTGTTGGAGGCCGAACTTTTAGAATTGAAGGCAAACCCCAATAAATTGGCATCTGGTACTGTTGTCGAAGCCTTTTTGGACAAGGGAAAAGGGTATGTTTCGACAATTTTGGTTCAGGCCGGTACGTTAAAAATAGGTGATTATGTATTGGCGGGTATCTGTAGCGGTAAAGTCAAGGCCATGCAAGATGAACGTGGCAAAAATGTGACAAAGGTAGGGCCGTCTTCACCCATTTCGATTTTGGGTCTTGATGGTGCCCCTCAAGCAGGTGACAAGTTCAATGTCATGGAAGACGAACGTGAGGCCAAGGGCATCGCCAACCGTAGGGCGCAATTGCAGCGCGAACAATCGGTGCGAACCCAACGCCATATTACATTGGACGAAATCGGAAGACGTATCGCTTTAGGTGATTTCAAAGAGTTGAATATTATTCTTAAAGGTGATGTTGATGGATCCGTTGAAGCGTTGACCGATTCGTTCCAGCAATTGTCCACCGATGAGATTCAGGTCAATATCATACACAAGGCCGTCGGGCCTATTACCGAATCCGATGTGTTGTTGGCTTCGGCCTCCGATGCGGTCATTATCGGGTTCAACGTAAGACCAATGGGCAATGCCCGATCGGTCGCCGAGAAAGAAGAGATTGATATCAGAATGTATTCCATAATATATGATGCCATCAATGATTTGAAAGATGCTATGGAAGGTATGCTTTCGCCCGAGATCAAGGAAGAGATTACCGGAACGGCCGAGATACGTGAGACCTTCAAAATTTCCAAGATCGGTACTATTGCCGGATGTATGGTAACCAGTGGAAAAGTCTTTAGAAACTCAAATATTCGCCTAATACGTGACGGTGTCGTAATCTATACGGGTGAGTTGGCCTCTTTGAAACGTTTTAAAGATGATGTCAAAGAAGTTTCCAAAGGCTATGATTGTGGTCTTCAGATTAAGAATTACAATGATATTCAAGAGAGCGACATTGTTGAGGCTTTCCAAGAAGTTGCCGTGAAGAAACAGCTGAAATAACTATACGACATTTGAAAAAAGGAAAAAAATCGACCTACTTGGTCGATTTTTTTGGTTTTAACAACATCGCATCAGGATATTTTTCTCGCACTTCGATGAACTTTCGTTCTGCATCGAGTTTTTTCTTGAAACGACCGACGCGAACACGAAAAGTCGGGGAGTCAAAAACCGTTCTTGCCGGAAGTTCGGGAAAGTCTATCTCGACCTCCGATTTGATTTTTTCGGCTTTCGAACTTGATCCGAAACCTACCTGTATCGTATAGTATTCGGTATCCGAATTAGCAGATTTGTAGATATCGAGCAGTTCGGCTATTTTCTGGTCCTGCTTGATGTTTATGTTGCCATTTTGTGCCCTTCCATATGTGGTGGCAAACGTGACGGCCAGCATGAAAAAGAAGGATTTCATATTGTTATCCGATTGAGTATTAATGTGTTCGACAAAGGTAGTTTTTAATTGTGAAAGGTAATTAATCTCCATTTATTTAGAACAATTATAAATTATAAATTATAAATCCGTTAACATTTTCAAAATAAAGTCTATGTCGTATTTTTGCCATCAATTTAGGTACGGATAACCACCACTTTTATCCTTTAGAAAGGAATTATCGTGCCAAAGTTTCTTTTGAAATATTTTATATATGAAAGAGGGTAAATACCGCGATCAACTAGCCAAAGTTTTAGGTTTCAGTTTACTACTAATCCTGTTTTTTTCACAATCGGTTATTGCGCAAGAAGACGCGGCCGTCGAGCAGAGCGATATCACAGAGGTAACTGAGGGGTCGGGTGCGGGCGATGCCGTGAAAGGAAAGACTCTTTTTAATCAAAATTGTGCCGCTTGTCACGCCTTGGACCGTAAAATGACAGGGCCTGCCCTTGCAAACGTAGAAAGCCGCTTGGCAGATGACGAAGGGTTGGATAAGGCTTGGCTGTATGCATGGATTAAGAATAGTCCTGGTATGATCAAATCGGGCGACGCTTATGCCAATAAGATATATAATGAGTACAATCAGGCGGCAATGACGGCTTTTCCGACCTTATCGGACGCGGATATCGATGATATTTTGGCTTATACGGCCGCTCCTGTGGCAGCTCCCGCTGCGGCTGCTACGGTAGTGACCGATGCGGGTTCCGATGCCAAATCATCGGGCATATCAAATGAATTGATTCTTGGGGCCTTGGCCTTGGTCTTTGCGCTTTTGGTGTTCATGTTGTTCTCGGTGAACAAGACTTTGAAAAGGGTGATGGCCTCCAATGGGATCGATGTCGAAAAAGAATTCGGAAACCGAACCCCGATTTGGAAGGCTTTTGCCAAAAACCAGTTTTTGGTTTTGGTCACTTCTATCCTATTGTTGTTGACCGCAGGTTACTTTGCCTATGGTTGGATGATGCAGGTCGGTGTGGATCAAGGATACCAGCCCATTCAACCAATCCACTATTCGCATAAAATTCATGCCGGGGACAACAAAATAGAATGTAAATACTGTCACTCTTCGGCAAGGGTTTCCAAAACCTCGGGTATTCCATCGTTGAATGTTTGTATGAACTGCCACAAATCGATTTACGAATACAAGGGTAATCCCGAAGGTCCGAGCAGGGAAGATTTGGCAAACGGCTATACGAATGAATTCTATACCGGAGAAATTAAAAAATTGTACAAAGCGGTTGGATGGGACGAGGAAAATCAAAAATATACTGGCGAATCGCAACCGATAGAATGGATTCGAATCCATAATTTGCCCGACTTTGCCTATTTCAACCATTCGCAGCATGTATCGGTGGCCGGTCTTGAATGCCAGACTTGTCATGGCCCCGTCGAGGAAATGGAGATCATGTACCAATATTCGTCATTGACCATGGGTTGGTGTGTCAATTGTCATAGGGAGACCAACGTAAAGGTCGAGGGTAACGAGTACTACGAAAAAATACATGCCGAGCTTTCCAAGAAATATGGGGTCGAGAACCTAACGGCAGCCCAGATGGGTGGATTGGAGTGTGGGAAGTGTCATTATTAAAGAACTAAGCAGCTAATTACAGAATTATACGTATGGCATCGAATAAAAAATATTGGAAAAGCGAAGCGGAGTTAAATCCTAACGATTCCATTGTTGAGACGCTACGGCAGAATGAGTTTGTTGAAGAGATTCCTGTTGACCAATTTTTGGGTGATAAGGAAACTTTGGACTCAAGCCAGACCAATAGACGTGATTTCCTAAAATATGTCGGGTTCAGTACCGCTGCTGCTGCCATGGCGGCATGTGAAGGCCCTGTGGTAAAATCAATTCCTTATGTAGTGCAGCCCGAAACTATTGTTCCGGGAGTATCAAACTATTATGCCACTACGATAGCCAATGGTTTTGATTTTGCCAGTATATTAGTAAAGACCAGAGAGGGCCGTCCGATAAAAATAGAGAACAATACCGACGCCAAAGTAGGTGGTAATGCAAATGCCAGGGTGCAGGCCTCGGTCTTATCGCTATATGATAGTACAAGATTACAAGGGCCTGTTGCCAATGGAGAACCTGTAGATTGGGATGCATTGGACGCAACGGTCAAGGCCCAGCTGGCAACGGCTAAAAATTCAGGAAAACAAATTGCAGTCTTGACACCGACCTATGCGAGTCCATCTACTGAAAGATTGATTTCCGAGTTCAAAGAGACCTATGTAAATGTAAACCATGTGGTCTATGATGCCATATCTGAAGATGCGGCGTTGACCGCGTTCGAAAACAGATATGGTCAGCGCGCAATGGCCGATTATGATTTTGAAAAGGCGGAAACGATAGTTTCATTTGGTGCCGATTTCTTGGGAGACTGGCAAGGTGGCGGTTATGATAGCGGCTATTCCAAAGGACGTATCCCTAAGAATGGAAAAATGTCACGCCACGTACAGTTCGAGGCGAATATGTCGTTGACCGGTGCCAATGCGGATAAAAGAGTGCCCTTGACGCCGATGCAACAGAAAGTCGCCTTGGCCAAGCTATATGCTACTTTGAATGGTACAAGTATCGGTGGTGAGCTTCCCGATTACGCGCAAAGAGCCGTTGACAATGCTGCCGCAGATATTAGAAAGAATACCTCGGCTGCCGTTGTGGTAACAGGACTAGACGATGTAGACGCCCAGTCCGTTGTGCTTGCAATAAACGAAATGTTGGGCAGCAAAGCTTTCGATACCGTTGCTCCAAGATATACGAGACAGGGTAATGTAGATGCGGTCAATCAATTGATTGCCGATATGAAGGCGGGCAAGGTAGGTGTTTTATTGATGGATGGTGTCAACCCGATGTATTCCTTGCCAAATACGGCCGATTTTAAAGAAGGTCTTGATAAAGTGGCCCTTTCCGTTTCGTTCACTGCAAATTGGAACGAAACGACAGAGGTTACCACCTATGCTGCGGCTTCCAACCATTATTTGGAATCTTGGGGAGATGCCCAGTTCAAAAAAGGATATTATAGTTTGGCACAACCTGTAATCCGTGAATTATTCGATACCCGACAATTTCAGGGTGCATTGTTAAAATGGATGGATAGGGGCCAAACCTATTATGATTATATTAAGGAAACCTGGAATACGAACATTCTTAACGGAGGTAGTTGGAACCAGGCACTTCAAGATGGTGTTTTTGTATCCGCTGGTGAGGCTATGGTCTTGGAAGGTGAAACCGCTGATCCGGCCATATCGACGGCCGTGGTTGGTGATAAAGAAGTTGGTTCTGAATCTGAAGAAGTGGCCGAAACGGCCGCCGTGCCGATTGCTTCGGCGGTACGTAATCTTTCAAACGCCACAAGTGGCGGTGGAATGGAATTGACCCTATATTCAAAAGTGGGCATGGGCGACGGCCAGCAAGCTGGTAACCCTTGGTTGCAAGAATTCCCCGATCCCATTACCAGGGTTTCATGGGACAATTATGTGACCGTTTCAAAAGCCGATGCCGAGAAATTAGGCTTGGAAAACTTCAATGTTGCCAACGGCGGATTGAACGGTAGTTATGCTAAGTTAACGGTTAATGGGGTTTCCATTGACAAGGTTCCCGTAATCGTTCAACCTGGCCAGGCGAACGGATCTGTTGGTCTTTCTTTCGGCTATGGAAAGAAAGTCGGAATGAAGTCTGAAATGCAGACGGGGGTTAATGCTTATGCCTTATATCAAGATTTTAATGCTTCCCAGACCGTAACTTTGGAAAAATCTTTTGGAGAGCATGAGTTTGCTTGTGTTCAATTGCATAATACGCTCATGGGTAGGGGCGATATCATTAAGGAAACGACCCTTGAAGTTTTCAACACGCGCAATCATGCCGAATGGAACCCGGTACCCCAGGTTTCATTGAACCATCAAGAAGTTCCGGCCACAACTGTTGATTTGTGGGATAGCTTTGACCGTTCGATAGGGCATCATTTTAACCTGTCAATCGATTTAAATGCATGTACCGGTTGTGGGGCTTGCGTTATTGCGTGCCATGCGGAAAACAATGTTCCGGTAGTCGGTAAGGAAGAAGTTAGAAAGAGTCGCGATATGCACTGGTTGCGTATCGATAGATATTATTCTTCACAAGATACTTTCGAAGAAGACGATACCAAGAAAGAAGAACTTGACGGTCTTTGGGGAGAAAAAGGGTCGCTGGGCGGTTTTGGCGAAATGGAGAGTCCTTCGGCCAATCCTCAAGTGGCGTTTCAACCCGTAATGTGCCAGCATTGTAATCACGCCCCTTGTGAAACGGTGTGTCCTGTGGCCGCAACTTCACACAGTCGTCAAGGACAAAACCATATGGCTTACAATCGTTGTGTAGGAACCCGATATTGTGCGAACAACTGTCCGTATAAAGTACGTAGGTTCAATTGGTTCCTGTACAATAACAACGACGAGTTCGATTACTATATGAACAATGATCTGGGCAAAATGGTAATCAATCCTGATGTCAATGTTCGGTCGCGTGGAGTAATGGAAAAATGCTCTATGTGCATCCAAAAAACACAGAAGACGATATTGGATGCCAAGCGTGATGGAAGATCGATTAAGGATGGTGAATTCCAGACTGCCTGTTCGGCGGCCTGTGGTAGTGGAGCCATGGTGTTCGGGGATGTGAACGATGAGGACAGCAAGGTGGCCGAATTAAAGAAGAGTGATCGAATGTACCATTTGTTGGAGCATATCGGCACCAAA
This sequence comes from Flavobacteriaceae bacterium NBU2977, assembly GCA_019931105.1. Lineage (GTDB taxonomy): Bacteria > Bacteroidota > Bacteroidia > Flavobacteriales > Flavobacteriaceae > Meishania > Meishania litoralis. The sequence goes on along the minus strand of JAIOUW010000001.1, from coordinate 638,492 downwards.
CCTAATGTTTTCTATCACGTTAAAGTGAGAAATACCAACGAAGCATAAACACACGAAAAGAAGGAACGTAACTAGATAATAAATTATGGCGTCGCATTACGAAGCACCTATACGAAGACCCTTGGTAATTGGAGATAAGGATTACCACGATGTATCAGTGGATATCGCCGCTCCTATCGAAGGAAGGGCCAATAAACATTGGTGGATTGTTTTTTCCATTTCCTTGGCGGCATTCCTATGGGGGGTCGGTTGTATAGTTTATACCATTTCTACCGGAATAGGTGTTTGGGGATTGAACAAAACCGTTGGCTGGGCCTGGGATATTACCAACTTTGTTTGGTGGGTAGGTATCGGTCACGCTGGAACATTGATTTCGGCCGTATTATTGCTTTTTAGGCAAAAATGGAGAATGGCCATCAACCGTTCCGCTGAAGCGATGACCATTTTCTCGGTTATTCAGGCGGGTCTATTCCCGGTAATTCACATGGGGCGTGTTTGGGTAGGATATTGGGTATTGCCCATTCCTAACCAGTTTGGATCCCTATGGGTCAACTTCAACTCACCCTTGCTTTGGGACGTATTTGCGATTTCCACATATTTATCAGTCTCGTTGGTCTTCTGGTACACGGGGCTTTTGCCAGATTTTGCGATGATCCGTGATCGGGCCGTAAAACCCTTTCAAAAGAAGATTTATAGTCTTTTGAGCTTTGGATGGACGGGACGTGCCAAGGATTGGCAACGTTTCGAGGAAGTGTCTTTGGTACTGGCAGGTTTGGCCACCCCACTCGTACTTTCGGTACACACCATCGTATCGTTTGACTTTGCCACGTCGGTGATTCCGGGTTGGCATACGACCATATTTCCACCGTATTTTGTCGCTGGGGCCGTTTTCTCGGGCTTTGCGATGGTGAACACGCTTTTGATCATTATGCGTAAGGTTTGTCATTTAGAGGCCTACATTACAGTACAGCATATCGAGTTGATGAACATAGTGATAATGATTACAGGTTCGATTGTGGGCTGTGCCTATATCACCGAACTTTTCATGGCGTGGTATTCGGGAGTCGAATACGAACAATACGCCTTTTTGAACAGGGCGACCGGACCGTACTGGTGGGCCTATTGGGCAATGATGACCTGTAATGTGTTCTCACCCCAGTTCATGTGGTTCAAGAAATTGCGTACCAGCATTATGTTCTCATTCTTTATTTCGATTATCGTGAACATAGGTATGTGGTTCGAGCGTTTTGTGATTATCGTAACCTCGTTACATAGGGATTATCTTCCTTCTTCATGGACAATGTTCTCTCCAACCTATGTCGATATAGGGATTTTCGTTGGTACCTTGGGATTCTTTTTCGTATTATTTCTTTTATACGCCAGAACGTTCCCGGTCATTGCCCAGGCAGAGGTTAAGTCTATTTTGAAATCATCCGGGGAGAAATACAAGAGGTTGCGAGATGCTGGTCAGCCATTATACCAGATTGGTAAAAGTGGTGTTGTGAAAGAAAAAGAACTTGTTAATGAAGTCGTTGAAAATGTAGTCGAGGAAAAACCTAGAGTAGCTCCATCGGAAAAGAAGGAAGTTTCAAGTTTGCTTGATTCCATCGGTACTTTTGACCCCTCTAAGGAAACGCCCGATGATTTGAAGAAAGTCAAAGGAATAGGTCCGAAAATGGAAAAAACCTTGAACCAGATTGGAATTTTCACGTTTTCACAGGTAAGCCGAATGACCGAAAAAGAATATAACCTGTTGGATTCCATTACCGAGGCTTTCCCGGGAAGAGCGCAACGTGACGATTGGGCAGGTCAGGCAAGAAAATTAAATAACAAGAAGTAGAAATGGCATCAAAAGTTATTCACGCATATTACAATGATGACGATGTGCTGATGCATGCGGTCAAGAAAGTAAAAACTGCAAAGCATCATATCGAAGAAGTATATTGCCCGTTTCCAGTACATGGTTTGGACAAGGCAATGGGCCTTGCCCCGACACGTATTGCCATTACATCATTTATGTACGGTTGTTTGGGCTTGACCGTGGCCATCGTGATGATGAACTATATTATGATCGAAGACTGGCCACAGGATATCGGTGGCAAACCCAGTTTCAGCTATATCGAGAACATGCCGGCATTCGTACCGATCATGTTCGAATTGACGGTGTTTTTTGCCGCACACTTAATGGTTATTACCTTCTATTTAAGAAGTAAACTATGGCCGTTCAAAAAAGCGGAAAATCCTGATGTGCGTACTACGGACGACCATTTTGTCATGGAAATCGAAATTCATGACAATGAAAAAGAATTGAAAGATCTACTGTTGGATACCGGTGCTGTAGAGATAAACGTATCAGAAAAAAACCTTCATTAAGTATGAAAAGTGTTGGAAAAATAATCGGCGTATTTGGCCTTCTTTTTATAACGGCCTCTTGTATGCATGAAAAAAGCCGCAACTATCAATACATGCCCAATATGTATGAGCCTGTGGGTTATGAGACTTACGGCGAGATTGGCTTTTTGCCAAGTAACCAAGAGGCGATGGTGCCTCCAGCCAATACGATACCACGCGGATGGATGCCGTATGAGTTTGAAAATACTCCAGAAGGAAAAGAACTGGCAAGGTTGAACCAGAGCCCTTTGGATTCTTTGCAGATGGACAAAAATTTGGCTGCCGGCCGTGAGCTTTATACCATTTACTGTGCCATCTGTCATGGCGACAAAGGTGATGGTCAAGGTACATTGGTCAAACGTGAAAAAATCTTGGGTGTGCCCAGTTATGCCGATGCCGCCCGTAATATTACGGTAGGCACTAGTTTTCATACAATTCAGTATGGCTTGAACTCAATGGGTTCTTATGCCGCTCAATTGAATACACATGAAATGTGGCAGGTGTCGGAGTATGTCATGAAGTTGAAGCAAGACTTAATAAAATAATACATAGCTAAATATGTACACAATTTCGAATAGGTTAAAAATTGGTGCCATCGTTTTGATGGTAGTAGGTGCCTTGGCAATGGCTTATGGTTTTGTTACAATGCCGAGTACCGTAGAAGAGGCAAAAGAAATGGTTGCAGCCCATGGTGATGGTCACGGAGGTTCACATGGTGCCGAGGCAACACATGCCGATGAAGGGCATGGAGTCGCGGCAGAAAGTCATGGGGAAGTACATGATTCTTCACATGACGAGCATCTACTTCAGCAATTGCGCAACAAGCCGTGGGCCGCTTTATATGTTGCCGCGTTCTTTTTCATGATGATTTCCTTGGGAGTATTGGCCTTTTATGCGATTCAGCGTGCCGCGCAGGCCGGTTGGTCACCTTTGTTGTTCAGGGTCATGGAAGGTATAACGGCTTATTTGGTTCCTGGAGGTATAATCGTATTCGTCATTCTGGTACTTTCGGTAATGCACATGAACCACTTGTTCGTTTGGATGGACGCCGATGTTGTGGCCCATGACCATCTGCTGCAGGGAAAATCGGGTTATCTGAATCCCGTCTTCTTTTTGATTCGTGCCGCTATCTTTTTGGGCGGTTGGATTTTATATCGTGAGTATTCAAGAAAATTATCCTTGAAACAAGATGAGGCCGATGATAATTCCAATTTCAAACTAAACTTTAGAATATCGGCCGCTTTTTTGGTTTTCTATTTGGTTTCAGAATCGATTATGTCTTGGGATTGGCTCATGAGCGTGGAACCACACTGGTTCAGTACCTTGTTCGGTTGGTATACTTTTGCCGGTATGATAGTTTCAGGGGTGACCGTAATAGCGATGGTAACCATCTACTTAAAATCAAAAGGCCATTTGCCCGATGTTAACGATAGCCACATACATGATTTGGCCAAGTTTATGTTCGGTTTCAGTATTTTCTGGACCTACCTATGGTTTTCGCAATTCATGTTGATATGGTATTCGAACATTCCGGAAGAGGTTACCTATTTCGTTGCCCGCATCGAAGATTATAAACTGCCATTTTTTGGAATGGTGGCGATGAACTTCGTGTTTCCTTTCTTGATATTGATGAATAGTGATTTCAAGCGTGTCAATTGGTTTGTGATCATGGCCGGAATTATAATTTTGGTAGGACACTATATTGATATATTCAATATGATCATGCCTTCGACCGTAGGAGACCAATGGTACATTGGTACCACTGAGATCGGTGCGATAATGTTTTTTGCAGGATTCTTTATTTTTTGGGTTTTCAGGGCACTTTCAACTGTGCCATTGCAACCGAAACGTAATCCATTTATTGAAGAAAGCAAGCATTTTCACTATTAGTAAGTAAAGTATAATACTAAATCATACGATGACTACATTATTAACTTTAGCCGTTTTAATACTGGTTTTCATTGCCATTTGGCAAATGACCAAAATTTTCGAATTATCCCAGTTGAGAACGGAGACTGCACAGATTGCGAACGAACAGGACAACAAGAACAATGCGTACCTATTGCTTGCGTTTCTGATATTCATTTATGCAATAACCATTTTTAGTTTTTGGAAATACGGCAAGTTTCTTTTGCCCGAGGCATCTTCGGCCCATGGTGCCGAGTACGATAGCTTGATGCTGATGTCTTTTGTGATCATTTTCATCGTACAGACGCTTACCCAGTTCTTGTTGCATTATTTTGCCTATAAATATCGTGGTAAGGCAGGTAGAAGGGCACTGTTCTTTGCCGATAGTAATAAGTTGGAAGCAATTTGGACTATTATTCCCGTTATCGTATTGGCTGCATTGATCCTTTGGGGGTTGTACACGTGGACCAATATAATGGACATTAACGAAGATGATGACCCCTTGGTTGTGGAGCTCTATGCCCAACAATTCAACTGGACCGCGCGCTATGCGGGGGCCGATAACGTATTAGGAGGGGCCAATGTTAGGATGATCGATATCGACAGGGCGAACGTACTCGGACTCGACGAAGCCGACACCTATGCTTCCGATGACGTAATTGTTAAAGAACTGCACCTTCCGGTCGGTCGAAAGGTCAACTTTAAATTTCGTTCGCAAGATGTTCTGCATTCGGCTTATTTTCCTCATTTCAGGGCCCAAATGAACTGTGTTCCGGGTATGATTACAGAGTTTTCTTTTACACCGATAACAACAACTGCCGATATGAGACAAAACCCTGATGTTATCGATAAGGTCGAACGAACGAATATTATCAGGGCCGAAAGGGCTGCGAACGGCGAACCCAATTCAGATCCGTGGGAATTCGACTATGTTTTGCTCTGTAACAAAATTTGCGGAAAGTCACATTATAATATGCAGATGAAAATTATTGTTGAGACCGAAGAAGAATACAACGAATGGATGAAGGCGCAACAGACGTTCGGTCAGACGATGGCTTCGATGCAATAGATTATATAGTTTTACAAGATTAATAAAAACAAAATAAGAATGTCTGCCACAGCACACGCACACGTAGAAGATCATGCAGAAGGGCATCATCATCACAAAGAGACCTTTATAACCAAATATATCTTTAGCCAAGATCACAAGATGATCTCAAAGCAATATTTGATTACGGGCCTTATTATGGGAACCATTGGTATAGCCATGTCGCTTATGTTCAGAATGCAGTTGGCCTGGCCCGGTGAATCCATTCCGATTTTGGAAACATTATTGGGCAAGTGGGCCCCCGGCGGGGTTATGGATGCCGATATGTATTTGGCCTTGGTTACCATTCATGGAACTATTATGGTATTCTTCGTATTGACTGCTGGTTTGAGTGGTACTTTCAGTAATCTATTGATACCGTTGCAGATAGGTGCACGAGATATGGCATCGGGCTTTTTGAATATGATTTCATACTGGCTCTTCTTCTTGTCAAGCGTTATCATGGTGATTTCATTATTCGTCGAGGCCGGACCGGCGGCAGCTGGTTGGACGATTTATCCGCCCCTTAGTGCGTTGCCAATGGCACAGGCAGGTTCAGGTATGGGTATGACCCTATGGTTGGTATCCATGGCAATTTTCATTGCTTCCTCACTATTGGGCTCATTGAACTATATTGTTACGGTACTCAATTTAAGGACGAAGGGAATGTCAATGACCAGGCTGCCGTTGACTATTTGGGCATTTTTGGTAACGGCGATTATCGGGGTAATTTCCTTTCCCGTGTTGCTTTCGGCGGCATTGCTGTTGTTGATGGATAGAAGCTTCGGAACATCTTTTTTCCTATCTGATATCTTTATTCAGGGAGAAGTGTTGCATTATCAAGGCGGTTCGCCGGTATTGTACGAACACCTGTTCTGGTTCCTTGGACACCCTGAGGTATACATCGTAATTCTTCCAGCAATGGGTATCGTATCTGAAGTTATGGCGGTTAATTCACGAAAGCCGATTTTCGGATACCGGGCCATGATTGCATCTATCATAGCCATTGCATTTTTGTCGACCATAGTTTGGGGCCATCACATGTTTATTTCCGGAATGAATCCCTTTCTTGGATCGGTATTTACATTTACAACCTTGTTGATCGCCATTCCTTCAGCTGTAAAGGCGTTTAACTGGATTACCACCTTATGGAAAGGAAACTTACAGATGAACCCTGGTATGTTGTTTTCCATTGCCATGGTATCGACTTTCATTACCGGGGGATTGACGGGAATCATCTTAGGTGACAGCGCCTTGGATATCAATGTCCATGACACCTATTTCGTGGTAGCTCACTTCCATTTGGTAATGGGTATTTCCGCATTATATGGATTGTTTGCTGGAGTTTACCACTGGTTTCCCAAAATGTTCGAGGGTAAAATGATGAATAAAAATTTGGGTTATGTCCATTTTTGGATTACCGCGGTCGGATCGTACGGTATATTTTTTCCGATGCACTTTATCGGTATGGCCGGGGTACCTAGAAGATATTATGAGAACACCGCTTTTCCAATGTTCGACGAGATGACCAACATACAGGTGTTGATGACCGTTTTCGCGCTGATAACTGCGGGTGCTCAATTGGTATTTGCCTATAATTTTATAAGCAGTATCTTCTTCGGGAAGAAAGGTCCTAAAAATCCATGGAAAGCCACTACTTTGGAATGGACTGCCGAGGTTAAGCATATTCACGGTAACTGGGACGGACCAATACCTGAAGTTCATCGTTGGGCATATGATTACAGTAAGACCGATGAGAATGGTGATTATGTGATTCCAGGTCAAGATTTTGTGCCGCAAACGGTACCTCTACAAGAGGATGAGGAAGAATTGCAGCATTAAAACTTTTATTTGTTTTGACAAAAATGCCCTACTTTTTAAGTTGGGCATTTTTTTTGATACATTTAGTTCATAATTCCCCGGTATGGGTTTTGAGGGAGTTTTTCTATTTTAAAGGAAGGTTTCGATTCAAGAAAGAAAATAGCTTCCTTGATAACAAGAATACGATATGAAGAACATGATATTTTTTATCGCCCTGATCTTATGTTTTCAGGCGATGGGTCAGCGCAAACCAAAGATCAAGGGTAACAGGAACGTTGTAGAGGTAAGCGAGAGCCTGCCGGCCTTCAACGCAATAGAGTTAAAAGATGATCTGGATATCACCTTACAGAAGGCTTCATCTGAAGGTTATGCTATTTCTGCTGACGACAACTTGATCGATGTACTGAAATTTGAAGTTCAAGACAGTACTTTGATCATCACATCGTATTACAAGATTACCGGTAAAAAGAAGTTGGATATTACAATCGATTATAATTACTTAGAGTCCGTAACGATGTTCGATGGTCGAATTGAAATGAAGGACATCATTTCAAGTGAGCAGCTTTATATCAATACTTTTGGCAGTTCCAAATTACAATTGAACACCAATAGTACATTTGTTCAAGTACATATGGAAGGAAGCAGTTCGGGCGATTTAAATATCAACAGCGATTCTTTGAATATAGTTCTAAAAGATCGAATCGATGTCGGTATTTATGCAGTAAGTGATTCAAACATATTAAAAATGACCGAGAGTGCGGGGGCAAAGTTGGAAGGAACTACCAATACATTTTTAGTCAATATTTCGGGTAATTCAAGCCTAAAAGCTGAAAAATTGGAAGCCAATACGGTAAGTGCGGATCTAGAAGGTTCGCCAAGCGCGCGTATCAATGCATACGCAGATTTTGAACTTTCTTCGCGAGGTGATTCGAAAACCTATTTTTATGGTCCGGCAAAAATCAAATTGATTGATTTTCTCGACACGTCACAACTTCATAGAGAAAAGTAGCGCGGTTTTTTATTCGGCAATAGGCGCGGTCATACAATGCGAGGGAATACCGAATCCGTCTACAAGTACACCAATATGAGGGCGCAACTCGGTAGATAATCTTTCGACCCGTTGACGGATCGCCTTTGATTTGTTGCTGCCAAAATAGCCTTGTTCGAGATACCAGCTGGCATCTTTTCGAAGTTCATGCAAGGCATGTAGTGTTCCAAGTTTTTCAAAAAGCAACCTATTTTTTTTATCGGTAATTCCATTGGTGAAATCGCAATAAATGTTGTAAGCCAATTCATGACTATAGGCTTTGCCCAATACCAAAAGATGGGTCTGCACTTTCAAAAAAGCCTGATACGATGGAATGCCCTTTTTGATGTAATCTCGAATGCGCATGGCCAAGGTATAGGTCAATCGTCGGGTTCTATAGTCGAAGGCGTGCTTGTGAAACTTTGGGTTGTACAAATGATCCTTATCGACCTTGTTCGAATAAACCGGATTGATTGTGGTGAGCTTATCACTTAACTGCATGCCCAATATTTTAAGGACCGAAGTAAAACCGGCGCTATTGAATTCAGCTTTGAAATCGGAAAGTACACCTTTGGCGGCCAATTGTAATAGTACTGTATTGTCGCCTTCAAAAGTCGTAAAGATATCAACATCGCCCTTGAGGTCGGCAATTCGATTTTCGATAAGATATCCCTTTCCACCACAGGCCTCGCGGCACTCTTGAATTGTTTCATTGGCATACCATGTGATAATAGACTTGAGCCCTGCGACCTGTGTCTCGACTTTTCGCTTGTCGGGCTGCGCATCATCACAATAGATTTCCATCATTTTATCCAAGACAACATGATATACATAGGCGCTGGCGACCAAAGGTGTCAAACGTAATTGGTGCGTTGGATAGTCCATCAATAAATCTTCCTGTATTTTGATGCTATCGTTGAACTGTCTGCGTTTAAGTGCATGTTTAGCGGCTATTGCAAGGGCCATTTTAGCACCTCCTAGCCCGGCCCGCGCTACGCAGATTCTTCCCCCCACCAGTGTACCCAACATGGTAAAAAAACGCTTGTTAGGATTCTTAATGTCCGAATGGTATGTGCCGTCCGATTCGATCTTGCCATATTTGTCCAAAAGATTTTCTCGAGGAACCGAAACCTGATCAAACCATATTTTACCATTATCCACACCGTTCAATCCTAGTTTGTAGCCATTGTCGGCCACTTTGATTCCCGGAAGTACGTTATGGTCAGAATCCCTGAGGGGAACTAAAATAGCATGTACACCTTGGTTCTTTCCGTCCACGATGAGCTGCGCGAACACCGAGGCTATTTTTGAATGAAGGGCATTGCCGATATATTCTTTGTTATCATTTCTTCCGGGAGTGTGAATAATAATATTATCTGATGTCTTGTCGTAAGTAGCGGTCGTTTTAATGCCCCTAACATTGGATCCATGACCGGTTTCTGTCATCGCGAAGCAGCCCAATAAATGTGCGTTGCCGGCATCGTTCAGGTATTTGTCATGATGTTTTTTGGTACCCAATTTTTGAATACTCCCTCCGAAAAGGCCAAATTGTACCCCGAATTTTATCGTAAGACTGGCGTCGGCGTATATCAGGTTTTCGAAAATATATGCATAGCCTTCCATATTTCCTGTTCCGCCGTACTCGCTGGGGTACGCCAGGGCCCCATAGCCTTTGTCGGCAAGAAACTTTACTTGATCCAGAACAACTTCACGAAATTCTTCCTTATTTCTATGGATGTCCCATTTAAAAATACCGTTCTTTAAAACGGTTCTGAAATCATCTACAACATTGGCGTGCTTTCCCTTTAAAAGCATGTCGATTTCCTTGGCGTCATAAAAATCGGAAGTACTTTCATGAACCACTTCCACATCAAAAAGATGGTTGTAGTGATTGGGCTGTATGCCCAGATTTACCTCGATATGTTTTAGGTTGTCGTTAAACGGACAAGTATCATGATACTGGCAAACGACCTTTTGGCTGAAGGTAGTCAATGGATAGGTCTCGCTTTCGATCAACTTGACTTTAGAACTCGATACAACGTGTTTCCATTTTTTAAACTCCTCATCCGAAGGCGGACTTTCAGGATTCAACCATGAAAACAATAGGTCTTGTTCGCCTTTTGTAAGCGCGGTGTCTTGGGCAATGGCTTTTTGAACAATATTCAGCTCAGAGGCCGTTATAAGGTCATCGGACCAAATGACATAGAAAAAGGGAATGTATTGAAGAAGCCCTGGGGAATAATCGTTTTCTTGCATGCAATGAAATTACAATATTTAGAGCAATATGTGTATCACCTTTTGACCGGGTAAAACAAAAGTCCCCGCCGTATTGGCACGACGGAGACTTTCTGAAAACAGAATTATGACTAACTAATATTATGACGCTAAATTTTTAGGCCCTGCCGCAACAATATCCGCATTGACATCGGTTGCGAACTGCTTGAAATTATCGGTGAAGAGTTTTATGAGTTTCTTTTTGACTTCATCGTATTTGGCTTTGTCATCCCAAGTGTTTTTCGGAACAAGAACCTCGGAAGGCACACCCGGACAGCTCGTTGGAATTTGGAACCCGAATTCCTCATCTTTAACAAAATCTACGCTATCAAAATCTTTGTTGTGAATGGCGTCGATCATGGCACGGGTGTATTTCAATTTGATCCTTGAACCTACACCATGGGCGCCACCTGTCCATCCGGTATTGACCAACCAAGCCGTGACCTTGTGCTCTTTGATTTTTTTGGCCAATAGCTCTGCATATTTGTTCGGATGCCACATCATAAAGGCAGCGCCGAAACAGGCACTGAAAGTAGCCTGAGGCTCGGTTACGCCCATTTCGGTACCTGCCACTTTGGCCGTGTAGCCTGAAATGAAGTGATAACTCGCTTGTTCAGGGCTCAGTTTGCTTACCGGGGGCAGCACCCCGAAAGCGTCGCAGGTCAGGAATGTAATATTTTCGGGGTGGCCTGCCTTACATGGCATCTGAACGTTATCAATATAATGAATTGGATAAGAAGCCCTTGTGTTTTGGGTAATAGAAGTGTCTGAATAATCCACTTGCCGCGTTTCCTTGTTATAAACCACATTTTCAAGTACGGTGCCAAATTTTATGGCATTGAAAATATCGGGCTCGTTTTCAGCGGAAAGGTCTATGGCCTTTGCATAACAGCCACCTTCAATATTAAAAGTACCTTCATTGGTCCAGCAATGTTCGTCGTCACCGATGAGCTTTCGTTTAGGGTCGGCACTCAGTGTGGTTTTGCCCGTACCCGAAAGGCCGAATAGAATGGTTACATCGTCATTTTCACCCACATTGGCCGAGCAATGCATCGGAAGTACATTTTGCAAAGGCATCAAATAGTTCATGATCGAAAAGATTCCCTTTTTCATCTCACCGGCATATTCGGTGCCTAGAATCACGATTTCCTTTCTTTCCAGATTGATATCGACACTGGTTTTCGATGTCATTTCCGAAGTATACTGATTCGCAGGAAACTGTCCTGCATTAAAAATAACGTAGTCAGGTTCTCCAAAATCGGCAAGTTCTCCTTCCGTGGGCATAATCAACATATTTCGCATGAAGAGTGCATGGTAGGCCCTGGTACAGATAATTCGGGTCTTTATCCGGTACTTTGGATCCCAGCCTGCAAAAGCATCTACGACATACAGGTGTTCACAAATGTTCAGGTAGTCGATGGCCCTTTCATGATTGACCATAAAAGTATGTTCGTCCAAACCGATATTGATAGATCCCCAATCGATGTTGCCCTCTGAATCAGGATGCTTTACAATACGTTTATCTTTTGGACTGCGGCCCGTTTTTTCGCCCGAATAGGTCATAAGCGCACCTACATCTGAAATGGCGGTGCCTTTTTCTAATCGGAGGCCCAGTTCATATAGAATCGGGACGCTGGTATTTCTATAAATGTTGGTGGTGTGGATGCCATAATTTTCTAAATTGAATGGTGTTGACATGGTTTTTTGTTTAATGTGGACAATTGAACATAAAGGTCTTGATTGTTATATTCAAAAAAGATGATAATTGTCATTTTGCTTTAATAAGGCAGGTTCTATTGGACATTTTTTGAGGCTTTCTTTTAGTATCTTTGCTTTTATATGAACGAGTATTTGGATGCAACAGGTGAACATCTTTCCCCAGAGGAAATAGATATCGAAAGAGCCTTGCGACCGGTGAGTTTTGACGATTTTACCGGTCAAGAGCAGGTTCTTGAAAACCTGAAGGTTTTTGTACAGGCGGCCAACCAACGGAATGAAGCTCTGGATCATACGTTGTTCCATGGCCCTCCAGGGCTCGGTAAAACCACCCTCGCCCATATTCTCGCAAACGAACTTGAGGTAGGAATTAAGGTTACCTCGGGACCAGTATTGGACAAGCCGGGCGATTTGGCCGGTCTGCTGACCAATTTGGAAGAAAGAGATGTTCTATTTATCGATGAGATTCATCGTTTGAGCCCCATAGTGGAAGAATATCTCTATTCGGCTATGGAAGATTACAAAATCGACATTATGATCGAAACGGGCCCCAATGCCCGTTCAGTGCAAATCAATTTAAACCCGTTTACCTTGGTGGGGGCCACCACCCGTTCGGGGTTATTGACCGCGCCCATGAGGGCACGCTTCGGAATTTCTAGTCGTTTGGAATACTACGATACCGAATTGTTGTCAACGATCGTGCAACGAAGCGCAGATATACTCAGGGTTCCCATCAGCAATGATGCCGCGATAGAAATTGCTGGTAGAAGCAGGGGTACACCCCGTATCTGTAACGCATTGCTGAGACGTGTGCGCGACTTCGCCCAGATCAAAGGAAATGGTAATATCGATATGGAGATTTCAAAATACGGGCTAAAGGCTTTAAATGTTGACGCACATGGCCTTGATGAGATGGACAATAAAATTCTTACCACCATTATCGATAAGTTCAAGGGTGGTCCTGTGGGTATTACTACGCTGGCCACTGCCGTATCGGAAAGTGCTGAAACTATCGAGGAAGTTTACGAGCCTTTTTTGATCCAACAGGGTTTTATCATGCGTACCCCTCGGGGCCGTGAAGTCACCGAACTGGCTTATAGGCATTTGGGCAGGGTCAAAGGGGGAAACCAACCGGGGTTGTTCTAAACTTTCTAATTTCTTTTTATCTTGTCGTAAACCTATTGAATCGGTTTGCTTAGATGCGTTTTTCATACTATATCCTTTTTCTTTTGATTTTTTTGGTGGGCCAAGTACGCTCACAAGAAGACACATATGTTTTTGATACGCGCTATCCGGTGCATTCATTGGATAATGTTTTAAGGGTGTATGCCGATAGCAATAAAGTATTAACTCCCCAAAGGGTACTTTCTGATACGACCCTTTCTTCTCTCAAAGCAAATGAATTACCGCGATATTTGGATGTTGGCAAGACCTATTGGGGGAAACTTAGTTTAAAAACAAAAGAACCTCTAGTTGGTTGGACCCTGCATTTTAAGGACAAAATGATAGGTCCGCCAGCTTGGACCAAAAGTAATGGCAAAGTTGATGTTTATGCCTATGGGGAAAAAGGTTTATTCTTCCATAAAAAGACCGGGGTAGAGTATTCAAAGAATGAAAGGGATTACCAAGGGAATTGGGTTCTTAATGCTATTAAACTGGATGAAATTCCAGTAAATGAAACCATTACATTTGTTATTAAGGCCCAAGGTAATAGTATCGGATATCCTGCATATTTCAATTTAACCGCTCGTAGTCCCGATGAACCTTTCTATCATGAATTCAATCAATTTCATAGTAGTTTTAACCTTTTTCTTTTTGGGGTCACCTTTATTATTTTGGTGTATCACTTTCTCCAATACCTTTATTTAAAAGATTCTATATATCTGTGGTTTTGTTTTTGGTTATTTTTTTGCACCGTAACTCAAGCCATGACCACTGGTTTGATTATAGGCAATATTATTACACTTAGGTACGTCATTTGGTTTTTATTGGCCAATGGGCAATTTTTTTCTTGGTGGTTTTTTGGAAGGGCTTTTGTTGACTCAAAAAGAAAGTTCCCTAAAACGGATAAGAGAATGTTGATACTGGCCCTTCTCGTCTTAGCTGAAATTGTATTTACAACTATTTATGTGATCATCGCAGAACCACAGACCTATTTCACCGGTGTGGGCTTCCATTATATAATATTGAATATTTATACGCTGTTAAGTTTAGCGGTTTCCATAGAGCTTATACTTAAAAAAGATCTTTTTGCTAAATATTTTGGAATAGGTTCTTTAGTTGCCTGTTTATCCCTTATTATTGGAACGCTCTGGTCCCTTCAACTCATCACTCCACCATTTCGTTTAGATCCGTATGCCACAGGTATTTTCTTACAGATCATTATTTATTCCTTTGGCATAGCATATAGAAGACAGACCTTGGCCAAGAAAGCGGAGTTGGAACGTTTGGAAGCGGAACGTTCACAGGCCGAGATGCTTCGAATGAAAGATTTGGACAATTTAAAGACCCGGTTTTTCACCAATATCAGCCATGAATTTAGAACGCCGCTTGCATTGATTCAAGGTCCTATAGAAAATGCCAAGAGAATTCAAATGGAAAATGGTCAGGCAGATGTAACCTTGAACCAAAAGGAATTTGGTATCGTGCAGAGAAATTCCAAAAGGCTGCAATCGTTGGTCAACGAACTTTTGGAGCTGTCAAAGTTGGAAAGCGGTACCGCGGTACTTTCTTTGAGAAAAAACGATATTGCCCCCTTTCTTAAGTCGGTCATATTTTCTTTTGATAGTATGGCCGAGCGATCGAAGGTCGATTATGGGGTTGTTTTTAGTTCAGATTCCAAGGAGGCATATTTTGATAGGGATAAATTGGAGAAAATAATCAACAATCTTTTGTCCAATGCGTTCAAATATACCGGTGCCGGTGGAAAGGTTTCGGTCTCCGTCGGTTTTATTGACGATTGTATTCAAATATCGGTTTCAGATACCGGTAAGGGAATTTCAAAAGAAAATCTTTCAAATGTATTTGATAGATTTTATAGAGTTGAGAGTTCAGAAGGCAAAGGTTCTGGAATCGGACTAGCGCTAACCAAAGAGCTGGTAGAATTGCATCAAGGAAAAATCAAAGTAGAAAGTGCCCTGGGCAAGGGTACCACTTTTCATGTAAAACTTCCCATAACCTTGGAAGGACTTCCTAAATCAGCAATTGTCGTAGAGGGTGAAAAATTGGTCGTATCTGATGAGAAGCAGAATGCTATACCAGTATCGGCTGAAGTAAATGGTCATGAAATATCCGAGACCGATTTGCCCATTGCGCTGGTGGTGGAAGACAATGATGATCTAAGGTTCCATGTCAAAAATATCCTGGAAAAAACGTACCATATTCTACTTGCCAAAGATGGGGAGGAAGGTGAGAGAATTGCACTGGAAAAAATACCGGACATTATTATTAGCGATGTGATGATGCCCAAAAAAGATGGATTTACATTGTGCGATGCCCTAAAGACCAACGCCAAGACCAGTCATATCCCTATAATTTTATTAACGGCGAAGTCCGGACAGGAAAACAAGATGCAGGGACTACATCATGGGGCCGATGCCTATTTGACCAAACCATTTGCCTCCGATGAATTATTGGTACGCATAAAAAACTTGATTTCCATAAGGGAAAGGCTTTGGCAAAAAGTCAAGGAAACCGATGGCTTGCTAGTAGATGGACTTCAATTGAACTCCATGGACGATGAATTTCTTCAAAGGGTGATTAAAATCATTCAAGCGCATTTAGACGATTCTACTTTTTCAGTAGAACTTCTGGCCAGTTCCGTTGGGTTCAGTCGCGCACAATTGCATCGAAAGTTAAAGGCGCTGGTCAATAAATCCGCCAACCAGCTCATTTCTGAAATACGCCTAAATACTGCTCACAAACTTCTACAGAATAATACCGGTAATGTTTCTGAAGTGGCCTATAGCGTCGGCTTTTCAAATCTCTCCTATTTTGCGAAGAGCTTCAAGGAAAAATTTGGTATCTCTCCTAGTGAACTGCCTCTCAACAAAAATATAAAGTAGTTAAATATCTGTTTATCAGTAAGTTGTTTTGAATGAAACAAAACTGTTAACATGTGCAACATGTGTGGCAATGCCATTCTTGGCTTATTGTGAATTTAGTGCCACGGTTCCCAATAAATAAATATCGTTTCATTAAAATTCAAAAACTATGAAAACAACATTGAAAAAAATTAATCTATTGGCATTTATGGTATCGCTACTCATCTTTATCGCTTGCTCTAAGGAAGAAGTTGACTTAGAGTCAGATTTGAACATGGTTTCTGTAAAGTCGAAAATGGAGAACTTGGAATCCCAATTGAAAAAAGTTCGGAAGGCGGCAATGCGTTTCCATAGTTTTGAACAGGCCAAAAAGGCAGGTTATGCCGACCCTTACCCTTTTAATCCATCTCCTTATGTGCCAAATATGGGATTCCACTACATTAACGTGGGGTTGATCGATGGTGAATTTGAAATAGAGAAACCAGAAATCCTCTTGTATGTTCCAAATGAACAAGGCAAACTAAAATTAGTGGGTGTAGAATATGCCGTGCCAAAAGCAATTTCCCCAACAGCTCCTGAAGGTTTTGCAGGTGATATGGATCACTGGCATTACAATCCAAATGTGGCCGGTGGCTCATGGACATTACATGCTTGGGTGATTCTTGAAAATCCAGACGGTGTATTTGCCGCGTTTAATCCAGATGTACCAGTATCGAATCCATCCAACAATTAGATGTCGAATTTCTAAATTAAAAATATATGAGAATCAAAATCACATTTATAATGGCAGCTTTGGTGACGATACTATTGGCTTGCACTGAGAAAAAAGCAAAGGACACTACTATCGCTTCGAGCGAAACCGAAAGTAAAGCAGATGCCCCAAACAAAGTGGAACGGGGTAAATATATGGTCGATGTTCTTGGATGTGCGGATTGCCATACGCCAAAAAAAATGTCGGAGCATGGCCCCGTAAACGATATTGAAAAGTATATGATGGGCTTTGAGACTGCCGCAGGGCTTCCCCCTGTGCCTGAAAATGTTCTATTAGGGCCTTGGGTTCTTTTTAAAGGGGATCTGACCGCAGCCGTAGGTCCTTGGGGTACTTCTTTTGCAGGAAACTTAACGCCTCATGAGACGGGTATAGGCACGTGGACCTTGGAGCAGTTTACCAGGGCTTTACGGGAGGCCAAATTCAAGGGATTGGAAAGTTCCAGACCTATAATGCCCCCCATGCCCAGGCATTATGCCTATCTGACAGATGAAGATATAGAGGCCATTTTCTCTTATCTTAAATCGATAAAGCCCATAGAAAATGTAGTACCGGCTTACATTCCACCTTCATCTTGATGCCATAAGTAAATTTAAAAATTAACGTACCTTCGGAATATGAACCGAAGTATGATGACACAAAAGATAAAAACCGAAGCCAAGCGCCTCGGTTTTTTTATAAGTAATTAGGTAGTTTTTTATTAACAACCAATTAGGAGTCAAAATCAACCATTCAAAACAAATACCCCTTGTTTCATGGCATGAATCGCCCTATACCGGAATTTCGTTCGACATAAAATGTTCCATACGTCGAAAAATCATTAACAACCGATTAAAGTTTTATTATTTTTGTTCGCAAAATCAGTGATTGTCATTCACTTATCGAACGAAGTTGTTGGTTCTAATATTATTTAGAAAATATCTGCGAATTGGATTTTTTAAGTAAGCAATCAAATATTAAGTCAAAATAATAAGATTATGAAAATAACTCGTCTTAGTTTTTTATGTTTAACAGTGGTTGTTACGTTTTCATGCGGCAATGATGATGGCTCGCCGCCAATCGACCCTGTTAATAAGGCTCCTGAAGCTTTTAACTTATTGGAAGCTCCCAATGGAGCACAAGGGATTGATCTTCTGCCCACATTTACATGGGAGACCGCAACAGATCCAGAAGGTGATGCCGTAAGTTATGAGGTCTTTCTAGATAGGACTTCGGACCCTTCGACACTGTTAATTGGTGGCCTTACAGGTACAACTACAGCGGTAACAAATAGTCTTGATATTGCGACGAACTATAATTGGAAGGTCGTTGCTAAGGATGCTAATGGAGCAACCACTTCAAGTGGTGTGTTTGGTTTCACCACTCGAGGTTTAACAGCTCCCACATCACCAGTTACTGCCGCAGCCGAATTTACAGCACGAAAGGGTCATACCTCGGTTGTATTTGATGGCAAAATTTGGGTGATTGCTGGAGAAGATGATGTGGCTTTCCAAGATGATGTTTGGTCATCTACCGATGGAGCAACTTGGTCCTTGGTCACTGAAGCGGCAGGATTTGTAGGTAGGTTTAGTCATGCCTCGGCCGTTTTTCTGGATCAGTTATGGGTAATTGGCGGTGAAGATGTTACAGGATATCGCCAAGATGTTTGGTCTAGTGCGAATGGGACAGATTGGACTGAACGGAATGCTGCGGCCGGTTTTGGAGCTAGAGATGGGCTGACCGCTGCTGTGTTAGGAGACAAACTTTTTGTTATGGGTGGTTATGATGGTGTTGACTACAAGAATGACGTTTGGTTCACCACCGATGGTGTTACGTGGGAAGAGGCGACTGCCTCGGCACAATTTCCGGTCAGGTCCGGACATGCCACTACAGTCTTTGATAACAAGATTTGGGTTACTGGGGGCTGGAACGGTAATATTAACTATAGAGACGTATGGTATAGCGAAGATGGTGTGACGTGGACCGAGGCCACCTCAGACGCACCTTTTTCTGCAGCACCTGTAAACATGACAATGACTGGTTTCCAAGATAAGCTTTGGGTCATTGGTGGGTTTTCTACGACAGCAGTGAATGATATATGGTACAGTGACGATGGCATAAGTTGGGCACAATCCTTCCCACTTGCTAATTTTGCGGCCCGAGGTGAGCACTCTACAGTTGTATTCAACGATCAGGTATGGGTCATTGGTGGGTTAGACAATGGTTTTATGAATGATGTGTGGGCCATGGATGGTAAATAGATATAAGTTTTAATCTTTTTTGGGCTTTGTGCCCTTTCAAGTTATTTGCGACCGAGGTGCTAACTTTTAGGCACCTCGGTCGTTTTTTATATGGCCTGCTTCCAAATATTTACTATCCGATTTACATAATAAAAATTGAAAACATGCTCATGTTTATAGTTTATAAGAATAAAAACACTGAAACTCATTATGACAATCAAGCATTTTTTCTGTATCAATGGTGGTATAATGTTTAACTTCGATCTATGTCTTTAAGTAAACGAACATATTTGATAAAAACCGAAGCCAAGCGCCTCGGTTTTTTGTCTTGTGGAATTTCAAAGGCCTGTTTCTTGGAAGAAGAAGCCCCGCGATTGGAAAAATGGCTCAATCAAGGCATGCACGGTGAAATGGGGTATATGGAAAATCATTTTGACAAGCGGTTGGACCCGAGATTATTGGTCGAAGGGGCCAAATCGGTAATATCGCTGTTGTTGAACTATTATCCTTCCGAAAGGCAAAACTCTGATTCGTATAAGGTTTCCAAATACGCCTACGGACAAGATTATCATCACGTAATAAAGTCCAAATTAAGGAAACTCCAAGAGTTTATTTCAGATGAAATCGGAGACATCGACGGGCGGGCCTTTGTAGATTCAGCACCGGTGTTGGACAAGGCATGGGCCGCCAAAAGCGGTCTTGGCTGGATTGGCAAGAATAGCAATCTATTGACCAAGGAAGTGGGCTCTTTCTATTTTGTTGCCGAACTGATAGTCGATTTGGAACTTGAATATGATATGCCCGTGACTGACCATTGCGGTACATGTACCGCATGTATCGATGCCTGTCCCACCGAGGCCATAGTAGCACCGTATGTGGTCGATGGCAGCAAATGTATCTCATACTTTACGATTGAACTGAAGAACGAGATTCCTTCTTCGGTAAAAGGACAATTCGACGATTGGATGTTCGGTTGTGATATTTGTCAAGACGTATGCCCTTGGAATCGGTTTTCAAAAGCCCATAATGAGCCTTTGTTCGACCCGCATCCGGAGTTGTTGTCCATGTCTAAAAAGGATTGGGAGGAGATTACCGAAGATGTTTTTAAAAAAGTATTTCAGAAATCCGCGGTCAAGCGCACCAAGTTTTCGGGGCTGAAAAGAAATATCGATTTTTTAGGTTGACCAAGCCTGAATAGGGCGTCCTGAGTATCGCCGTGCGGTGTTTTTTATAGTAAACTACTTGGCTGAATGTTTGTCGGGTAAGCGGCGGAGCATTTGGCCGCCCCGCAGGTTTAAATCTCGATTATCGAGTAAAATTTAGGTTTTCTATTTGTTTATATGTTATATTGTTAGACTGATTTACGACCAAACTTTCTTCAAATGAACTTGATAAAAAAACCGAGCCTTAGTTTTTGGCAGATTTTCAATATGAACGTCGGCTTTTTAGGCATTCAATATAGTTTTGGCCTTCAACAAACTGCTATTAACCCTATTTTTCTTTATCTGGGCGCACCGGAAGATATGTTGCCGATTTTGAATATCGCCGGTCCCGTCACCGGACTCATAGTACAACCTATTATCGGTGCCATGTCCGATAAGACTTGGTCACCGCGATGGGGCCGAAGAAAACCCTATTTCTTGATAGGTGCCATAATAGGAAGTCTTTGTTTATTTGCCTTTCCGACAAGTCCTGTCTTATGGTTTGCGGTCGGATTACTGTGGATTCTCGATGTGGGAAATAATATGGCAATGGAGCCTTATCGCGCATTTGTTGGCGATAAATTACCCGAAAAACAACTGAGTTTGGGTTACCAAATGCAGAGTCTTTTTGTAGGAGCGGGAATACTTTTGGCGAATGGATCGATTGTCTTGTTCCAATATTTGTTCGGTGGCGATTCGATTGAAGTTGCAGGCGAGATTCCGAAATGGTTGTATTATTCATTTTATATCGGGGGCATCCTGTCGATAACGACCATATTGTGGTCGGTATTGAAAACGCCTGAAATCCCTCCTTCCGAAGGGGAACTTTCTGAAATTCAGCGCAATAGAAGCCTTTCGTTTGGCCGTCGAATCGCCAAACCATTTGAAGAAATAGCCGAAGCAATAAAAGAAATGCCTTCTTTCATGTGGAAATTGGGTGCGGTCTATCTTTTTCAATGGTATGCGCTATTTGTGTATTGGCAGTACATAACACCTCTGTTCAAGGCGACTTTGGGCTATTCCACCTCCGAGGCTGCTTCACAATCGGCCCAAATGAGCCTGACCTATAATATTGTAACCATGGTCGTTGCCCTTGCATTAGTTCCGCTGACCTTAAAATATGGAGGTAAAAAAATATACGCCTACAGCTTGATAGGTACGGGCTTGGCACTATTTTCAATTCCATTTATCAAAGACCCCATACTGGTTTTGGCGCCTATGGTTTTGTTCGGTATTGGTTGGGCGGCAATGATGGGAATACCTTATACGATGGTGTCGAAAGTGGTTCCACAAGAACGAAGAGGTGTCTATATGGGTATCTTGAACATGATGATCGTAATACCCATGGGAATCGAAACCTTGAGCTTTGGCCCAATCTACAAGTATCTTTTGGGCGGAAGTGCAATAAATGCCATGCTTTTTGCAGGGGCCTTTTTTATTATTGCGGCGCTTCTCGCTTTGCGCTTAAATGTTAGCAAAGAAATTAATGATGATTTATAGATTTATTGATAAAGTCTGTGTTCATAATCCTATGTTGCTTCTATAAAACGTTGCTGCCTGATTAAAAGCTTTTCCAAGCATACTTTTCTAAAGAATACCCTTAAATTTGTTTTCAAAAATCGCACTATATGAGCAAGCAAAAGCAACGTAGGGAAGCCTTGATCTACCATGCTAAGCCCCAACCGGGCAAAATAAAGGTGGTTCCGACGAAACCTTATGCAACGCAGCGCGACCTCGCGTTGGCCTATTCCCCGGGTGTGGCCGAACCTTGTCTCGAAATCAAAAAGGAAAAGGAAAATGTATACCGCTATACAGCAAAAGGCAACCTAGTGGCCATCATTTCAAACGGTACGGCAGTTTTGGGTTTGGGCGATATCGGTCCGGAAGCATCAAAACCCGTAATGGAGGGCAAAGGCCTGCTCTTCAAGATTTTTGCCGATATCGACGGAATCGATATCGAACTTGACACAAAAGATGTTGACAAGTTCGTCGAGACCGTAAAAATAATAGCGCCCACTTTTGGCGGAATCAATTTAGAGGATATTAAAGCCCCTGAGGCTTTCGAAATCGAGCGTAGGTTAAAAGAAGAACTCGACATTCCGGTAATGCATGATGACCAACATGGTACGGCCATTATATCGGCGGCGGCACTGCTTAACGCATTGAAGATCGCAAAGAAAAAAATTGAAAAGGTAAATATTGTAATCAGTGGCGCTGGGGCAGCTGCCGTTTCTTGCACTAAGTTGTACAAGGCTTTTGGGGCAAAGGCAGAAAATATCGTCATGTTGGATAGCAAGGGGGTCATTAGAAGCGATGCCGAGAATATTTCCCCCGCAAAGCTCGAGTTTGCCACGGACCGCAAAATCGATACTTTGGAAGAGGCCATGAAGAATGCCGATGTTTTTATTGGACTATCCATTGCCGATATCGTTAGTCCAAAGATGCTGAAATCGATGGCAAAAGACCCGATTGTCTTTGCTATGGCCAATCCAAACCCTGAAATAGACTATGACTTGGCGCTGAAGACGCGTAATGATATCATCATGGCAACAGGTCGATCAGATCATCCGAACCAGGTGAACAATGTTTTAGGATTTCCATTCATTTTCAGGGGTGCGTTAGATGTAAGGGCGACCAAGATCAATGAAGAAATGAAAATGGCCGCCGTAAGGGCCCTTGCCAGATTGACCGAGGAAAATGTTCCCGAACAAGTGAATATTGCCTACGGCAAGACCCGGTTGGCCTTCGGTAGGGAATATATTATACCCAAGCCCTTTGATCCGAGATTGATTGCAGAGGTTCCCCCAGCGGTGGCAAAAGCGGCGATGGACAGTGGTGTCGCGAGGATGCCTATCGAAGATTGGGACAAGTATCGAGAAGAACTGTTACAGCGTTCGGGCAACGATAATAAAATCGTCAGGCAATTGCACGATCGGGCGAGAATGAAGCCAAAAAAGATCGTATTTGCCGAGGCGGACCAATTGGACGTTATGAAAGCCGCGCAGATCACTTATGAAGAAGGAATCGCCGTTCCTATACTTTTAGGAAAAAAACATATTATCAAGACTTTGAAAAAAGAACTTGATTTTGACGCCGATATTATGGTCATAGATTCGCATGCCGATGAGGCCGATAAGAAACGTGAACAATATGCTCGTAAATATTTCCATGATAGACAACGCGACGGGGTTACCTTGTACGGTGCCCGACAGAAAATGCGCGAGCGTACCTATTATGGCTCTATGATGGTGTTGGAAGGTGATGCCGATGGTATGATTTCGGGCTATTCAAGGGCATATCCTACCTTGGTCAAACCTATTTTTGAAGTAATTGGAAGGGCGGCCAACGTCAAAAGGGTATCGACGGTACATATAATGGCAACCGACCGCGGTCCGATTTTCTTGGCCGATACATCGATAAACATAGATCCTAATGCCGAAGAATTGGCCGAGATTACAAGAATGGCGGCCAATGTTGCAAAAACATTTGGTTTTAGTCCGGTCATCGCTCTGGTATCCTATGCGAATTTTGGTTCTTCAAACCATGCTTCTGCAAACAAGGTGAGAAAGGCGGTCGGTATTTTGCACGAAACAGATCCTGACCTTTTGGTAGATGGCGAGATCCAGGCCGATTTTGCCCTGAACAAAGAATTGAGTTCGAGTAAATTTCCTTTTTCAAAAGTATCCGGCATGAAGGTGAATACGCTTATTTTTCCCAACTTGGAATCAGCGAACATTACCTACAAGTTGCTTAAGGAACTTAACCATGCCGATAGTATCGGGCCGATAATGGTCGGCCTGCGCAAGGCGGTACATATCATTCCCTTAGGGGCAAGTGTCGATGAAATTGTCAATATGGCGGCAGTGGCCGCAATCGATGCACAAGAACGGGAAAAAAGAAAGAAGGCCAAGACAATGGTGAATGGTAATCGGTAGCGGTTGTCAGTATTGACTGGGCTATACTAGGTAGCATTAGATTGCTATCATCGGCGCATTAGCGTTCATCAGCTGGCCTTTTTTTGAACTTGATGTTTGTAATTTGAACTTTAATTCCATGATCCATCACTTAAGAGGCAAACTTGTAGAAAAGAACCCGACACATCTTATTATTGAATGTGGTGGGGTAGGCTACTTTGTGAACATTTCACTCCATACGTTTTCGCAAATAAAGGATACGGAAAGTATCAATCTATATACTCATTTACAGGTCAAAGAAGATTCGCATACTCTTTTTGGTTTTTTTGAGAAAACTGAACGAGAGATTTTTCGTTTGCTATTGTCCGTTTCAGGTATTGGATCGAGTACCGCACGAACCATGCTTTCTTCGATGACACCACTACAGATCCGAGATGCGATCGCAAACGAAGATGTGCGGTCGATACAGGCCATCAAGGGTATAGGTGCCAAAACGGCCCAACGGGTAATTTTAGATTTGCGCGACAAGATTTTAAAAGTCTACGATATTGGCGAAGTTTCCGTTCAATCGAACAATACAAATAAAGAAGAAGCGTTATCTGCATTAGAGGTTCTTGGATTTGCCAGAAGACAGGCTGAAAAGGCTGTCGAAAAGGTTTTAAGCCAAGATACCACCTTAAGCGTCGAGAACATCATTAAACTGGCGCTGAAAAATTTGTAATAAGTTTGAAAAACGGGGCAAAACAATTTCTTAAATCCATATTTAAGCTACTCTTCCTATCTGTTCTTTTGCTGACTGTAGCGGATTTTTCCTACGCGCAAGAAATTAATGAAGGAGAGCGGCCCGAACAGGAGAGCGATTCTGTCAAGACAGGCTTTTCCTTGGGAAAATTGGTGCTTGACAATCCTGACAGCATTGTTTCCAAATATATCTATGACCCAAAGTTAGATCGCTACATCTATAATGAAAGCATCGGCGATTTCGATATTGGCTATCCGATAATCCTGACTCCTGAACAGTACATGGAGATGGTTCGCAAAGAGGATATCAAAAATTATTTTAAGGAAAAATCAGATGCCCATTCGGGCAAGAAGGAGGGTAGCGAAGAGGCCCGAAAGAACCTGCTTCCCAATTTCTACATCAACAACGACTTTTTCGAATCGGTTTTCGGGGGTAATACGATCGAGGTGATACCACAGGGTTCAGTGGCCATGGATCTAGGCGTTATCTGGCAGAAGAACGACAACCCATCACTTTCGCCGAGAAACCGTACGAATCTATCCTTTGATTTTGACCAACGGATCAGTCTAAGTATGTTGGGCAAAATAGGCGAACGGCTACAGGTTACCGCCAACTACGATACCGAGGCCACCTTCGATTTTCAAAATATCGTGAAGTTGGATTATACGCCTACCGAAGACGACATCCTTCAGAAAATAGAGGTCGGTAATGTCAATATGCCGCTGAACAGTTCGCTGATAACCGGGGCGCAAAGCCTTTTTGGGGTAAAGACCCAATTGCAATTCGGTAAGACAAAGGTTACCGCAGTATTTTCTGAGCAGCGTTCACAGAACAATACGGTGGTCGCCCAAGGAGGCGGCACCATAAACGAATTTTCGTTGACGGCATTGGATTATGACGAGGACAAACATTTCTTTCTTTCCCATTTTTTCAGGAATAATTATGACGAGGCTTTGGCCAACTATCCCTACATAAAGAGCCAGGTACAGATAACCCGGCTTGAGGTTTGGGTAACCAACCGGAGCCAACTTACCACGAACGTTAGAAATGTCGTCGGTATTCAAGATTTGGGCGAGCCGAACCCTGAGAATACACGGGTCGGAAGGGCCAATGGGGGCACCTCTGGTTTCTTCGATGTGGCCGGGGTTCAATTGCCGCGCAATGATGCCAACGATTTTGATCCCGGACAAATCGGAACGGGGGCATTGAACGATGACATTCGTGACATCGCTACCGTTGAAAGCGGATTTAATTCATCAAGGTTCGCCAATGGTTACAGTCCCAATCAGGGATTTGATTATGCCATACTAGAAAACGCCAGAAAACTTGAGTTGACCCGTGATTACACCTTCAATTCGCAGTTGGGCTATATTTCGCTGAATCAACGTTTGAGCAACGATGAGGTTTTGGGCGTGGCCTATCAGTATACTTATAACGGACAAGTGTACCAAGTAGGTGAGTTCGCCAACGGAGGTTTGGATGCGACAACGGTGACAGGCGGCATCAACGGCACGAATCCGATAATCGATAACAACACCCTCATTCTAAAGCTTTTAAAAAGCAATATTACAAATGTCTCGGATCCAATCTGGGATTTGATGATGAAGAATATCTACGCCACCGGGGCCTTCCGGTTGAGCCAAGAAGATTTTAAATTGAATATCCTTTATTCCGATCCTACACCCAGAAATTATATTACTCCTGTAATAGAAGGTCCTGGGTCGGGATGGCCCGATGGATTTCAAGAACGAATTCTTTTGGATGTCTTCAATCTAGATCGCCTCAACGTATATAACGATGTGCAGAGCGGTGGTGACGGTTTCTTCGATTTTGTTCCCGGTATTACGGTCAACATGCAACAAGGGCTTATCATCTTTACCAAGGTCGAACCTTTTGGCGAGTACTTGTTCGAACGTTTGGGTGGCGGAACCTATGACGTAGACGATGATCAAGGATATAATGAAAACCAAAAAAAATATGTCTATAGGAACCTATATTCATCTACAAAGGCGGCCTCTTTTGAAGATGCGGAAAAAAATAGGTTCCAATTAAAAGGACGTTATAAGTCCGAAGGCAGCAATGGTATTCCTATTGGGGCCTTCAATGTACCTCGTGGATCGGTACGGGTAACCGCGGGTGGCCGCCAGTTGCAAGAAGGTATTGACTATACGGTCAATTATCAGGCCGGTACGGTACAGATATTGGATCCCAGCTTAGAGGCATCGAACACGCCCATCAATATCTCGGTAGAGAACAATGCCGTTTTCGGTCAACAGACGAGAAGGTTTACGGGTGTCAATGTAGAACATCAGTTCAACAAAAATTTTGTGATGGGGGCAACCCTCTTGAATTTGAACGAGAGGCCGTTGACCCAAAAATCAAATTATGGCACCGAACCCGTGAACAATACAATTTTTGGTGTCAATGGTAATTTTTCGACAGAGATTCCCTTTTTGACCCGAATGGTCAATCATTTGCCCAATATCGATACCGATGTGCCATCGAACTTGTCCGTTCGTGGCGAGGTAGCCTGGTTGCGCCCGAACTCGCCCAAAAATGCCGATTTTCAGGGGGAGACAACGACCTATCTCGATGATTTCGAAGGGGCACAGGCATTGATCGATATCCGTTCTTCCTTGGGGTGGTCGATGGCCAGTCCGCCTATAGAATTTTTGACCGACCCTTTGGATACAGGATTGATAACGGGCCAAGGAAGGGCCAAAATGGCTTGGTACACCATCGACCCGATTTTCTATACGAACCAACGGCCTTCTGAAATCAGCGATAGTGATATCTCGACCAATGCGACGCGGCGGATTTTTATCGATGAGGTGTTTCCCCAGATCGATATTGCCCAAGGCCAAACGACTGTTCAGGGCACTTTAGATTTGGCCTATTATCCCAACGAAAAAGGACCCTATAATACGAATCCCGATTTTGAAACGACGCTTGCAGAAAAGAAATGGGGGGGCATAATGCGCTCGTTGAGCAGTACCAACTTTGAACAGGCCAACGTAGAATTTGTACAATTTTGGGTGCTAGATCCTTATGTTGACGGGTTGGCCACCGACGATGGCGAGTTGGTCATCAACTTGGGCAATATTTCTGAAGATGTATTGAAAGACGGGCGTAAACAATATGAAAACGGCCTTCCGACACAGACGACCGACCCGGTTCGACCCACCGATTGGGGTCAGGTACCCTCTACCCAAGCATTGGTCTATGCCTTTGATGCCGATGAGAACAACCGTACTTTACAAGATGTGGGCTACGATGGTCTTGATGATGTAGCAGAGGGTGAGATACCCGAAGGTCAGACCGAACCGATTTATAATGGTCCGCCAGAAGACCCAGCTTTGGATAATTATACCTATTACCTAAATCGCGATGGAAGTATCTTGGAGCGCTATAAAGATTTTAACAACCCCGACGGTAATTCACCTGTCGAGGTAACCAATACGAATCGGGGTTCGACGACCTTGCCCGATGTCGAGGATATTGACCGTGACCTTACCATGAATACCGTCAACAGTTATTATGAGTACCGTATCGCCATCAAACCGAACACAACGATAAATGACAAATATGTTACCGACATCAAAGAAGATGTTACTCCCGAGTTGCCCGATGGCTCTACATTGAACCGTAGATGGATCCAATACAAGATACCGTTGAGCGATTTTACCGATACCGAAGGGGGTATTACCGATTTTCGGTCCATAAGTTTTATGCGCATGTACCTTACCGGTTTTTCGAATGACGTAGTGCTTCGGTTTGCAACTCTTGACCTCGGCAAAGGCGATTGGCGGGCGTACACCAAGACGCTCCAAGATGAGGACATAGACAACAACCCTGCCGATGATGGCACTACGGTCGATGTGAACACGGTCAATATTGAAGAAAATGAAAGAAGACAGCCCATACCTTATATATTGCCTCCAGGGGTCATTCGCGAAAGGTTGAACAATAACAATACCATTATTCGCCAAAATGAGGCTTCGCTTTCCTTTTTGGTAGAAAACTTACAGTCAGAAGATTCGCGTGGCGTATTCAAGAATATCAATATCGATGTACGCCAATACGAAAAAATAAAAATGTTCATTCATGCCGAAGAAATCGACGAAAGTGATTTTCCGAGCGGAACAAAACCACTGGTAGGTTTCCTAAGGATCGGTACCGATTTTTCGCAGAACTTCTATCAGATGGAATTGCCTTTGGAATTCACGCCCCATGGTGCTTCCTCAGAAAGTGAGATTTGGCCTGAAGCAAATAGGCTGGAAATCGCTCTTGCCGACCTGAACAAGATCAAGTCGATCCGTATCAACAACCGAAATGACATCGCCTTGAGCGAAGTACAATTTTTCGATATTGTGGATGGGGAGATAATACCCGTCGCTGAATTCGCCCCGAGACCCGAGGGAAGCCTTCGTGTAGGGATTCGCGGAAATCCTTCCTTGGGCAGCATTCGAAGCATGATGGTAGGGGTCAAGAATACCGATAATTTGCCCGCTAGGGGCGAAGTCTGGTTCAATGAGCTACGTTTGGCCGGACTCGACAATAATGGCGGGTGGGCCGCTGTTGCCGCTGTTGATGCCAATATCGCTGATTTTGCCAATGTGTCGGCCACGGGTGGAAGAAGCACTTCAGGTTTCGGTGCCATTGATCAAATGCCCAACGAGCGATTACGCGAAGATGCGATTTCATACGATGTGGTCACCAATGTGAACTTGGGTCAATTGTTGCCAAAAAAGTGGGGAATTCAACTACCGTTTAATTATGGTATTTCTGAGGAACTCATTACCCCGGAATTTGATCCGGTATACGATGACCTGAAATTGGATGATTTGGTAGCTTCGGCACCGGATCAAGAAACGGCCGACGATCTTCAAGAACAGGCGGAGGACTACACCAAGCGCACGAGCATCAATTTTATAGGGGTACGCAAGGAACGTGGCGAAGAGGCGGATGCCAATTTTTATGACATTGAAAACTTTACCTTCAATTATTCGTATAATGAGACCGATCATCGCGATTTTGAGATCGCCAGCCTGCGGGATCAAAACGTAAATACAGGTTTTGTGTACAATCACAGTTTTGAACCGGTCGAACTGGCGCCTTTTGCAAAAAAGGACTCATTATTTACGGGTAAATATTGGAAATGGCTCAAAGAGTTGAACTTGAGCTTGCTGCCCGCTACGATCTCGGTCAATTCGAATATCAATCGACAATTCAACCAGCAACGTTTTAGGGATGTTGTTGAAGAGGGGGTCGAAAGATTGGAGTTGCCAGAACTTCAACAGCGCAACTATCAATTCAATTGGCAATATGCGATCAATTACGCTTTGACGAAATCACTTCGCCTGAACCTTACGGGTAGTAACAACAATATCGTACGAAATTATCTGGGTGAAACACGTGATGGCCAAGGCAATCTTGAAATACTTAAAGAGTTGGATTTGTGGGATGGCTTTTTCGATATCGGCGTTCCTAATCGTCATGCACAGCAAATGGAACTGAACTACGAGCTTCCCTTTGCCAAGATTCCGGCACTTGATTTCATGAACGCGCAGTACAGTTATACCAGTAATTTTGATTGGCAGCGCGGTGGCGATGCCTTGAATCAGGCGGTTGCGGTTGCCCAAAATCCGAATATTCCTGTCAGCCAGTTAAATCCGGTATCGATCAATACGGTACAGAATGCCAACACGCACAATTTGACCGCTTCGATGGGGCTTCAGAAACTTTATGATCTTTTAGGGCTTAAAAAACGAGATGGCAAGACCACCGCGAATGAGGCACCGGTTCGAAGGGACAAAGCAGGGAATCCGGCATCGAATAAAGAAAAGACCAAGGGTAAGACAAGCGGATTATTTAACACCGCTGTGGATGTTCTGACCATGGTCAAGCGTCTGAATATCAACTTCAGTGAAACCAACGGAACGGTCTTACCGGGCTATACCCAGTCGATAGGTTTTATTGGTACCGCAAGGCCCAGTCTTGGCTTTGTGTTCGGTAGCCAGTCCGATGTGCGCTATGAGGCCGCAAAACGGGGTTGGTTGACCAACTTCAATGAGTTCAACGAACAATATATGAAGAATACCAGTAGGCAGTTGAATATTACCGCAACGGCCCAACCGACCCAAGACTTGACCATTGATTTGGTTGCGGATCGTCAATACTCGAAAAGCCGTCAAGAGAACTACGATCTTCAAGCTTGGTTGCAAGAGCAAAACGGATTGGTCAACGACTATGGCAATTTTAGCATTTCGACGATGATGATCGGTACGGCCTTTGGCAAAAGCGATGAATTTACTTCCGCTACCTTTGAAAAATTCAAAGAAAATAGAATTACCATTGCCAACCGGCTGGCCGCCGAACGTGGAGAAACACCGACCACCGATGGTAGTTTCCCTGTGGGTTATGGCAATACCCAGCAAGATGTCTTGTTGCCCGCTTTCTTTGCCGCCTATACCGGTCAAGATGCCGATCGGGTGAATCTTGATGTTTTTCGCCAAATACCCATACCCAATTGGAATATCAAGTACACGGGATTGATGCGCAACAAATGGTTCAAAAAGAAGTTTAAACGTTTTTCATTGAGTCACGGTTACCGTGCTGCCTACAGTATGAATTCTTTCCAAACGAATCTGGAGCGAACCCAGCTACTTTCAGAAGGGCAGAACCCCGTTGATGAGAACGGTGATTTTCTGCCCGAGCTTATCCTAAATAATGTGGTGTTGACCGATCAATTCAATCCGCTGATGCGCGTCGACTTTGAGATGCAAAATTCAGTGAGTGTCCTTGCAGAGATGCGTACCGATAGGACCATGTCGCTGAGTTTCGACAACAACCTGATGACCGAGATAAACGGTAAGGAATATACCTTGGGTCTGGGCTATCGTATAAAAGACGTACAATTTGTGACGAACATAGGGGGTAACAAAACACGGTTGAAAGGTGATCTGAACCTCAAGGCCGATATGACCCTAAGAGATAACATTACCATTATTCGAAACCTCGACATCGATAACAATCAAATTACCTCGGGTCAGAATCTTTTGTCCATAAAGTTCAGTGCCGAGTATGCCCTGAGCAAGAATTTGGCCGCTTTGTTTTTCTACGATCATTCATTTTCAAAATTCGCGGTATCTACCGCTTTTCCGCAAACCACGATCAATACGGGTTTCACACTACGTTATAACTTCGGAAACTAATTTAGGTTGTTCTCAAACAGTTTCAGTTTTGTTCCGCATAAGTTTAATCGCGAATTTTTTGACCGCGACCAACAAGGTATTTGATCAAATGACCGGGGTCCAAGTAATAAAGTAGCTGTCATTAAGAAATCTTGAGATTTAAAAAAAACCTGCACGTTTTTGTTTTGATCTTTGTTGAAAACATAACAAGAATCGTTTACATTTGCTCGATCAATAAAAATTTGAAAAATGAATATACCATCCGAATTGAAATATACCAAAGACCATGAATGGGTAATGATAAATGGTGATATTGCCACTATTGGCATAACCGATTTTGCACAGGGAGAGTTGGGTGATATCGTATATGTGGAGGTTGAAACGGTCGATGAGACATTAGAACAAGAAGAAATTTTTGGAACTGTTGAAGCGGTCAAGACCGTGTCAGATTTGTTTTTGCCATTGAGCGGCGAGATTATCGAATTTAATGAAGTGTTGGAAGATGAGCCCGAAAAAGTAAACAGTGACCCCTATGGTCAAGGCTGGATGATAAAGGTAAAGATTAGTGATAGTTCACAAATAGGTGGCTTGTTAAGTGCCGATGACTACAAAGAATTGATTGGTGCTTAAAAAGCATTTCTTCAAGATTGCATTTCTAAGCTGGATGGTGTTTGTAACATGGTCCAGCTTATTTTCTTTCGACGATGATGATCTTCCAAGTTTTGAAATTCCGCATCTCGATAAGGCCGTACATTTTATATTCTATTTCGTAGCGGTTGTTTTGGGAATATTGGCAAAACGGGAATACAGTAACGGAAATAGTGCTTATCGAAAAACCTTGTTTTCGGCCTTTTTTGCAATGGTACTTTTTGGTATAATTATTGAGGTAATTCAGCATGTATTCACGCTCGACAGAGAGGGCGATGTTTTTGACGTTCTGGCCAATAGCATTGGCGCTTTGTTGGGCGTATTGGCCATAAATTTCTTTTTTTCTAGAAATACGCGGTTAAATTGGAGGCAATAGTTGTTTTTTTCTCAATTATTTAATTAAATTAGCGAACATTAAAATTCACAGATTATGGAACTGAAAAAGAATCCGAAAGCAGATGTTGGCAGAAATAGTGGCCTCTATTTTGTTATTGGCCTATTCTTGGTCATGTTGTTGACCTACATCTCTTTTGAATGGAAGACATATGACAAGACGAACGATTACGACATTTCTATGAACGTTGAGGATGATCTTGACGAAGAAGTTCCTATGACGGAGCAGATCAAGACCCCACCACCGCCGCCGCCGCCGGCAGCACCCGAAATAATCGAAGTAGTCGAAGATGAAGAGGAAGTGGAGGAGACCGTTATCGAATCTACCGAGACCAGCCAAGAAGAGGAAATCGTAGAAATAGAAGATGTCGCGGTCGAAGAAGTCGAGGAAGATGTTGATGTTCCTTTTGCGGTTATTGAAGATGTACCTATTTACCCAGGTTGTGAAGGAGAAAAAGGAAAAGGTGCAAAAGCGATGCGTGATTGTTTCCAGACCATGATCCAAAAACACGTTGTAAAGAACTTTAGATACCCGGAAATTGCACAGGAAATGGGTGTTCAGGGTAAGGTTTATGTGAACTTCGTGATTCAAAAAGATGGTAGTATAGGTAGCGTTAGAATGCGTGGACCGGATAAAAACCTAGAGGCCGAAGCCGCCAGGATTATCGGTAAACTTCCGAAAATGACGCCCGGTAAACAGAGGGGTAGGGCCGTAAGGGTTCCATTTAGTTTGCCGATTACCTTCAAATTACAATAGAAGCACAAAAAAATAGGATTTCGAAAAACCTTGACAGCAAAGTCAAGGTTTTTTTATGCAAGCAGGTTTAATCGTTATTCGTTAGGCTGGTATAGAAAATCTCGCGCATACGTTCAGGGTTGATGAAATTCTGCCCGTACTTCGAATCATATTTCTTCGTCAATTCCGTATTTTTCTTAACCTCTTCCAATGACCTTCCGGCATCGATTTCCTTTTGAACCATTTTTTTGATTTCTTCCAACATAGCTACCGAAACTTCAAGTTCTTTCTTGTTAGAAGGTCTTCCATGGCCCGGAATGATCCTTGTATCGTCGTTGATAACGAGAAGTGCCTTTCTCTGGGCTTCGATATAACCATTCACGGTACCTCCGCTTTTAAGATCGATATATGGATAGCGACCGGCAAAATAGGTATCGCCCATGTGCAGCACGTTGTTTTTTAAAAAATAAACCATGGCATCGCCGTCGGTATGTGCTGTATGTACATGAAAGGCCATAATGGTCTCATGACCATCATGGAAGGTGATATCGTCAGAAAAAGTTACTTCAGGAAGCATTTTGATATCGAATTTCGGGTCTTCGACCGATTTTGCCGCCATGGTCTTTCGAACATTGTCATGGGCCACTATGGTGGTGGTCGGTGTATTGAAGTTTGCGTTCCCTCCCGTATGATCTCCATGCATGTGGGTATTGAACAAAAATGCAATGGGCTTGTCGGTAAGTTTGCTAATGGCGGTTTTAAGCTTATCGCTCAAATGACCGAATTGGTCGTCGATCATGAATGCATGATCTTGGCCAACATAGATACCGATATTTCCACCTTGTCCGGTTAGCATATAGATATTATTTGAAAGGGTGTCAATCGCAATGTTCACCTCTTGGTCTTGTGCGACGATACTGCTTGAAAAAAAGGCAAAAGACAAGCAAAGAAAAAGTAATTTGAGTTTTCTCATAATTGTTTGATGCATTGGTTGTTATGGTAGATATTCAAAGATAAGATAAATAGGGTCGATTGGTTGTAAAAAAAATAGTAGCGGGTTATCTTTGCACTCTTACGCAAAAGAACAATGAAAACTGTGGCGGGTACGGCAAGAAGCGGCTCATGGAGTTTGGTTTTTGCCGACTTCAAAGAAATTACCAAGGCAAGACTTGCTGTGAGTGTCGTGTTCTCATCTATCGCAGGTTATTTGCTCGGGGCGTACAATGTTGATTTGAGGTCGTTGCTGTTGCTGGCTTTTGGCGGTTATTGTATGGTAGGGGCTTCAAATGCCTATAACCAAGTTATCGAAAGAGACCTTGACGCTCTGATGAGCCGCACTAAAAATCGACCGATACCATCGGGTAGAATGTCGGTGAACAAAGCCTTGGCCATTGCTATTGTTTTGACTTTGTTGGGGGTTGTATCCCTTTATGTGCTCAACCCTAAGACCGCCATGTTCGGTGCCATTTCTATATTTCTATATACCAGTGTTTACACCCCGTTGAAGACAAAGACGCCGCTGTCGGTATTTGTGGGTGCGTTTCCTGGTGCTATTCCCTTCATGCTTGGCTGGGTAGCGGCGACCAATGATTTTGGCATCGAACCGGGCACCTTGTTCATGATTCAGTTTTTTTGGCAGTTTCCGCATTTTTGGGCGCTGGGTTGGATGTTGGACGACGACTATAGAAAAGGAGGGTTTAAAATGCTTCCGACCGGAAAAAAAGACAAAGGCACGGCCCTACAGATAATTATGTACACTATTTGGATGATGGTCATTTCAGTAATACCTGTATTCGGAATTACGGGAAGATTGGAACTCTCGGTTCCGGCAGCGACCCTCGTATTTTTAATGGGCTGTGTAATGTTGTTTTTCGCATTTCGTTTATTCGAAAAAAGGGATAATGGGTCCGCAAGAAAATTGATGTTGGCCAGTGTGAGCTACATAACGCTTATGCAAATTGTTTACGTAATCGATAAGTTTGTTTAAATGGATTTGACCCAAGGAACACAGTACGAAAAGAACGATAGGGCAAAAAAGATGATGCTGTGGTTTGGTATCGTAAGTCTTCTTATGGCCTTCGCCGGATGGACAAGTGCTTACATAGTAAGCAGTACACGCGAAGATTGGTTGCGCGATTTGGAATTGCCCTCATCTTTTTTCGTCAGTACGGCGGTCATTATTATCAGCAGCCTTACCTATTTTTTCGCCAAAAAAGCAATTAAGGAAAATAGACGAAGCACATGTACCAACTTGCTTTGGGCGACATTGGCGCTCGGAATTGTATTTATCGTACTTCAATTCCAGGGTTTTTCAGAGATGGTCGCCCAAGGGTATTACTTTACCGGCCCCACCAGCAATATTAAGATGTCGTATGTGTTTTTGATCGCGGCCGTCCACATCGTACATGTCGCCGCAGGAATCATATCGCTATTGGTCGTTTTGTACAATCAGATAAAGGCTAAATACACCCCCGAGAGAATGTTGGGTATTTCACTGGGGGCCACTTTTTGGCATTTTTTAGATCTTTTATGGGTCTATCTCATGTTGTTTATGCTATTGGTGAAATAATATTTTCGGGTAATTATGGTTTTGATAGAGATTCCCTTTTGTATAGGCGAAAAAAATGTAAATTTGCGAATAATCTAATCATACTTTAAAAACTATATGGATTCAACGGTAACTACCACTACTGAAGAGAAAGTTTGGGGGGGCGGCAACAGGCCTTTAAATGCAAGTTATGGCAAATTGATGATGTGGTTCTTCCTCGTGTCCGATGCCTTGACTTTTTCAGGTTTTTTGGCCTCGTACGGCTTTTCGAGATTTAAGTTTATCGAGACATGGCCGATAGCCGATCAGGTTTTTACCCACGTGCCTTTCTTTCATGGCAATTACCCAATGTACTATGTGGCGTTCATGACATTTATCTTGATCATGTCTTCGGTGACCATGGTATTGGCCGTTGATGCCGGTCATAGAATGCAAAAGAACAAGGTTGTATGGTATATGTTTCTTACGATTATCGGAGGTGCGATATTCGTGGGTTCTCAAGCGTGGGAATGGGCAACCTTTATCAAGGGTGATTACGGTGCGATCGAGACCAAGGGTGGTAGAATTCTGCAATTTGTAAAGGCAGATACCGGTGAAAGGGCCGCACTGGCCGATTTCGCAAAGACGATTCCCAGTGAGCGTACCGAACTTGATCGCAAAGATGGGGTTTGGTTTATGTCTGAGGGTTATATGCCCAGTTACACGGTGAACGAAGTTAAAGAAGGCCTAATGGCCAATCCGAATATACTTATCCGCACCGAGACCATTAACGAAGATGGTGAGAAGGTGGTGCTCAATCGTGAGGAATCTTTGAAAAAAATAAGGGATGCCTCTCAGGTCGTGGAAGGGGCGAACCTAATCCGCAATGAGTATGGCAGCCGACTTTTCGCCGATTTCTTTTTCTTTATTACCGGCTTTCATGGTTTCCACGTATTTTCAGGGGTGGTTATCAATATCATCATCTTCTTCAATGTCATATTGGGTACCTACGAACGTCGTGGTCATTACGAAATGGTTGAGAAAGTCGGGTTGTACTGGCACTTTGTAGATTTGGTCTGGGTATTTGTATTTACATTCTTCTATTTGGTTTAGTATTTGGTATACGGACGCATATAGAATCGAAGCATAAAATTTATAAAACAAGAGTATTTTAGCATGGCACACGCACATAAACTTGAGATTTTCAGGGGACTTTTAAAGTTTAAATCCAATACCCAAAAAATTTGGGGCGTACTGGTGTTTTTGACCATAGTAACGGCAGTGGAGGTCGCTCTGGGTATTATCAAACCACATTCTTTGACGCATTCCTACTTTTTGGGAATGAAGCTCCTGAATTGGATATTCATCACATTGACCTTGGTAAAGGCCTATTATATCGCTTGGGATTTCATGCACTTAAGGGATGAAAAAAGCGCCTTGAGAAGGGCCATAGTATGGACGCCGATATTCTTAGTGCTTTATTTGGTATTCATTCTTCTGTTCGAAGCCGATTACATTTACAATGTTTTCAAGGATGGTTTTGTGAAATGGAATTTTTAAAATAGGTTGAAAACTTCAATATTAACAGCATAAAAAGACGGTATGACAACCGTCTTTTTTATTTTTGTCCATTAGAATCCCAATAGGGTATCTGGGTTTTCAACCTAATTTCGAATTCTGGTCAATGAAGAAATCCTTTGTATTGTTCGTACTGTTCATATTGCCTCTGGTGGTCTATCTCTTTTTTGCCTCCGGAGTGAATAATTTTGGGAAACTGGCTACCTTGACAGAAAAGGTAAATGGTCTGAATGGGCGTCCATCGTCCATAACTTTGAACGATAAGATTACCATATTGGGCTTTTTAGGAAATGATTTGGACAACAAAAAGGGCCATGCCTTCAACCTCAATCAGAAGATATACAAAAGATTTTACGAATTTGATGATTTTCAATTTGTCATGGTCGTTCCCGAGGGTGTCGAAGAAAAAACGGTTGGGTTGAGGAAAGAGCTGGGTGCCTTGTCCGACACCGGCAAGTGGAATTTCATCTTCATGCAAGAACAAGATATAGCAGAATTGTTCGGCTCATTAAATACCAATTTGTCATTGGATGAAAGTCTATCGACCCCGTACGTCTTTATAATCGACAAGGACCGCAATCTTCGCGGTAGGGACGATGATGAAGATGTGGGCACTAAATATGGTTTTGATGCTACCTCGGTTGCAGACCTTAATAATAAGATGGTCGATGATGTAAAGATCATTTTGGCGGAATACCGTCTGGCCTTAAAGAAGAATACCACTAGAAAATTGATGCAAGGTGAAAGGTAAGTACACGTATGTTTGGGTTTCGTTGATCGTCTTGATATTCGGTATTATCTTTGTTCCGAGAATCGTGGATCGCGTAAAAGAGGGTACGGTCGTGGAGAACGATCGTATGAATGTAAAGAACAATGACCAAGAATTGGCATATGTTCTTTTGAACGGAAAGAAACGCAGGGTGCCCAACTTTCAGTTTATTAACCAAGACAGTTTGGTGATTTCCGATAAGGATTACAAGGGAAAAGTTTTCGTTGTCGAGTTCTTCTTCACAAGCTGTCCTTCCATTTGCCCTGTCATGACCAATAATCTTGTTTCGATTCAAGAAGAGTTTGGCGCATCAGATGAATTTGGTATTGCTTCTTTTTCAATAACACCCGAATACGATACGCCCCAGGTTTTGAAGGAATACGCCGAAGCGCATGGAATTTCAGATTTAGATTGGCATTTGATGACCGGAGATACTGAAAAGATCTATGAATTGGCAAACGTTGGGTTCAATATTTTTGCGGCAAAAGCTCCCGATGTACCGGGAGGGTTTGAGCATTCGGGCCTTTTTGCCCTAATTGATAAAAAGGGTTACATCCGTTCAAGGGTCGACGATTATGGAAATCCCATTATATATTACAGAGGCGCGATTACCGAAGAACAAGGAAAAAATGAACATGGGGAGTCTGAGCAAATAAGCATTCTTAAAGAGGATATCAAAAAATTATTGGAAGAATAACATGGGTGAAATAGGGGCAAACGAAAAAAAATTCAATAGAGCCATTACAATTGTGTCCGTTATCGTTCCAGTGCTGGTCGCCATTCTATTTGGAGTGAAAATTCCTAATGTAGAACGACTGGGTTTCTTGCCTCCTATTTATGCGGGTATTAATGCGGTTACCGCGGTCTTACTTTTAATAGCGGTCTGGGCCATCAAAAATGGAAAACAAAAAACGCATCGTATTTTGATGATGTCATGTATTGCATTGTCGGTGCTATTCCTAATAATGTACGTGGCCTACCATATGACCGCGGCTCCTACAAAGTTTGGTGGCCAGGGCCTTATGGCGTATGCCTATTATTTTATACTGATATCGCATATAATTCTTTCGGTAGCTATAATTCCTTTGGTGCTGAAGACCTTTGCCAGAGCCTATTCAGGGAATTTTGCCGGCCATCGAAAATTGGCAAAGATTACGTTTCCGATCTGGTTCTATGTGGCTGTTTCGGGTGTAGTGGTTTATCTGATGATTTCACCATATTATTGAACTGTCGGTAATTTATGTATAAAAGATATCTCATATTGATTTTTATCGCCTTCATGGTCCCGATTGACTCCGAAGCGCAATGCGCCATGTGCAGGGCCGTACTTGAAAGCGGAGGCAATGACGGTGTCGCCGAAGGAATTAACAACGGTATTGTCTACTTAATGGCCATACCGTACATTTTGGTTGCGGGCCTGTTTTACTTCGTCTATAGAAAATTACGCAATTGAGCCAGCTTTATTAAATTTTAACACATTAAGCTGTAACATTAACATCACTTTATAGTCTTATGATAATATAATAGCTCAATATTGTATAGAGCTAGTTCATCAATCAATCAACACCAACCTCATGTTTGACATCGAAAGATGGCAAGAGATTTTCGAAACGATTCGTAAGAATAAATTGCGAACGGTTCTTACCGGTATTTCGGTGGCCTCCGGAATATTTATACTTGTTATTTTATTGGGTTTCGGACAGGGCATGCAAAATGGTATTGCCCTTGAATTTGAAGAAGATGCCAGCAATCGTATTGGTGTTTGGACTCAGGTCACGACAAAGGAATATAAGGGACTGAACCCCGGTCGTCCGATCACGTTGAGAAATGAGAACTATGCCTATGTTGAGGACAAGTTTGCCGATGAGTTGGAATACAAGTCCCCTAACTTCAGGGTTTTTGATGCCAGTATCAACTACAAAAAAGAATCCGGTGCCTATTCGGTGCAGGGCATTTCACCTGAATACCAACATATAGAGAACGAGTTCATTTCTCAGGGCCGTTTTTTGAACTATAAGGACCATGAATCGGTTTCCAAAGTTGCCGTTATCAGTAATAAAATTCATAGGGAGCTCCTTCAAAATGAGGAAAATCCCGTTGGCCGCGAATTGAAGATAGCCGATTTGAGTTTTCAAATTATTGGTGTGTATGGTGACAAGGGGGGTGAACGCGAAGAAAACCGGGTCTATATTCCGCTTAGTACGGGCCAACGTGTTTTTAACGGTGGTGACAGTCTAAATATGATGTTTTTTACCTTAAAACCGGCAGCTACTTTCGAAAAGACTTTAGAGGAATCTGTAAGATTTACCGACGAAATAAAGACATACTTGAAGCAAGCGCATACAGTAGCGCCTGATGACGAAAGCGCCATAAACACTTTCAATACATTGGAGAATGTGCAGCGATTTATGAACCTGATGATGGGTATAAAATCTTTCTTTTGGTTCGTGGGTGTCTGTACCATTATTGCCGGTATCGTTGGTGTGAGCAATATTATGTTGATCATCGTTAAGGAGCGCACGCGTGAAATTGGAATCCGAAAAGCATTGGGGGCCAAGCCTTGGTCAATTGTCGGCATGATTTTGCATGAGGCTGTTTTCGTTACAGCGGTATCCGGTTTCGGGGGACTCATCGTTAGCATGGGTTTATTGGAATTGGTAGGGCCTAATGTCGAAGTCGATTATGTTTCTAACCCTTCGATTGATTTCAATGTGGCCTTGACAACTGTTTTTCTATTGATTTTTGCGGGCACTTTGGCAGGATTTTTCCCTGCTTGGCGAGCAGCTCGTATAAAACCGATTGAGGCCTTAAAAGAAGAATAAGCGACTTTGGGCATCAAGATTATGCCTTCATAGTTATCATATTAAACCAATTAGATGTTTAACAAAGATCGTTGGAACGAGATTTTACAAGTGCTGACCACCAATTGGTTCAGAACGGTATTGACCGCGTTCGGCGTTTTTTGGGGAATATTGATCTTGATAATTCTTCTGGCCGCGGGCAAGGGGCTCGAAAACGGCATACGCGCCGATTTCGGCGATATCGCAACAAATACCTTGTTCATGTGGACCCGAACCGCGACCAAAGCTTACAAGGGGCTTCCGAAAGACAGGCAGTTTAGTTATAAGACGAGCGATCTCGCCGATATTTGGGAGAATGTAGATGGGTTGAAATTTGTTTCTCCCAGAAACCAATTGGGTAATTTTCGGGGTTCGAACAATGTTATTCATGGTTTAAAAACGGGTGCTTTCAGTGTCTATGGGGATTATCCTGAGATAATAAAGCAAGAACCCATGGATATCACCTCGGGTAGGTTTATCAATTATGGTGATATCAATGAAAAGCGTAAGGTGGCCGTTATCGGTGTCGATGTTCGAAATAGCCTTTATGATGTTGGCGAAGAATGTCTGGGCTCATATATCAAGATCAACAATGTCAATTTTATGGTCATCGGCACCTACAAAAAATCGAATGTCGATGGCGATAGCGAAAATGCCCAAAAAGAAATCTATATACCGTTCACATCGTTTTCACAAGCATTCAATAGGGGCGACGATGTAGGTTGGATGGCCATAACGGCAGTTGATGAAATTCCAATTACCGAAATCAAGGAACAGATTTTCAGTATAGTAAAAGAGAACCACAGAATTCATCCCGAAGATGAACGGGCAATAGGGCATTTTGACCTTAACGAACAGTTTCAGCGCGTGGTCAGTCTATTTGGGGCTTTGGAACTCATCGCATATTTTGTAGGTATTTTGGTCTTACTTTCGGGTATTATCGGTGTAAGCAACATTATGTTGATCGTCGTGAAGGAGCGCACGAAGGAAATAGGAATTCGACGCGCCCTGGGAGAGAGTCCGTGGTCCATCAAAAAGCAAATATTGTTGGAATCCATTTTTTTGACCATAATCTCGGGTATGGCGGGTATCGCTTTTGGGGCGTTCATTATTTATGGAATCAACTATGTGTTGGATGTCAGCGGTCCGGTCATGATGTTTGTGAACCCAAGTGTTAACTTAGGCGTGGTGACTACCGCTTTGGTCATTCTCATAGTATCGGGATTGTTGGCGGGCTTTATTCCAGCGAACAGCGCTATAAAGGTGAAACCAATCGAAGCGTTAAGAACAGAGTAGAATATGGCCTGGCTATCGGCAATTAATTAATAAGACAATTCAAATACATCAATCAAATAAACAAGAAAATGAAGAAAAGAGTAACCATCATCATTTTGCTGACAATCATATTGGCTTTCGGAGGCGCCATGTACTACCTGTACTCCAAAAACGCCGAGGACCCCGTAGTCTATGAAACCGAGACTCCGACGACACAGACGATTATCAAAAAAACGGTGGCGACCGGAAGTATTTTACCATTGGAGGAAGTACTGATAAAACCCAATATCTCAGGCGTGATAGAAGAAATTTATGTAGAAGGTGGCGATTACATCAAATCGGGTGACCTTTTGGCAAGAATAAAGGTAGTGCCGAATCTCGATGCGTTGAACAGCGCACGTGATAATATTGATGCGGCCAGGATAGACCTTGACGACCAAAAAAGAAATTTGGACAGACAAAAGACATTGTTCGATAAGGGAGTTGTTTCTAAGGTGGATCTGGAGCGTGCCCAGGTAAGTTTTGATCAGGCACAACAGGCCTATCGGGCGGCCAATAAGCGTTTCGATATCGT
The DNA here is from genome assembly GCA_019931105.1 of Flavobacteriaceae bacterium NBU2977. Classification (GTDB taxonomy): domain Bacteria; phylum Bacteroidota; class Bacteroidia; order Flavobacteriales; family Flavobacteriaceae; genus Meishania; species Meishania litoralis. The sequence goes on along the minus strand of JAIOUW010000001.1, from coordinate 594,846 downwards.
AAAGACCGGTACTACAAAGGGTTATGGTTCAACGGCCAATACCCAGATAAGGGCCACGGTAAGTGGTATGGTTCTAGAAGTGCCCGTCGAAGTCGGCAATCAGGTAATAGAGGCGAACAATTTCAATGAAGGAACGACCATTGCTGCTATCGCCGATGTCGAAAAAATGATTTTTGAAGGCAAAGTGGATGAATCGGAGGTTGGAAAGCTAAAAGAGAACCTGCCTTTGGAAATCACGGTAGGGGCCATTGAAAATACGGTTTTTGATGCAGTTCTCGATTATATCGCACCTAAGGGAAATGCAGAGAACGGTGCAATACAGTTTGAAATCAAAGGTACTTTGAAAAAGCAAGATACCACATTCATTCGTGCCGGGCTAAGTGCCAACGCATCGATTATTTTGGCAAGGGCCGACAGTGTTATGGCGCTGAAGGAGGGTTTGGTACAGTTTGATGGTAAAACCAAAAAGCCTTTTGTCGAAGTTGAGACAGCAGAGCAACAGTTTGAGCGACGCGATGTTGAATTGGGCATAAGCGACGGAATATTTGTCGAGGTAAAATCCGGTATTGGTAAAGATGATAAAATCAAGGTCTGGAACGCTATTAAGCCTGAGGAAATTGGCGGTTGATTTATTTTAACATAAAATTTAGAGCAAATCTTGTAACATTTTAACACCTTAGGTGTCTTATTCACGTATTCCAGAGGGTAGCACCTAGCCAATTAACTTTACCGATATGATAGAAATCAAAGACCTTCATAAATCCTATAAAATGGGAAGCAATTCCCTGCATGTACTTAAAGGAATCAATTTCTCGGTCGAAGAAGGAGAACTAGTTGCAATTATGGGTTCTTCCGGATCAGGAAAATCAACCTTACTCAACATTTTGGGGATGCTCGATGAACTTGACGAAGGTTCTTACACGTTAGATGGGGTTCCGATAGTTAACCTTAATGAAACGAAGGCCGCGAACTATAGGAATAAATTTCTGGGTTTCGTATTCCAATCTTTCAACCTGATCAATTATAAGACGGCCATGGAAAATGTGGCTTTGCCCTTGTATTACCAGCGAATGCCAAGAAAGGAGCGCGAAGAGAAATCTCTGAAATATTTGGACCAAGTAGGCTTAAAAGAATGGGCCACACATTTGCCCAGTGAATTGTCAGGTGGTCAAAAGCAAAGAGTGGCGATTGCAAGGGCTATGGCGGCAGAACCAAAAGTGCTTTTGGCCGATGAGCCTACAGGTGCGCTTGATAGTAAGACCTCTTACGAAGTCATGGACCTCATCCAGAAGATAAACGACCAGGGTAATACCATACTCATTGTTACCCACGAACCCGATATCGCGAACATGTGCAAACGTATCGTGCACTTGAAAGACGGTATTATTCTAGAAGATAAAAAAGTAAAGCAAGTTAGGGCTGCCGCGTATGTTTAGTAGAGATACTTGGAAAGAGATATTCGAGACCATACAAAAGAACAAACTGCGTACGTTCTTATCGGGCTTTACCGTAGCGTTGGGTATCCTTATATTCGTTTCGCTGGTCGGTCTCACCAATGGTCTGCAAAATACCTTCAATAAATTTTTCAGTGACGATGCCAGTAACACATTTTACTTGTTTGCGGGTAGGACCACTGTACCATATAAGGGATACAAATCGGGGCGTCAGATAGAGTTTGACAATAGCGATCTTGTCGATATTGAAGAGAATTTTCCCTTATTCATGGAATATGTGACTCCTAGAATAACCCGAAGTGCCTTGGTCAAGTATAAGAACGAGTCTAACAACTATTCTACAAGAGCGGTGGCACCTTCGCACCAACATGCCGAAAAGACGATTATTATGCGGGGGCGTTACCTCAACGAGCAAGATGTAAAGAATCGCACGAAGTATGCCGTTATCGGAAGGTTGGTAGAGCAAGATTTGTTCGGCACCGAAGATGCTATCGGTAAATATGTAGATGTTGGCGGTAGCATGTTCAAGGTCATCGGTGTGTATCAAGACGATGGTGGCGATGATGAAGAACGCAGACTGTATCTTCCATATACGACAAGGCAGCTTATTGAAAAAAATACCGATAAGGTCGATCAAATGATCGTGGCCTTCAAACCCGAGATAGGTTATGCCGGAGCGATGGCCTTTGATAAGAGCTTGGACAAATTTTTAAGGGAAAAAAAATATATCAGTCCGAATGATCAGCAGGGTATTTTCATTCGAAATGTAGCCGACCAGTTAAAACAAAATCAGCAATTTGCCAGTGTATTGGCCTATATAGGCGGTTTTATCGCCTTTGGCACTATACTGGCCGGAATTATCGGAATAAGTAATATCATGGTATTTGTGGTAAAGGAGCGTACCAAAGAGTTAGGTATTCGCAAAGCCTTGGGAGCTACACCCAGGTCGGTAATCAGTTCGATACTTTTAGAGTCGGTTTTTATTACCACAATTTCAGGAATATTGGGTATGATCATAGGAATAGCAATTTTGAGCTCCTTAGGAGAAAAACTCGAAGATTTTTTTATAACAAATCCTTTTATAAATACTGGCTTGGCGATTTTTGCTACCGTTATACTGATTCTCTTTGGTGCGATAGCCGGATATATTCCGGCCAAAAGAGCTGCAAGCATAAAACCTATTGTAGCCTTAAGAGACGAATAATATGAGATTTATATTTGACAGAAATACTTGGCAAGAAATTTTTGGTTCTATCAGCAAGAATAGGACCAGGACCATCATTACGATGATCGGTGTGCTTTGGGGAATATTTGTTTATATAGGACTTTCTGGTGCGGCCAAAGGAATGGACAATGGTTTTGACAAAGTCTTCAAAACGGTATCGATGAACAGCATGTTCGTTTGGGGCCAGAGCACAAGCATGCCATATGGTGGTTATAAAACCGGAAGGCAGATGCAGTTGAAGCTCGATAATGTTACCGATCTGCAAAATAGAATTCCCGAAATCCAATACATTGCCCCGCGAATAGATATGGGTGAATTTGGTACTGAACCGGTCTATACGGTGCGAGGTCAAAAATCGGGTACCTATACCGTAAATGGCGATTATCCGGTATATACCAAGATCGCTACAAAAAAAATATTCGATGGCGGTCGCTTCATTAATGATGAGGATATCGAACAGGCGCGGAAGGTATGCGTGATAGGTGAGCGAAATTTACAGGAACTGTTCGAAAAAGATGAAGATCCGATCGGGCAATACATCCGGATCGGCAGTGTTTATTTTCAGGTAATAGGTGTCCATAAATTGGCGCAAGGCGTTAGTTTTGACAATGATAGTGCCATATTCATTCCCTTCACGACTTTCAGAAAACTATACAATACCGGAGAAAATGTAGGATACCTTTGCATAGCTGCCTATGATGATGCCGATGTTGTACAGGTCGAAAAAGATGTAAAAATGCTCTTAAAGAATATACATAGGGTAGATCCCGAAGATGAAAGGGCATTCGGATCCTTTAATTTGGGCGAGGCATTCAGTAAAATAATGGGTTTTGCCCAAGGATTGACATTCTTGTCCTTGATTGTGGGCATAGCTACCATTTTGGCCGGGGTAATCGGTATTGGCAATATTCTTTTGATCTCGGTAAAAGAACGTACTAAGGAATTGGGGGTTCGCAGGGCATTAGGCGCTACCCCGGCCGAGGTTCGTAACCAGATTATATTGGAATCCGTTTTCTTGACCGTTCTATCGGGAATAATAGGCATAATCTTAGGGGCGGGTGTTTTGGCCTTGATAAATAACCTGACAAAAGACATTGATTTTCCTTATACCAATCCGACCGTACCGATACCCTATGTCTTGGGTGCACTGCTGATAATGGTGGTTTTGGGAACCTTGATCGGATTAATACCCGCCCAAAGAGCGGTAAGCATCAAACCTATTGACGCACTAAGGGAAGAATAACAGAAAAACCGTAAAACAACTAATAACTTGAAAATGAACAAAATTGTTAAATACTCGTTGATCGGACTTTTAGTGCTTGGCGCACTTTGGGCTGCCGCTTTTTTCATTAAATCGAACAGCAAGTCCTCTGTAACCTATGAAACCCAAAAGCCTTTTATTTCCAATATAGAGAAGAAAACTGTGGCTACGGGTAAAGTGGTGCCAGAAGATGAAATTGAGATCAAACCCCAGATTTCGGGTATTATCGATAAGATTTATTTGGTAGAAGGGGACAAGGTAAAAGCCGGTGATTTGATAGCGGTAATCAAAGTGGTTCCTAACGAGCAATCGTTGAACCAGGCCAGGGGGCGAGTCAGAAATGCCGAAATAGCACTGAACAATGTGAAGATTGAGTACAATAGAAACAAGGCCCTATTCGATAAGGGCGTTATTTCAAGCCAAGACTTTAATAACCTTCAATTGCAATTTGATCAAGCGAAACAAGAACTTTCCAATGCCCAGTCCGATTATCAGATTATCCGTGTAGGTTCGGCAGGCGGTTCCTCAAGTGCCAATACCAATATTAGGGCGACCGTTGATGGAACAATTTTAGAAATACCTGTTGAAGAGGGCGACCAAGTGATACAGAGTAACAACTTTAATGACGGTACCACGATAGCCACGATAGCCGATTTGGGAAAAATGATTTTCGAGGGAAAAGTCGATGAGGGCGAGGTCGGAAAATTGCAGGTCGGTACGCCCCTCAAGATTAGTTTGGGGGCCGTAGAAGGTACTGAACTCGATGCCAAATTACGATTCATTGCGCCCAAAGGGGTAGAGGAGACAGGTGCCGTTCAATTCAAAATAGAGGGCGATGTCGAGGTCAACGATAGTATTTTTATTCGGGCAGGTTACAGTGCGAATGCCTCGATGGTGTTGGAGAAAAGGGATAGCGTTATGGTCATTCCCGAAGCACTTCTGCAGTTTGACAACAAGACCGATAAGCCCTATGTCGAGGTAGCCGTAGGTTCGCCTGAAGAACAAAAGTTCGAGAGAAAAGACGTTGAAATCGGGATATCAGATGGTGTGAATGTTGAAATTATCTCCGGAATTACGGAAGAAGATCAGGTAAAACAATGGAATCAAACCGAACCTATCAAGAAAGGCGAGGATGAGGAAGATTCCGAAGAAGATAGCGAAGCATAATCATCAATCAAAATCAAAAAATCAAAAAATGAATAGTAGATTAACGGCTTTACTGATCGTATTTTCGGTCGGGATTTTATCGGCACAGAATAAAAAGTGGACATTGCAAGAATGCGTTGAATATGCGTTGGAGCACAATATCACCATTCAACAATCGGAATTGGACCTAAAAGATGCCGAGGTGAACAAGCTTGACGCCAAGGGCAATTTTCTTCCTAGCATCAATGCCCAAGCGTCACACTCATGGAACATAGGTCTCAACCAGAACGTCACTACTGGTATTCTAGAGAATTTAACGACTATGTTTACTTCGGGTGGTGTAGGTATGAACGTCGATTTGTACAATGGGTTGCAGAATGTCAATCGTCTCAGAAGGTCGAATCTAGCGCTTTTGGCCAACCAGTATCGTTTGGACAACATGAAAGACGATATTTCTTTGGCTGTGGCCAACGGTTATCTTCAAATACTTTTTAATCGGGAAAACCTTGTGGTTGCCAAGGCGCAATATGCCGTCACCGAGCAGGACTTGAAACGTACGACCGAATTGGTCGAATCAGGAGTCGTCGCTAGGGGAGATTTACTGGAGATCGAGGCGACGGCCGCGACACAATTGCAACAGATTGTGAATTCAGAGAACAATCTACGACTGTCGAAAATAGCATTGGCGCAACTACTTTTGATAAATGACTATGAGAATTTCGATGTGGCCAATGAAGAATTCAATATTCAACCCACAACTATTTTGAACAATTCACCCAGTGAGATTTTCGCAAAGGCTGTAACACAAAGAAATGAGATTAAATTCGCCGAAGCGAATATAGAGTTGGCGGAAACCGATATTGAATTGGCAAAAGGTGCCTTGTACCCTAGACTTTCTGGATTTTATAATTATAATACGAGGGCATCTTACCAAGACATCATTGGTGGTTTTGAAATCGACCCCAACAACCCAACGACCCAAATAGGAACCGTCGAAGGTACCGGACAAGCAGTTGTAGCCCCGAATAGGAGACCGATAGTGGAGGCAATGGACCCATTTATTTATCAATTGGGCGTCAATGACGGGCATTCTTTTGGTGTGGGTCTGAACATACCCATACTCAATGGTTTTTCGGCACGAAATAGTGTCAAAAGAAACCGAATAAACCTTGAACGTTCGAAATTACAGCTGGATCAGGCCAAACTAGATCTTGAAAATGTCATCAATCAGGCATGGAACGATGCCCAAGCGGCGATCAAAGCGCATGAAGCGGCACAAAAAACACTTGATGCGAGACGATTGGCCTATGACTATTCAAAAGAACGCTTTGATGTCGGCTTGATGAATGCCTTCGATTTTAGCCAAGCCCAATCCCGTTTGGATAATGCCCAAGCCGAGGTAATAAGGACTAAATTTGATTATATCTTCAGGGTAAAGGTATTGGAGTTTTACTTTGGGCTTCCGATAGAATTAAAATAACACTCAATTTTCTAACTCAATGGCAACAAACCTGCAATTCATTCGAATCTTGCAGGTTTGTTCGTTGAACGTATCTTTGTTCCTTATGGGGATAATCTTGAACTTGGAAACGGCCACTACCAATTGTTCGGTAAGTTTGGCGAAAAATGGTGAACTGTTGGCCTTGAAGGAGCAGAATACACCGAACTTTTCGCATGCTGAAAAATTGCATGTATTTATATCGGAGGTACTGCACAGATCCGGATTGAAAATGGAACAAGTCGATGCGATTGCGGTAAGCAAGGGCCCCGGATCTTATACAGGGCTTCGAATTGGGGTGTCGGCTGCGAAAGGATTATGCTTTGCTCTTGGAGTTCCTTTGATTTCGATTTCAACCCTAAAAAGCATGGCGTATCAGGTCATAACCGATGAAATTGATTTTATTATTCCTGTATTGGATGCCCGTAGAATGGAGGTCTACTCCGCTGTATTCGATACTAAAGGAAACCAGGTACGCGAAACCAAAGCTGAAATAATAGAAGAGAGTTCTTTTGGAGAATTTGCTAAGAAACATAAGGTACTTCTTGCCGGAAGCGGTGCCGATAAATGCAAACCGGTTTTGACCCATGCCAATTTTGACTTTACTACTGAGGTGGTTCCGTCCGCACGTGAAATGAGCTTATTATCGCATCAAAAATATGTTGAAAATCGTTTTGAAGATGTAGCTTATTTCGAACCGTTTTATCTAAAGGACTTCATCGTTCAAGGCGGTAAAAAAACCTAATCGTCCGATTTTTCGTTAGAGTCTTCCGATTTTAACGTATCATAGTACTCCAAAACTTGCATTACTTCACTCTCGCGTCGCATGTGGCGTTTGTTCTTAAGGGCATATTGCCTTAGTTCTGAATATTTGTCCTATAAGACGGCGAAAACCTCTTTTCGGCTTAGTTCGTTAAGGTCTTTGGCCGGATTGTCTTTTTTAGTAGTAAGTGATTTTCAGCTCGAAGGCAGATGGTTTGAAATCTTAATAGCAATGATTGAGAAATTCAATTTCAGGGATTATCTTCTGTTGTCTTAAATAAAGTACAGTTTCGCCTAGGTTTAAGGGGTTAAAATACCCTTTTTTAAGATTGCCATGATTTAAATATTCGATATACTCAAATTTTTCGCGCTCAAGAATGATATTGACATCGCTATCTTTATTAACGTAGCCCAAGATATCCTTGCCCTTAAGAATTTCAAATCGATTCCGATAGGCATCGTATCTTAAGAATGCGGTTTTTTGTCCTTCGCCATGTAAAAAGGTCTTGCCAGTTTTGAATGCTTGGTTCCAATAGGCATTGACACTGACTTAGACTTGTCGATCTGTACTTGCCCCGGGAAGTTTATAACTTATGATAACCGTCTCTACTTCAGATAATTGGCAGAGAATAGTTAATGGGAAAACAAAAAAGAATAATGAAAAAATTAATTTAAAACAACGGGAATTTAGTGCGAAATACTTTATAGTAATCAGGACATTATTAGGGGTTTAACCGACAGAACAATTTGTGAAACGATTTGTTTCATAAGAACGACTTCCTAAGAACCTATACCAGTCTCGCCCCAACCCGAGTACGAATCGGAGGTCTTTTGTAGGGAATTATAATATTCCAACAACTTGACTACATCATTTTTCTCCTTAAGGTTCAGGTTATGTTCGGAAATAAACTTTTTGAGCAAGGAATTCTTGCGGTCCAATCTTCTCAAAATTTGGTTTTTTCTTAGTTTGACGGGTTCAGCAGGCTCGTTCCCTTTTTTGATATAGAACATTGACACATCTTTGTACACGGCTGGTTGATAATCTTCATAACCATTTTCAGGGTTTTCGGCCTGCATGAATTGTTTTTTAGGCCTATAATACAAAATTGTTTCACCTTCATTCATCGGGTTTAGATAACCCAATTTAGTTCGTTGCCCTTCTTTATATGCGACTACTTCATAAGTTACGTTATCTATAACGACGGTTATGTTCTTTTTACGTAAAAGCTCTTTAGACTTCCCATTTTCATCCATAATTTCGATTACCTCGTTCATTGCATTATACCGCATCAGCGATGCAGCCATAAACTTGCCACTAAAAAAGGATTCTCCTTTTTTGAAGATTTCATTGACATATGGAGTGCCTTCAATCGGTATCTCTACCAATTCCCCTTTTAATTGGGCAGGTGTCAAAACATACCTGTTGGCCGAAATCTGCGCATTGGAAAACGAACAGACCAAAATAAGGAGTAGTGCGATATTTTTCATTAGATGGAGTATTTGATAATACTTAAATGTACAAAAAAAATAGGCTGAACACAACATACATGACTAGTTTTCAAGCATGTATGAAACCCTTGCAGGAAAATTGGCAAATAAGCCAAAAGTCAAATACCTTTTTTCTGCTGTTCGCTATGGTTGTGAACAACTCGTTGTGGAAATGGAATTTCGATGCCTGCGGCGTCGAATCGATATTTGATTTCTTCAAGTACATGAAAATGGGCCGACCAGAAATCTTCATTTACGGTCCAAAACCTTAGTGTGAGGTTCACCGAACTATCGGCCAGTTCGCCAACATATACTTCGGGCCCAGGTTCGGGGAGGATTATTTCCTTTTCTTCACAGATTTCCAAAAGGATGTCCTTGGCCTTCTTGATATTCGAACCATAACCGATGCCGATATCGATTTTATCCCTTCGGAGTTTTTCAGCATTGTAATTTATTATGCTATTGTTACTTAGTTGCCCATTGGGTAAAATGGCTACCTGATTACCAAAGGTGTTCAGTTTTGTAGTGAATATGGTAATTTCCTTTACCGTACCGTCCACTCCCTGGGCAGAGATAAAATCACCCACTTTAAAGGGTTTGAAGAGCAATATGAGCACCCCTCCCGCGAAATTGGCCAATGATCCCTGAAGCGCCAGGCCAATGGCGAGTCCCGCTGCACCTATGATGGCCACTAAAGAAGATGATTTGACCCCTAACTGTGTTACAACAAGTACAAAGAGTATGGCTTTTAGTGCTATTCTAATGAAACTTTGAAGAAATGTCTCTAAAGTTTGGTCATAGTCCTTTTTGTCAAAAAAGTTCCGTACCAAACGATTGATAAGTCGCATTATCCATATTCCGATGATTAGAATGCCGAAAGCCATGAGCAGGTTTGGCAAAGCGTTCCAGACCCAGTCTATGGCGTTATCAATATGCTCTTTGTAATTTGTGAATTCTTTCATTTAATTAAATTGATTGATCCTAACATAGTAAAGTGAAAGTGCCCTATCAAGAAATCTTGATTAAAATATTGTTAATGTATTTTGACAAAAATACTTTCATATCGTTTTGGTCTTTGAGGTTTATAGAAGATGTGGATACTCGAGGCTAAACTTTGAAATAAAAAAGGTCCGTCTCTGAACAAATGCAAAGACGGACCTTTCTAAAATTTAATTTTCGACTTACTTTACCTCGAACGTAATCTTGACGTTCACGCGATAATCGTCTATTTTGCCATCTTTGACCGTGGCACTCTGCTCGTTGATATAGACCGACCTAATATTCTTTACGGACTTTGACGCTTCTTCCACGGCATTTTTGGCGGCTGCTTCCCAACCCTCGTTCGAATTGGCCAATACCTCTATGACTTTTAATACTCCCATAATACTATTGTTTTTTAGATTTTTAACAAGGTAATAAATAATACTTCAAAGTAAAAAGTAAATGTCCAGTCGAAAAATCAACCGTTAAGAGCCACTACTTCTTGTACCCGGTCACCCATCATATTTCTTAACATGGTCTCGATACCATTTTTTAAGGTGAATGTAGATGACGGGCAACCACTGCATGCCCCTTGAAGAATGACATTGACCGTCTTGCTTTCTTCCTCATAGGATTTAAAAAGGATGTTGCCCCCGTCACTGGCAACGGCAGGTTTTACATATTCCTCTAGAATAGCTATTATTTCCTTTGAGGTATCGTCCAGGTCTTCATTATTTTGTTCCGTTGTCGTGTTGCCGTTGTTTTTTTGTAAACCGAGATTCGGTGAGACCACCTCTTTTCCATTCGCCAAAAAATCACGGATCATTTCACGGAGTTGCATAGTTACATCGTCCCAGTCGGCAACATCGAACTTACTGATGGAAACGTAATTCACGTCAAAGAAAACTTCTTTTACAAAAGGTAGCTGAAACAACTGTTTGGCAAGCTCTGAATATTTGGCTTCATCGATGTTCTTGAATTCGAAAGCACTCGGTACGATTCTCTTGTTGGCCACGAATTTCATGACCGAAGGGTTGGGGGTAACTTCGGCATATACCGTGACGGGCAGCTTGTCGGTAGATTTTTCCTCGACGACCACAGGTTCGCCGGCGTTCAGGTACTCGACCAATTGCTGCGCCACTTCATCCTTGACATCATCCCATGTAACGATATCGAAACGTTCAAGAGCTATAAAATTTCCCGATATATATACTGTTTTGATAAAAGGAAGGTAAAAAAGTTGCTGGGCGAGTGGTGAGATCTTGGCCTCGTCTATGTTTTTGAACTCATAGTTCTTGAACTTTACCAATTGATGGTTGGTCTCGAACTTCAAAATAGCCGGATTGTTTGTAGTTGCCACGGTAATCGAGTACTCTTTCATAGTATCGGGATTTTGTGCAAAAATACGACTTATTCTAAGTTAATATACATATAATAATGTGGTGTTTCGACCGTTATACTTTATATTTAGTCGATTTTAACGCATCCCCAAAATCTATAATGAAACAACGAATATTGCTTTTGTTCGGCCTATTGGCGTTTGGTTTACAGTCCAAGGCCCAAGAAGGTATTCCTGTCTATTTTGATTACTTATCGGATAATTATTACTTGGTGTATCCTTCGATGGCCGGAATCGGTGAAGGAGGAAAGATCAGGGCAACCGCAAGAATGCAATGGTTCGATGTGCAAGATGCCCCCAATCTTCAAACGCTTAATGCCAACTTCAGAATAGGGGATACCCCAAGCGGGGTCGGAGCGATCTTTTTTAACGATGCAAATGGTTATCATTCACAGACGGGCCTGAAAGTTACCTACGCCCATCATCTCAAGCTCGGCGGCGATATTCGAAACCTCAATCAAATATCTTTTGGTCTTAGCCCGACTATTTTGCAAAGTAGTCTCGACGAAACTGAATTTCGACTTCCCGATCCTGCCATAAGCGGGTCTAAGATCAGTGCCACTTATTTCAATGTTGACCTTGGCATGTCTTATAACTTAATGGAATTTTATGCCCACGTTGCGGTATTGAACGTGCTCAACAGCAAAAGAAGCCTCTATTACAGAAATAGGCAAGATAACCCTGAACAGTTTTTGATAGATAATCTTCGCAGGTACCTTTTCTCGGCGGGGTATATTTTCGGAAGACAAGAATGGCAATTTGAGCCTTCGGTCTTGTTTCAAATGACCGACTTCACGCAAGAGAAATCCTTGGATATCAATGCCAAGGTCTATAAAGATGTCGATTTTGGCAGAATTTGGGGCGGGCTGTCATATCGTAGAAGTTTCGACGGCGCCCAATTTCAGACCGCGAATAGCTTTGGTGAGCAGCGATTACAATTGATTACCCCGATAGTCGGTGCGAATATCAAAAATTTTATGGTTTCGTATAACTACTCGTATCAAATGGGAGATATACGCTTTGATAACGGGGGGTTCCATCAGATTACGATCGGTTACGACTTTGGCCAATCTGAAAGAAAATACGACTGTTATTGTCCGGCGGCACAATAGCAAAGGGCCATTAAAAATAGCCCTTCGTTCCATCAGTTTGCCCAATTACTATTCCCATGTATAGTTCTTTCGGGCCGCCTGTTTTTGAATAGCCTTCAACATAGCGTTTTCCAATTCCCCTTTTTGGGTTGCTTGTTGATTTTTGGCGATATAGGCTTCCCTTTTGATATTGAGCGCCTGTATTTCTTTTTGTATCGACGATCTTTCTGATTTTTTCTCTTGAATGTACGATTCGATTTCTTTGCTCGATTTCCCTTTTAGCTCTTCGGGAAGTTGCTCCTGTTCTATTTTTGCGACGTCGAATTCGGCTTCTTCCGATGCATCGACCAAATCCCAGGTTGAGTTACTGTAAAGGCGCGAACTCTTGCTGACGGCTCGTTTCACGGCCACACCCTCGGCAAGTTCCATGGCATTGGCGTCTTGTTCGGCCTGGGCCTTCATTCTTGACTGGCCCAAGAATCCATAAGATATATATGTGTTGTTCAATTTTGAATTCAATTGGATTATGATATCGTCATAAGGTGTTTCGATGTGCACTACTTGGCGATTATGGTCAATGGCGATGTATTCACCTCCTGTCAAGATCGCCCCGTTTTTCCAATCGGTATTAATACCCTGTTCGTAATTACCGCAGAAAATGGTGTTGACGATGATGTCTTTTTCCTTGGCATTGGCAACGGCGTCTGTGTAATTCAACTTGCCTTGATCAAAAGGTTCGTTGCCCGCTATGAATATCATTTTTAGGTTATCGGGGTTTTTGCCCCAATCCAATTGCTTTAGAGAGGTGGCGATCACTTCACCGCAATATTCTTCTCCACCATTGGTCGTTAATGAAAATAGTTTTTCAGAGATTTCGTCAAGATCATTGCTAAAGTTCAAGACCTGTTGTATATAACCCTCCTTGGAGGAAAGGTTGTCATTGCCGTATTGGTAAAGCGCAATCTCTAATTTTGGTCTTTCGGCATTACCGCACTTGGCGTGCGTGAATTTGTTGACGACGTCCCATAGTTGTGCCTTGGCTTGATTAATGAGTCCGTCCATGCTGTTACTGGTATCCAAGAGTAGCGCGATTTTGACGACATTGCTGGCAGGCATTGGGTCGTGTTCGGCCATGACTGCCTGGGCAATTATCGGAGGCTGAACCGATTTATTGTTTCTAGTTTCACAACCATATATTGTGATTGTAAAAAGGGGCGCAAATAATAGCGCCCAGAATTGTTTTGATTTTTTCATGATATCTTGGTTTTAATTCTCTTTTTTATTTTTCGATGTGTGGCCCTTTCACGAATGGCCCAGTAATGATTTTCGGATAAAAGTATCTTTCAAATTTTTTGTAAAAAAACGATAATGAGTGAAACGGATTACCCAATGAGTAAACACCTACTTCCACTAAGCAAAGCATGAAAAAGGCCATGTTTCGGGGCCTGTTTGTCGATTTCACCATTTTTTAGTACCGCATAAATCAACTAAGTTTACGTTGTTGAACTAGTGATATGAATCAGTTGAAATATATATTGTCACTTTTTATCCTAGGCTGTTCAATGGTCTTTTGTCAAGTGCGGGAACATGCGGTCAAGGTGGAAATCGAAGGTTCTGTGAAGGGGATGGAGAACCATAAGCCCATCAGGGGAGTTGAGGTGACCACTAATAGTGGGATGTATGCCGTAACCAATGATATAGGGGGATTCAAAATAAACGCCTCGATCGGAGACGAACTTGTTTTTACAAGTCCCGAATTTGAAACGGTTAGGCATATCATTAAAAGTGATGAAGATGTCGATGTTCTGGTAGAAGGGTATTCTGAAACAAATTTGGACGGAAGCAAAAATAGCGATTCAAGGAATTCGGTTTCCATGCACAGGACTTATCTGGATTCCGCCAACTTTTACAAACGTTCCGATATAGCGAAGAGCATTGATTTTATTACGCGGTCTATCGAAGAATTGGGCGAACGTGCCGATAAGAAACAGCTGGCCATTTCACTGACTGTTCTTGGAGAAGTATATCAATACCACAGGCAATTCGATTTGGCCATCACCAGTTATAAAGACGCTCTTGAGGCGAACAAAACTTCGCGTACGACTTTGTTGCTGGGCCGTACATACATCTTGAACAATAATTTTGAGGAAGCCGAAAGAATATTACTGCCGTTGGTCGATATCACCGATATGATTCCTTATCAGCGAATCGAGCTGTTCGAAATATTAGGAGATGCCTATGCAGGTATGGATCAAATCGATATGGCCGTTACTTTCTATGAGCAAGGTCTGACCGTAGCCAAGAAAAATCAGATCACACCAAAAATGACCGATTTGAACTCAAAGATAGGTGATGCCTACGCGAAAGGTGATAGATTGATCGAAGCAGAGGCCTATTACGGCAATTCCCTCAAGTTATCGAGCAGCCTTGCGCCCGAACGCGCTGTTCAAGAAAAAGAAAAAGTGGCCGATTTCTATAATCAGAGGAGCCAGTATGTCGAAGAGATCGAGATGAGGAAAAAAATAGGTGATGAGCTAAAAAGGATGCCAAAGACGGAATCTGAAGTGTCAAAGGGCCTGGCGAATTTTGATACTATTACCTCGCAAAGAAACAATTATAAAATCGCCAATGCCTATATCGTTCAAGATCAATACGATCAGGCCATACCTTACTTGAAGCAGAGTATCGAAGAGGCCGATGTGGAAAATGACCTTGTTGTTCAGAAAGATGCAACACGAAAACTTTCAGAGGTCTATAAGTACCGCGGCGAATATTCAAAGGCCTTGGAAACACTGCAAGAATATGCGGCATTGGTCGATACGTTGTACGTGCGCAAGGAGCAGGAGATTTCTAGGGCGGCAAGGTTCAATAGGGAAATAGCGGCAAAACAAAGTCGTATTTCGGGGTTGGAACAAGAAAGGGAATTGTCTCAAAGCAAATACAGCCTGGCGCTTACCGAGCAAGAATTGGTGGAGCGCAGCAATAGAATGCAGCAATGGATCATCTATTCACTCATTTTAGGATTGGTCTTGACGGGTTTGGCCGCTTTCTTTTTCTACCGGAGCAATCAGCAACAAAAATTGGCCAATAACCTTTTGGCCTTGAAATCGTTACGTTCACAAATGAATCCCCATTTTATTTTCAATGCGCTGAACTCGGTCAATAATTTTATCGCCAAGAGCGATGAAAGAAGTGCCAATCGTTATCTAAGTGAGTTCTCGACCTTGATGCGGGCGGTACTTGAAAATTCCGAGGAAGATTTCATACCATTGGCAAAAGAATTGGAACTGTTGAAGCTCTATACAAAATTAGAGCATTCCCGTTTTTCCGATAAATTTGATTATGAAATAAATCTTGACAAAAGAATCGATGTAGAGGCCTATTGGATACCGCCAATGTTATTGCAGCCCTATATTGAAAATGCGATTTGGCATGGGCTGCGCTACAAGAATGAAAAAGGGTATTTGCGCATCGCTTTGAACCAAAAGGGTCCTGATACGGTCGAAATCGAGATTGTTGATAATGGTATCGGCCGAAAAAGATCCGCCGAATTGAAGACCAGTAACCAAAAAAGGCAAAAGTCCAAAGGTATGGGCAATATCAAAAGACGCATTGCAATTCTAAATGATATGTATAAGGACAAAGTCGATGTTAGCATTTCAGATCTCGAAACCGACGGGGCAGGTACGAAGGTGGTGTTTACGTTAAAAAAAGATTGAAAGAGTTTTTGCGAAGCATAAATTTCGTTCGGAGAAAATAAGTTGCATGATTTCGGGGTTTATTGAATTGACCAGTAATAGGCATATATGGAATTAAAGACAATCATAGTGGAGGATGAAGCGAACAGTCGCGAGATCTTGAAGAACTATTTGACAAAGTATTGCAAGGATGTCAAGATCGAGGGAGAAGCAGCTTCAATTCAAGAAGGTATCGAACTTATCGATCGCCATGAATTGGACCTTGTATTTCTCGATGTTGAAATGCCGTTCGGCAATGCTTTCGATCTGTTGGAGCAAGTGCCCGATCGCACTTTTGAAACCGTTTTCGTTACGGCATATAACCACTATGCAATGGACGCATTGAACAACCATGCAGCCTATTACTTGATGAAACCGATAAATATCGATGAACTGGTGAAAGCCGTAGCATATGTCGGTGAAATCAAAAAGAAGGAAGCGGCATTGAACGACCAGATCCTTCAACCGGTGATCAAGAATGTAAAGGGTAAGATAACCCTGCCCCAACAAGATGGTTTTCAAGTCTTGGATGTTGCCGACATTGTATTTTGCAGAGCAGATGACAACTATACCGAAATACACCTAGAAAGCAAGAAGATATTGGTGAGCAAAACCTTAAAATATTTTGAGGACGCCCTGTCAGAATTTCCTTTTGCGCGTATTCATAAATCGTATTTGGTGAATGTCAACGAAATTGTAAAGTATAAAAAGGGAAAAGGGGGCAGTGTAATTGTTTCCAATGGAAAGGAATTAATGGTTTCAGCATCCAAGAAAAAAGATTTATTGGCCTATTTTTAGAGTCGTACTTTTAGACTTCCGGTATTATGATAATAAAAACGATAAATGGAAAAACACCGCAAATAGGAAACAACTGCTTTATTGCCGAAAATGCTACCGTTGTCGGTGAAGTGAGTATGGGCGATGACTGCAGTATTTGGTTCAACGCCGTGCTCCGTGGCGATGTTCATTTCATCAAAATGGGAGATAGGGTAAACGTGCAGGACGGTGCCGTGATTCATTGTACCTATCAAAAATCGCCGACGACCATAGGGAACAATGTTTCGATCGGCCATAATGCCATTGTTCATGGCTGTACCCTAAAAGACAACGTCTTGGTGGGGATGGGCAGTATCATTATGGATGACTGCATTGTCGAGAGCAATAGTATTATAGCGGCAGGTGCTGTAGTGACCAAGGGCACCCATGTTCCCGAAGGGTCTGTGTTCGCCGGTATGCCGGCAAGAAAAATAAAGGATATAAGCCCTGAACTGAGTGCCGGTGAAATTGATAGGATAGCCAATAACTACGTCAAATATTCCAGTTGGTTCAAGTAGGGTTTTTCAATACTTGATTGTTTCATTATTAAGGTAAGGGATTAATGGATTTTTCTGAATTTCTTGCCCAATTTTTCGTCCTGAACGCTTACCGAATAAACAATAAATAGCTATTTTTGCGCCTCTTAAATAAAAGGCGATGAACGCATACATATTTCCTGGTCAGGGAGCCCAATTTGTAGGAATGGGCCTTGATCTTTATGAAAAATACCAGGTAGCGCAAGAATTGTTTGAAAATGCCAATGAAATACTGGGGTTTTCGATTACCGATATCATGTTCCAAGGTACTCCGGAAGATTTGAAAGAGACTAAGGTGACCCAACCTGCCATTTATTTGCATTCCGTTATTATGAGCAAAGTGATGGGTGATCAGTTCAGGCCCGATATGGTAGCGGGTCATTCTTTAGGGGAGTTCTCCGCGCTAGTTGCCAATGGAACAATGAATTTTGACGACGGACTTACATTGGTGTCTAAAAGGGCCTTGGCCATGCAAAAGGCTTGTGAGATGAACCCAAGTACAATGGCTGCTGTTCTGGGTCTTGAAGATCATATTGTAGAAGAGATATGTGAAGAGACCAAAGGTGTCGTAGTCGCCGCGAATTATAATTGTCCGGGGCAGTTGGTTATTTCCGGCGATATTGCTGCGATCGATTTGGCATGTGAAAAGTTAAAGGAAGCAGGGGCAAGAAGAGCTTTGGTTTTACCTGTTGGTGGTGCATTTCATTCCCCTTTGATGGAACCTGCACGCGAAGAATTGGCGGCGGCCATCGAGAACACGACGTTCGGTACTCCGAAATGTCCGATTTATCAGAACGTAACGACCACTGCGGTCACTGATCCAGAGGAAATCAAAAAGAATCTGATCGCCCAATTGACCGCACCTGTAAAATGGACACAAAGTGTAAAAAACATGATCATTGACGGGGCCGATACATTTATCGAAGTAGGTCCGGGTAAGGTACTTCAAGGCCTGGTCGGTAAAATAGATCGTGATGTGAAGACCATGGCCGTCTTATTATCGTAAATAGTTAAAACGGTCCAACATGTATTTTGTCCGATAAAGCCTTATTTAACCCAGTATTTAAGGTATAGGACGTTTTTTTTAGTAATATTGAATCCCATTTCAGACCTACCTACGCAATTGTTGTGAGTTTTTTTTATGCTCGAAGTAGTCTCTTTATTGATCAGAGCTAAGGCGTTCAGCCAATTGCTAATTTCAATAATAGGCCATCTTCGAAATAAAATTGCGCAGATGAAATTGAAAGGAGAGTTTATTGTTACCCTAGGCCATGGGGTCGGATCGTTTGCTACACGGTTTGTTTTTATGGTATTTTTACTGATTGGGTCAATGGCTAGTGCTCAACAGGCAAATCTTACTGTTCTTGATGGAGATGCGGGTGAAACTGGAGGTATAGCTAATCCTGGTGCTTTTCAGGTCACCTTGACCGGAGTAGGTCTTGCTATTGATAGAACCATAAATGTCACCGTTGAAGCGGCAAGCACGGCTCAGGCCAATTTAGATAGAGACCCTATACCTGCGACCTTGTTTATACCTGCAGGTCAGTCGCAGGGAATCATTCCTGTGGAAGGCATTGTAGATGACAACTTGGTCGAAGGTGATGAAACGGTTATTCTCACTTTGCTTCCGGGTTTCGGCTATAGCCTAGATCCGATAATTGCCAACAGAACGAAAACTATTATTGTCAAGGATAACGACACGGGGCAATTTACTATTACTACCTTAGATCCTGATGCCGGTGAGGAAGATCCCCCGGGTGAAGGGCGGTTTAGAATTGATTTAGATTTCGATAATGGTACCGGTACTGCGGTAACAGTGCCTTATACTTTGACCGGAACTGCCACAAATGGAGGAGTAAATTCTGACTATGATGTGATAGGCCAACAGGGCACATTGACTTTTCCTGAGGGGACACTTGCAAGGACGTTACGTATCCAACCTATTGATGATACGACGTTCGAATCTGATGAAACCGTAATATTGACATTGGGCACCCCAAGTGACCCTCTATTTACTGTGGCCGCATCTCCCGCGGCCGATAGAACGGTTACTATAGTCGATAACGATTGCCCGGCAGGTGATACAGCTCCTGTTTTAGACAATGAACCGACCTCGTTTTGTGATGTCGCATCGGTGAATTTGAACACTTTCTTCAGTGGAGGTCTGCCACCTCAATCGGCTTTGAGATGGAGTACCGTTGCCAACCCTACAACTGTGGGCCAGTTGATGTCGGTAGCAGCCTCAAATGCTGTAACAGCTGGCACCTATCATGCCGTATTTTGGTCAACAACTGGTACTTGTGCAAGTCCTTCAACGGCATTGACGATTACCATTAATCAGACACCGGATGCGGGTACGCCTGTTGCAAATTTGACCAGTTGCAATGATAATAATTTCGGCACTACTACTTTTGACCTAGATAATGGTTTGACCGGCGAAGACCCTGGGGGAACTTGGACCTACATCTCAGGCCCGGGCAATCCTGGGAGTATTAATGGAAGTAACGTTGTCAATTTTAATAATGATCCATCGGGTACCTATGTATTCAGGTATACCTTGACTGCTGGCGCGCCCTGCGTGAACCAAACTGCAGACATCAGTATTTCGGTATCCGACTGCGACCCTTGTATCGCGGGTAATACCGCACCCAGCTTGGCGCCTGACGCACCTGAGACCGACTTTTGCGATACTATCGATGTTAGTTTGAGCCAGTTTACGAATAGCACGGCACCACCAAACACGACCTTGAGATGGAGTAGCGATTCCAATCTTGAAAATACTAGTGCCCATTTGACCGTCGGCCAGATAAACAGCCCCTTGCCCGGAACCTACTACGCATTTTTTTGGGACGCGGCGAATACTTGTGCAAGTCCGGCGTTGGTAGTAAATCTTGCAAGTACACCGACCCCTACCATTACAGAAGCTAATGGCGATGAACGATGCGGTTCGGGTACAGTAACCTTAACGGCTTCTTCTACAGGAAATCCCACCTTTAATTGGTATGATACTATTGACGGTGATACACCTATCGGTTCAGGGCCAAGTTTTGAAACAACGGTCAATGCGCCTTCGGCAAGTATTGGGATAGTAACGTATACTTTTTATGTCGAGGCTACAGAAAACAGTTGTGTTTCGACGCGCGAACCGGTCGAGGTCATTGTTGCCCATCAACCTTCTGCTGGCACGCCGACAGATACCTCTTCTTGTAGCAATCCGCAGTATGGTAATACCGTACTTGATTTAAATGGGCAATTGACGGGAGCCGATATAGGTGTTTGGACATTTACTTCCGGTCCGGCAACAATTGATCCGGGTGATGGAACTGCAGTAGACTTCATTGGCGCACCCGATGGTATTTATGTATTTACCTATACAACCTCTGATGCACAGGCGCCCTGTGAGAACGATTCGGCTTCGGTGACGGTCTCGGTAAGTAATTGTGACACCGATGATGATGGTGATGGGCTATTTGGGGGGCAAGAACAAGCGCTTGGAACCGATCCCCAAGACGCGGATTCTGACAATGATGGCATACAAGATGGTGTTGAGGTCGGTGGCGATATTGAAAACCCATTGGATGGAGACAATGATGGTATCATCGATGCTTTGGATTCCAATGTGGCCGATGAAGATAATGATGGCGTGGTAGATCAGTTGGATCCCGCAAATCTAAACCCTTGTGTGCCAAACACTTTGAACGGGGTTTGCGATAGCGACGGTGACGATATACCCGACAGTGAAGAAGACCTGAACGGAAATGGAACAGTGGATGAAGGGGAAAGTGACCCGCTGGATCCCTGTGATCCGAATCCGGATCATGCCAATTGTCAACCTATCGATCTTGAGGTATTAAAGACGGTCGATAACGAAAATGCGGCCATTGGTGATACGGTGCTTTTTACGATTACATTGAATAACCTTGAAGATCGAAAGGCACGGAGCATCATCGTTGGTGATTTATTGGAATCAGGCTTTGAATACGATTCGCACACAGCTCCTCCGGGCAGCAATTATAATCCCGATACGGGCGAATGGCAAATTTTTGAGATAGCGCCTCTTGGGTCGCTGAGTTTGGAAATCAGAGCGGTCGTGATCGAGGGCGATGTGCATACGAATACAGCTGAGCTGTTATCCTCACTTCCAGAAGATGGCAATTTGGCCAATAATTCGGCTTCGGTAGAGATAATTTTTGTCCGTCCGGTAGGTGTAAACTTGATAGTCGAGAAAACGGCGAGACTGGGGCCGGACAAAAACCGCGTGAAAAAAGTATTTGGCCTTATAAATGACATTGATGATGAAGTCGAGGTGGAATATTTTATAAAGGTTATCAACAAATCTTTGAACGACAATGTATCGAATATCAGGGTGCAGGATACTTTTTCGAACGAAAATGGGGTGGTTTATGAGTTTTTGGAGGCCAATGCGCCTGTTGGAAGTACCTTTGATATGAATACCGGGGTTTGGCTTATCGACAACCTGTCGGTCGGTGAAGAAATTGAACTGTCTTACAAGGTTATGTTCAGAAGTGTCGGTACGGTTGTCAACAAAGCACAAATAATGCGCTCATCGCCCGCAGAGAGCATTGCCGGGGATGAAGATAGTATATCGGAGGTTGAAGTAGAGATCACTACACGTAATGTCGTGGATATTGGCATCATATTCAACCAATTTTCACCGAATGATGACGGCATAAACGATGATCTGAAAATTAACCGCCTCAGAAAGAATGCCGGCGGTATGGATGAACTGGTTGACATTACATACGATATTGATATCTTTAATCGCTATGGAAACTCGGTTTACGAAGCAAGAAATATGACCGATGAAAAGGTCTGGGATGGTACTTGGAAAGGTAAGGAAGTTCCCGAGGGTACTTATTTTTATATTTTGAACATAGCTATCGAAAATGAGAGTGCCAAAATTGCAAAAGGCTGGATACAGTTAATACGATAATGACAGAAATGGCTTGTAAAAGGTTTGAAGTATATAGAAAGTGGCTCGTTTGTTTGCTTGTTCTTGCATTTTCGATAAATCAGGTTTGGTCGCAAAATGAACCTCAGTACACCCAATATATGTATAATATCGGCAGTTTCAACCCTGCTTATGTGGGGTCGGTCCAAAATCCTGAGATAGCCTTATCGTACAGGGCACAATGGTTGGATATCGAGGGTTCGCCCAGAACGATTAGGGCAGGGGTAAATTTACCATTTGGTAATAGAAAGCACGGTTTGGGATTCAATGCGATCAGCGATCAATTGGGTCCGATCTCGCAGACCTACATCGATTTGGCCTATTCGTACCAGGTAAAAATGTCGGACAACGTCAACTTGTCTTTTGGACTAGATCTGGGAGGGGCTTTGTTAAATTTAGATTACGCTAAGGGTACTTTCGAAGGGCCCGAACCGAGAGGTCAAGGAATAGTGAACAAATTTTATCCCACTATCGGTGCCGGTTTGTTCATGTATGAAAATGATGTGTGGTATTTGGGTGCTTCTGTTCCGAATTTTTTGACGGATGGCATATATGATGACGAAGTTGCCGCTATTGTTGAAGGAAAGATGCAATTTAATTTCATAGGTGGTTATGTTTTTGATTTGTCGGACGGACTCAAGTTCAAACCGGCATTTTTGGTCAACTATATACAAGGTGCCCCTTTGAACAGTAATATTTCAGCGAATTTTTTAATTAACAATGCGTTCACTGCCGGTGTATCCTATAGAATAAATAATGCTGTGAGCGCTCTGGCGGGGTTCCAAATTTCGAGTTCGGTGTTTGCCGGATACTCCTATGATTACAATACGAACCAAATTGGTAAATTCAATAGCGGTTCGCACGAGTTGATATTGAAATTCTATTTGGGCAAAGGCGGTGGGGAAGATAATGGTGGTAATAGATCTAAAAATAAAGGCAAACCAAAACAAATCGATACGCCAAGGTTTTTCTAATAGCGTGTATTATGATTAAAGTAAGATTCTGTGTTTTATTGATTTTTATGAGTGCGTGTTCTTTGTTCGCCCAGAAAAAGAACTCGAAAGCCGACAACTATTTCTATGCATATGCATATGCCGATGCGATTGCAGAGTATCATGATGAAATGCGGAAAGAACCTTTGACCAATGCCCAACGTTTGAATTTGGCGGATGCCTATTTTCATTTAGGAAATTATAGGAATGCCGTTAAAATTTACACCGACATTTATAGAAAAGATACCATTATAAAAAGCCATAGGTTCAACAAAATGTTGCAGAGTTTGGCGAAGACCGCCCAAAGAGATAGCATTGAATCGCTTTTGGCAAAGAAGAACGGATTATTGTCTGATGAGTTGATGGAGAATGCCGACTTCAACCTTGAGCTTTTGGGTTCCAATTCTGAAAACGAAACAGCTTTTCAAGTCTTTGGTATCAATGGCAATAGTGCCCAAACCGATTTTTCACCGTCGTTTATGAACGACAAACTTTTGTTCAGTAGTAGTAGGGGGCACAAACACAAAAAAATCTACGGTCCGTCGGGCGAAGCCTATTTGGATATCTATTTAGGTCGTATAGGAGGCGATGGCGATGTGGTAAATCCGAATTTATTTGAAGGTATTCCTGCTTCCAAATTCCATAAATCGACACCCTATTATGAAAGTTCGCTGGGTAAAATCTTCTACGTGATCTCAAATGAAGAAGATGATCAATTGTTGTTTGATGATAATGGAAAGAACTCTTTGGCCATCGCATTGGCAAGAAGTTCCTCCGGCCCAGATCGTTCTTTCTATTATTTGCTCAAAGACCTGAGTACATCCTTCTATTATCCTTTTTATGATGAAGCTACGGGGAGGCTGTATTTTGCGGCCAACTTTGAAGATAGTTATGGCGGTACCGATATCTACTATGTACATACGAACAATACGCAGATCATGTCCGAACCCATTAATGTAGGCCCTCGAATAAATTCTGCCGGCAATGAGATAGCGCCCTTTATTTATGAAAATAACCTATATTTTTCCTCCGATATTTTTTATGGTTTGGGCGGAATGGATATTTACAAGACTTCGTTTCAGGCTGATGATAGTTTCAGTATACCGGTGAATCTGGGCGCAGGAATAAATTCGCCCTATGATGACTTTGGGTTTATTATCAAAAATGAAGGTGATAAAGGCTATTTAGGATATTTCGCCTCGAACAGACCAGGCGGAAAGGGTAAAGATGACATCTACGGATTCATGGTAAGTGAACTTCCGGGACTTAAGACCTTGGTTTTGAGTGGAAAGGTCGCAAAACCAAAATCAGACCTGGGCATCCCGGAGGCAACGGTCAAGATCATGGATAGTGATGGACAGCTTATCAAGCAGGTCATTTCCGACTTAAATGGGCAGTACCGAATCGAAATCCCGTGGCGGGATAATATAATGATCGAAGCCAATAAAGAGAACCATTCCCATTATAGCAGAACTATCGGTAAAGAAGAATTGAATAAAATTTCAGGACAATCGTTTCAGATCGATATGGTCGAACTTGTTGATTTGGTGGTGGAAAAAGAAGCTAAACAGGTAATTAAATTAGATGAGTTCTCTTTCGAAAAAGGGAAAAGCGATATAACCCCTGAAATTTCCACCGAATTGGATAAAGTGGTTGCAGCGATCAAGAGTTTTCCCGAAATGAAATTGCGAATCGAATCGCATACCGATAGCCGCGGAAATCGTAATACGAACCAAAGACTTTCGCAACAGCGCGCAGATGCCATTAAAAACTTTATCTTGGCCAAAGGCGTGCCTTCTTCTGTCATAACAGGTGCTATGGGCTATGGTGAGTCGCAATTGGTCAATGATTGCAAAGACGGGGTCTATTGTCTTGATTTCTTGCATGATCAAAACGCAAGAACCTTGTTCGTTGTGGAAAACCTTGATGAACTTTGATCAGAACCATTTAAGAGGCAAGAATACAATCGCTACAGTCCTTAACCTCTCCGTAGTATGTATTTCGATATTTGTGTAAGGTTTTGACTGATATGTCAAAAAACCGTTTTTTGATACAAGTAACCTTGGTGTAGAACATTCCCATTTTGCGGGTGTATCTTTTCTCGTTTTTTGTTTTTCTGCTGATATCCACTAATTTCATTCCTCTTCATTTATCATTTGTGATGGCAAAGGTTAATAACGAAACGGCGAAATACAAGAAAGAGGCGTTGATCAATTGCTAAACCTTCGTTTTGGAATGTTAAATAAATTGCCGAAAATTTAGGTTTGCCTTTAAAATGAAGGAAAAAACTTGAGTTAAAAAACGACCATCCAAAAGTAAAGCAGCGAAAAAAATGATAGGAAAACGATACCGGCATAGGTCAAATATTGCAACCATTTTTTAGGTCGTTGCGCTTTGGGCAGATCATCGCTCATAACATTTTTCAAATTCATATACCCTATTATTGGGGCAACCACAAAAGAGACGAAAGTGGCCAAGGCCACCAATTGGCCCATATTGGCAGAAAAAGCGGATATCACCACAAAATTAACCGAAGCCAAGACAATTACCGCTAGGGCAAAAATACCCTTTTTGCCACTCAGAACTTTTTTTGGGGTCAATAGGTCGATAATATCGACGCTTACCCTTGCGACGGCGTCATGCGCGGTCATGCAAGTGCTGAACATTGTGGCAAAAGCCGAGATGGCGATAAAAATATAAGCCCATGACCCAATGTGCGTGGTGAAAAGGTTGACGACCTGATCGGCAAATGTAACGGCATTTCCACTTAATTCGGTATTCGTGCCGTACAATGTCAAGCAACCAATGGCCAAAAAGAAAAGCGCCAAGACACCTGTTATAATGTAGCCGACGTTGAACTCTTGAAGCGATTCGTTGAGAGCAGGTTTTTGATTTTCACCCTTCCATTTTTCAATGCTCCAAAGGCTGACCCAACTCGAGGCCTCTACGGTAGTCGGCATCCACCCCATTAAACCGATCAGAAACAATATACCCATCTCGTTGAAAATAGGGGTCGGTTCAAAATTTTCTACCGGTTCGACCTGTCCTTTAAAAACAACGAGGGCGGTTGTTACCACAAGAGCTATGAACAATACGGTAACTACAAATTTTAACGAAGTTTCGAGAAATCGGTATTTCCCGATAATCAACAGGGTACTGATAAGAACGAAGAGCCCTAGCGCTACGAGGCTTATCGATGCGTTCGAAACCTTGAACAGGTTGATGAAAAGGCCCGCCGTAACGGTGTACAAAGCGGCTAGTATCGTAAAGGTGGTTACAAGCGTAATGCCTGCATAGAACCACAGATAACCTTTTCCTCGATCTAGATAGCCTTCGATCAACGTTTTATCGGTGACATTCGTATAACGCACCCCGAATTCAAAAAAGGGATATTTGAAAATATTTGCAAGAATTATGGGTATGGCCATTACCCAACCGTATTGGGCACCTGCCTTTGTCGATAAAACCAAATGAGAGGTGCCGATGGCCATGCTGGCGAATAATAGTCCCGGGCCAAGGTTTTTGATCAGGGTTTTGAAGCTGGGCATATATGGTCGGTTGTTTCCCCTAAAATAGCAATTTTAGAACAAGAAACGACCCTTATTCGATCTTGATTTTTTCACCGTAGAATTTGGGTCCGGTATTGAAAGTTAAATCGATGAATACTTTAACCCTTGCGAGATGTTCCCTAAAACGTACCTTGAATCCTTGTCGGCCTGAAACATCCTTGGCATTGTAACCGATGGCCTTCATTCCTTTTTTCTCTGCAAGATAAACGGCTCTTTTATTATGGAATTCTTGCGATATAATGGTGACACTTTCAAGTCCGAAAACCTCTTTTGCACGAATGACCGAATCAAGGGTTCTAAAACCCGCATAGTCTAGAAAAATCTTGTTTTTGGGAATCCCCCTTTTTACCAAGTCTTTTTGAATTGTCGTCGGCTCGTTATAGTAAATGGTGCCATTGTCACCGCTCACGAGTACAAAATCTATTTTCCCTGATTTGTAAAGTCTTACGGTCGCATCGATCCTATACGTGTAATATGGGTTTGGCGCTCCTCCCTTGATTTTTTTTGAAGTCCCCAAAATCAATCCTACCCTATTTTTTGGAATAGCATTAACTTCGTTATAAGTCTTGCCATCTGCCGCGTAATCAATTACGAAGTTGGAAAAAAAAACAAGCAAAAAGGGAATCGATACAGCCAGTCCTATAAATCTCAGATATTTCTTTTTCATAGCCGTCTAGTAGGTTTTAAAGATAGCGAAAGCAAGTCGATTACCTCCTATTATTTGAGACAACCATATGGTAAATCTACCCGAGTAGCATCGTGGCCAGCATAATTTATTACCATAAAGTCATAAAAAAATATTGAGTAAATTGTTCGTTCATATTTGTAGCACTCATGCAAAAAATAGCGATTTTATTTCTCATTTTGTGTATGTCGGTCGGATGTACTGAACAGAAGATCGATGCAACGTTACTGATCAAGAATGTTTGGGTAGTCGATGTAAAGAAGGGTAATCTGCTTGCGGCCAAGAAGGATATCTGGATCAATGGAGATCGAATTGTTCAAATTAGAGACCATAAAGAACAAACTAAAAGCAATAATGAAATAATCGATGGATCGGGCAAATACATCATTCCCGGATTATGGGATATGCATGCCCATCCTGATGATCCCGAGATGTGGCGCATGGATCCGGACGAATACAGTCGAGACCAATTAATGCCACTCTTTGTACGCTATGGTGTGACCGGCATTCGCGATATGGCGGGCAGTATGGAAGTAATCGAAAAGTGGAGAACCAAGATCAGATCCAAGGAATTGGTCGGACCTGAAATTGTTGCTTGTGGCCCCCTGATCGATGGGCCTAATCCCATGTGGGACGGGTCTGTGGGCATTTCCGATCTCAGCAAGGTAAAACCAATGGTCGACTCCCTTAAAAATTCGGGTGCCGATTTTTTAAAGATTTATTCCTTGCTGCCCGACAGCATCTATTTCGAATTGAGCAAATATGCCAGGCAATTGGATTTTCCGCATGTGGGTCATGTGCCGCTCACGGTCACCACGGCCGAGGCTTCCATAGCGGGAATGAAAAGCCAGGAACATCTATTGAACCTGTTGATGGACTGTTCGGCCCGGGCGGATCAGCTCTATGCAAAAGAGGTAGATTATGGAGATATTACTAATCCCGTTGATAAATATGTCTATAGAAACGAACTGATGCTGGATACTTATGACGAGGAAAAAGCGCGAACATTATATGAAACGTTCGTGAAAAATGAAACGTGGCACACACCTACCATCTCAATGTGGTACAAGAATGCTTATTTTGAACAGGAAATATTAAAAGACAGCATCCATTTTAAGTACTTGCCCATGTATATGAGAAATTATTGGAAACCTGAAAATAATGATCATTTACAGAACAGACTGCCTAAAATCATAATGGTAAAGAAGAAATTGGTCGAAGCGTACAAAGAGCGCATCGGCGAAATGAATACTGCAGGAGTGGGCCTTTTGGCAGGTACCGACGTTGGGGCCAACCCCCTTTGTTTTCCGGGTTTGAGCCTGCACTACGAATTGCAGATGCTGGTCGAATCGGGGTTGACTCCCGCAGAAGCCCTAAGAACGGCCACGCTGAATCCCGCCTTGTACTTTGAAAAAGAAAATGTTCAGGGAAGTGTCGATGAAGGGAAATTAGCTGATTTGGTACTGTTGGATGCCAATCCATTGGAAGATATCGAAAACACAAAACGGATCAATGCGGTCGTGCTTAAAGGAGAGGTTTTTGATTATGAGCGCTTGCAAAAAGAGCTGGCCATGGTCGAAAGGTCGGTAAATCGATGAAGTTTTCATTTTTTGTCTTTAAATAAAATAAGGTTTAGGCTTTATAGTTGGGAATACCATTCCGCTTCAAATTTTGCAAAAGCGGTATTGCCCTAACTCCCATACAACGACCATAAATTATCAAGCGAATTTTATGCGCCAAGATATCGATGATACCCATGATAAGGTTATAGATTTCTAGTTATTGTCGAGAAATTTTACGCATTTCGGGGATCGTTCGGCGTGATTTGAAATGTCGCAATATTTCTATTTGCATTAAATGGAAAGTAGCAAAACCTATTTGTATGTACAACATGGATTTTACTAATTTGATTTTTGTTGGTTGTGGGATATCAAATTTTGGTTACACCCCCTGTTTGTTTGCCTCAACAAATTGTGATTCCGGTAATAAAAAGGTGGCTTAAATACTCCAAGAGTGAACTTTTCTTTTAGGTTAGTGATGTTAGACCATATGTTTTTGGCCAACCTATTCCACCTACATTTATTTGTCAGGTCATTACGGATATTGATTCAAAAGCACCCAATAAACATTACATATCCCTTTTTTCAAATAAAACCTTTTTCTTACCCAATTACATATAGTTAAATCCGTATTTTGTCTATTAAAAAGGATTTGAAGAGATAGAAAATGAATGTTCCTTCAGTATTAGGGTTTTTGCGATTTTAACTATGCATTTATTTGCCAAATCCACACGAAAAAGAAGCATATCAATTAAATTGACTTACCCAGTTTCTAGTTTCTACTATATAATTTTCCTTGTCATTATTTTTCTTAAAACGGTTTCGGTTAAGTCACAACAAAGTCAAGTTGACAGCTTAAAAACAGTGTTGGAAAATCATGTAGGCAATGATTCCATTAGAGTACTTCTCTTGTACGAGTTAGCCTTTGCGAATTTTCAGAGTGATTTGGAAGCTACCAAATTTTATATAGAGAAAGCTGAAGTTTTAAGTGATAGCCTAAACTATACAAAAGGAAAGGCAAAGATTCTGTACTTGCAAGGAATTCTGGAAAATAGAAAATCGAACTATACGGCCAGTTTGAATCTTTTTGAACGTTCGCTGGAACTTAATCAATCCATAAATAATCTAGAGGGAATTGCAGGGAATTACACGGCATTTGGTATCACGCAATATGATCAATCCCAATATGATGAAGCATTAAAATCTTATAATAAAGCATTTGAAGTCTACAAAAAACTCGGGAACCAAAGAGAGCTAATAACCATTTTAATAAACATGGCCAATGCCTATACTGAAATAGGAAAATATAACGAAGCAATTATACAATATAAAAAGGCATTGGGTCAAAGTGTGGCAATCAAAGACGACGATGGCATATCCTATGTGCACAGTAATTTGGGGGGTGTTTATAAAACACGGGGCAACTATCCAAAGGCCATAGAATATTATAATAAAAGTCTGGAATACAATAAAAGAACAAGCGATTCTTGGAGTATTGCAACCACATTAAACAATTTAGGGGAAATCTATACCCTAATTGGGCAAGAAAATAAAGCTTTGGACTATTTGGAAGAATCCTTGAGTATTTCAGAACAAAATGATTTTAAGAGCATTATCGCCTTAAACAATATCAACATTGGTAATATTTATAAGAATGAAAAGGATTATGAAGAAGCGCTTGAATATTACCGCATATCTCTTGCAACAAGTCAGGAAATTAACAATTTAAAACAGGTTGCCATATGCTTTCAAAATATCGGTGCAGTTAATTTATTGATTAAAAGACCATCAATTGCACGCGAAAATTTTGTCTTGGCAAACAACATCAACCGGAAAATTGACAACAAGAGTGGAATAGCTTATGATTATTTAGGAATTTCTGAGTCATATATACTTGAACAACAATATGATAATGCCCTTTCATATATTTTAAAAGGAAGAAAAGTTGCTCAAGCGCTTAATCTTTTTGAAACTCAGAAAAAAGCGGAAGAATTACTTTCAGAAGTATACAGAAACATGGGGCAATACAAAAAAGCATTTGAGAGCCACAAACAATTCAAAATATTGAACGACAGTCTTTTCAATAAGGAAAATATTGAAAAAATCGCCCAACTCGAATATGAGTATAAATACAAACAGGCCTTGGACTCGGCCAGTATCCGGGAACTCAAATTGAACAAGACCATTTTGAGTACCTCGCAAGACTTGGCAAAGACCAAACAAAACTACCTGTGGGCCGTTATCGGTTTCCTGGTCACCTCTATAATGTCAGGTTCCTTTGTGTTCTATCAAAAATACAGGTCCGTTAAAATCAAGAACCAGCACATCGTGACCGAGCAAAAACTGTTGCGCTCGCAAATGACCCCCCATTTTATCTTTAACTCGCTTTCGGTATTACAGGGGATGGTCTTGAACAAAGAGGTGAAAAAATCCATCACCTACCTTTCCAAATTCTCAAAACTGCTGCGCATCGTTCTGGAAAACTCCCGAGACAAGGTCGTTCCTTTAATTCAAGAGCTTGATGCCATCGACAACTATATGATTTTACAGAATTTGGATGCCTACCCTCCCTATGATTATAGTCTGGTAGTTGACGAAAACATAGATATTAACCTGTTTTTGGTCCCGCCCATGCTCATTCAACCTTTTATAGAAAATGCGATCGAACATGCTTATTTGCCAGACCAAGAAAATCGTGAAATAAACGTCCATATTTCTTTTACTCATAACGAATTGAGCTGTACCATAGTGGATAACGGGATCGGTATAGATGCAATTTCCACAAAAACCAATGGAAATAAGAAATCTTTGGCCACGACCATAACAAGGGAACGACTTCAATTACTGGCAAAGGATTTTCAAATGCCAGGTGACGTAAAAATAGAGGACAGAATAAAAGACAATGTACGGGGAACAAAAGTCGCACTGGTTATTCCATATAAACTTAACCCTGCATCTGCATAATAGAGAATGGCTACACTAGTTAAAAATACTTTACTTTTTATTGTTCTCTTAATTATAGGGAGCGTTAGGGGGCAGACCAAGAAAATAGATAGTATAAAAAACGAATTGAAGCTTCATTCTGAAATGGATACTGTAAGAGTGAATCTCTTAAATGACTTGGCCTTTTCTTATTTCAGCAGTGATTTAGTAAAATCACTTGAGTATTTAGATGAATCGGATGACCTGTTGCATATGATCGATTTCAAAAAGGGCAAGGCGAGAAATTTATACATAAATGGCCTTATCCAGTCTTCTGAATCAAATAATCAAAAAGCAATAGAACTATTCAAGAAGTCACTTTCACTATATGAAGAAGGTGGGGATGAAAGAGCCGTTTCCGATTGCTATGCAGAGATTGGACTAGCTTATTATAATGATTTTGACTACACTAAATCCATTGAAAATTACAAGAAGTCCGTAAACATTGCCAAACGGATTGGTCAATCAAAAACCGCAGCGATAAATTTAAAGTATATAGGATTCTGTTATTTGGATATGGGCAATTACGAAAAAGCTCAGGAATATTTGAATTACGCCATTGATTTAAATATGGAATTCGATAACAAATTGGAATTATCAAGCTGCTTTAATAATATGGGGTCCACCCATCTGCACAAAGGGAATTACCCTCTTGCCCTGGAATACTACAACAAATCCTTATCTATTTATAAAACAACTAAGGACACGGCAGGTATATCTTCTGTTTTGAATAACATTGGCATACTCTATAAAAACAATAAAGAATATGACAAGGCAATTGCAAACTATAAGGAATCATTAAAGATTCGTGAGAAAAATGTTCATAAAAAGAACAAAGCATTAACACTAAACAACATAGGCGTTGTCTACAAACAGAAACAAGACTATAAAAATGCGCTTGTTTATCTTGAAGACGCCTTGAAATTAAGTAAATCAATCAATGACAAAGACAATATTGCGCGATGTTTGATCAATATGGGCGATGTTTATTTGGGAATCAATGATAATTCAGTTGCACTTCAAAAATTTTTGGAGGCCAAGGAAATCAATCTTGATATTGGAAGTCAATTGGGATTGTGTTATTCCTATTTAGGATTGGCAAAAGTATACACTAACCAAGAAAAATATGATGAAGCCCTATTGAATGTATTGAAAAGCAAAGAACTTTCGAACAGTATCGGGGTTATTGATTATCAAAGGGATGCATACAGTTTGCTTTCAATCATATACCAAAACCTGGGAAACTACAAAAAAGCCCTTGAAAGCCACCAACAATTTAAAATATTGAACGACAGCATTTTCAACAAAAAGAATATTGAAAAAATAGCCCAACTGGAATATGAGTACAAGTACAAACAGGCCTTGGATTCTGCAAGTATACGTGAACTGAAGCTTACCAAAACGGTCTTGGACACATCACAAGACCTTGCAAAATCGCGGCAAAATTACCTCTGGGCCATTATTGGTATACTGGTCTTATCCATTGTATCGGGCTCAATGATCTTCCTTCAGAAATTCAACACCATAAAGGTTAAGAACGAGCATATCGTTACCGAACAAAAACTGTTGCGCTCTCAAATGACCCCGCACTTTATCTTTAATTCACTTTCGGTTTTACAAGGTATGATCCTCAATGGGGAAGAAAAAAAATCAATTACCTACCTTACAAAATTCTCCAAACTGTTGCGCATTGTATTGGAAAATTCACGTGACAAGGTCGTGCCCCTTATACAAGAACTGGATGCCATTGACAACTATATGATCCTGCAAAATTTGGATGCCGACCCTCCCTACGAGTATAACCTGTTGGTTGATGAAAACATAGACATCAACCTCTTTTTGATTCCACCAATGCTCATCCAGCCCTTTATCGAAAATGCCATTGAACATGCTTTTATGGCCGATCAAGAACATCGTGAAATAGAAATCCACCTCACTTTTGAGCATAACAAATTAAGCTGTACCATAACGGACAACGGCTTAGGAATCGATACTACATCAAGCAAACCGAATACTAAGAAGAAGTCCCTTGCAACGACCATCACCAAGGAGCGGTTAGAAATTTTGGGCAAAGATTTTAAAGTACCCGGCGGCATCACCATTGAGGATAGAAAAAAGGACGATGAACAGGGAACTAAGGTCGTTTTGATTGTTCCCTATAAAATTATCGAGAATTCATGAAGGCACTTATCGTTGAGGACAAAGTCTACATTAGAAAAGGATTGATAAATCTCTTGGAAAAGGTTGAAACCGAGGTAGCGATTATCGGCGAATGTACTTCGGTAAAAGAGGCTGTGGTGGTCGCCAATGCCTGCAAACCAGAACTGGTATTTTTAGACATTAACCTTACCGATGGTACCGGGTTCGATTTTCTTGACCAAACCGAAAATCTTGATTTTAAGACCATTTTCATTACTGCCTATGAAGAATATGCCTTAAAAGCATTAAAGGCTGGCGCGGTCGATTACTTGTTAAAACCTGTTGACTTTGACGAATTGGAAGCGGCCCTCAAGAAAATCAAGTCCTTGCCTATTTCGGAACAGAAAAAGCAATTGAACACCGCCAAAAAAGTCTGGCACCAAGATGATGCCACTTTGGTACTTTCATTGAGCGACAGTTTTCAAGTCATTGACCTCAAAGAATTGCTATACTGTGAATCTGACAAGGGCTATACTACGTTCTACTTGTCCAATAATAAAAAATATGTGGCCTCAAAACCTATAAAGGAATATGAAGAACAACTTGAAAAAGTAAATTTCACACGGCCGCACCAATCTTTTATGGTTAACCTAAAGTACATCGACAAGTACGATAAATCAGGAACCATCTATCTGAAAAACGGAAAAAAAATACCTGTTTCCTCGCGTAAAAAAGAAGCTTTTATAGCTACTTTTCTTAAGTACAACAGCCTTTAAATTCCTCTTTCCAAAGCGAGAATACAGCAATTGGCATCAGGTTGATCAAAACGCATTTTTGGTCAAATGTCGCATATATGTGTTGATGGTCAACGGATAAGTATTTGCTGTTTTCCTTTCCATATCATTAGCGCACCTTTATACTGCGAGAACCATTTCTTACTTGGAATTACCTACTAAAATTTCCCTTTTCCTCGGGTGGTTCCATGTCTGGAATGGCGTAAACCAATAAAAACAAATCGTATGGAAAACATCAAACCAAAATTAGGTCAGGCCGGCCTTGTACTTGCGGCCATGGGCATCATATCCATGTTGCTATCCATTTTCAACTACAATATCAGATTGCTCGCATGGGTAGATATGTGGGGCACTGGCATGGGATGGGTCGTTAGAATCCTTTTGATCCTCGGCGGAGGTGCATTGTTCTTTCTTTTTGGAAGGGATAGCGAAGAATAATTTTTAAATCATAAAACAAATGAAAAAACTGAAAATGGCCCTCATGGGCATCATAGCGACAATGGCGATTTCCTGCGGTGGAGGTGCATCAAAACAACCTGCCACGGCAGATGGCTTTTCTGGCATTGAGAAAGAATTGAAGAAAGAATTTGGTAATGATGCCTATTATACCGAATTGACCATTATCTATAACGAATCGATAGGTAACAGCATTTCTACCACGGTAACGAATGATCCAGAATCTATGGAAATGGGTCAATGGACCTACGCCATGGGTAATTGGAACCAAACTTCTGATATAACCCTAGAAGTGCCAGAGGGCACCAAAGCGGCGGATTTTATGTTCCAATTGAACGAGAAAATCAGCCTGGAAAAATTGGGTGAGCTCGTTGAGAAATCTAGGGAACAACTAGAAGAAGAGAAAGATATAGACAACCCACGACTTGAAATGGCCTTTATAAAATATCCAAAAAACGGAGATATTGAAGCGGCGGAGTACATTGTAAAACTACAGCCCGAAAACGGGGGAACCTCCTTCACTTTTTCATACGGATTGGAGGGCTCATTCATTGAGATGGACTACTAAAAACCCCTTTAATTTCTCCAATTCATTAAACCTATCAAACCAATACTATTATGCGACATTTTTTTAAATCATTCTATGTTATCCTTTTGACATTTGCACTTCATATTTCTTGTAGTAGTGACGATGGTGCCCAGGTAGTAAACCTTCAAGATTTAACGGTATCCTTGGATGAAAATCCCGCCAATGGGGATTCTGTGGGAACGGTGCAATCCGACTTGCCCACGACAAATTTCAGCATCAGCTCACAATCACCAGCCGGAGCTTTGGGCATTGATGCTACAACAGGTGAATTGACCATAGCGGATGCCTCCATATTCGATTTTGAAGCAAATCCCATGATAACGGCTAGCGTTACTGCCGATAATGCGGCCAATCCGGCCATAGTCACTATCGACCTGAACGATTTGTTCGAATCGACCACGCCCGGAAATTCCAATACCGAATTTGTGATTGGTTCCGATGCCTATGTTACACCAAAGGCCTATTTATTGGTGGATGATGCTTCCATTGACATGGAATACGATCGGGAATTCACTTTTGTTTTTACCGATGGTGATATTGTAGAGGATGCCTCTAACGAAATTGCTTTTGAAACGACGACGACCGTTTTTACGAAGGTTACCTGTAACCTAATCGCGACCAAACCCACTTTGGCGGAAACACCTTTCTTTATTTGGGACCCACAGACGAATCCCAATGGGTTTGTTTCCATCGTCATGAGCGGTAATAACTATTCAAGATATGGGGTTAGCAATTTTACGAATACAATGTCGGTGGGCAGCCAAACCTTTGGACAACCAGCAGATGGCACCTTGCACAACCACACTGCTTTACCTCAAGGTAGCGGCACATCGAATCTGCTCACGATCAACGCTCGCACCTTCGACCTCAATACCATGACGGGTACTATCGACTGTAGCTATTCCTATGTAGATAATAATGGCGTTACCGTTTCCGGCGTATTTGTGGGTAGCTACGAAATACTTACCGCATTTTAAGAATTAAAATTCAAAAATTTATTCCAATAATTAAACCCAAAACCATGATAAAACAAATTCTAAACGTAAAGATATTTCTAGCCTTGGTATTGCTGATGACAATTGGCTGTAATAAGGACGATGACCAACCAAGCACCGTAAGTCTCCAGAATTTGGAGGTATCACTGGATGAAAACCCTAGTAACGGTGCCGTTGTAGGAACAATTCAAACCGTTGGAGGTTCCGGTACCAACTTTAGTATCACTTCACAATCTCCATCCGGTGCTTTGAGCATAGATAGTGATACAGGTGAACTTACTGTTGCCAATGCGACCGTATTCGATTTTGAAACGAATCCTACGATTACCGCGACAATTACTTCGGACAATGCCGAAAATTCAGTTACCGTAACCATTACCCTAAACAATACCAATGAGGTTACCGCACAGAATTTGGAAGTGACCATCGATGAAAACCCGACCAATGGTGAGGTTATCGGTAGTCTTCAAACTATGGGCAACGCTTCCGGTTTTACTATAACCACGCAATCTCCGGTAGGTGCCATGGACATTGATTCCAATTCGGGCGAACTTACCGTTGCAGATGCTTCGCTTTTCGACTTTGAAACCAACCCGACCTTGACGGCGACCGTTTCCATAGCGGATGCCGCAAACCCTGTATCGGTCACGGTAAACCTTAATGATGTCCTTGAAATAACCGTTCAGGATTTTACCGCAGCGGTTGATGAGAATCCAATTGACGGTCAGGTTTTAGGTACTGTACAAGCCACTGGAAATGGTACGCTCAGTTATTCCGTTATTTCGCAAACACCTATGGGTGCCATGGCTATTGACGCCGCGACGGGAGAATTGACCGTCATTGACCCCAACCTATTTGATTTTGAGGTCAATCCAGTCATTACTGCAGATATTTCAGTAACGGATGGT
This sequence comes from Flavobacteriaceae bacterium NBU2977, assembly GCA_019931105.1. Lineage (GTDB taxonomy): Bacteria > Bacteroidota > Bacteroidia > Flavobacteriales > Flavobacteriaceae > Meishania > Meishania litoralis. The sequence goes on along the minus strand of JAIOUW010000001.1, from coordinate 556,812 downwards.
GTAGAAACCACAGCTGTAACCGCCACAATTAATCTAATCGATGTAGATGAAGTTTCTGCCACAAATACTGACTTGACCATTGATGAAAACCCATCCAATGGCGATGTTGTAGGAGCCTTACAGGCAAGTGGTTCCAATTTAACATATACTATTACGTTCCAGAACCCTGCGGGTGCATTTGCAATCAACCAAAGTACTGGGGAACTTTCCGTAGCGGACGAAATACTTTTCGATTTTGAGACCAACCCCAATATGTTGGCCACTATCTCGGTAAGCAACGGTACCCAAACCGTTTCCGCCAATGCGTTCGTAGAACTTAATGACTTGAACGAAATCGGAGAGTATAAATTTGGAGGTGTTATCTTTTGGATTGACCCAGCTAGTAACAATAGTGAAGGGTTGGTGTGTGCAACCACCAACTTAAATGTTAACGCTTGGGGTTGTTCAGGGATATTAACAGGCGCTTCTGGAACGGGTATAGGAACGGGAGAAACCAATTCAACGGCAATAATTTCGGCAGGTTGTATTTATTCTGCCGCAGAATCTATTTCGCTTTTGGATTGGAATGGATATAATGATTGGTTTTTGCCAAGTGTGGATGAATTCAATGAAATAGCCATTAATTACTACGACTACATTTGGCCCACGATACAGGCCAATGGAGGAAGTGCCCTTTTAGGTACAGTTTGGACTTCTACAGAAGTTGATGCTAATCAAGCTTATATAGCTTTTTTGGGAAGTACTACTGCCCCTATACCCATTCCTAAAAACACTTCTAATTTCCCCGTTTTGCCTATCAGGTCCTTTACAGATTTTTAAAACCCTATTTTTTTCAAAGCTAAAACAAAAACCACGCTGCAATCATACGTAGCGTGGTTCCATATCCCTTAAAACAAACCAAAATGGAATCATTACTTAAAATTCAAAACCAATACAATTCATTCGATAGCCTTAAGGCTTTTATCAAGACACAAACGGACTACGAGTGCTCCATCGAATACGATATTTGGGAAGGCACCATCGATGTCAATGGGCAAATGGCCCAATGCCTGGTAATCAAAAAAAGCGGCATGCACGCCGTAAAGGCCCTTTTTGTAAATGACAATACTTTAAAAGTCAGTCATTTTATACCCAACAAGGTATTGAACGCTTATTTCGGTAAAAGTGTAAAAGCCTATAGGAGTGTTTTAGAAATTGCAGGGGAAGCCATTAAAAACTCCTTATTGAAAGGTTCGCAACAAAAGGCCTTCGACGAATTGGAAAAGTTGTTAGCCAAAGCAGCCTAGCCAACCAATTGGGCCAATGCCAAAATCACTTACATAACACGAACCAAGCATAGAACAGATATCAATGAGCAAAAGCAATACGTATTATCCACCCATACATCCTAAAAAAGCTTCGACCAGACAAGATGAAAAATGGGACGAAGCGGTAGGGTTGTTCAATAGCCAACAATTTGAAAAGGTAGTCCCTACCCTATTGGATTATATCGACCCCAACCTTAAAAACAAGAAAAACGGAGATACCTATGAGATCCCGCATGGTTCGGTAGTGATTTCGATCACCCAAACCGCGGATGAATTATGGGTCAAATGTCCCTTTTTGAACATCGCAAATGCCAAAAAAGTACCCTTGATGCGACGATTGGCAGAGTTGCGCATGAATCCGCTGAACCTCACCAACGTAGTCCTGGAAGATGATTTGGTCTATTTCAAATTTTCATGCCCCATAACCCTTTGCGAACCGTACAAAATATATGGCATCCTCAGGGAGATTTGCTATTACGCGGATAGCCTTGACGATGAGTTTATCGAAAAATTTGGTGCTGAGCATCTACAGGAGCCAAAGACCATTTCAATTCCAACGGATTTAAAACAGCAAGCCTATTCCAATTGTCAACAAATAATGGAGTATGGTCTGAATCGTTTTGACCAATACATGGAAAAACGTCATGGCAACAATGCCTGGTACACGTTGAACATCACCTTGAAAAAAATTGAGTTTCATGCCGAGCCCCAAGGGTATGTGCGCACACTATTGGAAAAGGCGGTAGACGGGTTGTATGATGTACGAACGCCCTTTCATGACCGCTTACTCAACGGCAGAACGGCATTGGAAAAATTAAGGGCGCTCACGGTAGATAAGTTCATGGCGGACCTGTATCAAATTGAAACCTTCATTCCCTATAAATACAGTGGTAAAAAGGAGAATATCAGGGAAAACTGGCAAGAAAGTTATGAAGAGGCCCAAGATATGATTGCCAATTCAAGATTTGAAGATGCCACGAATCTCTTGCTCTCCTGCTTTTACAGTTTGTTCTACTACAATTTGGTCAATGAGGAGATCGGTAAACCCATAACCGACGCCCTTTCACAGGCCTATGGTTTTGAATTTAGTCAGTCCGCCCCAATGCTTTTAGAGGGCATGCAAGCCATTATGGAGGATGAAATTACAGGAATGGATTTTGGCATGGACCTCTCAAAATTGATGGGCGAACAAATGCAACAATCCATGGCGATGATGCAACAAATGATGGCAAACTTTAAAACAAATTAAGCAAGGGATTATGGAAAACATAGAAAGTTCGGTATTCAAGATAAATACCGCAAACGGCACAGGTACAGGATTTTACCATAAAGAAAATGACGTTATCATTACCAATTACCATGTGGTGGCCGGTTGCCATACCGTTAGTATCGAAGGAAAAGATAAAAATAGGTACCTGACCAAAGTCTTGTATGTAAATCCGGGAAAGGACATTGCTTTTCTCAGGGCGGACAACCTTCCCAAACCTGTAGATACAGTAGTGCTGAATCATAGTACAATTTCACGTACACGCGATAAGGTAATCGTACTTGGCTACCCCTACGGCATGCCGTTTACGGTAACCGAAGGCATTGTTTCCAATCCCCGTCAAAGTATGGGCGGCAGCTATTATATTCAAACCGATGCCGCCATCAATCCCGGAAATAGCGGCGGCCCCGTCATCAATGAAAAAGGGGAATTGATCGGCATCGTAACCTCAAAATTCTCCGATGCCGATAATATGGGGTTTGCAATTCCTTTGGAAACGCTAAAAGAAGAATTGAAGGTTGCGGGTGAATTATCAAATACGTTTACCCTTGGCTGTTCCAACTGTGGGGGACTAATTGAAGAAAAGACCGATTATTGCCCCAATTGCGGCACCAACATCGACGAAAAACTGTTTGAGGAAATCGCCCTTTCAGATTTTAGCCTTAAAGTTGAGGAGGCCATCTCGAAATTAGGTATCGACCCCGTATTGGCAAGGTCAGGCTGGGAACGTTGGTATTTTCATCAGGGCAGTGCAGAGATTCGCATGTTCGTTTATGACAACAATTACCTATTCGCAACCTCGCCTTTAAACGATTTGCCGCGTAAAAATCTGGCGGAGGTATACGAGTACATTTTAACTGCCGATACGGAACCACACCGTTTGTCCATTTCTGACAATCAGATCTACCTCTCATATCGCATTCATATCAGTGACCTATATTCTAACCAAAAGGATCAAATATTGGAGAACCTGGCCCAGTTGGCCTTAAAGGCCGATGCGCTGGACAATATTTTCGTAAACGATTTCGGGGCTGAAATGACGCATTATAGTAAATAGAATCGGTCTAAGAGGCCACCATCCCTAAAAAAGTTAAACCCCAAAACTTTAATTATGAAAGCAACCCTTTTTAAAAGCCTGTTCATTGCGGCACTGGTCATTACTGCGAGTTGCTCCGATGATGAAAACACAGAGAGGGAAACCCCTGTAAGGGCAACTCAAGAAGCTTTAGCCCAATTGAGAAGTGCGGCACTTGAACATAAGGTACAGAACTTTCAAATTAATGCGGAACAGACCAATTTTTTTACGACCGAAAGCGGGGTAATGTTCGTTATCAACGGCAATTGCCTTTCAAGAAACGGTAATCCCGTAACGGGCATGGTCGACGTTCAAGTGGTCGAACTTTTCGAAAGAGGAACCATGCTGACCACCGATAAACCTACCATGGGAACCCTGCCCAATGGCGACAAGGCCCTATTGATTTCTGGAGGGGAATTTTTCCTCAATATCACCCAAGACGGTGAAAACGTTGATGAGGACTGTGATATCGTGGCCACCATCCCTTCTGATATTACGGGAGGGGCCGACACTGGAATGACCCTATGGAAAGGAAACGGTGGCGATCAAGACTGCGACGGCATTGATGATGATTGCGATGGTTTTGTATGGGACCAGAATGTTGATCCCAATGGCGACCCTATTGAGGCTGAGATTCAGAACGGCGATCAGGGCGAACGCTTCTATGTCGCTCCTTTCGGTGATTTTGGATGGACCAATGTAGACCGCTTTTTTAGCGACCCAAGACCAAAGACAACCATTTTAGTAGAGGTGCCTGAAGGTTTCAATGATGAAAACAGTAGGGTGTACCTAGCATACGTAGGTGAGCCCAATGCTTTGGCGTATTTGGACACCTATGATGCCACAACCGGACTTTTTAGTGAGCATTATGGGCAAATCCCTATCGGTTTGGAATGTCACGTGGTTTTCACAACTGAAGAAAATGGGCAATGGCTCTATGCCATAAAATCGGTCACCATTGCAGATGGCCAGACCATAGAAATTACGGATGCCGATTTGAATATTGCCACCGAAAGTGAATTGGAAGCCTTGATAAATGGCTTGCCTTAACAATAAAAAGGGAACCGCTAGAATTGAGAGGACCAATGATTCTACGTTATAAAATTTCGCAGCATGTCGCAATCTTCATTAAAGTTTGTGCTATGCTTTTCATTGCTCTAGTATTTGGTTCATGTAAAGCATTGTTACCTTCCCCTTTAGAAAAAGGAGCTTTTAAGACATTGGATTCCACGATATATCCATTTCAAGAAATTACGAATGAGGATGTTTCCAAATCCTTTTCAGAATTGCTTGAAGTTAAAGAAATACAGCTTCTAGAAGATTTTAAAAGGTCAACTTCAATGTTGGCGAATTTTTTTAAAGCGGAATGCCCAGGCTGTTCCAACAAGACAACCAACCTAAAACCCCTCTATAAAGTTGAAAAAGGAAAGTTTTTGCATTTCGGACTTCAAAGCGAAATGGGTGTAGAGAATTGGGTCTTTAAGAAAAACGGAAGGTTTGTGACCCGATTTTATATGTTTCAAGGAGATGCTCCGGAACAAATTGAGGAACAATTGAAAGACCTAAAAAACTTGGATCGTGTTGTGGAAGGGGTGTATCCTACGGCTATCAATTCAGGGAATGTATATCTGGAGTATGCCGAATATAGCAATACTACGGATTTTGACAACCAGTGGTATAAGCCCTCGTTTCCAACAAAACTTGGCTATACCATAGACCTTAAAAAGAGTTCAGATGTTCGCTTTAGTTTCAAGGGCGGGCTGTACTCCTTTCAAGAGACCAATAATGAAGAAGCGTATCAGATCATCAACTTTGTAGAACCCATGTTTTACGGCAATGCCGCAGCCATTGATGGGCCCCAGACCTATTCCTCGGTTACCGATGCCTTTTATGCCAACGCGACATTTTTCCTGTTTGATTTAAGAGAAGATGCCCAGGTATCCGTCCATATCGAATCAGAAACGGAAGAGGGTCAATACAAGTTTTCAATATTGAAAAATGAAAGATTCTATACGTTGAAAGAATACCTGAGCAAAAAGGGTGAACTATTTGGGTCATATAAAGCGTTACTGGACAAAGGAAGCTACTTGATTCGGGTGCTACATGAGAATGCGAATTTTGCAGAAATGCCTTTGTACACCGTTTATATAGCCAAAAATGCCCTGGATTTGCTTAAGCCGATGCAACCATTTTAATTATTCAAAGACCAAGCTTGTGTTCATAGTATTGCTCATATTACTGCTCATCATCGCGATTCTGCTTCTACTGCTTTGCTTTCGGTTGTTCAAATGGACCCTAAAAAGTAAAAAGCGGGTTCAGGTAGCCCTAATCGTGTTTGTTATTGGCGGCATGTCACTCGTTATCAACCATTTCTTTTTTAAAAATATGCGGTTTATTCAATCTGAAGTATATCCAAATCTGTACTTGGTCAAATATCCGGATAAGGACTATTCTGTAGTAGAAAGGGCCATCCAAGAAAAAATTAAGGAGCACCTGCAGACCGAGCATAAAAAGGGAAAACCACTGGCCTATACCGATGAAAACGGCATTTACTTTTATGAATACGGAGGCTTCACCTTTGGTTTTTTGGGAGAAGCGGGTACTGGTTATTTTATTGACCATGAAGAGGACTTAGGGGGCTTTGTATCCGAAGAATTGGGCATGTACACGAACTACCGTTTGGCCGAATTTTATTATGACCCTTGTGCACAAGATTCGACCTTGGTCTGTGGTGAAATCGGTTGGTACAAAGAAGGGGAGTATTTCAAGGCGGATAGCCTTATCAATATGGTTTCGATTCAAGTTCAACCTAAAACCAAGATTCAACAGTGAAATTACCATCTGCTATTTTAATTCTGTTATTGTTGTCTTGCGGACAAGGAAACAAAGAGACCAATCCCATAGAACGGACAAAGGGTAAAAGGGAAACTGAGAGTCAACGCGTAAAAGAAGACGCTCGGGAAACCCAAACCCTATCAAACGAAAAGGGGGTAAGGGAAATCAACATCCAAAATCTATATAAGGCTATGGAGGATAAGGATGAGGTAGAATTTCTGAGGCAATTTCCTGAAGACTACCAACAGTTTCAAAGTTATTTTGGGTGGAACGCGCAAGAAGACGCACCCCACGAATTGTACGAACACAGTGTGCATTACATTGAATATTTGTTTTATCTGTTGCGCACCAATAAATACCCCAGCTACGAAAAGAAAATTATAGCTATTTGTGAGGATGGCCATTGGGAAGCCGATGGGGTCAATTACTTTCAGAACCATGTAGTAAACTATATCAAAGAAAATGATACGTATTATTTAATGAACGAGCTAAGTAACGACAAAGCAAAATCCGTCCTTTTCTTCCTTTTTGATGGGCCACATCCAAAATTCGATGCCGATTTTGCCTCCCACTTGAGTCCGTCCAAAAAAGAAATACTGGAAGAATTGTTCGAAACAAGTTTTTACGACCATAATGAAAATCCGGATCCTATTTTACCAGATCCCGAAAAACCCGATTTGATGGATGATGAAGGATCGATCCATTATGCCGTTTCCGATTTTGAAGGAAGTGAGCACTATTTTATCAGGGATATTGATATAAATAATGATGGCAAGTTGGACAAAATTGTAAGTGCAGCGCGGTACCAAGGTGATGAACTATTTCTTTTTGAAAATGTTGGTGATGAATACCAACATAGATTGAAAACAACTAATTTTTCAGAGGATGGAGGCAACCAGATTGTAGATGTGGTTGCAAAAAAGGGTGGTTTTTTCATTAAAACGGCATTTTTGGATGGGGGACTTCTAGAGGCCGATTACCACATTACCTTTAAAAACAACGCTTGGGTACTTGCCCATACCGTTTACAGAACCCAAAGCAGCAATCAAGAAGATGCCTTTATCTATGTCTGCAATGTGGTACAGGAATTGAATCTCGAAGATGCCGATTTTTTTGAGAGACTAAAAGGCATGCCGTACGAAACCGACAGGGAAAGGCTTTGCACCAAAGAAAAAATGAATTAAAAGCAACACAATGCGCATTGCAAAACATCTTTTCACCTACCTGTTCTGGACGATGTTGTCCTTGTTCATGGGCATTGTTTATATGCGTCTATTATTGGGCGATATCGCCGAGGATGAAAGTATAGGAGGTTTTGGCTACCTATTAAAAGTTTTCTATCTACATGGCTTGTTTTTTATCGGTTTGCCCTTTGGAGCCATTATAGCCCTTTTATTCATTGCTATTGATTGGTTTTTTCTTAGTAAAAAACGCAGACCAAGGGCCAATAGAACCCTTATACGCATTGCTTTGCTGTTGGCTATAACGGTTTTCGTAGCCATAGTCCACTATGTTTTAGAAGTTGTGATCGATGTTATTTAAATGAGAAAATGAAATATCTGCCCATTTTACTGATACTATTGCTCTTTTCCTGCCAGCAAGGTGCCAAGAATATAAAAACTCCTGAAACAGGGGTGGAGCAGCTAGAAGCAATTGAAAAGCAAATTGATACGCTTGACACGAATCAAATTCCAATACAGGTAGAAAGTCCATTACGGCCAAATGAAACCCTTATTTTGAACAAAACGTATATCGACACCCTAGAATTCAACGACTATAACGACGACTACGATTATCGATATCTTATTGGGAAAAAAAATGGTGCCGAGGTTTCCTTGGTCTATAATTGGGATTGGTTCGATAATAATGATTACAATTTTTTACAGGGCGATGTAATTGAAGTGCAATGGAAAATGGACAGCATCTCGATGCCGGGCGACCGAGAATCCGTAGCTATTGCTGAAATAGCCTTGGATGCCAAGAAAATAGTATCGTCCAAAGGGCCCTTTCAATTTTTAAAAAGAAAGAATGCTTATGATGAAGCAGTAAAAGACACTATCAGTACCATAGTCATCAACCATAGTTATTTACACAATATCACACCCCCCGAAAAAGCGGCCTTGGCCTTTGTGGCCTATGACATTGGTAACGAATGTGAACAAGGCTATGATTCAGAAGGTAACGAACGTGTGCTCTGGTGCCGAATTGTTTCGGCCTTGGATTTGGACCATCAATGCTCTGACAAGCAATTGAACTTTTTACGAAAGTGGTTTTTCAAAGATGCCGCCGCGATGGATAAGCCGAAACGTTGCCCTACGATTCCCAATACGGCAACCGTACAGACCACTTTTGATGAGATTCTCATTCAAACCGATGCATCTAAAAAAACGATTACGGTCGATTATAAAGTAACTGGAATCAATATGCGTGAGTCAAGTTCATGGCACCGCTCCCAGACCGATGTTTTTAAATATGATTCGGAACATATCATTTTGCTCGATTCCAAAAAATCGGATGTATCAGAAGATGAAATAAGCATGAACCCGGATTCCCCTGAAAACATCGACCCGCAAAACTTCGCTATGGCGCTCATGGAATACATACTGAACGAATGGAAGAAAAAAGCCGATTACAATAACCTTACAATCACTTTCAGCAGCAATATTTTAAACATTAAAGGCGAGGATGGCTTTACCTTAAGCAATTACGATTTTAACGAGATGGTCATCAATGGTACAGAAGACCCACAAGTAATATACCTAACCATTGGCAATGAAGGTGGCGGCGGGGGCGGTAATGTAGTGCTGGAAGAGACCTACAGTTTGACCGTTTTAGATGCAGAGGAATTTGACATTAGGCACGTAGAAACCAAATAAGTGGACTAAAAATGAGCGTGAAATATAGCTTCTACGTGCTAATTTTTGTGCTTTTGTCCTGTGGACAAAAGACAAACGATTTTTATCAGGGTGTAGTATTGGATGAAAACAATATACCCCTAGAGAATGTAACCGTTTTTGAAGAATATGTCGAAGAAAATAGCACCAAAACGGACAATAAAGGATACTTCAAATTAAATCGAACGCCCAATTGGATTTTAAGTTTGGTATTCGTAAAAGAGGGTTATAAGACCGATACCATTCCTACTGTTTGGGCACATGGCGAACAGGTCAACTATCAATTTATAAAGAACGACACAACCCAAGTCCGATTAAAAAAGGAAAATTCAAACTGAAGTTATGGGATACAAAAATCTTTATGCAGCGCTTGCACTTTTAATGATTTCATGCGGCCAAACTACCAAAGACAGCAAAAATCAAATGCCACAAGATGAGTTAAATACGGTAAAAGACAGTACGGCCAACCGGATGGCATCGATTGTAAACAATACCGTAACGCTCACTTTTGACGAAATTGTTGCCCTTGCCCCATCTAAAAAACTACCCCATATAGAAACTACCCATTTTGACAGTTTTACAGAAGATAATCCCGATGGAATAGATGTTAAAGCGTTGAAATTGAACAACATTTATGAAAATTTTGATGATAAGCAGCATTACTACAAGGCGATTTCCCTGTATAAGCTTCCTCTGAACACTAATTTTCACACCCTTGTCGTAACCGTACAACATGGAGAACATGAGATGGAAACCATACTGATCAACTACGATACCGATGGAAACATCATCGACCATAAACCCGTTGCTTTTGATGAAATCGCCGAATCTATGTCAAGGACCGTCTCAAGGATCAGCGAAAACAAACTGACCATACACGGGATTTTTTGGGACAATGACAAAGAAGTTCAAGAAATCGAATTAGAAATAACCGGTGATGGTAACATTGAACATATAGACACAAAAAAATTGAACGATGCCTTTGAAAATTTTGCATTGATCGATGGTGTTCTTACCAACTTAAAACTAGATTGGGTGCAAACAAAAACCAATCTCATTTCCTCGGCACCGCACCCCGATAATCCAAAAGAAACCATCATTGTCATCCCTGAGATCGTAGATGAGGGCGATCATTATTTTGACCTGAACAGCCACATTGTAGTGGTTGATAACCACTCTGGAAAAATAACACACAAGTATTTTGAAAGCCATGAAACAAACCAATGGGTTTCAGATGCCATTGAATTGGATGGTCTTCAAATAGACCCGAAACCCTACAAGATTGCCGAAGATAAAATGGCCTTTGGGGTTACCGTTTCCCATTTTGGATCTTCTAGGGTAAATCCGTATTCAAATAAAATGTTGTCACTATTCATAAAATCAGGTGATAGTCTGCTTAAAGTACTATCCGATTACGCCATAGCAGATTATGGTGGGGAATGGGACGGCGATTGTGATGGTGAATTTAATGAGACGAAAAAAAGTCTTAGGATGGGCCAGGAAAAAACCAACGGCTATTTTGATATCTGGGTCGATAATGAAAAATCGTATACCCATAGTTTTAAAGATAAAAACGGGGATTGCCTTTCAGAGATGAAGCTTGATCCCAAAACCACAATTTTAAAATTTAATGGCTGGCGATACTCGGAATATGATACCGAAACTATTGCCTATTCTGAATACGCTCCGAACAAAAGAGAGAATGTTCGGTTGGAAAATGTCCACGTGGGTCACGCATTTCAAATGGAACCTTTTATCCTTTTGTCTGGACTGTATATGCCCAAAGACGGAAAAATAGTATTTCCTGATACTGAAACCGATAACGGTTATCGATTGTTCCTATTGAACGAAGACAACGAAATACACTATATATCAAAAGGTTTCGGGGATTTGTACCATTTTGAACCCCATTTTTATAAAAGCGAAGCTTCTGATAAAACCATCATAATTTGTCAAATGGGCTTTGAATATCCATTTGGCGGCGAAGTTTTCATCTATCAGGATGAAAAGATAGAGCATGTGGGAACGCTGGATATTGAAGGATACGACCCCGAGCAAAACGGCACTAATTATTTGACTGAAATCATTGAAATTAAGGAAGGTAAAGCGGGTATTGAATTTTCCTTTAAAGCGAACAAATTAATACGAAATCCAGGTGGAGAACAAGAGCAGGTAATTGCCAACCATAATGTACGGTATGCGTACAAGAACAATGAACTAACATTACTCCTAAACAACGAATGAGGCTTAAAAGTGCTTTTTTTTTACGGATGGTTTTAGGGATTCATGTGCTTTCTGCCCAAGTGGATTCCATGTATCCTGAATTACCCAAATCAGGAAAGGAAATGCACGATTTGATTCCCGATGGCTGGCAGGTACTCTCGCAGGCCTCAGGGGACCTTAACAGAGATGGATATGTAGACCTGGCCTTTGCTATACAAAGCCCCGTAAAAAAGACGATTCAATACACCGATGATATTGAAAACGATACAATAGTTACAAGTCCCAGAACATTGGGCATCTACTTTGGTAAACGCAATGGAAAGTTTAAAAAAGTATTGCAATCCAACACCTTAATCATCAATCGAAAAACACCGGCAATGGATGAGCCTTTTAAGGGGGTGTATATTCTACCAAACGGTGACCTTCAACTAGATTTCTATATATGGCCATGCAGGGAATGTACCTCATGGACTTCCCATGAATACCTTTTTAGGTATCAAAATAGGGCGTTTGAACTCATCAAGTATGAAGAAAACGTAACCCAAAGAGTCTCTGGAGAAGATATCCATTACAGTGTCGATTTTCTAAACGGAAGCATGAAAACCATCACCGAAACCAGGACTGAGGATGACGAACGAGAATATCTTGAGGAAGAAGTGAAATTTGAGTTACAACAGTTAAAATCGATAAAAACCTTGGTTAAACCCTTTGAATGGGAATTCCAACAACTACGAATCTGAATATCCAACCTTTGAAAATCAGTATCATCATTATGGGATTTTTGGCTCTGATAAGCATCACCGGCATAATCATCAACAACAAAATTATCGCCAGAAAGAACCAAGTCGCACAGGCCTTTGGCAGCATTGAAATCTATCTCAAAAAAAGGTTTGATTTGATTCCGAACCTTATCGCCTTGCTGAACAAATTGTGACGCATGAAAGGAAACCTTGATTAAAATCACCGAACTGCGCAGTACCATTGAAAAAGCCTCTGGGGCCAATGAAAAAATAAGGGCCTCAAACGAGCTATCTCAAATTATGAGCAGTTTGAACATCAATGTAGAAAACTATCCCGATTTAAAGGCGGATAAACAATTCGCAAACATCGAATTTGAACTGTCCGATATTGAAGACCAGATATCCGCTTCGAGAAGGGCGTACAATGCCGCTGTGACAAGTTACAACAACAGTATACAGATGTTTCCCGCAAGCATTATCGCCAGCATCCGAAAAGACAAGATCAAAACCTTATTGGATATTCCAAAATCCGACCAAAAAGAAATCGATATCAATCAACTTTTAAACCAATAGAAACATGCAAATGTTCGAAAATTTACCCTGGTACGGGTATGTGATTTTGGCAGTCGCCATTGCTTCTTATGCCATTCGCTATTTTAAGATTGCAAAGAAAGAATACGATGCGCCTGATAAAATAAAGGCAAAATTCAGAAAATCGCCAAACAATAAACTCAATGATGAACAACAGTTTGCCATAGCGTTGTATACGCCCATTGCCGAATGGTGGAAAGCCCAAACCGATACCCTATCATTTCTGACCGCAAAAGAGATTAAGCCCTATCTGGAAGGTTGGGGCATAGATACAATCGAAGGCTACTGGGATTTGACCGAGTATTTTATGAAAGATGGTCGCCGGTGGTACTTTGATTTTATCCAATGCATGATTGAAAAAGAGCCACAAGAAAAATGGGATGAACTAATGGACAAAAAATTCGGCAACAATGAACGGGCCCATCGTTATTTAAAGGCTTTAAGTTCGGGTGAAGCCATAAACACTTTAAAGCAAAAAGGCTTTATCACGTTTGATTCCGAATTACAGCTTGGTGTTGCAGGTTACGATGCGGCGGTATTGGCCGGCCAGGCACTTTCCCTGGAACAATATGGGGTGTCAAATACCCCGAGAACTACGATAAGCTTATTATAGATTAATACTTTTTGATGTACAGGTGCTGTCCCATCTAAAAAAAGCATTGGTTTACGATAGTGGTACAAAGAGGGATTTTTGAATTGGGCATTTTGGGCCCTAACTTACCCTTGTTTGTAGATAGGTAGAAGATTGAAAAATAGAAATCAGAAATTTAGTATAGAAAGTCAAAACGTTAAAGCGCAATTTGTTGTACCTAAGTTGTACCTGAAGCAAAAAAGCCAAGAATGTGAATCCTTGGCTTTCCTTTTGTACTCGAGGCGGGAATTGCCTTCGGCGAGTCCCCTTCAAACTTGTTGAAAATAAAAAAGCCAATCCTATTATGATTGTTTTTTTGTTCTTCAAGCTTTTCGCAAATGTGATTCGCTCAACCTTTCATAACAAAAAAGTCGTGATAAATTTCACGACTTTTCTACTTATAAGTACTCGAGGCGGGACTTGAACCCGCACGGGCAAATGCCCACAGGATTTTAAGTCCGGCGTGTCTACCAATTCCACCACTCGAGCGTGTCCTCCATGGCAAAGGAGGGCTGGACTTAAACAAAAAAACGCCGACAAGCAGCGTTTCCATTGTTGAGCGAAAAACGGGATTCGAACCCGCGACCTCCACCTTGGCAAGGTGGCGCTCTACCAACTGAGCTATTTTCGCGTTTAAAAGAACGTGCTACCGCATTGCGATAGCGAGGGCAAATTTAATACAATTCTGTAAAAGACAAAGAAATTTTATCCGAAAAACAAGCTGAATCTTCTATCGGGTTTTAGACTTGAAGGGTTTAAAAATTAAGAAGTCGCCTTTTTGTTTTTGGTCAAAAGCCGTTTGATCTCATTGAGCTTCATAAGGGCCTCGACAGGGGTAAGTGTATTGATGTCGAGATGGGTTATTTCTTCCTTGATTTCTTCCAGCAACGGATCATCAAGATTGAAAAAACTAAGCTGCATTTCATTTTGAACGGATTGTAGCTTGTCTGTAAGTTCTTCACTGGAATGCGACTTTTCGAGCTTCTTCAATATTTTGTTGGCCTTATGTATGACCTGTTGCGGCATACCGGCCATTTTGGCCACATGGATGCCGAAGCTGTGTTCGCTACCGCCTGGGGTCAGCTTCCGTAAGAAAAGCACGTTGTCTTTAAGCTCTTTGACTGATACATTGAAATTTTTGATGCGCTCAAAGGTGGCGCTCATTTCGTTGAGCTCATGATAATGCGTTGCGAACAATGTTTTTGCCCGGGCGGGATGTTCATGCAGGTATTCTGAAATGGCCCATGCGATACTGATACCGTCATAGGTACTGGTGCCACGGCCGATTTCATCCAAAAGCACCAGGCTCCGTTCTGACAGGTTGTTGAGTATGGATGCCGTTTCGTTCATCTCGACCATAAAAGTAGATTCGCCCATTGAAATGTTGTCGCTTGCCCCGACACGCGTGAATATTTTGTCGACATAGCCAATGGTGGCGGCTTCTGCGGGAACAAAACTGCCCATTTGGGCCAATAGTACGATCAGGGCCGTTTGCCGCAGTATGGCCGATTTGCCGCTCATGTTGGGTCCTGTGATCATAATGATCTGCTGTGTATCACGGTTCAAATTGACATCATTGGCAATATAGGCTTCGCCCAAGGGCAATTGTTTTTCTATGACAGGATGGCGGCCATTCGTAATTTCAATGGCTGTGGAATCGTTCAAAACGGGTTCGACATACTTATTTTCAATGGCTAATTGGGCGAAACCACAGAGACAATCCAATTGGGCGATCAGTTGGGCATTGTTCTGAACATGGTCTATATACTCTTGCATCCAGACGATGAGCTGTGAAAACAATTGTTGCTCCAAACTTAAAATGCGTTCCTCGGCGCCCAGAATTTTGGCTTCGTACTCCTTGAGTTCTTCCGTAATATAGCGCTCTGCACTGACCAAGGTTTGTTTTCGGACCCACTCCTCGGGTACCTTGTCCTTATGGGTGTTGCGCACTTCGATGTAATAACCGAATACGTTGTTGGAGGCTATTTTCAGGGAAGAAATTCCGGTACGCTCGGTTTCCCGCTCGAGCATTTGGTTTAAATAGTCTTTGCCTGAAAAGGCGAGGTTTCTCAACTCATCAAGTTCTTCGGAATACCCGTCGGCAATGGTTTTTCCTTTGGAGATAAGAACGGGGGCCTCTTCATGGATTACTTCCTTGATTTTCCCGCGAAGCATTTCGCAGGCATGCAATTGGTCCCCGATAAGTTTGAGGGCCTCATTGTCACTTTGTGAGACATGCTGCTTGACAGGTACGATCACTTCTAACGAATTCTTGAGTTGTACCACTTCTTTCGGATTGATTTTTCCCGTGGCCGTCTTTGAGATCAACCGCTCCAAATCACCGATTTGTTTGAGCCATTGTTGCAGTTTTTGCAAAGAAGTGTCGTTTTTTGATAAATACGAGACCACTTGGTGCCTTCTGCGTATTTTTTCGATATTTTTCAACGGCAGTGCCAACCATCTTTTGACCAAACGACCGCCCATGGGCGAAATGGTCTTGTCGATAACATCTAAAAGGGTAACGGCATTGACGTGGGTCGAATGGTAGAGTTCCAGGTTTTTAATGGTGAACCTATCCATCCAGATGTATTCTTCTTCGGCGATCCGTTGCAGTTTGTTGATATGCTGTAATTGCCGGTGTTGGGTTTCCGATAGGTAATGCAACACCACCCCCGAGGCGATTATGCCCTGTGTCAAATGGTCGACCCCAAAACCCTTTAATGTGGCGGTCTTAAAATGACCGGTTAGGGTTTCGCCGGCATAATCCTCTTGAAAGACCCAATCTTCCAAATAAAAGGTATGGAATTGGTTGCCAAACAGCTCTAAAAATTCCTTTTTATGCGCTTTGGACACCAAGATTTCGTTGGGGACAAAATTTTGCAGCAATTTATCGATTTGCTCTTCGGTACCTTCCGAGGTGAAAAACTCTCCGGTCGAAATGTCCAAAAAAGAAACGCCCAGCAGTTTTCGTCCAAAATGGACGGCACACAAAAAGTTATTGGTTCTAGCGCTTAGAATATCGTCGTTGAGGGCAACACCGGGCGTTACCAATTCGGTAACCCCACGTTTAACGATGGTCTTGGTCTGCTTGGGATCTTCCAGCTGATCACAGATGGCGACCCTTTGGCCGGCCTTTACCAGTTTTGGCAAATAGGTGTTCAGGGAATGGTGCGGAAATCCGGCCAATTCGGTTCTGTCACCGCCATTGTTTCTGTGGGTAAGTATAATACCCAATATTTTGGAGGCCTTCACGGCATCTTCACCGAAAGTTTCATAAAAATCCCCGACGCGGAATAGCAAGAGCGCATCAGGATGTTTGGTCTTGATGGTGTTGTATTGCCTCATTAAAGGGGTTACCTTTTTTGTCTTAGCCTTTTGCGCCACTTCTGATTATCTCTCTATTTTTG
The DNA here is from genome assembly GCA_019931105.1 of Flavobacteriaceae bacterium NBU2977. Lineage (GTDB taxonomy): Bacteria > Bacteroidota > Bacteroidia > Flavobacteriales > Flavobacteriaceae > Meishania > Meishania litoralis. The sequence goes on along the minus strand of JAIOUW010000001.1, from coordinate 539,842 downwards.
TCGAACGATAAATATATGGTATTCTCTATGCGATTTGAATTATTGTTGATATTTCAAAGCCGATAGTTGAAAAGTATTGCAATGCGAAAGTTAAAAAATGAGGAGCTGGATCGACTGAGCATCGATCAATTCAAGAACGTTGAAAAAATCCCATTGACCATTGTGCTTGACAATGTTCGAAGTCTCAACAATATCGGTTCGGTATTCAGAACGGCCGATGCCTTTTTGATAGAAAAGATCTATTTATGTGGAATTACGGCCACACCGCCGAATAAGGATATTCGTAAAACGGCCCTGGGAGCGACTGAAAGTGTTGTATGGGCTTATGCCGAAGATACTTTACAACTTGTTCAACGATTGAAATTGGAAGGAAAAACCACCTTGGCGATCGAACAGGCCGAAGGTGCCACTATGCTGAATGACTTCAAGATAGAAAAAGGGCGCAGCTATGTATTGATTTTCGGTAATGAGGTCAAAGGAGTACAACAAGAAGTGGTCGACTTGTGTGATGGCGTTATCGAAATTCCACAGTTCGGCACCAAGCATTCATTGAACATATCGGTAAGTGTGGGCGTAACGCTATGGAATTTTTGGTCGAAGACCAAAAAATGAAAAGCCCGACAATGTCGGGCCTTTGGTATAGTTTGAGTTAGTTAGTTCTCGAATTAGAGATGCGCAATTACGTAAATACATTTCTCATACGCAAGAAATTTGCCAAAATTATGTTAATTCAATTGTCGCAGGGCATGGTTTTGAATCGAGGTGACAATGGCCTCGTAATCTTCTTGACGTTCTAAAAAATCCATTTCGCTGATATCGATGATCAAACTGTTCGGCTGCTGATAACCCTTGATATAATCAAAATAGGCACGGTTTATTTTTTCCAGATAGTCGGGTTTTATCTCTTGTTCGTAATCCCTTCCCCGCTTCTTGATATTTTCCAAAAGGCGTTGAGTAGTCTGGTACAAAAAGACGTAGATCCTGGGTTTTTTGACTTCTTTGTACATGAAGTCGAAAATTTTTCGATAGAGGGTGAACTCTTCTTTTTGTAGGGTAACCTTGGCAAAAATGAGCGATTTGAAAATGTCGTAATCGCTGATCATGAAACTTTTAAAAAGGTCATATTGTGACGTATCATCGGAAAATTGTTGATAACGGTCCGCCAAGAATGACATTTCCAAAGGAAAGGCATAACGGCTTGGATCGTTATAAAAATTGGGTAGAAAAGGGTTGTCGGCAAAGCGTTCCAAAACCAGTTTTGCATTAAACTCCTTGGCCATTTTATTCGCCAACGAGGTTTTTCCCGCCCCGATGTTTCCCTCAATGGCGATGAACTCGATTTTAGAGAAAAGTGCTTCCCTGTTTTTGAAAAGTATATTTTCCGTCTTGGTCAAAACACTTTTGTCAATACATTCCTGTAACAGGTTACGGGTGTCTTTTTTTAAGATCGGATGATAGAATTGGGGGGCGATATCGGCAAGTGGCCTGAGTACAAAACGCCGTTCGTGCATTTTTGGGTGCGGTACCGTAAGCGTCAGTGTATTGACGATTTCAGCATTGAAAAATAAGATGTCGATATCTATGTTTCTTGACTCGTAACCCTGGGTTTGGCTGTGACGGGTTCTTCCCATGTTCTTCTCGATATCGAGTACCTCGTTCAAAATTTGGTGTGCCGGTAAGGTTGTTTGAAGGCCCACGCATATGTTCAAAAAGTCACCGCCGTCAAACCCCAAGGCGGGACTTTGGTAAATTTTTGAAATCATGGTGACCTGCCCAACATTTTTTGATAACAAAAAAACTGCCTGTTGCAAATGCTCGAGCCTTTTGTCAAGGTTGCTGCCCAAAGAAAGATAAACTGTATTTGCGTCGCCCATGATATTTTGGCAAAGTAAGCAAAACTAGTTGACATGAATTCACAGGTTTTTGAGATTCGTAATCCGAATCGTATCGGGCAAGTGTAACAATGGTTATCTTTGACAATCTTTTAATACGCATTGATGAATTTTCTAAGAAACCTTTTGGCCGCAATTTTAGGATGCCTTATCGCATTTGGAATGCTGTTTGTCATGTTTTTGATTTTTGTAAGCTTGTTGGGGAGCGCCGATGAAGGAATCAACATCAAGAACAATTCGGTACTTGAACTACAATTGCAACGCCCAATAAACGATTATGTAGGCAGTAAGGATGAAGACCCGTTCATCGGCCTATTCGAACAGAATCAAGGGCTTGATGAAATTTTACATGCCATTGAAGTTGCCAAAGACGATGATGATATCAAAGGAATAAGTTTGAACAATAACTTTGTAATGGCGGGCCTTGCACAGACCCAGTCAATTCGAAAGGCTTTGGAGACTTTCAAGAAAAAAGGCAAGTTCGTTTATGCCTACGGCGATTTTTATACACAGAAAGATTATTATTTGGCCAGTATTGCCGATTCAATTTATTTGAATTCTGTCGGAGTATTGGACTTCAAAGGACTGGCCTCCGAAGTGTTGTTCTTCAAAGATTTACAGGAAAAGACCGGTGTGAAAATGGAAGTCATTCGTCATGGTAAGTACAAAAGTGCCGTTGAACCCTATCTGGAGAATGAGATGAGCGAGGCGAACCGCACACAGATCCGGGAATTGATAGGGTCTTTATGGAGTTCGATGCTTTCCGAGATTTCGGAAGGGCGAAATCTTAGCGAATCGGAGCTCAACAGTATAGCGGATACCTTGGGAGGACGAAATCCGGAATATGCCAAACAAACAGGGTTGATCGACGGTGTGCTCTTCTATGACCAATACGAGGCAAAATTGAAAAATGCGCTAGACTTGCAACCTGAGGAGGATTTGAACTATGTTGCCCTTGAAGATTATGTAAGACGTTCGAATAAGAAGGTCACGAAAAAGGGGGCTGATAAAGTTGCCGTGGTCTTTGCCCAAGGAGAGATACTGTATGGCGAGGGTGGCCCCGACCTTATCGGCCAGGGTATCATTACCAAGGCCCTGGTAAAGGCACGTGATGACGATTCGGTTAAGGCGGTAGTTCTACGGGTCAATTCGCCAGGGGGCAGTGCTTTGACCTCTGATATTATTTGGCGCGAGATCGAGTTGGTCAAAGAAAAGAAACCGGTAGTGGTTTCAATGGGAAATGTGGCCGCTTCGGGCGGATACTATATCGCTGCGGGTGCCGATAAGATTTTTGCCGAACCTACTACCATAACCGGTTCGATAGGTGTTTTCGGTACGGTACCCAATATTCATAAACTTGCCTCCGACATCGGAATCAATGCAGAACAGGTGGGTACGAACAAAAATTCGGTCGATTATTCCCTATTCGAACCCATGTCAGACGAGTTTAGAAACGTCGTTCAAGAAGGAATTGAATCCACATACAGTACATTTTTGGAGCGTGTGGCACAAGGTAGGGGCATTTCGGTAACCGAGGTCGATAGTTTGGCCCAAGGTCGTGTATGGAGTGGGGTCGATGCAAAAAGAATCGGGTTGGTCGACGAATTGGGCACTCTAGAAGATGCCATTTCCGCGGCAGCGAAAATGGCGGGACTTGAAGAATATGGCATTCGAAAGCTGCCCAAGTATAAATCGGGCTTCGAACGCATGCTAGAGGATCTTGCGGGTGCCGGTGCAAGGGCCAAGCAAGAATTGATTCAAGATGAAATAGGTCCAGAGGCCTACTCCATTTTCAAAGAGTTAAAATCGGCCATGGAACAAAAAGGTGTTCAGGCTAGGATGCCATTTGTGATCAATATCAAATAGGTGATGACCCAGAAAGACAAAAGGCTGGCCCATAAGATTTATCTCTATTTAGGTGCCTTGTTCATTACTTCACTAGTGGTCTCGAACCTTATTTTTCAAAAATTCTTCTATTGGAAACCCTTCGGTGATGTTACCGTTTTCGGGGCGTCGCTTTTTGAAGTTTCGGTGGGTATTCTGCCCTATCCGATTACTTTTTTGATAACCGATTTGATTTCAGAGATTTTTGGAAAAAAAAAGGCCAACCAGATCGTCACCGCGGGCATTTTTGCCTCTTTTTTTTCGATGGGCATCGTTCTGGTCGCCAATGTGGCCCCGGCGATTCCTTCATCCCCTATCGACGATGCACTTTTCAATAAGGTCTTTGCGCTTTCGCCGATAGCTGTGCTGGCTTCGATGATCGCCTATCTATGCGCTCAATACGTCGATATTGCGATCTATCATTTCTGGAAAAAAGTGACCAATGGAAAACATCTTTGGCTGCGCAATAATTTTTCAACCTTCCTTTCCCAATTTATCGATACGTTCACCGTAGTAGGGTTGTTATGCGTTTTTGGGGTACTGCCTTGGAGTCTTTTTGTCGGTCTGGTCATAAGCGGGTTTATTTTTAAGATTTTTATAGCATTTATAGACACCCCTTTTCTCTATTTCTTCGTATATCTGTTAAGAAAACGATTTGATCTTGCCGTTGGTGAGGAAATCGACTTGGAAGCATAATATTAATCGCTTTTTCAAGTTCTTTAGAAAGACCCCAAGTACATGAAAAAGAAAATCTTACGAATTATCGCTATCGTTCTACTACTGATCGTTGCCGTTTTGGTAGCCGCACCCTTCATTTTGGAGGCAAAGATCGGTGATATTATCAAGAACAATGTTAACAGTAATGTCAATGCGACTTTTGATTTCAAGGATGCCGATCTAAGCCTTATCAAAAGCTTTCCCAATGCCGAATTGGGCCTGCATGGTGTGTCACTTGTCAATAAGGCTCCGTTTGAAGGCGACACTTTGTTCGCGGCCAAAGACATAAGTTTGACGATGGGTATCGGTGAACTCTTCAAGAGTGCGGGAGAAGCAATTGTCCTGAAAAATCTATCGGTCGACGGGGCCAAGATCAATGTGAAGGTCAATGAAGAAGAGACCGCCAATTATGAGATAGCCAATGAAGATGGTAATGAAGAGTTGGAGTCTTCCGAAGGTTTTACCTTAGACCTTCAATCGTATGAAATAACAAATTCAGAGGTTATTTATGACGATAGGGCCGCCAAAGTATATTTGATGGTTTCCGATATTCAACATAGCGGTACGGGCGATCTCTCGGCCGTAACATCCGAATTGGATACCAAGACCGATGCCCTGGTCACTTTTGAATTGGACAGTACCAACTACCTCAATAAAAATGCGATTAAATTGGATGCCCTGATCGGTATCGATTTAAAAGAGGATAAATACACCTTTTTGAAGAACGAGGCTTTGGTCAATCAGTTGCCTTTGATCTTCGACGGGTTCGTAAAAGTGAACGAAGACAATCAAGAGGTCGATATCAGTTTTAAAACGCCTTCATCCGACTTCAAAAACTTTTTGGCCGTGATTCCGGAAGCATATTCCAAGAATATCGAAAATGTGGAAACATCCGGAGATTTTATCGTTGAGGGCCAGTTCAACGGCATAGTTGACGAAGAGCACATTCCTAAATTCAACATCAAGATCAATTCTGAAAACGCTTCGTTCAAATATCCCGATTTGCCCAAGGCGGTGAGCAATGTCTTTATTGATACGAAAATCATCAATACCACAGGAATTTCCGAAGATACTTATGTCGATATCGATAAACTTTCTTTTATGATCGATCAAGATAGGTTCAATATGGTGGCCAACATCAAAGAACTTATGGGAAATACGAAAGTAAATGCCCATATCGATGCCAAGATGAACTTGGCCAATATCGCAAAGGCGTATCCCGTGCCTACCGATCTTGACCTGAAAGGACTGCTCGATGCAGATGTGACCACTACTTTCGATATGGCATCCGTTGAGCAAAAGCGATACGAAAACACAAGTACTAACGGTAAAATGAGCCTTCGTGATTTCGAATACAATTCTGCCGAAATGGCGAATCCCGTTATGTTAAGTTCCGTGGCGATGACCTTTAATCCGAAAACGGTGACCTTGAACGAACTGAACGGAAAAACCGGCCAGACCGATTTCAACGCTACGGGTACGATCAATAACCTGCTTGGCTACCTGTTCAACGATGAGCAGGTAGAAGGTAATTTTGACCTGAAATCGAACACCTTCGCATTGAACGATTTTATGGTCGAGGAAGAACCCGTCGAATCTGGGGAGACTGCTACGACCGATTCAAAAACGACTTCCACCGAAGAAAAAATAAAGATACCTTCTTTCTTGGATGCCAATATCAATGCTTCGGCCAATACCGTACTTTATGACAATCTGACTTTAAAAGATGTCAAGGGAAACCTTCGCATAAAGGACGAAAAAGCTACGCTCAGCAACATGACCTCGTCTTTGTTCGACGGAAAAGTGGATTTCAACGGAGAGGTCTCTACCAAGACCGAAACGCCGACTTTCGCCATGAAATTGGGAATGAATCAGTTGCAATTGGGAGAGACTTTTAAGGCTTTGGAGCTTTTTGATGTCTTGGCCCCGATAGCAAGTGTACTGCAAGGAAAATTTAATTCCGATATCACATTGTCCGGTAGTCTTACCGATGATTTTACGCCCGACCTGGCCCATCTTTCGGGGAAAGTTCTGGCCGAGGTCTTGGCTACCGATATAGATACCGAAAAAGCGAACGTGTTGAAGGCCTTGAGCACCAAACTTGATTTTATCAAGATGGACAAGCTCGATTTAAAGGGATTAAAAACAGCGCTGAACTTTGAGAATGGTATCGTAACGGTCAAACCCTTCACCATCAAATATGATGATATTGCCATAAATGTGGATGGTAACCATACCTTTGATAAAAAACTGAACTACAAAGCCACGTTGCAAGTGCCGGCCAAATATTTGGGAAGTGAAGTGAACAACTTGATCGCCAAGATCGATGATGAATCCCTTAAAGATTTGACCATTCCGGTGGTGGCGAATATAGGGGGGGGCTATTTGAGCCCTACTGTTACGACCGATTTGACATCTGGCATCAAAAACCTGACGGCCCAACTCGTCGAGGTCCAAAAACAAAAACTTATCAGTACAGGTAAGGATAAGGCCAAAGATCTCATTGGCGGTATTCTTAACGGAGGCCAAAATGAGAAAGACTCGACCGTGACACAAGACCCTACAAAAGAGGGGGTAAAGGAAGTTTTGGGCGGTATTTTAGGGGGCGACAAGAAAGAAGATTCGACCAAAACCATTACCGACACCGTGCCTGTCAAAGAAGAAGATGTGGTCAAGGAAAAAGCAAAAGATATTTTGGGCGGACTGCTAGGTGGTAAAAAGAAAAAGAAGGATTCGGTCGAATGAATCCTTAAAACGTATATGGGTGATTAAATGGGCATCCGACGGCTATGTTGTTTGTAATTCTAACGAATATGGCGAATTTTGAGGTTTGGTATGGCTAAGGCTCCCTCAAAATTTTTTCCATTTTTCTGCCCTTTGCCAATTCATCGACCAATTTGTCAAGATATCTCACTTTTCGGGTTAAAGGAGTTTCGATTTCTTCGATTCGATAACCACAGATCGTTCCTTTGATGAGATAGGCGTTGGGGTTCAGGTCTGCCCTTGAAAAGAATTCTTTAAATGTCGCTTTTTGATCAACGAGTTCTTGTAATGAATTGTCATCAAATCCTGTCAACCATCTTATAACTTGATGTAACTCTTCTTTTGTTCTTCCTTTACCCTCAACTTTTGAAACGTAATGAGGATACACCGAAGCAAAAGTCAAATTTGCTATTCGTTTATCATGTGCTAGAGTTGTATTCATATTTTTTAGTGTTGAACCTTGTCTGATTTATAGTACAAATACCCTTTGATTACTACCATTGGTTTTGTACAATTTAGTTCATTCTTGCCATTTGCGATTTTTCTTGATCCATATTTTTTCGGATTACTGAAATGTTCTAATTTACTCTCAGACCAACATAATAACCTTCGCTTCCTCTTACATTAAAAACGGTATTGTCCCCGAAAATAAAATACTGGCCCTTTATACCTTTTAGTACTCCAGAATATTCAGGAGTCTTTTCAAGGTTCAGGCTTTTTACCTTGGTCGGGTATTGTAGTACGGGAAACTCGAGATTGGTCTCCCCATTGTTTTCAATAAAATATTCCTGGGCTTCCTGAGGGATATGCCGTTTTAGCTTTGAGCGCCACTCCACCAAATTTTCATCATCGACCTCGTTGGTCAGCATTTTACGCCAATTGGTCTTGTCGCCGATATGGTCTTTTAGGGCCACTTCGGTAATTCCCGCCAAAAAACGGTTGGGCACTTCCACGATTTCGATGGCCTCATGTGCCCCTTGATCGATCCAACGTGTCGGCACCTGAGATTTTCGGGTCACCCCGACCTTGATGTTGCTCGAATTGGCAAGATAGACGATATGGGGTTGCAACTGTATTTTTTTTTCGTATTCGAGATCGCGGTCTTCTTTGCCTAAATGTGCGGTGCTCAGTTCAGGGCGCATGATCCAGTCGCCGGCGGCAGGGGTTTCATAGAAACAAGTCTTGCAAAATCCCTGTCGGTAAATTTTACGGTCCGATCCGCAATTAAGACATTGGTATTTTATAAGATTGATGCTCAGATGCTTGTCCAATATTTGATTGACGTTCAAAAAGTCGTTCTCAAAGACCATATAATATTGGATCGGGCTGCCGATTTCAGATTGCATTTTTCTTAGAACGCCTTCGTACTGCATGTTGTTGATCGTGATTTGAAAATAATGTTTTATTAAGCTATTTTAGGAGGATAAATATACCCAAAATGCCAATACCCCTGTTCAACTCGATCGCATCATGGTTGTTGAAGAAACGATATCACCAGATTGAACTTTTTTTGAAATATCCTGGTGAGGTACAAGAAGAGGTATTACTTCAATTATTGGAAATCGCCGAGGATACTGAAATTGGGAAACAATACGATTTTGAATCGATAGAGAATTATCGAACTTTTTGCGAGCGCCTTCCGATTCGATCCTATGAGGAAATCGAACCTCTTATAGAACGAACCCGGCGGGGAGAGCAAAATATCTTCTGGCCGACCTCGATCAAATGGTTCGCCAAGAGTAGTGGTACTACCAATGCCAAGAGCAAGTTTATACCGGTCAGTGCCGAGGCACTTGAAGACTGCCATTATAAATCGGGCAAAGACCTTCTCTGTCTTTATTTGAACAATAACGAGAATTCGCAATTGTTTACCGGAAAAAGTCTTCGGTTGGGTGGAAGCAAAGAACTCTATGAAGACAATGGTTCGTTCTTTGGGGATCTTTCCGCCATTTTGATAGATAATATGCCGCTTTGGGCCGAATTCAGCAGTACGCCCAGCAGCAAAGTTTCTTTGATGAGCGAATGGGAGACCAAACTGCAGGCCATAATCAAGGAAAGTACCCAGGAAAATGTGACCAGCCTTGCGGGTGTTCCCTCATGGATGCTGGTATTGTTGAACAAGGTTCTCGAAGAAACGGGCAAGGACCATATTTTTCAAGTTTGGGAAAACCTTGAAGTCTACTTTCATGGCGGGGTCAGTTTTAACCCTTACATAGAGCAATACAAAAATCTTCTGCCCAGAAAAAGCTTCAAATATTATGAGATCTATAATGCTTCCGAGGGTTTCTTTGCCATTCAAGACCGTAACAATGCCGATGACCTTTTGTTAATGCTCGATTACGGTATTTTCTACGAATTCATCCCTATGGAAACCTATGGTAGCGGCGAGCAAAAGGCCATTCCCCTTTGGGAAGTCCAGGTCGGCAGGAATTATGCGATTATCATTACGACCAATTCGGGACTTTGGCGCTATAAGATCGGTGATACGGTTCGGTTCACTTCATTGAGCCCATATCGCATAAAGGTAACAGGTCGAACAAAACACCACATAAATGTATTCGGTGAAGAACTGATCATTGAAAATGCAGAGGAGGCATTAAAGAATATCTGCAAAAAGACCGGGGCCGAGATAAAGGATTATACTGCCGGACCTGTTTTTATGTCAGGCAAGGAAAAAGGCGCCCATGAATGGATCATCGAATTCCGTAAACCACCCGATGAACTCGACTATTTTACCGAGTTTCTTGACAATGCCTTAAAGTCCCTAAATTCCGATTATGAGGCAAAACGGTATAAGAACACCACTTTGAATATGCCCAAAGTGCATATTGCCCGTGAGAACCTTTTCTACGATTGGTTGAAATCAAAGGACAAATTGGGGGGGCAACATAAGATCCCCCGATTGTCAAACAGGCGCGACTACCTTGATGAGCTTTTGAAAATGAACAATGGCTCTTAATTTGAACGGTACGCCAAAGGTATTATGACAGCGGTTTTTAATTTCTTGATGATTGCCGGAGCCATTCAAGGGCTGATTTTCAATGTTGTTACCTTTTTGGCCCGAAAAAGGATCGAAAGACCGGTGTTGTTTTTGAACCTTTTTGTATTCTTTCTTTCATTGAACAACCTACAATCTTGGTTTTTAGAAAAGAAGTTCTTTTCGCCCGAAGTTGCTTGGCAAGAATTTACGATCCCATGGTATGTGCTTATTGTACCTATGTTCTATGCATTTTTGATCTATTACCTCGAAATAGAAAAAAAATGGCTGCCATTGGTCAAAATTTCCATTTTTATTTTTCTAGCCCAACTATTGGCAAGAAGTATCGTCGTCTATTTGGTGAATGCGGGTATTTGGTCGTATGGGATCCTTGAAGACTATAATATTATTGAAGATATCATAACTTTTTTTTACTCGATCTATTTGTATTTCATGTCGATTCAGATTGTATTTGGCCCGGCAAAACTGAATACCCATATTTTGGACTATGATGATCTAAAATGGATCAGACTGTTCCTTTATATGGGCGGTGGGGTTTTCATATTATGGGTTCTCGCCATAATTCTCAATATTACGGAATGGGTACAAAGACCTTATAACTACTATCCCTTGCGCTTGGGCTCTTCGATTCTTATTTATTGGGTGGGCTATCAGGCTTTTTTTAGATACGTTGTGTTGAAGGATAGAATTCTATTGCGCAAGGAGATTAGGAAAAATAACGGATCTAGGAATGTTGATGCAATGGATGAAAGTTTTGATAAACGGGAAACGGTCTTTATGGAAGTGGACAGGTATATTTTTGAAAACCAAAAATTCGTCGACCCCTTATTGAGTCTTGAAGGGCTTTCGGCAGAATTGGGTATGGGTGTCAGCAGTCTTTCAAAGTTGATAAACACCAACACGGGCGGCAATTTTTCAGACTATATCAATAAGTATAGGGTAGAACAGGTGAAACGATTGTTGGCCGACCACCGTTTTTCGGCCTATACCATTGTGGCGATAGGCCTTGAGTGTGGCTTCAATTCCAAATCCACTTTTTATACCGCATTCAAGAAGTTTACGGGCAAGACCCCTGCAGCTTACAGAAAGGAGAAAGTAGTTGAATAGGCAAAAATGTCCGAATTCTTTCCAATTACATAATCTCGGATAGTAAAAACGTGGCCCCTATCTAGTTTTGGACAAACATTAAAACTAGAAGATATGAAGGCTTTGTTTTTTATCCTTTTGATAACTGTAACCGCGTTTCCGGTATTGTCGCAAGAACGAGTGCAGATGCATTTCAATAAGAACGAGATAAGGCTGAACATCCTTTATCTGCCAGCTGGCTATCCTGAACTTACCTATGAAAGGGTCTTGGGTGGAAAATCGGCAATCGGCATTTCGATAGGCGGATTCATAGGCTCAAAGAAACCGAATTATGCGAAGGATATATTGACTTCCGATTTCTCATTATTTCCCTTTTACCGATACTATTTAGGTAAGCGAACCAATTCTGGATTTTTTGTTGAGAATAACGTTAATCTCTTTTATAGGGATGACCATAGCGATGAAAACAAGTTCGGGAGCGGTCTTGGATTGGCGCTGGGCACCAAATTCTTTGCAGTTAACTCCTGGACGATGGAGGTGGTCGTAGGCGGTGGTCTAAATTTTCGGCAGCAATCGTGTGAAGGTAGCTATTATTGTTTTCCCGATATGTTTCCAAGGTTGGGTATTTCATTGGGAAAAAGATTTTGAGCGAACCGATATGCTATCGTAAGGTTTGTAGGTTTTGGGGCTTCTCTGAAAGCCAAAGTATATGATCGTATCGATTTTGAAATTTTTGTGGGAAACGCCCCAATATTTTTGACGAATAGGTTGGTACACCGATTAAATATGTCCTATAAACAAATAAATGAGGTTTTGCGGCGTTATTTGCCCAAATTGGTCTTGAATATAGCCTCAACTACCAATTAAAACTTAAGTACTATGGCGGAAAGATTAGTAATCGTATCCGATATGTGGGGAACTAAGAAGGGCCTGTGGATTACTTCCTACCTTGGTTATCTGCAACAATACTACGACATTACTTTTTACGATAGCCAACAATTGGCTAACATCGACCTTAAAATAAATACTGCCGAAAATATCCATCATGAATTCGTGAATGGCGGAATTGAAACTGCGGCATCACATCTTTTGAAGCGTGAGTCTGAACCATGTCACTATCTCGCTTTCAGTACGGGTGGCACCATTGTTTGGAAAGCTGGTCTGATGGGCCTTCCGATGAAATCGTTATACAGCATTTCGGCCACAAGAATTCGAAAGGAGAACGAAAAACCAGATGCGTTGGTGACGCTGGTTTACGGTGCAAATGACAAGTACAGACCGACTGAGAACTGGGCCAAGAAAGTAGGTGTGGACTTGGATATCGTTGAGAATTTTGGCCATACCCTATACTCGGACGAAAAGATAATACAAAAAGTATGTTTAGAACTTCTGGCCAACGTGACCCAAAAGGAAAAGAAGAAAAAAGTAGTTTAGTGCATATAACCAAACTACTTGAAATATATAAAAAGCCGTCTATGAGACGGCTTTTAATTTTTTTATGGTTTCGTGGGAAAGTTTGTTCTCTGCATATGGTTTGGTGACCTTGAGTTCTTTTTCGCCAGAACTCGGCATCTCGAACATCGCATCGGTAAAGATTGCCTCGCATAGTGAACGAAGGCCTCTAGCCCCCAATTTGTATTCAATGGCTTTCTGTACGATATAATCGAGTGCTTGCTCAGTTATTGAAAATTTGATACCATCCATATGGAACAATTTCTCATATTGTTTGATAATGGCGTTCTTGGGCTCGGTAAGAATGGCCCTCAAGGTTTTTTCGTCCAAAGGATTCATATAGGTCAAGACGGGCAGTCTTCCTATTATTTCGGGTATAAGGCCAAATTCTTTGAGGTCTTTTGGTATAATGTACTGCAGAATATTGCTTTGGTCCAATGTTTCATCCGACTTTGATGCGCTGTATCCCACAGCTTGCATGTTCAGGCGTTTGGTGATCGTACGTTCGATGCCATCAAATGCCCCTCCTGCAATGAACAATATGTTTTCGGTGTTTACCTCGATGAATTTTTGGTCAGGATGTTTTCTTCCGCCCTTTGGCGGTACGTTTACGACCGTACCTTCCAAAAGTTTTAATAGTCCTTGCTGTACACCTTCGCCAGATACATCTCTGGTAATCGAAGGGTTATCACTCTTGCGCGCGATTTTATCGATTTCATCGATAAAGACGATACCACGTTCGGTCTTTTCCAAATTATAATCTGCAGCTTGCAGCAATCGGGTCAAAATGCTTTCTACATCCTCACCCACATAGCCCGCTTCGGTCAGTACGGTGGCGTCGACGATGGCCAATGGAACGTTGAGCATTCTTGCAATGGTCTTGGCCATTAAGGTTTTTCCCGTACCGGTCTGACCGACCATGATTATGTTGCTCTTCTGAATCTCTATATCATCTTCTTTCGAGCTTGGTTGCAAAAGCCTTTTATAATGATTGTAAACGGCAACCGACATCACTTTCTTGGTACGTTCTTGACCAATGATGAAAGTATCGAGAAACTCCTTTATTTCAAGCGGTTTTTTCAGGACCAGTTCGGAGGAAAGGTCATTGGTCTTGGTCTGCTTTGACTCTTCGGCAACGATACCATGGGCCTGCTCGATACATCGGTCACATATATGTGCGTCAAGACCGGCGATCAAAAGATTGGTCTCCGGTTTTTTTCTACCGCAAAATGAACATTCCAGGTTTTCCTTTGCCATAATTATGTCTCTTTCACAAACCTAACGAAAGAATCGGGGTTTTGGTTTATTTAATCGATGTCTAACCATTAGACTGGGTAATTCGTCGAAATCAACTGTTGTCCCTTACCAAAATTTCGTCGATCATTCCGTATTTTTTGGCTTCGTTGGCTTTCATCCAATAATCACGGTCGCTATCTTCATGTACTTTTTCGATTGTCTGCCCTGAATGTTTGGCAATAATCTCATAAAGTTCTTCTTTCAACTTCAATATTTCACGGGCCGTAATCTCGATATCACTGGCCTGGCCTTGGGCACCGCCCATGGGCTGATGTATCATTACCCTTGAATGCGTCAGACCGCTGCGTTTTCCGTTTTCGCCCGCACACAATAGAACGGCTCCCATCGAAGCGGCCATTCCGGTACAAATAGTGGCAACATCAGGTTTGATGAACTGCATGGTGTCATAAATGCCAAGACCGGCATATACACTTCCTCCAGGAGAGTTTATATATATCTGTATATCTTTCGATGCATCTACACTCTCTAAAAACAACAATTGTGCCTGTACGATATTCGCGACCTGGTCATTGATGCCCGTGCCCAAAAATATGATACGGTCCATCATCAGTCGTGAATAAACGTCCATTGCGATTACGTTCATCTGTCTTTCTTCGATAATGTTCGGAGTCATGTTCACGGGATACATGCTACTCATGATTTTATCGTAATAAACGCTACTGATACCTTGGTGGTTTATAGCGTAATTTTTGAATTCTTTTCCGTAATCCATCGGTTTTTTATAGATTTTAGTGCTAAAAAAAGGTGCCGAAAGCAAGTTTTCGGCACCGTAAAGATACTTATTATTTTTTTGAATCTTACCCGTAAACCTCTTTCACAAAGTTTTCATAGGTCACTTCCTTGGTCTTTAGGTTCGCCTTTTCTTTATAAAGGTTCAACAATTTTTGACTCATCAATTGTTCCGACAATCGTTTGACCTCATCTTGGTTGCCCAAAACCCTTGCGGCGATGTTTTCCAATTCTTCTTCTTGGGGGTTCATCTGACCGAACTGGGCCATTTGCGATTTGATAAAGCCTTTGGCGAATTCTTTTAATTCGTCGAATTGTACCTGAAGATCGTTGTCTTTGATTATTTTTCCTTCGATCAATTGATAGCGCAGCCCTTTTTCAGACTTTTCGAATTCTTCTTTTGCCTTTTCTTCCGTTAACGGTTCTTCCCCCGTCATTTGGATCCATTTGGTCAAAAAGCCCGTGGGCAGGTCGAATTTTGTATTTTCAATGAAATACTCCGTTACATCGTTCAAAAGTTTTTGATCTGATTGTTGCTCGAACTGCTTTTCGGAATCTTTCTTGATACGTTCTTTTAATTCTTTTTCTGATTTGACGGTATCTTTTCCGAACAACTTATCGAACAGGTCTTGGTTCATTTCGGCCGGTTCACGTTCATTGATCTCGGAAATCGTAAAGTCAACATCGATTTTTAGCCCCTTGGCCTTCTCTTGAGTGATGTCAAGGGCACTGGAAAGCAGGTAGTCTTCTTTGAAAAGTCCTTTTGTATTCAATTTTACGGTATCGCCGACTTTGCTTCCGACAAGTGCGTCAAGTGCTTTTTTGCTTTTTATTTTGTCAAGCTCGAGCGTTGTTCTATGTTCGATTTCTTCCGCCTCGTTCACAAAAGTGCCAGTTACCTCGTCTTTTTTTCCGACTATTTCCTTATTGACCAATTTGCCATATTGCTTTAAAATGCGTTCGACCTGTTCATCGACCATTTTCTTGTCGGCAACGATCTTATATTGGGTGATCGCTTTTTTCGTTTTCAAAGGAACCTCGAATTCAGGAGCCAGTCCCAATTCGAATTCAAAGGCAAGTTCTTCGGTGTCCCAATCAAAATTATCCTGTTGTTTTGGAAGCGGGTTCCCAAGAACATCCAATTTTTCTTCGGTGAGATATTTGTTAAGGTTGTCTTGAAGCAGTTTGTTGACCTCATCGACCAAAACGGCCCTGCCGTATTGTTTTTTGATAAGCCCCAAAGGAACCTGACCTTTTCTAAAACCAGGAATATTCGCCTGCTTGCGGTAATCCTTTAAAATTTTGTCGACCTTATCTTGATAATCCGACTTGTCGATAGCTACCTTGACGATAGCGTTCAAATCATCGATCTGTTCTTTGGTAATGTTCATCTACTTAATTGTTTTGCTTGCGTAAAAGGGATGCAAAAATACTACATTTTCAAAAGCCTACCAAGTTTTTGGATCCAAGGGTGCGGACAAGCGATACCTTATTTATCTTCCTTCAGCAAGGAAAATAATACAGATTGGAGAAACGATAACAATAAGCTGAAAAGCAGGGCCCAACCGAGACCGTTGACCGAGAAACCATCGACAAAATGATCGGCCAACAGAATTATCAATGCGTTTATGACCAACAAAAAGAGACCAAGCGTCAAAATGGTCACCGGAAGGGTCAGGATCACGAGAATGGGTTTGACTATAAAGTTCAACAGGCTTAGTACGATGGCAACGATGATCGCCGTGGTATAGGTGTCGACGGAAACATTGGGGAGTACTTTTGAAAGTACCACTACCGCCAGTGCACTGAGAAGAATTCTTAAAATAATTTTCATGTTTTTTTGAATAAAGTTAATTGAGATAAGAGATTAATGAAAGTACGAACTAAAATTTAAATCGATCAGAAATAAACGGGCATCAAAAATCTATGCTAACTATTTAAGAAAGAAATCGACTTTTCGAAGAATTCCTTTGGGTTTTCGGCATGCAGCCAGTGCCCGGCATTTTGAACGGTATCAACGATCGAATGTGGGAAATGTCTTTTGATAGTGTCTCGGTCGCCTTCAGATACATATTCAGAGCGATCTCCCCGTAAAAAAAGGGTCGGGCCCTCATAGACATCCGTACTGCCGATATTTTCTCCGATTTCGCCCATTTTTTTGCCCAATACCTCAAGATTACATCGAAACCCTAATTTCCCTTTCTCGACCCAATAGAGATTTTTCAACAAAAATTGGCGCATGCCCAAGGATTTGATTTTTTCTGCCAATGCGGTATCGGCCCCACTTCTTGAATCGATGCTATCAAAATCCAAAGAATGTAAGGCGTCTATGATATCGTGGTGATGGGGCGGATAATATTTCGGCGCAATATCGGCTACTATGAGTTTTTCGGTGCGATCCGGGTAATTACAGGCGAACTGCATGGCGGTTTTTCCGCCCATCGAGTGGCCCAACAAAATCACTTTTCCCAGGCCATGATGTTCCATGTAGACCAACAAATCTTTTGCAAGAACATCGTAATCGAAATCTTCGGACCAAAAACTTTGTCCGTGATTACGCTGATCGATGAGGTGTACCTGAAAGCCATCATCGGCATATCTGGTACCCAAGGTCTTCCAGTTGTCCGACATTCCCAAAAACCCGTGAAGGATCAAAAAAGGTTTACCTTTCCCTAAAATATTCGAATGTAACAGATCGTTCATTTCAGCTTGTTCAAATACATGTTTATCACATTGTCGAGTCCGAGATACAATGACTCGCAAATCAGGGCATGACCAATGGATACTTCCAGCAAATAGGGTACGTTCTCTTTAAAAAATTTGATATTGTCGAGGCTTAGGTCATGTCCGGCATTTACGCCGAGTCCCAGTGAATGGGCAATTTTAGCAACTTCTGTAAATGGGGAGACCGCTTCGCCGTGTGCACCTGTCGCATACTTTTGTGCATAGCTTTCGGTATATAATTCGATACGATCCGTACCCGTGGCGGCCGCCCCTTCGATCATCTTGACATCGGCATCGACAAAAATCGATGTACGGATGCCGTTTTTCTTAAAAGTGGTAATGACATCTTTGAGAAATGAACGATGCTCGACGGTATCCCAACCGGCATTCGAGGTAATGGCATCGACTGCGTCGGGCACCAAAGTGACCTGGGTCGGACCGACTTCTAAAACAAGGTCTACGAACTTTTGGATTGGGTTGCCCTCAATATTGAATTCTGTCTTGACGGTCTTTTTAAGGTCCCTAGCGTCTTGATAGCGAATATGTCGTTCATCGGGTCGCGGGTGGATTGTGATACCTTGGGCTCCAAATCTCTCAACATCAGATGCAACCTTGATCAAGTCGGGCACGTTTCCACCTCTTGAATTTCGAAGTGTAGCTATTTTATTGACGTTTACACTAAGTTTTGCCATGGGGTCAATATCCTTTTTGTTCAGGGCAAAAATACAAATTAGGCATGCCTTTTGATATTTTATATTTGTATTTTGCGTTATATTTAGAACTATGCACATTCAGGATCTTATTGTACCCAACATCCCGGTTTTTAGCATGGAGGATTCCATGAATGATATAATCCGTTTTTTTAAGGACAGTACCTTTTCGCATGCAACCGTAGTAGAAAAAGATAGGTTTCTTGGTGTTTTGAGCGGTAACGATGTGCAAAATTTCAGGAAGGAAGAAAAGATAGCCGATTATCGCTATACCCTTGAATCTTTTTTTGTGGACAAGGACACCAATTGGTTGGATGTTCTTGAAACCTTTGCGCGAAACGAGGCGAACTTGGTACCCGTATTGGATGATCAGGAATCGGTATTGGGGCATTATGACTTGACCGACGTCGTAAGTGTTTTCATAGACACTCCATTTTTTACCGAACCTGGTGGTATTATCGTTGTGGCCAAAGGTATCAAAGATTATTCCTTTAGTGAAATTGCCCAGATTATTGAGAGCAATAATGCCAAGCTGATAGGTGGTTTTATTACCGATATGAGAAACGACGTCATTCAGGTTACCGTAAAAATCAATTCGACCAACCTGAACGAGATTCTACAAACTTTTAGAAGGTATAATTACAATGTGCTTTTCGGCAATACCGATGATCAATTTCTTGAAGATCTGAAACAGCGTTCCGACTATTTGGACAAATATCTCAACGTATAGCAAGTATGAAAGTAGCTATTTACGGTCAAACGTATCAAGATATGGCTCTTGACTACGTTGTAGAATTTCTTGATGAACTTGACAAGATAGCTGCGGAAGCTCACCTAGAAAATGATTTTTACAGGTTATTGAAAGATAACCGCAGTGCAAAGACCTACCGAACCTTTACAGAGCACGATGGATTGGACGGCTCGTTCGACATGTTCGTAAGTTTTGGAGGTGACGGCACCATTTTGCGCGCGACCACTTATGTTAGGGATCTCGGAATTCCGATTGTCGGTGTAAATACGGGTAGGCTGGGTTTCTTATCGACTTTTTCCAAAGAAGATGTGAGAAAAGTGGTTCAAGAATTTGTAAAGGGCGATTACCATATTGTCGAACGAAGCTTGGTGAGCGTTAGCTCAGATTGTGATATACCTGAGTTCAACGATTTGAACTTTGCCTTGAACGAGGTTACCGTAAGTAGAAAAGATACTACCTCGATGATTACCGTCGAGACCTATCTGAACGATGAATACCTGACCTCTTATTGGGCCGACGGTTTGATAATATCGACGCCTACCGGCTCTACGGGCTATTCGTTGAGCTGCGGCGGGCCGGTTATCGTACCTACGGCCAAATCATTGGTTTTGACACCGATTGCCCCGCATAACCTGAATGCCAGGCCGCTGGTTATTTCTGACGATACCGAGATACGACTCAAAGTTTCCGGTCGTGAAGAAAATCATTTGGTCTCCCTTGATTCGCGAATAGCGTCGGTGGCCAACGGTCAACAAATAACGATCAAGAAGGCCGAATTCACGATAAAAATGATAGAATATACCTCTGAAAGTTTTTTGAAAACGCTTCGTAAGAAACTTTTATGGGGTGAAGACCGACGCAATTAGACTTCCAAAAAGCAATAAATACGCCTAAAACCTGTTTATCAAGTGAGAACGGTATGTAAACCGGGTGTTCAATTATCGATGTGAAAAATTGCCCTTACAAACTTTTACTATTCATGAAAAAATGTTTTGTCCTGATTTTTTTGGTATTTGCAGTCCAGGGCAGTGCCCAAATGTATGAAATCGGCTTGTTTGCGGGAGGAGCAAATATGATCGGAGATGTAGGAAGGACAAATTACATTCTACCTTCGAATCTTGCCTATGGAGGCCTTTTTAAATGGAACGCTAGCAAAAGATACGCCTGGCGGGCAAGCTTGATTCGCGGAAAGTTCACGGCAGACGACTCGAAATCGAACCTTTCTTCACGAAAGCAAAGAGGCTTTGTGGTCGACAATACTGTTTTTGAAGCCTCGGCCGGCTTGGAGTTCAATTTTGTGGAATACAACCTTCACAAATTGGGCCCCGCATTTACACCTTATCTATATACAGGTGTGACCTATTTTAGATATGACTACAATTATATTAACGCCGGACAGTTGGTCAACGCCAACCAGCAAGATGGTTCATTTGCAGTACCGATGACCATTGGTATGAAATTAAGGGTAGGGCAGCAATTTATCATTGGGGCCGAAGTCGGCGCGCGCTATACCTTTACAGATAATCTTGATGCCAGTAATCCTTCAAAATCCAATATAAGTCAGCAAATCGATGTCGATTTTGGTAATACCAACAGTAAAGATTGGTATGTTTTTTCAGGAATTACTTTTACATATACCTTTGGTAGAGTACCTTGCGGTGATTGTTTTGAGTAATTCGAGTTATGTATACCATTGAAGACATTAAAGGAACCAATCTTCCGAGGCATATTGCAATTATCATGGACGGTAACGGCCGATGGGCCAAAAAGAAAGGGAAGCTTCGTGTTTTCGGGCATGAAAATGGAGTCGCGACGGTAAGAAGAACGGTTGAAAGTTGTGTAAAACTCAATATTGAATACCTTACCCTGTATACCTTTTCAACCGAAAACTGGAAACGCCCCAAATTGGAAGTGGACACACTGATGAAGATATTGGTGTCCTCGCTGCGTAAAGAACTAAACACCCTCGTTGAAAACAATGTTCGCTTAAATACAATAGGAGATATTACCTTGCTGCCCAAAAAAGCCTTTCGTGAACTTGAAGAGGTGAAGGAAAAAACCAAAAGCAATACAGGATTGACATTGACACTTGCCCTTAATTATGGTGCTAGGGAAGAATTGAAGACCGCCATTCGGTTGATTTCCAGCAAAGTTAAAAATAATATAATTTCGCCCGAAAGTATTGATGAAACCATTATTAATGACCATCTTTACACGCGCAATTTGCCAGATGTAGATTTGTTGATCCGTACCAGTGGGGAGCATAGGATCAGCAATTTTTTGCTTTGGCAGATAGCGTATGCCGAATTATATTTTATTGAGGTTTTTTGGCCCGATTTTACAGAGCATCATTTAGTGGGGGCCATAAGAAATTACCAGAACAGAGAACGACGATTTGGAAAAACTAGCGAACAACTCAACTAGCGTTATGAAAAGGTTCATTCCGCTTGGGCCTTTATTTATTCTACTACTATTTTTGACCACCACCTTTACTTTAGCTCAAGACTTCTCTTATGAAGATGGCAAAAAGTATATTTTGGGTGGTCTGGAAGTCACCGGGCTCCAAAGTTACAACGAGCAGACCGTCAAAACGTACACGGGTCTTAGGGTCGGCCAGCCCATTACCGTGCCAGGTGATCAGATAAGTGAGGTCATAAACAAGCTCTGGGGCCTTGAGCTCTTCTCCGATATTAAATTTTTCATTACCGACATTCAAGGGGAAAACATTTTCCTTGAGCTGAATATTCTTGAACGCCCTACATTGTCGAATGTAACAATATATGGGGTTAAGGAACGAAAAGTAGATGAGCTTTTAAAAGATACCGATTTAAAAAAAGGAAAGAAGATTACGCAGAGCCTTATTGCCAACTCTAAAAACTACCTTCAAAACAAATATAAGAAACAAGGGTATTTAAATGCCCAGGTCAATATAGTTACCGCAAAGGATACCGTGGGCGACAACACCCAAAATATGGTAATCAATATCAAGAAAGGCGATAAGGTCAAGATCCGCGATATCGTATTTGAAGGCAACGAAAAGATAAAGGCCAAGAAGCTGCGTAAGGCCATGAAAAAGACCAAAGAAAAAAGATTTGGAAGATTTTGGAAAAAATCGAAGTTCATTCGCGATGATTATGAGAACGACCTTAATCTTTTGGTCGACAAATATGCTGAAAACGGTTATCGTGATGCCAGGGTGCTTTCAGATTCGATCATCAAGGTAGATGATAACAATATAGATATCAAGATCAAGGTAGAAGAGGGTAACAAATACTATTTTGGCGATATCGATTTTGTGGGCAATACGGTCTATACCGATCGTGAATTGGCCGCTATATTGGGTATCAAGAAAGGTGATACCTATAATGGTGTGTTATTGCGCGAACGCGTTGCCGATGATTCGGATCCAGATGCATTCGATTTGACCAATGCCTATCAAAATAACGGATATCTGTTCTCAAATATCAATCCTGTAGAAGTTTCTGCCGAGAACGATACGATCAATTTCGAGATTCGTATTATCGAGGGTAAAGAGACCTTCTTGAACCATATTACGGTTAGCGGTAACGACAAGACCAATGACCATGTTATTTTTAGGGAACTGCGTACAAGACCGGGCCAAAAGTATAACAAGTCCGATATAATTAGAAGTATCCGTGAACTAGGTCAGCTTGGCTTTTTTGATGCTGAAAACATCAAACCCGAGGTCGGCAATGCCAACCCGAATGAAGGAACCGTTGATATCAATTATAGTTTGGTCGAGGCCGGTTCGAGCCAAATAGAATTGCAGGGTGGCTATGGCGGCGGTGGTTTTATCGGTACACTTGGCCTTTCCTTCAGCAATTTTTCGATTCAGAACCTATTCAAGGGCGAGGCCTACAAACCGGTGCCGATGGGTGACGGGCAGACATTTGCGTTGCGTTTGCAGGCGAGCCGTACTTTTAGGGTGTATAGCCTTAATTTTTCAGAACCATGGTTGGGTGGGGTGAAACCGGTGCGTTTCAATCTTTCGATTTCGCGAACCCAGCAATTCTCGTATGATTTCAGAACGCGTAATATTGATAAATCACGACAATTTGCGATAACAGGGGTAAGCGCAGGGCTTGCCAAAAGGGTACAATGGCCCGACGACTTTTTTACCGTATCGCACTCATTGGGCTATCAATTGTATGATTTTAAGAACTACAACATAGGCCTCTTTAGTTTTGGTAACGGAAAATCAAACTCTTTTACCTATACTTTTGGAATTTCAAGAAATGCCACCGGAGGAGGTCGCATATATCCAAGATCAGGCTCGAATTTCTCGGTAACAGCTAAATTGACCCCTCCGTATTCGCTGTTCAGCAACAAAGATTTCAGGGCGATAAGAGATGAAAGCAGTTCTCTATTGGAAGAGATTCGTGATTTGGAACAAAACGATCCTAGAGTACCTATTTTGAATAGTCAACGTGAAAAACTTGAGGAGGAGCGGTTCAAGTGGTTGGAGTACTATAAGATTAATTTTAAAGGAGATTGGTACACCACTTTGGCCGGTCGCGATGACAAATCATTGGTGCTTCGAACCAATGCCGAATTCGGGTTTTTAGGGGCCTATAACCATGATGTCGGCGATGTGCCTTTTGAGCGTTTCTTTGTTGGGGGTGATGGCCTTGGCAATTTCACCTTGGACGGTCGTGACGTTATTCAATTACGAGGTTATGAAAATCAATCGTTGACGCCTATAGATCCATTGACAGGGAGACAAGAAGGTGGATTGGTGTATAATAAATTCTCCTTAGAATTGAGATATCCGCTGACATTAAAGCCTTCGGCATCGATTTATATGCTCACTTTTCTAGAAGCTGGTAATGCTTTCAACAATTTTCAGCAGTTTAATCCGTTTGAAGTTAAACGATCGGCTGGTGTGGGGCTACGTATTTTTATGCCGGCATTTGGTTTATTGGGCATCGATTTTGGCTACGGCTTCGATTCCGATAACACGGGCCAAGAGACAGGGGCACACGGATGGGAAACACACTTCATAATCGGCCAGCAGTTTTAAAAAAAATTGTGTCAGGCTAATTACTTCATTATAAAGGTTTTAGCATTTTTGGCACGATATTTTCTATTGGATAAAACGATTTAGTGATGAAACTTGTAAAGACAAAATCAAACGTTCTTTTATTTTTAGGGATAGTGCTTTTTTCATCGTATGCCCTTGCACAGGCGAGAGGCGTTCGAATAGCCTATGTCGATATGGAATATATATTGGAGAATGTCGAAGAATATCGCGAGGCCAACGAGCAATTGGCCGATAAGGTGCAAAAATGGAAAGTGGAGATCGAACAGCAGCAGAGTGTCATAGACCAGATGAAGAAAGATCTTATGGCCGAAAAAGTGTTGCTGACCGACGAATTGATCAGTGAGCGGGAAGAGGAAATACAGATCCTTGAAAAAGAAATGATCGGGTATCAACAAGATCGATTCGGACCTCAGGGTGATCTGGTGCTACAAAAGCGCAGGTTGATCCAACCGATCCAAGATCAGGTATTCAACGAAGTACAGAAAATAGGGGCCAATAAAAAGTATGATTTTATTTTTGATAAATCGGCGGATGTCGTAATGTTGTACTCCGAAAAAAGACATGATATAAGCGATATCATTCTAAGGGGAATAGCGCGGACAAGAAAAGTAAGTGCGCCTAGAAAAAAAGCGGATACAAGAAACAGTCTGGAGGACTTTGAAGGCGAAGAGGTAGACGATACTCCATCCGACGCGTTATTGGAAAGACAAGAGAAGGCAAAGCAGGCGCAAGAAGCCAGGGAAAAAACCGCGGAAGAGAAAAGGGCGGAACAATTAAAGGCAAGAGAAGAACGTAAGAAAGCCTACGAGGCCAGAAGGAAAAAACTCTTGGAAGAGCGAGAGGCCAAGAAAAATGCAAGAAAACAAGAATTGGAAGAAGTGCCAAAAGATAGTATCAACTAAAAAAGAAAAGATTCGCGAATACGATTTTTTACATTGACCAGCATTCATTAAATATAAAATAAAACTCAAATATTAATTAAACACTCATGAAACAAGTAAAGAAAATAACCGTAGCCCTAGTTCTATTTGTAGCCGCTACCGGTTTTGTCCAGGCTCAGAGCAAGGTCGCCCATATCGATGTGACCCAGTTGTTGGCCGCAATGCCTGAAATGAAAGCGGCCGAGGCAGAATTAAAGAAATTACAAGAGACTTATAGTGCCGATATAGAAAGTTCGATGACCGAGCTTAAAAATAAATATACGCTTTATGAGAACGAGGCTCCCTCGAAAACGGAAGAAGAAAATAAAAAGAGGGCTGATGAGCTACAAGGGTACCAAAAAAGTATAAATGAGTTTCAACAGAATGCCCAACAAGAAATGCAGAAAAAACAACAAGAGTTGTTTGCACCTATATCTGAAAAAGCAAAGGCCGCTATTGAAAAAGTGGCTGCGGCACAAGGTTTTGACTATGTTATCGATGCACAACCGGGCACTGGTCTGATCGTCGCCAAGGGCAAGGACCTGTTGGCCGATGTTAAAAAAGAATTGGGATTGTAAGCACTTCGGTCCTAGGGAATAAAAAAGCTTTATTCAGTGAGAGTCAATGCTTTTTTATTCCCTAGGACTGTTTTGAATTCTTAAAAGACATAGTTTCATAGACATTTTTTTAATTAACTCAAGTTTCCTGTTATAGAATTGTAAAATGTTTTCATTAGTAGAGTCGGCTCTATGATAATCTTATAACTATAAGACATTTGTGTGTCTAGGCATCAAGACTCAGATTTTGTTTGTATTGTCTCTTTCCGATAAATAGGGTTGTTTAAAACTAGAGTTTTTCGGTAAAACGAATGTGTAGCTTTAAACTATTATTTTCCTATGAAACGTTCAAAATTCGGTGAATTACAGATTGTCTTCACCATCGAATGGGCACACGAGAATGCGCAGCTCGGAGGTGTACCAAAGGATAAGGTCTATCTGGGGCTACACTCCACAACTTAAAGAAGAAATATGGTGGGTTTGGCATTTGCGAACTTCGAAAACTTAAACTTTGGATAGGAGAACCATAAACTTAAGTAGACGTACGCCGGGATATTCGCGTGCTTAAGGACGTACTGTAAAGTTCTAGAATCATCAATTACCTTCAAGTTAGTTCAATCCTGTATTACGGGACTGACAGGCACTGGTGAATTACCTATTGTTATATTTGGCATGATTTATTTCTATAAGTAGTTCGTTAATCAAAAAGACACTATCCCACTAAGTGTGTAAACTCAAATTAACAGGGGCTGGACTTTTTTAGAGCCCGACCCTTTTTTCATAGATCGTAAGGAACTGGTTCAGGATGATGTCCCAGTTCCTGATGGGCATCGACCACTTCTTGGTGGCCTCCCTTGCCGCCAAATATACGGATTTCATCACGGCATCGTCGGTGGGGAACGAAAGCTTGTTCTTGGTGTACTTCCTGATCTTTCCGTTCAGGTTCTCGATAAGGTTCGTGGTATATATTATCTTCCTTATTTCCAAGGGGAACTCGTAGAACACGGTAAGTTCGTCCCAATTGTCCCTCCAGCTCCTTATGGCATAGGAATACTTGCCTTTCCATTTTTGTGCAAAGTCCTCCAGGGCGGCCTTGGCGGCCCTCTCGTTGGGGGCGTTATAGATGCCCTTCATGTCCGCGGTGAACTCCTTTTTGTCCTTCCATACCACGTAACGGCATGCGTTTCTTATCTGGTGTACCACGCATATCTGGGTCCTCGATTCGGGGAACACGCTCTTGATGGTATCGGTGAAGCCGTTCAGGTTGTCGGTGGCCGTGATCAGGATGTCCTCGGTGCCGCGTGCCCTCATATCGGTGAGCACCGACATCCAGAAGGCGGCCGATTCGTTCTTGCCGAGCCAGAGCCCCAATACCTCCTTCTTGCCGTCCCTTCGCAGGCCCACGGCCACGTAGACGGTCTTGTTGATGACCTTGGAGCTCTCGCGCACCTTGAATACGATGCCGTCCATCCATACGATTAGGTAGACCGGTTCCAAGGGGCGGTTCTGCCATGCCGCGATGTCGTCGGCCACCTTTTCGGTGATCCTTGATATGGTGGAGGTGGACACCTCGAAGCCGTAGGCCTCCCGTATCTGTTCCTCGATGTCGCTTACCGACATGCCCTTGGCGTAGAGCGATACGATGATGTTCTCGATACCGTCGGCCATGTTGCCCCTTTTGGGTACGATCATGGGATTGAAACTGGCGTCCCGGTCCCTTGGCACGCTGATCTGCGACTCCCCGAAGGAAGTGCGTACCTTCTTCTTGGTGTGGCCGTTGCGCCTGTTGTCGTTGGGCGAGCGACCGTGCCCTTCATAGTCCAGGTGGCCGTCAAGCTCCCCTTCGAGCATCTTCTCGATGCCCCGTTTCTGGAGTTCTTTCAGAAAACCGTTGAGCTCGTCTCCCGATTTGAACTGCTTCAGGAAATCGTCGTGGAACAATTCTTCTTTCTTCATAATGTGCGGATATTTAAAATTAGACAAAAAATTAGCGGGGGCATGCCCCCGCTAATTTTCTATTTACACACTTTATGAGATAGTCCTATCAAAAAATATATTGGTATAACTTTTACCCTTGAACATTTTGAGATGTTTTTATATTTTGAACTTGCAGGTTCATTTTGCTCTTCCTTTTTAAAGAAACACGGGTTAATTAAATATTAGCTAGACCCAGTCACTCTTGAATCGAGAACTTAATTTGTTGTTAACATATAAAGTATGGCAATGTCGCTGGTTAGGCACCAGA
Organism: Flavobacteriaceae bacterium NBU2977; assembly: GCA_019931105.1. Classification (GTDB taxonomy): domain Bacteria; phylum Bacteroidota; class Bacteroidia; order Flavobacteriales; family Flavobacteriaceae; genus Meishania; species Meishania litoralis. The sequence continues at coordinate 512,035 of JAIOUW010000001.1, read as the reverse complement.
CCATCTCTACATTGAGAATGGCTCTAAAAATCATAACATAAATTTAGCATACCATCAAATTTTGGTTTGGATATAATATGTAAAACATATTATATAATCTTATATTTAATTAAAGGATTATGTAATATTATTTGTATATAATTCTTATTAATTTATCTGATTATTCTTATATTAAGAAAAGATTGACCTAAACTAAATGCAAATCAACTGTACAAATTTTACGAAAATGGCATTTTCTCTCCCCAAGACGATTTTAGTCCTGATTCTTATAATAATACCATCGGTAAACAATTTAGAAGTTGTAGATTCTACTATTAGCTCCAAGGCTTTTTTCTTGACGGGCGGATTGCTAGTTCTGCTTGGGTGTGTTATGTCAACACTTCTTTTAACCAAAACTGAGGAAGTTAAATTTAAAATATCGAAAATTGATATTTCACTTTTCTTCTTGCTTGTTTACATAATAATTAACCGATACATTTTACAATCCTTCCACGGGTTTTCCATTCGATTTATAGAACTTTTGCTCCTTTCTTTTCTTTATTTAGGCTTAAGAATACTTTCATTAAAAGACTATCCTATTGTATTGCTTTCCATTATGTTATCGGGAATTGTACAGGGGTTATTTTTTCTTCAAGTATTTGATAATTTTAGTCCAACGTATTTTGGCATTACCCTCGGCGGAGGTTTTTTTAACCCAGGGCCATTGGCAGGTTTTTGTGCAACATTAATTGTTATTTCACTGGGATTCTACGTTTTCAGATTTAATATTACCTCGAAGAAAACTTCATATTCAAGTTGGACTCAAAGACTGCAAAAGATATGTTTCGATACCCTCAGACAATATATACCTTTAATTTGTATGGGTGTTATTTTTTTCATATTGCCCAGAACAGGTTCAAGGGCAGCATGGTTGGCATCTTTGGTTGGCTGCACAAGTGTTTTAATTTATAGATATCGAGCACTTAACAAAATAAAGGCTTTGTCGATTTATAAAAAAGTCTTTATGTGTATTATAGTTCTCTTAGTTTTAGCTGTCGGAATCTTCAAAATGTATCATTTTAAAAAGAACTCGGCAGACGGAAGAATTTTGATATGGAAGGTTACCGGTAAAATGATAGTTAAAAACCCAATCTTTGGGATTGGCTATGATTCTTTTAAGGCTCATTACATGGAAGAGCAAGCTTATTACTTTGAACGGGTCAGGAAAACCGGTGAACTTATGGTCGCAGACAATAATAGCTATGCCTTTAATGAAATTCTTCAATTTCTATCTGAAAATGGGATAGTTGGTTTTTTTCATCTTATAGTGGTTGTTTTTCTAGGTTTAAAATTAAAGGTTAAAGAAGAAAATGGTTTTATCAAAGTATTAATTCTTATTGTTCTGGGCACAATTGTAATTTTCAGCCTATTTTCTTATCCGTCTCAGATACTGCCGATAAAAATAATAATAGTGGTTATGTTTTCATTGTTGGCCACAATCGATAATAGAAAATATTGCCGGACTTATCATACTGGGAGGAGTTCTTTTTTTGGAAAAGGAACTAAGGCCCTTAAATTAAGCTTAGTATTTTTGGGTATCGTCGTTATATGGGAGGGTAGCTCTAAATTTCGAGATTTGAAGGGAAAATATAGAAGTTGGAAAATTGCAAAGGACCTATATAAATATGGATTATATAAGAAGAGTGTTGCTGAGTTCGAAAAGGCAATACCAGGACTTGAAAATTGTGGTGAATTACTTCTGAATTATGGCAAAGCATTAGTCATGGCCGGACAGGATGACAAAGCACTACCTATATTAGAAAACGCAAAAATCTATTTAAATAATACGATTTTGGAAACTACAATTGGAGACGTTAACAAAACCATGGGCAATTACGAACAAGCAGAGATAGCGTATCAGAAAGCAGCGAATATGGTGCCAAGTCGATTTTATCCAGATTATTTGTTAGTTAAGTTATACGATGAAACTGGTCAGAAAAAAAAAGCTGTTGAAAGGGCCAAGATTATTTTAGATAAAAGAGTAAAAATACCATCAAGGGCCATAAAAGAAATTAAAGAAGAAATGAAAAAAATTGTTGACAAATAGATAAGTAAATACTATTAAAATTAGACAAGTTAAATAGAAAGCAAAAAATACCTATTCAAAACTATTTAGTAACTAAAGCACACGTTTAGCCACGCGATTTGTTCAATGCTCATATAAAAAGAATATATTTTTACGATTAATCTTACAATATAATAAAGTAATAGGCACCTATCTACGATATATTTACTTATATTTAATTTAAAGAATAATTGATGAGCTATTATATCAGACTTATTCTATTAATATTGATTGCAGCTTTATTTGCTTGTGACAACGGTAATCATGGTGTGGCTGGGGTAAAAGTATTAGATACTTTATTAAAACAATATCCCATATACGTTAAAATATCTCCGAAAGGTGATGCGATCTTATTGAAAGAAAGAAGTTTCGAAACTTTCGATTTATTTATTTCGAATTTGGACAATTCTAGTCCAATTAAAATTGACAGTTCGGATTTCACGCAATTATCACTTACATGGCATCCGAGTGGAGGTGAAATTATATTTCAAGAGCTAAACCCAAAAACAAGAAAGTATGATTTGTGCATATTAAATATTGAAACAAAAGAGAAATCAAAAATAAACTTGCCATCTTCTAGTAATGCAATTCCCCCTATAAGATGGTCGGTGAATGGGAAATACCTGGCTTATGTATCTACTAATGAGTTGAGCCGTTTGTATATATTTGATTTTGAGGAGAAAAAGGTTGTAAGGGTTTTTGCAGATATAGACTCATATTCGGATTTTAGATGGCTAGATAATACAACAATCTTTTTCCTAAGTCATCCAAAGAATCCTACCCTTTATAAATTTAATGTGCCTAACAATCACATTAGCAAGTATTCGCTTAATAACTATGACGAGGTAAAAAACTTTTCGGTCAAAGAAAATAAGCTCCTTTTTGTTGGGAGAGAGAAAAATGAAGAGTATTTCCAGTGTTTTGAACTGAAAATGGACGAAAGATTAGTTGAAAAATTGACAGATTCAGATTTTAATATTGAGAAATGTAAGTATTCTAAAAATACTTCTTCATTTTATTACAACCGTAATGAGAATGGTGTGAGTAGACTTTACAGTTCTGATTGGAAAGTCGATAGTTTGATTCAAAATGAGACAGACAAGCTATCTAGTTTTGAACTCGAACTGGAATTGAATTCTGATCTTTATTTAAAGCAATCTACTAGTGGTCTACCTCCATCTTTGTTGAAGGTTAATGTAAGTAATGGAAAGAAAAAGACCCTATATCTGAAGGATAATATTTCTTTTTTAAAGTTGGGAAACCCAGAATTAGTACGAATTAGTGGGAGTACGAATGAAGATGAAATTCCAGGCTATTTGTGGAAAGCAAAACCACAGAAAAAAGCTGGGGTAAAAACAATAATATATGTTCATGGTGGACCATATTTACAATTTAGACCCCTATGGAATATGCACGCCAAATTATTTACAAAATATGGTTTTAATTTTCTTGCAATTAATTATCATGGATCTTCAGGTTATTCAAAGCAATTTGCAATGAAAAATAATGAGTCAAAACAGATTTTAGATGTTGTTAACAGTGTGTTGTATTTAAAAGAAAAATACGGCTTAAATTCTAAAGATATCATTTTAATAGGCTCAAGCTATGGAGGCAAATTGGTTATGGGTGCTATTGATTATCTTGAAGGTTTGGGCGGGGTAGTTCTTATTTCGGGGTTGATAAATCAAAATATTAAAAATACAGATAGGTTAAGAAAGTTGAGGATGCTGGTATTTTATGGCGAATATGATCCCCTTGCCTTAATAACGAAGGAACTTTTAGAAAGAAAGAATTTGATTGATCTTGGTTCCGACAATCTTGAGATATTTAAAGGAGAAGGCCATTTTTTCCATAAGACCACTTCATGGACCCATATATATACCAAGATAATAGAATTGTGAAATCTTGAAAAAACATAACACAAACCACATAATGCCTTCATAGCTCAATGTATTTCAATAAAAAAATTCGCTTAATTTCCAACACCCGAAGAGTTTTTCACTTTTCTCTGAACCTATTAGTATTTTGTTTTTGGATAATTAGTTGCACCAATTCTAGGAGGGGAAAAAACTATGGACATTTGTTTGGACAAGAAAATGCAGTTTGGACTGAAAGTTTATACCTAAGAGGTTATAGACCTAGTACGGGAAGAAAACTGGTAGAAAAAGATTTGAGGGACTACGCCAATATTCTCAAAGAAAACGATATTAAATATGCCTACATTTTTGCCGGGCCTTTCAAAAAAGATGGTCATTTACCTCAATACCCTTTTTCAGAGCAGGCAAAAAGAAGTGTTAGTAAGATTAAGGAATACTATCCAGAGATTAGGATTTTACCTTGGATAGGAGGCGTTCAAAATAAAACGGTTTATTTAGGTGATTCTGTTTGGGTTGAAAATGCTCTGGAAGATACACAAAAGCTAGTGGAAACCTTGGGTGTTTCAGGTATTCACATTGATTTTGAATATATCCTCAAAGGTGATCCATATTTGGATTTGACAATTGAAGCAGAGAAACAAGGAGATAGAAAAGCATATGGTAAGAATGTCAACTTGTTCCACAAAAAATTAAGAAGAATTTTGCCTAATGCCTTTATTTCATCTGTAGTTGTGTCAACATCTCCCAATACTAAACAGTGGAAAAGGAAAACGACAATTGAGGAATTGAATGTTTTATTGAGGTATGTTGATCAACTTTCATTTCTATTCTATGACACGCAAATTAATAAGCAACAGCAATTTGAACTCAGCTGTATTGAACAAATACGTGATATTAAAATTTTGAAAAAACTTAATGGGGATTCACAATTTCTAATGGCCATAGGTACCTTTATTAACAGACCAGAATTACATAAATATAGGAATTTGGAAATAGAGAGTATTTCAAATACTATTGCGACTATTAAAAATAGTTCCATTAGTGTTGACACTTCAATGAGAGTTATAGATGGAATTGCTATCTTCTGCGATTGGGAAACTGATAATTCAGAGTGGGAAGAGTTCCGAAATAATTGGGTGGGGGATAATTGATATATGAGCCTTTTGATCAGACGATAACAATGTTCTCGGATTTATTAGTTGATATTTCAAGGCTATTATAAAATTAAAAATATAAATAAGATTATTCTTTCATATATTTTAGAATAAAAAAATAAAAAAGTAAGTAAAATATTATTTTAATAAGTATTATTTATTACTTTTGACTTAGCGGTTAATGGTTTGTCGATAAGTTTTTTTAAGCAAAGGTTTAATTATTATTTAAATATGAGACTTATGAGTAGATAGATATAATGCAGTGAGATCCTTGTCAATAGGGTGGTAAAAATCTTCTGAATGTCGATTTTTGCAATGTTTTCAAAGTGACATTTCCGTTCGGACTTTGATTAGAAGTTTATAAGGAACTTTAACTTAAAATATAAATAAAATGAAAAAAATACGAATTATTCTAGGACTTTTTGTTGCCGGTTTAGCCATGAGTTTTACAACAAGAGTAATAAATGTTGATGAATTTTCGGAAGTTGCACTTATTGAGCTTGAAACCATTATTGAGGCTAATAATGAACCTTGGTGCTATGTTATTTGCCAACCGGATCTATTTTACGATTGCGTCCCTTTGGGCCCTGGGCCAGTATGTTCTTTTGCAAAACCCAGATAATTTTTATTCTAAAATTTGAAATCTCTTTGGGGATATTTCCATATTAACGGAGATTTTGAATGGAATGTATATGAGGGCTATTTTCTTACAAAGTATGCATCTGTATAATTGATTTAGGGATTTCGCTTTTGTCGTTAGGATTTCTTTATCCCTTGAAAAGGATTGCTGTTTACTATAATAATGGATACACGGTCTTTTCTATATAACGGGTTTAGATTCTAGGTCAATCCCTTACTAAAGATTTTATAGATGCTATTTTTAATTTCTTTTTTTGAATATGAGTTACTTGAACCTTTCGGTTTCTTTTGCCCCGAAAATTGCAATATTTGGCATTTTAGCGGCATTAATATTTTCATGTCAAAGCGAGTCAAGTTACTTCCAGGAAAATGCTACGACAGTTTTCATTGATGATGATTTTACAAAAATTGTACACTTGAAGTCCGAAGAGTTGGATTATTTTTCTGATTCCTTGATTTTTGGACCGGCCCTTTCAATAGTGAATGAATATTTGTTTATTAGCGAAGTCAAGACTAATAAGTTTGTACATATCTTGAGAATACCTGATGATGTTTATTTGGGTAAATTTGGCCGCAAAGGAGTAGGGCAGGGAGAAATACTGATTCCTTGGGAATTTTCTAAGTCAAAAGATGGTTTAATTAGAATTTTAGACAAACAACAAAACAAACTAGTTGAATACTATGCAGATTCTTTAGCGTATAGAGGACAATTTAATAAAGAATATTTCCTTGACCCCATGGCGATGGTTACTTCGGCTTCAATCTATAACAATAAATTGTACTTTTTAAATAGAAGTGATTCTGAGTTTCGTTTGTATGAAAAAGGATTGAGCGATGGTTATGAAAAAGGTTATGGAGAATTGCCAGAAAAGGCATATTTCTTTATGTCGAATAAAAAGCATAGAGAAATTTGTTCTGCTAATTTGACTAATAGGGAAAATATTTTTGTAGTGAGTTACAGGTACATTCCGATGATACAAATTTTTGATTTAGACAAGTCACGTTGGGTTTCAATAGTTGGCCCTGAAAATTCAGTGCCTCGCTATAAAAATCAAACATCAAGCACATACTATCACCCATCCATTAAAATATCAGATGATTATATATATGCATTATATAATGGAAAAAAAAAGAAGGGAATTTACTCACAACAAGGGAACACAATTTATATGTTTAGTCATGATGGTGTTCCTATCAAGAAAATTGTTTTAGATAAAAATATTGTATCTTTTGATATTTACGATAGCAAATTTATTTACGCATATTCTTTTAATGAAAACTTAGAACCAAAAATACTTAAGTTTGCTCTTAACTTATGATTTACATGAATAGATGTCAAGTTTTTGTTTTCATTATATTATGTTTTCTTTCTTGCAAAGAAAAAAGGGTCGATAAAATTAGTACGGAAGACAAATTGATTCGTGAAAGGTTCGTTGGAAGTAATATATCTTTTCCAAGATCAATAGAACCATTAAGCGATATGTCTATCGACTTGAATAAGGAATCCAAATTTACGATATTAGCCTACTACGATGGTAATTGTAGTTCATGCTATGTAGAATTATCAAAATGGAATCCTTACATGAAAGAAATTAGAGACCTAGGTATTGAAGTGAAATTTAAATTTATGCTTTCAGGGTTAAATAATGCATATTTAAGAAACCAATTAGAAAGTATCAAATTTACAGGTCAGAATGTTTACTTTGATTCCCAAGATGAATTTCGACAAAAGTATACTTTTTTGGGAAGAGACTACAAAAATTGTGCTCTACTTTTGAATGGAAACCAAATCTTAAGAATTGGCAACCCTACAAATTCTAAGAATGATGCTATGGCATTTCTTCAATTGATTAGAAATAATTAATTTTCATTTTAAAAAGGCTACAAAATTAGGAGTTTTTAATATTCGACTATGTTTATTCATCCTCTTAATTAAAAATATACCTTCCAAGGTTGAGCAAGATTCAGATTAGAAGAGCCTCTTCCGTATATTGTTCCAACGCAGGTCGCGAATAAACTTACCTTCGTTTTCAGAGACCAAAAAAGGTTCCTGGTCTTTTTTTGCCCGTAGGTAACCGTACATGTTGTCTATAAAAGCCTTGCGTTTTTGTTGTTTCCAAGCCATCTTTAAAGATGCGATCAGCGTAATCAGAAATCCGTAGCGCATGCCATACATGGCCTTGCCCTGAAGTAATTTGGCCCTCTTGTTATAATTGTTACCTGTAGGGCGAAGGTGTTTTACTTTTAAGCTATCGTCCGTAAAAATCTCGAAGTCGTGGTACTGGGCCAAAAGTTCGTCTACGGTGTCCCAGCCCATTGCGGGCTTCAAACCACCGATTGCTTCGAAACAGTTTTTGGAGTATGCCTTGAAAGCTCCACGCACATGGTTCTTGTCCATCGGGTGGTTTAAACTCCAACCTCCATGCTTATCCATTTCGTAGATGAATCCACCAGCTATGCCTACTTTAGGGTTTCCCTTGAAGACATAGGCTATTTTCTCGAAATATTTATCGGGTAGAATGACATCGGCATCAAGTTTGACAATGAAGCTGAAGTCGTCATCAAGTGCTTCGAACCCTTTGTTAAAGGCATTTATAACTTTGCTGCCCGGCATATGGGCCGTAGAGGAAGTGGTATTCAACTTGTAAATAACCGGATTCCTGGTCATGAATTCATCGATTATTCCTTCAGTGCCATCGGTCGAATTGTCGTTGACGACGACCATTCTTTGGGGTTGAAGTGTTTGCCTTAAGACCGAGTTCAATGTATCGGCCAAAAAGGCTTCTTCGTTATGCGCGGGTATGACAATATAATATTTCATAATGGCAAACTCGGCATTTCGAATTCAGTATCATGAATTTTTTCGTGTTGCATAAACAATGTAATATCTTGGCGTAAAACTTCGCAGCAACGGTCGAATACCTATTTTTTTAACCGGATTGGTGAACTTCAATCGATCTTTGATCTCCCATCCAGATTTTTCCAGTAGCCAATCGAATTGCCAGTCTTCAAATTCATGGTAATGCCTGTCCCATGGATCGGTCTTGTTTTTGTATGCGGTGGCGAACCATAAACGTAAAGGAATACTGGCCACGAGTTTGTTCGCCTTTATCTCTTTCAAAATATTGTAAGGTGCCAAAAGATGCTCAAAGATCTCAAATGCCGTCACCACCCCGACATCGGCATTTTGTACTGCCGAAAAGTCGATATCCAAATCTTCCCCGGTCGTATTTTCGACCGAAAAACCTTCTTCTTTCATGATCTTGGAAAATGGATTTTCGACACCAAGGTCAAGAATAGGTTCATCGGTGGCTATATGTTTCTTAAGAAAAGATAGCGTTCGTTGAAAGCGCCTGCTAGGATAGGTCTTTTCGTACATCGATTTCGTTTTTGTTCGAGGTTCCCTGTTCGAAGTTAAACAAACCGAGATTTGTAACCTGACACTTTTGGTTTTTATTCTACTTCGGCATAGGCTTCAATAGGAACACAGCTACAGATCAAATTACGGTCGCCATATGCATCATCGACCCTACGGACCGAAGGCCAGAATTTATTCTGGGACACATAAGATAGGGGAAATGCCGCTTGTTGTCTGCTATATGGAAAATTCCAAGTATCGTTGGTGACCATACCCATAGTATGCGGTGCATTTTTCAACACATTGTTAGGGTCATCGGGCGAGGTGGCATAAATCTCCTCCCTGATAGACAGCATCGCATCACAGAACCTATCCAACTCATTAAGACTTTCACTTTCGGTCGGTTCGATCATCAAGGTGCCTGCTACCGGAAATGAGACTGTAGGTGCATGAAAACCATAGTCCATCAGCCGTTTTGCAATATCGGTAACCTCTATACCATTTTGTTTGAATGGTCTGCAGTCAACGATCATTTCGTGCGCGGCCCTACCTCTTTCTCCTGAATAGAGAACGTCGAACTTGCCGTTCAACCGTTCTTTAAGGTAATTTGCGTTCAAAATGGCGATCTTGGTAGACTGGGTCAATCCTTCTTCGCCCAGCATTTTAATATATCCATAAGATATCAGACAGACCAACGAACTGCCCCATGGAGCGGCCGAAATTGCCGTTATTGCCTTATCGCCACCTGTTTTGATAATCGGATTCCCAGGAAGAAAGGGAACCAATTGCTCGGCTACACAGATCGGTCCCACTCCAGGTCCGCCACCCCCATGCGGAATGGCAAACGTTTTATGTAGGTTCAAGTGGCATACATCGGCTCCTATCGTTGCGGGATTGGTCAAACCTACCTGCGCGTTCATATTGGCACCATCCATATAGACTTGCCCTCCGTGATCGTGGATCAATTTAGTGATATGTTTGATGGAGGATTCGAAAACCCCATGGGTCGATGGATAGGTGACCATCAATGCCGCCAGGTTATCGGAATGATGTTTGACTTTTTCCTCGAGATCGGCAACATCGATATTTCCTTTTTCATCGGTCTTGGTAACGATTACCTGCATTCCCGCCATGACCGCAGATGCAGGGTTGGTGCCATGGGCCGACGCAGGTATGATACAGATATTTCGATGCCCTTCGTTTCGCGATTCGTGATAGGCGCGAATGACCATTAGCCCCGCATATTCGCCTTGTGCCCCTGAATTGGGCTGTAATGATGTTGCTGCAAATCCGGTAATCGTACTTAAATCTTTAGCAAGTTCTTTTAGCACGGTTTGATATCCTTCTACCTGATTTAAAGGAACAAAAGGGTGGATATTCGCCCATCGTGCCATGCTCAAAGGCAGCATTTCGGTGGCAGCGTTCAATTTCATTGTACAGCTGCCCAAGGAAATCATGGAGTGGTTCAGAGACAGATCTTTACGCTCCAGTTTTTTGATATAGCGCATCAGTTCGGTTTCCGAATGGTACGAATTGAAAACTTCGTTCTCCAAAAAGGGCGTATCTCTTTTTAACGAATCTGGTATTACATCTTTACCGGATTGCACAGTCATGGCATCTTCATTCTTACCATCCAATTCGGCAAAACAGGCAATCAAGGCTTTTATGTCTTTTTCGTCAACCGCTTCGTTCAATGACAGCGTAACGGTTTGCCTGTCAACATAATTAAGGTTGATTTCTTTGGCCTCGGCCAGCGATCTCAATTTGTCGGAATCGGAAACTCTGAACTTTAGGGTGTCGAAAAACGAAGTGTTCAATTGTTTGAACCCGATACTTTCCAACGATTGGCTTAGTGTTCTTGTCTTATGGTGTAGTTGTTCGGCGATATAACTTAGTCCCTTCGGGCCATGATAAACGGCATACATGCCCGCCATTACCGCCAAAAGTACTTGCGAGGTGCAGATATTGGAAGTTGCCTTGTCACGTTTGATATGTTGCTCACGGGTCTGGAGCGCCATGCGAAGGGCCGGTTTTCCATCGACATCTTTTGTGAGGCCTATAATGCGACCGGGAATACTTCTTTTATAAGTTTCCTTTGTCGCAAAAAATGCGGCATGAGGCCCACCGTAGCCCAACGGAATGCCGAAACGTTGTGTACTGCCAACAACAACATCGACCCCGAACTCCCCAGGGGCTTTTAACATTACCAAGCTCAAAATATCGGCAGCGACGGCTACTTTGATATCATTGTCATTGGCCTTTGAGACAAATTCGGTATAATCATAAATTTGACCGTATTTTCCAGGGTATTGCAACATGGCGCCAAAGAAATCGGTGCCAAATGCGAATTCTTCATGGTTTCCGACTACCAACTCGATTCCCAAAGGGGTCGATCGTGTTTGTAAAAGAGATAGTGTTTGTGGAAGTATTTCTTCGGAAACAAAGAATTTTAAAACCTTGTTCTTTTTTTGATCACGGCTTCGAACATCGAATAACATCGACATGGCTTCGGCGGCAGCCGTACTTTCATCCAATAATGAGGCATTGGCCAGCTCCATTCCCGTAAGGTCGCAAACCATGGTCTGAAAATTCAATAGTGCCTCTAAACGACCTTGGGCAATTTCGGCCTGATAAGGCGTGTAGGCCGTATACCACCCCGGATTTTCAAGAATATTCCGCTTGATGACCGATGGCGTGATACTTTCATGATAACCAAGGCCAATATATGATTTAAAGACTTTGTTCTTTTCCGCCAATTCTTGAATATGCGTCAGAAATTCATGTTCGCTCATGGCCTTGGGTAGGTCAAGCCTATTTTTGAGACGAATATCATCGGGAATGGTTTCTGAAATGAGCTGATCTAAAGTAGCGACACCGATGGTCTCGAACATTGTCTCCAGATCATTTTCTTGAATTCCGATATGGCGTTTGGCAAATACTTCTGTCGTCATGAAATGAATGCTAAGTTGTTAAAATAAAGTGGACAAAATTAGCGATTTATTACGGCAAAACACCCTCTTTTAGTCTTCCTTGGAATTAAAGTTTTTAACCGAAAAATGGGGTTATGAACAGTTTGGCTACTTTTGGTTTATGAAGTGGCCCGTACGCATTTTTAATTTTTACTTAGATGCCAGCATACATGTGGCATTGGCGGTATTCGCATTGGTTCAAATTACCGGTGGCGTTTTAAAATTCGAAACCAGCGCACACTTGTCATATTTTCTTTTTTTCGGTACGATCGCCTGTTACAATTTCATAAAGTATGGTGTCGGGTCGAAAAAGTATATTTTAGTCTCCAACCGATACCACAAGAATATTCAAATAGCGAGCTTTGTCGCGCTGATACCTGCCCTATATCACGCCTGTTTCTTTACCTATGAAACATGGTTGGGCGTAATTGTCATTATAGTATTTACGGGGCTCTACGCCCTGCCCATTATGCCCCATGGCAAAAATCTTCGCAGTCGAGGACTGCTAAAAATTTTTTTAGTGGGTCTGGTGTGGTCATTGACGACGGTTGCACTTCCCGCTATCCAAGCCAATAAAATAATGAACTGGGATGTTTTAATTGAACTGATACAGCGTTTTCTGCTTGTACTTGTTTTAATGATTCCCTTTGAAATAAGAGATTTGAAATATGATAAGCTTGATTTGGACACATTGCCTCAACGAGTGGGTATCATGAATACGAAGAAAATAGGGTATATAGTCACTTTGGTTCTTTATATAATGACTTTTTTGAAAGACGAATTGGCTTGGAGTGAAATATTGGGGAAAGCTATATTAGGTGTGATGTTGTGCCTTGCCCTTATCTATGTAAAAAAAGACCGATCTAAGTACTTTGCCTCATTTTGGGTAGAAGCGATCCCTATATTTTGGTGGGCGGTGATTTTCAGTCTACAATATTATTTTTAGGCTTTATTTCTTATCTCCTGTTTCATTTTCGATTTTTCTTTTTCGGTCAGGTTCTGAAGGTTGGCCTTTTGGCATAGATTGGTTAATTGGGCATTTTTTTTCGAGTACATGGCGCAGGTACTACAAAAGAGCAAGTGTAATTTCAGTTGGATTTTTTCTAAAAAAGAAGCCTCCTTGTATTGTGTTTTGTTGCAGATTGTAGCTGCCTCTTCACAAGAGATCATAGATTAAACCAATTTTGATTAAGGCATCCCATCAATGTGGTTCTCGCACGATGGATCATAACCCACAGATTAGACGGATTGATGCCAAGTTCATTACAAATATCTTCAGTGCTCATGCCCTGTATTGTTTTCATGGTAAATACCAAAGACTGTTTCTGCGGCAATTGGGCGATACATTCATATATGGCGGCACCCAGTTCTTCATTTTCCAGTCGGTCATTTTCGAATGAACTGAATGGATCGGCGATCTGTTCCTCAAGCCAATCCCCGTCAGCATCACTTTTCGAACTATAGTTGACCCTTACCTCTGCCTTTCCCTTTTTAGAATTGATTTTGCGGTAGTGGTCAATGACCTTTCGCTTGAGAATGGCCACTAACCAGGTGCGTTCGGCGGCATCGCCCTTATAATTCTTGGCTGATTTCAGTCCCGCGAAAAAAGTCTCTTGTACCAAATCTTTGGCGATTTCGGTATCGCTTACTCGTGCAATGGCGTAGTTGAAGAGGTAGTCGGCGTACGAATCTACCCAAGTATCCGGATTTAATTGGTGAACCGTCATATTTTCATCATGCTCATCAAAAGTAAGCGAATTTGATTTAACTACTTTCATGTTTCCGTTCCGTTGTTCGAGTTTTCTCGCGGTCATAATTTACTATCTTTGATTAAACCTTTTGCTTATGAAGTCGATTACTAGCGTATTGATATTGTTTATTTTGACTTTGGGATGTGCCCAAAGTACGTCAAAACCTATCACGGAATTTTCACAGAATGATATAGAAAATGGGATATTGGTAGATGTTCGCACACCTGAGGAGTATAATGCAGGTCATTTGGAAAATGCAATGAACATCGACTGGTTTGATGAGACCTTTGCCCAGCAGTTCAAAAAAATTGCCAAGGATGAAACCATTTATGTGTATTGTAAGATGGGGGGGCGAAGTGCCAAGGCCCAGGAAAAGCTCAAAACCCTAGGCTATACCAAAGTAATCAACTTAGAGGGCGGCTATGATGCTTGGAAGGAGGCCACTCCCGATTAACAGTGAATGGTTCTATGACCAAATATAGGTCGAAAATAGGTATAGGGCTGGCCATTTTCGTTTTTGGAATACTTGGTGGAATGACGCTTTTCATGATTTACCAAAGCGTTTGGTCAGGAGCATTCGTAAATTTAGTTGTACTTGCCTTTACGGCCCACCTTTTTTTAAATACCTATTATACCGTAAACGGTAATACGCTCGAAATAAAAAGCGGCTTTATTCTCCATAAACGAATCGATATCAGAACGATCAACTGTATAACGGCAACCAATAACCCCATAAGCGCACCGGCCGCATCGCTTGATCGTCTTGAGATTTTTTATGACCGATCCAAAATTGTTTTGGTTTCCCCAAAAGACAAGATTGCTTTTATAGATCACTTAAAAAGAATAAACCCCAAAATAGCGTTAAAAGGTATCGCGTAAGCCCAAAGTTCTTACCTCGACCATCACAATATTATTTTTAAGACAAGTTTTTTAAAGCAATTTATCCGCCACTTCCTGCCAGTTATTGACACGTTCAAAACCGTTGGTATGGATGTTGTGGGGAGAGGTAAAAAGCAGGCATCTTCCGTCAAAGCCTTCTAAATTATAGGCGCGATCATCGATCAGTACATCTCCTTTGAGAATATGCTTGTCGCCGCAAAGAATCCGATTTTGCCAAGGAATAAACGGAAAGTGCTCGTCAAGCCATTCGGATTTTTCTTCAAGTGAATTCGGGAATTGTGTTGCGGCAGAAGCGATATATACCTCATGCTTGCCCGCTAATTGTTTCAGAATCTTTTGGCTATCCATAATTGGTCTTAGGGCCCGAAAAAATCCACGGGTACGAGCATGGTCGCGAATACTTTGTTGGTGCTTCTCGATTACATTCTGCCATACTTCTGAGCCCAAACAGGTCTCTGGTGTTAAGTTGCCGCCGAACTCACGGTTATAGATTTCTATATGTGCATTGTATGTGTCGGCGATTACTTCATCCATATCGATGAATATGGTCATGGTATAAAATTTTTGTGAAGAAAAGGATAAAGCTTGTAAATGGGAAATGATCGGGGATTTTTTTAGCGATTACTCTACATTGCAATTACAAAAATAAAGAGGGCGTCCCCACGCCCCCTTAATCTTATACAAAGGAAACGTTGTCATTTCCTTGCCTACTTATGTAATACGAATATACAGCCTGATGGCAGTTTGAAGTTGCCCTAATTCAAAAAAAA
Organism: Flavobacteriaceae bacterium NBU2977; assembly: GCA_019931105.1. Classification (GTDB taxonomy): domain Bacteria; phylum Bacteroidota; class Bacteroidia; order Flavobacteriales; family Flavobacteriaceae; genus Meishania; species Meishania litoralis. Next base: position 496,513 of record JAIOUW010000001.1, on the reverse strand, counting down.
ATGACGCAATCCAAAACTTAAATCACAAAATACTCCTAGATCAATCCTGCCCGTTTTAAAAGGGCCTCGACCTGAGGTTCCTTGCCACGAAAACGTTTATAAAGTACCATTGGTTTTTCAGTGCCCCCTTTTGAAAGCACGTGTTCTTTGAACTTGGAAGCAATTTCTTTGTTGAAAATTCCCGTTTCCTTAAAATAGGCGAAGGCATCGGCATCAAGTACCTCGGCCCATTTGTAGCTATAATAGCCCGAGGAATAACCACCTTGAAATATATGCGCGAAAGCTGTGCTCATACAGGTTTCAGGAGTGTCGGGATATAATTGGGTGCCTTCAAAGGCTTTTGTCTCATATCTTTTGACATCCCTTATTTGCGACGGATCGGCCGCGTGCCAAGACATGTCGAGCAATCCGAAACTCAGTTGGCGAAGGGTCGCCATACCCTCTTGAAAGGTGGCCGATTCCTTGATTTTTTGTACCAATTTCATTGGAATGGATTCCCCGGTCTCATAATGCTTCGCGAAAAGCTCAAGGGCTTCTTTTTCGTAGCACCAGTTTTCCATAACTTGGCTTGGCAGTTCCACAAAGTCCCAATAGACCGAGGTTCCCGAAAGGCTAGGGTAGGTGGTATCGGCCAACATACCGTGCAGTCCGTGCCCGAACTCATGGAACAAGGTCGTAACTTCATTGAATGTCAAAAGCGAGGGTCTTGTTTCGGTAGATGGCGTAAAATTGCAGACGTTCGAGATATGCGGGCGCACATTTTCACCATCTTTTTTGTACTGTGGTTTAAAGGAGGTCATCCAGGCACCGCCCCTTTTCCCTTTTCGGGGATGGAAATCGGCATAGAACAGCGAAATGAAGTTTTTATTTGTATCATAGACCCTGAAGGTTTTGACCTCTTCGTGATATTTTTCAACATCATGGACTTCCTCGAATTGCAGCCCGAACAATTTTTCGGCCACTTTGAAAACGCCATCGATTACGTTTTCCAGCTTGAAATAGGGTTTTAACAATTCGTCGTCAAGGTTGAACAATTGCTGCTTGAGTTTTTCTGAATAATAGCTGCCGTCCCATTTTTCAAGTTTTTCAAGGCCATCAAGTTTTTTGGCATAAGCCGATAGTTGTGCAAACTCACGTTCGGCGGCAGGTTTTGCCTTTTCTAGCAGGTCGTTCAAAAACGAATATACTTTTTCGGGCGTTTCGGCCATGCGTTCTTCCAAGACAAAATGGGCATGGGTCTTATACCCTAAAAGATTGGCCCGCTCATGGCGCAGGTTGACAATTTTTAGAACATTTTCTTGATTGTCGAGATCATCTCCGTGAAAGCCCTTGCTTCCGAAGGCCAAGGATAGTTCTTTTCGAAGTTGTCGATTCTTGGCATATTTCATAAAGGGTATGTAACTCGGGTAATCCAATGTGATCAGCCAACCTTTTTTTCCTTTTGATTTGGCCAATTGTGCGGCCGCTTCTTTTGCACCTTCCGGCAGCCCGTGCAAGTCAACTTCTTCCGTCAGGTGCATTTCATATTTGTTGTTCTCGGCGAGAACGTTCTCGCCGAACTTCAGTTTAAGTTTTGAGAGCTCCGCGTCGATCTGCCGCAGACGTTTCTTTTTCCCTTCCGACAGGTTCGCACCGTTGCGACTAAAGCTTTTGTACTTTTTATCCAAAAGTGTAAGTTGTTCTGTAGACAGGTGAAGATTCTTCTTTTGCCCATAAACGGTTTTTATCTTGCCGAACAATTTTTCGTTCAGGGTTATATCGTTACTGAATTCTGAAAGCAGGGGCGAGACCTCTTGTGCAATTTTCTGTATTTCTTCATTGGTTTCGGCAGAATTCAGATTAAAGAATATACTTGATATTCGATCCAATTGTTGACCTGAAAACTCCAAGGCCTCTACCGTATTTTCGAACGTAGGAGCCTCGGGATTGTCTGTTATGGCATCGATTTCGGCGCGGGCATCTTCCATGGCCTGAAGAAACGCGGGTTTAAAATGTTCATTTTTTATGTTTGAAAAAGGTGCGGTGTCGAACGGGGCAAGTAGTGGATTCATAAAGATTTTACGGGTTTATTGGTTTATAGGTTAAAAAATGGTTTGCGGGACGAACTTGAAAATCGGAACAAGGGAAAATCCAAAACTATTTAATGCTTCTTGACACGGTTTGCAGCTCACTGCTCATTATTGCGTTGATAGCTGTCCGTTCACCATTGACGGCCCGTTATAGACTGTTCACCGTTCACTGCTTAGTGTTTACTTTTTTTGCTCCATCTATCACCTTCTGTTTCAATCCTTCTTTATAAAGTACAATTTTGTCCAAAACGCATTTATCGGAACTTCCGATAATCTGCGCAGCTAGAATGCCTGCATTTTTGGCTCCGTTCAACGCGACCGTTGCAACAGGAACCCCGCCCGGCATTTGCAATATGGAGAGCACAGAATCCCAGCCATCGATAGAATTGCTACTTTTTACAGGTACGCCGATAACCGGTAAAGGAGACATCGAGGCTACCATTCCCGGTAAGTGTGCCGCCCCCCCTGCACCGGCAATGATTACGGAATAGCCATTTTTGTGTGCGTTTTTGCTAAAATCGAAAAGCTTTTCGGGCGTGCGGTGCGCCGAAACGATATCTACCTCGACCTCGATATCGAAGCCTTTTAAAATATCGACGGCGTCTTGCATGACGGGGAGGTCGCTAATGCTTCCCATTACTACGGCTACTTTGCTCATAACTAATTACTTATTACCTTGATTTTTTCTTTTACTTGTTGTGCAATGGTTCTTGCTTCGGCAATATTTTTGTTCACGATGGTCACATGCCCCATTTTTCGAAAGGGTCGGGTCTGTTTCTTTCCATAGATATGCGGCGTCACGCCCTCCATTCTCATAATCTCCCCAATGTTTTCATAGACCACTTTCCCTGTATGGCCTTCGGCCCCCACCAAATTCACCATGATTCCCGCAACTTTGTTGTCAGTATTTCCTAAAGGAAGGTCCAATATGGCACGAAGGTGTTGTTCGAATTGGTTGGTATAACTGGCTTCGATGCTATAATGTCCGCTGTTATGGGGTCGAGGTGCAACTTCGTTGACCAATATTTTATCATCATGGGTCTGGAACATCTCGACCGCCAACAATCCGACATGTTGTATTTTTTCGGATACCTTCAATGCTATTTCCCGGGCCTTCAAGGCGACTTTGTCATCGATCCTTGCCGGACAGATTACGTACTCGACCTGATTTGCTTCGGGGTGGAACTCCATTTCGACCACGGGATAGGTCTTTACCTCTCCACTTACGTTTCGGGCCACGATTACGGCCAGTTCGTTCTTAAAATTTACCATTTCTTCGGCAATGCACTCTCCGGAAGGCAATCCTTCAAGATCCTCCAATTTGCGAACTACCTTTACGCCTTGTCCGTCGTACCCGAATTGGGCGGCCTTCCAAATAAAAGGAAATTCCAAGCCGCCGTTATTTATGCTATCGGCAATCTCACTCTTGTAGGCGAAACGATGAAACTCCGCCGTCGGAATTCCATTGTCCACATAGAATAACTTTTGTTTGGCCTTGTTCTGGATGATACGCAACGCTTTTGTTGGCGGATAGACTTTTTTTCCTTCTTCTTCCAACTTTTCAAGCGCGTCAAGGTTCACGTTCTCGATCTCGATGGTCAGCACATCGACATTCTTTCCGAAATCGTACACGGCCTTGAAATCGAGAAGGCTTCCTTTTACGAATTCGTTACAGGCGATCTTGCAGGGGGCCTCGTCCGAAGCATCCATGACCTTGGTGCCTATATCCCATTTTCGGGTCTCGTACAACAGCATTTTGCCGAGTTGTCCGCCGCCTAAAATCCCCAATATAAAATCCGAAGAAAAGTATTCCATTGTAATTTACTATCCCTTGTTTTTAAGGGTCGCAGGGCAAAAATACGCCTAATTCTTAAAACCCATTGCGTACACGGCCAAAAGAGAAATCAAATTGGTATATTTGCCATCCTTGTAAAATCGATCCCGAGTGTTGATAAAGCTACACGACAAATATTTCAAACCCTATTTGAGCGAAACGGAAATCTTGTCGGCCGTGAAAGATCTTGCCGATAAGATTGCGATCGATTACAAGGATGAAGTGCCAATTTTTGTTGGGGTACTCAACGGTGCTTTTATGTTCGTATCCGATTTTTTAAAATCTTATCCGCATCCATGCGAGGTGTCCTTTGTGAAAATGAGTTCGTATGGCGGTCTGACCTCTACGGGTATCGTTGAAACCTTGTTGGATGTATCTGAGGATATCGAAGATAGAAGTGTTATTGTTTTAGAGGATATTATCGATACCGGCCGTACGCTTCAAGAACTGATACATATGTTTTCGAACATCAATGTAAAGGAGTTCAAGATCGCCAGCCTTTTCTACAAATCGGAAATCTACAATGGTGAATATACCATTGATTATGTAGGTATTGAAATTCCAAATAAATTTATTGTTGGATATGGCCTAGATTATAATGAGCTGGGCAGAAATTTAAAAGAAGTATACCAATTAAACCAAAAGCATATGATCAATCTTGTACTATTCGGAAAGCCAGGTGCCGGCAAGGGCACTCAGGCACAGTTTCTAAAAGACCAATACAACCTTGAACATATCTCTACCGGTGACCTTTTTAGGTTCAATATGAAGAACGACACCGATTTGGGCAAATTGGCCAAATCGTATATCGACAACGGTGATCTTGTGCCCGATGAGGTCACGATTAAAATGTTGGAAGATGCGGTAGACAAGAATCCCGATGCCAGCGGATTCATTTTTGACGGTTTTCCGCGAACTACGGCCCAGGCCGAGGCCTTGGATAAATTTTTGGCCACCAAGAACATGAAGATCGATGCCACCATCGCCCTGGAGGCCGATGATGAGATATTGATACAACGTCTTTTGGAACGAGGAAAGGTGAGTGGTCGTAGCGATGATCAAGATGAAGACAAGATCCGCAACCGTTTTGATGAATACAACCAAAAGACAGCACCCCTCAAAGACTTCTACGAGGCTCAAGGAAAATTTCATAGAGTTAATGGCATAGGGGCCATTGATGAAATCACTATGCGACTGGGGAAAGTCATCGAGGAGTTATGATCCTGTCTTTATATGAACTTCGATCGCCAACCTTCGCTTGAAAATGAACTTATATTGACCAGATATTTCGAGTAGGAGGACTTTTAGTATTTTTTATAGTTGCCTCTGACCCCTTGATTTGGCCACAGCACCTAAATAACGACCGCCATATCCTTGAAAATTTTAAGCAAGTTTTTGATGAGTCGATGGTGTCAAAAGTAGCTTTGCCCATTCTTGATAAGAAGAACGGTGCGGTCATCGGCAGTGCGCGTTATAAGATTATCGATACCGAAAACGTTGTGGTTGAAATTGGGTGCTCTTCCGGACCGTTATTATCGGGGCGGCTTGTACAATCTTGAAGCCTAAAAAATCGATGGTCAATTGCGCCTTGGTTGATTTCGACATGGCTGTTTTTTATGTAGAACCGAAAAACTTTCGTTCGCAACGTGCCCATGGGACAATAGGGGCGTAAAAATTGAGAATTTTTAAAGTTTATGGGGCCTGCCCAAAGAAAAGGGGGTTACCTTTGCCATTGATAATGTGATTGAACGAAATGAGCCATAGTATATCTTGACACCCATCGGGGTTGTCATTGGCGAATTACATTGACCTTTGAAAAAGATAAAATAAACAGATGAAAGAAGAGGTCATAGGTACAAGGGAAGTATTCAAAAGCTGCTTCTTTGTGGGTTGTGCCGCCATCATAATCTTGGTTTTGTTTACGATCGGATATTTTATTTGGGTCTTCACTTCTGACCCCATTTTGTAATAAAAGGTCTCGCTGAATAGTGGCTAGTGTTCAAAGAGTTCCATGTTTTCGATAAGTCGCATGTATCGTATTCGTTATTTTTGCGATATAAATGGATGAATTTCAAACCATAATATTTTCTAATGACCGAGGGCAACTTTGTAGATTACGTTAAAATACATGTCGAATCAGGTAACGGAGGCAAGGGTTCGGCACATTTGCACCGTGAAAAATATGTTGCCAAGGGAGGTCCTGACGGCGGCGATGGCGGGCGTGGCGGTCATGTTATTTTTCGTGGAAACAAGAATCTGTGGACTTTGGTCAACTTCAAGTTCAAAAAGCATTTTAAGGCAGGGCATGCGGAACATGGTAGCAAGAACCGAAGTACGGGAGCCGATGGTGCCGACATATATATCGATGTGCCTCTTGGCACCGTAATCAAGGATGCTGAAACCAATGAGGTGATTTTTGAGATTACCGAGGACAAAGAAGAAAAGATCATCGTCGAGGGCGGTATGGGCGGGCGTGGCAATTGGCACTTTAAGACACCTACCAATCAGACCCCAAGATATGCGCAGCCCGGTGTGCCAGGTCAAGAAAAGAACGTTATTCTCGAACTGAAGGTTTTGGCCGATGTGGGGCTGGTAGGATTTCCGAATGCCGGAAAATCGACCTTGCTTTCGGTCATGACTTCGGCCAAACCCAAGATAGCCGATTATGAATTTACTACCTTAAAGCCGAATTTGGGCATTGTTCAGCACCGCGATTTTCAGAGTTTCGTTATGGCCGATATTCCGGGTATCATCGAAGGTGCGGCCGAAGGAAAGGGCCTTGGGCATTACTTTTTGCGCCATATCGAGCGCAATGCGACCTTGTTGTTTTTGATTGCGGCCGATAGTATGGATATCAGTAAGGAATACGAAATTTTGTTGGATGAGCTGCGAAGGTATAATCCTGAATTGTTGGACAAAGAACGTCTTATCTGTATCTCGAAATGCGATATGCTCGACCAAGAACTGATGGATGAAATGCGGGTCGAATTGGATAAAGATTTTAAAGGAGTGTCTTATATGTTCATCTCATCGGTAGCCCAAATCGGGCTTCAAGAACTTAAGGATAGACTTTGGATTATGCTGAACAGTTAATCGAAAAAGGTTGGTTTTCAGATATTTGGGTTATTTTTTTGATTATTTTAGAGGAAAGCTGTGATTATGCAAAATCTGCTTCGCGTTATTTTTTTGGTTTTGTTCATTTCATGCAATGCCATAAAAGTCAATTATGACTATGATAAGGAAACCGAGTTTTCCAACTACAACACGTACAACTATTATTCCGAAATCGAAACGGGCCTTGGCGAGTTGGACGAGAAAAGGCTTTTCAAAGCATTGGATATTGCTTTGCAATCGAAGGGTCTTGTTTTTTCAGAAGAGCCTGATTTTTTAATCAATATTGAAGGCAGGTCATTTCAAATGCCCAAAAATACTTCCGTTGGGGTCGGGGTCGGCGGCACGGGCCGTAATGTAGGTGGTGGTGTTTCGGTCGGTATCCCATTGGGTTCCTCCAAACTTGAACGCCAGATTGTGTTTGATTTTGTCGATGCCAAAAAAGACCAACTCTTTTGGCAGGCCGTTAGTACCAGTGCGTTAAAAGAAAATCTTCCTCCGCTGGTCCGTGAACAAAAGTTACAAGAGATGGTTGGCAAGGTGCTTTCTAAATATCCGCCCAAAAAAAGGAAATAACAATCGTTAACAGGGTTATTTTCGCTTGACTTTGACAACGTATGTGGCCACTATGGTATCGTTCAACTGAATGTGAACGTCATACTTCCCCGTTTTATCAAAAACATGTTTTAAACGTAATTGCCTTTTTTCGTAGGTGCTTACGGGGTGAACACTTCTATCGGAATTACCATTGTTCAATGTCAGTATTATATTTTCATTATTAATGTCCTTGGGGGTCTCAAGAATAAATTCAATGGGCCTGCTTTTTGTGGTTTCCAAAAACATTTCATCAGGTTGAACAGGTACGATGTTCGACGCAAAAGCTTCTTTGTACACGATGGGGCCTTGTAAAAACTGATTGAAAGTGGGAGGGTTAGGCAATAAGGTCCATTTATTTTCCAGTGGATAATGATTTTTTATGAACAAGGCTGGATCCGCCAAAAAATAACCATCAAAATAATCATGCTCGAACCTTGGTTCGCCCTCATCGAACATAACACGCCCAGCAGACCATGTTGCATCGACCAAGTACCACTTGCCATCCAGTTCAATAGCGTTCCATGCGTGATTGGGAATACTCTCCTCATCCAAAATCAAGGTAGGTGTTCGCCCGTAGCCATCTATAATCTTGCAATTAAGACCTGCAATTTTGGCCATTTCCCTTACGAGAAAAGCATATCCCGAACAGGCCGTTTTTCTTTGTTCCACCAATTTTTCGAAAACTTTGGGCGTGAAACTTTCGTTCCATTCTAGAAAAGCGGCACGGTCATCGGCATGTTTTTTCCGTTTTTTAATGGTTCTGAGATAGGCATGATAATCATTTTCGATATTCGTGGCTACCCATGTATAAATGGCCCTGAATTTCTCGACGTCGGTTTCCAATGATGCCGTTAATCTATGGATCAATATAGGTAGGTTTCTCAAGCCTTCCCCTTTGTGTGCAAGTGCGATACTATCGGCTTTTCCAAAATCAATTTTACTAAAATCACCACGTTGGCCTTGACATAAAACGCTAATGAGCAGAATAAGGGGAAAGATCGATTTCATAGTCAAGTTAAAGATTGAAGCCCTGTTCCCGATAGCTATCAGGATTAAGTGCGGTTGCTTTAGTTTTCATAAACTTTTTAGAGTGTTTTGTCATTTCCAGCAAAGGTAGAAATCCCATTGCAGATTCAAAGCTATGGGATTCCTCGTCGCTTGGCTCCGTCGGAATGACATAGTGTTCAATAAAAAATTTAAGAAAACCATGGATTTTGAACCCAGAACGGCTTACTATTTGAACAATCCCAGGAATTTTTGGAAAATGTTACGCTTTGATTTGTAGACTCCGCCGGTATCCACGGCACCCATAAGCTCCACATCAACGGTATCAAAGGTTATTGTAATGTCCAATACGGGAGAATCGCTTTCAGGAACGATGTACTCTTTGGTTTCATAACCTAGAAAGCTAAAGACCAAAATGTTGCCAACCTCCAAATTTCTGGGAAATTCGAACTTTCCGTCAAGATCGGTAACGACTCCTTCCGCAGTTCCTTTCAAAACCACATTGACCCCTGAAAGTGGTTCGTTCATTTCATCAAGCACGGTACCTTTTACCGTATATTCCTGTAAACTTATACCGTTGGTATCAAGTGATTTTTTCGAAACCTGTATTTCGGTTTCAGTGCTAGCGTAATCTTGCGCGTGCAGGGCGGTCAAATTGCCAAGGCTCAGTATAGAAAGCCCTATTATTGCCATACTTCGTGCGAAGAAGCCTTTATTTGTTCTATTCATTGCTGATGTTCTATAAGTTTTTAACTGCGTGCTTTTGAATCGGCCACAGGTGTCCGTAGTCCTATTATTAAAAAAGGCGATTAGTTCGGGTTCGGGCATGTTCGTGAAATCTATTACTTCTTTTGCGCATAATCTGCAAAATCCTCCATTCGATGTCGGGGCAAAGCTCTCAAATTTTTCGGAGCATGGTTGGGTAATCCTTAGTGCATTTTTCATAATTTTTGGTTTTAATGGTACACCTCAAAACTATGCTGTTCAACACATTGTAAAAATCGATATTGAGTGAACCCCTCTTTCGAATGCGCGAAGTTCCGTTTTCATTTAGCTTGATAATTTCTTCTGCGTATTAAATTTACTAATTTTCTAGTTCACGTTTACCCGAACGCCCTCACTATGACTACTGAACTCGGGGGCATACATACTTTGTATAGTGGTAATACCATTGCTGAACTCCCCGGCATTGTTTACACGTAGGTCATATTCAAATACGAATACTCCTTTGGGCAGATAATCGAAAAAGAAATTCGTGCTGGCGTCTTTGGTACTTTCGTAGTACCCGAGTGCGTCTTGCCATTTGTATTGAGAGAATACGTTGATGGGTTCCATGCCCGATGCCCGCATGTCCTTCATGTGTACGAATTCCATTTCGCGGTCGGAACGGAGTTCAATCCTTACACGGACCAAATCGCCCACCTTCAGGTCGGTCTTGTCCGTGATTTCAGAAATTTCCTCACCGGTATCCGTATTTTTTTTCAGGAACAATTTTTTCTTCAACTTCAAAGGCGTTTCAGCGGAGGAAATTTTATCCAAATTCTCGAAGTATTGCCAGTACAAAGCCCCCCAGGCAATGCCCTCACCTTTCTTCGAAAGCTGTATTTCCGCCATTTCAGGAGTGATTTCGGCACTGTTCCATGAGGTTTTGAAGTATCCCGTACCGGCCTCGATCTTCGTATTTTCCAATTTTGATGTTTCGATTTTGTTGCACCCGACAAGAAACTCGACCGCATCGGTCACTGAGAGCCAATCGCTGTCTTGAAGTAATAATGCGTATATGGCTTCAGTCGTTGCCTTGGTCGTTTTCCACTGATTGGTCTGTTTGTTTTTCAGCAACCAGATTTTAAGATTGTCAACGGTTTTGGTGTCGTTTTCAATTTCTCCAAAGGCCTCGATCATCAACGCCTGGGTTTCTATGGGCGCTTGGTACCAGTGCCATGAGGCGGTATTCGCTTTCCAGTACGTGCCGAGTTCTTCCGAGGTTATACTGTTTTCCCTTAAAGACCTTAATATTTTGCCCGAAGTGTTCGAATCGTCCATTCTATGGAAAACCAAGGCCAACATTCCTTTGGAATACAACGCTTTGTCCATCCAATATTTTTGGGCTTGACCTTTATAGTAGGTCGTGATTTCCTTGACTTTTTTGCTCGAAGGAATATCTTTGAAAAAACTGCGCATATACAGGTAATGGATCTGTGTTCGACTCAAATGGTCATCGTCGATATTCGAGGCATATTGCTTCATTTGCTCGTATTCATTGACGAATTCATTATCTAAATACGAAATGGCCTTTTTAATGACGGATTGCATCTCGGCGCCATTCGAGGTAACCGCCAATTTCTTTAAATGTCCCAGTCCCGTAATGATATGTTGTGTGATAAAACGGTTGTCAGGTCCACCATTGAACCAGGCCCATGCTCCGGTGGTTTTTTGATTGTTCTTTAATTTGGATAAGGCGTTCTGCCCCTCAAGCCGCATCTTGTTCAGATTGAACAAAAGGCCGATACGCTTTTTCTGTTCGGTTTCCGATTGGGCATCGCGAAGCCAAGGTGTTTCTTGGATCAATAGGGATTTCAGTTCTTCGTTCTTTTCGAGATCGCTCGGCAGCGCATCGGAATTTCGCCATTGATCGAAGACTTCTTGAATGCGCGGATTCGAATTGGCGATATGGCCTGCCAAGGTATTGGCATAATATCTTGAAAATATTTGCTCGTTACAATCGTGTGGATATTCCATCAAATAGGGGAGGGCCTGCACGGCATACCAAGCGGGATTCGAGGTAATCTCCAACGTCAATTTGTGGTGCTTTAAGCTCTCGGAGGAAACGTTTTTCAATTTATCCAAAATAAAGGTCTTCGTCTGGTCGCTTCGTACCCACATCGGCAGGCTTTCAGTGACCAAAGTACGATTGGTCAACACCGGAAGCAGGTTCTGTTCCCCATCGCTGAAGTCACCGGCCTTGGCGATGACCTTGTATTGCACGGCCTGAATCCCTTCTGGGATTTTCAGTCGCCAAGAGACTTGGGTGTTATTGAGGGAGTCCATAGTAAAACTTTTGCCAGCTTCGGCTTGCCCCCCTCTGCCTACGGCATCTCCCCCAGAATGGCTGGCGATTAGCAATTCTTTCGAAATATCCTTGCCCGTAACCGCATCGACCAGTTCCAATCGGGCCGTGCCCGAAAGGTTTTTGTCGCTAAGGTTGGCAACTTTGGTGCTGATAACGATTTCATCACCTTCCCGTAAAAAGCGAGGTGCGTTCGGTATGACCATCAATTCTTTTTGCGTAACGGTTCGTTTGGTCGCATAGACACTCTGCAAACCTTTTGTATGGGCCAAGAGTTGCAAGTTCCATCGGGTCAGGGCCTCGGGCACGGTAAAACTGAACGAGACGTTGCCTTCTCTATCGGTCTGTAATTGCGGGAAGAAAAAAGCGGTTTCCTGAAGGTTTTTACGAATTTTCACCTCATTGGAGTTCTTATTCCCGCCTTGTACTTCATCACGCTCAGTATCTGGTCGTTGAAGACTATCCTGTGGGGATAGTTCCGATTTGCTTACGCCCGATACTGTTCCTTCCAATGCATTGCCGACCACGGACTCTTCCATTTCCATATCTTCCATCATCATTACTTCGGGTGCAGGGGCTACATCATTATTTTTCATGCTGCGCATCATCATCGCATCGCGGCCATTACCATGACCAAAATAAAACCCGAACCAATTGAACGTATCAAAATATTGGGGGTCATAGCTGTAATGGTTTTTCGAATCATTATAGACGCGAAAAGAGCGGTTGCCAAAGCTTTGGCGCGCATTTGAATAGATCGATGAATAATAAATCGGTCGATAGAGCGGACTGAACCCCCAATAATGGCTGCGGAAAGCGTCTAACGAGGCATCGTACATACCGGCCAACAGTTCGGCGGCCACTTTTTCCCCTTTCGGCCCTTTTATCTTGAACGACCAGGTTTCGCCAGTTCCCGGTCTCAGTTTGTCGCGAAAAGTCAAGGTTTCGATTTCCAAGGCCTCTTGGGGGTAGGGCACGGCGACGACCTGGCTTCCTGACAGGTACGAATTAAAGGCCGAAAAACTATAGTTGATCGCGAACCCGCCCAGGTCATCTTTGGTAACCGGTACCGTGAACGATTTTGAATCGCCGTTCAGGTGGATTACTTTGGTATCAATAATTTTCCTTTCCTTTTCAATGAGCACTGTAACATCTAAATTTTGTATGTTGCTCGATAGGGTAATTCTAGCTTTGTTACCGATGGCGTATTCGTTCTTATCGGTCTTTATTTGAAAGAGCTGGTTGTCGGCCGGTTTCTTATCATCTAGGCCGAACAAGGTTGTATGGGCAATGGCCTTGACTTCTTGTCCGAATCTGTCGTTGGTCTCAAGTTCGATGATATATTTCCCGGATTGTTCTTTCTTGAGGTCGTTCAACTTCAAGGTGGTCGATTTTCCGGTATCGAAATCCGATTGCCAAACGAGTTTTCCTTTTTTCCAATTGCGGAAATCGTGTTCATCGCCATGGGCATCATGCGGATACATTTTTTTGAACTCCTCCTTCGAAAAACCTGAACAGTCGGGAGCGGCCCAAGGTCTTGGGCGCAATACATGTTCTGGGGCAACCAATTTGTACATTTTGATGTTTCCCTTGGCGGGAACGAACTGGCCGTTCAGATTGCCCGTTGCAATCGACAAGTCGATATTGTCTTCATCTTTGTTCAGAAAGCCCTCGATTTGAATATTGGCCGTAAGTGCGTGATAACCCACACGAACAACGGTCGTTGCAGTATGCGTTTCGCCATTGATATCGGTTACGTCTGCCGTAATCTCATAGCTGAACGTTGGCAGGTCTTTTTGGTTCGTATTGTCGGGAATGGCCTTGAAATCGATCTCATATTTTCCGGAAGCATCCGTTTTGGTCTCGCCGTGGGCGATTTCTTGGGGATTATTCTCATGGTACGGACGGCGCCAATGGTACCATATCGGAAAATAGACCACTCTTTTTACGCGATATACGACTTTGGCGTTCGTGATGTTGCTACCGGCATAGGCCGTCGCAATTCCATTGACCGTGATACTGTCGTTTACCTTATAAGTTTCGGTAATCGGTTCAAATGAGGTCTCGAATTTTGGGCGTTTGTATTCCTCAACCGAAAAACCGGTGCTTCCGCTCAGTCCTATTTTATCCGAATTGGCCTCTAAAATAAAATTGCCGGTCAAACCGCCCGAGGGAAGAATAAATTCCCCCGAAAAGGATCCATATTCATTGGTAACGAACTTTTGCGATGCGATTTCCTGATAATTGACATCCCTAAGTACTACATTGACTTCCTGATTCTCAAGAACCGTCGAAGCTGTCCCGCGGCGCACAATGGCGATTCCCTTGAAATATAGTGGTTGCCCCGGGCGATAAATACTTCTGTCGGTAAACAGAAAAGCCGTATAATCCGCCGAAGGCATATCGGGATCATAACTTTCGTTGGCATAATAGTCTTTGAAATAGGCGGTTTCGTTTTCATGCTCGATAAGCACGTTCACATTGTTCCAATATTCTTTGGTCAGGGAGATGGTGACCATACCCATGTTATCGGTAACCAAAGTTCTGCTCTTTCGTGCCCCGTCATAGCCGACTTGGTATTCGAATTTAACATTGGCCGCAGAGATCGGGGTGCCATGGTTGCGGTCGATGACCTGAAAATTATTATGTGTAAGAGTTTGGGTTTCGACCAAAGCAAAATCGGTAACCTGTATCGGGCTGAAAGCAAAAGTTCCGTTCTTGTTTCCCTTTGGTTCTGCCAGAATCACGTATTGGTCATTAGGCAAGGAAGGCAAGATTATTTCGGTGCCATGATTTTGATAGTCCTTTTCATTTTTCAAGGTGACATCCCACGCCTTGACAACGGCAAGTTTTTTCAAAAAGGATAATTTTTCGGGATGTTTGTATAGTCCGTCAAGTTGTTTCAGTTGATTTTGTGAAATCTTTCGCGCTGAAAGCTGTAGCTCATCGTGATTCTTATAGTTGACCAAAATTCGGGAAACCTGGTTCACAGGAATATGTGCTTCATTGGTCATTTGTAGGCTTTGTGCCAAGATTTGCGATTTTAGGGCCTTGCACTTTTCAGCTCCCCGACTATCGCTCCGTTCTTTTATCACACTTTCACAAATTTCCAACGCCTCACTTAATTTCCATCGGTGTTCCGTGTTGCCTTTTAGATTGTATGTTTGGCCCAATTGTCGGTAAAGTGCGGCGATTTCATAATTATAAAGTGATGCGGCCGGAGAGTTCTTGCCGGCCTCGGCCATATTTCTGAGCACTTCTGAATACTGCTGGTCCTTATTTTCGAAAACGGCATTTTGATAGGTAAAAAGAAGACGTTCGATATCGACTTCCGCTAGGGTATACGGTTCTTTGTCGGTCAAGTGAAAATCGATCAACTTTTGATAGAGCTGCAAAGCCTTGGCCTGCATCGATGTTTCGTCGGTAGTGTCGATTTTTAATTGTAAGAATGATCGTGCTTCGCAGAGCATTTCGGGGTCGTCGATCTGGAATTTATCGGCCGGACGTGTAATATTGTTTTCGCCGGTCTTGTAGAACTCCAAGGCCGTATGTGCCAGAAGGTCGAAAAGGGTAGGTCGGTAGGTCTCCGAACCTTTTTGTTTGGTCAGTATCACATCAAATTCGGAAACGGGAATTTTTTTCAACGCTTCTTCATTTTCCAATGATTTTTCAAAATGGGTTCCGATTTCATGGAAAAGTGTTGTTAAGTCCCAGGTTCTGAAATCGACAGGGTCAATCTTTGAATCGGTCTTCGTACGGTTATAAAATTTGTAGCGGTTGTTCTGAAAGAATTGCCAGTAAAGATTGGCCAAATAGCTTTCCAAAACACTTTTGGTCGGAAATTCCGCCTTTTCTATTTCTGATTTGAAATCGTTGACGATACGTAGTTGGGAATCTTCCTCTAGAATCATCACATATTTCGAGGAATATAAAAGTGCTTTGACGATTTGGGCCGAATTTTGCTCTTTTTTCGCCTTTGCCGAAATAGATTCCACCGTTTTCAAGACAGATTTTGTCAACGCTTCGCTTTCAAGTTTTTCAACTTGATTCCAAAGTGTTTTGTAAGGATCACTATGCTGTGCGTCTGTCATTTGCGAAAAAAAGACCATTGTCAGTATGAAAAAGATGTACTTCATCCTTAGTATATTTAGTATGCGTTTAAGTCAGTGCGATCTGTCATCGCATACATTACAAAATTAAGGCCAAAGATGGTTCCAACCCTCCTTGGAAACCATGAAAATTAGGGAAAAGGTGTTTTGGGTTAGGGAAAGAAGAAAAAATTAAAATAGAGATTTTTGATTTTCAAAAAGTTTAAACCTACTCTTTTAACTTCTTAATTCGAGACTGTCTTTTTTTCTTAACCCTTGAGAGATATTCCTTATCGGTTTTTAACTTTTTTACAATAAAATCTATACATTTTTCACTATACGTATGCTGAACCTGATTCCCATGGTCAAAATGAAAAATATTGCTTTGACTCTTCCATTTTTCATTTTCGCAGATACTATTAAAATCATCTGTATTGAATTCAATCTTTTTCCTTGTCGGAAGAATTTCCTGAAGTTTATCTTTACTAAAATGGTTTAATATTCTATTGTTTACTTCTTTAACGACTTCCTTTACCATAAAAGGATGGCTTAATTTAGGGTCTTTGGTCTTTTCAACAAAAATGGCATTAGAACTGGTCAAATTCGCCAATGTTTGATTGGGGTTTTTTGAATTGTCAACAATGCCTATGCTTAGATTAACCGGAATAGCAAAATATGGATTTCGTACTGCATTAGCTTTTTTTTGAAATTTTTCAATCAACGATTTTATTTCGTGTGCTTTTTTATTACCATATTTTTTGTTGAGGCTATTAATTGATAAATTTTTTCCTTCAATTACCAAAGAAAGTAGCCCTATTCCTTCCAACTCAATCGGTTTTTCATCGGTGAAATCTTGATACAACTTTGAATAGTTAAATACGCCACTTTGAAAATATCTGCTTGCGATAGATGCTAACTCTGGTAAAATATAGTGAGTAGATAAATCTCTGAGGTCAATAATATATTCTAAATTCATTCTTAAGGGTGAATTCTCTGGAAATGTTTCTTTCAAAATTTCCCTTATTGATTTTGTTTTCTTTTCGGCTTTTGAATTTCTCCAAATTGCAGACCTACCTTTTTCTTGAATTGTTTTTGCCTTTAAAAGTTTTTCAAAAGCATTGATGAAATGAGCTAGAAAAGCATCAAGTCTGTTAGGAGTTGATGGTCTGTTAAAAAGTTCAATTGCCAAAATAAACTCGTTCTTTGAAACTTGAATAAGTGTTCTTGTATCCTGGTCATATTTTTCAAGTTTCCCATTATATGGGGATAACCTATTCTTTGTACTGATTCTTCTTAAAAACTCATTGAGTTCAATTTGCAAGACGCCTTCAGAAAAATAGCTATCATTATTGTCTTTTGCAATAAACTCGCTCCATTCATTTCTACTCATTTTTGCTTTTACAGATGCTTTCAGTGGATACCCTGTGGCTTTTGAAAGCTCTTCTAATGTGAAGGACTTTTGTTTCTTTTCCCTTTCCTTAAGAAAGTAAAATAGCTTCTTCTGCTGTTTTGTTATCCTCATAATTCTTTTACAATGATTTCAAAAGTCCACCATCAATCGGGATCTGGGTGCCCGTGATATAGGCGGCCTTGTCGGAGGCCAAAAACGCCACTAAATATCCATATTCCTTGGGGTCTCCGATGCGTTGTAACGGTACTTTCGACTCCATTTCAGCACGGACATCATTTTGCGGAATGCCCAGTTGCTCTGCTTTTTTGGCATTGAGTTGGGCAATGCGATCCGTGTCGAAATAACCGGTCAAGATGCTGTTCACCGTAATCTGGTCCTTACCGACATCGGTGGCCAAACTTTTTGCCCAGGTAACGACGGCGGCCCTGATCGTATTCGAAAGTGCCAGATATGAAAGCGGTTCCTTGACCGATACCGAAGCTACGTTGATGATGCGGCCCCAGTGGTTTTGTTGCATTTTTTTCAAGGCCAGTTCCGTTGTAAAGACGACCGTTTTAAAAAGTAGTTCAAAAGCCTGTTGGTAGTCTTCGGTCTGTTTTTCCAAGGCATTGCCGGCAGAAGGGCCTTGCGTGTTGTTCACAAGAATATCCACTGAATTTTCTTCGAAATACCGAGCTATTATTTTTTTATATGCCTTGAAATCGGTAAAATCGACGACCAAATAATGATGGCTTTGACCATGATCCGTAGGCAGTTTGTCAATAATATTTTTCAATTTGTCTTGGCTCCTCGCCATCAAGGTCACACTTGCACCGCTTTCGGCCAATTGCTGGGCAATCGCTTTTCCGATGCCACCACTGCTTCCGCCAATAAGGGCTTTTTTGTTTTTTAGTGATATGTTCATATTCTGGTTTTCCAAACTAAGATAATCATAAAGTGGTGGTTTTCGATACCCCGTTCAATCCCTATCTTTGAATCATAATTTACCTAAATGAAAATCCATTTTATAGCCATTGGAGGTAGCGCCATGCACAATCTGGCCTTGGCACTTGAACAAAAGGGGTATACGGTCACTGGTAGTGATGATGTCATCTTCGAACCTTCGAAATCGCGTTTGGCCGCTAAAGAATTATTACCTGACGAATTTGGCTGGTTTCCTGAAAAGATTACTGCTGATCTAGATGCCGTAATTCTTGGAATGCATGCCAAACCCGATAATGCCGAATTATTGAAAGCGCAGAAATTGGACGTGAAAATTTATTCGTATCCCGAATTTTTGTACGAACAATCGAAGAACAAAACAAGGGTGGTTATCGGCGGAAGTCATGGCAAGACCACCATTACCTCGATGATATTACATGTCTTGAACTACCACGATCGTGATGTCGATTATATGGTAGGGGCGCAGTTGGAAGGGTTCGACAACATGGTCCATTTGACCGAAACGAACGATTTTATCGTTTTGGAAGGCGATGAATATCTCTCTTCGCCCATCGATAGGCGACCAAAATTTCATTTATACAGACCCAATATCGCATTGTTGAGCGGTATCGCTTGGGACCATATCAATGTCTTTCCGACATTCGAGAATTACGTGGCGCAGTTTCGAATTTTTGTGGATAGCATTGTAAATGGCGGAAGCATCACCTACAATGAAGAAGACCCTGAAGTAACAAAAGTGGTCGAGGCCTCTGAAAATTCCATTCGAAAATTGCCCTACCGAACCCCAGAATATTCGGTCGTGGACGGACAAACACTTTTAGATACCCCTGAAGGCCCGATGCCGATTGCGGTTTTCGGAGAGCATAACCTGAACAATCTGGCCGGGGCCAAGTGGGTCTGTCAAAACATGGGGGTCGATGAAGAGGGTTTCTATGAAGCGATCGCTTCCTTTAAGGGAGCGGCAAAACGGTTGGAAAAAATAGCGGAATCGTCTTCGTGTATCGTTTATAAGGATTTTGCCCATGCACCGAGCAAAGTAGCCGCGACGACCAAGGCGGTAAAAGAGCAATACCCTGACAGAAAATTGATAGCCTGCCTTGAACTGCATACCTACAGTAGTTTCAATCCTGAATTTTTGAAGGGTTATAAAGGCACATTGAACGCCGCCGATATGGCCGCGGTATTCTACTTGCCAGAATCAGTGGCCATTAAAAATTTGGCTCCGGTCAGTCCAGGTCAGATTTCAGAGGCCTTCAAACGTAACGACCTCAAGATCTTTACCGATGCGACCACTTTTAAGGATTTTGTTTTCGGGCAGGGGTTTGATGATTCTGTATTGCTTTTGATGAGTTCAGGCAATTATGGTGGTTTGGATCTTGCCGAACTCAGGCGAAATGTAGAGGATTGATTCAGAGGAGGATATCTGCAAATATGTCAGACGTTCAAAGTGGGGTACGTAAATTGTGGCCTACTCATAAAATTCAGGCACGCATATGAACGTTTTGTTCAAGAAAATATGGTTTTGGTGGCAACGGAGGGTGTCACTTGTTTTGATAGCCTTTATGTTGGGCATGTCGAATGTGATTCTCGAAGAATCGAGATCGGTCAATGATACCCGTGAGCATATCGAGCATCCTGAAGTACTTCCTGACGAGGATTTGAATGATACCGCGGATTACGAACCTGGGTCTTGAGCATTTTTATGATTTTTAAAAATACGCTCCACGAATTCCGAAACGTCCTTTTTTTGGCTTTTGATGAGCTCGGCCTTTGCCAGTTGCCGATCTCGAGGGTGTTTGTCTTGTGAGAACTTGAATTTTCCTTCCCATTGGGTAATCTCGATTTCAAATCCGATGATGTAATCGACAAGGGCGTCCATTCTGGCGTCTTCAAGCGAAAGCGCGAATCTCGGATTGCTTCCTTCCAAAAATGAGGTCATTCGCACCATCGTTCGTTTCACGGCATCTTTATCGCTCAACAACCTTACTTTTCCTTTTAAATGGGCAAAAATATAATTCCATGTGGGCAACTGTTTGGTACTATAGGTGGCCGGGGAAATATAACAATCGGGGCCTTGAAAAATAGAAGTTGTAAGTGCCCCATCGGTCAACGTCGCGACCTGAGGATTGAATTTGTCGATATGGGCGACCAGTTTTCCGAATTTGCTGCCATCCGTTTCATAAACCATGGGAATATGGGTAATATGAGGCGCATCTTCCTGTACCGTGATCAAAGTGGCAAAAGGATAGTTTTTGACCACCTCAAGTACATTTTCAAAACTTGTCTCCTGGTGATGGTTCGGTGGGTATTTCATTGTGCTGAAATTAATTTCGGTTCCGAAATTTACGACAAAACGGATTCATAAAAGAGTTCTTTGCTATCTTTAGCGAATGCATGAAAAAAGGGCTTCTTTCTCTATCAAACATTGGTCGGACGATGACAAACCGAGGGAAAAATTGGTCAGGAAAGGAAAGTCGGTCCTGTCCGATGCCGAACTGATTGCCATACTGATAGGTTCGGGAAGTCGTAACGAAAGTGCGGTTGAACTTTCAAAACGAATTCTTGCCTCTGTCGATAATAATTTGAACGAGTTGGGCAAACTTTCCATTAGGCAATTGATGCAGTTCAAGGGAATAGGCGAGGCCAAAGCGGTAACGATTGCCGCGGCCCTGGAGATTGGCAGACGCAGAAGAGGTGAGGGCGAATCAAAGATTGCCAAAATTTCGGGCAGTCGCGATGCATTTGAACTTTTGAGACCGATAATTGGCGAGTTGCCCCATGAAGAGTTTTGGATCGTGTATCTGAACAATGCCAATAAAATATTGCAGACAAACCAATTGAGCAAAGGAGGCCTTACAGGTACTTTGGTCGATGTTCGCATAGTGATGCGACAAGCCTTGGAATTGGGTGCGGTAGGATTGATTTTGGCACATAACCACCCATCGGGCACATTGAAGCCAAGTATCGAGGATAAACGAGTAACGGAAAAGTTAAGGTCGGCCGCTGCGGCACTTGATATAAAAGTTTTGGACCACCTGATCATTACCCAAAAGGATTATTTTAGTTTTGCCGATAATACAATGCTCTGATGTTACTAGTCTATACCCATAAAATTACGCCCCGCTTCAGCTATATCATGAAGCACATTTTTTCGCGTATGCTGGGTATTGAACTGACTTTTTCGACCAAAGTGGAAGATTTTATCAAGCATTCGGGTCCGAAAATAACCTATACGAAACAACCGCTTCAGAATGAGTTCTTCGTGCGCAGCAACGACCTTTTGTTCGAACAAGGAATCAATGATCTTCAAGTTGCCATGGGCCAATGGGATGAGGTGCCCTGTTTCTTTGCAACGGGTGATCGAAGTAATATTCCCTTTGATATTTTTTCCGCGAGTTTTTATCTTTTGAGCCGGTATGAAGAATATTTGCCCCATGTCAAGGACATTCATGGCCGATTTTCCCCAAAGGACAGTTTGGCCTATCAAAATGATTTTCTTCAATTACCGGTCGTGGATATTTGGGCGGCAAAGTTATTGGAAGCTCTTAAATTACGATTTCCGGAAATAGTACATAAAAAGAGAGCCTATTCCTATACTTCGATTATCGATGTGACTACATCGCACTGTTACGCGTATCGAGGTTTCACAAGAAGTTTGGGAGGGTTTCTATTAGATCTTGGCAATTTCAAGTTGAAACGCGTTGCACGCCGGGTAGCCGTATGGTTCAATTCAAGCAAGGATCCCTATGACAATTTTGAGTGGTTGGTCGATCAGCATAAACAAACCGCTACCAAAAGCCTGTTCTTTTTTCAATTTGCAACATATTCTACCTATGACAAAAATGTTTCGCCAAATCATAATAAGTTCAGGTTTCTTATCAAGTACATTGCGGATTACGGTGTCGTAGGGTTGGCGGCATCGTACAGCTCGTTCGTTGACCTTGCCCTATTGAAAAATGAAAAAAATGAGCTATCGAACGTAATCAATCGATCCATAAACTGTTGTAGAATGCGGTATAATCGGGTCGACGCCCCTGAAACGTATCGTAATTTGGTAGATGCCGAATTTTCAGACGACTATACCATGGGTTACACCCATGAATTGGGTTTCAGGGCGGGTACAAGTTGCCCGTTCTACTTTTATGATATCAATCTTGAAGCACAGCAACCGATTCGGGTGCACCCGTTCGCCATTCACGATTATGCGTTGATCAATTTTAAGAACCAAGAGACTTTGTTCGAAAAAATCGATTTGCTGTATCAACGGGTTAAAGAAGTAAATGGCAATTTTTTGACCGTTTTTTCCAACGAATTATTGGGAGGCGACCATAAGATTGCCTGGAAGGATGTTTATTCACGAGTTATACGTCGATATAATGTTTAAAGGAGTCGTAACCGATGTTTTTTTTGATTTGGACCATACCCTTTGGGATTTTGAGAAAAATTCATATCTGACCTTTGAAAAGATTTTGGCCGAAAACGGCATTGATGTCGACCTTAACTCCTTTTTGGAGATATATGTACCTCTGAACCTCTCTTTTTGGAAACTGTATCGTGAAGAAAAGATCAGCAAGACCGAACTTCGCTACCAACGGTTAAAAACCGTATTCGACCGCCTAGATTATTTCATTGCCGATGAAACGATAGACTTATTGGCCAACGAATACATCAGACATTTGTGCACTTTCGATCATGTTTTTCCGAATACCACTGAAATTCTGGAATATTTGAGTCCGAACTACAAGCTTCATATAATCACTAACGGATTTCAGGAAATACAGGAAAAAAAACTGGAAAATTCGAATATTCGTGGGTATTTCGACCAAGTTGTGAATTCTGAAATGGCCGGTGTTAAAAAACCGAATCCTATCATCTTTGAATTGGCTTTGGAAAGGGCAGGGGCAACTCCTCAAAAATCACTCATGATAGGCGATAGTCTCGAGGCCGATATAATGGGTGCCCAAGCGGTCGGGTTTCACGCCTTGCATTTTAACGCCCATAACGAACCCTATCACGAATATTGCCAGATCATAACCGATTTGAGTGAAATAAAAACCTTTTTGTAGAGTTATATATTGCAGAAACACTAAGGTCATTAAGATAGAGGTGACCATGGAAAGGTTTTGCTATGAGAAGTCTTCTAAGAAATATGCCTACTGCATGCTTACTGCTCGTATTTTTTTGTAGTTGTGTCGATAAACAAGATTTTGACCAATATGATGATCTGGGCATTACCCCTTCTTACGAAGCTAGTATTTTGTACATCGAAGCCCCTGAAGTTTATATTAATGCCATTACCGGGGTCAACATTATTACCCAGAACTTTAATTTCGATGCTTTTGCCACTGATATTTTTGCCGACCGGGTTCTTGACGGAACGATCACCTATGAAATAGAAAATACCACGAGCAAAGAATTGGAAATTACGGTCGAGTTCACCGATGACGCCGGCAACGTGTTGGATACCGAAGTTTTTACGATACAACCCGCACCAACGGCCATTGATCGTCGTGAGATTCAATACGGAAATGGCGGACGGCCCATTGATATCATAACGAATACCTCCAATTTTAGGGTAACCGCACAGAATAACGGAGATAATACCAGTACTTCTGGAATACCCGATGCCAAGATTACCTTAAAATCTTCCGCTGAGTTCAGGCTTAGGTTAAAATGAAAAGCACCAGACTCATATATTGCGCCTTTTTGTTGGCTGGGCTTTTTGTACATGCGCAGAACAAGCAGGTACTCTATGATTTTACCGAGATTCCGCAATCGTTGATGGTAAATCCCGGTGCCCGGACCGATTTTAAATGGTACGGGGGCTTTCCCGCATTATCTGGAGTTTCTTTTCAAGCAGGGTCCAGCGGCATATCGGTCAATGATATTTTTGCCGACGATGGACTTGATATCAATGATAAATTCCGTGATCGTATCATTCATGGTATGGATGCACGCGATGAACTGAGCGGTACCTATCAATTGGAATTGTTGAATGTAGGATTCCGCGGTAAAAATCCTGATAATTTCTACTCTTTCGGCATTTATAACGAAGGCGATGCCATTGGGTATTGGTTTCAGGACTATGCTTTTTTGGGTTTTGAGGGAAATGCGGGCATGTTGAACAGAAAGTACGACCTCGGGCACCTAAAGACCCGTGGTGAAATCGTCAATGTTTTTCATTTTGGCGTAAATCGGCGAATTAACGGCAAGATGACCGGAGGTATTAGGGCCAAAATTTACTCTGGCATTGTCAACTTTCATTCGACCCGAAACAAAGGATATTTTGTTACGACCGAGGGGCAGAACAATTTATTGGCAAGTACTTTGGTCGCCGATATGCGCATGCGTACTTCGGGCATGAATGCGGTTTGGGATGCCGAAAAGGAAGGTGATCTGGTAGGAACGTTCTTAAAAAGAGGCTTTTTTGGGGGTGATTTGGGTTTGGGTCTAGACCTTGGTTTTTCCTATGACCTCAACGAGCAGACCGTATTTACGGCCAGCTTGCTTGATCTTGGTTTCATTTATCACGCGAACGATATCAGAACATACGCCCTAAAAGGCGAGGCTGCGGTCGAGGGCATTGAGATACTTCCCCAAGACCTATTGGATCCCAATAATGATTTCTGGCAAGAGCTCGTTGACGAGGTGGAAGAATTGATTCCTTTTGAGATCGATGAAAGAAGTTATTTGACCTTCCGGCCGACCAAATTATATGCTTCCCTTAGATATAACTTTGGAGAGCCGATACAATCACAAGCGGATTGCGATTGCGGTATTACGCCGGCAAGCAGAAATAGAAACCGCGCAAAATACGTCAATGGAATAGGTGGTCAGCTTTATGCGATCAATAGGCCAAGAGGCCCGCAAATGGCCCTATCAGCCTTTTACCAAAGAAGATTTGGAAATTTTATGGCCTTAAAAACGACCTATACCGTAGATAAGTTCTCCAAAACCAATATCGGATTGGGTTTAAATTTACAGGCCGGCCCTGTGAACCTTTATGTGCTGGCCGATAATTTGCTGGCTTACCGTAACCTTGCTGCCAGCAGGTACGCTTCTTTTCAATTGGGAATAAATATCATATCTTGGGGAGGTAAAAATTGACCCCCATTTTTTGGGCTATCACAATACCAAATCAAAATGGGCATACTTTTTGGTCAATACCAAATGGTGCAACCATAATATGTGGATAAAAATGAAAAATTGTATAACGATATTATTTCTAATGCTAGGTTTTTTGGCATTTGGTCAAACTTCACTTAACGATTATAAGTATATCATAGTACCCAAAAGGTTCGATGGCTTTAAGAAGGAAAACCAGTACCAGACCAGTACCATGGTCAAGCATTATTTTGCCCAGAAAGGATATAACGTCGTTTACGATGACGCACTGCCAAATGATTTGAACGGTAATCGCTGTTTGGGCCTCCTTACGGCTTTGGAGGATAACTCCTCCATGTTCAGTACTAAGGTAGCACTGCTTTTGAAAGACTGTAACGGGGCAACCGTAATGACAACGGTCGAAGGTAAAAGCAAGGAGAAGGATTTCAAGGAGGCCTATAGGGAAGCTATAAAAGAGGCTTTCAGGTCATTTGATTCGTTTAGTTATAGCTACATACCCAAAAATGATGATTCGGATCAAGTAAACTTGAATTTCAAAGGCGATGTGAAAAAGTTGGAGAAGAAAAAGAAAGAGGCTAAAAATCATCCGAAAAAAGAAGTATCGCAAGAGTCTACCGTAGAGCGGCAAAGCTTTAAGGATGGAGCACCAATTGAATCCGAATATGAAAAAGCCAATACTGTCGATGCGGTAGTCGAAGAGGTGGTCAATACCGAAGAAGGGCCCATATCTTCCGAAGTAAGGAAATCTAGCCAGCAGGTCGATGAAAATACGCCTGAAAAAATCGACGGGGTATTGTATGCGCAAGAGCTTCCGAATGGATATCAACTGGTTGATAGTACCCCAAAAATTCTATTGAAGCTCAAGAAAACATCCAATTCAAATTATTTCTTGGCCGAGGGCGCGGCGGGCCAGGGCATGGTGTTTTCCAAAGATGGAAAATGGTACTTCGAACATTATGATAACGACGGAAAATTGGTTTCTGAAGAATTGAATATCAAGTTTTAGAAATATTCAAATTCAAACTCAAATCCAAACTCAAACTCAAAATCAAAATCAAACTCAAAGTTAAGGTCTATCTCGGCCGGCCATCAACGAAACTCCAATAGCCACAAACCATCAACCCCCATACTTTTCCTTCCAGCGATTTTTTAGAAAATCCTTAATGGCCTGTTCCCTTTGATTATTTCCAGGTTCGTAAAAAACGGTACCTGTTATTTCCTCTGGAAGGAATTCTTCCAAAACAAAGTTGTTGTCGAAATCATGGGCATATTTGTAGTCCTTGCCATAGCCCAGATCCTTCATCAATTTCGAGGGTGCGTTGCGCAGGTGCAAGGGTACCGATAGGTCTCCGGTCTGTTTGACCGTTTGTTGCGCTTTGCCGATGGCCATATAACTGGCATTACTTTTTGGCGAGGTTGCAAGGTAAATGGCACATTGGCTTAGTATGATCCTCGCTTCAGGGTATCCGATGGTACTGACCGCTTGAAATGTAGTATTGGCTATGACCAATGCCGTAGGGTTTGCCAATCCGATATCTTCTGAGGCCGAAATAAGCATCCGTCGGGCAATAAACTTGACATCTTCACCACCTTCGATCATTCTGGCGAGCCAATACACGGCCCCGTTGGGGTCGCTGCCCCGAATAGCCTTGATAAAGGCGGAAATGATATCATAGTGTTGTTCTCCCGTTTTATCATAGAGTACCGTATTCTTTTGGATTTTTTCCAGAACCGATTTATCGGTTATCGTTATATTATCGGTTTCTTCGGCATTGATGATCAACTCGAAAATGTTGAGCAGTTTTCTGCCATCCCCGCCAGAAAGTCGGAGCAAAGCTTCGGTCTCTTTGAGTTTGATCTTTTTAGACTTTAGCAAGGTGTCTTGTTTCATCGCACGATCGAGCAGGGCTTCAAGGTCTTCTTTGCCAAAAGGATTCAAAACATAAACCTGACAACGGGACAATAGGGCCGGAATTACCTCGAAACTCGGATTCTCAGTCGTAGCACCAATTAGGGTGACCCAACCTTTTTCAACGGCTCCCAAGAGCGAGTCTTGCTGTGATTTACTAAAACGATGGATCTCGTCGATAAACAGAATGGGGTTTTTAGATGTAAAAAGACCCCCACTCTGCTTGGCTTTCTCAATAACATCGCGTACATCTTTGACACCACTGTTTATAGCGCTCAACGCGTAAAAGGGGCGCTCGCTTTCATTTGAGATGATATGGGCCAGGGTGGTTTTTCCGGTGCCGGGAGGCCCCCAAAATATCAATGAGGGAATAATTCCTTTTTTGATTTGATGCGTCAGTGAACCTTGCTTGCCCACCAAATGGTTTTGGCTAATATAATCGGCCAGTGTTTTTGGCCTGACACGTTCTGCAAGAGGTTCGTTCATAACACAAAAATAGAATATTAGACCAAATCGGTTCGAAATGATGCTTCTGTTTTTTTCATGACAATCTTACCGCTTGTGCGGTTATGGCCGACTTATTGCTAATTTTGGGTGATGTCGGAGAAACATTATTTCAGGTTTTCAAACTCGGTCTTAATCGCACCCTTGGCAGCGGTGTTGCTGATATGGATCGTTTTTTGGGTCGAATTGCGTTTTAGGGTCAATTTCAATGCTTTGGGAATCGAACCGCGTACATTTTCGGGCCTGAAAGGCGTTGTTCTGAGTCCTTTTATACATGGCTCACTGGCACATTTGTATAACAATACCATTCCCTTGGCCATTTTGTTGGCATCATTGTTCTATTTCTATCGTGAGATTGCCCTGAAGGTTCTTGTTTGGGGCATATTGATTTCAGGGCTTATCACTTGGGCCATAGGAAGACCTTCGTTTCATATCGGTGCCAGTGGCGTGATCTATCTTTTGGCCAGCTTCATTTTTTTTAAAGGTATTTTTACCAAGTATTATCGGTTGGTCGCCTTGTCGATGATGGTGGTGTTTATCTATGGAAGTTTACTCTGGTATATTTTTCCCGTCAAGGATGAAATTTCGTGGGAAGGTCATTTGGGCGGTTTTATAGCGGGAATCATACTGGCCTTTTTCATGAAGGCCAAAATTCCGATTGGTAAAAAATTCGATTGGGAGCGTGAGGATTTTGACGAAGAAAATGATGCCTTTTTACAACAGTTCGACGAAGATGGAAACTTTATAGAAAGTCAACCTAAAAAAGAGGATTCGGATACCCTTAAGATTACCTACCATATTAAAAGGGAAGCTGAAGAAGGCGAGTAGTGGCCATGGTATTTATTTACGACATTGCATTTCAGGTTACTGCCACCGGTAATTATGCTAATAACCTAATCTTTGCCGTGCCACTTCATATAGAAATACACCGCAGGCTACGGAAACATTGAGTGATCCGATGGTACCAAAAAGCGGAATTTTAGCAAGATAGTCGACCGACTTTAAAATCGATGGTGATATTCCCCTGTCCTCCGACCCCATGACAATGGCGCATGGGCCTTTAAAATCAACTTCATAGAGTGTACTATCCGTTTTTTCGGTAGCGGCGACTACCGGAATTTGAGATGCCTGAAGATAGTAAACCGCATCTTTGATATGGTCCACCTTGGCAATAGGCACTTTGAATGCGGCCCCTGCCGAAGTCTTTATCGTGTCCGACGTCACCGGGGCCGAACCTTTCTTTTGGATTATTATTCCATCGACTCCACTACACTCGGCCGTGCGGATTATCGCTCCGAAATTACGCACATCCGAAAGTTGGTCCAACAGTAAGAATAAAGGCAGTTTTTTATCATTCGCCATTACCTCTTCGACAAGTTCTTCGATTGTGTGGAAAACTATAGGGGAAATATTGGCCACAACACCTTGATGATTGTTGTTTGTCAGGCGGTTCAATTTTTCGAATGGTACGTATGAAGTATTAACGCCATTTTTTCTCAGTGAACTTTCAAGTTCTTTGGCCAAATCGCCCTTGAGCCCTCTTTGAACAAAGACTTTTTCAATGGTTTCTCCATTGTTGATGGCCTCGATGACGGCCCTAATTCCATAAATCTGTGTAACCTTCTGCATAAGTTAAAGATAAAATAAAAACCATCCCGCACTAAGGGATGGTTTCATTCAAAAAAAGTATTTAACTCTTATTGATTCAAAAACTGAACAGCTTTGACTAAATCTGCTTCGTTCTTGATGTTCAATTTATTTTCCTTTAAATAATTCTTAAGTTCTTCTTTTTTTGGACCTTCGACAAGTTTTAACAATTTGCTGTTCTTTTGCGAAATCTCATCGATTCGGTTCACACCTTCTTTTTGCAAATAATACTCGGTAAACTGGCTAAACCTGTTCGGTACGGCTTTTACAAATGAATTGGGGGCAGGTTTTCCCTCGGTGAACTTGACATGTGTTCTTTTGTACAATTTGTATGTTTCCCCGTCCATTAAATTCAAGAGGTAACCGTTAAGAGTCTTCTTTTTTGAGGTGACAAATGTTCTAAAACTCAACCTTTTACCGTCTACAAGTATACTGACTTCTTTGTCCCTTGACAGACTTTTTAATGGCTCTTCGTCAGAAGTTGTCTGTCTGATTTCAATTTCATCGTTAAGGGCATTGTGTCGGTAAAAAATTTTCCCAACGTTCTCATTGCCATAATACATCGTGGTCGGCAAAAAGGTATTCGAAACGTAAGGAGAACCTTGAAAATCAACATATCTTTCAGCCGTTTTGGCACTTCGCTCACTAATTGGGCCCATAAGGTCGTAAATCTGGCCCGTTGCCCCTTGTCCGCCTCCAGCCGACATTGTCGTAGATGCCTGACCAGCGTATTGCGCCACACCTAAACTACATGCACCGAATATCATTAATGCACTGAATATCTTCTTCATAATTATAAATTTATGTTCTTAACAAAAATAGTGATTTTTAAATGGTTAGGGTTTAATTATTAGTTAATTATGACCGAATTTGTAAGCACTTAAGCGATCGTTGTTTCGCGATTGTAAAAGCAGTTGTCCATCCTTGAGGTCGAGCAAGACGATGTCCTTCGTATTGCCCTGCAAATAGAGGCCTGAAGTGATACGATCCATCAAAGTAAATCCGTTTTTTCCGTTTGAAAGCAATACCTCTCCTGACACGGCATCTAGTCTAGGGGTTTCAACCTCGGTTTCGTAAATGTTACCGGCAACAATGCAGTCTGTAAAACCATCATTGTTGATATCGGCAAAGACACTTTCCATAATCGGAAATTGCTGTGCTTGAATAGGCAAGGGGCTACTTTCAAAATTGCCATCGCCCTTGTTCAACAAAAGCAATGATCGGAACTCGGTGACTTCCTCCTCATACGATTGAGATAATTCTTCTCCATAAATATCTACGAGGGTTGCGTTGGCGAATTCGGAATAAGTACCGAATTTTTCCTTTATGAAAGGCATCTGCTGCGAAGAACATTCCCTACCGCGTACGGGCACATACTCTCCCTTGTATTGCTTGCTCAGTACAACATCGTTTGTGCCATTACCGTCGAAATCATTCGAATATATTTTGAAGGGCTTTTTCTTGCTGGCCTTGAACTTAAGGTTTAGGCCCACGTTTCCAACAATATAATCTTTAAGGCCATCATTGTTTATATCGGTTTCGTCGATTGAGAACCACCATCCCTTGGATTTTAGAACATCGGAATCTGGATTCGAAACCAAGTTTAGTTTGCCGTTGTGGTTTTTGAAAAACCCAATGGAAGTCCATTCTCCTACAGCAATGAAATCTTGCCAACCATCATTATCAAAATCAGTGGTCAAAATACTATTTACAACTCCGAAATTTTCCAATTCGGGTGCAATTTCTGCCGTAATATTCTTTAGTACGCCGTTGTCATTTTCATAAAGTACCGATGGACTATATTGGGGATATCTTTTCGGTATCGTTCGATTGCCCACCAATATATCGCTGTCTCCATCTTTGTCGAAATCAATTATGGCCACTGTCTTTCCACTTTTCGGAAAAGACTGTAATACCGGCTCATTATGCCTTGTGAAGCCCCCTGTACCATCGTTCAAATAAATACGATCTTGATAAAACGAAGAATTCTCTGCAAACTCACTGCCACCGCTTACCACGTACAGATCTAGATCGTTGTCCCCATCCAAATCGAAGAAGACCGATTCCATGTCTTCGAAACCTTTGTCCTTTTCAAATACATCTGTTTTTTGTTTCTTGAAACCATTCGCTTTTTGCAGGTAAAGGCTTGGGGTCTGACCTGAAGCACCACCGACAAAAATATCCTCGAGTCCATCGCCGTCAACATCTCCTTTTGAGATATAAGGGCCAAAAGTAGATTGTTTATAGGGTAGTAAAATTTCAGTTTCAAAATCATCGTAGAAATTCTCTCGATGTACAAAATCGAGCCCTAGATTCTCGGTTTTCATCTGAACAAAGAACGGCTCGGCAATTTTTTGAGGGCGCATTGGGTTCTTCGCGTTTTCAATATCGAATAGAACCGTTGTATTTGGCTTGACATCGATTTTTGTCTCTATGCTACCGTCTAACCACATAACGCTGACAGTGTCGATGTTAGTTGTATTTCCCAAGCCAAAGTGCGAGGTGGTCTCTTGTGCCGACATGTACCCACGCACCCTTTTCTGTTCGATAAATTGTGATTTGCCGTCATATGAAACCTTGATTTTAGCAAAAGGTTCCGAAGTTTTGCCAACGGTCTTTACCTTGAGATAATTGCCTGCATTTCTTTCAGAAGTCAAGTTCTTGTAGAGGAATGCTTTTTCGTCCATATTATTGATGACCAAGTCTAAATCACCGTCATTGTCCAAATCGCCTTGGGCCGCCCCATTGCTAAAGGAATAGTCTTCCAACCCCCAGTCTTTGGCGTTTGCATTAAACCTCAATCCGCCATCATTTTGATAGAGTACATTGGCCAGTTTTTCAGAGGGCATCGACTCATATAGCTGCTTTTTGATTTCAATAGGCACGTTCTTGCCGAATTTTTTCTGTGCTTCAAATACCCTGTTTTGAAGGTCGTTGTCAAGGGCATATCTTCGGTAACCGTTGGTGATAAAGATATCGGCATCCTCATCGTGATCATAATCCGTCATCAGTACAGACCAGCTCCAATCGGTATTGGCCATATTCGTAAGTTGTGATATATTGTTGAACTTGTTGTTGCCGATGTTCAATTGCAGCGAATTGTACATGTATTGATGGTGGAAACCAGCTTCGTTTATCAAATAGTTGAATCTACCGGTATTCATTGACGCCATCAAGGTTTTTGATCTAATATGATCACTTGAAGACATATCAAGTACAAATATATCTTCTCTGGAATCGTTGTTTATGTCGGCTATATCGATTCCCATACCGTAATATGAAATCTGTTGCGTATAATCCTTAATGCGGTCGGTGAAAGTTCCATTGCCGTTGTTGACGTAGAGTACGTCAGGTATGTAATAATCGCTGGCAATATAAATATCGAGAAACCCGTCTTTATTTATATCGCTCACACAAAGTCCCAGTCCAAAAATAGGACGCTGCAAACCTGCTTGTTTGGTAGCGTCTACAAATTTCCCATTATCGTTACGGTAGAGGCGCGAACTGTTGAAATGTTGTGCCTCGACATTGTTCGACACCAAATTGTAAAAGTTTATGGGATCGACCCCATAAATTTCATTTTCATTCATTACGATACAATCCAAATCACCATCATTGTCATAATCAAAAAAAGCGGATTGTGTAGTAATGCCCATATCCATAAGCCCGTATTCCGATGCTCTTTCGGTAAAGCTTATTTGTCCTGATTCAGGTGAGGGGCCATTGTTTATGAACAGGAGATTTTTTCTGTTGAGGCGTTGATTGGGCCCTCCTTGTGAAACATAGATGTCTTTGAACCCGTCATCGTTAATGTCTACGAAGGTAACCCCGTTCGACCATTTTTTTCCGACATTGATTCCGGCCTCATCTGAAATATCTTCGAAAACTAAGTCTCCCTGATTGATATAAAGTTTATTGTCTACCTGGTTGCCACAAAAAAAGATATCCAATAAACCATCATTGTTGAGGTCTTCGACCCCCACGCCCGCACCATTATAGAAGTAATCAAAACTAAATAGGTTTTCAAGGGTTTCTAGATTTTCCTGTATTGAATTTGAAAAATTTATCTGGCTGTGGTCGCTTCCGATTTTCTCAAAAACCTTGGGTTGACTTGACTTTTCACTTTCTTTTTGTGCCTTCGACGATTCTTTTTCCTTTGAATCACCTTTACAAGCGATTAGTGCAAAGAGGGGTATCAACAAATATAACGGTAGCCTTTTCATGAATCGTGAAATCTTAATTAAACTAGATATAAGGCCTACTAGTCTGGCAGCCCTAATTGCTCTATTTCGGGAGCGTTCCTTGAGTAGGAATAACCCCTCCAAAAGAAACCTTCTGCATTGAATTTCCAGACGACCTCCTTATCCCGTGTGACCTCCC
Organism: Flavobacteriaceae bacterium NBU2977; assembly: GCA_019931105.1. Classification (GTDB taxonomy): domain Bacteria; phylum Bacteroidota; class Bacteroidia; order Flavobacteriales; family Flavobacteriaceae; genus Meishania; species Meishania litoralis. The sequence goes on along the minus strand of JAIOUW010000001.1, from coordinate 462,824 downwards.
AAAAGCCGAAATCACCTTCGGTAATCAGAATATTTCCGTTGGGAAGCGGCACGGCGCCCGAGACCTTGGCCGAATATAGATCGGGATCCGTAAAAGACCAGGTTACTTTAAGTTCGTTATCAGTGTTCGTAATTAGATTATAATCAGCCGGAAGTTCCATTTCATACACGGTAGATTGGTCAAAACCTTTTCCGTTCGAGAAAATAAGCATTTTACCTTGATTTTCGCCTTTCAGTAAATTTGGAAAATGATTATTGTAGAACAAACGGGTGCCTTGGGGGTTTTGATAGGCATCCGGATTGCCAAAACGATATATCAAATCACCACCTTTACCATAGTTTCCACCGCCGTGCTGGGCGGCCTCCTCGGTCGTGGTGCTGTGGTCGATTACCCAGACCTCTGAATAAAAATTGGCACTCAGAAAGATTACATCATTTACTTCGTCATAAGCAATGGCATTGGCGTGCATTATATCGCCTTGAACCTCGGCCGTTCCCTCTGAATTTGGAACATAGTTAATATCTATTAGTTCAGGATGTTCTGAAACCAGCCCATAATTATCCTTGGTGTCGTCATGCTCTTGAATCAAATGGTCCCAAGAATTCCATTCCCAAACTATTTCATCAGTTGTGGGGTTGACTTCTATTATGGATTCGACAAAAATTTCGGCTTCGAGCATAAATCCGGATTGGGTCGCTGCTTCAGCTGAGTGCCTTTTCCATACCATAGCCAGAACGTTGCCGTTCGGGAGCAACTCTACATCATGGTGCGTTTCTTCTTCTGAAGAAGAATGGACATAATTCCATTCCACAGTTCCATCGTTGGCGATGAATTGCAACTTACCGCCTTTGCCACCTAAAATTATCTTGGGTTCATCGGCTTCGAGCGACGCCAAGAGTTTTCCGTTGGGTAATAAAAATACGTCGTTGCCGATATTGTTCGTAAGTTTCCATTCATGTAAAAGCAATGCTTCCTTGTTCATAAGATATACCCGATTTGACGCTGCATCGTTGACAAGAATATAATTATCGTCAACTTTATCGGCATTCAATACTTCAACATTTCCCATTAGGTTCAAGTCAGGTTCTTCTTCCTTGTCTTCTGGAATGGAATCATTCTCAACAATGGTTTCAGGAATAATGTCTGGAGCTTCATCATCTGAACACGATTGCAGCCCAAAAACAAATAATAAGGCCATAAAAAGCCAAGTAACGGAGGGAAAATAACTGAATCTTATCATAGCAATTTTTTAATATTCAACCAGGCGTACCCAATGTTAAACCTTTACACTAATTTTTGAGGTGTTTATTAAAGGCCAATAGGGTGTACCGGATACCAGGCTCTAAGTTACCAAAATTTAAAAAATTTTACTATAAAAAAGCCACCTCGAAAGGCGGCTTTTTGAATTATTCTAGAACTGAAACCAGTATCAATCGAAAGGTTTCATTCGTCATTAATCTTTACAGAAATCAATGGTTATCGGTCCGGCCTCAACTCCTTGATAGCCGCCAACAACGTTTCCGTTAGGGGTAACGATTTCGAAACCGATTTCGCCATAGTTATCGCCAGGGAAATACCATTCTGCAGTTTGTGTACCGACAGGTATTGTAACGGTGGCAGAGGCGCTTGATCCTCCATTTGGGGTACAATCACCACCTCCTAAGAAAGTTCCAGCAGCTCCTGCATAAGGAGAGCACATGCCGACCTCTATGACCGTACTACCATCTAACGTAACAGTAATGCCTGAACCGCCATTACCGGTATCAGTTTGCCAACCATCGCCATACGAATCGGTCATGTTCACGACCCAGTCACCGGCAGTCGGTGCCTTTGGTGGGCATACAATGGTTGCCGAATATAAAAATGGCGAGCTATAGTAAGAACCTGTCAAAGTACCCGAGTTTTGCGCAAAAGAATATCTTCTACCATCGGTCAAGACAAGCTCAAAACGAATCCTGAACTGATCACTGCCATCGAGGGCATCTTCGGCAACACCTGTCGCACTCAATAATTGAGGAAGCGTAATGGAATAGGAGAAAGTCGGTACACCTCTATCTCCCATAACAAAAGTAGAAGCGTCTATGGTCTCTACCAAGCTTTCGCCAACGTCACCAGGACCGTTTGAAGGACTGTTATCCTTAAAACCAGCGAACACATCGACTGCGGAAACCAATTCACCGGCTTCTCCACCTTGTACCTCGAAATCCGCTGAAAAATTACCGCTTGCATCTCCAATCGGCAACTCATCAGAATTGACACTGATTGTTCTTAAGACCGCTCCTCTCAAGGTATTTGCGGTTACGTCGTCAACTACAGCATCACCTTCATCACAAGCCGTAAACAATAGCGATGTTAGTGCAAGTACCGTAAAAATTCTATAGTTAATTTTCATTGTCTCTTTTTTTTAGTTTATTAATTCGCTGGCGGGAAAGTCGGACTCGCTGGATTAGTGTCCCAGAACACTTGCTCGGTGAGCGTGGTTTTCTGTGTCAAATTCGGGTTGGTTACCACCTCATTTTGTGGCAACAAGAACGAACGTGGGAATGCTCCAGGATTCGGTTCCCAGCTTGGTAGTACCGTTGTAGGATAACCAGTCTTCCTGTAGTAATTGAAAGACTCAGCCGCTCCACCGTAAAGTGCTATCCAATATTGCTCCGCAAAAATGTTTTCCTTATCATCTCCGGTTGCAGCGTTGAAATCAGCAACAATGCCATCAATGTAAGCGGTAACATCGCTTTCACTTGGTTCGAACGATTTATCGGAAGAGGCATCCAAAGCGGCGAAAGTCTGTACTTTAGCTATCGATTTTTCCATACCAGCTTGCATGAAGGTCGCTTTATCGGCATCACTTGTAGCCATATCGGCTCTCCAAAAATCAATAGTAGAGGCCAATATAATTGGCTCGATACCTGCACCGCCACCACCTAAACCTAGGCCTACAACATCAAAGCTATTATCATCAAAACGTCCACCTGCGGGGTAAACTCCCGAAGCAGTTCTTTGAAAACCATCTGGAGGTGTACCTTCATCGTTGCCATGCGAACGGCCCCAATAGCCGTTATCGACGCTACAAAAGGTGTATCCACCATCTTGATAATGCTGCGGGGGTACCACCAACGAACATGCAAGAAGTTCCTCATCAGGATCTACGGCATCTCCGTTGATATCATTGGCACCGGGTGTTCCATCTACTTGTCGATAGTAATAGTAGCGAATACGCGGGTCATCTTTGAGCAACATGGTTTCCATGGTCCAGTTCGAATGATAAATATTCGCTCCACTGGGAGTATAATCATTGGCGAAATCAGGATGACGAGTGTCCGGCTGAAGTTCGCTGGTTCCATATTCAAACTGAAGGTCATCATCCGAGCTGCTGATGAAATTGTTTCCAGCGATTACGGCATTAAAACCGGCAGCATCATTTGTGGTAACATAAGCTTTTAGACGAATACTGTTTATAGCTTTTATCCATTTGGCTGTATCTCCTCCGTAGAAGAAATCCGTTGCACCCGTTGCGCTTGGGTTGGTGCTCATCAAGGCTTCGGCTTCATCTAAAAGACCAAGTGCTGCTTGATAGACCGATGCGCCATCGTCCAGACGAGGCGCGGGAAACTCTAACGGATTGACCGCTTCAGTATAGGCCGCAGATCCCAAGAAATCGACCAGTAAAAGCAAAGTATGAGCCTGCATGGTTTTGCCCACGGCAATGTGAAAGTCGTAATTAATGTCGGATGCATCGTTTACCTCTTCTATTGCCTGAAGGTTTGCAAAAAGATTACTATAAGTATTACTCCACACACCGTTCATCGTGGCGCCCGGATAATTGTTAAAATAATCCCTGCCGCCCATGAAATGAATCCTTGTCAAGGCACCACCGATGTTATTGAATGTAGCCATATTATTTCTATATGCCAATTGCATCGAATTGAGCAAGAGGTTAGGGTCACCACTGGTAAGTATGTTAGGGTTGTCCCTAAGTTCAAGATCTGTGGTATCACAGGAATTCAAAAAACTTCCTGCTAAAAATACCACTAGTACGTATTTTATTATTTTTTTCATAATAGCTTTACTTTTTAATTAGCAACTTTTTAAAATGTCATCTTTACGCTCATACCATACCTTCTGGTACTTGGTCCGTTCAAGAAATCGAAACCACGTCCGTTACCAACACCTACACCTGCGACATTGGGATCAAAATTGGCCCCATCAGGAGTGTTGTAGGCGTCATACCAAAGGTTGAAACCTTGTAACGTAAAGGTCAAAGACCCAAAAGGTGTTTTTTCCAAAGCTTTCTTAGGCAATGAATACCCAAGGGATACTTCTTGTAGTCTGAGTACGGAGGCATCGTATATTTTAGCCTCTGCAGGGCCAAATAGAAGGTTGCTAAAGAAGTACGTTGAGTTGTTCAACTGAATATCGTTAGGCTGGCCTGAATTCTGATTTACCCCAGGAAGGATATAGGTGTTCAGGCGATCTTCGGTCTCAACAATCAAGCCCCTACCTAACAAGGTTGCAATAGTACTTGACATGATGTCACCACCCTTTATGTGATTTACCTGAAAACCGAGACTCCAATTTTTATACGACAGGCTGTTGATGAAGTTCATGGTATAATCAGGAACGGCATCACCTATTATTGGCACATTGCCATCCAAATCAGATTCGGTAATGACATAGTTACCGGCATCGTTGGTTAACAGATTACCTGCTTCGTCGCGCAAGAATGCTGTACCGACAATGGTACCTAAAGACTCACCTTTAATAGCGGCATTCGCCCCGATGAAAAGCGCGGTATTACCCGAATAGAAGATGATATCCTGTTCTTGTTCCTCAACAATTTCCTTATTCGTGAAGAAGTTCACACTTGATTTCCAATTAAAACCGTCTTCACTTCTGAATAGATCTATACCAAGGTCCGCTTCGATACCTTTATTGCTGATCTGACCAATATTATTTTGCGTTATCGTAAATCCGGTCGATGGCGATAATGGTTCAAAAACGATTAGGTCATCGGTACGTCTATCATAATAAGTAGCGTCCAACGAAACGCGATTCTTCCAGAACTTACTTTCAAAACCTACCTCGAACTCTTTTAACAATTCGGGTTTTAAGTCTGGATTGGCTTTAAAATTACTTATACTGTTTGTAGTTATCGGTCCAAATGTTCCACCTGAAACTTGAGTTGTCTGATCTACACCGCTAACAGTTGGGTAACCCTCTGGGAAGTTCGCCGAAGTACCGTAACTGGCCCGTAATTTTAAATAGTTTAGTCCATTTTCAGATTGTAATCCACTGAAGGCCGCGGTGGGTAAAAATGAAATACTTCCACCAGGGTAGGTCAAACTACGATTTTCTTTGATCAAGTTAGATACCCAGTCCCTTCTTGCACTAAAGTTTAAGAACAAATAGTTGTCGTAATCAAAACTAACGTCACCAAATACACCTACAATGTTTCTTTTACGTGAAAATTGGATCGGCAGTTGGTTCTCGTAATTGAAATGCCTTCTAACACCATAGACTAGCTGACCGGTACTTGCAACACCTTGTAGGTCAAAAGCATCTGATCGAGCATTGGCACCTAGGTTGAATGTGAGTCCTATCTTTTCTGAAAGATCATAATTTCCATTGAATGAAAGTGTATGGTCCCAAATGGTATTGTTGTTGTCGAACGTGTTCAAGAAACCGAAAATATCAAATGTAAACTCGACACCGCCTTTATCAGAGAATTGCGTGTTTCTTTCCGTATAGAAATCCAAGCCTGATCTCCAAGTGACACCAAGATTCTCACTTAACTCATAGTTTAACGAGGTGTTAAAATAAAAACGGTTTGTCAACTGGTTGAACTTGATATGTTCCGCTACCCAGCGAGGATTAATAATATCATTGCCATTTCTATAATAGACACTACCGCCAGTTACCGGATTTTCGTAAGGTAGACCCATCAAGTCAACACTTATCGGGGTAAAAAGCACAGCACCATATATGGAGTTCGAACTGATACCACCGTTACCCCTACTAGCAGAGACTGGAGGTGTGTCGTAATCGGTTCTCGAATAATTCATTGCCCCAGTTATGGTAAATTTATTGCTCAACTTTGAGCGCCCACCTACTGAGAAGTTAACCCTTTTTAATTGGTTTCCTGGTGTAAAACCTACATCGTTTAGATGTCCTAAGTTGGCATTAAAAGTGGTATTGCCATCTTGTGAACCACCCGAGAAGTTAACCGAGGTGTTGGTCACGTAACCTGGAGCGAAAAAGTCTTCTACCGAGCTGTAAGGTCTCCAAGCATACCGAGCACCTTGAAGTTCTGGGAAGGCATCCCTTGTGGCGGCAATTGCTGTTGTAGAGTATGGGTGCTCTAAGGTAGCATTCGCATCGATTGCGGGCTGTGCGCCCCAACCTGCTGTACCGCCTTCTTCGAAACTAGGCCCCCAGTTACTGAAGAACCATCCGAAAGACTGGTCGAAACCACCACCGTATGATTGCTGATAATCCGGAAGTGATGCATACTCATTGACAAAATAAGAAGTGCTAACAGAAATCTCGTTCTTTTTGACACCTCCATTGGCTGCTCCCGCCTTGGTGGTGATCAGAATAACACCGTTTTTACCCAAGGTACCATATAAAGTAGTTGCTGCAAGGCCTTTTAATACTTCAATATTCTCAATGTTGTTGGGGTCGATATCCAAGAAACGCGAAGAACCGGTATTTCCAGAAAGGAAGTCATTGCCGTTGTTGTTGGTATCATTACTAAAAGGAATACCATCAACGATGAACAACGCTTGGTTACTTCCGCTAAATGAACTTAGACCACGAATCGTAACGCTGGTAGCAGAACCAGACATACCACCGGCGGCGGTAATCTGAACCCCTGATGCCTTACCCGCAAGTACACGGGCAACATCACCTTCAGCTCGTTGCTCAAGAGCCTCTTCGCCGACGGAACTGGTGGCGTAACCAAGAGCTTTTTTCTCTCTTTTGATACCTTGCGCAGTAACCACAACCTCTTCGAGGGCTTGGGCATCTTCCTGCATTTGTACATTAACGGTATCATTGGCGCCAATAGTTACCTGCACCTCTTTTTGACCTATATAGGTAAAAGAGAGTACTTGGCCAACTTCTCCGTTAATGGAGTAGTTTCCGTCAAAATCGGTTTGGGTACCACTTGTGGTGCCCTGAACGACGATGTTTACACCGGGCAGTGGCAGACCATCTTGGTCGGTAACCGTACCGGTAATCGTCTTCTCCTGTGCAAAGGTCATCTGCACAACAAACGCCAATAGCAGCGTTAAGATTCCATTGAATTTTGTTCTCATTTTATAATTATTTGAATTAGCTATCGGCAAAAATCAAAAATTCGTGTTAATAATCCAAAGGTTTTTTAATAAAACTTTAAGACTGAGTTTTAGTAATGCAACTTTCTCGATCCTTTTTGTGATGTTATATTGATATCATTAAAAATTGGCTAAATATTTATTGATAACACAAAAAAATGAACCAATAATTGAGTATGTCTCTTTATCAGGGCTTAAATCCAAAATATTTTTGATAATCTTTCAACCAGTTGCTTTTGAACGATTTTGGAGATACGAAAGAGTGGAAATTACATTCGGTTTAAAAAATCAAATAAAATTAATCGTTCTTGATTTGAATTATTGTGAAATAGTCTTACATTTGCCAGCCCTTAAAAACGGGGTAGTATTTGTTTATACATATAATATAGTATGCCAACAATTTCACAATTAGTACGAAAAGGAAGAGTCACCATTACCAAGAAGAGTAAATCGGCTGCTTTGGATTCGTGCCCTCAAAGGAGGGGTGTCTGCACAAGGGTGTATACCACAACTCCTAAAAAACCGAACTCGGCTATGCGAAAGGTTGCCAGGGTCAGGTTGACCAACGGAAAGGAAGTCAACGCTTATATTCCGGGAGAGGGGCACAATTTACAAGAGCACTCGATAGTATTGGTCAGGGGCGGAAGGGTGAAGGATTTGCCAGGAGTTAGATACCATATCGTAAGGGGTGCTCTGGATACCGCAGGTGTTGCCGGTAGAACCCAACGAAGATCTAAGTACGGTGCAAAACGCCCGAAGAAGTAATCAAAACTTTTTAAGAAGCAGAAATGAGAAAAAAACAGGCAAAAAAGAGGCCACTGTTGCCCGACCCAAGGTTTAATGACCAATTGGTCACACGATTTGTCAATATGATGATGTGGGATGGTAAAAAATCGGTCGCCTTCAGTATTTTTTACGATGCCATGGACATTGTGGAAGAAAAGAAAACGGACGATGAGAAGACGGCGCTGGAATTGTGGAAAGATGCATTGTCGAATGTTATGCCGCACGTTGAAGTAAGAAGTAGAAGGGTTGGCGGGGCAACATTTCAGATTCCGATGCAGATTCGTCCTGACAGAAAGATTTCTACCGCAATGAAGTGGTTGATCAGTTACTCGCGCAAACGTAATGAAAAGGGAATGTCGCAAAAGTTGGCTGCCGAGATTTTGGCCGCCTCGAAAGAAGAAGGTGCGGCAGTAAAGAAAAGGGTGGATACCCACAAAATGGCGGAGGCGAATAAAGCATTTTCCCACTTTAGATTTTAAAAAATGTCAAGAGATTTAAAATATACAAGAAACATTGGTATAGCCGCCCACATTGATGCAGGCAAGACCACGACCACTGAGCGTATCCTTTTTTACACGGGTGTAAGCCATAAAATTGGGGAGGTTCATGATGGGGCCGCAACTATGGACTGGATGGAGCAAGAGCAGGAGCGTGGTATTACCATTACTTCGGCGGCAACGACCTGTGAATGGCACTTTCCAACCGAGAACGGAAAACCGACTGCCGACGCAAAGGGGTATCACTTTAATATTATTGATACACCGGGTCACGTTGACTTTACTGTTGAGGTGAACCGTTCATTGAGGGTCCTTGACGGATTAGTATTCCTTTTTAGTGCCGTTGATGGTGTCGAGCCGCAATCGGAAACAAACTGGAGACTTGCCGACAACTATAAGGTTCCCAGAATTGGTTTCGTGAATAAAATGGATCGCCAAGGGTCGAATTTCCTGATGGTCTGTAATCAGGTGAAAGAAATGTTGGGGTCAAATGCAGTGCCCATAGTCTTGCCGATCGGTGAAGAAGCTGACTTTAAAGGCATCGTTGATCTGGCAAAGAACAGGGCGATTGTTTGGCATGATGAGAACTTTGGTTCTACCTTCGATGTAATCGATATTCCTGCAGAAATGGAAGCTGAAGTCAAAGAATATCGTGCGGCATTGATCGAAGCAGTAGCGGAGTACGATGAACAATTGATGGAGAAGTTCTTTGAGGACGAGGATTCGATTACTGAAGAAGAAGTTCATGCCGCGCTTAGGGCCGCTGTCATGGATCGTGCGATCATACCGATGATATGTGGCTCGTCATTTAAGAACAAAGGTGTTCAATTTTTGTTGGATGCGGTTGTAAGATATTTGCCTTCACCTCTGGATAAGGATGCCATTGTTGGAATTAATCCGGATACGGAAGAGGAAATTAAAAGAAAGCCGGATCCCAAAGAGCCTTTTTCGGCTTTGGCATTTAAAATTGCTACGGATCCCTTTGTCGGGCGATTGGCATTTTTTAGGGCATATTCGGGTCGCTTGGACGCAGGCTCCTATGTGTTGAACAATCGTTCTGGTAACAAAGAGCGTATTTCAAGGATTTATCAGATGCATGCCAACAAGCAGAATGCCATCGAATTTATCGAGGCAGGAGACATTGGCGCTGCCGTTGGATTCAAGGATATTAAAACGGGGGATACACTTTCTTCCGAGAAACATCCTATAGTATTGGAGAGTATGAATTTCCCTGATCCGGTTATCGGTATCGCTGTAGAGCCGAAGACCAAGGCCGATGTCGATAAATTGGGAATGGCGCTCGCCAAGCTGGCGGAGGAAGACCCAACCTTTCAGGTAAAAACCGATGAAGCTTCCGGCCAGACGATTATTTCAGGAATGGGAGAACTTCATTTGGATATCATCGTAGACCGACTTCGACGTGAGTTCAAGGTTGAAGTTAACCAAGGTCAACCTCAGGTTGAGTATAAAGAGGCGATTACCCAATCTGCCAATCATAGGGAGGTTTATAAGAAACAATCAGGTGGTCGCGGTAAATTTGCCGACATCGTGTTTACAATGGAGCCGGCTAGTGAAGAGACCACTACGGGACTTGAGTTTGTCAACGAGATAAAGGGTGGAAATATTCCTAAGGAATTCATTCCATCCGTTGAAAAAGGATTCAAGGAAGCCATGAAAAACGGTCCTTTGGCAGGTTTTGAAATGGATAGCATGAAAGTTACCTTGAAAGACGGTTCGTTCCATGCGGTGGATTCCGATTCGTTATCTTTCGAACTTGCTGCAAAATTAGGATACAAAGAAGCGGCAAGGGCGGCCCGTTCCGTACTTATGGAGCCCATAATGAAAATAGAGGTTCTTACTCCAGAAGAGAATATGGGTGATATCGTCGGTGATTTGAACAGACGAAGAGGAACAATTTCGAACATGAGCGATAGGGCGGGATCTAAGGTCATCAAGGGCGAAGTGCCATTGTCTGAAATGTTCGGATATGTGACCTCGTTGAGAACCTTGTCTTCGGGTAGGGCGACCTCGACCATGGAATTTTCGCATTATGCCGAAACACCATCGAATATTGCCGAAGAAGTAATTAAGGCCGCCAAAGGCGTAACCGCTTAATTTTAAGAAAGATGAGTCAAAAAATCAGGATAAAGTTAAAATCTTACGATCACAATTTGGTGGATAAATCTGCTGAAAAAATCGTAAAAACGGTAAAAACGACCGGGGCGGTGGTAACGGGTCCGATTCCATTGCCAACGCACAAGAAGATTTTTACGGTCTTGCGGTCTCCTCATGTAAACAAGAAATCGAGGGAACAATTCCAGTTGAGTTCGTATAAGAGACTTTTGGATATTTATAGTTCCTCATCGAAGACGATCGACGCCTTGATGAAGTTGGAGCTTCCTAGTGGGGTCGAGGTCGAGATAAAAGTTTAGTGAGTACTTGACTTTCCATAAACCGGAAAGTGAGGCGCAACAAACACTGAGCGAAGTCGAAGTGTCGCAATGAAAGAAAAGCTGATTTATGTTCAGCGTTTACATGTCCCGAGCTGCGTGCAAAGGAAAAACGGTAACAAAAATGAATTCAGGGTTGAATTGTTTTTGGCCCTGTTTTTTTGTCAACAAATTGAGAGTACAGTTAAACATTAATTAATATAAATTAAATATGTCTGGGTTAATAGGAAAAAAAGTAGGCATGACCAGCATTTTTGACGAAAATGGAAAAAACGTTCCATGTACTGTCATAGAAGCCGGTCCATGCGTAATTACCCAAGTCAGAACCGAAGAAGTTGATGGCTACAGAGCACTTCAACTGGGTTTCGATGACAAGACAGAGAGGCGTGCGAACAAGGCAGAAAATGGCCATTTCAAAAAAGCAGGTACATCTCCGAAGAAAAAAGTCGTTGAATTTCAAGGTTTTGAGGGTGATTACAAGTTAGGCGATACTTTAGGTGTCGACATTTTTGTAGAAGGAGAATTTGTCGACGTAGTCGGCACCTCGAAAGGAAAAGGTTTTCAAGGGGTTGTAAAGCGACATGGTTTTGGCGGCGTAGGTCAATCTACCCATGGTCAGCACAACCGTCTACGCGCCCCTGGATCGATCGGTGCAGGTTCTGATCCCTCACGAGTGTTCAAAGGAATGCGTATGGCCGGCCGTATGGGCGGAGAGCGTGTGACCGTACAGAATCTTAGGGTTTTGAAAGTTGTGCCCGAGAAGAATATTTTGGTTGTCAAGGGATGTGTTCCCGGGCATAAAAATGCATACGTAACGATACAAAGGTGGCAATAATGAAAGTAGCAGTTTTAGATATAAAAGGAAAAGAAACAGGCAGAAAGGCTGACCTTTCTGATGCTGTTTTCGCAATTGAGCCAAACAATCATGCGGTGTATTTGGATGTTAAGCAATATTTGGCACATCAAAGACAGGGCACCCATAAGTCTAAGGAACGTGGTGAGATTGCCGGAAGTACACGAAAGATCAAGAAACAAAAAGGTACGGGCACGGCACGTGCAGGTAGTATCAAGTCGCCGGTTTTTAGGGGTGGTGGACGAATATTCGGACCTAGGCCGAAGGATTATGGCCAAAAGTTGAACAAAAATTTGAAGCGATTGGCCCGTAAATCGGCATTGAGCATCAAGACAAAAGAAAAGGCGATTTTGGTCATTGAAGACTTCGATTTTGACACACCGAAAACTAAAGATTTTGTAGGTGTTTTGAAATCATTGGGACTCGAAAACAAAAAATCTTTGTTTGTCTTGGGCGATTCAAATAATGGTGTATATTTGTCTTCGCGAAATTTGAAGCATTCTGAAGTCATAACTAACTCAGAATTAAATACTTACAAAATACTAAATGCCAATAATATTGTCTTATTGGAAGGTGCTTTGGAAGGATTGGAGCAGAACCTAACAAAATAGAGAACCATGAATGTGTTGATAAAGCCTATTATTACCGAAAAGATGACCGCTGATAGCGAGTTGTACAATCGTTATGGTTTTGAGGTCGACCCGAGGGCGAACAAGATTCAAATAAAGGATGCGGTTGAGGCAACCTATGGGGTGTCGGTAAAGAAGGTACGAACGATGAATTATGGTCCTACCAGAAAATCGAGATATACCAAGACAGGTGTGCAGCATGGTAAGACCAACGCCATCAAAAAGGCGATAGTTGATGTAGCGGAAGGAGATAGTATTGATTTTTACAGCAATCTATAAAGACGACAAATGTCAGTTAGAAAATTAAAACCAGTAACTCCTGGACAGCGTTTTAGAGTAGTAAACGGATTTGACGCGATTACTACTGATAAGCCGGAGAAGAGCTTGCTCGCTCCGTTAAAAAAGTCCGGAGGTAGAAACAGTCAAGGAAAGATGACCATGCGCCAAAAAGGTGGAGGTCACAAGAGAAGGTATCGTATCATTGATTTCAAGCGAGACAAGCAAGATGTAGCTGCTACGGTTGAGTCTATACAGTACGATCCAAATAGAACAGGTTTTATCGCCTTGTTGAAATATGAGGATGGTGAAAAGAGATATATAGTTGCTCAAAACGGCCTTCAGGTCGGGCAAAAGGTTTCATCTGGAGCGAATGCCGCACCGGAAATCGGAAATGCGCTTCCTCTGAGTGAGATTCCTTTGGGAACCATCATTTCATGCATTGAATTGCGCCCCGGTCAAGGAGCCGTCATGGCTCGAAGTGCAGGTACCTTTGCGCAGCTAATGGCAAAAGAGGGCAAGTTCGTAACGGTAAAAATGCCATCAGGCGAGACAAGATTGATTCTTTCGGCCTGTATGGCGACTGTAGGGGCCATTTCCAATTCTGATCATCAGTTATTGGTTTCCGGTAAGGCCGGTAGAAGTAGATGGTTGGGAAGAAGGCCAAGAACGAGGCCAGTCGCCATGAACCCGGTCGATCACCCGATGGGAGGTGGTGAAGGAAGGGCTTCAGGAGGTCATCCTAGGTCTAGAAACGGTATTCCTGCTAAAGGATATAGAACCCGATCTAAGACGAAGAGCACGAACAGATATATATTAGAACGTAGAAAGAAATAAAAAGTAGAAAGAAATGGCACGTTCACTAAAAAAAGGACCTTACGTTCACTATAGTCTGGAAAAGAAAATCCAGCAAAATGCGTCATCGGGCAAGAAAAGCGTCATAAAGACATGGTCAAGGGCGTCAATGATAACCCCTGATTTCGTAGGCTTGACCATCGCCGTGCATAACGGGAGGCAATTTGTGCCCGTTTTTGTTACCGAGAACATGGTGGGGCATAAACTGGGCGAATTTTCACCTACCCGATCTTTTAGGGGTCACGCGGGGGCAAAGAATAAAGGTAAAAAGTAAGCTATGGGAGTTCGAAAAAGACAAATGGCCGAAAGGATCAAGGCAGAGAAACAACAGATGGCGTTTGCCAAACTGAACAACTGTCCTACTTCGCCAAGAAAAATGAGATTGGTCGCTGATTTGATCAGAGGGGTACAAGTTGAAAAGGCCTTGGCAATTCTGAAATTTGATTCAAAAGAGGCCTCTAGAAGATTGGAAAAGCTTTTGCTGAGCGCAATTGCGAATTGGCAGGCCAAGAATGAAGATGCCAGTGTAGAGGATGCAGATCTTTATATCAAGGAGATTCGTGTTGACGGCGGAACCATGTTGAAAAGGTTGAGACCGGCTCCACAGGGTCGTGCGCATAGAATTAGAAAACGTTCCAACCATGTTACTTTGGTGCTGGGATCTAACAATAATATAGAAAGCTAGAATGGGACAAAAAACAAATCCGATAGGAAATCGCCTGGGAATCATCAGAGGATGGGAGTCTAACTGGTACGGGGGCAATGATTATGGTGATAAGCTAGCTGAGGATGATAAGATCCGTAAATACATCCATGCACGTTTGGCAAAGGCCAGCGTCTCTCGGGTGATCATCGAGCGAACCTTGAAATTGATAACCGTTACCGTGACAACGGCAAGACCGGGAATCATTATTGGTAAAGGTGGACAGGAAGTTGATAAGCTTAAGGAAGAGCTTAAGAAAATTACGGGCAAAGAGGTTCAGATCAATATTTATGAGATCAAAAGACCTGAATTGGATGCCAATTTGGTTGCCGCCAGTGTGGCGCGCCAAATCGAGAGCAGAATTTCCTTCCGACGTGCGATAAAAATGGCAATTGCCGCAGCGATGCGCATGAATGCGGAGGGAATCAAGATTCAGATTTCTGGGCGTTTGAACGGAGCCGAGATGGCGCGTTCTGAATCTTACAAAGAGGGCCGTATTCCACTTTCTACTTTCAGGGCCGATATAGATTATGCACTGCAAGAAGCTCAGACTACCTATGGTAAGTTGGGTATAAAGGTATGGATAATGAAGGGTGAGGTTTACGGTAAGCGAGAGCTTTCACCATTGGTCGGTATGACCAAGGGCCAAGCAGGAAAGGGTGAAAAACGAGGCGACGGTGGAAGAAAACCACGCCGCAGAAAATAATTAGAAAAGAAGTTTAGCAATGTTACAACCGAAAAGAACCAAGTTTCGTAAAATGCAGAAGGGCCGTATGAAGGGTAACTCCGGAAGAGGTCATCTGCTTTCAAACGGCATGTTTGGTATAAAATCTTTGGATTCGGCTTTCTTGACATCGCGTCAGATCGAGGCCGCGCGTATTGCCGCTACCAGATATATGAAAAGGGAAGGTCAATTATGGATTAAAATATTCCCTGACAAGCCAATTACCAAGAAACCATTGGAGGTACGTATGGGTAAAGGTAAGGGAGCACCCGAATATTTCGTTGCAGTGGTGAAACCGGGTAGAATTATGTTCGAGGTTGCCGGTGTAAATATGGACATTGCAAAAGAAGCATTGAGATTGGCTGCACAGAAACTGCCCGTCAAGACAAAATTTATAGTTGCTAGGGATTATACTGGTGAGGATTAATAATCGGGAATTATGAAAAACAAGGAAATCAAAGAATTGTCGGTCGAGGAATTAACTCAAAAGCTTACCGAGTATAAAAAACAGCACGCAGATTTAAAAATGGCCCATTTTGTGACCCCATTGGAGAATCCCCTTCAAATTAGAAAGGTTAGAAGAACGGTAGCTCGATTGGCAACGGAATTAACAAATAGGGAAAACCAATAACTGGTTCTGCTTTATGGAAGAAAAGAGAAACTTAAGAAAGGAAAGAATAGGGGTCGTTACCAGCAATAAAATGGAGAAATCCATTGTCGTTGCAGAGGTGAAACGTGTGAAGCACCCTATGTACGGTAAATTCGTCTTGAAAACGAAGAAATATGTTGCGCACGATGAGAAGAACGACTGTAATGAAGGCGATACCGTTAAAATAATGGAGACCAGGCCTTTGAGCAAGACTAAGTGTTGGAGGTTGGTAGAAATCTTAGAAAGAGCTAAATAATTATGTTACAGCAAGAATCAAGGTTAAAGGTTGCGGATAACACAGGGGCAAAAGAGGTTTTGACCATTCGTGTGCTCGGAGGTACAAAAAGAAGATATGCTTCAATTGGTGATAAGATTGTTGTTTCTGTGAAAGAAGCTACCCCCAACGGAGGTATAAAAAAAGGTGCTGTATCGACCGCAGTAGTTGTTCGTACAAAAAAAGAAGTTAGAAGGCCTGACGGTTCTTACATTCGTTTCGATGACAACGCCTGTGTTTTATTGAATCCGACGGGCGAAATGAGAGGAACACGTGTTTTTGGACCTGTAGCCAGGGAACTACGTGATAAGCAGTTCATGAAAATTGTTTCATTGGCCCCAGAGGTACTTTAAAAGAGCAATAATGAAAAAGTTGAAAATCAAAACAGGAGATACCGTGCGGATCGTGGCCGGTGACCATAAAGGTACCGAAGGTAAGGTCGTAAAGGTTGATGTAGCAAAAAACAAGGCCATTGTCGAAGGTGCCAATATGGTGTCGAAACATGAAAAACCCAGTGCTAAAAACCCCCAGGGAGGTATTATAAAAAAAGAAGCTCCGATCCACATATCGAACTTGGCGTTGATCGATTCCAAGTCAGGTGAAACTACAAGGGTAGGTTACGAAATGCGCGATGGCGTTAAGGTCAGAGTTTCAAGAAAATCCAATGAAGTAATATAGTTATGGCTTACGTTGCAAGATTGAAGAAAGAATATAGCGAACGTGTTGTCAATGCGTTGAAAGAGGAGTTCGGTTACAAAAACGTAATGGAGGTTCCTAAATTGGAAAAGATCGTGGTTAGTAGAGGTATTGGGGCTGCGGTTGCCGATAAAAAACTTATTGACCATGCGGTTGATGAGTTGTCAATGATAACGGGCCAGAAAGCTATACCGACGATGTCTAAAAAAGACGTTGCCGCATTCAAGTTGCGTAAAGGTATGCCCATTGGGGCGAAAGTTACTTTGCGCGGGGAGAGAATGTACGAGTTCTTGGATAGATTGGTGACCACCGCTTTACCTAGGGTCCGTGATTTTCAAGGAATACGTGCAACGGGCTTTGACGGAAGGGGCAATTATAGTCTAGGTGTTACTGAGCAGATAATTTTTCCTGAAATAAATATCGATAAGATCAATCGAATAAATGGTATGGATATTACCTTCGTGACTTCCGCAAATACCGATAAGGAAGCAAAGTCATTATTAACAGAATTGGGATTACCGTTTAAAAAGAAATAGTATGGCTAAAGAATCAATGAAGGCCCGAGAAAGAAAAAGGGCGAGAACTGTAGCTAAATATGCTGAGAAGAGAAAGGCTTTGAAAGAAGCCGGTGATTACGAAGCATTACAGAAATTGCCGAAAAATGCTTCTCCAGTTCGTATGCACAATAGATGTAAGTTGACAGGAAGGCCAAAGGGCTATATGAGAACTTTCGGTATTTCTAGGGTTATGTTCAGGGAAATGGCCAATAAAGGATTGATACCCGGTGTTAAAAAAGCAAGCTGGTAATTAATAATTATAACTGGTTTTAGGTCTGGCTTGAAGAAGTTGGAAACCGATTCCAAAACAAAATAGAAATGGTAACAGATACTATAGCAGATTATTTAACAAGAATACGAAATGCCAGCCGTGCAGGCCATAGGGTAGTCGAAATACCTGCCTCGGGTGTAAAAAAAGAGATAACTAAGATCTTGTTCGATCAAGGTTATATCTTGAGCTATAAGTTTGAAGAGGACAAGGTTCAGGAAAGAATCAAGATTGCCCTTAAGTATGATAGGTTGACCAAGGAACCTGTTATAAAAAAATTGCAGCGCGTGAGTAAACCAGGATTGCGTAAGTATGCCGGTTCAAGTGATTTGCCAAGGGTGTTGAACGGATTGGGTATAGCCATCGTATCAACCTCTCATGGTGTAATGACCAGTAAGCAGGCCAAGAACGAGAATGTAGGTGGTGAAGTGTTGTGCTACGTCTATTAATACAATAAAGCGATAGAAAATGTCAAGAATAGGTAATAATCCGATAACGATACCAGAGGGCGTGACCATAGATGTTCAAGAGAATATGGTGACGGTCAAGGGTAAGTTGGGTGAGTTGACCCAAGAATATTCAGGGGTTTCCATTAAAACTGAGGATGGTGAAGTTGTTGTTGCTCGTCCTTCAGATTCTAAGGAGCATAAGGCCAAACATGGTCTTTATAGATCATTGCTTTCGAACATGATTGAAGGTGTTTCAAAAGGATGGACCAAAGAATTGGAATTGGTAGGTGTTGGTTATAGGGCCAGTAACCAAGGACAGAAATTGGATTTGGCACTTGGTTTTTCCCACAATATAGTTTTCGAGCTTGCCCCTGAGGTAAAGGTCGAGACCACTTCGGAGAAAGGAAAAAACCCCACAATAAAGCTTACATCACATGACAAGCAGTTAGTGGGGCATATTGCGGCAAAAATAAGATCGTTCCGTAAACCTGAGCCGTACAAAGGAAAAGGTGTGAAGTTCGTAGGAGAACAATTAAGGAGAAAAGCAGGTAAATCCGCTTAATATTATAGTATTATGAAACTGTCGAAGACACAAAGAAAGTATAGGATTCGAAGAAGAATACGTAAAGTTTCTTCAGGAACTGCGGATCGCCCAAGATTGGCTGTTTTCAGGAGCAATAGTGAAATTTATGCTCAGGTTATAGACGATATTGAAGGCAAGACATTGGCGGCCGCTTCTTCTCGTGACAAAGATTTGGCCAAAGTAAAAGGAACCAAGTCGGAAATTGCCGGAGCTGTGGGTAAAGCCATTGCCGAGAAGGCCAAGAAGGCAGGTATCGAAAAGGTTGCGTTTGATAGAGGGGGCAATTTGTATCACGGTCGCGTAAGAGCTTTGGCCGAGGGGGCAAGGGAAGCAGGATTAAAATTCTAATATAAAAGTATGTACCAGAAATACAAAAATGTAGAAACGGTTAAGCCGGGAGGTTTAGAGCTTAAAGATAGACTTGTCGGTGTGCAAAGGGTAACCAAAGTCACCAAAGGTGGCCGTGCGTTTGGATTTTCGGCAATCGTTGTAGTTGGAGATGAAAACGGAGTTGTAGGGCACGGATTGGGAAAATCAAAAGAAGTTGCCACCGCTATTGCCAAGGCAATCGAGGATGCCAAGAAAAATTTGATTCGTATTCCTTTGAACAAAGCAACATTGCCACATGAGCAAAAGGGAAAGTATGGCGGTGCACGTGTATATATTCAGCCGGCTTCCCATGGTACAGGGGTTATTGCCGGAGGTGCCGTTAGGGCCGTATTGGAATCGGTAGGGGTGCACGATGTACTTTCAAAATCACAAGGATCTTCAAATCCGCATAACGTTGTCAAGGCTACATTCGATGCACTACTGCAACTGCGCGGAGCGCATACCGTGGCACAACAAAGAGGAATTTCCTTGGAAAAAGTTTTTAAAGGATAATTAACGATACTATGGCGAAGATTAAGGTAAAACAGGTAAAGAGCGGTATCAAAAGGCCAAAAGACCAGAAGCGGACATTAGAAGCCCTTGGTCTACGTAAAATTGGTCAAGTTGTCGAGCACGACGACACGCCGAACATTATTGGCATGATAAATAAAGTTAAACATTTGGTTTCTACAGAAGAAGCATAAAAATTAACAGATGAATCTAAGTAATCTAAAACCAGCGCAAGGTTCCGTCAACAGAAGTGGTAAGCGAGTAGGAAGAGGCCAAGGGTCTGGCAAGGGAGGAACTGCGACTAGGGGGCACAAGGGTGCCAAGTCAAGATCGGGTTATTCCAAAAAGATCGGTTTTGAAGGCGGACAAATGCCACTTCAAAGACGTGTGCCAAAGTTCGGTTTTACCAATATTAATCGTAAGGAGTATCAAGGTGTCAACCTAGATAAGCTTCAGGCATTGGTAGATGGCAAAATCGTAAAAGATGCTATAAACCTTGATACCTTGGTAGAAAACGGATTGGCCAAACGAAAGGATCTGGTCAAAATACTGGGCGGTGGAGAATTGAAAGCTTCGCTCAAAATAACGGCACATAAATTTACTGCCACCGCCAAAGCGGCTATTGAAGCAGCAGGTGGGGAGGCGATAAGTTTATAAGAAGAAACTATGAAGAAATTTTTCGAGACCATATCGAATATTTGGAAGATTGAAGAACTCAGGAACAGAATTATTCTGACCTTGGGTCTTCTTTTGGTTTACCGTTTTGGTTGTCAGATCGTACTTCCGGGTATAGATTCTACTCAATTGTCACAATTGGCATCCAGTACGGATCAAGGTATTTTTGGATTGTTGAACGCCTTCACGGGCGGAGCTTTTTCAAATGCCTCAATATTCGCTCTAGGTATCATGCCGTACATCTCCGCATCGATTGTTGTGCAATTGATGAGCATTGCCATTCCTTATCTTCAAAAATTGGATAAAGAAGGTGAAAGCGGAAGAAAGACGAAGAACCAGATTACCCGATGGCTGACCATTGGAATCTGTATCGTTCAGGCACCTGCATATCTCTATAGTTTGGGTACCATGTTCGGGGTTCCTGACAGTGCATTTGTTCTTGGTAAAGGATTGGATTTTATGATTCCTGCGGTCATTATTTTGGTGACCGGTTGTGTGTTTGCCATGTGGTTGGGTGAAAAGATTACCGACAAGGGTATCGGAAACGGTATTTCATTGTTGATAATGATAGGGATTATCGCGACCATGCCGCAGTCGTTTGTTCAAGAATTCGTTTCGAGAACGGCCAATAACAATGGCGGATTAATGTTCGTGTTGATAGAGGTTATTATCTGGTTTTTGGTAATTCTTGCCTGTGTGTTGCTGGTCATGGCCACACGTCAGATTCCGGTGCAGTATGCAAGAAGAACGGCTTCCGGGGGATACGAGAAGAATATTATGGGTTCACGTCAGTATATCCCATTGAAGTTGAATGCTTCCGGGGTTATGCCCATTATCTTTGCCCAAGCGATCATGTTCGTTCCCGGGTTGATCGGTGGGGCTTTTGACGATACGGCAGCTGGCCAATGGATCCAGGTTAATTTTGCCGATATTTTCGGTTGGGCGTACAATTTGTTATTTGCTTTTCTGATTATAATATTCACCTTTTTCTACACGGCTATAACTGTTCCAACGAACAAAATGGCTGATGATCTAAAAAGAAGCGGAGGTTTTATACCGGGTATAAGACCGGGAAAGGAAACAGGTGATTTCTTGGATAAGATTATGTCATTGATAACTTTTCCAGGGGCAATTTTTTTAGCACTTTTAGCGGTTTTCCCTGCGTTTGTTGTAAAGTTGATGGACGTACAGGCAGGATGGGCATTGTTTTACGGGGGCACCTCACTTTTGATTATGGTAGGTGTGGCGATAGATACGGTACAACAGGTAAATTCCTATCTTTTGAACAGGCATTATGACGGATTGATGAAAACCGGCAAAAACAGAAAAGTAGCATAAATAGACGATTAGATAGTAGGCGTTAGACGATAGAAAATACAGTGATAAGTATTTAAGGAACTACCGACTACCGACTAGGAACTAAAGACTAAAAAATGGCTAAACAGGCTGCGATAGAGCAAGATGGATCGATAATAGAAGCGTTGTCAAATGCAATGTTTCGTGTAGAACTGGAGAATGGTCATGTGGTTACGGCACATATTTCAGGAAAGATGCGCATGCATTATATCAAGTTGCTCCCCGGTGACAAGGTAAAGCTTGAAATGAGCCCCTATGACTTGACCAAGGCTAGAATAACGTATAGATACTAAGAAAGGAGAAATACAAAACGATGAAAGTAAGAGCATCAGTTAAGAAAAGAAGTGCCGAGTGCAAGATTGTGCGTCGAAAAGGCAGGTTGTATGTTATCAATAAAAAGAATCCTAGATTTAAACAAAGACAAGGGTAATTATGGCAAGAATTGCAGGTATCGACATACCAAAAAATAAAAGAGGGGTAATTGCACTTACCTATATCTTCGGAATAGGCAAAAGCAGGGCCCAAGAAATTTTGGCAAAAGCCCAAGTTAGTGAAGACACGAAAGTTTCCGATTGGAACGATGATGAGATAGGCCGTATCAGGGATGCCGCCTCTTCATATACCATTGAAGGAGAACTACGTTCAGAAACACAGTTGAACATCAAACGTTTGATGGATATTGGCTGTTACCGTGGAATTCGCCATAGATCTGGGTTGCCGTTGCGAGGCCAACGTACCAAGAATAACTCTAGGACACGAAAAGGAAAAAGAAAAACCGTTGCCAACAAGAAAAAGGCAACTAAATAATAAGTAGGGTATTATGGCAAAGGCAAGTACTAAGACCACCAAAAAAAGAAAGGTCATCATTGATTCGGTTGGCGAGGCACATGTAACGGCATCTTTCAACAATATCATTATTTCCCTAACGAATAAAAAAGGAGATGTCATTTCTTGGTCATCCGCAGGAAAAATGGGCTTTAGGGGATCTAAGAAGAATACCCCTTATGCCGCTCAAGTAGCCGCGGAAGATTGTAGTAAAGTGGCTCATGAAGCTGGTCTTCGTAAGGTAAAAGTATTCGTAAAGGGACCTGGAAATGGTAGGGAATCGGCAATTCGATCAATTCACAATTCAGGAATCGAGGTAACCGAAATAATCGATGTGACCCCAATGCCGCACAATGGCTGCCGCCCACCTAAAAGAAGAAGAGTTTAATTTATCTATCACTAATATATTTCACCGAGGTGTAGAGACGATTATCGAAGGATAAGCCTTAATTCATAATCACACCTTTAATTAAAAGAAAATGGCAAGATACACAGGACCAAAAAGTAAGATCGCCCGTAAATTCGGCGAGGCGATTTTCGGGGACGACAAGTCTTTCGAAAAAAAGAATTACCCTCCGGGGATGCACGGCCAAAATAGACGCCGTGGTAAAAAATCGGAATATTCCATTCAATTGATGGAGAAACAGAAGGCCAAGTATACCTATGGTATTTTAGAGCGCCAGTTTCGTAATATTTTTGCCAATGCCAAAAGAAAAGAAGGCGTTACCGGTGAGATATTGCTTCAATTGTGCGAATCACGATTAGATAACGTGGTTTTCAGAATGGGAATTTCAAATTCAAGAAGAGGTGCAAGACAATTGGTTTCGCACAGGCACATCACCGTAAATGGCGAGTTGGTGAACATACCTTCATATTCATTGAAACCAGGTGATGTTGTCGGCGTAAGAGAAAAGTCAAAATCGTTACAAACGATCAATGATGCATTATCGGCCAACAGTAGTGTTTACGAATGGATTACATGGAACTCTGAAAAGATGGAAGGCACTTTCGTAGCCGTGCCAGAGAGAATGCAGATTCCTGAAAATATCAAGGAACAATTAATAGTCGAGCTTTACTCAAAATAACCCAGAACACTAATTTCATATGGCATTATTTAATTTTCAGAAACCCGATAAAGTTATAATGATCGATTCTTCAGATTTCGAAGGGAAATTCGAATTCCGCCCTTTGGAACCTGGTTATGGATTGACTGTTGGGAACGCATTAAGAAGGGTATTGCTTTCTTCATTGGAAGGCCATGCCATAACTTCGGTACGCATCGATGGTGTTGAGCACGAATTTTCTGTGATTCCTGGTGTTGTTGAAGATGTTACCGAGATGATCTTGAATTTAAAGCAGGTTCGGTTTAAAAAACAGATCGATGATTCAGAAGCTGAGGTAGTTTCTATTTCCGTAAGTGGCAAGAATCAATTGACCGCCGGCGATTTTCAAAAATTCATTTCGGGTTATCAAGTCTTGAATCCCGATTTGGTCATCTGCAATATGGATTCCAAGGTGAACATCAATATGGAGATCGTTATCGACAAAGGTCGTGGATATGTTCCTGCTGAGGAAAACAAAAAGTCTGGTACGGCTTTGGGCACCATTGCTATCGACTCTATTTTTACCCCGATAAAGAATGTAAAATATAGTATTGAAAACTTTAGGGTTGAGCAGAAGACCGATTATGAAAAATTGGTTTTTGAAATCGTTACCGATGGATCGATCCATCCCAAAGATGCTTTGACCGAAGGGGCCAAGGTACTTATACATCACTTTATGTTGTTCTCTGATGAGCGTATTACATTAGAGGCCGATGAGATTGCCCAGACCGAAACCTATGACGAAGAATCTTTGCACATGCGTCAATTGTTGAAGACAAAATTGGTAGATATGGATCTGTCGGTTCGCGCCTTGAACTGTTTGAAAGCTGCCGAGGTCGATACTTTGGGAGATTTGGTCTCATTCAACAAAAATGATTTGATGAAGTTCAGAAACTTTGGTAAAAAATCATTGACCGAACTTGAAGAACTTGTTATCAACAAAGGTTTGAGTTTTGGTATGGACCTTTCGAAATATAAATTGGACAAAGATTAAATAATCATATTTTGCTCCCCTTTAATACAACTTTAGGGTATGGCAGCAAGATGATAAATAAGCAATAATGAGACACGGTAAAAAAGTCAATCACTTAGGAAGAAAGAAAGCCCACAGAAAGGCAATGCTGGCCAATATGGCTTGTTCCTTGATCGAGCACAAGCGTATTAATACTACGGTTGCGAAGGCAAAGGCCCTGAAGCAGTTTGTCGAACCTTTGATTACGAAATCGAAGGCAGAGAACAATCAGACGGTAGAAAAAGGTACGCACAACAGAAGAATAGTCTTCAAAAACCTTCGCGACAAATATGCGGTTGCCGAACTGTTCAGTGAAGTTTCCGAAAAGGTCGGTGATCGTCCAGGAGGTTACACGCGAATTATCAAACTGGGCACACGTTTGGGTGACAACGCAGATATGGCCATGATAGAGCTTGTTGATTTTAATGAGCTATATAATGCGGGCAAGCCAAAGAAGAAATCTACGAGAAGAAGTAGAAGGGGTTCTGGGGCGAAAACTGCTACACCTCCGGTTCCTGCCACGCAATCAAAGTCCGTTGATAAAAATGAAACAGAGGCCAAGGCGGATGATTCGGAAGAATAGAACATTTGAATATATTAATATATTAAAGAGGATAGACTTTCTAGTTTATCCTTTTTTTGTGTTTTTTTGTAAAATTAAATTTTGAAGGTAAATGAAGTATCAAGAAAGAAAAAAAGCCTTAATACTACTGGCGGACGGAACCATATTTCACGGAAAGGCCGTTGGCGATAAAGAAGGTACGGCCTTTGGCGAGGTATGTTTCAATACCGGAATGACCGGTTACCAAGAAATTTTTACGGATCCTTCCTATTATGGACAACTAATGGTGATGACCAACGCCCATATTGGAAACTATGGAACCAACAAGAATGAAGTGGAATCCGAATCCGTTAAGATTGCAGGGCTGATATGTAAGAATTTCAGTTATACGTATTCACGACCGGCCGCAGATGCCAGTCTAAAAGAGTTTCTCGATAAAAGTAACCTGTTCGCGATTTCAGATGTCGATACCAGGGCGCTTGTAAGCTATATCAGGGATCATGGAGCGATGAATGCCGTAATTTCAACAGATGTTGAAAATGTTGCCCAATTAAAGGAAGAACTTGCCAAAGTGCCAAGTATGGAAGGTTTAGAACTGGCTTCTAAAGTAAGTACAGATGTCCCTTATTATTACGGTGATGAAGGTGCCACCTATAAGATTGCTGCGCTTGACATTGGAATCAAAAAGAATATTTTGAGAAACCTTGCCAAAAGAGATGCATATATCAAGGTATTTCCATATAATGCCACATTTGAAGAAATGTCAGCTTTCAATCCCGATGCATATTTTATATCGAACGGGCCCGGCGACCCAGAGCCTCTTACCGAGTCGATCGCAACAGCAAAAAAAATAATAGCTAGTAACAAACCCTTGTTCGGTATTTGCTTGGGCCACCAAGTAATCGCATTGGCCAACGGTGTTTCTACATATAAAATGCACAACGGCCATCGAGGAATAAACCATCCGGTAAAAAACCTACTGACCGGCAAGGGGGAAATTACCTCTCAAAACCACGGTTTTGCTATAAATAGAAAGGAAACGGAGGAGAATTCGAATCTCGAGATAACCCACGTTCACCTTAACGATAAGACAGTGGCAGGGATAAGAATGAAAGACAAAGCTGTTTTTTCCGTTCAATATCACCCCGAAGCAAGTCCAGGTCCGCATGATGCCGATTATCTTTTTGATCAATTTTTTGATATGATAAAGTCGGTTCCCCAAATTTAATAGTGTATTTTAAGAATTTGTTATTTCGTTCACAATATCGAGAGCTCGGCAGATGATTGAACAGGCCGTTTCGTATATTTATACCCTTTAAAACCAATCATAAAAAAATACATATGAGTATTATTTTGAGCGTTCACGCAAGGCAGATTTTAGATTCAAGAGGAAATCCGACCGTTGAGGTCGATGTAATCACCGAGAATGGAATAATGGGAAGGGCAGCAGTACCTTCAGGGGCCTCGACCGGTGAACATGAAGCTGTTGAGTTACGTGATGGGGGCAATACCTTTATGGGAAAAGGAGTAGGTAAAGCCGTTGCCAACGTAAATACGAATATTGCAGAAGAGATTCTGGGCATGTCGGTTTTCGAGCAAAACTTGATCGATCAAACCATGATCGACCTTGACGGAACACCTAATAAATCAAAATTGGGCGCCAATGCGATTTTGGGTGTTTCTTTGGCGGTGGCCAAAGCGGCCGCCAACGAATTGGGAGTGTCGCTATACCGCTACGTAGGCGGAGTGAGTGCGAATACATTGCCCGTGCCCATGATGAACATCATAAACGGAGGGTCGCATTCAGATGCGCCGATAGCTTTTCAAGAGTTCATGGTGATGCCCGTTAAGGCGAAAGACTTTTCACATGCCATGCAAATGGGAACCGAGATTTTCCATAACCTTAAAAAAGTGCTTCACGATAGGGGATTGAGTACCGCCGTGGGCGACGAAGGCGGATTTGCCCCCAATTTGGCAGGGGGTACCGAAGACGCCCTTGATACCATAGCAAAGGCGGTAGAAAAGGCTGGCTATAAACTGGGTGATGATGTCATGATCGCGTTGGATTGTGCCTCGGCGGAATTCTATATTGATGGAAAATATGACTATACCAAGTTCGAAGGAGACAAAGGTGTAATAAGAACCTCTGAAGAACAGGCACAATATTTGGCCGACCTCAGTGCAAAATATCCTATTATTTCCATCGAAGATGGTATGGATGAAAACGATTGGGAGGGCTGGAAAGTCTTAACTGAAAAAATTGGAGATAAGGTACAACTGGTCGGTGACGATCTTTTCGTTACCAATGTGGATCGATTGTCAAGGGGGATCAAACAAGGAATAGCCAATTCCATATTGATAAAAGTAAACCAGATAGGAACATTGACCGAAACCATTGCGGCGGTGAACATGGCTAAAAATGCCGGCTATACTTCGGTAATGTCGCACCGCTCCGGAGAAACAGAAGACAATACCATTGCCGATCTGGCAGTGGCCTTGAATACGGGTCAGATCAAGACTGGCTCTGCCTCACGGTCGGATCGCATGGCCAAGTATAACCAACTGCTTCGTATCGAGGAAGAATTGGGAAGTACGGCATACTATCCGCAGCAAAGGGCCTTTAAGGTAGGGTAGTAGTAGAAAGAAAACAATCAAGGAATCCTTTCCCGATTTATATGTTAGGAAAGGATTTTTTTTATGGTGGTTACCCTACTTTCTTTTGGTTTTAATGTATATATTGTTATTATTCAATAAATCAGTACGGGAATGAACAGATTTCTCTTTGTCGCTGCAGAAAACGATGGTATCACTAAATGTAAGGCAGGTGGCATGGCCGACGTAGTTCGTGATGTGCCAAGGGAGATTTCAGAACGGGGTGATGAAGTACATGTTGTAGTTCCTTCGTACTCAAGATTGCACCAAGGGGGTCGATTGAGGGCCAAATTGAACATGCTGTTAAGGGGCAATGAATATACTGCCGAGTTATATGAGGTAGTGCCCAAAAAAGAGTTTAAAAACATTCGCCATTATGTCGTCCATCATCCCGAAATTCAAGGCGGCGAAATAGGGCACATTTATCATGATGATCCCAAAGAGCCCTTTTACACCGATAATATTAAGTTTACCATTTTTTGCACGGCAGTAGCCGAAGCAATTAAACAAGATGCTTTTGGTGAGTTGGACATTGTTCATTTGCACGATTGGCATACCAGCATGCTTTTGTTTCTCAAGACCTATCATCCCGAGTACAAATCGCTTAAAAAAATGCGTTATGTGTATACCATCCATAATCTGGCGATTCAAGGCATACGACCTTTTGCCAACAACTACTCATCGTTGGCGAACTGGTTTCCCAACGTACCTTTTGACCCCAAACCATTAATGGATTACAGATATCATGATTGCATCAATTTAATGGCCGTTGGAATACGATTGGCCGATGCGGTGCATACGGTTTCCCCAACTTATAAAGATGACGTCTTGAAACCGAGCAATCCGCCTGAATTTATAGGCGGTGAAGGTTTAGAGAAAGATTTAAGGGCCGCTGACAATGAAGGTCGATTATTCGGTATTTTAAATGGGTCGAACTATAAGAATATAAGGGTTGCCAAAAAAGGTAAGATCTACAGAAATATTGTACGGGCGCTGTTTTCATGGCTGCAAGATGAATCAAAAAAATACAAGGCCGATTTTCTTGCCCATACCGGAGAGAAGATTATGGATTATGTTGACAATAGGCCCGAATTTATCGTGGCCAGTGTTGCCAGACTGACAGAGCAGAAATTTTACTTTTTCAAGCGATCGCCCGAAGCTTTGGTTTCGATTCTTAAAATATTGCAGAAGGTAAACGGTGTGTTTATACTGTTGGGAACAGGGGATCCCGAGTATGAAAAACTTTTTCGTGAGATAAGTTACCAGCATAAGAATTTCATATTTACGAATGGCCAATCCGAAGATTTGATAGATTCACTTTATTTGGAAACCAATCTTTATTTTATGCCCAGTCTGTTCGAACCGTGCGGTATAAGTCAAATGTTGGCCATGCGCAATGGAAACCCGTGTCTTGTGCATGAAACAGGTGGTTTGAAAGATACCGTCGAGCACTTAAGAACGGGTTTTAGTTTCACTGGAAACACTTATGACGAAAAAATCGAAAATATGGTCGAAGCATTTGAATTGGCCTTAAGGATATACCTCACGGATAAAAAGCAATGGAAGGCTATTCAAGCGAATGCCAAAAAGATGCGTTTTACCTGGAAAAAATCGGTCGATCAATACTATAGAAACCTTTATGCCATAAGCGCATAGTTTTCTTTTCGACCTTCGATTCACATCGCTGTTAATAATACCATAAATGGAACTCGCAAATTGTTAACGTGGGCCGTTTTTCTTAAATTTACAAGAGAATAAACAATAAGAAAATAATCAGTATGTCAGACAAAGCTACATTGGAGTATAATGGGAAAAAGTACGAATTTCCCGTCATTGAAGGAACCGAAAACGAACTGGCCATAGACATAAAAACATTGCGCTCGGCGACCAATGGAATGATTACCATTGATCCCGGATATAAAAACACCGGGAGTTGTGAAAGTGCCATTACTTTTTTGGACGGCGAAAAAGGAATTTTAAGATATCGCGGTTATTCCATTGAAGAACTGGCGGAAAAGGCCGATTTTCTTGAAGTGGCCTATCTTCTGATTTTTGGCGAATTGCCTAATAAAGAACAACTGGCAAAGTTTCATGACGATATCAAGGAAGAGTCCCATATCGATGAAGAAATGAAAAAAATATTGGATGCCTTTCCTAAATCGGCCCACCCAATGGGGGTTCTTACTTCGCTTACCAGTGCCTTGATAGCATTTAATCCGGTATCCGTCAATGTGTCTTCCGAACAAGCTATGTACCATGCGATTGTTCGTATTTTGGCCAAGTTTCCGGTACTGGTGGCTTGGACTCTTAGAAAGAAAAAAGGACTACCACTCGACTACGGGGACGATAGTTTGGGCTATGTCGAGAATTTTCATAAGATGATGTTCAAAAGGCCCAATAAAGAATATACCAAAAACGAGATAGTGATTGAGGCTCTGGACAAACTCTTGATCCTGCATGCGGATCATGAACAGAATTGCTCTACTTCCACAGTTCGAATAGTGGGTTCTTCACATGCCGGTCTATTCGCTTCACTATCCGCTGGCATTTCGGCCCTATGGGGTCCTCTTCATGGTGGGGCGAACCAAGCCGTACTTGAAATGTTGGAAGCTATCGAAGCCGATGGTGGAGATACGAAAAAATATATGGCCAAGGCCAAGGACAAGAATGACCCATTTCGATTGATGGGCTTTGGGCACCGCGTATACAAAAATTTTGATCCCCGTGCCAGAATAATCAAAAAAGCTGCCGATGAGGTTCTTGGCGATCTTGGCATTGAAGACCCTATTTTGGAAATTGCAAAGGGCCTTGAAAAAGAAGCACTTGAAGATAAGTACTTCGTTGACAGAAAACTATACCCGAATGTTGACTTTTACTCGGGAATTATCTATAGGGCCTTGGGAATACCTACCGATATGTTCACGGTAATGTTCGCGATGGGAAGATTGCCCGGTTGGATCGCACAGTGGCGCGAAATGCGATTGCGAAAAGAACCCATTGGTAGGCCACGACAGATTTATATTGGTGAAAATCATCGGCCTTTCAAATCGGTCGATTTAAGATAGGTTGTCTGAACAACACGAATTGACCGTTCTTTGTTTTGTACTACTCAAAGAACGGTTTCTTTTACATCGATGCTATTTTTCAACTGTAAAATCTTCCTATGCTTAGTTTGAACATTAATGACGAGGTCTCGTCTTTGAAGGCCGTGGTTTTAGGTACTGCTGAAAGTCCTGGTCCCACACCTATGCCAGAAGAGGCTTATGATCCCAAATCATTGGAACATATCTTGGCGGGAACCTATCCGAAGGAAGCCGATATGATCGCCGAAATGGAAGCCTTTGCCGAGGTTTTTAGAAAATATAACGTCGAGGTTTTTCGCCCCGAAGTAATCAAGGATTGTAATCAGATTTTTTCTCGCGATATTGCTTTTGTCATCGGAAACAAATTGATAGAGGCGAACATCTTGCCAGATAGGGAGCAAGAGTTTCAAGCGATTTTACATGTTTTGGACAAAATCGACGAAGAAAACATTTTGGTGCCTCCCGCCGAAGTGCACGTTGAAGGTGGTGATGTGATGCCGTGGAACGAATATATCTTCATTGGAACTTATACAGGAGAGGATTATTCAGAGTACATTACGGCCAGAACGAACAAGGCCGCTGTCGATTACATTTCAAGGCAATTTCCCGATAAGAAGATCAAGTCGTTCGAATTGCGAAAAAGTAATACCAATGCCAAGGAAAATGCGCTGCATCTCGATTGTTGCTTTCAACCATTGGGCAAGGGCAAGGCCATTTTGCATAAAAATGGCTTTTTAGTCGAAGAAGAGTATCGCTGGTTGGTCGATTTCTTTGGTAAGGAAAACGTATTTGAGATTACTGCCGACGAGATGTACCAGATGTTCAGCAATGTGTTTTCGATTTCTCCTGAGGTTGTAGTATCCGAAAGAGGCTTTACGAGATTGAACGATTGGTTGCGGGAACAAGGCTTTACGGTAGAGGAAATTCCCTACTTTGAAATTGGAAAACAAGAAGGTTTATTAAGGTGCAGCACTTTGCCCTTGGTTCGCGAATAATACGTTTTAGATACCATGCAAATAACGAATACCATTTTGATGATCCGTCCGGTTAACTTCCGTATGAACGAGCAGACGGCGGTCAACAATTATTTTATGGAAGATATGGATCTGCAAAACCAGACCATAAATAAAAAGGCACAGTTAGAGTTCGATAATTTTGTTGTCAAATTAAGGGAGAAGGGAGTCAATGTAATCGTAATCGATGATAATAAGGAAAGCGATACCCCAGATAGTATTTTTCCCAATAACTGGATTTCGTTTCACGCCAATGGAACGGTAGGGCTATATCCGATGTTTGCAGAAAATAGAAGGAACGAACGTCGCGATGATATTTTGGATATACTTGAAGAACAGGGTTTTGCTATCGAAAGTATCATGGACTATACGTCTGCCGAAAAAGAAGGTGTCTTTTTGGAAGGTACCGGAAGCATTCTGATGGATCGGGTACACCAAAAGGCCTATTGTGCCCTTTCAGAAAGAGCAGATGAAGAATTATTCATTGAGTTCTGCGAAGATTTTGATTGCATGCCGGTGATTTTTAAGGCCTACCAAACCGTCGACGGCCAGCGCCTGCCGATTTACCACACCAATGTCATGATGGCTTTGGGCGAAGATTTCGCCATTATATGTCTAGATTCCATCGACGATAAAAAAGAGCGAAAGAATGTTGTGGATCATCTCAAACAGACCGACAAGGAGGTTATCTCGATTACTGAAGAACAGATGTGCCATTTTGCCGGCAACATGCTCCAAGTTTTAGGTGCTGACGATAAAAGGTATCTCGTAATGAGCTCTGCTGCCTTTAAGAGCTTGGACGACGAACAGATAAGGAAGATTGAAAAACATTGTGCCATAATTCACAGCTCCTTAGAGACAATTGAAACTTGTGGCGGGGGTAGTGCTCGTTGTATGATGGCCGAGGTATTTTTGCCCAGGGTATGATTGTGGGCAACGTTTGCGGGTTTTGCTCATAAGTCTTCCGGTAAATTGGGCGTATTCCCTATTTTGTGATCCAATATTTTTTTGAAAAACTCTCGAACTGCTTTGGTGTCTGAACGCACCTTGATGAAATAGGTGTCGCGATAGATCGTGTACACGGCAATATCGCCCTTATGTATTTTCAATTTGTAATACGGTATTACCAAGGTAAAGGTTTCCAATAATGAACGAAATCGAACGATGATTCCTGCAGGGCGTATTTCGATGTTGCAGGTATCGCGGTTATTGTCAAGAATGAGGAGATTTCTGATTTCGATGCTGGTCTCCGTTATGGATAATTTTGGCGATCCGATACCTTTCATTGCCCAACGTTCTTTCAGGGTGAACGGTTTGCCTACCTCCCGATCTATCTTTTTGGTAATTTCACTGTCGTTGTAAGAAACATTGAGAAGCATAAGACATTCGGTTTCCAGCGCGTTTAAAGTTAGCGAAAACACCCCACAAGGTCGAGATACTTAACGCCCAAAGCATAAAAAATATGTAGTTTTGCAGCTTTAACCACTGTTCTAGAAGAATATGCAAGAAGTGTTGGCGCAAAAGGTCAGGGAAGCGGTAAAATCCATTTTTGGAATAGACCTTCTCAATGTTGAATTTCAACCCACCCGAAAAGATTTTGAGGGAGACATCACCATTGTGGTTTTTCCAATGCTTCGCCAAATAAAGGGAAATCCTGAGCAAATAGGAAATCAAATCGGGCAATATCTGCAAACCGAGGTTGAAGCCGTTTTGGGATTTAATGTTATCAAGGGTTTTTTGAATTTGGTGATCGATGACGGTTTTTACCTTGATTTTCTCGATTCGGTCAAGGATGTGGAAGACTTCGGATTGGTAGAATGTGACGATTCCCGTGCCGTTGTGGTCGAGTACTCGTCCCCCAATACGAACAAGCCGTTACATTTGGGGCATATACGAAATAATTTATTGGGCTATTCCGTTGCCGAAATTTTGAAAGCTTCCGGAAAAAAGGTCTATAAGACCCAGATCATCAACGACCGTGGCATTCATATTTGCAAGAGCATGTTGGCCTGGCAAAAGTGGGGTAATGGCGCAACCCCTGAAAGTACGGGATTGAAAGGAGACAAGTTGGTGGGCAATTATTATGTAAAATTCAATGACCAATACAAGTTGGAAATCGATACCCTGGTCAGTGAAGGAAAGAATAAGGACATTGCCGAAAAAGAGGCGCCATCGTTAATCGAGGCCCAAGAAATGCTTAAAAAGTGGGAAGCGGGTGATGAAAAAGTGGTTTCGCTTTGGAAGACCATGAACGGTTGGGTCTATGAAGGTTTTGACGAAACCTACAAAAATTTGGGGGTCGATTTCGATAAGTTGTACTATGAAAGCGATACGTACCTGTTGGGAAAGGACTTTATAGCCGAAGGTCTCAAAAACGGAGTGTTCTTCAAAAAGGAAGACGGTAGTGTATGGATCGACCTAACGGATGAGGGTCTTGATGAAAAGATAGTACTGAGGTCGGATGGTACGGCGGTATATATGACCCAAGATATTGGTACGGCGATCCAACGGGTAAAAGACTACCCCGATATCGGTGGTATGGTCTATACCGTAGGTAACGAACAGGACTATCATTTCAAGGTACTTTTTTTGATTCTCAAAAAGCTTGGATTTGCCTGGGCCGAAAACCTGTATCATCTGAGTTATGGCATGGTCGACTTGCCAAGCGGTAAAATGAAAAGTCGCGAGGGCACCGTGGTAGATGCCGACGACCTCATGGCGGATATGACCAAAACTGCTGCAGAACTAGCCGAAGAACTGGGCAAATTGGAAGGATATTCGGAACCGGAGAAACAAGAGCTTTATAAAACCATTGGGCTGGGGGCGCTAAAATATTACATTCTAAAGGTCGATCCCAAAAAACGGATTTTGTTCAATCCGGAAGAATCAGTTGATTTTCAAGGAAATACGGGTCCGTTTATCCAATATACCTATGCCAGAATCCAATCGATACTTAGAAAGGCCAAAGATATGAAGGTCGACCTGTCGGCGAAAATCGAAGAAACGTTGGTGCTGCATCCAAAAGAAAAAGAACTTATAAAACAGATCATGTTGTTCCCTGAAACTGTTCAATTGGCGGCAGAAAATTACAGTCCTGCATTGATCGCCAATTATACCTATGATTTGGTCAAAGAATTCAATTCGTTCTACCAACAGGTTTCTATTTTGGGCGAGGCCGATAGGCAAAAGAAAGTATTGCGGGTGCAGTTGTCGAAAAATGTGGGAGATGTAATCAAATCCGCATTCAGGCTTTTGGGTATAGAGGTGCCAGAAAGAATGTAACGGTCAATTTAATTATCAGGCTTGATCAGAATCTAACCCTAAAACTGATGTTGGGTGTCAAGTTCAAAGAAACACGCCGTATTGTTTCAATTTCATCTTGATCGTTAAGCCGGTAGTAGGTGTCAAGAACATTGGCGCGATTCGAAATGTTAAGTACTGAAGCTCCCATGGATCCGTGTACCCTAGGGCTAATATCAAAATCGTAAATGACCGAAATATCCGCCCGAAGATATTCAGGGAGACGACTACTGTTAGGTTCGGAATAATTGATGCGATACGGGAAAAAATCAGTATTTATCGGATTTCCTTCCAATGGTTCGGTAAATGGTTTTCCGGTGCGATAATTGAATCCGAGCCCCAATTTGAGATTGTCGTAAGTGTATGTGCCCGCCAAGGTGACGGTATGGCGGATATCCAGATTGTTGGGAAATGTATTGGGAGGCAAATCCTCAAAATAATAATTGTTCAAATTATAGGCATAGCTAAACCAGATACTATAATCAACTGTTTTTTTATTGACGAGGAATTCCAATCCCCTGACCTCATATTTGCCAATTTCTCCCCCGAATTGAAAGGGGTTCTGGAACCCTTGGGTCTCTGTACTGATGCCTTCCACCTCTTTATAAAAACCTTCGAGACCAATATACAGGTTCCGATTTTGGTAGTTGAACCCCAAGGAGGCCTGTTTGCTTTTTGTAATGGGCAGTTCAATACCGTCGGAGAGTATCCATCGCCTTTTTTCGATGCCCAGGAAATTCTGCTCCAGATCGACTATCTGGTTGGTAGCCTGACTCTTGAACTCTCCTAGAACTTCGACTTTGAAATGGTCGGTAAACGAGTAGCTGACATTCAATCTAGGTTCCAAGACGATTTCGTCAAAAGTGTCAAGATTATTAAAATAGTTCATACGGCCCCCAATGCGAGCCAAGAGATTCTTGTTGTTGGATTCATAGCCAATTTCGGAAAAGAACGAATGCGTGTGCATTACTTCGAGAATGTCACTTTTAAATGGAGGTTGTGATACCTCTGTAAAATTTAAAATACCGGTTTCACTCAATTGGTACCCGTTCGACCAGTTTACATGGCTTCCGATATTTGTGATAGTATTGAATTTCAATCCTCTTTCCAAGACCCTATTTACCTGTGATAGATTTTGCTGCCCGTTGATCGTTGTGTTCCTAGAATCCAATTCATATTGGGTCGAATATATGTTCAGGTGTGATGAGAACGAATCCGACCATGTACTTTGAAGGTTTCCGCCGAAAGACAAATTGGTCTGATCTAATGCGCTTTGTGAGCTGCGCGAAGTATCTTGGTTGGTTTCGTCATAATCCAACTTATTGTTGATATTGATAAAACTGAACCTGAGTTTTTGTCGCTCGTTAATGTCGTAAAGTAACTTGCCTCCAAAATCGTAAAAGAAGAAACTGCTATTACGTGTCACCTCTGAATCTTGAAAAGCACGTGATGAAAATTGCTCATAAGCGGGCGTGTTCAAAAAATCGGTCAATGAACGGCGCGCTGAAAATTGAACTGCCAGTTTGTTGTTAATGGGTACTTGTAAATAGGCATCCGTACTTATCAGATTGGCACCGGCTCCTCCGAATATGTTTTCCGAAATATCATCAATGGTCCGCATACTGATTACCCCACTTACCCCATCACCATATTGGGCACTCGTACCATTTTTAATAATGGTTACCTTGTCGTTCAGATAGGGATTGAATGCTGATATCAACCCGAAAAAATGCCCCGATTGATACATTTTGATGCCATCCCAAAGAATAAGGTTCTGGTCATTGGTGCCACCTCGAATGTTTATATCCGATACCGTTTCGTCGATACTTTTGATTCCGGGTAAGGCCTGTACGGTCTGTAGCACGTCGGGTTCGATCAAGCCTGGAAGAATTCCGAAAGCGGCCGTGTTCAGGTCGATACTTGCGTCCGATTGTTTTACAAGTCCTGTAGTCAACAGTTCGACCACGACCACTTCGTCAAGTTCCTGATAGTTCTGTGCAAGAAGCAGGGTGGAACACGGATCCGAATTTATCAATTCTTCGGCATTGACAAAAAGCGGCTTAAAACCCAAATGTTGAATTTGAAGTACGGCGTTTCTAGGAATGTTTTCAAGTTTAAAGTTTCCGTCTAAATCGGTAACAATGGCAATTTCGGTGCCCAAGACCTCAACTGTCGCACCGGGAACGGTATTTTGTTCGAAATTATCCAATACCAGGGCGCAAATAGTGACGGTAACACTCCTTGTCAACGTGTAGTAGCGTTCGTTGAGTTTTTGAATCTTGATCTGGGTCTGTTTTTCGATATCGGTCAAGATTTCTTCAAGTACCGAACTTTCGTACGGTATAACCTCTATAGTTCGAATATCTTGGTCAACGTAAGAAAACTTGACATCGAATTCTTGCTCAAGCTTCTGAATGTAAGTGATTAGTGGTTTTGGTACGGCCGTCTCCTGCGAATTGCCATTCTTTACGAACAGTGTAAGCAGTGTTAAGGTAAGCGTATATAAAAGGTTTTTACGGTGCGTTTTCAGCATAGAACAGCACTTTATTCCCCTCTAATTTAAACTTTATTCGGGAAGGTGCACTTATACTCTGCAACGCCAAATCTACATCGGTATTGCTAAAGGTGCCGGTAAAAAGCTGCTCGCCGTCTATATTTTGGGTATCGACCGTAATGTTGTGCTGTCTTTCAAATTCGTTCAATACATATTTCAGGGGAATGCTCTTAAAAGTACTCTCGTTGTTCATCCACGCGGGAACCTTGGTATTAGGGGCATCGGCTTCAACAATTTTTCCATTGATGGCCATGAATGAGGTGCCTGCCGGTAATTTGGTCTCATGACCGTTAAAGGTAACACTGACCAAGCCCTCGTAACAAGTAACTTCAAAAAATCCCTTACGGTTTTCGACATTGAACTGTGTGCCTAGAACGGCGACCGTACCGTCTTTGGTCGAAACGGTAAATCTTTTCCCTTTGGCGACCTTGAAAAAAGCCTCGCCTTCCAATGAAATATTTCGCTTATCGTTCCATTTTTTTTCGCTATACGATATTTCTGAATCAGCGTTCAATATGACCTCTGATGCATCGGGAAGCAGTACTTCTTTGTTCTCGGCATATTGGGTGTTCACAGTTTCATCCAACGAATTCAGATAAAAATAAGAACCTGTCACCAATACTAATATGGCTGCGGCCACGCGCAAAAACTTTTTGTACGGATGCAATTGAACAACTTTGGTACTTTTTAAGGTCTGCTTGTTCTTTAAGGCCATCAATGCTTCTTCAACATCAAAATCGGGCGCTTCGAACCTATTGGAAGCTTCAGCGATTCGTTGATATGAAGCATATGCCTCGGAATTTTTGAATTCCTCTAACTCCTGCTCATCGAGTTCGTTGTTCAACCATTTTGCCAAGTAGTTTTCTTGCATGACCTTTAGCTTTGTGCCTTTATAACATCTAAAAAGGGAAAAACCCTACTGTGATATTCGTAAATTTTTGAAAATCAGATGATAATACCCATTTAATCGTTGATTTGCATTATATACCATCTATTTGTTCACGCAAAGTTTTCAGTGCCAAGTGCATTCTTTTCTCGATTGCTTTGACACTTACGCCTTCCATTTCGGCGATTTCCGCGTATTTCTTTCCATCGATGCGGTTTAATAGGAACGTGGTGCGTTGATTCTCCGGTAGATCGTTTAATGCCTTGTCCAATTTTTTCTTGAACTCGTTTTCCTCCATGACGAATTCGGGCGACTCGTTCGTTGCCTTCAAAGTCTTGTCGGCATACTTCATTCGAACTTTTCCGGCCTTTATGACGTTCAGATAGAGGTTGTTGGCAATTGTATATACGTACGACTTGGCCTTCGAGGGGGAAACTTTGGCGCAGTTTTCCCAAAGTTTCATAAAAGCTTCTTGCACAGCATCATAAGCTTTTTCCTCATTGCCGAATTTATAATAAATATAGTTGAAGATCGTTTTAGAATTAGTCTTGAAGAATTGACTGAATAACTGTTCCTCACATATGTTTTCGGTATTTTCGGTGCTCAACTGGGCTGGTTTTTTATCAAAGATATTTGAAAAAAATGAGAATAGGGTAGGGTATTTTCAAACTCCGTTGTTTTAAGAGCGTATTAACAAAAAAATCCAAATCGTTATGAAAAAGTTTTTTAAATCTTCGCTGTACGTTGGCCTACTTGCGACAGCTTTGGTGTTCACTTCTTGTCAGAAAGAGACCTATGATGTCGATGACCCTCAAGAAGGTGAGGCGATGTCGGCAACTTCTGCCACCGCTAAATTGATGGAACGCACCGTTTCAAATGATGGTTCTTATGACAATATCGTCGATGGGGCCAGTTGTTTCGATATTCGTTTTCCGTATACCGTAAAGGTCAATGGATTGGAAATTACGATTGATTCGAAAGATGACCTCCGCTTGATCGAAGAAATTTTCGATGCTGTTGAGGGCGATGATGATCTTTTGGATATTATTTTTCCGATTACCATAACCATGGCAGATTATTCTGAGTTCACAATAAATGGTGAGACTGAACTTAAGGAGCTTGCAGAAAAATGCTTGGAGGGTGGCGACGATGATGACATCGAATGTATCGATGTGGTATATCCTGTAACTTTTTTCACTTTGGATATTAATTCGGTACAGACAGGCAGTGTTGTCGTTGAAAGTGATATGGAAATGCGCAGGTTCTTCGCGGGGCTTGGTGAGAACGATCTGATCAGTATTCAATTTCCTGTCGCTTTTGTGATGTACGATGGTACCGAAGTTACCGTAAACAGTAATGTTGAATTGGCAGCGGCCATAGAACAGGCCAAAGATCTTTGTGATGAAGATGATGACAATGACTACAACGATGATGATTTTAACGAAGAAAGGTTGGACAACCTCTTGGTAAAATGCCCGTGGTTGATCCGAGATGTAGTGCGTGACAACCAGATTCAAACCGAACAGTACTTTGAATACATCATGAACTTTAAGGAAGACGGTTCGGTGAACGTACTCGATCGGGCGGGCAACAACATCACTGGAGCATGGAGTACATATGTATCGGATTATCGTGTATTGCTGAAACTTGAATTCGATGTCTTGGTAGACTTCAATCTCGATTGGTTCGTGTACGAGATTTCCGAAGAGAAAATAAAACTATTTACGACCGAGGGCAATCGCATTATTATGGAGAACGCCTGTGATATTTTGAACGACGATCCGAATACCTTGCGCGAGATCCTATGGGAATGTGATTGGATCATTAAAAAGGTCAAGGTAGAAGGTGACGAAATTAAAAGACTTTTAGGTTTTGAGTTCAGTTTTGAGGCCGAGGGTATCGTAACCTTGAGTAAAGGAGAAGTCATGAGCGAGGGTAGTTGGGAAATCACTACCAACGAGCAGGGCCGCTTGGTTATGGCCATAGTCATGGGCGACGAGCCTGGGGTAAGTTTCGAATGGCCGTTGAGCGATTTAAGGGATGACAGATTGAAGTTCGAAATACCGGGTACCGGTTACGAATTGATCTTGGAACGCAATTGCGACAATGATGAAGCTGATGGAGACGTAGTGTGGATCAGGGACCTTTTTGTCGATTCACTTTGGAATGTTGCCCTGCTATCCGTTAATAGCGATCCTATTTCGCAGGCCTACGCTTACGACGATTTTGAATTCAAACAAGACGGAACGATCGTTGTGACCAATGCGAACGGTACAACTATAGAAACTGGTAGTTGGTTGGTCTATCGCAATAGTGACGGCAAGCTAGAAATGATAATCGCCTTTAACGCTGAAAGCAACTACTATCCGTTGGCGAACGATTACATGATTGTCGAGGTCGATGAAAACAGGTTGGAGATGCATCACTTCAATGATGCTGACGGAATGAACATTCTTGTACTTGAGAAAAAATAAATTGATATATGCCCCGACTTTAAAGCTCGGGGCATTTTAAAACTTAACAATAAAAAGGAGCATTATAAAAATTAACAATAAGATATGAAAACTACTTTGAAAAATCTTACACTACTTGTCTTGATGGTATTGGTATTTAAATCGTGTACAAAAGATGATGACGACAATATGTCAATTGTCGACGCTTCCGATATTCCGCAGATCCAAGCGGCGATAGCCAATGGAGATTGGAAGATCACCTACTATTTTGATTCAGATAAAGATGAAACCTCCGATTATGCCGGTTATGTTTTTACATTTCAAGAAGATGGGGTTTTGGCGGTCAGCAATGGAAGTACGGCCCTATCGGGTGCATGGTCGATTACAAGTTCTGACAATAGCAATGACGATAGTAGTTCAAATGATGTCGATTTTAACATCGTATTCAGTTCGCCGGTCCTCTTTGAAGAGCTTTCAGATGACTGGGAAATCAAAAAGTACACTTCGACTACCATAGAGTTATATGATATCAGTGGTGGCGATGGCACTACCGATTTCTTGACCTTTACCAAAAATTAATACCTTTTTCGCCCCACTTCATATAAAAGGGCATCCCCATGGGATGCCCTTTTTTGGTTTTTCAAGTTGCTCAAAGCAAATAAGCCGTAACCCGTTGCCGCCTTGTTTCGAAAGAACATATTTTTAATGACATCCGCCGTTCTTTCCCGTGGTTATTGTTAAATTTGCGTCTCTTCAAAAAATGATGTGAGCGATGTTCGATAATTTAAGTGAAAAACTCGATAAGGCCCTACACGTATTAAAGGGGCATGGGCAGATTACCGAGATCAATGTAGCGGAAACCACCAAAGAAGTCCGAAGGGCTTTGCTGGATGCCG
Source organism: Flavobacteriaceae bacterium NBU2977 (assembly GCA_019931105.1). GTDB lineage: Bacteria > Bacteroidota > Bacteroidia > Flavobacteriales > Flavobacteriaceae > Meishania > Meishania litoralis. Next base: position 420,992 of record JAIOUW010000001.1, on the reverse strand, counting down.
ACGTCAACTTTAAAATAGCCAAAGAGTTTACGAACAGGGTCAAAGAAAAGGCCTTGGGTCAAAACGTGCTGACTACCTTACAACCGGGCCAGCTGATGGTCAAGATCGTCAAGGATGAATTGACCGAATTAATGGGTGGTGAAACAGAAGGAATCAATCTTTCGGGCACGCCTTCGATTATATTAATGTCAGGATTGCAAGGTTCTGGTAAAACGACCTTTTCAGGAAAGTTGGCGAACTACCTAAAGACAAAAAAGTCTAAAAAACCATTGTTGGTCGCTTGCGATGTATATCGCCCAGCTGCAATCGATCAATTGCATGTCGTTGGTGAGCAGATCGGTGTTGAAGTCTATTCAGACCGTGAGAACAATGACCCTGTTGCCATTGCCAAAGCCAGTATAGCCAAGGCCAAATCAGAAGGGTTTAATGTAGTCATAATCGATACCGCCGGCCGTTTGGCGGTCGATGAAAAAATGATGGACGAGATTTCAAATATCCATAGTGCCATCGAACCCCAAGAAACACTTTTTGTGGTAGATTCCATGACTGGTCAAGATGCGGTCAATACGGCAAAGGCGTTCAATGATGTATTGAATTTCGATGGGGTCATCTTAACAAAATTGGATGGTGATACCCGGGGCGGAGCCGCCATTTCCATCAAATCGGTGGTGGATAAGCCGATCAAGTTCATTGGCACGGGCGAAAAGATGGAGGCTATCGATGTTTTCCATCCTTCGCGTATGGCCGATCGTATTTTAGGCATGGGCGATGTCATCTCGCTTGTTGAACGGGCGCAAGAGCAATTTGATGAAGAAGAAGCGCGCAAGATCCAAAAGAAGATTGCCAAGAACAAATTCGGTTTTGACGATTTTCTGAGCCAGATCCAACAGATCAAAAAAATGGGGAATATCAAAGACCTGATGGGGATGATTCCCGGTGCAGGAAAGGCCCTAAAAGGACTCGATATCGACGACGATGCATTTAAACATATCGAGGCGATCATCCATTCGATGACACCCGATGAACGATCTAACCCTTCAACGTTGAATGCCAGTCGAAAAAAACGTATTGCCAAAGGTAGCGGTAGAGATGTACAAGAGGTCAACCAGTTGTTGAAACAATTCGATCAGATGGGCAAGATGATGAAAATGATGCAGGGCGGCGGTGGAAAAAAGATGATGCAGATGATGGGCGGAATGAAAGGACTTAGATAATAAGCTAAACAAAAGTAAAGTACATATGGAGTTACTGGATGGCCGAAAAATAGCGAACCAAATAAAGGAAGAAATTGCCGCCGAAGTCGCGAAAATGAAGGAAAATGGAGAGAAGGTCCCTCATTTGGCAGCCGTAATCGTGGGTAATGATGGTGCAAGCCTTACCTATGTTGGCAGCAAGGTCAGGTCATGCAAGCAAGTGGGTTTCGAATCGACCTTGGTGCAAATGCCCAGTACAACTTCTGAGCAGGAGCTTTTGAAGAAAATCAAAGAACTTAACGAGAATGATGATATCGACGGGTTTATTGTTCAACTACCGTTACCGGATCAAATAGATACCCAAAAGGTGATTATGGCCGTACATCCAGATAAGGATGTTGATGGGTTCCATCCGATGAATTTCGGAAAAATGGCCTTGGACATGAGCACATTTATTCCGGCAACGCCTTTCGGTATACTTGAATTGTTGGAACGCTACAAAGTCGATACTAAAGGAAAACACACTGTTGTTATCGGAAGAAGTCATATTGTGGGCCGTCCGATGAGTATTTTAATGGGAAGAAAGGGATGGCCCGGAAACTCCACGGTAACCCTTACGCATAGCCATACCAAAAATATTACACAGATTATTTCACAGGCCGATATTGTCATTTCCGCCTTAGGCGTGCCGAACTTCTTAAAAGCCGAAATGGTCAAGGATGATGCTGTCATTATCGATGTGGGTATTACACGGGTGTCCGATGATACCAAAGAAAAAGGATACTATATTACAGGTGATGTGGATTTCGAAAATGTAAGCAAAAAGGCTTCCTATATTACCCCTGTGCCCGGGGGGGTAGGTCCTATGACCATTGCCATGTTGTTGAAAAACACCCTTTTGGCCAGGGAAAGGCACCGCAATTCCGAATAGTTTGTTCCATACCGGCGAGGCGAGAGTCCTTTGATTCCTTTGCCTGGGTACTATCTCCGGGAATGATAATGTCTATATCGTTGCTATCGTCATAATCGCAGCTGCTCATTGCGATAATGGCGGTGAAAAGTAATAATAGGCAAAATGGTTTTTTCATCGCTGACAATTTGATAGGTACGGCACCTTAACTTAAAACGTCAGAATTAAGGGTTTGGTATTTTCGTTGTCGTTCTAAATTGTTACCTTTTCTACAAATTCCGACCGTTATGAAAACCATGCTACCGTATTCTGTTTTAACCTTTTTTTAATGGTACCTCATCAACTATGTACTTATTTTCTTGTGAATAACCCTCATTTGAAATACCAGCAATAAAAATTATAGTGAAAACGAGCATTTGACTCATCGAGAATATTAAATTTTTAAAGAAAGAACTTATATCTAATTTGTAAATATTATTTATTCTTAAAATATGCATAGGGCTTCATTAAAAATCATAAAAGCTCTCAAAAACTACTGGAATATCAAATAGTACTGCTAAAACATTATAGATAGATATTATTCCAAAAATGAAAACAATAGCAACTAGAATGTCGATACCTCCTATTTCCCATTGTTTGTATTTCTCAAATAACGGACTATATTTTTTTGCAAAATCATCAATTAGTTGATTTGGTCCATATTCCTTTGTGTTCCGCATTTTATAAAACCATAGAAAACTGAATAAAAGACACCCACCCCCTAATAAAAGATAATTGTAAATCATAATAGTAAGTTATTTTGGTATTATAGTATAATTATTTGGGCCATAATATATTAACTTGTAGTTATTCTGAAAATATTTTGAGGCCATGCTCGCATTCTGACCAATAAATTGCTTAGTAAGTTCATTTCTTGGAATTTTATTAAGCAAGTACCTCTTAGATCCATCTATCATAGCTTTTGAGAGTGTCCTTTGCAAGCTATTATTATAGTCAGCCAATAGAAGGTCTTCAGTTACCCCGCCTCCAAATTCTATCCAACTGCCAGCACCATACATAGGTATTCCAACTGCTTATTGCAATGATGGTGCTAAAAACTATAATAGGCAAACCAGTTTTTTCATCGCTGACAATTCGATAGGTACGGCACCTTAACTTAAAACGTCAGAATTAAGGGTTTGGTATTTTCGTTGTCGTTCTAAATTGTTACCTTTTCTACAAATTCCGACCGTTATGAAAACCATGCTACAGTTTGCTGTTTTGACCTTTTTTCTTTTGGTTTCGTGCCAATCGAAATCTGATACTGATTTTTCCATCAATGTTTCTTTTTCTGAAAATGCCAGTGGCGAGGCCAAAGATGGTAGATTGTTGCTGATGCTATCGATCAATGATGAAGAAGAACCCCGCTTTCAAATCAACGATGGATTGAATACACAATTGGTTTTCGGTATGAACGTAGACCAGATGAGGTCTGGCGAAAAAAAGGTCTTTGACGCTGATATCTTCGGATTTCCTTATGAGAGCCTTTCCAAAGTGCCGCCGGGCGAGTACAACGTACAGGCTCTGCTCCATGTTTACGAGACATTTGACCTATCGACCGGACATACGGTAAAATTGCCCATGGACAATGGTGAAGGCCAGCAATGGAATCGTTCTCCTGGAAACCTCTATAGCAAGCCTTTCAAGATAAATGTGGGCGAGAAGGGTATTCAAAATGTAGATGTGGTAATGGATCAGGTCATTCCCCCGATCGAAGAGCCCAAAGACACCGAATGGGTAAAACATATAAAGATCAGATCCGAAAAACTCTCCGAATTTTGGGGAAGGGATATGTATTTGGGCGCTCATGTTTTGTTGCCCAAGGGATTTGAAGAACACCCTGAGGCCAAATACCCGCTTATGGTTTTTCATGGACATTTCCCTTCTGATTTTGGAGGATTCCGAACCACACCACCAGATTCCGATTTGGAACCCGAATATTCTGAGCGTTTTGATTTAGAGGGTTATAACATCATTCAGCAACAGGAAGCCTACGATTTTTATAAGCGTTGGAACGAACCTGATTTTCCGCGCATGTTGATAATCGAGATCCAACATCCGACACCTTATTACGACGATTCCTATGCGGTGAATTCGGCGAGCCAAGGCCCTTATGGCGATGCCATTACCTATGAGCTTATTCCATATATCGAAAAAAAATTCCGGGGTATCGGCGAAGGTTGGTCACGTTTTTTATACGGCGGTTCTACAGGAGGTTGGGAAGCCTTGGCGGTACAGGTAAAATATCCCGAGGAATATAACGGATGTTTTGCCGCATGCCCCGACCCAATCGATTTTAGGGCATACTGCCTGACCAATATTTATGAAGATGACAATGCCTATTACTATAAAAGTGCGCACAAAAAGTTGGAAGTGCCGAGTCATCGCAATTATTTGGGGCAGGTTCAATCGACTTTGCGCGAAGGCAATCATTTAGAACTGGTTTTGGGCGACAGATCGCGATCAGGGCAACAATGGGATATTTGGGAAGCCACTTATTCTCCTCAGGGCGAAGACGGATATCCCGTCAGGCTATGGGACAAAATGACCGGTGACATTGATCATAGGGTAGCTGAATATTGGAAAGAGAATTACGACCTGCGACATATCTTAGAGCGTGATTGGCACAAACTCGGTGACGACCTAAAGGGCAAGATCCATATCTACTGTGGTGATATGGATAATTATTACCTGAACAATGCCGTATATTTAATGGAAGATTTTTTGGAAAGTACAACAGAGCCCTATTACGCAGGTGAAGTGCTTTATGGCGATCGGGCCGAACACTGTTGGAACGGTGACCCCGAACAGCCAAATGCCATAAGTCGACTACGTTATAATAGCATGTACGTGCCTAAAATAATGAAACGCATTGCCGAGAGTGCTCCCAAGGGTGCCGATTTGACAAGTTGGCGATACCGATGACGCGTTAATTGAAAAATGGAGGATAGAAACGTTTCCCAAAAAATTATATGATTGTCCGCCGTCAATCATAATTTAGTGTCACCTCGAGCGTAGTCGAGAGGTAGTTGAACTTAATGTATTTTAAATGAGTTCTCGACTGCGCTCGACCTGACCGGGTGTTTATTTATGACCGTTTGCGGTCATCCATTAAAAATTAAAACATTTATGTATGAAACTAGGTGCATTTTCCATTAGCCTGGCGGTCAAAGATTTGGCCGTTTCAAAAGATTTTTACGAGAAATTGGGTTTTGCCGTATTTGCGGGGTCTATGGAACGCAATTATCTCATTATGAAAAACGAAAATGCCCTTGTAGGCTTGTTTCAGGGTATGTTCGAAAACAATATTTTGACCTTCAATCCAGGATGGGATGAAAACGCCCAAAAATTGGAATCATTTGACGATGTGCGCGATATTCAAATAAACTTAAAGAACCACGGCATTCAATTTGCCAGTGAGGCCGATGAATCCACTACCGGACCGGCAAGTTTTGTGATCACCGACCCTGATGGCAATACCATTTTGGTCGACCAACATGTTTAAGAAAGATGGGTACGAATAAAGTAGCATGGTTCGTTTTTGTTTTTTTGGCGATTGTCATTGGGCTTTACCCCTTATTGTATTTCGTGATAGATCGCGAATTCGGACTTTTGGCTTCGAAAGATGAGGCCTTACTGTCTAATTTACTTTGGAATATCGGGTTCTATGGCCATATACTTTTTGGCGGTGTTGCGCTGTTGATCGGTTGGGCACAGTTCAGTAAAAAATTACGGAATGCCAATCTAAAACGCCATCGAAACATTGGTAAGATATATGTGATTTCGGCCATTATCAGTAGTGTCTGTGCCATTTATATCGCTTTTTACGCAACTGGTGGAATAATTTCCTCCTTGGGTTTTATCTGTTTGGGCCTCTTATGGCTATATACCTCGATCAAGGCGTATTTCGCGGTGCGAAACAAAGATTTACAATTGCACCAGGGCTTGATGATTTACAGTTATGCCGCATGTTTTGCCGCCGTAACCCTGCGCATTTGGTTGCCATTGTTGGTATTGGGGCTGGGTGATTTTGAACAGGCCTATCGCTTTGTGGCGTGGCTCTGTTGGGTGCCCAATATTGTCTTTGCCTATTTTTGGGTTCACAGAAAGGGCCTTATCATCGATTAATGTTTAACCATGGATTGATTATGTTTTCAAGAACCGCGATTTGTACAATGCTAATCATTTTTTTCTTTACGGTTGGATGTAAGGATTCCCCAAAAAAAGATAAAATAGTAACGGCCGAAAGTTCCGACGTTACTTCGGGTAACCCCGTTTTCGAGGGTTGGTATGCCGATCCCGAAGGGGCGGTTTTTGATGGTACATATTGGGTGTATCCGACTTTTTCCGACGACTACGACAAACAACTGCATTTCGATGCTTTTTCCTCTAAAGATTTGGTGAATTGGCAAAAACATGAAAACATTCTCGACACCACCAAAATCAAATGGTTGCGACAGGCCCTTTGGGCACCTTCGATCATTGAAAAAAATGACAAATACTTTCTATTTTTTGGGGCCAATGATATTCAAAGACCGGGTAGATCTTCTTATGACCCGAACAATGATATCAACCATTATGGGGGTATCGGGGTCGCTGTAGCGGATAGTCCGGGAGGGCCGTTCGAGGATTATTTGGGCAAACCTTTGATTTCCGATTTTTACAACGATGCCCAGCCAATCGACCAATTTGTGTTCAAGGATGTCGATGGTACTTATTATTTCTTCTACGGGGGATGGAGTCATTGCAATCTGGGAAAACTGAATGATGATTTTACCGGATTCATTCCCTGGGAAAACGGAGAGCTTTTTAAGGAAATTACCCCTGAAGGCTATGTGGAAGGGCCCTTTATGTTTTTAAGAAAGGGCATCTACTATTTTATGTGGTCCGAGGGTAATTGGGGCGAAGGTTCCTATAAGGTTGCTTATGCGATGTCGGATAGCCCTATGGGTCCTTTTAATCGGATCGGAACTGTATTGGAATCAAAAGAGGGCGACATTGCCACCGGTGCCGGGCATCATTCCGTTATCAACAAACCCGGTACCGATGAATGGATCATGGTCTATCATCGTAGACCCATACCGAACGAAGACCGTGACCATCGCGTCACCTGTATGGATAAAATGGAGTTCAATGCCGATGGCATGATCAAACCGGTAAAGATGACTTTCAAAGGAGTGCGTTGATACATGGATCAGGTCATTAAATGCGCACCATTTCTAAACGCCTTATATCTTTTTCTTTAGTATCTTGTTAGCTTGATTGCTCAAAACACTTTAATATGAAATATTTAACGGCCGTACTGATTTTGTTAATGGCAGTGCCCATTTCCCTTTTGGCACAATCTGGCAAGGTATTCGACAATAGGTCAATGCACAGTAAAATTTTAAATGGTGAGCGCAAATATGCCGTTTACCTGCCACCCGATTATGATACTTCCGAGCGAAGCTATCCGGTACTGTACCTTTTGCACGGTGCCACCGATGACCATACGGGCTGGGTACAATTTGGAGAGGTTTTACGAATAACCGATGAAGCGATTAAAAATGGTACTGCAACGCCCATGGTCATAGTAATGCCCGATGCTGATACGGGCCGTATGGGTTATTTCAATGTTGGCGATTGGAAGTATGAGGATTTTTTCTTTGAAGAACTTATGCCACATGTCGAAGAAAAATACCGTATCAAAGGTGAAAAAAGATACCGCGCCGTGGCCGGCCTATCGATGGGTGGGGGAGGTTCTTTTATGTATGCCTTACATCGTCCCGAGCTTTTTTCCTCTGCCTGTCCGCTTAGTGCATATGTAGGGCCGCTTACTATTGACCAATTGAAGCAACAATTCGAACGACGCAATGAAAAGTACACCAATGCCGAGTTAAAAGAATATTTTGAAAGGCATAGTGCGCTGAATCTCATTGAAAGCGTTCCCGTTGATGATATTAAGTCCGTGCGATGGTATATCGACTGTGGCGATGATGATTTTCTATACGAAGGAAACAGTTTGGTGCATATTGCAATGAAGAAAAAAGAGATACCGCATGAATATCGCGTCCGCGATGGCGGCCATAGCTGGACGTATTGGCGTGATGCCCTTCCGACGGTGCTTTCATTTGTTTCCGACGCCTTTCATCAACACTAAGAACTTATTAAAAATTACTAATGAAATATATATCAATAATGCGGTTTTCAGTATCACTTTTTCTCATCTCGATTTTGGCGCTTTCATGTAACAATACGCCCAAGCTTCCCAAAGAAACCCCTTTGGTCATTTATGAAGATTCCCTTACGGGCATGATGAGGGCCAAGGAAATTCGCGAAAATACTCCGGCAGTAGTGGCCGAAGGATTAGATCTGACACTTTGGGCATCCGATTCATTGGCGCCCGATCCCGTGGCAATGTCGGTCGATAACAAAGGCAGTATCTATTTGACCCGTACCAATCGTCAAAAGAATTCAGAATTCGATATTCGTGGCTATCGCCAATGGATGACCCCTTCCATCTCTTGGCAGACCGTTGAGGATCGGCGCAATTTTTTAAGGGAAACTTTTGCGCCTGAAAAAAGTGGGGAGAATGAGTGGTTTCCCGATTTGAACAATGACACCATTCACGATTGGCGTGATCTAGCCGTTGAAAAAGAGGAGGTTTGGCGTTTAGATGATGTCAATAACGATGGCTTGGCCGATAAATCGACCCGTATTCTTAATGATTTCAGTGAAGAAATTACCGATTGCGCCGGGGCGTTGCTTGTTCGTGATGATGATGTTTTTGTAGGGGTCGGCCCAGATATGTGGCGATTGGTCGACACAAATGATGATGAGGTCTTGGATACCAAAACTTCCCTAGCTCATGGTTTTGCGGTCCACATCGGGTTTGGCGGTCATGGCATGTCCGGGGCGATTGAAGGTCCTGATGGAAAAATTTACTGGGGTATTGGCGACATTGGGGCCAATATTACCTTGCCCGATGGTACGAATCATAAGTATCCGAATCAAGGAATTATAGTCAGGACAAATCCCGATGGAAGCGATTTCGAAGTATTTGCCGCCGGACTCAGAAACACCCATGAGTTCGTGTTCGATGCCTATGGCAATATCATTTCTTCCGACAACGACGGTGACCACAGGGGTGAAAGCGAACGTTTGGTGCATATCGTGGAAGGTCATGATGCGGGTTGGCGTGCCAATTGGCAATACGGAAAATATACCGATCCGATGAACAATGGCTATAATGTTTGGATGGACGAAAAACTATATGTTCCAAGATGGGAGGGACAGGCAGCCTATATTCTACCCCCGATCCAGAACTACCACAACGGTCCTACTGGAATGATATACAATCCTGGAACCGCACTTGGAAAAAAATGGCTCGACAAATTCTTTTTGGTCGAGTTCGTGGGTAACCCCACCAATTCCCATATATGGTCTTTCGGGCTCAAACAAAAAGGTGCAACGTTTGAACTCGATGGTGAAGAAGATATTTTGAGCGGTGTGTTGCCCACCGGAATACGTTTCGGACCTGATGGGGCATTGTACTTGGCCGATTGGATCAATGGTTGGAATACCAAAAATTATGGACGTGTCTGGAAATTGGATGTTTCCGATGAAAATAACGACCTGGAAGCGGAAAGGAAAGAAACAGAAAGGTTGATGACCCTTGATTATTCGGATCAATCACGTGACGATTTGGCCCAATTGCTTTCACATGCCGATATGCGCATTCGCCAAAAAGCACAATTTGAATTGGCGAAGCGAGGAAACAAAGGTTTTAAGACTTTTAAAAAAGTACTTGAAAAGTCGAACGATCAATACGCACAGATACATAGTATCTGGGGTATCGGGCAGCTTGCGGGCACTGATAATGACCTTGCCGAAATTCTATTGGATCTTCTTGAAAATGGAGATTCTGAGATTATCGCTCAAGCGGCCAAGGTTTTGGGAGATGTGAAGTATGCCAATGCCGGGGCTTCGTTTATACCCTTGCTTAAACACTCGAATGCCCGTGTGAAGTTTTTTGCGGCCCAAGCTCTGGGAAGAATAAAGCATAAAGAAGCGGTTCAGCCACTCTTGGATATGTTGGCGGCCAACAATGATGAGGATAATTATTTGAGACATGCCGCTGTCTTGGCACTTTCTAGAATCGGCGAAGAATCACCGATCGTCGCTTTGGAAGGGAACGGCAACCGTAGTCTCCGTATCGCTGCGGTGCTGGCACTGCGTCGAATGCAAAGCCCAGAGATTACACGCTTCCTTAAAGATGAAGACGAATTTATCGTTACCGAGGCGGCACGTGCCATTAATGATGATTGGTCCATTGAGCAAGCTTTGCCGGATCTGGCCGCTGTTTTGAACGAAGAAAGATTTACCTCTGAACCATTATTGCGAAGGGCAATTAATGCGGCTTTGAGGGTAGGTGGTGAACAAGAGCTGAACAACCTAGTTGCTTTTGCAAAACGGGCGGGGGTGCCTGCCCATTTGAAAGGTGAGGCTCTGGCGGCGGTAGGTACTTGGGCCTCTCCGTCGGTACTTGATCGCGTAGATGGGCGGTATCGTGGTGAGATAGAACGTGATGCCGCTCCGGTAAGACAAAAGATCGAAGGGCTTATTCCAGAATTTTTGTTGGAAGCCGATGAGGATATCCTCGTTGCGGTTTCGAAAACCTTGAGCGCTTTGGGAATTGAATCGCATAACGACCGATTGCGGAGAATTATGATAGCCCATAAATCGCCGAAAGTTCGTTCGGCCATGCTGGAGGCCTTGGGTAATTTGAATTACGACAATATCAAATCAGCCATGCAGGCGGGGATGAAGGACCCTGATTTCAACGTGCGCACTACGGCCCTGGGATTGGTAACAAAACTAGATGTTTCCAAGGAAGATTTACCGGCAATCATAGATCCAGTCTTTGTCAACGGCTCAATACGTGAGCAGCAAAAAGCTTTAGGAGTACTGGGCGAAATGCCATTGACGAAAACCGAACCGGTATTGGGCCAGATGATTGCCAAGGCCAAATCAGAAAAGCTATCCTCGGCTGTAATTTTAGATTTGATTGAAGCCGTCGAAGCTTCTGGATCCGAAAAATTGATTGCCGATTTGGGCGCTTTAAAATCAACGGGGATCACGGTCGAAGCATTTAAAGAAACCCTCGAAGGTGGTGAGTGGTGGCAGGGCCGCAATTTTTTCAATAATAATTCGACCGGACAATGTGTGCGTTGCCACTCGGTGGGAGGTGCCGGTGGGCAGGTAGGCCCTCCATTGGACAATATCGGAAATACCCTGAATAGGGAACAATTGTTGGAGGCGTTGATCAATCCTAGTGCGAGATTGGCACCAGGTTTTGGTACGGTGACTGTCACGCTCAAAGATGGCCAGGAGGTAATCGGAGTGCTAATCGAGGAAACCGACCGCGAACTCATATTACGTACGAATGATGCCGAACCCATGGAAATTGCCTTGGAACGGATCAGCAAACGTGAAAATTCCATGTCCAGCATGCCTTCAATGGCCGGTGCCATGACAAAACGTGAGATACGCGATGTTATCGAATATTTGGCCAGTCTTAAGAAAGAAAACCTATGATGGAGGCGAAAAAAATTGTCATTCAGGTATTGGTGGCCATTGTTCTTTTTATAACCATCGCTTTGATTATCGAAGGTGATTTTGGCAAGGAAATGGTAATGGAAAAGTCAATCAACGGTGTTGTTTTTGGAGCATTATATGCGATTTATGTCGTGGTCAGGGAAAAATTTATTAAAAGAAACAAAGAAGAATGAAATACAGAAGATTTGGTAGGGTCGATTGGCAGGTAAGTGAAGTGGGCTATGGCATGTGGGGCATGGCAGGGTGGAAGGAATCTGACGATATTCAGTCCGCCGAATCGTTGGATCTGGCCGTTGAAAATGGTGTCAATTTCTTTGATACGGCCTGGGGTTACGGTGAAGGTCATAGCGAAGAACTATTAGGTGAATTGGTACGAAGGCATCCGAATAAAAAGTTATACACGGCCAGCAAGATTCCTCCCAAAAATTTCCAATGGCCGGCAAAACCTGAGTACACATTTGAAGAATCTTATCCGACTTCACATATTATTGAATTTACCGAAAAGACCTTGAAAAACCTTGGTCTTGAACAGATAGATTTGATGCAGTTCCACACCTGGGATGACGGATGGAGCAACCGAGAAGAATGGCAGCGCGCCATTGATGATTTAAAGGCGGCCGGTAAAATTGCCGCAATGGGCGTAAGCGTAAATCGGTGGGAACCCGAAAATGGAATCAAAGCACTAAAGACGGGAAAGTTAGATGCCGTACAGGTCATATACAATATTTTTGACCAAAACCCTGAAGACGAACTGTTTCCTTTATGTGATGAAATGGATATCGGTGTCATCGCTCGGGTACCGTTTGATGAAGGCACTTTGACCGGTACGTTGACCAAAGAAACGGTTTTTCCCGAAGGGGATTGGAGAGGTACATATTTCGTGCCCGAGAACCTCAATTCGAGCGTCGAACATGCCGACGCCTTGAGACCGTTGATTCCCGAAGGAATGACTATGGCCGAAATGGCATTGCGTTTTATTACAATGAATAAAACGGTCGGTACCATGATTCCCGGAATGCGAAAGGCCCGTAACGTATTGGCCAATACGGCCATTAGTGATGGGCAAGGGCTTTCCCATGAGCTACTTCAAGAATTAAAAAAACATCGTTGGGATCGCAAACCCACCGAATGGTCGCAATAATTTACTTCTAAAAAAGCGCAGCCTGCTAATTGAACTCTTGATTAGTACCTCACAATTACTACACTGATGCGATCGAGGCCAACAATTCTTTGTGCCTACCTGAAAATCTTCAATTTCAGCTGTATATTATTTTATATACTGGTCTTATAACGATGATTTTAGGCGTATGTCGAAAAACGGAACGAACAATATCGAAAATCGATGCAATATGACAAAAATCATTTTCGGCCATTAACAGGTGTGGTAATTTCGTCGATTCAAGTCAGGGTTCGTTGTACCCTGTAAGTATTTTTCTAAATAAAAGAAATGAGTATAATTACCCCACATATTAAACGACTCTTTGTATTTGGCTTGGCCATAGGTCTTCTGTCTTTTATCCCTTTTTTTGCCGGTCCTGGTTTAACTTCGCCCGAACCTATGGGTAAATTTTTGAACGGAATATTTCCGGATCAGCCGACGAGTGACAAGCCCTATCGAATTGCGTTTCCGAACCTTAGTTTTGATTCGCCGCTTACCTTTTCCCCAATACCGAACACTAATGTATTGGTGGTGGGGCAGCGTAATGGTATTGTGTATTGGTTCCAAAATGATGATGCCGTTAGTAGCAAGAATTTGGTAGCCGATTTTTCCGATGAGGTGGGTATTGTTTGGGATGGTGGCTTTTTGGGTCTGGCCATTCATCCGGAGTTTGGTCAAGCAGGTAAGAACCATATGTATATGTGGTACACGACCAAAGACGCTCAAGGGAGACATTATCCCAATGCGTTTTTGAGTGGCTTTGGCTGCAACCTTGAAGATTATTGGGGCAGTTTTCTAATCTTGAAGAGAATCGAGGTAAATCCCGTAACCTATGAAATGGTGCCGGGCTCAGACCTGACAATGATGAAGATGAGAATGTACGGATCGACACATAGGGGTGGTGGAATGGTCTTTGGCGATGACGGCTTCTTATATATTGCCACCGCAGATCAATGTGCCTACAGTAAACCTCAAGATATAGCTGGCAATTTGGATGGTGGGGTATTGCGTATCGATGTCGATATGGATCCCGTGCGTAGTCATGCACCTATTCGAAAAATGCCCGAAGCTTCACGATTTAGCGATGAGCTTTCAGGGGTGGGCTATTTTATTCCAAATGATAATCCGTTTTTGAGCCCTACTGGCGAGAACTTTGAGGAATACTATACGTTAGGACACCGAAATCCGCATAGAATGACCAAAGACCGCGAGACAGGAATAATGTACATCGGTGAGATCGGTGAGAATACCCATGAAGAAATAAATGTTGTTTCAAAAGGTAAGAATTATGGTTGGCCCATATTTGAGGGGAATATTGCCGGAGGTTCAAGTCAATGTACAACCATGTACAATGGTATGCCCCATGAGCATCCCTTGGTCGCCTTTCCACGTGCCGATGCCAACGCCATTATTGGTGGGTTTGTCTATAGAGGCAATGAAATGCCCGATTTCTACGGTAAATATATCTGCGCAGATTATGGTGTGGGCGAAGAGATTTGGGCGGTGGACACCGCAACGGGTGAATACGAGTTTTTGACCCAGTTTTCACCGACCGATATCATCTCTTTTGGAGAGGATCAAAGTGGTGAATTGTATTTATTGAGTGAGGGCGATGGTGTTTACTTATACAGACTTACCCAGAACTCTGGGAATTTTTCGGAAGTTCCACTGCTTTTGTCACAAACTGGAATATTTGAAGACCTGTTGACTTTGACACCAAATGATGGGGTTATCCCTTATGACATGACAGAGGCATTCTGGTCTGATGGGGCCTTGAAAAGACGATGGATGGCAATACCGAACGATGGAACTCATGATACCCCTGAAGAGCAAATTGAGTTTTCGGAGAACGGCGATTGGGAATTTCCTGTGGGCTCAGTTTTGATCAAGCATCTTGAGCTGCCGGTTGATGAGGGCAATCCTTCTGTAATCAGAAGATTGGAAACAAGACTGGTCATAAAGGCTGAAGACGAATCTTATTACTATTTAGTTTATAAATGGAACGAACAAGGCACAGATGCTGTTCTATTGTACGACAGTTTGGATGAGCAAATAACGGTTACCAAAGAAGATGGTAGCACGCGAACCCAGGTATGGCATTACCCCAATAGCCCCGAATGTTTTGCCTGCCATGATACCGGTGGTAGTTTAGGCCCTAGAACGAGATATCTCAACAAAAATATCGTTTATGATAAAACAGGTATCGATGCAAACCAATTGGTCACGCTGAGCCATTTGGGCATATTGAATGAAAGTATCGACGATGCCAAGGCGGCACAATATCAAACACACAAAGCCATGAACGATCCAACGGCGACCTTGGATGAAAAAGCACGGTCTTATCTAGACCTTAACTGTGCCTACTGTCATCGTCCGGGTAGATCAGGTGAAAGAGCGCAGTTTGACCTAAGATTGTTCAATACTTTGGAACAAACCGGTCTTTTGACCGCTGGCACAAACACACCAATAGGTGTTCAAGGTGAAAAAATACTCGTGCCCGGAGATGCCTCGAAGTCAATACTATACCATAGGACGAATTCGGTGAATACCACAATAATGATGCCGCCGCTGGCCAAGAATTTAGTGGATGAAAAAGCGGTTGCGCTGATAGAGGAGTGGATCGATCAGTTGAACCCAAATACTGGTACCACAAGTATACAACAGGGAAGTTATCGATTGACAAACGTAGGAAGTGGTTTGGTGATGGATGTTTTCGATTCCTCAACCGAATCTTTGGCCGATATTATACAGTCTGACTTGAGTGGGGCAACTAGCCAGCAATTTATGTTCGAGTCAGCGGAAAGTGGCTTTTTTACGATCGAGGCGGAACATAGTAGCTATTATTTGGATGTAGAACAAGATGGACAAAGTTCGGGAACTAATGTCTTGCAGTACCCGTACCATGGTAATGTCAATCAATTATGGGCCGTTGAATATTTAGGAAACGACGAATATGCGATCAAAAGCAAGAGCAATGGCCTATATCTAGGGGTTGAGAATAATTCGACCTCGAGCGGCGCGAGTATAAAGACTTATTTGAACGACGGCTCTGATTTCATGAGATGGAGGTTTACGAGTTTAAGTACTATTGCGGTTGCCGGTGTATCCCTTTCATCGGGTGAACTTGTTTTGAATGTTGGGGAAAATGTTGACTTGACCGCTTTGATAGACCCGACCAATGCCAGTAATACGGGGGTATCATGGAGTACAAGCGATCCCAATATTGCCGCAATCGACGCAAACGGACGCGTAACCGCAATAGCGGAAGGTACGGTGACAATCACGGTCACGACCGATGATGGAGGATTTACCGCAACTCGGGAAATTACGGTTTCTGATGGCATTGTACAAGTAAGTGGGGTCAGTTTGGCTTCTGATGAGGTAACATTGGCAGAAGATGAGACCATAGGGTTTACGGCAATAATCGCCCCGTCAAATGCCACGGATAGCTCCGTGGTATGGTCTACCAGTGATGCAAGTATCGCTACGGTCGATGGCAATGGTTTGGTGACCGCCGTTTCTGAAGGTACCGCTTCAATTATGGTTACGACCAATGATGGTGGTTTTAGTGCGACAACAGTTGTTAATGTGAATAATAACGTTGTGCACGTTACTGGAGTGAGTGTTTCTTTGGCCACTGCAGTTTTATATGTTGGTGAGACCTTAAGTTTGAATGCAACGATATCGCCGGCTAATGCCGACAACGGCTCCGTGGTATGGTCGACGAGTGATGAAAACATTGCCACGGTAGATGCAGAAGGAAACGTAACTGCGCTTTCCGAAGGTTCGGTTTCGATAACGGTAACGACTACTGAAGGCAGTTTTACCGACATTTCTGAAATAACCGTTCAAGAATTGGAAGAAGCTGATTTTGAGCCTATCATTTACCCTAACCCGACCGAAGGTCAATTGAATGTTGATTTACGGACATACGAATCGACCGAAGTAAGTGTCACGTTGTTCAATAGCCTTAGACAAAAATTGGCGGGCAAGGTTTTTGACATGGAACATGGTGCTTTTGAGGAAATCGATGTTAGCACCCTTTCCAATGGGGTTTATTATATCACTTTTGAGTCGGATGGACACCGAGATGCCAAGGCCTTTATTGTAAACAGATAATCCATGGTCGAGGTTTTCGCAAAAAAAAGATTATTTATGAAGCGGTATAAGACGGACGGATTTTTACAAAATTCATTTTAGAACGTTTTTCGCTATTTTGCGAACAATTGTCCAATATCTTTAAAGGCCTTGAATTCCAAGGCGTTTCCTGCAGGGTCTAAAAAGAACATGGTTGCCTGTTCGCCGACCTGTCCTTCAAAACGCACATAGGGCTTGATGATGAAATCGATTCTTTTTGCTTCAAGTTCTTTTGCAAAAACCTGAAAAGTATCCCAAGGCAAGACCACCCCATAGTGCGGTACCGGTACATTATGCCCATCTACGGGGTTATGGTGCAGAACCTCACTTTCGGCCTTTGGTTTATAATGAATGACCAACTGATGGCCAAAAAGATTGAAATCTACCCAATGTTCGCTGCTTCTACCTTCTTCACAATTCAACACCTCGCGATAAAAAGTACGGCATTCGGCCAAATTATGAACAGGTATTGCAATGTGAAAAGGAGTCAAGTTGTCCATATCAAAGATTTGTCATAAAATTAATTCATTATTAAGACTTCAAAAAATCTATAATCTGATAATTGATTTCATCTTGGTGCAATGAGTGTCCAAGTCCTTCCGTAGATATTAGCTTACTTTTCTTCCAGTTGGCCTGTACTTTTACCGAGGCATGATAGGGGGTAACTTTATCCAGTTTATCGTGAAGAAGAAGTCCTTTTTTAGTATTTCCTTTGACGAATTCAGAAGTTGAAAATTCACGGATATAAAAACCGAACCTATTGAAAACATATTGATCCAAGGCGCGCATTGTTCTGTCGTTGAACCTTAGAATATTTTGAAAATGCTCCATGATTTCAAAGAACTCCGAAGGTGAAGCTACCGTAACAATTTTGGATACATCTTTGCTTTTGTTTATATGCTCGTTGTACAGTACGGTCATTCCACCGACCGAATGGGCTACAAGATAGCCGGGCCTATACCTTTCTATAAGGTTTTGCAATATTTCGGAATAAAGCGGAACGTGAAGATGTTTGCCCGAAGAATACCCATGGCCGGGGGCATCGAATGCAAGAATGTTGAAGTTATCTTTTTCTAGCTCGGCAATAAGATTACGCCATCGAAAAGAATTACTTTCCCAACCATGGATCAAAAGAACAGTGCCCTTGTTTCCAGGCCAGTTATAGGTTTGGATTTGGTATCCTTCAACGTCCAGCAACTCGTGTTTGCAATTGTTCAAATAATCTTTTTGATGGGGAAGAACTTTGCCCTTTCGAACCGTACAAAAAAGATGAAAGGCCTTTTCAGCCGTTTTCTGGGGTACGACCAACGATAGCAAGTTGTAATAATGCCCATATACCAATGGGATATATTTCTCGATGAGCTTTTTCATTAAGTTTCTTTTTGTAACTTAGTTTTTAATAAATACCAAAAATATTAAATTAATCGTGTCTCGAATCACGTTACAAAAAGATAACATGGTATGGATTTGGAAACTATTACTGTAAATCAGAAAGTTATATCGGCAAAAAAATTAAAAAAAATGTTCGGGCATCTTGATCTACGCGATGCCGATTTGATTTGCCCTATTCGCGATGTCATGGCGACGGTTTCCGATAAATGGAGTACTTTGATCATCATGTATCTTGGATATTACCCTGTTTTACGATTTAATGAACTTAAAAAGAAGGTTTATGGTATTTCCAATAAGGTACTGAGCGAACGGCTGAAACAACTCGAGGGCGATGGCTATCTCAAAAGAACGATGTACCCCGAGGTACCTATACGTGTTGAGTACGAACTGACCGACTTTGGCCACTCGTACCTTCAAAGATTGATAGAACTGACCGAATGGGCGCAAAAATATAAGGAATGTGTGCTGTCGAATCGTGCAAATTCGCAGCGGAAATAGCATAAGAAATCAATCATTTTGATTTCATTCTTTTACCCGGTTCCAGATATCGAGATACATTTTCCACGCGCCCATGACTTTCTTCCAAACGACAACATATTTACCCTTCCATGTGTTGGTGGCACCATCCGCTTGTTTGGTCTTGCCCTGATAGTAACCATAATCATAGGCATAGTTTCCTAAAATATTGATTTCCGTCGGTCTGAGTTCATGGTACACCGTGGTTACGCCCTTAGGTTGTTCCCAATACTTGCGCAGGGCCTCTTGACCTTCGATTATGGATGAGTTGTTCGGGAAAATCTTTCCATCCGTGGTGTACGTATTTACTATAGCATCGAGGTCTCCGTGCATATATGCTTTGGAAAAGTTTTTGGCGGCAGTCAATATTTTCTCTTTTTCGCCCTCGTTGATATGGGAACCTCTTTTTGTGCAATCGATTTTCCATGTAGAATGGACTATTGATTCATCTCGTGAGACCCAGGCACCTTCCCAATTGAATCCGTTGCCATCAAGATTCGAAAAGGTCAATCGAAAGAAACCTTCGCTACCGTTCGGGGCTTTTTGCTCCCTGTAAAGAACAATATTCCCATTACTTTTTTTACTACCTTCCCAAACGGGCAGAACAGTGGAAGGCGCTCCCGAATTATAATAATGTACATACCATTTCGTGCTATCCGCAATGAATTGTCGAATACTTCCCGAATGTTTTCCGTCAGCCTTTAATGTTTCGTCTTGCACGGCCATTCCGTTCATGATGTATTTGAATCTCCATATCATATCTATAGGGTCGGCCCAGGTTTGATCTGCTTTTCTTGTCATCGACTTGCAGTCGCACTCACCGATCAGGGGAGCAAAATCAAATAATTCTTGGGGCGCATCCGGATTGGGCAATCCGAAGGGATATTCCGCAGAGGGTTCATATTTATATTGACAAAAACTGGAGGTCGCACAGAGAAATGCTATTAGGGCGAATACTGGTTTCATGGCCGGATAGTTTGCCTTAAAGTAAAGAAAGGTTCGCAAATCGTCGCCAGTATTAGGAACAAATTAACAAGGGCGCGTCTTTGATAGATTAGTCCTTTAAGGGTTTTTTCTTGATCATTCCGCCCTTGATGTCCTTGACCACGTTCATGACGATGAAGGCTTTTTTATCTATTTTGTCGATTTCGGTGCTAAGTTTGGCAAGTTCAAGCCGGGTAATCACGGTATATACGATCTCGTTCGAAAGCTGTTTTCCATCTATCGTCCTATAACCACCTTTACCTTGGTAAATGGTGCATGCCCTGCCTAATTTCTCGGTCAGCATGATCCTGATTTCCTCACTTTCTTGTGAGACTATGGTAATACCCATATATTCTTCGACACCATCGACCACATAGTCGACGGTCTTTGCGGCCACTAAATAGGTGAGAATGGCATAGAGCGCAATCTCTATCGATAGTAAGTAGGCACCGGCCGAGAAGATGAGAATATTGATGATCAGCAATACATCACCGACGGTCAAATGCCATTTTCTACTTAGATAAATGGCAAGCACTTCCGTTCCGTCTATGACCCCTCCTCCGCGCATGGCCATACCAATGCCCAGACCAAGAAAAAAGCCTCCAAAAACAGCGATCAGAAGTTTGTCACTGGTAATCGTAGGATAATTGATGAAATGGACGACCAAAGCCAACACCAGAATAGCTATAATGCTCTTGAGGGCAAATTTTTTTCCGATGGTCTTGACGCCAAGCAAAAGAAAAGGCATGTTCACCAGTATTAAAAGCACGCCCAATGGTATATTCGATTTGACGCGAATCAAGAGGGAAACACCAGTGGCACCGCCATCGATGAATTCGTTGGGCAATAAAAAGCCTTTTAGGCCAAAGCCCGCAGCGAAAATCCCAATGGTAATGAAAAGTAGTTCTTTGATGAAATGGGTGAATTCAACTTGGGCCGAACGTACTTCTTTGACAAGTTGTTTTTTGGAAATTTTCCCATCTCCTTTTTGGGTCTTTAGTTTGTCCTTGGCACGCCGAACAAGCAAGTATTGTAGTATGGGATTCATATATTGATTACTTTTCTAGATTTTTGTTCGGCCCGTGATAAAAATCAAGAAAGGTTTGACCTTTTATTCCCAACCGATCATAAGGTACTTGATTTTGGCCTTATCGGGAATCTGAACGGCCTCAATATTACTGCTCGAACCATATTGCAGGCTAGAAGGTAGTTCTTTTTTGTCGATGGTAAAATACATATCGCTATCTTTTAATAAGATGACCACATTGTTCATAGAGGTAATTATCTTGCGAATGGCATAGTTTTCCTTAACTTCTTTAAAGGTGCTGTTCAGACCTATACCCTT
Organism: Flavobacteriaceae bacterium NBU2977; assembly: GCA_019931105.1. Classification (GTDB taxonomy): domain Bacteria; phylum Bacteroidota; class Bacteroidia; order Flavobacteriales; family Flavobacteriaceae; genus Meishania; species Meishania litoralis. Next base: position 399,720 of record JAIOUW010000001.1, on the reverse strand, counting down.
TTCCGTTATAAACCGCGGGTCTTCGATTTTGACATTTTCAATACTTGGTATACTATCGGCACTTGGCGTTAAGGTCAGGAGGTGTTTGCCCCCCTTTTCGTAAATCTTGATTTTTTTGGTGTTGTTGGACAGGTTGACCACGGTGGTGTCTTTGACGACCGAATCTTGGGCATAGATTACCTCGATGTCACGGGCCAGACTTATTTTGTCCAATTTTCCGATACTATTGTTGGTTATTAAGAAGGTAGTATCCACTTCTTTCTTGCAACCTGCGAATAATAGAAGTATGGTTATAAAAAAATACGTTTTCTTCATATTTCCTAACGAATCACTTTTTTTAGTACGCCAAGTACCCCCCTTATGAAAGTGGCACTGGTCAATACTTTTATAACAGGATTTTGTCTCGTGCTTCTTCGACTCGAGGTGCTTCTTGTGGTTGTTCGGTTACTTTCTCTTTCGGCCTGTTTTTCTGCCTTTTCTATCTTTTCGTTTAAAATTTCGTATGCACTTTCGCGATCGATGACCTCACCGTACTTTTTGACCAGTTTCGAATTTTTGATGACCGATTTCAACTCACTTTCGGTCAAAACATCCATTCGGCTCATCGGTGCGCGCATCAGTGTGGCTGCCAAAGGTGTGGGCCTTCCTTTTTCGTCCAAGGCCGACACAAGAGCCTCACCGATTCCCAACGAAGTCAGTATCTCTTTGGTATCATAATAATCCGATAACGGATAATTCTCGGCGGTCAATTTAATGGCCTTGCGGTCACGTGCGGTAAAGGCCCGTAGGGCATGCTGCACTTTCAACCCCAATTGGGCGAGAACGGCATTCGGCACATCGGTAGGGTTCTGCGTTACAAAATATAGGCCGATACCTTTTGAACGAATCAATTTGACGATGCTCTCGATCTGGTCCAACAAGGCTTTTGAGGCCTCGTTGAAAATAAGGTGAGCCTCATCTATAAAAAGAATCAATTCTGGTTTGTCGCTGTCTCCTTGCTCCGGAAAAGTGGCGTAGATTTCAGCCAATAAACTAAGCATGAATGTTGAAAATAGTTTGGGCCTATCTTGAATATCGGTCAGGCGTAGTATGTTTATATATCCCCTGCCATTTTCGTCGATTTGTGTCAAGTCGTCAACCTCAAAAGACTTTTCGCCAAAGAATAGATCGGCTCCCTGCTGTTCTAGCTCTATGATTTTACGAAGAATGGTTCCGGTCGAGCTGGTTGAAATTCGGCCATAATCCTTTTGGAATTCTTTTTTGCCAGTACCCGTTGCATATTGCAGCACTTTTTTAAAATCCTTCAGATCCAACAGGGGTAGCTTATTATCGTCGCAATATTTGAAAACCACGGCCACAATGCCCTCTTGGGTTTCGGTCAGATCAAGAATTCGCGATAACAGTACCGGCCCGAATTCTGATACCGTGGCCCGAAGTTTTACGCCATCCTGTTCAGACAGGGAAAGAATTTCGACAGGAAAACTTTTGGGTTCGAACGGAAGCCCGATCTTCGCGTGCCGCTCATCGATTTTTGGGTGTCCCGGACTTGGTTCGGCTATTCCGCTCAAGTCTCCTTTTAAATCCATCAATAATACAGGTATTCCCTTTTCCGACAAATTTTCCGCAAGTACCTGTAAAGACTTCGTTTTTCCTGTTCCTGTGGCCCCTGCAATAAGGCCATGACGGTTCAAGGTCTTCAATGGAATCTTTACAAAAGCATTGGTGACGGCCTCTTGGTTAAGCATGGCAGCGCCTAATGTGATAAAATCTCCTTTGGTGGTATACCCCTTTTCGATATGGGCAAAAAACTCTTCTTGGGCACTCATTGAAACAAATTTGGATTAAAAATAGGGATTTTTACGAGTATATCGTTCCAGACCACGGTTTGTTTCGTATAAATGCCACGAGGTGCCCCCATATGGTGAAATTGATGTTGCCATTTTGAATTTTGTGCCCTTCAGCACCTATCTTTGCCCAATGGTCAAAGATGAGGTACTGATTTTGGTGGATAAAGGGGAAATGTTGCCCTTGATGGAAGAATTCTACACGATCCAGGGAGAAGGGTTCCATAAAGGTACGGCCGCCTACTTTATTCGTGTGGGCGGATGCGACGTAGGGTGTCACTGGTGCGATGTGAAGGAAAGTTGGAACGCGGAGACACACCCTCCTACAGAAATAGTGCAAATTGTCGAAAACGCCTCAAAATACTCGAATACCATTGTTGTTACGGGTGGAGAGCCCTTGATGTGGAATATGGATCCCTTGACCGATGCGCTCAAGGCGAAGCAATTACATACCCATATCGAAACTTCCGGTGCTTATCCACTCACCGGCAAATGGGACTGGATCTGTCTTTCCCCGAAAAAGAACAAACTGCCCAAAACTGAAATATATAAAAAAGCGCACGAGCTTAAAATCATCGTTTACAACAGACATGATTTGATTTTCGCCGAAGAAGAGGCCGCAAAAGTCGGCGAGGACTGCATTTTGTACCTACAGCCCGAATGGAGCATGCGCGAAAAGGTCATCCCTTTGATCGTTGATTACGTGATGCAAAACCCGAAATGGAAAGTTTCGTTGCAGACCCATAAATACCTCAATATTCCGTAGTTTTTGAAAAATGGCGAAAACCTATCTTCCGCCATTAGCCTGCAAATCTAAAATACACTCGTTGTCGAGACCCGGCGCCGCCACAGCTCCCTTTGATGCCTTGTTTTGCAACATTTGAAGTACACTGCTACCTGAGAGCGAGCATGAAGAATGGGGTCCGACAGGATCTATGTTCTTAGCGGAAGGGGCTGTTTTGCCCGAAGTGCCGAGTTGCAGTTCAGCTCGCATGAGGCATCCTTCAACGGTACAATGATTATTGCCAATTTCATTGCCATTGTTATCTAGAGTAGTGCCTTCGTGATCATTAACCGATGGCGAACCTAAATTTACAAGACCGAACAAGTGACCGAATTCATGGTTCAGCGTGGCGATCTCGACATCGGCATTTGAAATAATAGGGCTTTGACCGGCAAGCTCTCTAACGGTGACTTCATGAATCACCATAGAAGTATTTCGATAGACGGCACCCAAGGTCACAAGTTCTTCATTCTCGTCATCATCGTCAGAGGGGGCATCGGCAAAATAAATGTACATGGCCAAAGTATTGCCCGAATTGTAAACGGTTCTATTGTCGCTTTCAAGGTCGGCAATCTCTTGTAGGGTAAGGGTCTCTTCGCCGGGCGATTCCAATTCATTATAAACGATTTCTATATTTTGCTTGAACGTATATCTCTTAATGAAATTGACAAAAGCATCCATCGTCGATGGGGTAGGTTTGAAACCAGCTACATGGCCGACTTCGATGAGCAGTTTGTCGAAACGATCGTTTGAAAGTATATCTGCTGCCGAATCACCCGTGCCCAACAAATTGGCAGACTTATCAACAGGAATCTCTTTTTCGGTATCGGTACTATTTTTTGAACAGCCGGCCAATAGCCCAAAGCACATGATCAGCGATGCTATAACATAGTTTTTCATTTGGAGGCAATTTTAAAAAGATAACGCAAAAAGCATGCCTACTAGTATTATTTAGGCGTCAATCGCGCCAAATAATCATAATGTTCGCCCTGTATTATCAATTCACAGTTCAGGGCGTTGGCGGTCGCGGCGCGCTCTAAGGTATTAAAATCACAATATAACCACCAAAACGGATCGCTTTTTTCGCCTTTATATTCCATGACAAATTCTACCTCGCCATAATAACCTTTGGTATCGGGTAACCATCTTCCACCATCTTCATCTTCATCGAACATATAAATTATGTCGCTCGAATCGACGATTACTTGCCCGTTTTGATTTATCAAGGTTTTTATATGGGATAGGAAACGATCTAAGCGATCGAGCTTTTCGGCAAGGCCAAGCCCGTTCATCAATAAAAGTACCGTGTCGAAACGCTCCCCTTTAAAATCATAAAAATTTTCTAAATGTACATTTCGTATTCCGCGCTGCCTACACGTTTCAATGGCACCTTTGGAATTGTCCAAAGCAGTGACTTCAAAATTTTCTTCTTGTAGGTAAAGGCTATGGCTTCCTGCACCACAACCAATATCCAAAATGGTTCCCCGACATAATTTCAATGCTTTTTGTTCTATGGCCGGCATTTCATGAAATCTCCTAAAAAAGTGAGGTAACGGAATTATATCTTGCTCATCGAGCGAAGAGTACGTTATGATATCTTCGGTATATTTTCCATTCTGGTAATCCAATAGGGCCATTCCCATAATATCCATATCGGGTACATTGCGTTTCAAAGTACAAAAATGCCTCTTTTATCAATTTGTTGCCTAGTTTTGATACATTAATGATTTCAAATGGATGAAATTTTAAAACAATTACCGACTCGGGCCAAGGAAAAATATGCCGAGAACCGGAAGTTTTTTAACAGGCTCAAAAAGAAAGTCCCGAAAGACTTGGATTATCTAATGCAGGAACTCCATGATGCCGAATTTCAAGATATCGATTGTTTGCAATGTGCCAATTGCTGTAAAACTACGGGGCCACTTTTCACCAATGCCGATATCGACCGCATTTCGAAGCACCTTCGCTTAAAACAGCAACAGTTCATAGATACTTACCTGAGAATCGATGAGGACAATGACTACGTTTTGCAAGAAGTGCCGTGTACTTTTTTGGGAAACGACAATTTTTGTTCCATCTATGATGTAAGGCCGAAGGCCTGTCGCGAATTTCCGCACACGGATCGAAAAAAGTTTCATCAGATCGGTGATTTGACGATTAAAAATGTATCTATCTGTCCACCGGCTTTCAATATCGTTGAACAAATGAAGAAAAGAATAGGTTAACGGGTGGTGCGGCAATACGGTCTCCAAAGAATAAAAACCTCTAGGTGTTCAATTCTATTGAACAATCAATTTCTTATTTTTAAGACATGGAAAGCATCTTGCACTATTTTGAAAACATTCCATCGGCCCACCGAAGTTTGATACTTGTCGGCGGACTCACTTTTTTTTGGATTTTGGAAGGCCTCGTACCGCTTTATAAATTCGACTACAAAAAATGGAAACATGCCTGGCCGAATCTTTTCTTTACGTTCACCACGGTATTGATCAATTTTGTATTGGCTTTTCTGTTGCTGAAAACAAGCGATTGGGTAATGGCCGAAGATTTTGGGATCATCAATTGGTTTTCTGACATGCCCTTATGGGCCTATGTCGTTCTTGGGGTTATGCTGCTTGATTTTTTTGGGGCCTATCTTCCCCATTTTGTCGAACATAATATAAAGCCCCTTTGGATGATCCATTTGGTCCACCACACCGATCATAAGGTCGATACCACGACGGCCAACAGGCACCATCCTTTTGAAAGCTTTATCAGGTATGCCTTTACCCTCTTCGGGGTTTTTATTGTCGGGGCACCGATGGGCGTTGTCATGTTGTACCAGTCACTGTCATTGGTTGCCACTCAGTTCGGGCATGCCAATATAAAACTGCCCAAAAAGGTGGATGATATCTTAAGTTGGATCATCGTTTCGCCCGATATGCATAAAGTGCACCATCATTATATGTTGCCCTATACCGACTCGAACTATGGTAATATTTTTTCCATTTGGGACAGGATGTTGGGCACCTTCATGAAGTTGGACACGAAGGTTATTGTCTATGGAGTCGATACTTTTCCTGATGAGGTAAAGAACGGTAATCTACTCGAACTATTGAAACAGCCTTTTCATAAATATAGGAAGCCTACCGGTGGATTTCAAAAAGATGTTTAATACCTCAGATATTTTTGTCTAATGGTTTTGAACCGGTTCAGGTCATCTGCCCAGGTCGCCTTGATTTCAGCCTCCGTTTTACCGGCCTCGATCAGTTGTTGTAATTTTTCGGTACCGGCGTGTCTCGTGAATCCACTGGTGTTGAAAACCTTTTTCTTGTCATCGGCATTTTGATAGGCATCGATGAGCCACATCAAGGAGACTTCGGTCATTCTGGGTATTTGCGATAGGTCTTTTCCATAGCAAAGTTCACCTTTTTGCTTTGGGTTTTTGGCCCCGAAATTGGGTTGGGGGGTGTACGTAAAATTATATTGCGTAGCATCTAGAAAGGGCGCGCCGTATCTTTGAAATTGAAATTCGGTTCCCCGTCCGGCATTGATATTGGTGCCTTCAAAGAGGCCTAGACTTGGGTATAGGTATATGGCGGTATCGTTGGGTAGGTTCGGCGACGGTCGGATCGGTAGATGGTACTCGCTTTCATGCGTCCAGTTTTCAAGAGGTATGACGGTCAAGTCTGCCTTGGTCTCACTCCGCAACCAGCCTTCACCATTGATCATTTGGGCATATTCACCTATGGTCATGCCATAGACGAGGGGTATCGGCGTCATGCCCAGAAATCCCGAATGTTCGATTTCCATAGTCGGGCCGTCAACATAATGCGCGTTCGGATTCGGCCGATCCAAAACGATTATCGGAACACCGTGCGCGGCACAGGCTTCCATGACCAATTGTAATGTGGCGATATAGGTATAGAACCGTACGCCGACGTCTTGAATATCGAAAAGAACGACGTCTATATCCGCCAATTGTTCGGCGGACGGCTTTCTATTTTTGCCATATAATGAAATCAGCGGCAATCCTGTTTTTGGGTCCGTTCCGTCGGTAACTTTTTCGCCCGCATCGGCCTGCCCCCTAAAACCATGTTCAGGGGCAAAGACTTTTTTGACATCCATTTGCAACGAAAGCAACGAGTCGACCAAATGGGTGTAACTGTCGCCGCTCTTGAAGACGACCGTAGTCTGGTTGGCCACTACCCCGATTTTTTTGCCGTTCAATAATGGTATATATTGATCGGTTCGGTTTGCCGCAACCACAATAGGCTTATTGGCATGCTGTTGCATTTCGGGTTCCTTGCCCGCTATTTCGATCTCAGGCTTCTTCGGTTGGTTTCCACAGGCCGCGACCAATAAAACCCACAATAAAACTGTATTTTTGATTCCGGATAAAATCGCCATAATTTGAATTTAGAATATTTTATAGCCAAGCGGCTTATTAAGGGTAAGGAACATAAAATTAGTATTTCCGCCCCAATAATAAAAATAGCGATTGCCGCCATTGCCTTAGGGTTGATCATGATGTTGGTCGCCATAGCTTCTAGCGAGGGCCTAAAATTGAAGATCCGCGAAAAGGTTTCGGCTTTTAACGGCCATATTCAGATTACCAATTACGATAATAATTTTTCAGATGTGTCGGTAGCCCCGGTTTCTTCGAAACAGGACTTTTACCCCAATTTTACTTCGGTCGAAGGCATCGAGCATATACAGGCCGTAGCGACAAAAGCTGGGATTATACGAACCGAGGAGACATTCGAGGGAATAATCGCAAAAGGAATTGGACCCGATTATAATTGGAAGGTATTTGAAGAATACATTGTTGAAGGGCGGCTTCCGGAATACTCGGGCGAACTTAACAATGAGGTACTTATTTCAGGGTTAACGGCCAATCGCCTGAACTTAAAGATAGGAGATTTCTTCAATACTTTTTTCCTGAAAGATGGAGATGCGTCGCAGATGCCCAATCAGCGAAGGTTCGAGATAGTGGGTATTTATGATAGTGGTTTCGAGGAAATCGATGCGCTTTATATTTTCATCGATGTCCGCCATATTCAGCGCATGAACAAATGGGATGATGATCAAATTGGTAAATTCGAGGTCTTTTTGACCGATTTTGATGCTATGCAACAAAAAGAGAATGAGATTCGCGGAAAAATAGTCGCGACTTTGGATACGCAGACCATAAGGCAAAAATATTATAAGATTTTCGAGTGGATCGGTCTTTTTGATTTCAACGTGGCGATAATCATAGGTATCATGATCATTGTAGGGGGCATCAATATGATCACCGCACTTTTGGTACTTATCTTGGAACGTACCCAAATGATAGGCATATTAAAGGCCTTGGGAACCCCAAATTGGAGTATTCGTAAGGTTTTCTTGTACAATGCCGCGTATTTGATCGCTATCGGCCTTTTATGGGGCAATGTGATAGGTCTCGGCTTTATCTGGTTACAGAACAAGTTCAAGATTTTCAAGTTTCCGAACCCCGAGGAATATTACATCGATTATATTCCGGTACATATTACCATGCCCACCGTAGTTCTTTTGAATATCGGGGTTTTGATACTTTGCTTACTGATGTTATTGGTTCCATCCTATATCGTTACGAAGATCACGCCGGTAAAAGCCATGAAATTCGAATGACCTTAAACTACTAGTTTTGAAAAGTATATGAAATACGCGAAGAACATACTCGAGACCATTGGTAACACACCCTTGGTCAAACTGAACAGGTTGACTGCTGAATTACCGTGTCTGGTGCTGGCAAAATATGAAACTTTTAATCCAGGTAATTCGGTGAAAGACCGTATGGCCCTGCAAATGATTGAAGATGCCGAAGAAAAAGGGTTGTTAAAGCCGGGTGGTACCATTATCGAGGGTACTTCGGGCAATACGGGAATGGGCCTTGCCCTGGCCGCCACGATAAAAGGTTATAAATTGATCTGTGTCATCAGCGACAAACAATCTAAGGAGAAAATAGATGTGCTCAAGGCAATGGGCAGTAAGGTCTATGTTTGCCCCACCGACGTTGAACCTGACGATCCGAGGAGTTATTATTCCACCGCACGGCGTTTGGCCGATGAAATACCCAATGCATGGTACGTCAACCAATATGACAACAAATCGAATACCAAAGCACATTATTTAAGTACGGGACCCGAAATTTGGAAACAGACCGATGGTAAGGTCACGCATTTTGTGGTCGGTGTGGGTACGGGAGGTACCATTTCCGGGGTTGGTTCTTATTTAAAGGAACAAAATCCTGATATCAAGGTATGGGGCGTCGATACCTATGGTTCTGTGTTTAAAAAATATCATGAAACCGGTATTTTCGACAAGAACGAAATCTATCCCTATGTCACCGAGGGCATCGGAGAGGACATCCTTCCAGAAAATGTAAATTTTGATATCATCGACGGTTTTACCAAGGTAACCGACAAAGATGCGGCTATTTATACCCAGAGATTGGCCAAGGAAGAGGCCATGTTCTTGGGTAATTCTGCAGGAGCAGCCATTAAAGGGGTGTTGCAGTTGCAGCAACATTTTACCAAAGACGATGTGGTGGTCGTACTATTTCACGATCACGGCAGCCGCTATGTCGGCAAGATGTTCAACGATCAATGGATGCGCGAAAAGGGTTTTCTGCCGTGAATTCCATATCTTGTAGAAAATGTTTGTTATGAAACTTATCCATTATATCGGAGCACGTTATTGCTTGGTCGCCTTGTTGGTGGTTTTGGTCAGTTCGAATTCGTCATGTATCAATGACGATGGCATAGTGCCGCCGGCCGAACAAGAAGAAGATAATGTTGTACAAGTAAATCCCGAAGATCGTTTGCCACAGGTTTCGATCAATACAAATGGCGCCCTTATCGTTGACGAGCCCAAAATAAATGCGCAAATGACCATTAATACCCCGAACGGAGTTGATTTCGAGGGTAAAATAGGAATAGAGATCAGGGGTAAGTCGTCTCAAATGTTCCCGAAGAAATCGTTCGGGTTCGAGACAAGGGATGCCGATGACGAAGATCTGGACTTATCGTTATTGGGGCTTCCAGAAGAATCAGATTGGATTTTTTATGCACCTTACAGCGATAAATCTTTGATCAGAAACAAACTCATCTATGACCTTTCGAACGAGATAGGGCGTTATGCAAGTCGAAGTCAATTTGTAGAAGTGACCATTAATGATTTCTATCAAGGCGTTTATGTTTTCATGGAGAAGTTGAAGCGGGATTCGGAGCGGATCGATGTCAACAAATTAAATGAAGACGAAATATCGGGCGAAGACCTTACCGGGGGCTATATTCTAAAAATCGATAAAGCCGACGGCCCTAGTTTCGGAACTGACTATACCGACTTCAATTCATTCCCTTCGTCATATACACCGAACAATTCCAATGCGGGCCAGTCGGTACGTTTTTTGTACGAACACCCCAAAGAAGAAGATATTACCGTAGAACAAAAGGCCTATATATCAGGCTATATGCAACAATTTGAAGATGCCCTCGCTTCTGATGATTTTGCAGACCCTTTGGTAGGGTATGCGGCATTCATAGATGCTGATAGTTTTATCGATTTCTTCTTGCTCAACGAACTTGCGAACAATGTTGACGGCTACCGTTTGAGTACCTTTCTGCAAAAGGATAAAAATGGAAAATTACAAATGGGGCCTATTTGGGATTTTAACCTTGCCTTTGGAAATGCCGATTATTGCAGCGGTGGGGAGACGAATGTATGGGCATATAAGTTCAATGAACGATGCCCTGGAGATTTTTGGCAGATACCGTTTTGGTGGGATAGACTTTTGCAAGACCCTGCGTTCGTAAATCAACTGAAAGAACGCTGGAACACTTTGAGATCTGGACCTTTTTCGCAAACTTCGATACACGCCAAAATCGATGCCGATATCGCCATGTTGACCAAAGCCGGTGCGATAGGCAACAATTTTAATACATGGAGAATTCTGGGCACTTATATTTGGCCCAACAATTTTGTTGGAAGCAGCCATGACGAAGAAGTTGATTATTTGAAAGGCTGGATAAATGATCGATTGACTTGGCTTGACGGAACTATCGAGGCGCTTTAGGGAAAATGATTTCATTAAAAATTAAAGATCGGTGGGCAAGAGTAGATAATGGCGAGTTGATAGGTTATTCTGTCGATGGCCATGAATTTATGCATCAAAAGGGAAGTCCAGGTTGGCGTAATACCGATACCGAAATGTTTCCGATCATAGGGCCGACGGCCGAAGCCGGTTTCCAAGTACAAACACCAAAAGGGACAGCCGTTCAGGATCAACACGGATTGCTTCGTGAGATGCCCTATGAATTGATATCGCAATCGGAAACCCAAGCGACATATCTTAAAAAGTATAAAGCTGGTAGCAGAGTAGTGAATTCAAAATACCCTGAGAAATCAGATGAAAAAGAACTTTTTTGGCCCTACGACTTCGAGTTTGAAAAACGGATACGGATTTTGGAAAGTGGACTTTCCGTGAGTTTTAAAATTAATGCCGAAAATGGAATGCCCTTTATGTTGGGGTACCACCCTGCTTTTCGATTGTCGGTTAAAAATCCCAACGTAAAAGCCAATGGTAGGAGCATTTCGTTAGCGGAAGTTTTAGCTGTAGGCAGTCGGGCATTGCACGTACCTGATTGCAATGAAATTGTATTGAGCGATGCAAAACGGTTGCGTATCAAAACCGAAGGGTTCAAAAGTTTCATGTTATGGACGGAAGTCCCCAATATGGTATGCATCGAACCCATCACTTTTTATCCCTATGCCGTCGAACAGCGGAATTTGCACCAGGGTTTCCAAACTTTGGAAAGTAGTTCGGCGTCGTTCAAGGTGACGATTTCCCCGGAATAAATCCGTTTCGAAACCGGCCAATACGTATTGTTGTATTTTTATGGGGCGTTGAATACCTTTTATTAAAACGCATAGTATGAAACCGATATGGCTAAAATAATCTTTAGACACGGGGGTAATGAACATTTTAGTCGTCAAAGGTTACATGTGACCAAATGAAAGCGATAAAAATAAACACATGAAAAAGATACTTTTACCATTGTTACTAACCATTGGTCTAACTCTAAATGCTCAGGAGGTTATGGATGTATTACCTTATGCCACGATTCCCGAAGTGCCCAAAGACTATACCGCGGGCACCGTTGTTTCACGTATGATAGATGGACTCGGATTTCGCTATTATTGGGCGACGGAGGGAATCACCGAGAACGATTTTGATTACCGGCCAAGTAATGAAGGGCGAAGTATTAGGGAAACGATGGAACACATATATGCTTTATCGAATATGATAGCGAACAGCGCGAAAAAAATACCGAACGACCGCACCGTCAGCATTGAAGTTCCGCCCGTTCAGGATCTTCGAAAATTGACCTTGCAAAACCTGAAAACCGCCAGTACTGTTTTTAAGCAAGCAACCGATTTATCGGAGCATTCCATTGTTTTTAAGAGTAAAGAGGGTTCGGCCGAATTTCCTTTTTGGAACCAAATCAACGGTCCGATTGAAGATGCCGTCTGGCACGCTGGCCAATTGGCCGTTTTGCGCCGTTCGGCAGGCAACCCCATGGACCCCAAAGTCAATGTTTTCTTGGGTAGGCTAAATGATTAAATGCCTTGTCAATGGAAGTATTTATGTTAAACTTTAGACGTCGTTTTAGCGGAACCCATTTTTTGCTTTTTGGATTGATTTTCTTGGTTTGTTGCAAGGCGGAGACATCGCAAAAAAAGAACTCTTCAAAAAGAGTAACGGTAGATACCCGCATAACTGCCTTGCCCAGAACGGTCAAATCTCCAGAAAACAATCCTGCGACATTCGAGAAAGAGACATTGGGAAAATTACTTTTTTTTGACCCGGTACTTTCCGGTAATAAAGATGTCGCCTGTGCCAGCTGTCATCATCCAAGCACCGGGTACGCCGAATTTCTCGATCTATCCATAGGGCCCAATTCGCAAGGCCTCGGCAGTAAACGCGGTTTCAAAGTTCCGAATGACATTCCGTTTGTCAAGAGAAATGCACAGACAGTTGTCAATTCTGCCTTTAATGGTATCGATGCGTCGTATAGATATAACCCTGAAGATGCCACGATGTTCTGGGATGGCCGAGCAAAAAGTCTCGAAAAACAAGCCCTTGAACCCATTAAGGCCTTCGAGGAAATGCGCGGACATGGATTTAATGAGGATGATATTTTGGAAGAGGTGGTAAATCGACTGGAAGAAATTCCGGAGTATCGAAAATTATTTAAAGAGGCCTTTGGTAGTGGGCCAATAACCATTGATAATATGGCCAAGGCCATTGCTGCCTTTGAGCGTACACTGGTTACGAACAACTCGCGTTTTGATAAATATATGCGTGGAGATGATGACGCAATCTTATTGTCTGAAAAGGAAGGTTTTGAGCTTTTTAAAAAGGTCGGATGTGTAAATTGTCATAACGGGCCTATGTTTTCAGATTACAAAATGCATGTACTGGGCGTGCCCGAAAACAGTAAATTGGGTTATGTCGATGGAGGGGTTATGGATACCTTTGCTTTTCGGACCCCTACCTTGCGAAACCTTCGTTTTACTGCACCTTACATGCACAATGGGAGCTTTCAGAATCTCAAAAGGGTATTGGAATTTTATGAGGATATCTCAAACGGAAAAAGTCGTAATATCAACATACCCCCGGCAAATTTCGACCCTTTGGTACGTGAACTCAAACTTACGGTCAAGGATATGTCTTTGATCATTTCTTTCTTAAATACGTTGAACGATGAAAATTTTGACCAAGAGATTCCCGGTTTCGTTCCCAGCGGTCTTCCTGTTGGAGGAAATATTCATTGATTTCTTTAATATGAACAGGCCGAAGGGTCTGATTTAATGTAGTAAGTCTTGTAGTTTTTCGCCTTTGGATCCGTACAACCTTTTAGGTTTTTGATTTTGATGTTGCGAAAATCAATGGGCTGCCCCTCGCTTTGTAATGCGACAAAACCCTCTTTCAACCGTTTTCCGTCGACTTTGATCGCTGGGTCATAACCGTTGGCAACCCCGCCACCGATCTGTGGTCTGGTGTATTGCAGTACAGGTTTGCCATTGATGACATGGGTGATGAGCGAATCACCTAAAATAATGGCTTCGGCTTTTACCCATTGATCGCCGTAAAGGGTCTCTGAAGTTGAATTGATACAATGCCTTGGATCTATTTTTCCCTCATAAACGACATCGGTGCCCGGGGAGCACATATTGCCGGTGGGGCGTTCTTCTCGTTCGTTGATACCTGCCAAAAATTGCATTTCCACAGAAATGGGCCAATCTTGTTCCTTCAGCATGCTTCTAGGATCCTGTGAATGGAACATTATACCACTATTTAGCAAGGTATAACTTGGTGCGCCGGGGTGTAATTCGCCCACAAACCGGTATTCAAGGGAAACATGATAATATGAGTAAGGGGTATTAAAGTATAAATGTCCGAAGCGATCATTGAAATCACCCTCATATTGGTCATAGCGCACTTTGATCAGTCCATCTTCGACACGAAAGGTCTCGCCATAATTATTGCCCACTTCATAGTGGTGGATTTTGGTGGTCCAGTCATTGATATCCTTTCCGTTGAAGATGGTAATCCATTCTTCATCCATGGTATTTATGGGCTTTTTGCTGGTTTTGCACTGAATGGTCATTAAAATAATGGATGCAAAGAGGCTTAGTTTCAAAAGCGCATGTATCACTTTCATATTCGCGTGTTTATGCGCTGAAGATACAATATGTTTCGAAAGAGTAGCAATGCGGAACAGGATCAAGAGCGTTAGAGCTTATGTTTTGGTTTTTGCCTTACCTTTGGTCAATGCAGAGGTTTTTCCCATTTTTACAATGGTTGCCGCATTATAATAAAGTGTGGTTTTCAAAAGACTTGGTCGCCGGCCTTACAGTGGGTATCATACTTATCCCTCAAGGAATGGCCTATGCCATGATAGCTGGCCTTCCGCCTGTCCATGGCCTGTACGCTTCACTGATACCCGTTTTGGTCTACTCATTTTTGGGGTCTTCAAGACAATTGGCGGTCGGCCCTGTGGCAATGGATTCACTTCTGGTAGCGGCCGGTCTGGGCACCTTGGCGATATCGGGCATCGAGAATTATATTTCCACAGCTTTGTTCTTGGCATTTTTCGTCGGTGCTATTCAATTGGTATTGGGACTTTTTCGAATGGGATTTTTGGTCAATTTTTTGTCAAGGCCGGTCATTAGCGGATTCACTTCCGGGGCGGTCTTGATCATCATCTTTAGTCAGTTAAAGCATCTTTTGGGCACCGATATCGAAAGAAGTGGTCAATTTCATCACCTGGTGATCAATGCATTCGAAAAAATACAGGACACCAACCCTTTTGATCTAGCTATCGGGCTTGTCGGAATTCTGATTATTGTGGCGACAAAAAAATGGAACCGAAAAATACCTGGAATCTTGATTGCCGTGGTGTTAGGCATTTTAGCGGTATTTCTTTTGAAGCTTGAATCATACGGGGTTCATATTGTAGGAAACATACCGAAGGGGCTACCCTCGTTCGAAGTACCCGATTTTAGTGTGAAGAACATAACGAGTTTGTGGCCCATGGCCTTGACATTGGCGTTGGTAGGTTACCTTGAGGCCGTATCCATCGGTAAGTCCGTTCAAGACAAAACCGGAGTCGAAACCATTGACAATGATCAAGAGCTGATTGCCTTGGGGGGCTCGAACATGGTAGGTTCTTTTTTTCAGGCCTTCCCCGTGACGGCAAGTTTTTCACGTTCGGCCATCAACTTCGAATCAGGGGCGAGAACGAATTTGGCGGCCGTAATCAGCGTTATGATGGTTGTACTGGCCCTCGTTTTTTTAACGCCCTTGTTCTACTACCTTCCCAACGCGATATTGGCCAGTATAATAATGGTTTCTGTTTTCAGCCTTATCGATGTCGGTTACGCAAAGAGCCTTTGGAAGTATCGTAAGGATGAATTTTTTGTTTTGTTGGTGACTTTTTTGGCTACCCTGTTCGTAGGTATAACACAGGGTATTTTGCTAGGCGTACTCTTTTCGCTTTTGTTGATGGTGTACCGCACATCAAAACCACATTTTGCGGTCTTGGGCAACGTCAAGGGCTCGGACCATTATAGAAATATCGATCGCTTTGAAGATGAGATATTGACACGAGATGATCTGCTGATCGTACGTTTTGACGCGCAATTATATTTTGGGAACGCGGCCTACTTCAAAAAGCAACTTTTTAAGTATGTCCAAACTCAGGAGACTTCTTTAAAAGGTATAATCTTGAATGCCGAAGCCATTAATTATATTGATTCGACTGCTGCACAAATGTTGATCAAAGTTATACATGAAGTCCATCGTCGGGGCATACAGTTTTACATCGCCGGTGCAATTGGCCCTACCCGCGATATTATTTTTAGCAGCGGTATTATCAATGCGTTGGACAGGGAATTTCTGTTTGCCCAAACCAAAGAGGCGGTTGCTTATTTTGATGATCCGAACAGCGTATCCGTCGTGGGCAGTAAAGTTGCGTACCAGAATAAAATTCGGAAAGACTGACGTTTCATAGAATTTTTATGGCCTACCCCTAATAGGGTTATATGCGTAGGATGACTATCTTGTAGGTTATTTCCGAAAGAGTTAAAAAAAATTCCTAAAAAATTAACTTTTCTGTAACATTTTCGTTTTTATTGCGTCTATATGAATATAGGCCGATATAGATTTATTTGGCTTAAGACAGATTCTCTAGAAAAAAGATGTTTTTTGAATCATTAGGGATTCATTATATCAAATGAAAATGGACTTTCTTTGGACATATGGAATTTTGGCCGTGGTCATGGTCGCGGTTTGGCTGGTTTTCATTATCCGTATGTACAAAAAAATGAATAGATAGTCTTTTCGGCCAGAACTAGATTCTTTTCTTTCAATAATGGACACTTGGCCGGGTTTTCTGATTTTTGTCATATTATTACGTCACTTTCCACCTTACTTTTAGACCTTTAAAAGAAT
Source organism: Flavobacteriaceae bacterium NBU2977 (assembly GCA_019931105.1). Lineage (GTDB taxonomy): Bacteria > Bacteroidota > Bacteroidia > Flavobacteriales > Flavobacteriaceae > Meishania > Meishania litoralis. Next base: position 383,069 of record JAIOUW010000001.1, on the reverse strand, counting down.
CCTATGAGCATGTTTCAAACTTTACCCTTGGTCAATTGGAGTAATGGAATCATTATGATCGTTGTCTTTGCGCTGGTATGCATTGGCTTGGTCACGGCACTGGTTCTGTTTATGAGAAGTGGCAAAGAGGAGTAATATTTTTTTAGACCTTCTTTGACTTTAGATAAGATTTGCCGTAGTATCGGAAATTGAAAGAACTTTATCGGGGTGCCTGTTCACATACGCACGTATGATACCGTTCGCCTCTACGGTGTCTTTCTGTGGTTTTAGAAAAGGATCTAGATCTTCAAAAGTAGATATCTGTTGGGAATTTTCGATAAATCCATATCCCATATAGGTGTCATTTTGAACCAGTACGAAGGCGGTTTCGCCATGGTTTCGACCCCTTTCCTTTATAACAAAATGTTCTTTGCGCAACTGCATGTGGGCAATAGCTGCGTCAACACTTTGGTTATATTGGGAAGAAGACTCTATTCCGCGACAGATGCCATTGCATTGTGGTATTCTATAATGGGAACAGGAAGTTATATTTTCTTGTAAATGGCAGTATTTGGCACATAATCCAAAATTCTTGCAGATTTCCTCAAGATAAAGTCGGCAATCGGTCATGTTGGTAAAGGTGATCAAGGCATTTGGTGCCAGTTTTGCTTTGTTGAAGGCCAGGTGTTGAACACCATTTCGGTCCTCATAGCTAAAAATGGCATACTGCTGCAAAGTTCTTTTTTGGGCCCTATTGTATTCTGGGTAATGCTTTTTGATCGCATTTGACTCCATCAAAAGGGCGAGCAGTTCACTGCCCGAGAGTTCAAAATCGATGTCAGCGGTTATACGGCACATATGTACCTCTTTGGTCGACTTATCGTAAAAATGTCCTAGAACACGTTTTTTTATGTCAATGGCCTTTCCAACATAAATAATCTTGCCCTTTGAGTCTTTGAAATAATAAATTCCGGGTTGTGAGGGCAGTTTTTCAAATGCTGCCTTTGGTAGAGAAGGGGGAAGGGTGGCCTCTTGCGATCGGGCATTTAAAAAAGATTTGAATACTGCTGATGCGCCTTCGGTGTTCAATAGCTTTTTGAACAGCAGAACGGTCGCCTGTGCATCGCCCCGCGCCCTGTGACGTTCGGTCAACGGTATACCCAATGCCGAACATAGTTTACCAAGGCTATACGAATGGTAACCCGGAATCAATTTTCTCGAAAGGCGAACCGTACATAGTTTCTTCAGGGTAAAATCGATACCGATGGCCTTAAATTCGTTTTTGATGACATTGTAGTCGAAGTTTACACTATGTGCGACGAAAATAGTGTCTTTCATAAAATCAATGATTTTCTCAGAGATTTCATGAAATTTAGGTGCATCTCGAACCATAGTGCCATCGATTCCGGTCAGTCCTGTTATAAAATAAGGTATGGCGCATTCAGGATTCACCAAAGAAGTGAATTCATCAACAATGTCGGTTCCATCAAACTTAAAAATGCAGATCTCGGTAATCTTATTGCCTTTGATGCCGTTGCCCGTGGTCTCTATGTCAACGATACTGTAATTAATGTCCTGTTTTTTTTAGAACCTTAAAGTTAGGGCAAAATTGGAAATGCCCTTATACAATTTCATAGAATGAAAAAATGGCTGCCTATTTTCGAATAGACAACCATTTATAAACTAAAACTAACTCAAATGATCTTATTTGGGCAATTAAAATAAGAACGTTGTTTAAATATACGATTAAGAATGATGATAAGCTAATAGTCAATGGTCAAAAACTGATATTTTTTTGTCAAAGACAAAAGGAAAGGAAAAATATGGGCTGAAATCAGTCGCCTGATGAAGACTTACTCATTTTGGCCATCTGTCATGCACATACTTTTAGGGTTTCGTTGAAGAGTTTGTCTTCGAATGATTAATTTAGTCCGAGCTTCAATCTAATTAGTATGCCAAAAGAGTCGCGGTTGTTTTTTTTGTGGTTTTTATATGCTTTACCGCTATTCGTTGTTTCATGTACTGAAAAGAAGGAACAAAGTTTGGAAACAGTTAAATATCCCAACATTATCTATGTGTTGGCCGATGATTTGGGATACGGGGATATTCATGCTTTTAATTCCGATGGAAAGATTCTTACGCCATCTATCGATAAGCTGGCGGCAGCGGGCATAAAATTTACCGACGCCCATACTTCTGCGGCAGTATGCACGCCGACGAGGTATGGTATAATGACGGGTAGGTATAATTGGAGAAGCCCGTTGAAATCAGGGGTCTTGACCGGTGTTTCCAAAGCCTTGATTCCGAATTCGAGAACAACGGTCGCCTCGCTTTTAAAGGGGGCGGGTTATAAAACCGCTTTTATCGGAAAGTGGCATCTTGGTTGGGATTGGGCGTTGAAGGCAGGTGATAGTGTCGGGGGTGAGGGTTGGAGCCCTGCCGACTATGCGAACATCGATTTTTCAAGACCCATATCGAATGGCCCTGAAACATTGGGTTTTGATTATTCGTATGGGCATTCGGGTTCCCTTGATATGGCGCCTTATGTTTACGTTGAAAACGGTATGCCTACAACCATACCTGACACTGTTACAGTTGACACCGGAAAATACACTTGGTGGCGTGAAGGCCCTACCGGGAACGATTTTAAACATGATGACGTAACCCCGAATTTTTTCAGGAAATCTTTTGAGTATATTGAGGAACAGGCAAATTCTGCGGACCCGTTTTTTTTGTATTTGGCGTTGCCATCGCCGCATACCCCCATACTTCCTACGGAGCAATGGCTCGGAAAAAGCGGTTTGAACCCCTATGCCGATTTCGTGATGCAGATCGACGATTATATGGGGCGGTTGGCCCAAGTTTTGGATGAAAAAGGAATTGCCGAAAATACGATCGTGATCTTCACCAGTGACAACGGATGCTCGCCCCAGGCCGATTTTGAAATCTTGGGTGCCAAGAACCATGACCCCAGTGCTATATATCGAGGCCATAAGGCCGATATATATGAAGGTGGGCACCGCGTTCCCTTTATTGTGAGATGGCCCGATAAGATTCGACCGGGCAGCGTATCCAACAAAACGATTTGTACGACCGATCTTATGGCTACTTGTGCCGATCTAATAGGGGTCCCCTTGAAAGACAATGAGGGCGAGGATAGTTTTTCATTGATGCCCCTTTTGATGGGTACTGATTCTGTAGAGTACAAAAGGGAAGCTACGGTACATCATTCCATCAATGGAAGCTTTGCTATTCGAAAGGCTAATTGGAAACTGGTTTTTTGTCCCGGTTCTGGAGGCTGGAGTGACCCGAAACCTGATTCAGAAGGCATTCGAGACCTACCAAAGTTTCAATTGTTCGATTTGGATGTGGACCCGGAAGAAAAAAATAATCTGTACGCTGATCATCCCGAAAAAGTGAAGGCATTAAAGCAGTTGATGGTCTCGTATATCGAGAACGGCCGAAGTACGGATGGTAAAAACCAAAAAAATGATCTTGAAGCTTTTGGTTCAAAAAATTGGAAACAGTTATTGGTCTTTGAGGAATAATATGATAAGTTAATATGATGAATAGATTTTTTGAAACGATAATATTAGTAGGGCTTTGCTTGGTTGCTTTGGTTTCCTGTGAAAATGAGGCCATTGAAGAACCGGCCCCGAATATCGTTCTGTTCTTGGTCGATGACATGGGATGGCAAGATACCTCTGTTCCTTTTTGGACTGAAAAAACGGCATTTAATGATCGGTACCATACCCCGAATATGGAACGTTTGGCCAAAGAGGGCATGAAATTTACCCAAGCCTATGCCACCCCGGTCTGTTCCCCGACGCGGGTAAGTCTGATGACGGGAATGAACGCTGCACGGCATCGGGTGACCAATTGGACTTTAAAGAAAGACGTTATCCAGCCGATGGAAGTGAATCATCCGCAACTTGAATTCCCAAGGTGGAATGTCAATGGAATGAGTCCTGTAGCAGGCGATTCCCTGGCTGTTTACGCCATGCCATTGCCCCAGGCTTTGCATGACGTTGGTTACTTTACGGTCCATGCCGGAAAAGCGCACTTGGGGGCAATCGGTACCCCTGGCGAGAATCCGTTGAACCTTGGTTTCGATATCAATATTGCGGGCCACGCCGCAGGTGCCCCTGAAAGCTATTTGGGAACCGAAAATTTTGGCAACGGAAAAGAAGGAAAGGAAATATGGGCCGTCCCCGGCCTGGAAAAATATCACGGTAAGGATATTTATTTGACCGAAGCCATTACGCAAGAAGCGTTAAAGGCTTTAGATTCGGCCGTAACCGTGCAGCAACCCTTCTTCCTTTATATGGCCCATTATGCCGTTCATACCCCGATTATGGGCGACGATAGGTTCTTTCAAAAATATCTAGAAAAAGGACTGGATTCGATCGAGGCCAAATACGCATCGATGGTTGAAGGTATGGACAAAAGTTTGGGCGACATCATGGATTTTCTTGAGAAAAAGAACATCGGTGAGAATACGATCATTCTCTTTATGTCCGATAATGGAGGATTAAGCGCTCATGCCCGCGGTGGGGAGCCACATACCCATAATAAACCTTTGGCCAGTGGCAAGGGCTCGATGTATGAAGGCGGTATTCGTGAGCCGATGTTGGTCAAATGGCCTGGGAAGACAAAACCTGAATCGGTAACCGATTATCAGGTAATAATCGAAGATTTCTATCCAACGATTATCGAAATGGCCGGTATTGACAGTTTACAGACGGTTCAAAAAATTGATGGTGAAAGTTTTACCGCTGTCCTAAAAGGAGAGCATGAGTATGCCGGTACAAGACCATTGATATGGCATTATCCGAACGAGTGGGGCGTTACGGGCCCGGGAATCGGCGCCGCAAGTACGGTGAGAAATGGCGAGTGGAAACTTATATATTTTCATGCCGACAGGCGTATTGAACTATATAATATCGTAGAAGACATTGGCGAATCAAAAAACCTTGTAGCCGATAATCCTGAAAAAGCAAGAGAACTGGCCCAACTATTGACGAATCGTTTGAAAGATATGAACGCACAAATGCCTATCGACAAGGTTACGGGCGAACACGTGGTTTATCCGATTGAATTGTTTTGAAAACCTGAAACTACAAGAATGATAAAAAAGCTATTTCTATGCACTTTATTGGTGCTTGGTGGATTTTGTAGGGCGCAAGAATCTGACGACCCTATTGATTGGCTTCTAGATAATGACCATTACAAAGCTGCCATCGATATGATGGATGGTGATATTGTTTTGGGTAACGGTCTGGTCGAACGACGGATCAAGATCGCACCGAATGCGGCAACCGTCGATTTTAGAAATTTGGTTACGGGAGAGGTAATGCTGAGGAGTATAAAACCTGAGGCCGAGGTTACCATCAATGGGGAGACCTATGCGATTGGCGGGCTGACAGGACTTCCGGAACACGGGTATCTTCTGGAAGAATGGTTGGATGGCTTGACTTCAATCGAGGATGCGTTCCAATATAAAAGCCATACCGTTAGGGGCATGCTTCCCAAAATTAAATGGAAGGGAACCAAACGATATCATACCGCGGAAAAAACAATACCCACTGGCAAAGAGTTGATCCTTAGTTTTGAACGTGACACCGGTGAAACAAGGGGAGTTTTGGTCAAGTTGCACTATGAGATTTATGATGGGATCCCTTTGATCGCAAAATGGATTACCGTCGAAAATAAATCAGGCAAGAACATCACCATAGATAGTTTTAAAAGTGAATTATTGGCATTTCCAGAAGTCGAAAACCCAGTGGAAACACCACGTGAATGGAAACGGCCCAATATTCATGTCGAAAGCGATTATGCCTTCGGTGGGTTTACCTCGGGCGAATCGAATGTGACCACTTTTTGGGAAGTCGATCCCGAGTATACTTCCCAGGTGAACTGGAAAATGGAAACACCGTGCCTTTTGGAAAGTAAGTTGAAAATTGGTCCCGATGCGGCTTTGAAATCCGGCGAGGTATTCGAAAGCTTCCATACCTACGAATTGTTGTTGAATGGCACCGATAGGGCGAGAAACGCCCTGTCGATCAGAAAAATGTATCGAACCTTGGCCCCATGGGCGACCGAAAATCCGATTTTCATGCACTTGACCACGACCGATAGCGATGCCGTGAAATCGGCAGTGGACCAATGCGTTGCGACCGGATATGAAATGGTGATTCTAAGTTTCGGCAGTGGCCTTGATATGGAAGATACTACGGCAACGAATATTTCAAAATTTAAAGAATTGGCCGACTACGCCCATGGCAAGGGGATTGAATTGGGCGGGTATTCATTGTTTTCGAGCCGAAAGATCCACGATTCGGTAGACGTCATCGATAAGGATACCGGTAGGCCCGGGGGTGCCAAATTCTTGAACGCCCCTTGTTTGGCTTCGCAATGGGGCAAGGATTACTTTGAAAAACTACGATATTTTTTAGACAAGACAGGGTTTGATCTATTGGAGCATGATGGTCCGTACCCTGGCGATTATTGCGCTTCGACAACGCATACCCACCATAAGGGCTATGAAGATTCACAATGGGTGCAATGGAACATGACCAAACAATTCTACAACTGGTTAAGGGAGAAGGATATTTATCTCAATGCCCCCGATTTCTATTTTTTACAGGGGTCGAACAAATGCGGTATAGGCTATCGCGAGGTAAATTGGTCGCTTCCGAGAGATCAACAGATTATTTTGGGGAGGCAGAACATTTATGATGGCACGTGGGAAAAGACACCATCAATGGCTTGGACCTTCGTGCCGTTGACCGAATACCATGGCGGAGGTGATGCGGCGACCCTTGAACCCTTGCGGGAACATTTAGACTCTTATGAGGCCCATATGGTTCAGAACTATGGTTCAGGTGTGCAGGCATGCTATCGAGGGCCTAGATTATTTGATTCGGAAATAACCAAGGCCTTGGTCATCGAACAGATTGCCCATTATAAAAAGTACCGTGATATTTTGAATTCCGACATCCTTCATTTAAGAAGGCCGAACGGGCGATCTTGGGATGGTTTTATGCATGTAAATCCTGATTTAAGGGAAAAGGGGTTCGTACTACTTTTCAACCCCACTAAAAATGAGATCCGAGAGAACATAAAAATTCCCTTATATTATACGGGGTTGGTAGACCGAGCATCTGTATCCGATCGGCAGGGCAAGGCTGAAGTACTTGAATTGGATCGAAATTTTGAAATAACATTGAATGTTCGAATACCCGCAAAGGGTTATTCCTGGTACATTATAGAATAAAAAATCATGAAGAATAAGACTTTGTTTATCGCAGCCTTGGTAGTGTTTTCATTCGTTTCTTGTACCAAAGTGGAACCCCCGAAACCCGTCGGCCCTTTGCCAGCGGAAAGGCAATTGGCTTGGCATGATCTACAATATTATGCTTTTGTGCACTTCAACATGAATACCTTTACCAATATGGAATGGGGCACCGGAGGTGAATCTCCGCAGCAGTTCGACCCAACGGAATTGGATACAAGGCAATGGGCTAAAGTGGCCAAGGAGGCCGGCATGAAAGGTATAATCATCACGGCAAAACACCATGATGGATTTTGTCTGTGGCCGACCAATACTACGGAGCATTCCGTTAAAAATTCACCATGGAAAGATGGTAATGGAGATGTAATAAAAGATTTGTCTGAAGCCTGTGCGGAATACGGATTGAAATTCGGAATCTATTTATCACCTTGGGATCGTCATGACAAGGATTATGGTAACCCCGAATACGTTAAAAAATTCCATGAACAGCTGCGGGAGCTTTTGACGAATTATGGTGAGGTCTTCGAGGTTTGGTTCGATGGTGCCAACGGAGGTTCCGGCTATTATGGCGGTGCCAACGAAACACGTAAAATCGATAACAAGACCTATTACGAATGGGATACGGCCGAGGCCATAGTGCGCGAGCTGCAGCCCAATGCCGTTATTTTTAGTGATGGCGGCCCCGATATTCGATGGGTTGGCAACGAAGAAGGATGGGCGAATGAGACCAATTGGAACATCATGCGGCGCGATGAGATATATCCTGGTTGGCCACGCTATGTAGAACTGCGTTCAGGGCATGAAGATGGCACCCATTGGTTGCCCGCCGAGGCTGACGTTTCCATTCGACCGGGTTGGTACTATCATCCGCGAGAGGACCATCAGGTCAAATCTTTACCGATTTTACTCGACATATACTACCGATCAATTGGTAGAAATGCCAACCTTCTACTTAACCTTCCTGTAGATACCCGCGGTTTGGTACACGAGGAAGATGTCAAACAATTAATGGCCCTAAAAGAACAATTGGGCAAGGATTTTGCCAATGAACTAGCACAAGGCAAAACCGTTAGTGCCTCTGATGAAAGGGGCAAAGGGGGGCATTTTGGGGCACAAAATGTAAACGATGGCAATTCGGAGACCTATTGGGCGACCAATGATAGTATTTCGCGCGCCATGATAACGATAGATTTAGGTGGGCCCACCGAGGTGAATCGAATCATTATCCAAGAATATATTCCATTGGGGCAGCGCGTCAAACGTTTTATTTTAGACGCCGAGGTCGATGGTGAATGGGTCGAAATCGACGGACAGACCACGGTCGGTTACAAGCGTATTTTGCGTTTTGATACTGTTGAGGCCACAAAAATTAGGGTGAACTTTTTAGATGCCAAAGGGCCTTTGGCCATATCGAGTATTGAATTGTACAGGGCACCGAACTTGCTGACCGAACCGGTTGCCAAAAGAAACCGAGAAGGTACCATATACTTATCGGTTCCCGATAAAAATGTTGATATACATTATACCCTTGATGGTTCAGACCCGACCAAGGAATCGAATAAGTATGAAGCGCCTTTATTGATCAGTGGGCCAACTTCGGTAAAGGCGATCAGTGTAGATCCCGATAATGGTCAACAAACGGCACCTGCTGAGTATTATTTTGATATTCCGAAAAAGGATTGGAAGGTATTTTGGACCTCTTCCGGTAATCTGGAAGATGCACATAAAATGATCGATGAAGATCCCTATACGTTTTGGGCCACTGATGAAGGTGTCAATGTACCGCAGGAAGTAATAATTGACCTAGGAAAGGTCTACGGCCTTAAAGGATTTTCGTATTGGCCGATCCAAGAGCGTTATCCCTTTGGTATAATTACAAATTATGAATTTTTGGTAAGCACCGATAACAAGAATTGGAAACCTGCCGCCAAAGGCGAGTTTGGCAATGTAGTGAACAACCGGATCGAGCAGACCGTTCATTTTGACGTTACCAAGGCGCGATATGTGAAGTTAAGAGGGGTTACGGTAGATGGTGATGATTTAAGGGCATCATTTGCCGAGATTGGCATAATTACAGTGATGGAGTAAGGTTTGATAGCTTAGGCTTACACCTATCGGTTTTAAATCAATGTGTTGAATGAAACGTAGAAATTTTGTCGCGCAGCTCGGGATGGGATCCATGACCACAATACTTCCATCGACCGTATTGTCTTTTAGACCTGGCGCAAGTCTAGGTAATTCTGCTGAAGTACTGCGTTTCGGAATTGTGGCCGACGTACACAAAGACTTGATGCCCGATGCCGATCAACGGCTGCAGAAGTTTATTGGCGAAGCGGGGCGTAAAGAAGTTGATTTTATTGTTCAACTCGGTGATTTTTGTATGGCCGATCCCAAGAACGTTCCGTTTCTTGAAATTTGGAGAGCCTTCAAGGGGCCAAAATACCATGTTTTAGGTAATCATGATATGGATAGGCATTCGAAATTTCAGGCAATGGAATTTTGGGAAATGCAAGATCCATATTATTCTTTTGATTTTCAAAACTTTCATTTTATCGTACTTGATGCAAACTTTTTATACCAAGATGGGAAGTTTGTAGATTATGATAATTCAAACTTTTATGTCGAAGATAAGTATCGCACATATATAAATAATGAGCAGATAGCATGGTTCAAAAGTGATTTGGAGGGTACCGAACTGCCAACGATCGTTTTTTCTCATCAGAGCCTATGGCATTATCAATGGGGTGTGAAGAACCGCCTTTCACTACAAAAAATATTGGAAGCCAACAGCGAAAAGGTTGTCTGTTGTATGAACGGTCACAATCATATCGACTTTCATCATCGTCAGAATGGCATAGATTATATTGAAATCAACAGTATGTCGTACCAATGGATGGAAGATAAGTATCGAAATACCGATCGTTTTCCCGAGGCATTGTACAAAGAGTATAAATGGTTGCCGAATTTGGCACCGTACATGGACCCTCTGTATGCTTTTGCCGAAATAGACCCACAGGGCACGATGCGGATAGAAGGAGTCAAAAGTCAATGGATGGCCCCGTCACCTTATGACATGGGTATGCCCAAACCTGTATATGGCTCTGAGTATTCCGCAGAAATCTCAGATTACGAATTGCGCTACCGATAGTGTATCTTCCACTAGATGGAATGATTATTTGGCCGTCCACCCTCCGTCAACGGTCAACATCGACCCGACCATATAGCTACCGGCATCACTGGCCAAGAAAAGGGCCGCTCCTTGAATTTCGCGCAGTTCGCCCCAACGCGCCAAAGCCGTTGCACCGACGATAAAGTTTTTGGCCTCGGGGGTATCCGCTATCGGAATGTTCATCTCTGTCAAAAATGGACCTGGGCATATGGCATTTACGTTAATATTGAAAGGTGCCAGTTCCAACCCTAAAGATCGGGTCAATTGTACCACGGCACCCTTGCTTGTTGCGTAGGGGGTTCGATTGGCCAACCCAACGAGGCCCAAAGTACTTGCCATATTGATGATTTTACCGCTTCCCTGTTTTTTCATTTGTGGGACCACGGCTCGGGAAACGTTCCAAGTGCCATCGACATTGACCTTCATTACTTGGTTGAATTCGTCAGGTTTCAATTCATCGATGGCTCCACGTATGTTGATTCCGGCACTATTGATCAGTATGTCCAACCGCCCAAACTCAGCTATAATATTTGAAACTACTCTTTCTACTTCGGGTAAATCGGTAACATTCGCAGCATAGGCTTTTGCCTTGATGCCATAGTCTTCGGACAATTGTCGGGCGGCTTCCTCACCTTCGTCAAGGTTTCTGTTCAATAGGGCGATATCGGCACCGGCCGACGCCATTCCGGCGGCCATTGCGTAACCGAGGCCCTTCGAGCCGCCCGTAACAAGGGCGCACCTTCCCTTTATTTCAAACTGCTTTATTCCGGGGAGTAATTCTTTCTTCATTTTATGTGTTTTGTAATTAATTCAAAAATGGTACGAAGCCTATTTTAATTCGTCTTGTATATGGAAAAAGTACATTAAACTTCAAAAATTTGACTATTTGAACCCTAAGTGTCGTTTCGCGTATTCCAATGAAGTGCGATTGTTCTCGACTTCCAATCGTAATTGCTCATCGCTGGGCTTGTTAGACACGGTGGGCAAGGGTTCTTTGGTCTTGATACTTCTTATACCGCGAAGGTATTTTCCCAGGTCCCGTGCAGAGATTTGGTCGAAAGTCGCCCAATACTTTTCGGTAAGACAGGGAATTTTCAGCGGATCTCGGGTAATCATTTCAAGGTTGAACCGAATATCGGGGTTATGTTTTTTGATGTTCTTTATCATACCCTCGATATCGAGATAGCCATCCCCCAAATTGACCTCCGATAATAAGAAGCCGTCTTCATATTCTTCTACGGCCATATCTTTTAGGTGCACGGAAATGGAATATGGGGCCAATACTTCGACCACGTGCATAGGGTCTTCCAAAAGTGAGATATTGTTTCCGGTATCCAAGGTAACCCCGATCCATTCACTGCCCAAGCCGTTCAATATTTTGACAAATTCATTGGCCCGCCAGTCCTTGTGGTTCTCGACGGCCAATTTCACCCGATGTTTTCGCATGATGGGTTCTGCCCTTTGCATTTCTAGAATAGATGCTGCCTTGAATTTCAAAAAATCTTCCATTGAATCAAAGGTTTCGTACCGTCTGCCCGAAAGGCACGCCGTTCTGAAAATCTCGATTCCCGTTTCCTTTGCATTTCTTACTTCTTCCTCAAAACGTGCGACATCATCATCTGATTTGGGCAAACGAATCTGTGCCTCTAAAAAAATATCAAGTTCTTCCTTGCGCTTTCTCACCTTCTTCGCGAACGTGGCGTTCCATCCCCCGACGCCGGTCTGAACACCACCAAACCCCAGTGAGGCACAGTGATCTATTATTTCCATCGCATTGGCGAAAGGAGGGTAAAGTTTACTTTCGATATTTCTGTACCGTCTCATCATATAGGAGGCATCGGCCACACCGAACCTCATTTCTGCAAATGTTGGTGAAAGATGGGGAAGGGCCGGCATGGTGGCAAGCAAAGCCGTTGCAGAGGAATTCTTAATAAACGTCCTTCGTCTCATTTTCGATATTTCAACGGTTTTTCAAATAAACGCTATTAAATGTAGCAAAAGATTATCAGATCTACGGACAATTCACATAAATCATCGGATATGTAAAAAATTAGCAAGATTTCGATTTTGTAAACTCCTTTAAAGATGATACCTTGATTTCCGAATTTCCATAAGTCGATTTGTGGAAGTCGATGATTTATTTTATGGAAGAAAAAAAAGACAAAAAACTGAGAAGCGCCGATTGGTTTAGTCCTGAAGACCCAAAATCTGCCTTTATCCATCGTTCCTGGATGCGCAATCAAGGATTGCCTACCGACTATTTTGAGGGTCGCCCGGTAATCGGAATATGTAATACGTGGTCCGAACTTACCCCTTGCAATGCCCATTTACGGGATTTTGCCGAGTTTGTCAAGAAAGGCGTGCTTGAAGCGGGCGGAGTTCCTTATGAATTTCCGGTGACCAGTTGTGGGGAGATATTGATGCGGCCAACGGCCATGCTCTTTCGAAATTTGGCAAGTATGGATACCGAAGAGAGTATACGCGCCAATCCGTTGGATGGTATTGTACTTTTGACCGGCTGCGACAAGACTACGCCCTCTACCGTAATGGGGGCCTGTAGCGTAGACTTGCCCACTATCGTGGTGCCCGGTGGGCCAATGTTGAACGGAAAATATAAGGGAGAGCGTATCGGTTCGGGTACTTTTGTCTGGCAGTTGAAAGATAAGATCAAAAATGAGGGCTTTACGCCCGAAGACCAGATCGAGGCCGAAATTTGTTCGGCTCGAAGTGCCGGACATTGCATGACCATGGGTACCGCATCTACGATGGCCTGTATGGTCGAGTCTTTAGGACTCACACTTCCGGGAGCCGCGGCGATTCCGGCGGTCGATTCGCGTAAAAAGGTGATGGCGCAACTCTCGGGCAGGCGAATCGTCGAAATGGTCAAAGAAGATCTTAAGATATCAAAAATATTGACCAAAGAGGCTTTTGAAAACTCCATTAAGGTGAACGCCGCAGTGGGGGGCTCCACAAACTTCATCATTCACTTACTTGCCATTGCGGGCAGGGTGGGGGTCAAGTTGAATCTTAAGGAATTCGATACCCTGGGAAGCAAGATTCCGCTTTTGGTCAACCTGATGCCTTCGGGGTCTTACCTGATGGAAGATTTTTTCGATGCCGGTGGATTACCCGTGGTCATCAACGAGATGAAGGAACACCTGCATCACAATGTCATCACGGTAAACGGCAAATCATTGGTCGACAATAACGACGGCGCGGAATGCTATAACGATGAAGTCATCGCGACCCTTGAGAAACCTTTTATGGAAGAAGCCGGGATTGCCGTTCTTTATGGAAATCTTTGTGAAAATGGCGCTGTAATCAAACCATCCGCGGCAACTCCAGAACTTATGACCCATAAGGGTAAGGCGGTTGTTTTTGAGACCATCGAGGAATTTTTACAGACCGTTGATGATCCTGATCTTGAGATTGACGAGAACAGTGTAATGGTACTCAAAGGGGTCGGACCCGTAGGGTACCCCGGTATGGCTGAGGTCGGTAACATGGATCTTCCCGAAAAATTATTAAAAAAAGGAATCAAGGATATCGTGCGCATTTCGGATGGCCGCATGAGCGGTACCGCTTTTGGTACCGTCGTTCTACATGTTTCACCAGAATCGTCGGTGGGTGGGGTATTGGCATTGGTGAAATCTGGAGACACCATCATATTGGACGTCCCCAATCGTAAACTCCATTTAGATGTCGATGAAACCGAGCTAAAAAAACGAAAGGCGGAATGGGTTCCGCCGAAACCCCCGGTGGATAGGGGCTATACAAGTCTATATACAAGAACCGTTCAACAGTCGCATCTGGGTGCCGATCTCGATTTCCTTGTCGGCAAATCAAGTTCTAAGGTGACGCGCGACGCACATTAAAAACCAACCTATGTTAGCCATTTTATTACTAGTATTAAGTGTACTCTTTATTATTCTTTTGACCGTCAAGTGGAAGGTACATCCGTTTTTGGCACTTCTCGGAGCAGCACTGTTCTTTGCACTTTTTTCGGGAATGGGATTGGATACCATTGTTCAATTGGTCAATGACGGATTCGGGATTACATTGGGAAAAATCGGCATCGTTATCATCTTGGGTGTCATCATCGGTGCCTTTTTAGAGCATTCTGGCGGTGCCTATAAACTGGCTGAAGTGGTCTTAAGGATCATTGGTAAGAAAAGGGTCCATGAAGCCATGGGTATCGTAGGTTTCATTGTTTCGATTCCTGTATTTGCCGACAGTGGTTTCATCATTTTGAACCCGTTGAACAAAAGCTTGACAAAAAGGGCAGGCCTTTCGATCGTGGGTACCGCAACGGCCCTGATTTTAGGTTTGATGATAACCCATGTGTTGGTGCCGCCGACCCCTGGACCCATAGCCGCCGCCGGAATTATCGGGGCCGATGTGGGGTTGGTCATGCTGGTAGGGCTGGTGGTCGGTCTGTTGTCATTGATCGTTGCCGTTGTCTACTGTAAAAAAGTGGGACAGAAAACGTATATCGATCCCAATCCTGAAATCACCGATGAGGTCATTGCCGATAAAATGAAACAGGCCCCGAGTGCCTTCAAATCGTTTTTGCCGATATTGATACCCATTTTGCTTATCGTGGGAAAATCGATCATGGAATTTAGTTTGGTCGAGGGAGCCGAGGTATCCGGTCTCATGAAGTTTGTTTCTTTTATAGGGTCTCCCGTCATGGCTTTGATTATCGGTATGTTTTTATCCTTTCTATTGCCAAAAAAGTTTGATCAAGAAATGCTTTCCACCTCCGGGTGGGTCGGTAAGGCCCTTACCGATGCATCGAACATCATATTGATTACCGGTGCCGGTGGTATTTTTGGCACCATACTTCAGAACAGCGGAATTGCCGATGTTCTGGCCGAGGCACTTTCGGGGGCCAACCTCGGTATTTGGCTTCCGTTCCTGCTCTGTGCCGCGATCAAAACCGCTCAGGGATCATCCACGGTAGCCTTGATAACGACGGCCTCCATTGTGGCACCGTTATTAATGACCATGGGTTTTAGTACCGAAATCGATAAGGCACTTGTAGTTGCCGCGATCGGGGCGGGGGCAATGGTGGTTTCGCATGCCAACGATAGCGGCTTTTGGATTTTGACCCAATTCTCGGGTATTGATGTCAAGACGGGCTATCGCGTTTACACCTTGGGCACTTTGGTGGTCGGTATTTTTGCGGCATTGATGATATATATTGCTTCCTTCATCCTTTAGATTTTAAATGGCATGAACCATCGAATAGTACCGAAACCGAGATTGTCAGTATTCATATTGTTCGGACTCGTGGTGCTGACGCTGGGTTGTGCAGATGAAATAGAGCCTTCCCCTCCCTTAACGCCCGAAGAAGCATTGGCATCTTTCGTGCTAGCCGATGACAACCTTCAAATTGAATTGGTGGCTTCAGAGCCCTTGGTCCAAGACCCGGTGGCAATGACGTTTGATGAAGCCGGTAGGTTATGGGTGGTCGAAATGCTTGGTTTTATGACCGATATCGACGGTACCGATGAGCAAGCCCGAACAGGTAGGGTATCCGTATTATTCGATGACGATGGCGATGGTAAGATGGACAGGGGCAGTATTTTTTTGGACAGTCTGGTGCTACCTCGCGCAATTGCCCTGGTCAAGGGTGGCATTCTGGTTTCGGAAAATATTCCCCTATGGTATGCACAGGATACCGACGGTGATTTTAAGGCCGATTCAAAAGTTCTTATCGATTCGACCTATGGGGGTTCGGGTATGCCCGAACATTCCGCGAACGGACTCTGGCGCGGGTTGGATAATTGGCTCTATAATGCCAAATCAAAATATCGCTATAAGCGGGTTGGCGATAAATGGATCAAGGACGAGACCGAGTTTCGGGGCCAATGGGGTATCGTACATGACGATGCCGGTCGTTTGTTCTACAATTACAACTGGTCACAGCTTCATGGTGACCTGGTGCCACCCAACGCACTGCTGCGCAACAAGAACCACACACCCTCCAGCGGTATTGACCATGGGTTGACCTTGGAACGGGAAATATTCCCCATTCGAAGCAATACGGCGGTCAATCGCGGTTATGTGCCGGGCACTCTGGATGCACAAGGACGTTTATTGGAATTTGCATCGGCCTGTGGCCCTTTGGTGTACAGGGGCAATGGCCTACCGGATAATTATAACGGAAATGCCTTTGTATGTGAGCCTACGGCAAATTTGATCAAGCGGAACACGATTATCGAAGAAGGTTTTATGTTGAGTGCCAAAGGGATTTATGATGATCGGGAGTTTTTGGCATCGACCGATGAACGCTTTAGGCCCATTTCCATGGCTTCCGGCCCTGACGGCGCCCTGTATGTTGTCGATATGTACAAAGGCATCATTCAGCACGGCCCCTATATGAGCGATTACCTCAGACAAGTGACTTTGGAACGAAAGCTTGACAAACCCATCCATATGGGCAGGATCTGGCGGATAACCAAAAAGGGAAATACCGATAATAAAATTCCTGATTTGTCCGAGGCGGATTCCAAGGAATTGGTAGCATTATTGGGAAATCGTAATGGTTGGATCCGTGATACCGCCCAACGAATATTGGTGCAAAAAGGCGATTTGATAGCCGATGACTTGGAGGAAGTTCTGGAAAATGGAAATCCCCTGGCGCAATTACACGCCCTATGGACTTTGGAGGGCTTGGGGCTCATAACGCCCGAAGTATTACTGCCTGTTTTGGATACCGGCGACCCAAGAGTGACGGCGACCGCATTGAGATTAATGGAGAACATGGAGTCGAACCACGTCGATGTGAAAAGGGAGTTGGAAAAATTCTCGGTAGACCGTTATGAAAAAGCCCATCCTTATTTGCAAATGCAGATGGTACTTGCGAGCCACAGAGTCGATTCAAAAACGGCCCTCGAGACCTCAAAAAAGTTTTTAGCACGTTTCGGTCATTTACCGGTCGCACGAGATGTGGTGATGAGTTCTCTGCAAGATCGTGAACTTGAGATGCTTACAAGTATTTTGCAAAACGGGGCATGGGAAAAATACGACCAAAAGAATGAGATTTTTGTGGAAATGTTGGCAACGGCAATTGCCAACAGTGAAAAAAAGTCCGATTTCACTGTGTTGTTGAAGATTGCCGAAGGCAATGAACATGAGGAACCTGAATGGTTGGCACCGGCCGTGGTAAATGGTATCTTGAACGCTCGGGGGCACAATGATTCGGGTAAGATCTTGCTTGATTCAGAGGCCGCAGTATTAAGGCGAAAAGGTGTTTCAGAGGCCCTTTACAAAAAGTTGGCATGGCCCGGAAAGCCAAAGGAAGAAGTTGTCGAAGCTACGGGTTTTGAAGTCGACAGTGACATATATGCCACGGGCAGACAAAAATACCTGAACCTTTGTGCAAATTGTCACGGCACCCAAGGGGAGGGTATGAAACGTTTTGCACCACCCTTGAAAGGTTCTGAATGGGTTTTGGGGGAACAATACAAATTGGCCATGATTCTATTGCACGGTATGGAAGGTCCGGTAACGGTCAAAGGAAAACTTTATGATATTCCCGATATTTTACCGAGCATGCCCTCGTTCTCCACCTTGCAAAATGAAGATATTGCGGCCATTGCCACATACATAAGAAATTCATGGGGCAATTCTGCAAGTCCATTGGAAAGCAGGACCGTGGGCGGTATACGTTTTCGAACCCAGGGTCAGATCACACCATGGAAGGCAAGTGAACTCGACACTTTACGTTTTAATATCGATTTATAGTAAAACTCCTCCATTAGAGCGGTATCTCGCGGTACAAGACCTTCATGATAAAGAATATTGTCATGGCTATCACCAAGCAGCTAAGGGCGGCGATGGTATCTTCCCTTTCAAGACGATTTTTTAGTTTAAAATATAGAGTCTTCATAGAAAAAATTTTTCCTACAAAGTTCGATACGGATTAAGTTTTTTGAATAAGAAATCGGTAAAGGCTAGTAAACTTGGTTTAAAAGTATATAGGGTTTTACTTAACGAATAATACTATGTATTGGTCGATCAATTGCAGAAGACTAGGATTTTTTTTGGTCGGCAATACCATAAATGTTAAAAATACCCGCCTATTTAGGCGTTTTGTTGCCTACATTTTCTTGGCTATTGCGCTGATCGTTATCCGTTTGAATAACAGACATAAAAATCCGACCAACTAGCATTAGAAGTGCAAAAAGAAATAATAGTAATATACCTTGATCGTTCGTGAAGTTCTCTATCCCCATATTAGAAATCCATTAAATATTGAAACCTGGCCACAAGATTCTTTCGGATCTTGGCCAAAGCCATTATATAACAATAATTCGTGTGGGGTAATTAATAAAGAAAAAATGAAAATAGGGAAAAGGAACTTAATTTCCAAAATCATTTCCCAAATAAAGAAAAGGTTTCAAAATCTAGCACCTGCAGGTTCAAAATTTGGCCCATCGATCTTGAGGTTACAAACCCCTTACTTCGCAAGCTCGCAATTTCCCCCCGGACTCACGACCATGCTCCATAAAGGGTTTTAGCTAATGGTTTATTTTTTGTTGGGCATGATTTTCTTCAATAAAAGGGCGCTATTCTTATGATATTTAAGGTTGAGCATCAGTAAATGATCCAGTTCGATCTTGGTGAGGCCAAAATGGTTACGAACATACTCCAGTTGCTTTTGGCTAAAGCCTTCGCCCCAAGATTGCCTCAACACATCGCTATTCTGATTCATGTAATGGTTTATTGCCATAAAACTAGTGCGGGGTCATTTTGGGCACAATACCTATTGATGGGTATTTCGAATAGTTTTTTGTAAGAAAAAATGTACACATTGCAGCAAGCCGTATTTTTTGGAATAAAAATCTTTACGGCCGATGGGAAGAAAACTGTTAAAAGTTTTTAGATTTAGAGGAAAGACGAGTTGAGCATCTAAAATACCTATCAATGGGGATTTCTTGAAAATTATTATTCCATCAAATTTGACCGAACCAAGAAAAAAAATAAAAAATGGAAACCAAAGAACTTAAAAATTTTAAGAAAATCTCCCTAAATGTTGTACTGACCGACCCAGATAGATATCAATTAATTTATGCAAGTCAATTATACAGCACTTTTTTTGGCGTAGCCGGAAAATTCAAGGTAGAAAATGATAAATTGAAGGAGATTGACATATCACTTGTAAACTACAAGGGTGCCTATAATTTGGGTTTGCTTCAAAAAACTGAGGATTCGTGGAATTGCCAAAATGGCGTTAATGGCCAATTATGCCTTCATATCAAGGCAAATGGGGGGCTACATGGTCACAGAACAAATCAAAATATAAAGGTGAAGTGCGACACTGATATTAAAAATCTGAAGGATATGATGGTCAGCCGTGAGCTATACCCTATCTATGATAATATACCTTCTGACTTTGAAGAACACCTACATCACCCTATGTTCGATTCAGAATTCTATGAACGTGATGGAATAGCGATTAGGAAAAGAGATAGGCTTGACAATCAATTTAAACCTAACACTGTGGGCAAATGCAAAAATTCATTGGTTTACTTTCTAAAGTAAATCTTAGAAAAGCTTACATATTTCTAGTTTTGTGCGTGCCAGGTCTGTGTTTTTCAAATTCAGATCTGGAGCTTTTTTTTCGTTGCCTTAAAGTGATGGATTACGAATGCGCTTCCCATAAAATCGAAATTCAACGAGACGAAGAACTTTCGAACCCTATTGAGGTACTTTTGAAAATAGTGCAGTTTCAAGAGTCTCAACACTTTGATCAAGGTTTACCGAAAACTTCTTCAATTGACAGCACGATTACACATTTGATCATTGGGCATAATGAGCTATTAAAAGAAAATTATTCCTCCATAAAATCATATGAAGCCTTTTCACGTGCCCTGAACATTTCG
This sequence comes from Flavobacteriaceae bacterium NBU2977, assembly GCA_019931105.1. Lineage (GTDB taxonomy): Bacteria > Bacteroidota > Bacteroidia > Flavobacteriales > Flavobacteriaceae > Meishania > Meishania litoralis. The sequence continues at coordinate 362,734 of JAIOUW010000001.1, read as the reverse complement.
AATACCATTGGTAACAAAGAACTTACCAAATTTTGTATTATTAGTATCCTTCAACTGCTTCGCAAAGAAATTTTTATCGGAAGTCGTCAATTTGAAATATATCTCAATCAATTTAGAGATTTGATAGACAGTAGGGATGATGAAATCATTTTGGCCTATTTTGATGTGGTCTTTTCCTCAAAGGAAAATGAAGATTTGACCGTTGACGAAGGATATGCAAAAAAAATGGAAAAGCTGGACATGTATTTCGAGCACTTGCCGAGAACGCACCCCTATTTTCCATATTACGCATATGAGAAAGGGGCCCAGTTTAAATTGGGCGATGCGTACGGTGAGGCGACGACTTGGTTCAAGAATGCTTTGGACTATTGCGATAAACCGCATTTGAATAATTTAAAGAGTACGTTATATTGGCAGCTTTCGCATAATTATCTATTAGGTGGAAATCTGCAAAACGCTGAATTTTATTTAAGACTCTCCGAAGAATGGTCCACGGGCCTAAGGGGCCAATTCTATGACCATCGACTTAAGGCATGGATCCTGGATGCAAAAAAAGAGTTCGATTCGGCCTATTATTATTTGAACAGCTCGGTGGAACTGGAATATAAAATGGGCGCAAAGAACAATACCTTGGAAACGGCCCTTTTATCGGTAGAAAACGAGACCGAAAAATTGAAACTCGATAAACTGCAATTGGACAACCGTCGAAAAACCAACCAAAACTATTTGATAATGGCATTGGCCCTTTTAGCAATCGGAACAACTACTGCGGTCTTTCTTCAAAAAAACGCCACCAGAAAACGCCAATTGGCCGAGCAAACGGCCCTGCTCGAACAGCAAAAAGTAGCGACCCTGCTCAAAGAACAAGAACTTGTGAGTATCGACGCCATGATAGCGGGGCAGGAAAAGGAACGCCAAAAGGTCGCGAACGAACTGCACGACGACCTGGGCAGTTTGATGGCCACCGTAAAACTGCATTTTGACAACGTGAAGGTCGATGAAAAAGACCCCGCCATGAAAAAGGCGCAAGACCTGCTCGAGAAAGCCTACCAAAAGATCCGCGGTATGGCCCATGCCAAGAACTCAGGGGTGATGGCCAACCAGGGGCTGCTGCCCGCCGTACAGAAAATGGCCAAGACCATCAATGAAACCAATGCGCTGCAAGTTACCGTAGAAGATTTCGGACTTTCAGACCGTATGGAAAACTCCCTCGAGCTGACCCTTTTTCGGATCCTGCAAGAACTGGTGGCAAACATCATCAAACATGCCAAGGCCACTCGGGCCAATATCCAATTCACCCAACACGAAGATAGTTTGAACATCATTGTCGAAGACAACGGCAAGGGCTTCGATATGTCGGCCGTGCGTCGCAACGATCATGGCATGGGCCTTGGTACCATCGAAAAACGCATCGAACATTTAGAAGGTAGCTTTACGGTCGATAGCGTACCGGGCAAGGGCACCTCAATCTTAATCGATATACCCGTATGATCACCGTAACCATCGCCGAAGACCACCAAGCCCTGATCGATGGGATCCAATCGTATCTTGAGTACGAAGACGATATCACGATCGTGGGGCATGCCAATGACGGGCAACAGTTGTTGGCCATGATCGCCAAGCGGCCTCCGAACATCGTACTCTGTGACATACGAATGCCCAAGGTCGATGGCATTGAGGCTACCAAGATCATTCAAAAAGAATACCCGAATACTAAGGTTATTGCCTTTACCATGTTCGACCAAGAAGAGGCTGTACGCCAAATGCTTGATGCCGGTGCGGTAGGCTATATTCTCAAAAACTCATCGTTGCAGGTGGTGTTAGAAGCCATCAGAACGGTGGCCGGGGGCAAGACCTATTTCGACAAAAAGATCCATTTGCCCACGGGCGAAAAGAACCGATCCAAAAGTGTGCTCTCTTCGCGTGAGCGCGAAATACTGTTGTTGATCGCGCGCGGCAAGACCTCGCATGAAATCGCTGATGAACTCTTTATCGGTAAAAGCACCGTCGATACACACCGCAAGAACATGATCCGTAAACTGGGGTTGAGTGGGGCGGGGGAGTTGCTTCGGTATGCGTTGGAGAAAAAGTATGAGTTTTAGTAAACACTTCAATTTTTAAAATACACAATGGAGCTAGGCTCCATTTTTAGTTTGCAAACCTTTTATTTTCAAGTATTTAGTTAAAAATACCTATTTGTGGGGATGGTTTGATAAAAAATCTCTATTTATTTTTAGTAAAATATTATTGACATGAAAATTGTACAGCAGATTAATTTATCCATTTGTTTTTTGGTAACACTTTTTAGTTTAGAGATGGGTCAGGCACAATCGAAAGTAATCACCGCAGGTGAAGTAATTTCTGAAGTAAACAAATCTATTAATGAGAGCAAAGCAATCATTCAAGAATCTAATTTGCCTGATTTGAAGACCGTTGAAATTGTTTTGGAAACGACGCATAAAAAAATTAATGATGGGTCAATTAAAATATTGGTATTCACCTTCGGGAAAAAGAGGGAAAAGAAGGCAACAAAAAAGATGACTTTTGTTTTTGAGCCAAAAGCAGAAGCTAAAGAATTAGGCTTTACCGATTCACTCTCCAAAGCATTGAGCGATGCTATCGTTCAAGCTGCGGAAGCCTTAAAAACCATCAATGACGACGGCAATATTTTGAAACCAAAATCTACCACTATAGAGTTAGGGTTTTACATAACTGATTCCAAAACAGGTGGTCTGTCATGGGATGTTCTGCCAATTTCGGGAAGTGTAACCGGTAAATTCGATAGATCTAGAACAGGATTCCATTCGGTAAAGCTTGTATTTGGAAACAAGTAGCACTTCTAGAGCTTGGAATGAGAACCTATTTTAGGTCGGTTTTATTTTTTTTTGACACTTAGATTGCTCTTTCTTGATATAAATGTTCTTGAAATCCGATAAAGGTTTCTCTAATCGACTTTATATCTCCTAATTCCCTCTTAGCATCTGCAATCGCTTTGTATTTTAGTTCCAATAAGTCAGGAAGTTTAGAATCATCCAATTCGTTAACGCCTTCTTTTACATACTGCTCCAATACAAAATTCAAGAACTCTTGTTGTTTCTGATTGTAGTCGTTCAACTGAATTTTTGCTCTTGTTGCACGTTCTAATCTCGGTACAAGGTCTTTGTGATAAGCTACATAACTCAATACATCAAAAAGGTCGCTATCTTCTCCGTGTATCAAGTTTCTCAAATCTTCCAATTTCGAATTTGTATATCCTTTTTCGCTTAATTCAGTCAACAGTTTTTTTCTTGTACTTGGCAAACTCCAAATCTTGCGTAATTCGCTTTCGCTTTTGAAGAATTCAGGTAAGTCGCCAAACAGTTGTTCTATAAATTCCGCTGACGAAATTGGTTTTCCTGTTGGACTCCAAAAAGACGTTTTTATCATTGAATCAATTTCCCGCACTTTATTGTGCGACAACTTAACCTTAATCATTTGCCTTGGTGGTGTTTCACAAACACAAGGAATATTATCACATTCAGGACAAGGTTCTGGTTCAGGTCGTTCACAAACGCATGGTCTTTCACCACAAATATTACAAGGTCTTGGTGTTCCTCCGCGTGTTGGTGGCTCAGGTTCTAATGGCTCACCATCCCATTCTGGGTCTTGAAAATGATTGTGAGCATTTACAAAATCAAAAATTGTGAAATAGTCTTTGCCATCAAAAAGGCGAGTTCCTCTACCAACTATTTGTTTAAACTCTACCATTGAATTTACAGGACGCATCAAAACAATGTTTCTAATTTCAGGTGCATCAACTCCTGTACTCAATTTTTGAGAAGTCGTTAAAATGGTTGGAATACTCTTTTCGTTGTCTTGAAAGTCTCTTAAATGTTGCTCTCCAATTTTTCCGTCATCTGCGGTAACTCTGTGGCAGTAGTTCGTATTCCTGCTTGTTGCATACTGATTTATTAAATCTCTAACTGCTGCTGCATGAATTTGAGTAGCACAGAAAACCAATGTTTTCTGATTTTGATTGATCAAATCCATAAAGAGTTTTACTCGATATTCTTCTCTTGCTTTTATCTCAATAATTCTATTGAAATCGGCTTCTGTATATTTTCGTCCTTCTTCAATTTCGCCTTCCACTTCATCATCAGAAGTATAGGTGTAATCGTCAATGGTCGTGTCAATTTCTTTGACTTTGAAAGGCGTTAAAAAACCGTCATTGATTCCATCTTTCAGTTTGTAGCTGTAAACTGGGTCACCAAAATAGTCGTAAGTATCTCCGTTTACATCTCTTTTTGGTGTAGCTGTTAATCCCAATTGAACAGCAGGCGAGAAGTAGTCCATAATGGCTCTCCAAGAACTTTCGTCATTGGCTCCACCTCTATGGCACTCGTCAATGATTATAAAATCGAAAAAATCTGCTGGATATTCTCCAAAGTATGGCGAATCATTAGGACCGCTCATAAAGGTTTGGAAAATGGTAAAAAAGATACTTCCGTTTTTAGGTATGCGACCTTTCTTTTTTATTTCAGAAGGCCGTATCCGAACTAATGCATCTTCATCAAACGCATTGAACGAGTTAAATGCTTGGTCTGCTAAAATATTACGGTCTGCCAAAAACAAAATTCTTGGTGCTCTGCTTGCATCACGTCTTAAATTCCATTTGGCATGAAATAACTTCCAAGCAATTTGAAAGGCTATGGCTGTTTTTTCTGTTCCTGTGGCTAATGTGAGTAAGATTCTATCCTTTTTCTCTGAAATAGCTTCTAAAACTTTGGCAATCGCATTTTGTTGGTAGTATCTCGGTTGCCAAGTTCCGCCTCTGTCTTCAAATGGAATGGCAAACAAACGTTCTTTCCAATTGGCAATTTCAATTTTGTAATCTTCTTTTGGTGTTGGGTAGGTCATTTCCCAAAGTTCATCAGGTGTTGGATATTTTGATACATCACCTTCTGTACCTTCTTGCATGTCCACACCGTAAACCTGCAAACCATTGGTACAATAGGTAAACCTAATATTTAAACGTTCAGCATAATCTTTGGCTTGCTCTAAACCTTGTGTGTAATAGTCACCTCGTTTTTTGGCTTCAACAATTCCAATACGTCTGTTTTTGTACTCCAACACATAATCTGCAAACAAAGGTGTGGCGCGTCTATTTTGACCAATGAGACGACCTTTAGTAATAGGAAACTCCAAACGCAAACGACTGCCTTCTACAATACCCCAACCTGCCTCACGCAAAGCAGGTTCTATTAAATCGTGTTTGGTTTGTGCTTCGTTCATTTGTTTGCATTGTAGCTCCAGAGGAGCTTGATATTAATAGCTATTATAATGTTATTTTATAAGCTCCATAGGAGCGGTATTAATTATCCGTAAAAATATAATCCAATTTATAATCAATTTCATAAGCCTTTAGGAAATCAATATATTCTTCTTTAAATGTTTTTACGCTATGATGTTTTTCTTGATTCTTAATATAGTTTATAACATCATTGACTCCAGATTGGCTTACCGTAAATGCTCCAAAACCGGTTTGCCATTCAAATCTTCCTTTTACAAGCTGTTTCTCATTAATCCATTTTGATGAATTTGCTTTTACATCTCTAACTAAATCGGATAGATTACATGTTGGTTTTGTTCCAATCAATAAATGAACATGATTTGGCATGCCATTGATAATCATTAGTTTTTGATTTTTATTGGAGATTATTCCCGAAATGTATTTGTATAATTCCGATTTCCATTTTGTGGCAATAAGATTACCTCTACCTTTTACGGCAAAAACAATATGAAAATATAATTGTGTATAGGTATTTGCCATTTTAATATTTCGCTCCTCCGGAGCTTAAATTTGATACGTTGTAATTTTCTGCTATTAGTATTTTGCCACGCTGTGGCATTCGTATTTCTTGCTCTTTTTGTGCTAGTCGTTTTTCATTGATGGCATAACCATCTACTAAATATTGTTTTAAAACACTATTTGCCCATATTCTAAAAGCAGTACCTTGCTTAGAATTTACCCTGTAGCCAACAGATAAAATAGCATCGAGATTAAAAAAATCTACTTGATAGGTTTTACCATCAGAAGCAGTTGTTGCGTTTTTTGCAACAACTGAATTTCTTTGTAATTCTTTGGTTTTGAAAATGTTGTTTAAATGTCTGGAAATAATGGATTTATCCCTATCAAATAACGTAGCTATTTGGTTAAGATTGAGCCAAACAGTATCCTTTTCTAACTGAACTGAAACTTCAATTTGATTGGTATCGGATTTATATATAACTATTTCGCTCATATTTTTACTTATTCAACTTGTGCCATTTTTACAGGAGTTGCTTTATTTCATTATCAATTCTTCATTATCCATTATCAATTGTTTTGTCAACTCACCCGAAAATGCTTTCTGTAAAATGGATTTTTTGAGTTCTTCGAGGTTTGCGTGTTTTTGGTTGTAGTGTTCTTCAAGGTTTTTCAATTCTAAATTTAAATTTTCTATAATATCATAGAATCTTTCTTGTTCCTCAAAGGAAGGATAATTTATTATCTGCTTTTTAAATAATTTATGTGTAATATCGGGCTGTGCTGCTTTTGAAGCTAAACCAATGATAATATTTGTAAAAGCTTCATGTTGTAACCACCAAAAAAGGTAATTTTTTGAAAGTTCTGGAATTGGTTCTACTTTAAATGAGTTGTTATGTAATATGCCTTGCCTGTTTCTGAAAACTAATCCTAAAGAGCCTGTTCTTGTATAAATTAAATCTCCAATATTTACCTTTGATTTTTCAGGATACCCTGTTTCAGAAACATACTGCTCTTCTGTATTGTTTTTTAAATCTTTAATTCTTAATAAAGGTAAATCACTTTTCTCTACAAGTAAATGTTTTGTTTTTGCATTTATAGCCAAACCTTGATTTAATTCACAAACCTCTCCCAAACTCTTCTCCTCCCAACCATCACCATCTTGCCCTGAGCTTGTCGAAGGGTGGCTAAAAATTTCATTGAGTTTAGACTGAAACAACTCCTTCGCATTTTCAATGTTTTTCTCAATATTGGCTTGGGCTTGGTCTATGGCTGCAAAGGCTTTATCGAGTAGGGCTACGATTTGTTTTTGTTCGGGAAGAGTTGGGATTGGGATTTGCAGATTGCCTAACTTCTTAGCATTAAAACCGCCTTGAGCACTGCCAGATATTCCAGCTTCTACAACTTTCCAATATGAATCAGATTGAAAAAATAGATATAAAAATTCAGGTAATATTTTTTCTATTTCTGTTTGAACTCTAATCAAATAGGAGGCAAAAACTGCTTTAGGAGGAGATTTAATTAAATAACTTTTACCCGTTGTAGCTCCAGTTCGAGCAAAAACTATGTCTCCATACTTCAATTCATATTTTTGAAAATCATCTAATTTTGGACAAGTAGGAACTGTACTCCAATCGACATTTCCATCTTGAATATCAGTTATTCTTAAATATCTAATTCCATTTTAAACATTTTTTGTTTTTGCTGTATGACCATACATTATCTTGGAAATATCCCCCAACTTTTTCATTTCCCAACCTTCCCTCATATCAACTCTTTAATTTGGTTAATAATACTAACAGAAGCCGTTTCCAACTTAGAAAACGCAAACCATTTTTTACCCAAGTCTTTAAGGCTTGCACCTATGTGATAGACTTCGGTTTCATCAATTATTATAAAGCGGTCATGTGCTTTAGCAAACGGTATGGTTTTAAAAGTTGGGTATTGTGTATTAGCCTTATCTATATCTAACTGCAATTTTTTGCTAATGGTTTTACTTAATAAAGTTACCGCCACGTTTTTGTGTTTTTTGGTGAGCTGGGTAATTACGGTATCGTCTATATAGTTATCTATAAGCACAATACTGCTTTTTGCTTTTTTAATCAACCCATTTACAAAATCGTAAGCATCGTAGGTTTGTCCGTTAAAGAAAATGCCTTGTTTGTCTTTTATGCTTGGTGCTTCTAATGCTTTAAAAACTTGCTCAAATTTTTGGTTGGTTTCTAGTTTATGTTGTGTAAAATCTGATGATAGTTGTAATAATTGCTGGTGGTTGCCAATGGTTTTTCGCATTTGTACAAAAGCATTCATTATTTGTATGCTTACTTGTATGGCCACTTTACTACGCAAAACAGCCGAAAGCATACTTACACCCTGCTCGGTAAATGCATAAGGGTTGTTGCTAGAATGTTTTAATTTTTTAAACCGGTCGCAATTTGCGACCAGTTCATTTTTCTCATTGTTAGAAAGTTGAAATCTAAATTCTTTAGGAAAACGCTCTATGTTTCTTTTTACCTGCTCATTTAATCTCTTTACTTCCACTTCGTACATTTCAGCCAAATCACTATCAAGCATTACTTGTTCGCCTCGGAACGTAAAAATTCTATTTTCTATCAAAATTAAATTACTCATATTAGCTCCTTAATCTGATTTATAATTTTAATCGTTTCCTTGTCAAGATTCTCCATTTCCTCCAAAATCTCTCTAGGACTTCTCAATGGTGCTTCTTCTGGTGTGTTTGGGTTTTTAGGCGAAAGGTCGAGCGTGTTTTCGTCTAAATCGTTCACATTAAAGAGCCACGATTTTTCAGTCTCCGTTTGTGTTTTGCTCATTGCCACAAACTCTTCCATATCGGTATCATTCAAAGGATTGGTTTTTCCCATGTTTCTACCTGCATCTAATTGGTAATACCAAATGTTTTTGGTGGGTTCGCCTTTTTGGAAGAACAAGACTACTGTTTTTACACCTGCACCTGTAAATGTACCTGCTGGCTGTCTAAAATGGTATGCAGGTTACAACTTTCCAATAAGTGCTTACGCAATGAAATAGAAGCGTTATCGGCATTACTTAAAAAGGTGTTTTTGATAACGATAGCGGCTCGTCCGCCTGTCTTTAAACTTTTGATAAAGTGCTGTAAAAACAGCGAAGCGGTTTCTCCTGTTTTTATGTCAAAGTTTTGTTGTACTTCTTTTCGTTCTTTCCCTCCAAAGGGTGGGTTGGCAAGAATCACATGGTAACGATTTTTCTCTTGAATATCTCGTATATTCTCGCCAAGCGTATTCATGTGAATCAAGTTTGGTGCTTCTATGCCATGAAGTATCATGTTCATGATTCCAATCACATACGCCAGGTTTTTTTTCTCTTTTCCGTAAAGTGTTTCTTCTTGCAGCGTTTTCAGATTGTCGGTGGTTTTCTCCATACGCTCATACAAATACTCGTATGCTTCGCATAAGAAACCACAAGAACCTGCTGCACCATCATAGATTTTTTCTCCAATTTGTGGGTCAACAACATTAATCATGGCACGAATGAGCGGTCTTGGTGTGTAATATTGTCCACCATTTCGACCTGCATTTCCCATGTTTTTAATCTTGCTTTCGTACAAGTGACTCAACTCATGTTTGTCAGTTGAAGCACGGAAAGGCAGTTCGTCAGCGTATTCCAAAATCTCACGTAGGTTGTAACCACTTTGGATTTTGTTTTTTAGTTCAGAGAAGATTTCACCAATCTTGTATTCTATGGTTTTTGGGTTGTCGGCTTTTTGTTTGAATTCCGCCAAGTACGGAAACAACTTGTTGTCTACAAACTGAACTAAATCGGGTCCTGTCATAGCTTTGTGGTGGTCGAGTTTTCCGTCTGGTCCTTTTGGCATTGCCCAATTTGGCCAACGGTATGCCGAATCCAAAATGAAGTTGTAATCTTCTCCACGCAGTTCTGCTTCGTCTGCTTTGTCTTGTTCTAATTCGTCCAAGTAGCGTAAGAACATCACCCAAGAGGTTTGTCCTATGTAATCTAATTCGCTGTCTGCTCCTGAATCTTTGTAGAGCAGGTCATCTATGTTTTTAAAAGTTTGTTCAAAATTCATTGATCAATGTGAATTAATAACGGGGAAAAGTCAACGTTCAAGCCAAAATAAACATTCTTGATAGAAGAAAAAACTGACGTTATAAATAATCGGTCAGCTCGGGTTTTTATCGGTCATCGCCATACGATAGTCGCTCACGAATCTCCCCGTTTTCACGGTGAATGATAACATCGGCCTTGTATTTTCGGGCCAAGCGTTTAGCCTTGTCAATGGTCGTAATTTGTTTACGGTGCTTGCTGGTGATCCGTTGGTTGCCCTCGCGCCGCACGGCCCAACCGTCTTCATAAGGCACTACATGTTGGTGCCAGGTGCGGCCCCGTTTGTTGCGTTGTGCGCTGTTGAAAAAGACTTCGATAAGCTCTATTAGGGTGCGCAGCCAAGATTTTTGGTTTGACATAGAAGGGGTGTATGGGTTACTAAGATAAGGGTATTCGATGATTCATTCGACTGACCTTTGGTTGCCGAACGCAATTCCAGAACCGGACTTCAAATACGGCCCGAAAACAAGGGCTTTTTGTTTTTTTCGAAAATATGAAAGATGTACCAGTTCAACAGGTAATTTGTCTTTGGTAAAATGTACTTGGCCATTTTGATGGGCTTCAAGGCGTTGCGAAAGATTCGCGGAAAACCCGGTATAATATTGACCATTGGCACATTTTAGAATGTAGACGGCGTATGGAAGGGTCATGATTGATTGGTTTGTAGGGAAGATAGTGGTTCTCCTTCGCTTTTCGCTTCGCTCAAAGCTTCGGGGAATGAAGATTGTGGACCGGTGTCCACCGTAGCTCCCCGGATCAAGACTCAAATGGTCTGGATGAGAGTAAGCCAATGGTAATTGAAAAGCTCCCCTTCGCACGAGGCTTCGGAGGGCGTAGGTGGAGCCGTAGGGATTAACTTCGTTCCTCCCTCCGAACCAATGTTGCAAATAAGAAACCACGAAGCAGAAGCTTCTAGTTTTGTATTTTATTCACTTACAAAACTCCGTTTTGACATTTCATAAAAACAAAACCACGCCTTGGCGTGGTTTCTTGAGTGTCGTGGAGCCGGAGGGATTCGAACCCTCGTCCAAACAAGCAACGTCAGTGCTTTCTACATGCTTAGTATCTGCTTGGTTTTCGATGCACACCTGACCAGAAACCGCCTAATGTGCACTTAGCTTCTTAAGGTTTTAGAGGTACCGCCAAAGCGAACTGATACCCTTGTGTTGACTTTTATGGTGCTCCTAAATGAATCGCCGTCAACAAGGGCTATTCAGGAACATCTCGCTTCTCCGCCTAGCGGAGACGAGGCTAAATCTTACTATAATTCAGATTAAGCGGCAAGAGCGTAATTATTATCGCCAATTAAAAGTGTGAAGTATGATATTAACGAGCTGTACCCCAGCGCTCGACATGCTTACATTGCCATTGGTCTCGCTGTCAAAACCAGTCGGCCCCTTCAATGAGTTAGATTAGCAATACTAATCGTAAACGAATTGAACCCTGAGTACTTCGTCCATGCTCAGCATAAACTGCGCCGAAGGGACTAACTCAAATGTGCAATTCTCCCATGATTTTTTTCAAAGATCTTGGCGTTCCCCTTTTTCGTAAAACTTCAAAGGGTCGGGCTATCGGCGGTACGCGGTACCTGCCTCTATCCCTAACGCGGTTGGCAAAGCTAATAAAAGTTTGCGCACCGCTACAAATCCCTTTACATTTATGCAATATTTATACCAAAGCCCATATGAAGTTCGGAATCATTAGAGAACGCAAGAATCCCCCTGATCGCAGGGTAGTATTGTCACCAGAAGCCTGCCAAAAAGTCCTTTCGAACCATTCGAAAGCACAAATAATCGTCGAGCCTTCGCCCATAAGGGCGTTTGATGACGCGTCGTACCGACATTTGGGTATACCTGTTGAAGATGCTATGGAAACCTGCGATGTGCTTTTGGGGGTAAAGGAAGTGCCCATCGACGCCCTCATACCCGATAAAAAGTATTTTTTCTTTTCGCATACCATAAAAAAGCAGCCCTATAACAGAGATTTGCTGCGGGCCATTTTGAAAAAAAATATCGAATTGTACGATCATGAGGTCATTACCAATTCAAAAGAAGTGCGCTTGGTCGCCTTTGGCCGCTATGCCGGTATCGTTGGCGCCTATAACGGATTTCGGGCATACGGACTAAAATTCGATGTATTCAAACTACCCAAGGCGAATGCCCTGCCAGACCAAAAAGCATTGATACGTGAACTCAAAAAAATAAAAAAACAGTTGCCGAATATTAAAATCTTGCTGACCGGTAGGGGCAGGGTAGGGAACGGCTCCCGCGAAATGTTGGATGGTATGGGCCTTCGCAGGGTCAACGTGGCCGAATATTTGGAGGAGAATTTTAATGAACCCGTCTATTGTCAAATAGATGCCGGGGAATACAACAAACGAAAAGACGGGGTACGGGGTAACAAGACCAACTTTTTTGCCCATCCCGAGGAATATAAGTCCGATTTTTTTCGGTTTGCCGAAGTGACCGATTTCTATATTGCCGGACATTTTTACGGACAAGGGGCGCCCTATCTGTACACACGGGAGGATGCCAAGCACCCTGATTTCAAGATCAAAGTGGTGGCCGATATCAGCTGTGATATCGATGGGCCCGTCGCGAGTACGATCCGCGCGTCGACCATTGCCGATCCTATTTATGGGTACGATCCGAAGACCGAAAAAGAGGTAAATTTCAAGAATAAGTCCGCGATTGCCGTTATGGCCGTTGATAATTTGCCCTGTGAGCTTCCGCGCGATGCGAGCATCGGTTTCGGTGAGGCTTTTCTAAAATATGTGATTCCCGCATTTTTCGACGGTGATGCCGATGGGATCTTACAACGGGCGCGCATGACCAAGAACCGAAAGCTTACCCCGCGATACGCTTATCTGCAGGCTTTTGTCGATGAAATACCTTCTTAGATTACATACTTTTTTTGCCAAGCTGTCGTTTTAACGATAGAAAAATCAATCTCGGCTAAAAATAGGTAAGAACAACGAATTTTTAATGTAAGGTAATTCGACGTACTTATTTTTGTTTGTATAAAACTTAAGTCTATGGTCCCCAAACCGTACTTTTTGAAAAAGGCGCTGGTTTTTTTGCCAAAATACCAAATCGTCTTATTCGGTTGTTTGTTATCGGTCTCGCTTTCGGTTCATTGTCAAGATGCCGATGGTGATGGTATTTTGGATATTGATGAGTGTGAGATCTATATACCCAGTCAAAGCTTTGAAGATGCCGTTCCTTACAATAATATTCCACAAGGGTGGGTTACCAGTGGGCATAATGGTGGATATGGTTGGGGTACGCATGATTTTCCTTCCTCACCTGCGAACTACACGGCAATTCCCGACGGAAATCAATTTTTGTATGTAAACACGCAGGCTTTGCATGACATACCTACCAATACCTATACACCTGTTACTAAAACCCTAACATTGAATGCACAAAACGCCGTTTACAGTGAAAGTGGTTATATTTTTACCTTTTGGGCAGGAGAGGGCGCCAATTACAATGTCTATAGAAATGATGGAACTACATTTGTTCAAATGGGATATGGTAGTGATGCAGCCAGTTTCACCCCCATACCTGATCCAAATGCGGAATTGACCATTAACCCCAATGATACACCACAAACAACTTCCTTGACGGATGGTATTTGGACACAATTCACTATACAGTTCACCATTGATGCTACCAGTCCTGCGTTAGGAGAGGGAATCTTGATTCAAATATCGCACACCTCTGGGATAGACGTCTTTAATCCAGGGCCTTTCATAAATGGCTATGCAGGTAATTATGATGACTTTCATTTGATGCTTGATACCGATAGTGATGGCATTGACAATTGTAGTGATACGGATGCAGACGGTGATGGTTGTGATGATGGCCAAGAAGCAGGCTGGGCTACTTTGGATGCCTCTGAAATTGGGTGCAACAATGATATTGACAATGATGGGGTACTTGATGGCAATGCCTATGTGATAGATGGGGTTTCGGGAAATCCTGTCACACCCCTTGATCAAGACAGTGACAACGACGGCATTCTCGATGTGGACGAAGGTTGTAATTTGGGCCAAGGCAATGGATATGACTTTGAGGCCACTGCAATCGCCGACAATCCTGCCACAGTGAATACGATCGAGCAATATACCGACGGTGTCATCGATTTCTGGGATTTGCAGACCTCGGGTGTGGGAGGCAATGCCATTGGCGTGCACTACGCAAACGTTACCAATTCTGTGGAGACCATTGTACCGAATACCTTTTATGCACCGAATTACCTGAGCGATGCAGACGGGGTGAACAACGGACCGTTACCCGCTGATAATGGAAAATTCGCCTATATCAACGGTACAGGTACGATAACTCAACAACCAGACCCAGTGAGAAACCCGACTATCGAAGAAGGAAATTATATTTTGACCATCGCCGTAGGGGACGGACTTGATTATCTCAATGTTTTTCGCAACGATGGGCAAACGACCTTGGAATTGGGGTATGATAACGGTGGCACGTTCACACCCTTGGCAACACGCGTGATAGAAGGTCATGAGACCCCTAACGGACTTTGGACCGATTTTGAGTTAACGGCGAACATACCTCCGGCATCACCTGCCCTAGGTAATTTATTGCTCGTACGAATTTCGCATGTTGAAGATCTTTCTAAAAATCAGGGTGCCGGTAATTACGACAACATACGCATCGATTTTGACTATGATGGTGACGGCTTGGCCGATTGCTATGATTGGGATTCCGACAATGATGGTTGTGGTGATGTCACCGAGGCCGGATTCACTGACGATGACAAAGATGGCGTTCTAGGTACGGGAGTGCCCACGGTCGATGCCAATGGATTGGTGACGAGTGGTACCGATGGCTATACACCCTTACCCGTGGGCCATCTGATCAGATCTGTAGGCACTGCCCCGGTCTTGAACACCGCGGTCGCCGATGTGAATATATGTTTGGGCGATGCGGCCCAGTTCATGGTTGACGTCACTGCCGGTGGAGGTGGTGTCATGCAGTATGAGTGGACGGTCAGTACCGACGGCGGAACTACTTTTGGGGCCCCATTGGCCGAAACATCCAATACGTTGAACTTTATACCGGTCCTCGCCGATGACAATAATGTTTATCGGGTGGAATACTGGGCCGACAATTATCTCTGCAAGGAAGAGTCGCAGGGTGTTCTGACACTGATTCCGAATCCGACTTTTACCGCTGTTACGGCCGTCTCGAATGCCATATGTCCTGGTGAGGACGCTGTCTTTGACCTTGTGGGAAATCCGAATGATATCGTGACGTACAGCTTGAATTCCGCCGCTGGTATTCCCTTGACTTTGGATGCCACGGGAGCTGCCAGTGTAACAGTGCTTGCGGCAACCACCGATATAATCCTTGATGTTGTAAGCGTGGAGGATGCCATTACCGGATGTACCATTACCTATACTGCCCCGTTCACCTATACCGACACGGTTACGGTCAATGCGCTACCCACTTTTACGGAAAATTTCACGACCTGCGCACCTGACCTTTTGAGTTATGATGTCGATTTCACCATAAACACTGGAACGGTTACCAATACGACCGCCGGAACGATTTCGGGCACCACCATTTTGGGCATCCCGACAGGAACCGATATCACGGTGACTGTCGATAATAATGGTTGCATTCGAACCTTCAACGTAACCTCGCCCGTTTGCTCTTGTCCAACGGTCGAAGACCCGGTCAATGCGCTAAACGGTGCGATATGCGAAGGTGATCCCAATCCTGCCTTGCAGGTCGAACTGCCCACCACTGGTTTGGGTGATGAAATTGATTGGTATACGGTACCCACCGGAGGTACGACTATTGCCTCGGGCCTTTCGTACACACCGACCGATACGGCAAGCGGTTCCTATACGTATTATGCAGAGGCGAGACAGCAAGTTTCTGGATGCACTAGCACGAACCGTTTGGCGGTCACCCTTGAAATAACGGCCTTGCCCGTGGCCCATGTTATGGCCACCCCTATTGAGGCCTGTGGCTTCTATGAATTGCCCCCTTTGCCGCCGGGTAACGCCTATTACTCGAATACGGGAGGTCCGGCCGGCAGCGGTACCTTGCTCAACGCGGGCGACCAATTGACCACTTCACAGGATGTTTACATTTTTGCCACATCATCGACAAATGGCAGCTGTACCGATGAGAGCGTGTTTCGGGTCGATATATTCGAAATACCGGTGCTGGTGGTCGACAATACGGCCTGTGCCCCCGATTTAATGACCTATAGTGTTGATTTTTCCGTGAATACGGGAATTGCAACAGCTTCGGCGGGTAATTTGACCGGGAATACCGTTACGGATATTCCGACGGGAACGGATGTAACGATTACCGTGACGAACGGCCCCTGTACCGAAAGTTTTATCGTGACTTCTCCAGAATGTAATTGTCCGGTGGTCGATGCACCGATCAACCCGACCGATGGTCAAACCTGTCCCGGAGATCCCAACCCAATGTTGACCGTAGAATTGCCCGCAGGAGGATTGGGCGATGATGTCAATTGGTTCGACAGTGCCGTAGATGGTAATTTATTGGCCATAGGAACCGGTTTTACGCCAGCGGAAACCAATGCAGGGGTACACACCTATTATGCCGAGGCCCTTCAAATGGTTTCGGGCTGTACAAGTTCGGTACGTCTGCCAGTGACCCTTACGATAATCGATGCGGCTCTACCGACGACCGTCGAAGTTGAGGTTTCCATGGCCGGGGCCAATGGCAGTACTACCAATATGGTGAAAATTATCGCCGATAGTTCTACGGGTGATACCAGTCTGTTCGAATATAGTTTGGACGACCCCAATGGTCCCTATCAGACCTCCAATACTTTTCGGGATGTAACCGGAGGTTTACATACCGCCTATATTAGGAGTACTACCGGATGCGGCACAACATTGACCAGTGAGCCGTTCTTGGTCATAAATGCAATGAAGTTCTTTACGCCCAACTCGGATGGATTCAATGATTTTTGGATCATTGAAGGGTTGAATGACCAAACGAATATCACCAATGCGTATATCAATATATTCGATCGTTATGGCAAATTGTTAAGACAATTGAATCCTCAAGAACTTGGTTGGGACGGGATTTTCAATGGAAACGCCATGCCCGAAAGCGATTATTGGTTCAAAGCTGGTTATACCGATGTATCCACAAATGAGGTCATTCGATTCAACGGCCATTTTACCCTAAAGCGCTAATCTTTTTCAATCGCGACCGACCATTCGATTACGGGATGTTCCTTGGGGGCCGTATAGGCTCCCAATGCTTTGAGTTTTAAGGTTGCATTGTTCAGCAATTCCAAAGTTTTGATTTGCAGCACCTTTTTTTGGCCGGCACCAATGGTAAATATCGGCGCATTGCTATAAAAATTGAATGACATGGCATTTTCAAAAATAAGGTCGCTACTGGAAACATTTTCGATTTCCACGGAAAGAACTTGTGTGTCCTTCAAATATGCTGCCGAATTGATCTTCATGCACGATTTCAATAGCGGTTTCAGGTATTCAGGTCTGCCGACCATCAGTGAATTGTAAACTGCCACGGTGCGTCCTGCGAAAAGGGCTTCGCGTATACTTGCCAAACTTTTCTCTTTGCCAAAGACCAGCGTAATGGGCCGGTGTTTGCCATGCTCGGTATAGTCCCAATCAATGAGTCCGTGTACATCGCTTGTACCCATGATGGTCAGGTTTTGCTCTAGGGCAAGGGCAAGCGATTCCTCGGCATAATCGACCGAGTTGATGACCTCGATACCATGAAGTTCTCCATTTTTGATGCGTTCTTTTTGAAAATCACTTAATATAGGGTTACCAGTGGGACTTTGGCGATGCCAGGCAGGATGGTTCCAAAAGACAAAGGCTTTTTGCTCATTGGCCGCTTCAAAAGCGTTTTCAGGTTTATCGTGCAATAGCTTGTTCGCATCCGAAATAAAAACGGCATTGCTATGGCCCACGGGTTCCGATCGGGTAATCTCAGAACCGGGTACTATGAGCAGGTCATGTTCCTTTGCTTCCGCCATGGCCAAGTGATAGGCGCGGTTGCGATCAGGATGCGGAATATCTTCTTTGTGGGGCTGGTATTCCAAGTGTTCGGTCAGCGAAATGGCATCGAGGTTTTCGCGAAGCGCTTCTTGCACCCTGATGGTGGGCCAAACATTACCATCGGAAAAAACCGAATGTATATGAAAGTCTGTTTTCAATGTCTTATACCCAGGAATGTCAGGATATACCAATGCGCTTGTCCCCGCGTGCGAATGTGTTTGGGCATCGATAATGTAAGGTCCCAATAGGGCAAAACAAATTAAGGTCAATTTTTTCATGTCGGTCGGTTTGTTTAAAATTATCGCAAATATGCATTGTCAAATTAAGCAAAAACAATATGATTTCGTTATGAAATGGTAACTTTTAGATAATTGGTCTGGCAAAGAACAATGCTTGGCCAGCAGTTCTCCCTCCATAAACCAAATTGATCCGCCGTTACTTTAGTTAAGGGCATAGTGCCCAAGAAAGTTTGACTATTGATTATCCAATATATCGATATTCGGCCATTCTGCCCTGTTTTGCGTTTTTTCTCTCATAAAGTCACGAATGGCCTGTATGATTTGTTGAAAGTCGGGGGCACTATTGTTTAGCAAAACGACATATGATGTTGGGTAACTGACCTGTAATACGCTCAAAGTTCCAGGTAGGGCACCGTTATGGTTCCAATTGCCGGTTTCCAAATAGTCCAAACGCTCACCGGGTTCCAGTATGTCGGGAACGGAATTTTCGGTATCCGATTTCATCGCAAATAGGGCCAGATCTTTCGCAGAGGCGATCCATCCGCCGTGCGAATCCATTCTGTTGACGTTCATGGTATAAGGCGAATCATAATCGGCATAATAAGTCACTTCATGTTCAAGGGCCTCTTCTTTTACATTGTTGCCAATTTGCATTGATGTGATGCCCATTGGTGTAAGAATAGCCTCTTTTACATAAGCTGCGTAGCTTTTTCCTGTGACTTCTTCTATGATTCGGCCCAAGAGCGAGTATCCAAAATTCGAATATTCATATTCCGTACCCGGTCTGCGCGACAAAGACCGTTCGTTGAGTACTTTCGATATTAGATCGGCGTGGGTCAAGCTAACATCGTCGAACATGACATCGTACGGAATATCGCTAAAACCACCTTTGTGCTCGATCAAGTGGGCTAACGTGATCGCTAGTTCATCGCTTTCATAGGGAAGGGAGCCATATTTGGTTCCCAATAAAGAACCCTCACCGAAAACAAGGTCGTCTAGCTCTATCGTACCTTCACCGACAAGTTTCGATATAGCGGTCAATGTAATCGGTTTCGAAACTCCCGCGATTCTAAAAAGGGAGTTTTGATCGACATCTACGTTGGCATCGATGTCGGCTTTGCCGAAAGACTTTAGATAGACCAATCTATTATTTCTGGTTATGGCGACCTGGGCGCCTTGAAATCCGTAGATTGTCATTAACTGTTGAAACCCCGCAGTAATGTCCTCGAGAAGTTCACTTGAAGTTTCGGTATTGTCATTGCCATTCTGGGAATCTGGGTTATGTTCCTTTGGATCAGTACCAATTTCAACACCAGGATCAACCTTGATAAAAGGTCCATCATCCGACGCGTTACAGGCGACAAACAGAAAAGCGAATAGGAATAGGAACACTCTATTTTTCATAGCGAATGAATTTTTTGGATTCTCCTATTTTTGAAAGATAGGTATTTTGAAGCGCTATTTCAACTTATTTGGTCAAGACCATTTGATCATTCCTTCATTTGAATAGGGTCTTCGCTGGGCGCGTCAACATCATTAATATTCAAAAAATATGTTTTCATGCGCCAAAGGTCAAAAATGCCCCGGTCAAGATGATTGACCGGAACGTTATCGTCATTTCGCCATGTGCAACCTTTGCTGTCCGGACCAATCGATTTTTTTGGACGCGAACATTATGATGGCCAGAATGATAAAAAGACCGATACTGCCTACCAAAAGCGCATAATTTTCGAGTTGAATGATCACATAGATGAAGCCGTAAAGTGCGGACATCGATATTAGGATGAAAAGAGTGAATTTCTTGCTTTTAAGGATAGATCGGGAATAAAGGGTAATCAATCCTACAGTCGATACCCCCGAGATCATATAGGCGATCAGGTAGTTCAGATGTTCTGAAATTGACAGGAGCAAGGTGTAGAACAAAACCAAGGCCAGCCCGATCATCAAATATTGAAAAGGATGGATATTGATCTTACTGATAATCTGGATCATTAAAAAGACCAGTAGGGTAAGACCAATGATCATTAGTCCGTATTTACTGGTGCGCTCCGTTTTTTGATAATCGTCTATGGGAATGATGAGGTCGGTGCCGAAAGCATAAGAGGTCAGATCGGGCAATTGGTCAAAAAATTGTTGACCGAACTGTCGATTGGTTTCCAAAACCTTCCAATGGGCCTCGAAGCCGTTCGCCGTTATTTTTTTTGATTTGTCATCGGGCAAAAAATTGCCATTGAAACTCGGCGAATGCCAATCGGATACCATATGCACGAGGGTTTCGCGACCTATCGGCACAAACTGCAACCGCTCGCTTCCGTTCACTTTCATTTGAAGGCTAAAGTCGACTTGACCTTGTTGTAGCACTGAAGGATTTTTGATAAAGCCACTGGCCAAGGTGCTCAACTGCCCATTATCGAATTGTGGCTTTAGGGCAAGTTGCTCCCGGCCAAGATCGATCTGAATCGCATTGCGGATCCCTTTCAGGTTCGATGTCTTAAAAAGTACGGTCGCTTTGTTCCATAAAATATCGTTCTCGGAAATTTCCTGTTGCGAAAAATCAAACCCCGAATAGCCACCCTCAAGGTTTACATCAGAAGTGTATACCACCGATTCATAGATACCCCTTTCCAATGATTCTGTGTCTATGTTCACATCGGCATTGAGTTTTTCAGGAAAAAAATAGGCCTGGTGAAACTCTTCTTCGAGACTTGTGATGTAGGTTTTTGTCCGTTCATCGAAGATGCGTTCTTTTTTATAGGCCTTGTACGGTACTTTGATGATGGGACCATATAGAATTACGTGGTTGCCCCATTTTTGGTTGATTTCCTGTATGACCTCGTTCTGTCGCAATCCCCGTTCAAAGATAAGGTTCTCGACCGCGCTTAGCGGAATGAGCAACACCAATAGTATGAACCCTACTACGACCATACGTACCGAGATTGAATTTTTAAACCAGTTTCCGATTTTTTGTATGTTATTTTCCATAATAAAATATTTAAAGTACTTTGAAATACAAAGTAAATTGATAAAAAAATTAGTGTTTTTTCAAAAGGTTTTCCAACGCTTCAATATGTTTTTTAAAGGCTTCACGGCCTTTACGGGTCATCCGGTACCGGGTATTTGGCTTACGGCCGATAAATGACTTTTCTATTGCTATATATTCGGCATTTTCCAGGGTTTTGGTATGGCTTGAAAGATTGCCATCGGTTACATCGAGCAATTCTTTTAAGCGATTAAAGTCTACATCGTCGTTTACCATTAGGGCCGACATTATGCCCAATCGTATTCGATGGTCGAATGTTTTGTTGATGTTGTCTATCAGTCCCATATCAAGTGGCTTCCTCCCTACAGTAGATCAGGCTTCCATAAACGATGTGCAAAACTCCGAAACCTACGACCCAAAACCAAAAACCATAACCTGGAAAAACGGCGCAGACCAATCCTAATATGATTTCCGCCACACCCAAATACTGCACATTTCCCAAGGTGTATTTAGAGGCGTTCAACAAGGCCAATCCATAGAAAATAAGCATTAATGAAGCCGTTAATCCGTAATGCTGGCTGTTCAGTTTAATAAGAATATAGAGGCCACCTGTAATCAATGGCACCAAGAAATGGAAGAGCAACCGTTTGGTGGTTTCATCCCATATTTTCTCGTTGTTCTTTCTTGCTTTTTTTGTGGTCAACAAGTACGCCGTAAGCATGCTGAGTAATGCGATTACCAATAATAATGCAACACTTAGCTTAAAATTCCAACTGTGCAGGGTTAGGTATTCACCTTTCGGGGGAAAAAGAAAGATATAAGCAATGGTAGCTCCGGCCATGGCGTAAAGACCGGCCAGAATACCTGAAAGGCCACTTAAAGATAAAAAACGGGAAGACCGTCGCATCATATCCTTGATGTGGGTTAGATCTTCTAGATATTTTTTTGAATCCATTTTTAAAGTACTTTGAAATGCAAAGTTAATTTTATTTTTGGCGCATCAAATAAAAAATCGATAAAATACATTGGCCCAAGTAAAATGATCGTCTTTTTTATCTTTAGGGTATGAATCCTGCTGAAGAGTACATACTGTCACGCCACGATCCCTACCGCAGTATTTTGCTGCACCTAAAGGCGGTCATCGAATCGGTGTTTTCCGAGGTCGATATGAAATACAAGTGGAATATTCCCTGTTTTTATGTGGGCAAGCAGCCAATTTGCTATTTGAACGCCTCGTACAAGGGCAAGTTTGTTGATATTGCCTTTTGGAATTCGGCCCATCTTACCTTGCACTTAGATAAGATGGTCTCGGAGAAGCGTAAGGTTGTGAGGTCACTACGTTATGCAACTTTGGAAGAAATCGATGATACCGTTTTGATCGAAGTCTTGAAAGAGGCTTATTCTTTGCGGCATAAGGGGTTTTATAAGCGAGAATAGTTTTTATTGGCATACCGCGGAAGCCCTTTTGGCGCGACGAGGCATCACTTTTCAGAGGAATCATCGGGTCGCTCGGCATGATGACCGTGTGTTCAATTCTTTACTTCAATTCGTCGTACTTGGAATGACATATATCATCGATCAGTTACCATCGACGAACAACCGATTGCCTACTCAATCCGTCCTGCGTCACGGTAGCGCTGAATAAACTTTTTATCCAGTTCTTCGGAATCTTTGTACTTGATGCGGATTTCTGCCAGATCGGCCTTCATCTTTGAAAATACATTGGCATAAGAGGGGTCGTTGGCCACGTTGCGCATTTCATTTGGGTCCTGCTTCAGGTCGTAGAGTTCCCATTCATCCGTATCGTGGTAAAAATGAATAATCTTATACGCTTTATTGGCAATGCCATAATGCCGTTTTACGGCATGTTCCGCAGGGTATTCGTAATAGTGGTAGTACACTGCATCGCGCGTCCAACCCTTTTTATCGCCTTTTAAAAGAGGCAGAAGGCTCTCTCCTTGCATATCGGCCGGAGCCGTGGTTTCGGCCATCTCTAAAAAAGTCTGTGCAAAATCAAGGTTCTGCACCATTTCATCTTCGGTAATACCCGGTTTTATTACGTTAGGCCACTTTATCAACAAGGGGGTTTTAAAAGATTCATTGTACATAAACCGTTTATCGAACCACCCGTGTTCACCGAGATAAAAACCTTGATCAGAGGTATAGACGACTACCGTGTTGTCGCTAAGCCCCTTATTGTCCAAATAATCCAACAGGCGGCCAACATTTTCATCGACTGCCGCAATAGATCCCAAGTAATCTTGCATGTAACGCTGATATTTCCAGACCGTCAAGATCGAATCGTTCATGGTCGGGAATTCTTTCGCAAAGCTTTCCGCGATGGGGTTATAGACAGAGTCCCAGACCGCACGCTGCTCAGGGCTAAGCCGGTCAATACGATTGCCTAGTTGGTTCCAGTTTTTTATATCGAGCCGGTCAGCAATGCTATCGGGAATCTTAAGGTCGTATGAAAGTTGCATGTGCTTTAACAACCTCATTTCGGCCGTTTCGGCCGCTGTGCCCCGATCGGAATAGTCATCAAAGAGATTGTCGGGTAGGGGGAAGGTCTTTTTGGTAAACGCTTTAAAATGTCGAGGGGCCGGCATCCATGTACGGTGAGGTGCCTTGTGCAGATACATCAACAAAAAAGGTTTTGTTGTATCTCTACGTCTTTCCATCCAGTCCAAGGTAAGGTCGGTAATGATATCGGTCACATAACCGGTAACCGTCGTATCTCCTTTAGAGGTAATAAATCGCGGATTGTAGTAATCGCCTTGACCGGGAAGAATCTTAAACTCGTCGAACCCTTTCGGGTTGTTTCCGAAATGAAGTTTGCCGAACATGGCCGTTTGATAGCCCGATGCTTTCAAGAGCTGTGGAAAGGTCACATTGGTCGTATCGAAAGGCGAGAGATTGTCTATTTTTCCATTGATATGCGAATGCTTCCCGGTCAAGATCACGGCACGAGAAGGTGCGCAGATCGAATTGGTGACCGTGGCGTTGGTAAAAAGCATACCTTCTTTGGCGATACGGTCGATATTCGGGGTCTGGATCAGTTTATCGTTATAAGCACTTATGGCCTGATAGGCATGGTCGTCTGACATTATGAAGACAATGTTCGGCCTTTTGGGTTCTTTTTTTTGAAGTTTTTCCCTTCCGCAAGAGACAAAAAAAAGAAACGGCGCAATAATAGTTATTAGATAGCGGCGAAAACTTTTCGTCATAGTCCGTCTATTTTAATTCGTTCACAGTTTTGCGCAACAAGGTCAAATTGGTCAAAAGCTTTTCAAGTTGATCTAAAGGCAACATATTGGCCCCATCGCTCTTGGCGTTCGAAGGATCGAAATGCGTTTCGATAAAGATGCCATCGACACCGGTTGCAATTCCCGCTCGGGCAATGGTATTGATAAGTTCTGGTCGTCCGCCCGTTACTCCGGAAGTCTGATTGGGCTGTTGTAACGAATGGGTAACATCCAACACTACAGGTGCATAATGCTTCATCGTCGGAATGCCCCTGAAATCGACTACCATATCTTGATAACCGAACATGGTACCCCGATCGGTAATCCATACTTGGTCGTTACCTGAATCGGTGACTTTGGTAACGGCATGTTTCATACTCTCAGGAGACATGAACTGGCCTTTTTTCAAGTTGACGACTTTCCCCGTTTTGGCAGCGGCCACGACCAAATCGGTCTGGCGGACCAAAAAAGCGGGTATTTGAAGTACATCGACGTATTCGGCCGCCATATTGGCATCCGATTCTTGATGAATGTCGGTTATTGTGGGAATTTCAAAAGTCTCCGAAACTTTTCGGAGTATTATAAGGGCCTTTTCATCGCCGATTCCCGTAAAAGAATCTACCCGACTGCGGTTTGCCTTTTTAAAACTTCCTTTAAAAACATAGGGAATCTTTAATCTGTCGGTTACCGAAACTATTTTTTCGGCAATATGTAGGGCCATATCCTCCCCTTCGATGGCACATGGGCCGGAAAGAAGAAAAAAGTTATTGCTGTCGATATGTTTCAGTTGGGGAATAAGGGAGAGGTCCATTTCATAAAATTTCCCCAAAGATAGTACTTAACTATGGTTTACTTTTTAGATTTATCGATATCAAAATCATTTTGGCTTTATGGTACTAAATCGCTGCATCGCTCTTTTTCTGCTATTCTGTTGTTTCTCGGTTTTATTGAATGCGCAGACAAAGGAGAAAGGAAACACCTTCGGCCTTATCAATCTTGAACGGCATCAGTTTAGATTTGATTTGTTGAGCCCGGGGTTTAGTTATGAACTGGGATTGTTCAAAAATGTTAGTGCTTCCGGTGGTCTCGGACTTGGTTATGCCACTTATGAAGAAGGTTACGCGGTTGGACTTACCCTACATACCAGGGTTAGGTATTATCATAATTTTTCACGAAGAATCGCCCGTAGCAAAAATGTTTCAGGTAATTCGGGCAACTATATTGCGGCGGCAAGAAGTATCTTTTTTTCGCAATTGCGCCTTGGTACCGATATAGAGGGGCCAGATGATTTTAACCTTGGTTTTTATGGTGCTACTTACGGTATTCAGCGTACCTATAAAAACGGATTTAATTTTAATGCCGAATTAGGGGCGGGCTATTACCAAGGAGATGGCGTTCCGAATGGTTATGGCCCCTTGGTAAACTTTACCTTTGGTTGGGTAGCCACGAAAAGGAAATCGAGGAAACCGGTTTTTGACTGACCGAGCATCATTTATGGGTCAACTTGCTAAAAACCAATGCGATAAAAATAATCATAGTTAGGGTGCGCACGAAAAAAATAGCAGTATCTTTGCGCGCTCAAAGAAAAACTATGTCGGTTACTAAGAATATTGCCATTATTGCCCACGTTGACCATGGTAAGACCACATTGGTCGATAAGATCATGCACCATTGCCAGTTGTTCAGGGACAACCAGAACACGGGCGAACTGATCCTTGATAACAATGATCTGGAACGCGAAAGGGGAATTACCATTACCTCAAAGAATGTATCGGTCGTTTACAAAGAAACGAAGATCAACATTATCGACACCCCGGGCCACGCCGATTTCGGTGGTGAGGTCGAGCGTGTGTTGAATATGGCCGACGGGGTACTATTGTTGGTCGATGCTTTTGAAGGCCCAATGCCGCAGACGCGTTTTGTATTGCAAAAGGCCATTGACCTGGGCCTGAAACCTTGTGTTGTCATCAATAAGGTAGACAAGGAAAATTGTACACCAGAAGAAGTACATGAGAAGGTTTTTGATCTTATGTTCGAGCTTGGTGCCGAAGAGTGGCAGCTCGATTTCCCCACTGTTTATGGATCGGCAAAGCACAATTGGATGAGCGACGATTGGCAAAAGCCCACAGCTACCATCGAGCCTTTGTTGGATATGGTCGTAGAGCACATTCCGACTTTTGAACCGAAGGAAGGCAATACGCAAATGTTGATCACTTCATTGGATTATTCATCTTTTACGGGGCGAATTGCCATCGGAAGGTTACAGCGAGGAACCCTTAGGGAAGGGCAGCAGGTTTCTTTGGTAAAAAGGAATGGTACCATTGTAAAATCCAAGATCAAAGAACTTTTTACTTTCGAAGGCCTTGGTCGCCTCAAGGTAAAAGAAGTCGCCACAGGTGACATTTGTGCAATAATCGGTCTCGAAGGTTTTGAAATAGGCGATACCATCGCCGACGTCGAAAACCCTGAAGGCTTGAAGACCATAGCCATAGATGAACCGACAATGAGCATGTTGTTCACGATCAATGATAGTCCGTTTTTTGGGCAAGATGGTAAGTTCGTGACTTCACGCCACATCAAAGAGCGTTTGGAGCGCGAATTGGAAAAGAACCTGGCGCTTCGGGTAAATGAAACTGACAGTGCCGATAAATTTTTGGTATTCGGGCGCGGGGTCCTGCACCTCTCCGTTTTGATCGAAACGATGCGTCGTGAGGGCTATGAACTCCAAATTGGCCAGCCGCAGGTGATCATCAAAGAAATAGACGGGGTCAAATGTGAACCGATAGAATTTTTGACCATTGATTTGCCCGAAGAAGTTTCTGGTAAGGCCGTTGAGATGGTCTCCATTAGAAAAGGTGAAATGACCAGTATGGAAGCCAAGGGCGATCGTATGGTCTGCGAGTTTTTGATTCCTTCAAGGGGAATTATCGGCCTGCGTAACCAATTGCTGACCGCGACCGCGGGAGAGGCTATCATGGCACACCGATTTTTAGAGTACCAACCCATGAAAGGCGATATTCCACAACGCCAGAACGGTTCGTTGGTCTCTATGGAAAACGGCAAGGCAATTCCCTATTCCATAGATAAGCTTCAAGATCGAGGCAAGTTCTTCGTTGACCCTGGAGAGGATATTTATGAGGGACAGGTAATCGGTGAAAATTCGCGAGGCGATGACATGACGATCAATATCACCAAGACTAAAAAACTATCGAACGTTCGTTCGGCCGGGGCCGATGATAAGGCCAAAATCGTACCGGCCATCAAGTTTTCGTTGGAGGAAGCTTTGGAATATATCCAGAAAGATGAATATGTTGAGGTCACACCAAAGCATTTACGCCTTCGAAAGATCTTTTTGAAAGAAGTCGATAGAAAGCGGAACAAGGTCGGTTAGCACTTTTCGGAATATCGGGAAATACTGTGAAAAATTTGCCTTCTTCAAATTGTTGAGTCGTCACAACGATGGGCTAACCCAATATTTTTTTTCTCACTTGGGCGGCACAGGCCGCACCGATAATTCCGGCATGGTTTTGGAGTTCTGCGGGCATTACGGGCATTTCTACGTTTATATACGCTTTGTACTCGTCCCAATCTTTTGAAGTGCCGCCTCCTAAGATTACAAGGTCGGGCGAAACGATCAACTCAACATATTTCAAGAATTTATTGAAACGCTTGCCCCATTGTTCGTAAGAGAGTTCTTCGCGTTCCTTGGCCGAAGCAGCGGCCCAAGACTCAATCTTTTTGTATTTTTTATAAGGAATTTGGCCCAGTTCAAAGTTAGGTATCAGTTCACCGTTGAAAAAAGCGCCACTACCAAGCCCCGTTCCTATGGTGATCATAACTACGAAACCATCTTTGTTCTTACCGCTGCCATAGTTCATAGTGGCATAACCGGCGGCATCTGCATCGTTGATTACCGTAAATTCACGACCCGTGACCTTTTCAAAAAGTTCTTCGGCGTTGAGATGGTCCCAAGATTTATGCAAGTTGCCCGAAGATCGACAGATTCCATTTTTGATTACCGTAGGGAAGCCACATCCTACGGCACCTTTATAATCAAAATGCTCGACAATTTGTTTGACCACATTGGCCATTTTTTCAGGCTTTCTTGATTTGGGTGTCGGTATGCGAAATCTTTCTGTGGTCAGCTCGCCTTTCTCAAGGTCGACCAACGCACCCTTTATACCCGAACCGCCAATATCAATGCCCAAAATTTCCATTAAAAAAGAATTTAAATTATCGGCCGCAAAGTAATAAAAACTTTGACCAACAATGAAATTAATGTTCTGAACCAATCTATTTCCGTGGTGTATTTTGATTAATTCCCGTGTCTCCTTTTTCGAGCAATGGCAGTAATTTTTCAACCAGTTTTATGCTATCGGCGGCGATATTTTTCGTCTCCCAAGGGTCAATCTCATAATCATAGAGTTCAAGCGTGGGCTCATCTTGTCTATTATACTTGGTCAATCGATAGTTTTTGGTGCGCATTGAAATGCCATCTTTAAAATAACTATAGGCGACTTCGTTTTCTTCTGATTCTTTTCCCTCCATGCTATTTAAAAAACTTTTACCATCCGTTTTTTGCATTGAAGTAATATTGGCCAATTCTAACAGAGTAGGGTAGATGTCTACCGATTCAATAATGGTTTCAACGGTCTTGTTCCGATGCTCCAAGAAAGGTGACTTTATGATAAGAGTGCTTCTTAGGGCATTCTCGAAAAGGGAATGTTTGCCCCAAACCCGTTGATCTCCCAAATGCCAGCCATGATCCCCCCAGATAACGATAATGGTGTTTTTATCCAGTCCGGTTGATTTCAATTCACGCATCAATTTACCGATTTGGGCATCGGTATAGCTAATCGAGGCAAGGTAGGCATGTCTCAATTTTCGGGCGTATGAATCGGACACCGACTTCGAAAGGCTTGCCTTTTCTTCCCCCAAGGTATATTGGTTGAACTCGCCGCTTTCGTGCAGGCTTTTCAGATTTATATTTTCGGGAATATTTGGGTTTTCGCTTAACGGAATCTTATTTCTGTCATAAAGGTCCCAATACTTTTTTGGGGCGTTGAAGGGTAGATGGGGCTTGAAAAAGCCGACCCCCATAAAAAAAGGTTGATCCGGATCTTTGAGTTCGCGGAGTTTCGAAACGGCAAGATCGGCCGTTAATCCATCAGGATACCCTTCGTCATCGACCTCACCCGCCTCATAGGGTTTAACCTGTTTTTTGAGGCTTTGGCGATTCTCACCGTCGGCATAGGCAAAGAATGCGTTCCAACCTGTTTTCCATTTTCCTGCATCGAACAGAAGCTCGCTCCAACTATGCGGCAATTCCCTTTTTTGGGATGGACTTTCTTCATAACCATAGACATACCCATCTGCAGAATGGCTGATTTTTCCGATTCCTATGGTTTGGTACCCCTCTTGTTTAAAACGATGGATGAATGTCTCGGGAATGGAATCTTCGGGTTTATCGGACAGTTCTTTTTCCAAGGCCTGATTCGATAAGTGAATCGGTTTCCAAGGGCGATAACCCGTTAAAAGTGCATGCCGCGAAGCCCCGCAGGTTGGCACTTGCACATAATGGTTCAAAAAAAGTGAACCCTCGGAAGCGATGGCGTCCATATTCGGGGAAACCACATAATCCTTACCGTATGCACCGATTTCGGCACGTAGATCGTCAACGGCGATGAAAAGAATATTGGGGCGTACCGATTTCTTTTCTGGTTCTCGGCAACCGCTGAGTACGAGCATGAACACGGCCAAAGAAGTAATAATTTCTGTCTTATTAGAATGCGCGGATATTTTTGATAGATCGATCATGCCGGCAAAGATTGATTTCTTAAATAATCGAAAATCAATTTATCGACCTCAGATACTTTTTCGCGATCTTCATATGTCAACCAAACAATTTTCTCGATTTCGGAATCTGGCTTCAGTGTGCCAGAGTAGCTTGCCGAATAACAGGTCATGCGCACCAAGATTTCGGGTTCTTGTCCGTCGGCCTGCGCTTCGAATATTCCCACGAAATCGAGGGTGCTGAGGTTAAGATCTACACTCAATTCCTCCTTGATTTCACGCGACAGGGCCTTGGCATCGCTTTCGCCAAATTCGCGTTTTCCGCCAGGAATATAGAATTTTGCTTTTCCTTTGGTTCTAGTACTTAGAATTTTGCCATCGACAATATGGATCCATGCCAATTTATCGATAATCTGTTCAGTAGGTTCTATATAGTAATCGATGGAATTCAAGGAGTGGTCGGGGTCGATAAGGTCTAAAAATTTATCTATCATTCTTCCGAACCCGGTCAATGTTCCGAGTTTGTTGTTGCGGCCCAAGGCACTCGAGATTGTTTCGTCTCGGTTTCCGAATTTGTAGCCTCCTTCTTTTATCCAAAGAGCATTGAGCAGATGCTGCATCTGAACATTGCCCAATTGGTCGATCGAGATGGCTATTTTCAACAAATATTCGCTTACGCCCCGAAATCCTTTGGTAAGCAAAGAATGTAAAATTCCATAGATGAACCCCAGTGGCCCGGTGATGAGTATTAGGGCAATGGATATCAAAAACAAGAACAATCCGATTATCGGATTCGCCTTTTTATCGGGTCGATAGACTTGTTTCTTGAGGATCATAGAAAGAATTCAAGCCTAAAGTTACTAAATATGGATTTTGATAGAACTGCATAATATTAGGAGGGTGCACGACAAATTTCACTTTTGACAACCAACAATGGTTTATTTTGATTTCTTCTTTCCTTGTTGTCCCGTCTCTGATATCCGTGGCGGGGAGAGGTTTCCCTCCTCAGGAGGGATCAAGGGAGGACTTTTTTGGTAAGCGGTGAAATTTGTCTTATACCCTATTCTGAAGAAGCCCTGAATTGCAAAGAACGATCTAAAAGAAATTCACGATCAAGGCCGAATGATAAGTAGGTGAAATACGCAATTCTTAAGGCTATTTGCTAATATGCTCTGTAGCCTTTTATAATTCTTTTCGATAGGTGTTAGGTGTCATCTTGAACTTTCTTTTAAAGGCCGCCGTAAAATGGGTGGCGTTTTTGTAGCCTACCTCCTCGGCTATTTGGTAAACCATTTTTTGGGTATTTTCCAAAAGGTACTTTGCTTTGTTCATTTTTTCGATCGTAGCAAATTCATTGATCGTATACCCAAAGACCCTTATGAATTCTTTATTTAGGCTATTACCGTTCAGACCGACTTTATTGGACAATTGCTTTAGGGAAAAGTTCTCGTGTAGGTTTGACTTGATCGTTTGCTTGACCGAATAGAGTTTTTTCAAGACTTTATCATCATTTGTCCTTATCGGATTCCTTTCTACATGTTTATAATTCTCCATTTGAATGGCCATCAATTCCAGCACTTTTGCCTTCAAGTATATTTTATTGGCCGTTCCGGAAATATCCTTTCTTTCAAGGTGCATCAGAATGGAGTATAGTTCATCGGTGATGGGAAGAATCAGCTTGCTGTCCCCCAGCTTTTTTAGTATCTGGTCGTTGACAAAACCATGGTCTAAAAAGAATGAGATGGGCAACCGAATCTTGATTTCCTTAAAAAATTTTCCGCCTAAAATCCTTACGTACCCATTTAGGTCCTTAATGTTTGCAAAATAGGATTCCCTGTTTTCGTAGAAAATTTCGCTTTCACCCGCTTTGGAAATTATTTTTTCCCCTTTTAACAAAAAACTTATTTGAAGTATATCCGTCTCCGGCAATAAACGATAGCAAAGGTCATCGAATAGTTGATATTCGCTCATGATAATAATGATTTCCTGTGCTTGAAAACGGGTGATCGATCCTTTTCCGTAGATGGGCTTTAGATGAAAGTGTTCGGTACGAACGCCATTGTTGGTCAATGTATTTGAGAGCAATCCAATTTTTTCGGTAAGAGAACCTTTCGTTTCGTTCAAATCGATGATCTGCACATTGGTAAAATCACGTCTTTTTTTTGTCATAATTCGTCATCTTTATCGAGACTGTCCTTACTATTTTTGTTCAAACTTATTTAGACTAATTAAAAATAACAAATTGTATAATGAAAAAAATTACTACGCTAGCCTTGGGTTTGATTATCGGGATACTCTCTTATGGCCAATCGGGAGGAGTTAAAGGGAAAGTCGTTACCGAACAGCAAACACCCATAGCCAATGCAAATATTACCATTGAAAATACTTCGATCGGTACCATGACGGATGTCAACGGCGAATATCAAATCAATGATCTAGAAAAGGGTACTCATACGGTCAAAGCCTCTTATGTCGGGTTTGCTTCTCGATCGATCAAGGTGCGCGTAACAGCCAATACCGTGACCCTTGTACCCGATTTGGTAATGCAGGAAAAACAGGAACAACTTGACGAGGTCATTGTAGAAGGGCGGCAAAACCAATATGTGGTCAGGGAACCTTCTTCGACCTTAAGGTTAAAAACCGAGATTGCCAAATTGCCACAAAATATTCAGGTTATTAGCAGTGAACTATTGCAGGACCAGCAGGCGACCAGTATTATGGACGGTGTTATAAGAAATGTCAGCGGTGTAACCATGCTGGAACATTGGGGACACTTTGCCCGGGTCAACATGCGCGGTTTTCGCCTGCCCGCCTTTAGAAATGGGGTAAACGTCCAAGACTCATGGGGGCCGTTATCCGAAGACATGGGGTTCGTCGATCGCATCGAATTTGTAAAAGGCCCCGCCGGTTTTATGATGTCCGCAGGTGAACCTGGTGGGTTCTACAACGTAGTGACAAAAAAACCTACCGAAGCGTTCGTTGGCAATGTATCGCTAAGTTGCGGAAGTTTCGATTTTTACAGGGGCACTTTTGATTTCGGCGGAAAATTGACCGAAAATGGAAAATTGTTATACCGTTTCAACGCCATGTATCAAACGGGTGACAGCCACCGCGGCAATGAAGATGCCGAACGTTGGGGCGTGGCACCGGCCTTGACCTATAAGTTTTCCTACAAGACCCGGATTACGACCGAACTTAACCTACAACGGGCGGAAAGTTATATCGGTGCCGCCTATGTTTTCGCGCCAGTGGTTGATGGATACGGCAGTCTAGATCGGAATTTCAAGTTTACCGACACCAATTATCCCGCGTCCGAAATCGATGAATTGACATTCTTTACCAACTTCTCGCATGATTTTTCCGATAATTGGGGATTCGAAACCCGATTTGCTTACCTGCGGTACGATCAGGAGGGCCAATCGTTCTGGGCATGGTCCATTGCCGATAACGGTGATGCCGATAGGCGTGTTACCCAGTGGGATGCCCTTTCCGTCGGAAAATATTTTCAGACCTATTTCTATGGTAATTTCAATACAGGAGGGATAACCCATAAACTGTTGGGCGGTTTTGACTTTACTGAAAAAAAATATTGGGCCGATTTTTATAATACGGTGGCCATAGATGTTGTTCCATTTAATATTTACAATCCGGTATATGGCAATTCCACACCGTTGGATTTCGATAGGTCCGTTGCCGTGCAGCACCGAAATGGCGGAGACCCATACAGCGGCAATACGGTGAGGGCATACTATTTGCAGGATGAAATAGGATTTTTGAACGATAAGATCAGGCTTACCCTTGCCGGCAGGTATACGGAACTTTTGACCCTGGGGAAAGAGGATCAGGACAAAAAATTCTCGCCCAGGGCAGGGCTTAGCGTCGATATATTACCGACGTTATCCGCATACGCGCTGTACGACCAATCATTTCTGCCGGCCAACGGTGTCGATTTCAATGGGGATACGTTCGATCCCATCGAGGCAAACGATATTGAAGGCGGTATTAAAAAATCATTTTTTAATGACAAGTTAAAAACCTCGTTGGGAGCGTATCAAATTACGAAACAAAATGTACTTGTTACCGACCCTGAGCATCCCGATTTCTCGATTCAATTGGGGGAAGTACGATCAAAAGGAATCGAGTTTGACGTACAGGGCGAGATTACCCCTGAGCTCAACGTGATACTTAACTATGCCAACACCAACGTCGAGATTACCGAAGATACCGATGAAAGTGTAATAGGCGAAAGAGTGGCGGGCCATGCCAAACATGTTACCAACGGTTGGCTCAATTACAACTTTGCCAAAACTTCCGTATTAAAGGGATTCGGGGCGTCTTTGGGCTATCAGTACCAGATAGATCGCTCCACATGGGCATGGGCGGCCGATAATCAATCCGATCTACCCGATTATTTTAGATTGGATGGCGCACTTTTATGGAAAAACAACAAGTTTCGCGTACAGTTGAACGTGAACAATTTATTGAACGAGTACCTCTATGCCGGGGCCAACTATGGCACATACCTGTACTGGCAATCAGAACCGGGCATCAACGGGAGAGTGACCGTAACCTATAATTTTTAGCGATTTGTTTGAGTAGTTAAGTTTGAGTTAGTTTCAGAACAGTCCTTGGACATTATGGTCCGGGGACTGTTGTAATCAAAAAAGTATAGAAATGAAAAAAACAGTATTTACCCTTTTGTTTATGCTGGCAATTACCGCTCAAGGTTTTGCCCATTATCTCTGGATAGAGACATCCCCCTACGGAAAATTGGACCAAGTACAGGAAATACGGGTCTATTATGGGGAATATACCTATGGGGTCATCGAGGAAGTCATAGGTGACGCGTTTCCACTGGTAAACGATTTTACGCTTTGGGTGCTTGATGTCGACGGAAAAAGAACCGAATTAAAGGTCGTCCCCAAGGAAAATTATTACGTGGCCCATTTCACGCCAAAATCGCACGGAACATATACGGTGTTATTGGATAATGATAATATCGACGTACTTGATTACACCCAATATGACTTTGGCATTTTTAAGACCCATTACCATTCGGTTGCCAAATTTCAGGTTGGGGAAGTCGGTAACGGAACCATTGCGCAAAATGAAAAAGGGATAACGCTAAAACATGTTCCAATTTCAGAAGGCGAGGTAAAGCTTCAGATTTTGTATCAGAATAAGCCGTTACCTAAAAACGAAGTCAAGGTGTATGTTGCCGATTTATGGTCGAAGACCCTGGAAACCGATGAAGACGGCTTTGTCTCTTTCAAACTCCCGTGGAAGACAAAATATATCGTTGAGACCACTATTAAAGAAGAAGTGCCGGGAACCTATAGGGGAAAGGACTATGAATTTATATGGCATTGTGTAACCACCTGCATCGATTAATATGTTGTGTTAAACCGAGGGAATATGATTTTTGCTATTACGTTGCTTGTCTTTTTCGGATTTTATAGCCTGTACGGGACTTCCAAAAGGGTGGAATTAAGTCGTTCCCAGATAAATTTGTGGTTACATGAACATCCCAAGTTTTCAAAGGTGACGGGCATCGTATTGCTCCTTCTGGCCCTAATATTTTCTGCAATGATCTACGGTATGGGAGCCGGTATTTTTACGGCACTTGTACTCTTGATGACCATAGCCAGTTTGGTAATACTTGTATTTCCCATATTCATTAAAAGAGAGACAAATGCCCGCTAACCCTAAATACCTTACAAAATCTCCTTGGCAACGTTTTGCCAAGATATCGGCGGCCATATTGGGCGGCTATATGGTCTCTGTTGCATTACATCTGGCCTTGGCAAGTTGGTTCGACCGGATCAATGTAGTCATTACTAGCACCTATTCTTCGTTCATACTTTGGGCCGTTCTTATGGTTCTGGCCTTTTTGGCCAAAAACGGATGGAGAATATGGGGTATTTACCTCTTGGCCACTTTGCTTTTGGGAATAATCGTCTATTTCGGTAATAATACCGATTTGGCATTGCAATAATCTATGGGACAGCGAACGTACAATATTATCTTTCATACGCACACTGTCAGTGGTATTGTAATCAGCGTGGCGTTATACGTCATTTTTTTTGCGGGTTCGTTTTCCTTTTTTAGGGACGAGATCGCGAATTGGGAAAGAGGGCATACCGTAACGGTGCAGGATGAGATTCCGGAAGATATCGATTCGGTGCTCGATAATATTGGCAAGGAATACAAATTGCACGGTAGGGATGTAGAAATTTCGCATTACTTCAATGAGCGGAAAATAAACGTAAACCTCGGAGGCTCAAAAGACACTCTGGCCACGGAAAATGACAAAAAAGGTTCATTTTTTTATTATGATACCGCCGATGGTACGCATTCTACATATCAGGAATCGTATAATCTTGGCGAGTTTCTGTACCGATTGCACTTTTTGGATCAGATACCCTATCCGTATGGGCGTTATCTATCGGGTTTTGTAGCGTTCTTTTTTTTGTTCGCCATTTTTACGGGTATTGTAGTGCATTGGAAAAAGATAATACCCAACTTTTACCTTTTTAGACCTTGGGCGAAACTAAAAACCCTTTGGACGGATGCCCACACGGCTTTGGGTGTCATCGGTTTTCCCTTTCAATTCGTTTATGCCGTTACCGGGGCATTTTTTTTGTTGAAGATCTTATTGGTCGCACCCAGTGTTTTCACTTTGTACGATGGTGATGAAAGCAAACTTTATGAGGATCTGGAGTACAACCACCCCATTTTTGAGTTTGAAAACGAACCCTTACAAGGGGCTATCGATGTAAACACCTATATACAAAAGACCAAGAAAGATTGGCCCGGTTTTAAAGTGACTGAAGCCCATATTTTTAATTATGGCGATGTCAATATGCATGTTTCCATCAGCGGAAATATGGATTATCGATCTAAGTTCAACGGCACAGGGTATACAATCTATAATGTTGCCAATGATAGCATAGTACAGCAAAAAAATCCATTAAAGTCTGCTAGTTATCTCAATGGGGTAAAGAATACGCTCTATCGGTTGCATTTGGGCGATTACGCAGGTTTGGCGCTAAGGGTGGTCTCGTTCGTTCTAGGTCTGATTTCATGCTTTGTGATTATATCCGGGATCATGATCTGGTTGGTGGCTCGCGACAAAAAGCACCTTCCTGAAAAACGCAGACGTTTTAACAGAAATGTAGTCCGTTGTTATTTGGCCATTTGTCTGGGCATGTATCCGATAACAGCGCTGGAATTTATTTTGGTCAAGGTATTTCAGCCCGAAGCGGGCAAGTCATTTATTTACAGTACCTATTTTGTAGGATGGTTGCTTTTGTCCATTTTTTTTATCCTCAAGAACAATAACGGTTTTACCAATATGTACACTTTGCTGTCGGGCAGTATTTTAGGATTATTGATTCCAATCGTAAATGGATTCGTCACCAACAATTGGTTCTGGAAAAGCTATTCCAACGGTTTTTCGCAAATTTTCTTTATCGATGTTTTTTGGATCGTTTTGTCCCTCGTTGGCTTTTGGGTCGTCGTTATGTTGAACAAGAACGAAAAACAAAAAATCTTGGCCGAAACATAAAGCATACGATAATATGACTTTGATATATAGAAACGGCTACGGATCGACTTACTTATTGGATAACCCGCCACACCCTCATTGTCGCGTTCAATTGGTGGTTGATGCCATGGGTATTTTTATGTGTGAGGAAGACTTGCAAAACTTGTTGGGCATTGTACAAAAATCGCACGAGCCCTGCTATTGTGATGACTGTGGCGGGAACGCTTGTAAAAAGATCTGGTATACCAATCCGTTGATGGATATTTGCCTGAAAATGAACGAACGTACCCTGGTTCTATTGGAAGATTTGATCAAAGCAACCCAATTAATGCTCAAAATAGATGATACTTTTGGATGAATCATATTAATAGACAGGAAACAAAAGCATTGTGAAAACGGAAATTAATGTTCGTAAAAGAGAAAAAAGATATGAAAGACAAATGGCTTGAAAAGTGGAATGCACGATATAGGGATCCTGAATTTGCCTTTGGGGAAGCGCCGAACAACTATTTAAAAGAACAATTGGAAAAGCTAAATCCGGGATCAATTCTTTTTCCTGCCGAAGGAGAGGGGCGCAACGCCGTTTTTGCGGCCATGCTGGGATGGTCGGTGTCGGCCTTTGATATTAGTGTCGAAGGCAAGAAAAAGGCAATGTACCTTGCCGAAAAAAACAAAGTGGCCATTGATTATAAAGTGGGCGAACTACCATTATTAGAGTACAAAGACGGGCCGTTTGACGCGATCGCCCTTATTTATGCACATTTTCCTGCCGATATTAAATCGCAATACCACAAGACACTCGATAAATATCTGCGCAAGGGAGGGACCATCATTTTTGAAGCTTTTGGAAAAAACCACTTGAAATACAGGTCGAAAAACGAAAAGGTGGGCGGCCCCAAAGATTTGGCGACCTTGGCTTCGGTTGAAGAATTAAGATCCGATTTTGAGAATTACGAGGTTATCGAACTGGTCGAAAAAGAAATCGATTTGAACGAAGGCCTGTACCATAACGGAAAAGGGTCGATAGTTCGATTTGTGGGAAGAAAATGCTAGAAGTTTGTGATTAGTCGAGTGGTTAGAACTACTGTTATTGGCATTGTCAAAGCCAAAGTGTTGATCGGGTTTACTGCTTTGGGCACAAATATATTCGTTGGAGACGGACTGATTCTCCCTAAGCGAAAGGTTGCAATTAATTATAAAATAAAAATCTAGGTGTTCATCTAAACCGCCCTTTGAACGACCTCAAATACTTTATTGCCATCACATTTCAAGGTTTTCGAAGGGTATTTTAAAATCAGCGCGTAATCGTGTGTGGCCATAAGAATGGTACGCCCCGATTTATTGATATCCTGCATGACTTTCATGACCTCCACACTGGTCTGGGGATCCAGGTTTCCGGTCGGCTCGTCGGCCAGGATCAGTTCGGGGTCATTGAGCAGGGCACGCGCAATGGCGATCCGTTGCTGTTCGCCACCTGACAGCTCATGCGGAAATTTAAAGCCTTTGGTCTTCATACCCACTTTGTCCAACACGTTTTCGATTTGTTTGTCCATTTTGGCTTGGTCTTTCCAACCCGTCGCTTTCAGTACGAACTGCAAATTATTCTTGATGTTGCGATCCGGCAATAACTTGAAATCTTGAAAAACGATTCCCAATTTACGTCGTAGGTACGGTATGTCTTTTTCCCTTAGCGTTTTCAAATCGAAACCAACAATGCTTCCCGCGCCCTTGCGCAACGGCAGATCGCCATAGAGCGTCTTCATAAAGCTACTTTTGCCGCTTCCGGTCTTGCCGATAAGGTAGACGAATTCCCCTTTCTTTATCTCAAGGTCTACTTTGTTCAGAACGAGGCTTTCCTTCTGAAAAATGGACACATCCTGTAACTGTAAAATCGTTTCTCCCATAGAATGAATGTTGATATAAAAGTAATAAGTTAACTCGGATATCGATTATTCACCTTGCCAAATCTTTTACGTTTGTAAGGTAATGGCACATACTTTGATTCGGTTTTTAACGTTATACAGACTAGAAAATAGTTAGAACGCTATGTTTAGAAAAATATCCGCTTGCCTTTTCCCGCTTCTGGGAATGGTTTTTTTTGGCATTTCGCAAGAGACCAAAATCTACACACACGAAGATAAAGACTATCAAGATGCACTGGCACTGTACAATAATGAGCAGTACCAGGCGGCACAGACCATTTTCGGCAGGGTAAAGAATACCACCGATAACCTTGAAACGAAAGCAAATAGCGCCTATTATGAGGCCAATGCCGCAGTTCGTCTGAACCAATTGGGAGCCGATGATCTTATGGAAGATTTTGTCGAAAAATACCCGACATCGACAAAACGAAATTCCGCCTTCGCCGATGTGGCCGAATACTATTTTGAGACCGGAAAATATCCATATGCCCTAAAATGGTACAACAAAGTGGATCAAGGGGCACTTTCGCGAAAAGAAATGGACAAGTTCAATTTCAATTATGGGTATTCACTTTTTTCCTCAAGAAATTCGAAAGAGGCCGAGCGTTATCTGAACAAGGTTGTCGATTCGCCCATCTACGGGTCACAGGCAAAATATTATTTGGGCTATATTTCGTACCAACAAGATGATTATGAGGCGGCGAACCAACGTTTTGACCAGATAACCGACCCCGAGATTCTTGATGAAAAACTGAGCTATTACCAAGCCGATATGAACTTTAAGCTGGGCCGGTTCGAAGAGGCCATCGCCCTGGCCAAAAAGCAACTGCCCAAGTCGGATCGCAATGAGGTGTCAGAACTCAACAAGATCATTGGCGAGAGCTATTTCAACTTGAAGCAATACGACAACGCCATATCTTATTTGGAACAATATAGGGGCAAAAAAGGCAGGTGGAGCAATACGGACTATTATCTCTTGGGATATAGTTATTATAAACAAGGTGATTTTGCAAACGCCGCTCAACAGTTCAATAAGATTATTGGAGGAACCAACAGTGTTTCGCAAAACGCCTATTACCATTTGGCGGAATGCTATTTGAAACTCGACAAAAAACAGGAAGCCTTGAACGCTTTTCGAAATGCCTCTCAAATGGATTTCTCGGCCGAGATCCAAAAAGATGCAAGCTTGAACTATGCCCGGCTCAGCTACGAGATCGGTAACCCTTACGAACCGGTGCCTCAGGTAATCTCAGACTATCTCGATAAGTATCCGAACGATTCGAACGCGCAGGCCATGCAAGAACTTTTGGTCGATTCGTATATCACTTCCAAGAACTTCGCCGGCGCTATGGAATTGCTTGAAAAAAATAGAAACTTCGCCAGTAAGGCCACTTATCAGAAAGTGGCTTTTTACAGGGGTGTCGAACTTTTTATCGATACCGATTATTCAGGATCGGCAGATGCTTTTGCCAAGTCTTTGAACAGTGCGGCCGATGCTTTGTTCGAGGCAAGGGCTGCATATTGGAAGGCAGAATCGGAATATATGTTGAACAGGTTCGATGAGGCGTTGGCCGGCTTCAAAAGGTTTCAGCAAAGTTCGAGTGCGCGTTCGACGGAAGAATATAAGGATCTAGAGTACAATTTGGCCTACACCAATTTTAAGTTGAAGAATTACGGACAGGCCATTTCGCATTTCGGAAACTTTGCAAGTACTTCACCGTCTGACACCCAAAAATTATACGACGCCTATTTGCGGTTGGGCGACAGCTATTTCGTGACCAGCAAATATTGGCCGGCCATAGAAACGTATAACAAGGCGTTGGCCCTGAGCGGACCTGAAAAGGACTATGCCGCCTACCATAAGGCTTTAAGTTATGGTTTTGTCGATAGGGCCAATACGAAAATCGAGGAATTGGAAAGCTTTACATCAAAGTATCCGAATTCTACCTTAAAGGATGACGCTCTTTTTGAGCTCGGCAACTCATACATAACTTCAGGTCAGGAAAATCGGGGGCTTCAGGCCTATGATCGCTTGATAGCTGAATATAGGGCGAGTCCTTTGGTCGCCCAGGCCATTATGCGACAAGGGTTGGTGCATTATAACGCAAGCAGAAACGAACAGGCCTTGGCAAAGTTCAAGACGGTGGTCCGCGATTTTCCGAACACACAAGAAGCCGTACAGGCAGTGGCCACGGCCAAACTGGTCTCTGTCGATATGGGCCGCGTCGATGAATATGGTGCCTGGGTACGTGATTTGGATTTCGTCGAGGTGACGGATACCGAGCTTGACAATGCAACGTATGAATCGGCCGAGAAGAAAAATATGGAAGGTCAAAAAGAGGCCGCCATTCGCGGTTTTGAGAGTTATATCAAGCAATTCCCCAACGGGTTACATGCGGTCAAGGCGAACTTCAATTTGGCACAATTGTACTTTGCCAAGGGCGATAAGGAAAAAGCCCTGATTTATTACAAGTTCGTTGCCGATAAGGGCGCGAACGAATATACCGAACAGGCATTGACCCGCACGTGTGAAATATACATAGGCAATAAAGATTACACTTCAGCTTTGCCGTATTTAGAGCGATTGGAGGCAACCGCCGATATACAACAAAACCGAACCTTTGCCGAATCAAATCTTATGAAGGGCTATTACCAACAAAAGAATTACGACCGAACACTTGAGTATGCCGAAAAAGTTTTGGCAACCCCGAGTATCGACAATCGTATAAAAAGTGATGCCAAGATCATGATTGCCCGATCTGCGATCGCCACCGGGAATGAATCGAAAGCCGAATCTGCGTATGCCGAGGTATTGCAGATTGCTTCGGGCGAGACCGCCGCCGAAGCACTTTATTACGATGCTTATTTTAAAAATAAGGGGTCACAGTACGAAGCCTCGAACAGCTCGGTACAAAAATTGGCAAAAGATTATTCGGCCTACAAAGAATGGGGGGGCAAGGGCTTGAT
The DNA here is from genome assembly GCA_019931105.1 of Flavobacteriaceae bacterium NBU2977. GTDB lineage: Bacteria > Bacteroidota > Bacteroidia > Flavobacteriales > Flavobacteriaceae > Meishania > Meishania litoralis. The sequence continues at coordinate 320,079 of JAIOUW010000001.1, read as the reverse complement.
CATTATGGCGAAAAACTTTTATGCCCTTGACGATGCCTATCAGGCAACCTATATCTTGGATAATGTAATCACCAATTTTAGCCAATATGCCGACATTGTGGCCGAGGCACGGGGCGAACTTTCAATTATCAAGGCGAAAGAGGCGCAGCGCAATTCTTCAGTTGACCCGGGAGGAAATTAAAATACGCGAGAAAAAAGAACACCTATGCACAAATACATCAAAATAACGCTATTCGCAGTTCTAGGAGTCTTTCAGTTGGCCCTAGCTCAAGATGATGAAGATGAAAATGAGATCGGAACCGAAACGGTTACCGTTACGAAAGCCTATACCCCGACGATCTCGGATGCCTTTAAGATCAAGTCGATACCGAATCTGAACGACTCCATCGTGCTTCAGAAGAAAAAGATAGACTATAGTATCTTTTCGGTTCCGGTAGCTTCCACTTTTACGCCGGCAAAAGGGAAGGCCTCAGCTGTCAAAAAGACGCCGCCACCTATATTGTATAATTCCTATGCCTCGGCAGGAGGGGGCAATCCGGCGAATATTATGGCCAAATTCCATACAAGTCGTACCATTGACCGTGAATCAAGCTTTACATTGGGGCTTGACCATAATTCGTCCCGCGCCGATATCAGTGGAATCGTGCTCGATAATATCTATTCGAAAAGTAAGCTCGATGCCTCGTATGCCAAACGTGACCGCGATTTTCGTTGGGGTGCCGATATAGGTTTGAAACATCAATTGTATAACTGGTACGGACTTCCTGAGGGAACCGACCCTGTTACCGTAGCCGGTATCGAGGAACGTCAGAATTACTATATGGGCGAGGCAGGTGCGCATATTGATGTCGAGGATGCTTATTTTACCGATGCTTCTTTAAAGTATCGAAGGTTTTGGGATGCGGTTAAGTCGGGCGAGAACCGCGCTATTTTCAAAACGGGATTCGAATTTCCGGTAGGGGAAGAAGTTTTTGGCATCAAGGCCAAGGTCGATTATGTAAATGGTGCTTTCGAGAATGCAAGCTTGAACGATCCAGAGAATACCGCGGGTATAAAATACAGTCATTTACAGGTAGGTGTCAATCCGAGTTTGACCTTGTTACGCGATGATTTGTCGCTGAACCTTGGTGTCAATTTCGTTTACGGCCTCGATAGTGAAAATAGTGATAGTAGGTTCTTTATCTATCCGGTGGTTACGGCCTCATATCGCCTTTTGGATGAATTTGCCATAGTATATGGCGGTATCGAGGGTGAGTTGCAACAGAATTCATATTATGATTTCGTTGAGGAGAATCCTTATGTTTCTCCAACACTTACAATTGCACCGACCGATAGACAATATGACGCCTATGCCGGTTTGAGAGGACAACTTTTACCGAATTTGAGTTATAACATTAAAGGTTCTTACACGGCTGAAAACGGAAAGGCACTCTTTAAGTTGAATCCTCAAAACAGTTTCAGGAATGATGAAAAAGGATATTACCACGGTAATTCTTTTGAAGTTTTCACCATTGATGGGGTCACACTGGGAGATGATGTCAAAACCTTGGGAATTTTTGGCGAATTGAACGTCGATGTGAATCGAAATTTTACCTTGGGAATCAATGCCGAATTCTACGACTATAGTACCGAGACGGGAAATCCGGCTTGGAACTTGCCAAATTTGACCGGCTCCCTTTTTATGGATTATCAAATAGGCGAGCGGTGGTATATGGGCGCCAACCTGTTCTACGTAGGCGAACGGGAAGATTTTTCTTCTCAAGTGGTCCAGAACGTTCAACCTTCTGAATTTCCTGCTACCTTGATAGCACTTGATGGGTATTTCGATGCGAACGCCCATATCGGGCATCGCCTCAGTGATCAACTATCAATTTTTGTCAAAGCGGCCAATATCGCTAATAATAATTACCTGCGATGGGCAAATTATCCGGTTCAGGGTTTTCAGGTTTTGGGCGGGGCTACCTATAAATTCGACTTTTAGGGCAATTGGGTCGACCCATAATTTGAACCGTTGGCCGAAGAAAGTCGTCGTCGCTACCGTTGCTTTTCCGTAATTTGCTATTTTAGAGGTAGTTAAATACCCTAAATGAGACTTTTCAAGGTTACGGAGCATATCGTTGCGATTTTGTGCCTTTTAGCGGTAGTTCCGGTTATGGCACAAAACCTCGTAAAAAATCCTAGTTTTGAACAATATGTCGATTGCCCCGAAAAACTCGGAAATCTTAATGCCGATGTAATCGATTGGTCCACCCCCACTGAAGGTTCTACCGACTATTTTAACAGTTGTAGCAAGGCTATGGGTACGCCTAAAAATTTTAACGGAACCCAACCTGCCGATTTTGGACAGGGCTACGCGGGACTGTACCTTTATGCACCCGATGATTATCGCGAATATTTACAGGTAGAACTATTCGAACCTTTGGTCGAGGATGAAAATTACACGATTTCCTTTTATGTGAGTTTGGCCGAAAGATCCGATTTTGCCGTTAAGGATTTCGGTGTATTGTTCTCAACCGTACCTTTGCAAGTAGCGACCAAAAAAGAACTTTCCAAGAGGCTTCTTTATCAACAAAAGAATACTTCGTACCATGCCATCGAAATAGGTTACACCAATTTTTATCGTGACACCAATGACTGGGTTTTGGTGCATTCCGAATTCATCGCCAAAGGATCCGAACGCTTCATGATCTTGGGTAATTTCAAGACGAATGCGCGCACGCGTATGTTCAAGACCGAAAAATATGCGAAACAGGGAGCCTATTATTATATCGATATGGTTTCGGTTGAACGTACGGAACGAAAAGATATGGGTTCCGATTTGGTATCCGGTGCGTCGGGCAAGCATGATTTTGAATTGGATAAGACACATGTTTTTACCAATGTTCTATTTGATTTTGATGAGTTTATACTGCTCGATTCGGCGAAAAAAGAAGTGGCCCGTGTCTTCGATTATTTAAAAAAAGATTCGACACTCACCATTGAAATAAATGGCCATACCGACAATATTGGTTCTGAGGGTTATAATCAGGTTTTATCCAACAAAAGGGCCAAGGCCGTTGCCGATTATCTGGTGCAATTGGGCTTATCGGGCAAAAAGATCAAGTGGAACGGTTTCGGGGGAGAAAATCCGGTCAGTGAAAATTCCTCTGTCAAGGGTAGGCAAAGAAATCGTCGCGTAGAATTTATTATTGCCAAAGAATAGGTCGTTAAATACCGTCATTTTAAGTTAAAGCCCGTAACTTGCGCTAAATCAAAACCAATTTATGGACCTCAATATCGCGGTACTCATTGACGGGGATAACATACCCTCGGCCTATGTAAAGGAAATGATGGAAGAAATTGCCAAATACGGCAACCCGACCATTAAAAGAATTTATGGAGACTGGACAAACCCCCGACTCGGAAAATGGAAACATGTTTTGCTTGAAAATGCAATTACCCCGGTACAGCAGTATGGGTATACCCAAGGTAAAAATGCGACCGACTCGGCCATGATCATCGACGCTATGGATATTCTCTATTCAGGCAAAGTAAACGGCTTTTGTATCGTTAGCAGTGATAGTGATTTTACGCGTTTGGCGACCCGATTGCGTGAAGCCGGCATTCAGGTTATCGGAATAGGTGAAAAGAAAACCCCGAATCCGTTTATCGTTGCCTGCGATAAGTTTATATATCTTGAGATACTTAAAAAGCAATCCGATAGCGATATAAATGAGGCTTCGGCGGCGAAAAAGACTTCTGAAGACAGTGTTGACAAAATCACACCGAAAGACTTAAGGCTTATGGCCACTACGATCGAAGATTTGGCCGATGATGACGGGTGGGCTTTTTTAGGAGATGTGGGCAGTTTGTTGCAAAAAAAACAACCCAATTTTGATTCCCGTAATTATGGTTTTCAGAAGTTGACTCCCTTGATCAGCTCGATCTCGCAATTCGAAATCGAGAGAAGGGAAGATTCTAGGGGCCGTAAAAAACTCATTTATGTAAAGATCAAAGAGAAAAAAGGGTCACGTTCAAGAAAATGACGGGCAACTTGATAAAGTTGTTGCGCATTCGATAGACACCCATTGATACCTTCACGCTATTATTTGTGCGATCACTTTATCGAAAAATAACGTTAAACAATTTTTATTGTGTATTTTTAAGGTTGAACTTTAAAGTTGGTATTACACAAAATCAAAATCATGGAAAAATTAAAAGTACTTCTGTTCGTATGCGTATCAACGTTGTGTTTTCAGCCGCTGACGGCCAATAATGCCCCTATTCCCGATATTATGGATCGATCCATGGCGGATATCGTGGGTTCGTGGGCCTATGATGTGCAGAATGTGGATCCACAATATGCCAAGGGAATTTTACATATTGAGAAGGAAAAGGGAAAATATGTTCTTAATATTCAAGGCGCTGAGGGAAGTATGATTCCGACCGAAGAACTTACAGTTGATGGAAGTGAAGTTAAATTTGTGGTCTATGTGGAAGGCGATAGGGTTTCGATTACCTTAAATTTTGACGGAGATTCGTTCTCCGGTGATGGATCTTCTTCCTCGGGTCCTTTTACCCTTTCTGGCAAAAGGATTCCCGACCCGAAATAGTTTTGGTACATAGGTAAAATATAATCAAAAAAACCCCCGCGCTAACGGCGGGTTTTTTATTTGTACAATGGGTTATCGAATATTTGGTTATTTTAGGGAATTCAATATTGGGGCAATGCGAAAAATTCTTCCTCTTGTTTTACTTATCTTATGTAGTTGCGATCTGTTCAAGAAAAAGGTAGATCTGATAATCTTAAACGCCAATGTCTATACGGTCGATGATTCTTTTTCGAAAGCGGAGGCCTTTGCTGTAGACAAAGGCAGGTTCATTGCCGTAGGCACATCCGACGAAATAAGAAGTACATACACGTCAGATCAAATTATTGACGCCGACGCACGGACCATAACGCCGGGATTGATCGACGCCCATTGCCATTTTTTCGGATTGGGTATGGGTCAACAGACCGCCGACTTGAGAGGTACCAAAAGTTTTGCTGAAGTATTGGATAGGGTGCAGGCATTCCAGGATCAAAACCCTAAAGATTTCATATTGGGTAATGGTTGGGATCAAAACGACTGGGAGGTCAAGGAACTTCCTACCAAAAAAGAACTCGATGAGCTGTTCCCCGACACGCCCGTAGCCTTGCGAAGGATCGATGGTCATGCCCTCTTGGTGAACCAAAAGGCGTTGGATATGGCCGGAATCAGTTGGGATACTAAAGTTGAAGGCGGGGAAATCGTGAAAAAATGGACTGATGGGTATTCAGGAATTACTGGGGTTTTGATCGATAACCCTATGGGTCTGGTTACCTCACTAATTCCTCCTCCAGATCTTCAAACAAAGATTCAGGCCCTAAAGGATGCCGAACGCATCTGTTTGAACCATGGTTTGACGACGGTCAATGATGCAGGTATCGATCGTTCGACCATTGAATTGATCGACAGCTTACAACAGATCGGTGAATTATCGATACGGGTTTATGCCATGCTCAGCAATACCCCTGAAAATCTGGAACATTATATTTATCAAGGTCCATACAAGACCGACCGGTTGAATGTGCGTTCCGTAAAGGTTTACGGCGATGGAGCACTGGGTTCTAGAGGAGCTGCCTTAAAAGAACCCTATTCAGATCAAATTGGTCATTATGGGGCAATGGTCACGCCCATCTCAGAGATTGAGGACCTTGCCCGTCGTCTGGCAATCTCGGAGTATCAAATGAATACCCATGCAATTGGTGATTCGGCCAATGTTGTGGTATTGCGGGCCTATAAAAACGCCTTGAGCGGACAGCAAGATAGGCGATGGAAGGTTGAACATGCTCAGATAATCGCTCCCGAGGATTTCGGATATTTTGAAGAGGGCATTATTCCTTCGGTTCAACCTACACATGCCACGAGCGATATGTATTGGGCCGAGGAACGTTTGGGCGAAGAACGCATTAAAGGCGCCTATGCCTTTAAAAAGTTATTGGACGCGGCCGGAATGGTAGCTCTGGGTACGGATTTTCCTGTGGAACAGGTAAGTCCGTTTTTGACATTTTATGCTGCCGTTACACGTCAGGATATTGACGGGTATCCCGAAGGAGGGTTCCAGTCAGACCAAGCTTTGACACGTGAGGAAGCCTTAAAGGGAATGACTATTTGGCCAGCATATTCCAATTTTGAGGAAAACGAAAAAGGGAGTATTGAAGTGGGTAAATTTGCCGATTTTGTGATTTATAGTGATGATCTGATGCAGGTTCCTGTTGAGCAGATTCCAACGATACAGGCACAACAAACTTTTATTTCGGGAGTAGTGGCCGAATAAAAAACCCAAGACTTTTTTGCCCTGGGTCTTTAAAACATTTTGATATTGTTTGATTACATTTTTATCGGTACAGAAACCCGGGTTTTGTCCCATCCCATGACCAAGTCGACGCCGCCGTCGATTTCCTTGTAGGCTATGGAGAATTCCTCCAAGGAAGAACCATCCATGGTTTTGGTGGCACTTACACGAACTACGTCTGCGGATTCGTCATAACTATAAGCCCCCCACTGGTTCAGGTTCTTGTTCAAAACAACGGTCCATTCTTTTTCCCCAGGAATCGTAAATAAGGAATACGTTCCTGCATTGACATCCTTCCCTCCAAAATTGATATCTTTGTAAAAAGTGATTTCCGTGGCCTCATTGGCCCCTGTTCTCCATACCTTTCCTGCTGGGGCCAGTTCGGCCAAAGACCGCCCTTTTAGTTGGGGCCTGCTATATATGACTCTTACCGATTTATTGGAGTCCCTTCCTCCCGGAGGATAAGAAGCGATATCTGCGGGACTTTTATCCAGACCCGAAAAATTTTGTGCGTTTGCGTCGGTGGTGAAGACCAGGGAGATTACCAAGATCGTAAGTGTGAGAATTTTTTTCATAAGTGTATTTGTTTTAGGCCCCGAATTTCATTTTAAAGGGCAAGTGGGTTAAAACTAAGTAGTATTCAAATGTATCTCTGCTAAAAAGTCGTTAAAATTTTAACAGCTTACAAAAGATCGATTTTTTTTGATAATCTCCATATTGATATTACATAATTATACCAAATAGTTCTTTTTGATATTAAAATAATATTAATTGAGATATAATTGTTTTATATTATAAATAGAAAGAACATCTTTGCTTTATAATTATTAAAATACGTGATTATGTGCGGTATTGTATGTGCTTTTGATGTTAAGCAATCAACTGAGCTTTTGAGACCTCAGATACTTGAAATGTCGAAAAAAGTAAGACATAGAGGTCCTGATTGGAGCGGGATCTATTCAGATGATAAAGCTATTTTGGCCCACGAACGTCTGGCCATAGTAGACCCGGCCTCTGGCAAGCAACCTTTGTTCAGCGAGGATAAAAAACTGGTTTTGGCCGCCAACGGCGAAATCTATAACCATCGTGAACTTAGAAAGCAATTTGAGGGTAGGTATAATTTTCAGACTAAATCTGACTGTGAGGTCATACTGGCCCTGTATCAAGAAAAAGGGGTCGATTTTATCGATGAAATGAACGGTATCTTTGGATTTGCCATATATGATGTTGAGAAAGACGAGTATTTTGTGGCCCGCGACCATATGGGTATCATTCCCCTTTATATTGGATGGGACAAGCATGGTACTTTCTACGTGGCCTCTGAATTGAAGGCCTTGGAAGGAACCTGTACAAAGATCGAGCTTTTCCCCCCGGGTCATTATTTGCACAGTGCCGATGGCGAACTGAAACAATGGTATTCTCGCGATTGGATGGAATACGATGCCGTAAAGGATAATGAGACCAGTATTCAGGCCATCAAAGAGGCCCTTGAAGCCGCGGTGCACCGACAGTTGATGTCAGATGTGCCCTATGGTGTTTTACTTTCAGGGGGGTTGGATTCTTCCGTTACATCGGCCATCGCAAAGAAATATGCCCAGAAGCGCATCGAGTCAGATGACACTACCGATGCGTGGTGGCCACAATTACATTCTTTTTCAGTGGGCCTGGAAGGATCCCCTGATTTGGCTGCGGCACAAAAAGTGGCCGATCATATCGGCACCGTACACCATGAGATCAAGTTTACCATTCAAGAGGGCCTCGATGCCATAAAGGATGTTATTTATAATCTTGAGACCTATGATATTACGACCATTAGAGCTTCGACACCAATGTATTTGATGGCAAGGGTGATCAAGTCCATGGGTATTAAAATGGTGCTTTCGGGCGAGGGGGCCGATGAACTGTTCGGCGGTTATCTATATTTCCACAAAGCTCCGAACGCGCAGGAATTTCATGAAGAAACCGTTCGAAAGTTGAGCAAATTACATATGTACGACTGTTTGCGGGCCAACAAATCACTGGCTGCATGGGGAATCGAGGGGCGCGTTCCGTTTTTGGACAAGGAGTTTATGGATGTGGCCATGCGAATCAATCCGCAGGACAAGATGATCAACGGCGAGCGAATGGAAAAATGGGTGGTCAGAAAAGCCTTTGAAGATATGCTGCCCGAAAGCGTGGCATGGCGACAGAAAGAACAGTTTTCAGACGGGGTCGGTTATAGTTGGATCGATACGCTAAAGGAACTGGTGCGCGATGAGGTTACCGATGAGCAATTGGCCAATGCAAAGTTCAGGTTTCCGGTACAGACGCCGACGACCAAGGAAGAGTTTTACTACCGCTCGATATTCGAATCACATTTTCCAAGCGATGCGGCCGCCCTATGCGTGCCCCAAGAACCATCAGTGGCGTGCAGTACGAAAATTGCCTTGGAGTGGGACGAGGCGTTCAAGAACATGAACGACCCTTCCGGCAGAGCGGTTGCGAACGTGCATGACGATGCCTATATAAAATAATGGCAAAAATATAATTCTGTTTTGGCCCTGAAGGGTCCTCTGTTTTTATTTGATTAGTCAATTGGCCCTAGCGATAATGTTAGGGTCTTTTGGTTATTCCTCCAACTTTATTGAATATGTAATAACATTAGATTTTTGAATGAGATTTCAAGGGTTTTTGCTTTCAAATTTTCCACAAATTTTGTTAATAACTTAGAGGTTAAAAAAATGCCAAAACCCTATATTCCATAGGGTATTGCATATATTTGTAAGATTGCTGAATTTGAAGTTGAAACAACGTAAATCCTATGAGCGAAGAAGCAGGTAAAAAAGACGAAAACAAGAAAAAATATTCCGCCGATAGCATTCAGGCCTTGGAGGGTATGGAGCATGTGCGCATGCGTCCTTCGATGTACATTGGTGATGTGGGTGTTAGGGGGTTGCACCATTTGGTTTATGAGGTAGTCGATAATTCGATCGACGAGGCCATGGGTGGGCATTGTGATACGATAAGTGTCATTATAAATGAGGATAATTCGATTACCGTTCGTGATAACGGTAGGGGAATTCCTGTAGATCTACATAAAAAAGAAGGTATTTCGGCCCTTGAGGTCGTCATGACAAAAATCGGTGCTGGCGGCAAATTCGATAAAGACTCCTATAAAGTGTCGGGCGGATTGCATGGTGTCGGTGTTTCCGTGGTAAATGCCCTTTCCGACAACTTGAAGGCTACCGTATACCGCGATGGTAAAATCTGGGAACAAGAGTATGAAAGAGGAAAGACCCTTTATCCTGTTAAAAGTGTAGGGGAGACTACGGAGAGGGGTACAATGGTAACTTTTCATCCTGACGACCAAATCTTCACTCAGACGATCGAATACAATTATGACACGTTGTCGAATCGCATGCGGGAACTTTCTTTTTTGAACAAAGGGGTCACAATTTCGTTGACCGACAGGCGGCAGAAAGACGATAAGGGTGAATATGTATCTGAAACTTACTACTCTGATGAAGGATTAAAGGAATTTGTCAAGTTTTTAGACGGTAATCGGGAGGCATTGATCCAAAATGTCATCTCAATGGAGGGTGAGAAGAACGATATACCTGTTGAGGTGGCCATGATCTACAATAACAGTTATACCGAAAATCTACACTCTTATGTAAACAATATAAATACACACGAAGGTGGTACCCATTTGTCAGGGTTTAGAAGAGGGTTGACCACCACACTGAAAAAATATGCCGATGCATCGGGCATGCTCGATAAATTAAAATTCGAGATTCAAGGCGATGACTTTAGAGAAGGACTTACCGCCATTGTTTCAGTCAAGGTGGCCGAACCGCAGTTCGAGGGGCAGACCAAAACGAAGTTGGGTAATCGAGAAGTATCTTCGGCGGTCAGCCAGGCAGTATCCGAAATGTTGACCAATTATCTGGAGGAGCACCCAGATGATGCCAAAATGATCGTTGAGAAGGTAAAACTGGCCGCACAGGCGCGACATGCGGCAACGAAAGCCCGCGAGATGGTTCAACGAAAAACGGTCATGAGCATTGGCGGTTTGCCCGGAAAGTTATCCGATTGTTCAGAACAAGACCCGGCATTGTGTGAAGTATTTCTGGTCGAGGGCGACTCGGCGGGCGGTACCGCCAAGCAAGGCCGAGACCGAAACTTTCAGGCAATTTTGCCATTACGGGGTAAAATTCTGAATGTTGAAAAGGCCATGACCCATCGAGTGTTCGAGAACGAGGAAATAAAGAACATCTATACGGCGCTAGGGGTTACCATCGGTACTGAAGATGACAGTAAGGCCTTGAACTTGGACAAGCTTCGCTATCATAAGGTAGTTATCATGTGCGATGCCGATGTCGATGGAAGCCATATCGAGACCTTGATCTTGACTTTTTTCTTCAGGTACATGCGCGAGTTGATCGAAGGAGGGCACGTCTATATTGCGACCCCCCCCTTGTACCTTGTCAAAAAAGGCAGTAAAAAACAATATGCGTGGGACGATAAGGAGCGCGATGAGATTGCCAATAGTTATAGTAGCGGGGTAAGTATACAGCGCTATAAAGGTCTTGGTGAGATGAATGCCGAACAATTGTGGGATACCACAATGAATCCTGATTTTAGGACTTTAAGACAGGTTACTATTGACAATGCAACAGAGGCCGACCGTATTTTCTCGATGCTGATGGGTGATGAAGTTCCTCCAAGAAGGGAATTTATAGAGAAAAATGCCGTTTATGCCAACATTGATGCATAGAAATAGGCACTTACACAACAAAAACTTGTCCGCCACCCGGCGGACATTTTATTTTAGGGAAAACTTACAATATGAAAAAGGTAATTTTCCTACTTTTTACGATTGCTGGCCTAAACGTCTATGGCCAATCCAATATCAATGAGATTTTAGCGGCAGGGCTAGATGATGCAGAGCGGTTTACCAATGATTATCTCGCACCAGTTTCCGAGGGAGCCATGCATAGTATCTCGAACGGTTGGTACAACCATGGTGAAGCAAAACCACTGGGCGGTTTTGAAATTTCGATTATTGGTAATATGGCCAATTTCAAGGACAAGACCGATAAAAAAACCTTCGAGTTGAACACTGTTGATTATGAGAACCTACAGTTCGACGATGGTAGTACTTCCAAAATGGTGTCCACGGCTCTGGGCGATATAGAAGGAGTAATGGTCTACGTTGTAGGCGAAATTGCACCGGGCGTCAATTCACGGGAAGACTTTGAACTTCCTGCAGGTCTGGCTTCGGAGGATGTCAATTTTATTCCTTCTGCATTTATACAGGCCAGTATCGGACTTTTTAAGGGAACCGAGCTTAAAGCCAGGTTTTTGCCCAAGATAAATACTGAAGAAGCGGCGATAGGACTTTATGGTGTGGGTGTTCAACACGAGTTTACACAGCATTTGCCTGCCGAGAAACTGTTTCCGGTGGCCATTTCAGGAGTAATAGGGTATACCCACCTTGATGGCACCTATGATTTCACAAGTACCAATATCATTGCAGGCGAAGATCAACGAATAGATATGAAGATGAATACCTGGATTTTTCAGGCAGTTGTGTCTACAAAACTTCCAATAATCAACTTTTATGGAGGTCTGGGCTATCTAAGCGGAAAATCAACAACAGATATTCTTGGTACCTATACGGTGCAGTCCGGTCCTTTCCAAGAAACATACACCGACCCATTTTCGTTGAATAAGGATGCCAAAGGTGTTCGAGCAAACATAGGCGCAAAATTGAAGTTGGGCTTTTTTAGGCTGCACGCCGACTATACTTTAGCAGATTTCAATAGCCTTTCGGTGGGTCTTAATTTTGGTTTTAGGTAAGTAACGATCTGTACGGCGAGCTTTCAATTTTGCACAGGTTTTTTTAGGGTCTCGTTAAACTCTTTGAAATCGTAGGCTGAAGGTAAAACAAAAAAAAGCGCCTCTCGGGGGTGAGGCGCTTTTTTAAAAAGGGTTGTAACTAAACGTACTACTGGAATATTCTTATTTGTTAAAGGGTAGTATTAATCTCTCCTCGCTAACATGACTCCATCATTTCTTTCAAGCAATGAGCCATTCACCGATTGCTTTAGAATTACATGGTCGTCGCTCCTCTCAAGACCGGGGTAGGAAATAACGTAAACGCCATCCTCTTGTTTCCATTTAAAGTCCGACTTTACGATGATGCTGCCATTTTCGATACGGTGATACCTGCCTAAATAGGCGTCATTGAAAATCCATTCCGTACGAATAGTCTGCTTACCGCTCAAGCTGGTAGCCACTTCTTCGAGATCCCAGATACCAATGATGGGGTCGTCGTTTTCCGGAATTCGCGTACAATTGCTTACGAATATGATTCCTAGTATTGCTAAGAATGAAAAAATCTTTTTCATTTGGTTTGTAGGCTATAATTCGATTCGGGGTTCGATATCATAACAACGGCACTTTGAGAGTGGGTATTGCCAGAATTCGATGTACGGCACGATATTCTAATTTTCTTCGTTGAAAAGCGCCTTTTTTTAACATCAATGCATTTCATCGATCGGTGAAATACCACATTTTGAACATAATTATGCCATCTCACATCTTCTTTTAACTCTTAATTTCAGTATTTTTGAGGCGTTCAGATTTTGGTCGCTGGGCTTAATGTCCATAAGGTGGTATAATCGAATAGTATTAATAATAAATCATAATTAAATGAAAGTAACAGTTGTTGGGGCGGGAGCCGTTGGCGCCAGTTGTGCCGAGTATATTGCAATCAAGAATTTTGCGTCGGAAGTAGTTTTGTTGGATATTAAGGAAGGATATGCCGAGGGAAAGGCCATGGATTTGATGCAAACGGCCTCTTTAAATGGTTTCGACACCAAGATTACCGGGGTAACCAATGATTATTCGAAAACAGCGGGAAGCGATATTGCCGTTATTACATCGGGCATTCCTAGAAAACCGGGAATGACCCGTGAAGAGCTCATCGGAATCAATGCAGGAATCGTAAAAGCCGTATCCTCTAGTTTGATCGAGCATTCTCCGAATGTTACCTTGATTGTTGTAAGCAATCCGATGGACACCATGACCTATTTGGTACACAAAACCACCGGACTGCCAAAGAACAAAATCATAGGTATGGGAGGTGCCCTTGATAGCGCCCGTTTTAAATACCGATTGGCTGAGGCTTTGGAAGCCCCTATTTCAGATGTTGACGGAATGGTAATCGGGGGTCATAGTGATACCGGAATGGTTCCCCTAACATCGCATGCCACGCGTAATAGTATCAAGGTTTCCGAATTTCTGTCTGCCGAGCGATTGGCCCAGGTAGCAGAAGACACTAAGGTTGGTGGGGCGACCTTGACCAAATTATTGGGTACCAGTGCTTGGTATGCCCCCGGGGCGGCAGTTTCGGCATTGGTACAGTCGATTGCCTGTGACCAGAAGAAAATATTCCCATGTTCTACTTTTTTGAATGGGGAATACGACCTTGAAGATATATGTATAGGTGTTCCCGTAATATTGGGCAAGGATGGAATCGAGAAAATCGTCGATATCCCCTTGAGCGATGCCGAAAAGGCAAAAATGCAAGAAAGCGCGGCCGGTGTTACCAAAACAAATGGCCTTTTGGAATTGTAATCTATTAGCCAATAATATGAAACGTCTTGCCATGCAATATTGCGCAAGACGTTTTGATTTATGGAACCTCGCCAAATATTATGAACGAGTTCATTGTCAATATGTAGCCGAAATCATATATTTGCACGCTGTTAATCAAAATAGCTCAAACATAAACGCAACCCATGCAGAATAAAGGACTTATAAAGCTTTTTGCCCTCCTATTCGGATTAGTAAGTATCTACCAGTTATCGTACACTTTTATAACCGGTAAAATTGAAAAGGAAGCCGAGGTCTTTGCCAATAGTAGAATTTCGGAAAGTGAGGAAGACTATGTTTCAAAGCGCGAAGCACTTGAGGCCAGTTATCTTGATTCTATAGGAAGTAATCCTATTTTAGGGTTTACCGATTATAATGAGGCCAAAAAGAAAGAACTGAACAAAGGTCTTGACTTGAAAGGCGGAATCAACGTAACGCTTCAGATTTCTATCAAGGATATTTTGAAAGGTTTGGCCAATAACACCAAAAATCCGGTCTTCAACAAAGCCTTGGCCGACGCCGATACAGCTTCTAAAAACAGTGATGATACTTATATTGATCTGTTCTTCGATGCTTTTGACAATATAAAAGGTGATACGAAATTGGCTTCACCTGACATCTTTGCGAACAAAGGTTTGAGCGAAGAAATTAATTTTCAGATGAGCGATGACGAGGTCAAACCGATTATCCGAAGAAAAATTGACGAATCTATCGTTTCGGCGTTCGAAGTACTCCGTGAACGTATCGATGGTTTTGGTGTGACCCAACCGAATATTCAGCGTGAAGGTAATTCGGGACGTATTTTGGTAGAACTGCCCGGAGCAAGGGATATTGCCCGTGCACAGGACTTGCTATCCAGTACCGCCCAGCTTGAGTTTTGGGAGACCCATAGCCAGAGCAACCCGAGCTTCAGTCAGTTTATTGTTGCGGCAAACGAGAAACTTAAGACAATGGTCGATACGACCGAAATCGAAGAACCGGTAAAAGAAGAGTCCGAAATCGATTCGTTGCTTTCCGATGTTGCCACCGATTCATTGGATTTGGGCAATCAGGTCAATCCGTTATTTGATTTGTTGATTCCGGCCAACCCGGGCACACACGCTATGTTCAGGGCCGCCATCAATGATACGGCGAAAGTGGGCGAATATCTTCGAATGCCCGAGATCAGACGTCTGCTTCCGGCCGATATTCAATTTGCGAAATTCGTATGGGAGAGGCCACCGACTCCAGAGACCGAAGTAGTCGACCTATATGCCTTAAAATCGAATAGGGACGGTATTCCGCGGATCAGCGGTGATGTGGTGAGCGATGCCCGCGACGATTTCGATATGGGAGGAAGACCGGCCGTTTCCATGACCATGAATACCAAGGGTGCCAAAGAATGGGAAAATCTAACGGGTGACGCCTACAATAATCAAACGGGCATCGCCATAGTTTTGGACAATAAAGTATATACCGCACCGGGCGTGTCTTCAGGCCCTATCTCCGGTGGTCGGTCTGAGATAACCGGAACCTTTACCGTCAACGAGACAAAAGATATTGCAAACGTTTTGCGGGCCGGTAAGCTGCCCGCATCCGCAGAAATCATTCAATCGGAAATTGTGGGGCCGTCTTTGGGCCAAGAAGCTATTGATAGTGGCTTTATGTCATTTATGCTTGCAATGGCCATCGTTTTGATCTGGATGATTTTTTACTACGGCAAGGCGGGTGCGTTCGCCGATGTTGCCTTGCTGTTGAACATTTTATTGATTTTCGGGGTTTTGACGAGCTTGAACGCGGTCTTGACCCTGCCGGGTATTGCCGGTATCGTTTTGACCATTGGTATGTCGGTCGATGCCAACGTACTCATTTTTGAAAGAATCAAAGAAGAGCTTGCCAAAGGCAAAGGTAAGGCACAGGCCGTTGCCGATGGTTTTGGCAATGCATTGTCCTCGATTTTGGATGCCAACATTACTACCGGCCTTACGGCCTTGATTCTTTTTGTATTCGGTTCGGGGCCCATTAAAGGTTTCGCAACGACCCTTTTGATCGGTATTGTCACCTCATTGTTCACGGCTATTTTCATAACAAGATTGTTGATCGATTGGTATATTGGTGGTAAGGGTAGAACATTGGATTTTTCGACTTCTTTGACCAAGAATCTTTTCAAGAACATGAATATCGATTTCTTGGGGAAACGAAAAATAGCCTATATATTATCGGCGATCCTTCTAGGTATCGGAATATTTTCGTTGGCAACAAATGGCCTGCAGCAAGGGGTTGATTTTGTAGGTGGGCGTTCATATCAAATCCGTTTTCAAAATGAAGTAAACCCATCGGAAATCGCTTCAGAATTGAATACTGTCTTTGGTAGCGGAACAAATGTCAAGGAGTTCGGCGATGCCAATCAAATCAAATTGACCACACCTTATAAAGTCGATGTTGAAGGTGTCGAGGTCGACAATGAAATTCAGGACAAACTTTTTACCGCGTTGCAAAAGTATTTACCTGACGGAATGACGAAATCGGATTTTATTACGGGTAGTGACGAAAAATCTATTGGTATAATGCAATCGGTAAAGGTCGGGCCCACCATCGCCGATGATATCAAGAAAAATGCTTTCTTGGCCATAATCGGTTCGTTGGCCGTGGTTTTCTTGTATATTTTGATACGATTTAGAAAATGGCAATTCTCCTTGGGAGCTGTTGTGGCGGTTTTTCACGACGTTTTGATCGTATTGGGTGTATTCTCTCTTTTTGGAAAGATAATGCCTTTCAATATGGAAATCGATCAGGCTTTCATTGCCGCGATCTTAACGGTAATTGGATACTCTTTGAACGACACCGTGGTCGTTTTCGACCGTATTCGTGAGATTATAAACGAAAAAGGATGGCGTAGTGGAATGAATGTCAATCTTGCGTTGAACAGCACATTGAGTAGAACATTGAATACCTCGATGACAACATTGGTAGTATTATTGGCAATTTTTGTTTTTGGCGGAGAATCGCTAAGAGGCTTTATGTTTGCCATGATAGTCGGTATTATAGTAGGTACATATTCCTCGTTGTTCATTGCCACGCCCGTAATGTTCGATATGCTTACCAAAAAGATAAAAGGGGGCAGTGAAAAATAATAGTTGAACCAGTTAAATAAAAAAGCCGCTTTTAAGCGGCTTTTTTATTATTCCGTGTTGAGCAATTACCTTGACTTTTGAAGAAGGTCTCAGTTCAGATGAACTATTAATGAACGCTTCCTGTCGAACCTTCGTTGCCCATTTTCAGTTCATAAATGAAATCGGGATTCAAATTGGGTTCTTGGCGATGCGAGACAAATACAATCGCTGTTTCGCTCTCCGAAGCGAATTTGTTTACCAAAGCC
The DNA here is from genome assembly GCA_019931105.1 of Flavobacteriaceae bacterium NBU2977. GTDB lineage: Bacteria > Bacteroidota > Bacteroidia > Flavobacteriales > Flavobacteriaceae > Meishania > Meishania litoralis. The sequence goes on along the minus strand of JAIOUW010000001.1, from coordinate 302,723 downwards.
ACGAATAATTCGGCACTTTCATCATCCAATCCTGCGGTCGGTTCATCCAAGATCAGTAATACCGGATGCTTTATCATGGCGCGGGCACACATGATCAACCTGCGCTGCCCTATGGTGAGGTCGTGGTACAGTTTATCCTTTAAGTGCCAAAGGCCCAACAATAGCAACCAATCCTTCGCTACACGTAATTGGGACTCGGTGGGTCTAATATATAGGCCTAAAGAGTCGGTCAATCCTGATATGACCATATTTTGGACCGAATGATATCCTGTAAACTTATCGGTCATCGCAGGTGTGAAATACCCGATGCGTCTTTTGATATCCCAAACACTTTCACCGCTCCCTTTTTTCTGACCGAAAATGTAAAGCTCCTGGCCATATCCTTTGGGATTCTCTCCGGTAATCATGGAAAGGATGGTCGTTTTTCCACTTCCATTTTTGCCGCGAAGCTCCCAAAAATCACCTTTTTGGATTTTCCAGTTGATATTTTTTAAAATCGGGCGTTCCGAATAACTGACATTGATATTCTTCAACTCGATAAGTACCTTTTCGCCAAAGTCAAACGGTTTTAAAGGTGGTGGTATTTTATTGCGGAACATTTTCTTCTCTTGGAGCCGTTTTGTAATCGAAACTTTTTCAACGGTAACCAGATCGTTAATTTCAAGTTTGAAGAAGGTATTGACAAAAGGAAGCAGATCACTTTTTCTGCTGATTAGTTGCACCAGAGAAATTTCGTGGCGCATGTTTTGTAGTTTCCGTTTCAGTTCGATCTGGGTATCGATATCCAGGTTGTCGAATGGATTATCAAGGATCAGGTAATCGGGTTTATTCTCGAGAACATGGGCCAACAGTGCCTTTTGACGTTCACCGCTTGACATTGTTTTTAGGTTTTGGGCCGTATTGGTAATTATTTTCCGACCGTGCTGTTCTTCTTTTCGCATGTAATCCTCCAAAACCGATTTTGAAAACAAGCTTCCTTTTTTGTTTCGAAGTTCATTGAAACCCGAACTGACTTTACCGTTCAATAAAGAAGCTATGAAATTGTTCTTCTTTGAGGCATTGTTCGTAAATATGGCCCAATGTTTATTGTTCATGTCACGATTCTATAAATATGGACGGGGTTATTTTTATAGATAGTCGTTTTATCTAAACTCATACCATTGGCCAGCGCTACTTTTTGGGAGGGAATATTGTCGATATGGATAATGGAGATCAACGAATCGGCAAGTTTATTGGTGAAGGCAAATTCTTTGCATTTCTTGGCCGCTTCGGTGGCATAGCCATTGCGCCAAAATTCGGGCAGTATAGAATACCCGATTTCAAGTTCTCGAATCGCATCCACCTCTTGAACCAATAATCCGCATATGCCCACCAATCTTCCCGACGTTCTAAGAATAAGGGCATTCATTCCTCCAAGATTGTTTTCATACCGCTCGAAAATCCTTTGAAACTGTTCTTCACAGGCTTCTTTTGGGTCTTTGGGCAATCCTTCCCAATATTGGGTGCTAATAGGGTTTTGAAAAAAAGGCAGCCAGGCTTCGAAATCAGAGGTGGTAATTTTTCGAAACTTCAACCGTTCCGTAACTTGATTTACGAGCAGTAAATCCATCGTTTCAGAGTTTGGTAAATTCGATGATATCTCCTTCCGATAATGACCATTTTTCTACAAGTCCGGCATTGACTTCGAGTACGTATTGAACAGGTACTTTTGAAGAAAGTCCCTTTTCACTCAGGGGTTGCGCATTTTCCTGAAAACTGGCTATTTTGAGGTTCGAATCGATGAAAATGATATCAAGAGGGAATTCGGTGTTCTTCATATAGAACGAATGCATGGCCTCATCAGGAAAAACAAAAAGCATCCCTTGATCGTCCAACATCGATTGACGATACATCAGACCGGTCTGCGTCTCATATTCACTTTGGGCAAATTCGATATCGAGTTTTGCAAGTATAGAATCTGTCTCCTGTCTAAATACCGTAAGCTCTCCTTCTTTGGCAAAAACAACGGGTTCGGTCTTGACCACATTTTTGTGTTCATCTTTACAAGAGCCGAACAGTAAAAGCAGGCTTACAATGGCACTAAAACAAAACGTTGTTTTCATTGACCGTGTATATTTCTAGGCACGTACGCCATTAACGGGCCTGAACATAAAATAGAGACCGATGATCACGAACGGTATACTGAGCCATTGACCAGTTGAAAGTAGGCCTAAAGATTCCTCAAAACCGCCTTGGCTTTTCTTTACGTATTCGACGAAGAACCTAATGGTCCACAAAAGCACCAAGAACAGTCCGAACAGGTAGCCGGGTTTGTCCTTTTTGTTTGTTTTCCAATATAAAAAATAGAGGATAAGGAACACAAAAATATAAGCGATTCCCTCATACAATTGGGCCGGGTGCCTGTACGGGATCTGCGCCAGATATTCAGAAAACTCGGCTTTGGTCGCCAGGGCGTCATAGGCCGCATTTATTGTTTTTTCCTTAGTTATACCCAATGCCTTGGATGGGTGCATATCGTCAGAATCACGAACGAACTTGGTAGCGAAAATAAAATTCTCGTCGGTCACTTTACCGTTGATCTCAGAATTGAAAAAGTTGCCCAAGCGCACACAAAAAGCACCAATGGCAAAGGGAACGACGATGCGATCCAATATCCAGAGCATTTTGAACTCCTTGAACTTTCGTGTAAAAAGATACATGCCGATAATGACCCCGATCGCCGCACCATGGCTGGCAAGCCCGGTAAAGCCGGTAAATTCATAGCCGTCTCCGGTATCCCTTATAGGAAGCAGAATCTCGAGCAAGTGTTCGGAATAATAGGCCCAGTCATAAAAAAACACATGCCCTAGGCGTGCACCGAGCATTGTCGCAACAAGGGTATAGATAAAAAGGGAATCAAGCTGCTCAACCGTTTTTTTCTCATTGAAGAAAATCTTTTTCATCAAGTACCAACCCAGGGCAAAAGACACAACCCATAGTAGGTTATAATATTTGATTTGTAGCGGTCCAAGGCTGAAAATCGTTTCGTCCGGATTCCAGATAATTCCTAAAAAGTGCATAAAGAATATTTTGAAGGGCTAAGATAAGAATTTCGGGTAGGGTTCATAAAGTTTATGGGTTTATTAGTTTGAACGCCCGCGGTTTTAGGGTTATTTATCCAGGTGTGGAGGCTCTACGGCCCCGGTCAAAGCTTTAACTGTTATTTTTGTTTTTATTTGTAGTTGAACTTGAACTTGCGCCTATGCTTTTTCGTTCGCTAGGGCACGGGATCGTAACCCGAACCTCCCCATGGATTACAGCTAAAAATCCTTTTGACAGCCAACCATCCGCCCTTGAACAATCCATGTTTCTGCAATGCCTCGAGGGTATATTGTGAACAGGTGGGCGAGTACCTACAGGTTGCCGGCGTGTAGGGCGATATGGCATATTGATAGAACTTCACCAACAGCACAAAGGGAGCGATCATTATTTTTTTCATTTGTGCTTGATTTGAGTTTTACGGCCGGCTGAACGGTTCAAGATGGAGGGGAAGCTTTTGTGCGTACAAATTTTAATTCATACTAAAAGTAGTTCCTTCTTTCCCATCTTTTAACTGTATGCCCAATTCGGCCAGCTGATCACGGATCTTGTCGGAAGTTGCAAAATCTTTGTTGGCCCGGGCCTCTTTTCTTAGATCGATCAACAATTCGACCACTCCTGACAGTTTTTGGGTGTCTGCTCCTGATTCACTCTTACGTTCAAGACCCAACACATCAAAGATAAAAGCGTTCATGGTCTGTTGTAACAGCTCTTTATCAGTCTCCGAGATACTTTCCTTTCCTTCTTTGATAAGATTGATGTGCTTGACGGCATCAAATAAATGCGCAATTAATATCGGCGTATTAAAATCGTCGTTCATGGCATCGTGGCATCTTTGTTTCCAGCTTTCGATATTGAAATCAGACGATTTTCCTGTTTCCAAGATAGATAGTGTGTCCACTGCTTCCATCAATCGATTGTATCCTTTTTCAGAGGCCAATAGTGCATCATTGCTCAGGTCAAGTATACTGGTATAATGTGCCTGCATCATAAAAAAACGGACTACGGAGGGCTCAAAGGCCTTGCTCAATATTTTGTTGTCGCCAGAAAAAATTTCACCGGGCAAAATATTGTTCCCTGTCGATTTGGCCATTTTCTTGCCGTTCATGGTCAGCATATTGGCATGCAGCCAATAATTGACGGGCGAATGGCCATTACTGGCCTCGGCCTGGGCGATTTCGCATTCGTGATGCGGAAATTTCAGGTCCATTCCACCGCCATGTATGTCGAAAGTCTCGCCGAGGTATTTGGTGCTCATTGCGGTACATTCCAAGTGCCATCCCGGGAAACCATCCCCCCACGGAGAGGGCCATCGCATAATATGTTGCGGTTCGGCTTTTTTCCAAAGTGCAAAATCTTGAGGGTTTCTTTTTTCGTCTTGCGCGGTCAATTCGCGCGTGTTTGCGATCATGTCCTCGAGCTTTCTTCCGCTAAGCTTCCCATACTCATAGGTTTCATTGAACTTTTTGACATCAAAGTAGACCGAACCGTTGATTTCATAGGCATAGCCCTTTTCAAGAATATCTTTGATGATTTCTATCTGTTCGATGATATGGCCCGTTGCCGTTGGTTCGATACTAGGGGGCAAAAAATTAAATTTCTCAAGTATATTGTGAAAATCGACCGTGTAGCGCTGAACGACTTCCATGGGTTCCAGTTGTTCGAGACGCGCTTTTTTTGCAATCTTGTCCTCTCCATCATCGGCATCATCCTCTAAATGTCCGGCATCGGTAATGTTACGTACATAGCGAACCTTATAGCCCAAATATCTGAGATAGCGAAAGATCATATCGAAAGACATGAAGGTTCGGCAATTTCCCAAGTGTACGTTACTATATACCGTGGGCCCGCAGACGTACATACCGACGTGGCCTTCGTTCAAAGGCTTGAAAGGCTCTTTTTTACCGGTAAGCGAATTGGAAACTCTTAAATTCTGGCTTTTGTAAAGCTGCATTTGAAACGGAAAGTGTTAAAAATTGGTATCGAGGTTAATATAGTCCAAAAATTCGCGTCGAACGGCTTCATCTTTAAACTTGCCTCCATACTCGGCAGTGACCGTGCTGCTTTCTATATCGCGTATACCTCTGGAGTTTACACATAAATGTTTGGCATCGATAACGCAGGCAACATCATCGGTATCCAATACTTTTTGTAGTTCCCTAACAATTTGAATATTGAGACGTTCTTGAACCTGCGGTCGTTTTGCGTAATAATCAACGATACGGTTCATTTTTGAAAGACCGACTACTTTACCATTTGAAATATAAGCTACATGGGCTTTTCCGACAATGGGCAATAAATGGTGCTCACAGGTTGAATAGACCGTAATGTTCTTTTCGACCAACATTTCACCATACTTGTATTTATTTTCGAAAGTGGATGCCTTGGGTCTTCGTGCAGGATGTAGTCCTCCAAAGATTTCCTTTACGAACATTTTGGCCACCCTGTCCGGGGTTCCTTTTAAGCTGTCGTCGTCCAAGTCCAGGCCGAGTGTGAGCATTACTTCCCTGATACTCTCACGAATGCGTTCGATTTTTTCATCGTCGTTCAGTACAAATGCATCGTCGCGCATAGGGGTGTCTTCCGATGATGAGATATGTTCATTGCCCACTTCCTCGAAATGTTCTCCTAAACTTCTATCGATTTTCATGCTTTCCACGGCTTAAAGAACCGCAAAGATATACATAAAATGACACTTTATACCACATTAGAGGCCATACACAACATAAATTGGTGTTAAGATAAAAGAGGAGTTAATTTTAGCTTTGATTAAGCGCAACCTACTTATGAAACGCATTGTCGCTGTACTTCTAGTACACTTCTTTTTGGGTGTGGCCCAAGCCTTGGCCCAAGTTTCGCCAGATTGTGGCAATGCGATTCCTATTTGCAACAATACCCCTGTGAACGGAGGCACCAACGGGTTCGGAGTTGATGATTTTAACGGAAGCACAATGACCGGCTGTCTTGAAGAGACCCTCTCTGGGGCAATCGAGTCTAATTCTGCGTGGTACCGTTTTAAAACCGGTGAAAGCGGGCAACTGGGATTCAATATTGCAATAGATTCTTCTGAAGATTGGGATTTTGCCCTTTACAAATCGGACGATTGCAACGATTTGGGCGAGCCCATAAGGTGCAATTTCTTTGATAACCAAGATGAAAATACGTTTATCGGCGTCGGCCAAGATCCTACCGGTGATACGGCAAATGTGCAGTACGAGGCATGGCTCAATGTTGCCCCGGGAGAGGAATATTACTTGCTCATCAATAATTTCAGCAATAATAATTCAGGTTTTTCAATACAGTTTTCAGGAAGTATTTTCGCGGCCTTTCCTTATACTGCCCTTGATTGCTCCATAATCAATAATTTGCTCGGGCCACCGATTTCAGCCTGTGAAGGTGATGCAATCGCATTGGATGCCACAACGACCAATGCAAGCATCTATAATTGGTTTTCAGATACGGGAAATGGTTTTGTGCCTATTCCTGGAGAAAATAACGCCATATTAAATGTAAGTGCTTCGGCCTTGTACAGGGTGGAGGTCGTAACCCCGACCGGAAATATATACAGTGATGTTCAAGTCTCTTTTTCGGAAGTGCCGATGACCTATCCCGTATCCGACGATGCATCATGCTCCGAAAGCATTGCCTATGACCTTTCGCAAAAAGATGTTGAGGCATTGGGCGGTCAATCGATGGACGAATATTTGGTTTCATATCACGAATCGCAAATTGATGCGAACAATGGCGTCAATTCCTTGGCGCAGCAATACGAAACGGGCTTTGGGTCCAAAACGATTTATGTACGGGTAACCTCCATGATGAACCCAAAATGTTTCGATGCCTCGGTAAGTTTTCAGTTAACGGCACTGGAAACACCATCGGTGGACTTTCCTTTGGAGGCATACCTCTGCATGGATAATGGAAACGTAACAATTGGGGAGATACAACCAAACGCCAATTATAATTATTCGTGGGATTCGGGCGAGACCACGTCGAGTATCGTTGTTTCACAGGCAGGAAATTATACCCTAACGATAAGCAACTCACAGGGCGGTCTATACTGTTCCAATGAGGCCTTAATAAATGTGGTCGAATCAAAACCACCACAGATCAAGGATGTTATCATCGATGATTTACAGAATAACAATACGGTAAAGGTTCTTGTCGAAAACAGTGATGTAAATCTTGAGTATAGAATGGATGATGAACCTTATCAAGAAGGCAATACTTGGTACAATGTGCTACCGGGTGCTCATACAATAACGGTCAACGATCCCATGGGTTGTGGTGAGGTTACTGAAAATATTGTGGTCGTCGGTTTTCCAAAATACTTTACACCGAACGGTGATGTTTCGAATGCCGATTGGCAAATTCAAGGACTATCCAATTTAGACAACCCGACGGTCTCTATTTATGACCGATATGGTAAATTATTAAAACAACTTACCGACGAAAACGCTGGCTGGGACGGTACTTTCAACGGTATCGACATGCCTTCGTCCGACTATTGGTTCAAATTGACCTATGACGATGTTGATGGACAGCGAATTACCGCAAAGTACGTAAACAACCATTTTGCGCTCAAAAGATGATTTTTGGTGTCAAATCGTATTTCATCGATTAAGTACTTAAAATCCCGTTGAAACATACTAAAAATAAGGTAGTGGAGTTATACTATTGATCAATTGTTTACAAATAGCCCCACAATTTTATGCGAACGCGCTTTTGTTTTGTTTGCTGTTTACTACTATTTTGCATAGTTGTGACCGCACAAAATTCTCCTGATTGTAGAAGTGCCATTCCGGTCTGTGCCGATGCACCCGTCATGGGGCTCGCAGATGGTAGTGGTGATATAGATGATTTTGATCCCGATACCATGCGTACTTCGGGTTGTTTGGAAAAGGGAAGTATAAGCTCTGCGAATATTGAACATAATACCTCTTGGTTCGTATTTAGGGCAGGCACGGGAGGTCAAGTCGGATTCGATATCGAGGCATTGCCGGTCAGCGGTTCTGGAGCGCCCACCGCGGAATGGGATTTTGCAGTTTATGGCCCCGATGTTGATTGCGCCGATATTAGTAATGGTACCGCAGACCCCATTCGATGTAACTACGAGGTGAACGATACGAATTTTACCGGGGTAGGGGTAAACCCCGAAAACGGCCAAGAAGGTGCACCCTTTTTGAAAGGAAGCCAAAACACCTATGACGAATGGCTCGATGTTCAGCCGGGAGAGATATATTACATTCTAATAAACAACTTCAACACCAACTTTGACGGTGACGCCGAACCCTTCATGTTGACCTTTACAGGAAGTTCCGTTCAAGCCGACCAAAACACGGCTCTCGATTGTACTTTGAGGGATGAATTTTTAGGATTGGATATCGTTGCATGTGAGGGCGATCCAGATATTACATTGAGTGCCTTGAATTCACCGGCAGGACCTGATATTGCCAATGTTGAATGGACGGTCGACTATGAAGATGATGGAACGATCGATGCCACGCTGACAGGAACAGGACCCTTCGGGGCCGAATATGTAGTTACAAGTCCGAATTCCGGGCGCTATTTTGCCGAAATAACCACGATATCAGGTACACCACCTGCTGTGGGGGACTATGGGGGCATTTTGATCACCTTCCACGGAGTACCTGTTTTGGACCGTGTCGAGATTCTGGATACCAACCTCACCAAAGATCCAGACCAGAACAATATCGAGTTTTTTGTGGTGGGCAATAGCGATTACGAATTTGCCATTAATGGGGGTGAATTTCAAGATGATCCGGTCTTTAACGATGTGCCTCCCGGTCTCAATACGGTAATCATCAATGATAAAAATGGTTGCGGAACCACGGAACCCATTGAATTTCTGGTTGTGGGATATCCGAAATTCTTCACGCCCAACAACGATGGATTCAACGATACCTGGCACATTTTAGGTGTTGAAACACTGACCAATCCGGTAGTTGCCATATTTGATCGCTATGGTAAGTTTTTGGTTCAATTGGATTCCAACGCTATTGGATGGGACGGTGTTTACAATGGACGGCCAATGCCGTCTACCGATTATTGGTTCAAATTGGTCTATGCCGAACAAGAAGATAACATTGTGGTGGCCAAGACACGACAATCCCATTTTACATTAAAGCGTTGATCTTTAAAAATCAAAAGACCGATGTTCGAACCGGTCTTTTTTACATTCGATCGTATTCTGTCTAAAAATTCAGGGTATACCCCAAAGTGACATTGGTGTTGATGTTGTTTATCAATGCCCGAGTTGTCAGGCCGGTATCGAACAATTGCTTGTTGATATCCTGCTCAGAACGGTTGAATGCCAAATCCAATCGGCTTCCACCAAAATTATATCCGATACCTGCCGAAAATCCTGAAAGGTCGCCGATTGTGGTTTCGTTGATGTAAGGGCTCTGTTCATATCTGAACCCTCCACGCAGACTTATCTGGGCAATACGGTATTCACCTCCAACGCGTACTGAGGAAACTGCACCTAACTCGTTGGCAATTTGATTGTTGATAACGTTAAAGCTGCTATCGGTTTCGGGCCTTAATTCCGCCCGGGCCATGTCTTGATAGCTGTAGTCAAGACTCAAGAGTCCGTTTTTGCCAAATATAATAGCTAAACTACCTGTTAATTTTTCAGGAATCTTGATCGTATAAGCTTCAAAAAGGTTTACGACTTCAAAATTGATAAAGTGGATATCTGAATTTCCGTTACTTCTCTCTTCTTGAGCAATGTTCGAATTTAGACGTTGCGAGAAGTCATCGGTTAGCCTATACCAAGTGGGGGATTGATAACTTCCACCGATCCTAAAAAACTCGTTAAGCTTCATTATGGTACCTAAGCTAAAAGAGAACGCCGATCCTTGGGTCTGAAGATAATTATCGAAGGTCGTAAACTGAATTTCAGAATCGGTATTATAACCATCTTCGTAAAAATTATCCAACTGTGTATATTGAATGTTGTGAAAATTCAATGAAGCCCCTAGATGTAACCGGTTTTTGAACTGGGTGGCCGCGTTGAGGGTAAACTTGCCATTGTATCCGGCTGTGGTTCGGGAAAATTCTTGAAATACATTGTCATATAGTGCACTGGATATGTATTCCACATTATCTGGATTTTGATCATCAACAGGTTCAAAGAGAAAACCTTGAAAACCAAGATAAGCTTGTTGTGCCCCAAATCCTGAATTTGCCCCTAGGTCTAAGTAGTAATTTTCGGTAAGTTCATCTTCTGGCCTTTGCAAAATTTGTAAAGGTATTTTTCCATTGGCAAAGTTTAAAAAATAGTTGTCGATTCCTTGATCACTATTGCCGGAGACAAAAAAGCTATCGTCAAGATCTTGTACAACATCGTAATTGATGGCTAAGGACACTTTCTTCCAATCCGCATCTGGATCGGTAGTCTTAAATACCATTACGCCCCCAATTTGGTTGAGGTCGACATTGCTACTTATGGTTCCCTCGTTGCCATTAAAATACCGTACTGCATTGTCACGAGTATAACTGGTTCCTGAAACTGTGAACAAACTGTTGTTGAAGACTGCTGATCCCGCCGGGTTGACGTTCAAGGCTGATAAATCGCCTCCCAGGGCTCCAAAAGCACCGCTAAGTCCTTGAAATCGGGCCGTACCCTGTAAATTTTCGCTGCCGTACCGCATGACATCGTTAATGTTCTGAGCACTCACCAAAGCGCATGCCGATAGCATTATGAAAGTGATATACCTTTTCATTGTTATGGTTTTTAATATCGTTCGTGAAAATTAAGAAGCTTATTGTCTTCTTCCTCCGCTTCTTGAACCTGATGATCGGCTACCTGAAGAACGCGACGATGAACCACCAGAACTTCTATAGCTTCCGCCAGAGCTTCTTGAACTGCTGCCTGAACTTCGGTAGCTGCCGCTGCTTCGTGTACTTGAACTTCTGCTGCCCGACCCATAGCTACTACTTCTAGGGGTAGAACTTCTATACGACTGATTGGTACGGGTACTTTGCCCCGAACTTCTATATGAGCCTGTTCGTGCTCCACTGCTACGGCTATAAGTCGAAGTTCTTGGAGCCGTTCTAATTCCCGAGGAAGAACGACCGCTCCGATAGGTTCCTGTTCTCGGTGTACTTCCATAGGTTTGACCTCTCGAAGAACTATTATATCTAGGTACGGCCCGTGTGCTGCGACTTGTTCTATAACTTCTGTTCTGATCGACACCTACAGTTCTTCTGGAGGAAATGCCCGTACTTCTTGAGCTTCTTACACTGGTCGAACGGTTATTTAGAGATCTTGAACTTGTAGACCTGTATCTTGGAGAAGTACTTCTCGTATTGACGTTTGACCTCCCCCTTAAAGCGGTTCGTGAGTTGATTCCCGCAACGGTATTTGTATTGTAGTATCCTCTACGGCCTCGATTATAGGCATAACTTCTATTATAACCGTAATAATAGGGGTTTCGGCCATAATAACCATAACCGGGATAATACCAATTGTTGTAATATCCGCCCCAGCCATAGTAACCGGCGTAACCCCAACCGCCATAATATCCACCCCAGCCCCATCGATTCCATCTCCAAGGGTTGTTCCAGCCCCATCCGTAATAACCTCCATAGTATCCTCCCCAGCCCCAGTTGTTCCAGCCCCATGGACTGTTCCAACCCCAACCGAAGCCGCCCCAGCCCCAATTGTTCCATCCGCTATCGTATATATTGATGTTCACACTAGTTGCATTATCACCCCAGCCCGCATAACCTTGGTAATCATTATCAGGACTGTAGTAATCGGTCAATTGGGTCGAATTTAAGCTGTCATTTTCCACCCCGCTTGAATACGATTCGATATCGGTAAAAATCTCGTTTTCCAAAATCTCATTGTACTGGTCGGCCTTGTTTCCGAAGTATTCAGCATACGAATTTTGCTCCGCTTGGCGCGCCGTCCTGTTCTCGGCAGGTCTTTCCGCGATACGATCTTTCGGGTCTGCATAGATGCCGTCATTGTCGTAGTATGAGGCTTGTTGGTAAGAACCACATGAAATGAACATAAGTCCCACTAGTGCGGAGATGGCAGCGATATTGAAGTTTGGGTGGGGTAGTGAATTATTCATCGGTCTGATTTTATATTGTTGAACATACTAAAAATAATTAGTTTTACCGAATTATTTCGACATCATAGACACAAGTTCTATGCCAAACTATATATGATGGGTAAAAATTTGACGAAGCGCAGTGACGATTATTCCAAATGGTACAACGAACTTGTTGTAAAGGCAGATTTGGCCGAAAACTCGGGGGTGAGAGGATGTATGGTCATCAAGCCCTACGGATTCGCGATCTGGGAAAAGATGCAGGCCGGGTTGGACAAAATGTTCAAGGAGACAGGGCATGAAAATGCCTATTTTCCGCTTTTTATTCCGAAATCGTTTTTAAGTAAGGAAGCAAGCCATGTAGAAGGGTTTGCGAAAGAGTGTGCCGTGGTCACACATTATAGGCTTAAGAATGATGAGGATGGAAACGGTATCATCGTAGATCCCGAAGCTAAGTTGGAAGAAGAGCTTATCGTAAGACCTACCTCCGAAACGATTATTTGGGATACCTACCGTAGGTGGATACAATCCTATAGAGATCTCCCTTTGCTGATCAATCAATGGGCCAATGTGGTCCGTTGGGAGATGCGTACCCGTCTTTTTTTGCGCACTGCCGAGTTTTTATGGCAAGAGGGACATACGGCCCATGCGACGGAAAAAGAGGCGATCGAAGAGGCAGAACTTATCATGAACCTTTATGCGGAGTTTGCAGAAGAGCATATGGCCGTACCCGTAATCAAAGGGGTCAAGACTGAAAGCGAGCGTTTTGCCGGTGCGGTCGAAACCTATTGTATAGAGGCATTGATGCAGGATGGCAAGGCGTTACAAGCTGGAACTTCACACTTCTTAGGTCAGAATTTCGCCAAGGCCTTTGATGTCAAATTCGCGAACAAGGAAGGCCAACAAGAGCATGTTTGGGCCACTTCATGGGGTGTTTCAACGCGATTGATGGGGGCGTTGGTCATGACCCATAGCGATGATAGTGGTTTGGTGATTCCTCCTAAATTAGCACCGATTCAGGTGGTCATAGTTCCTATATATAAGGGGCTTGAGCAATTGGACGCCATTTCGGAAAGGGTAAAACCGTTGGTGCAAGAGCTTCGCTCAAAGGGTATTTCGGTCAAATATGATGATAGGGATACCCATAAACCGGGGTTCAAGTTCAACGAATATGAACTGAAAGGTGTGCCGGTGCGCCTGGCGATAGGCCAACGTGATATGGACAATGGTACTTTTGAGGTGGCTAGAAGAGATACGTTCGAAAAGGAGACCGTGCCTATGGAGGAGGTCGTGTCGAAAATCGAATTTCTGATGGAAGACATTCAAAGGAATATATTTGACCGGGCCCATAAATATAGAGAAGACCACATTACCGAAGTCGACAACTATGACGAATTCAAGAGGCTGATCGAATCAAAAGGAGGTTTTATTTCCGCGCATTGGGATGGTACTAACGAAACCGAAAATCGAATTAAGGAAGAAACCAAGGCAACGATCCGGTGCATTCCGATCAACGTTGCAAAGGAGCCGGGAAGCTGCATGGTAACCGGGAAACCTTCTCCCTTTAGGGTATTATTCGCCAAGGCATACTAAATGCCTTTAAAATTTATGGGTAGGGGTTGCTATAGTTAAAAATAATTGTATTTTTGCATCCGCAATTGTACAAAGCAATGGCCCGTTCGTCTAGGGGTTAGGACGCCAGGTTTTCATCCTGGTAACAGGGGTTCGATTCCCCTACGGGCTACTAAAATACCAAGTTGGAAGTACAGGGCTGGAAGTGAAGATTTATTAAAACGATTTCGCACTTCGAATTTTGTACTTCGAACTTAAAAGCGGCCCGTTCGTCTAGGGGTTAGGACGCCAGGTTTTCATCCTGGTAACAGGGGTTCGATTCCCCTACGGGCTACAAAGTTCGAAGAGGATCGGTGAAGGAAGATTTAAAAAAATATAATTGAAGTAAAAATGGCAAATCACAAGTCGGCATTAAAAAGAATCAGAAGAAACGAAGCAGTTCGTTTGCGCAACCGTTATCAGCACAAGACTACCCGTAACGCGATCAAGAAATTGCGTGGCGAGGAGAACAAGAAAGATGCCGAAAAACTATTGCCGGAAGTTATCAGCATGATCGATAGGTTGGCCAAGCGAAATATCATTCATAACAATAAGGCCTCCAATTTAAAGAGTAAGCTCACCAAACACGTCGCATCTCTGTAGACGGTAGAATCGGCTTAAATAAAAATTCCAAATTCCCAAAAGCAAGTAGCTTTGGGAATTTGGAATTTTTTTATGATCGAATAATCTTTTCCCCCCAATAATATTATTGGTTCATCGTCATCAAGAACTCTTCATTGTTCTTGGTCTGCTTGAATCGCTGTTCAATGAACTCCATCGCTTCCACAGGATTCATGTCTGCCAAGTATTTGCGCATGATCCACATGCGCTGGATCGTGTTTTCGTCCAATAAAAGATCATCCCTACGTGTACTTGAAGAGGTAAGGTCGATAGCAGGGAATATTCTTCTATTACTGATTTTGCGATCTAGTTGAAGTTCCATATTACCGGTTCCCTTAAATTCCTCGAAGATAACCTCGTCCATTTTAGAGCCGGTCTCGGTCAACGCCGTCGCGATGATCGATAAAGACCCTCCGTTCTCGATTTTTCGGGCCGCGCCGAAAAAACGTTTGGGTTTGTGCAAGGCGTTCGCGTCCACACCTCCGCTCAATACTTTTCCTGAAGCGGGTTGCACTGTATTATAGGCTCTGGCCAAACGGGTGATCGAGTCTAAAAGAATGACTACGTCATGCCCGCATTCGACCAAGCGCTTTGCCTTTTCGAGAACGATATTGGCCACCCGTACATGTTCGGTGGCTTCTTTGTCAAAAGTCGATGCTACGACTTCGCCGCGAACATTGCGTTGCATATCGGTTACCTCTTCGGGGCGTTCATCGATCAATAAAATGATTTGATAAACCTCTGGGTGATTCGCTGCAATACCATTCGCTATATCCTTAAGCAACATAGTCTTACCGGTTTTGGGCTGCGCCACTATCATTCCGCGTTGTCCTTTTCCTATTGGCGAGAACAAATCTATGATACGAGTCGAGATGGTCGCCTGACGTTCTGCAAGATTGAACTTTTCTTTGGGAAAAAGCGGTGTCAAATGTTCGAAAGATACCCGGTCACGAACGATCTGGGGATCGATCCCATTGATTTTGTTCACTTTGATCAGCGGGAAATATTTTTCACCTTCTTTTGGAGGGCGTACATTGCCCAAAACGGTATCGCCGGTCTTCAATCCGAAAAGACGGATTTGAGATTGCGAGACGTAAATGTCGTCAGGTGATGACAGGTAATTGTAATCGGAAGATCTCAAAAATCCGTATCCATCCTGCATAATGTCCAGAACACCTTCGCTCTCTATAATGCTATCGAATTCAAACTCTGGTTCTTTATAGCGGTTTTTCAGGTCTTTGTCGAAGTTGCTCTTGTCAAAATTCCTGTCCTGATTGTTTTTCTGATGCTGCGATTTTTTGTTATTGTTTTGGTCGCTGCGGTGCGTGGTATTTTTTTGATGATCCTTTTTTGGTCTTGGGTTCGGTCGTGATGCTCTTTTCTGATCCTTGCCCTCTTGAGTTTGATTGTTGGGATCTTCGCTTTTAACGGCATCCTTGGCGTCAGGCCTTTGATGTATTCTCTTGCGCTCAGGTTTTGCCTTCGGTAGGTCATTTACCTTGTCGGTCGTCGCCTCTGCAACGGCCTTTGGGTTGGCTGCCTGTAAGTCCAATATTTGATAGACAAGGTCTAATTTTTTTTGGGTTTTGTACTTGGGCACATTAAGTTCTTTGGCAATTTCCTGAAGCTCAGGTAGCTTTTTTGACTTTAAATCTGAAATCTCAAACATTAAGTATGGTATAAATTATATGTCTTTAGAAAAATAATAAGAAGTGTGTACTATTATATGGATATTACTTGGGAAAGTTTTCCCTTTCGGTAAGTGTCACAACTGATAACGTCACAATATTACGAATTATTTTCAAGATAAGATCGATATTTTTTAAAAAGACACGTATTTTTGCGCTTGCGAAGTCAATAAATGAGATGATTCAGCGCATTCAAACAATATATCTATTGGTCGTGGCCCTTATGGGAGGTTTGCTTCCATTTTGGCTAAATCTATGGTACGATGCCGATGGGGTCGAAGTTTTTGCCAAGAATGATTTGTTGGTTTCCGGAGCATTTTATATTTCGGCGGTTTTGGCTTTTGTGGCCATAGTGCTGTTCAAAAATAGACAGAATCAATTTGTTGTGAACAGATTGAATATGATACTGAACCTTTTTTTACTGGGATTTTTCGTTTATCGATCCCTAAATCTATCCGGAGGGATTGCGATCTCTGAGAAGGGTATTGGGATGCTGATTCCTGTATTTTCTATCGTTTTTTTGGTCCTTGCGAATAGGGCCATAAAGAAGGATGAAGATCTTGTAAAATCTGTGGATCGTCTGCGATAAGACCAACATCTTAGTTGTATTAGTGCGTAAAAAACCCCGATGGAATCGTCGGGGTTTTTCTATTACCGCTTGCCAAGTTCAATAACTTCAAGATCTTTGATATTATCGCCATCAATTGTGAAACGCAACATGGTACGTACTTGATGAAAACCATGTTTGCCACATGCACCTGGGTTCATATGCAGCAGGTTCATGTTCTTGTCCCACATCACCTTTAAAATATGCGAATGTCCACATATAAATAGTTTGGGTGGTTTTTTTTTGATTTCATTTCTAGTTCTTGGGTTGTATTTTGGGGGGTAGCCTCCGATATGGGTCATATATACATCTACTTTTTCGCACATGAACCGATTGTCCAAAGGAAATTCCTTCTGAATGATATTGTTGTCAATATTGCCGTAAACGGCCCGAACGGGTTTTATCGCACGCAACGTATCCGTGACCTCCAGACCACCTATATCACCTGCATGCCAAACCTCGTCTGCCTGACGAACGTACTTTAATACCGTATCGTCTAAGTATGAATGTGTGTCTGATAGCAGAAGTATTTTGGTCATTTTACAGATTATTTCGCAATTCACAAGTCAATTATTTGATATGTACTCGCGACTTTTATTTTTACCTTATGGATGAAGTATCTTTGAAATTCAAAAGTAGGCAAACATTGAGATATTTTATCGAGTTTTCATATTTCGGGAAGGCGTACCATGGCTGGCAGAGACAGCCCAATGCGATTACGGTACAGGAGGCGCTCGAAGAAACTATTTCGAAACTACTTCGGGCCGATATTTCGCTTGTTGGGGCCGGGCGTACCGATGCCGGTGTACATGCGAGGCAAATGTTCGCACATTTCGATGTCGATGAAATCGATCATCTTGGTGATCTTGTGTACCGATTGAATGCATTTTTAGAAGATGATGTTTCTGTAAAAAGAATATTCGAGGTGGCCGAAAATGCACATGCCCGGTTCGATGCGCTTCAGCGTACCTATGAGTATTGGTTAGTGCAGCAGAAGAATCCTTTTTTGATGGAAAAGGCGCATTACGTGAAGCAACCTTTGAATGTTGAAAAGATGAACGAAGCCGCGGTATTGCTCTTGAATCATAGAGATTTCGAATGCTTTTCGAAATCGAACACCGATGTGAAGACTTTTCTTTGCGATATCAACAAAGCGTTTTGGGAAAATAAGAACGACATGCTGGTCTTTACTATTTCAGCGGATCGTTTTCTTAGGAATATGGTCAGGGCCATAGTCGGTACCTTGCTTGAGGTCGGCCAGGGCAAAATAGAGGTGGCCTATGTTAAGACTATCCTAAAAAGTAAGGATAGGGCACAGGCAGGACCTTCAGTGCCGGCAAAAGGATTATATTTGACCGAGATAATTTACCCTTCAAGTATTTTAGCGATAAATGACTAAAGAAACGGGAAAGGCATTTGATACGCGTCTTTTTAAAAGGCTGCTTGCCCATACCAAACCATATCGGCTAACTTTTTACGGAGTCGCCTTGGCGGCTATTCTATTGTCCGGTTTTGCCGTACTTGGCCCTTATATATTGCAAAAAATCGTAGATGATGCGATAATAACGCCAAACGGCGAAAAATTGCTGCAGTTGTCTTTGCTCATGCTCGGCGCATTGTTGGCGCAGGTCGTATGTCAGCTTCTGTTCGACTACTATGCCAATTGGTTGGGCGAATCGGTGATCCAAGATGTTCGCGTCAACCTGTTCAAGCACATGTTGGGCTTTCGTATGAAGTACTTTGATAATTCTTCATTGGGGGTCTTGGTTACCCGTAGCGTTTCAGATATGCAGCGCATTGGGGAAATTTTCAGCCAGGGTTTCTTCATGATCGTGGCCGACCTGTTAAAAATGTTGGCCGCGGCCATCATGATGGTCTATTTGAACTGGAAGTTGTCATTGATTGTATTTGCGCTGCTTCCCATTATTATTTACGCTACGCGTTTGTTTCAAAAAGCGATGAAAGTCGCGTTTATCGAGGTACGGGCCCAAGTGGCCAACTTGAATTCCTTCGTGCAGGAACGTGTTACCGGAATGAAGATCGTACAACTGTTCACCCGAGAGAAAATCGAGAGCGATAATTTTAGAGAGATCAACGAGAAACATCAAAATGCCTGGT
This sequence comes from Flavobacteriaceae bacterium NBU2977, assembly GCA_019931105.1. Taxonomy (GTDB): domain Bacteria; phylum Bacteroidota; class Bacteroidia; order Flavobacteriales; family Flavobacteriaceae; genus Meishania; species Meishania litoralis. The sequence continues at coordinate 283,914 of JAIOUW010000001.1, read as the reverse complement.
TGACAACGGTATGGTACAACTCGATTTTCTTTCCGATCGCTGAAATTGTGACTTCTGTCGCGGTCGGCCTGGTGGTCTGGTACGGCGGACTTCAAAATGTCGCGAATATTACGGTAGATATATCGGGGACGATATTCGCCTTTATCCTATATATTGAAATTCTTTTTAGACCGCTCCGCCAGATTGCCGATAAGTTCAATACATTGCAAATGGGAATGGTCGCCGCCAATCGCGTCTTCAAGATTTTGGATACCGACAGCAATATACAAGATGTGGGCACCATAGAAAAAGACAATGTAAATGGCAATATCGAATTTTCCGATGTCCGTTTTTCATATGTTGATGGCGAAGAGGTACTTCATGGTATTTCTTTCGATGTGAAGGCCGGGGAGACCATTGCCATTGTCGGCGCTACCGGAGCCGGAAAATCGACCATTATCAATTTGTTGAACCGTTTTTATGAGATCGATTCGGGAGTTATTTTGGTTGATGGGGTCGATATAAAGGATTTTAAACTGGCGTCGTTGCGCGCACAAATTGCGGTTGTGCTCCAGGATGTCTTTTTATTTGCCGACACCATCGCCAATAACATATCATTGAAAGACCCTGCGATAACTTTGGAAAGTATCGAACATGCGGCAAAGCAGATCGGGGTACATGAATTTATTTCGAGTCTTCCGGGAGGGTACGGGTATAACGTAAAGGAACGGGGTACAATGCTCTCGAGCGGCCAACGTCAGTTGATAGCTTTCTTGAGGGCCTACGTTAGCAATCCTAGTATTCTTGTTTTGGATGAGGCGACTTCTTCCGTCGATACGTATTCCGAACAATTGATACAACGCGCTACCGACAAGATAACCGAGGGGCGCACTTCGATAGTCATAGCACATCGGTTGCACACGGTGAAAAAGGCCGATAAGATATTGGTAATGGATGCCGGTAAAATTGTGGAGACCGGTACGCACAAGGAACTTTTGAAAAAAAATGGATACTATAGCAAGCTCTATGAGGCCCAGTTTTTGGCAGAAGAGGTGGTTTGATCAGATCAGGTCTTGCTTGATGGTCTCGGCCAGTTCGGTCAAATCATTGTAGATAACGAATTCCCCGTTTTTAATGTATGAGATATCGCCGGTTTCCTCGCTGACGACCAAGGCCAGCGCATCGGTCTTTTCGGTAATGCCTACGGCCGCGCGATGGCGCAGCCCGAACCGTAAAGGTATCTTACGTTCATTGGTAATCGGTAAAATGACCCGCGTGGCCACGATATGATTGTCTTTGATTACCGTAGCCCCGTCATGTAGGGGGCTGTTCTTGTAAAAAATGCTTTCAAGAATGGGAAGATTGACCTCGGCGTTCATGGTGTCTCCTGAGGATTTTACAAAATCCAGCGAATTGTTCCGTTCGAGAACGATGATGGCTCCCGTGCGGGTCGAGGCCATTTTTTCACACGCCCTGACGATTGCATCGATATTCGCATCGGTCGAGAGACCTTCTTGCCTCAAAAATTTAAAGTGCTTGATAAAATTGCGCTTGTTGGCAAAATTGGTAGACCCGATCATCAATAGAAACTTACGGATCTCTTGTTGAAAGACGATGATCAACGCGATCAACCCGACCTGCATAAAGCCACCGACCATACTGCTGATCATTTTCATGTCGAGCAGTTCGGTCAATTTCCAAAAAGCCCAGACAATGACGATTCCGATAAAAATATTGATGGCTACCGAACCCCGGACCAACTTATAGATATAATACAGAAGAACGGCGACCAAGATAATATCGATGATATCGGTGATCTTAAAGTCGATGAAATTCAGAAAATCCAATCTGCGCCGTTTTTGTAAAATTAGAAAAAATAAGAGTACTTAACACTGAACGCTGAATTAAGACATTTGATTGTATAGTTGAACACATTCCATCGCTTCTTTTACATCGTGCACCCTTAGAATTTTGGCTCCTTTGCTCAGTGCCAACATGTTCAAGGCCGTTGTACCGTTCAATGCATTTTCTGGATCTGATTTTAGGGTCTTATAGATCATCGATTTTCTACTTAGTCCGACCAATACGGGTACATCCAACGATTGAAATAGGTCTAGGTCTTGCAAAAGCTCATAATTTTGCCTCAAAGTCTTGGCAAAACCGAACCCCGGATCAATAATCATATCGTTTAGGCCCATTTTTCTTGCCATGGCCAGACGTTCCGAAAAATAGAAGTGTATGTCTTCGATCAAATCGTCATATTGCGTTTGGTCTGACATGGTCCGAGGATTTCCTCGCATGTGCATCATGATGCACGGAACCTTGAATCGGGCGATTACCGATAACATTTTCTCATCGAGCTTACCGGCCGAAATATCATTTACCAAAGCCGCCCCCCTATGTAGGCATTGTTCGGCGACATTGCTGCGAAAAGTATCTATGGAAAGAAGTATTTCAGGAAATTCTTTGAGCAATGCTTCGACAATGGGAAGCAGTCTGCTCAATTCATCTACTTCAGAGACCGGGTCTGCTCCGGGTCGAGAGCTATAAGCACCAATGTCAACGAAAGTCGCACCATCGTTCAACATCTTTTCAACATGTGATAACATTTTTTGAATGTCCGAATACCTTCCTCCGTCGTAGAAGGAGTCCGGGGTCACATTCAGAATGCCCATGACCTTCGGGGCGCTCAAATCGACCAAATTACCTTTGCAGTTGATTGTCATGACGTTGTATGTTTACCAGGATTGTATTTTGTCGGTCGGGTATAATGTACGAACTTTGGGCGTTTTGAAATTTCGACGAAATTTACGCAAATAAGATAGTATTAATGGGCAAAACTTCAGAACAGTACGATGAGGTAATACGAACATGTCGCGACCTGTTCGAAAAGAAAATGAAAGATTATGGCAGTGCTTGGCGTATTCTCAGGCTTCCATCGTTGACGGATCAAATTTTCATCAAGGCCCAGCGTATTAGAGGTATTCAAGAAAATGAAGTGCAGAAAGTTGATGAAGATGAACGTTCCGAATTTATCGGAATTATCAACTATGCCATTATGGCCCTGATCCAATTGGAACTCGGCGTGGTCGATCAACCCGATATGAGCGTCAAGCAGTCTTTGAAGTTGTACGATAAACACAGTGCGATCACCAAGTCGTTGATGGAGAACAAGAATCATGATTATGGCGAGGCTTGGCGCGAAATGCGCGTGAGTTCGTTGACCGATCTAATCCTTCAAAAGCTTTTGCGTGTCAAGACCATTGAGAACAATAAGGGAAAAACACTTGTTAGCGAAGGTATCGATGCCAATTATCAAGACATGGTCAATTATGCCGTTTTTGCACTAATTCACATTAACTCCGAAACGGAATGAAATATTTGGTACATATCAGTAGAGTGCTCGTCGGAATACTTTTTATTATAAGTGGTCTCATTAAATTGAACGACCCGATGGGTTTTTCCTTTAAATTGGAAGAATATTTTAGTGCCGGCGTTTTAGATTTGCCGTTTTTTGAGCCGCACGCTTTGGCTATTTCCGTATTCGTTGTCATATTCGAGGTGCTTTTGGGGGTCATGCTCCTTATTGGTTTTCGAGTAAAATTCACAGTATGGAGCTTATTGTTGATGATCGTATTTTTTACATTTCTGACCTTCTATTCGGCTTATTTCAACAAGGTAACCGATTGTGGTTGTTTTGGGGATGCCATTAAACTCACCCCATGGGAATCATTTACCAAAGACATAATTCTACTCGTACTCATCATTGTCTTATTTGTTGGTCGAAAACATATTACCTCGTTTTTAGGCCCCGTTATGAAAACCATTGTTGTTGCCATAGCTTTGTTGCTAAGTGGTATATATGCGTATCACGTATTAAATCATTTACCGGAAATCGATTTCAGGCCTTATAAGATAGGTGCCAACATAGAAGAAGGAATGATCGTGCCCGAAGGTGCGCCACAAGCCGTTTACGACTACGCATGGCGATTTAAGACAAGCGAAGGCGAAAAAATAGTGATCACCCAAGGGGATTATCCAACAGTGGATGGCGAATTTATCGATGTTGAGACCACGGAGGTACAGGCGGGTTATGAGCCGCCCATACACGATTTTACCATAGAACAGAACGGGGAGGATTTCGCACCATCGCTCTTGCAAGAACCTAAGTTGGTTATGGTCGTGGCCTACGACCTTTATAAAAGCGATCCGGTCTTTGACGAGATCAAAAAGACTACCGACCTCGCGCTCCAAAATCATTACAAGGTTATCGGTATGTCGGCATCAGGGCCTGAGTTAAGCGACAAGATCGTTTCTGATCATAATCTGAATTTCAAGTTTTATTTTACCGATGAGACGGCCCTAAAAACAATCGTGCGTTCAAACCCCGGGGTATTGGTATTGCATAGGGGTACTATCGAGCAAAAAGTGCATTATAATGATTTGGATGAGCTTGTGTTCACCAATGACCGCCCCAACGCTCTTGATTTGAATTTGAAGAAACGCCTGGACAGCGTAATGGTCCTGGATCAAAAATATCGTGAAAACCATACTCCCGAAGACTGGCAGAAACAGGCACTTATCGATAGTGCCAATATCGAATTTGTGGAAAAGGTGATTGCAATGTATGGTTATCCGGGAAAAAGCTTGGTGGGTGATGAGACGAGCACCGCCGCATGGTACGTCATTCAGCATTCCAATAAAATCGACCAGTATATCGACCTGATAAAAGAAGCCGCCGAAAAAGATGAGCTGCCCTTTCGACTTTACGCTATGATGCTCGACAGGCAATTGATGCAGCAGGGGAAACCACAGTTATATGGTACCCAAGGAAGAGCCAATTTTATCGGAACGCCTGACGAAGTGGCCTTTATCTGGCCAATTGAAAACCACGAAGAAGTAAATAAGAGGAGAAAAGAAGCAGGCTTTTCAAATACCGTTGAAGAAGACGCCAAGCGCATATTTGGCGAGGGTTTTGAATACAAACCCCTGACCATCGAAGAGGCAAAAGCCCAGTCAGAGATAGATCAACAGAAGCAATGAGAAATTAAACATTCTATAAATGAGAAACAAAATAGTAGCCGGAAACTGGAAAATGAACAAAACCTTATCTGAAACGGAAGCTTTGGTAACACGGCTTTCCGCTATGTTGCCAGACACCGATGCCGAAGTTATGGTGGCGCCTACCTATGTAAATTTGACCGGCGCCGTGCGCCAGCTCGAGGGCTCTGCCATTGAGGTGATTGCCCAGAATATGCACTTTGCCGAAAACGGTGCCTATACAGGGGAAATATCGGCTGACATGTTATTGGAAATCGGTATCGAGACTGTGATTATCGGTCATTCTGAACGTCGCGCCTATTTTGGCGAAACCGATGAGATTTTGGCCAAAAAAGTGGCCATGGCCTTGAACAAAGGTTTGCGAGTTATGTTTTGTTTCGGGGAAGAATTGGCCGATAGAAAAGCGGGAAATCATTTCAATATTGTTGAAAGTCAATTGAAAAATGCACTTTTTTCTTTGAAGGATTCCGCTTGGCAACATATCGTGTTGGCCTATGAGCCCGTATGGGCGATCGGAACCGGAGAGACCGCCTCACCTGAGCAAGCCCAGGAAATGCACGCCTTTATTCGAAAAACGATTTCTGAAGCAAACGATGCCTCGATATCAGAATCGGTGTCCATCTTATATGGCGGCAGTGTGAAACCCAACAATGCCGAGGAGATTTTCTCCAAACCCGATGTCGATGGCGGACTTATCGGCGGAGCTTCTTTGAATGCCGATGATTTTACGGCCATCATCAAGGCGATCTAACGTTCGCGTAGCTGATGCTTCCTAACCGTGTCAAATCGACCAAGACACCTGACAAATGGTTTACATAGAGTACAGTTTCAAAGTAGCCCCACTTCAACCGGCTTCAGATATTTTGATTGCCGAATTGGGCGAAGCAGGTTTTGAAAGCTTCGTTGAAAATAAGGAAGGGGTTTTGGCCTATATCCAAAAGGAGGAATACGAGGCAGATGTCTTGGATGGGATAAAAGTATTAAAAAATCCCAACTTCAAAATCGATTTCGAAATCAAGGAAATTGAACAGGAAAATTGGAATGCGACCTGGGAAACAAATTTTAACCCCATAAAGGTAGGAAGCCAATGTATGGTACGGGCGCCTTTCCATGAAAAGCCCGATGTGAAATATGATATCGTCATTGAACCCAAAATGAGTTTCGGTACCGGTCACCATGAGACCACGCACATGATGCTGCAATTTATCTTGGATACCGATTTTAAGGAAAAGACCGTACTCGACATGGGAAGTGGAACCGGGGTATTGGCCATTCTTGCCGAGATGCGGGGAGCACAAGCCGTTGATGCCATCGATATCGACAACTGGTGCTATCTCAACGCCTTGGAGAATGTCGATCGCAACAAATGTACGAACATAACGGTTCTTGAGGGAGGTGCCGAATTATTGAAACAAAGACGATATGACATAATCATTGCGAATATCAATCGTAATATTTTGCTGAACGATATGTCTTCGTATGTCGAAAGTTTGACCAAAAATGGCCTACTTTTTTTAAGCGGGTTCTATGAAGATGACCATCGGATCATCGATGAATGTTGTGTCGAACACGGTCTTGCGTTCAAAAAAAAGTTGAAAAAAAATAATTGGGTTGCCGTAAAATATGTATTTTAGAAAAGGTATTTGACAATTAAAAAAGATTTTATGGGTACCAAAGAACAGATATCAGAAGAATTACTTTTAGAAAACGAAGCGGTCAAACAAAATGAAATCGTGCTGTTCAATGATGAGGTAAACACTTTTGACCATGTAATCGAAACTTTGGTCGCGGTTTGTGAACATTCACCAATACAGGCGGAACAATGCGCGTTAATTGTTCATCACAAGGGCAAATGCACCGTTAAGACAGGCGAATATAGTGACCTTGAGCCACGTTGTAGCGGTTTACTTCAAGCAGGTCTGAGTGCTGAAATTGTTTGATTTTCCCTTTTTTCCATTTTTTAGGACCTTGAAGATTAGGGCACCACAGAAGTTACTCAATCTATCTTTTTTGTTATTTTTTGTTGTCTTGACTTTGGGTCAAGAGCATCCGCCAATCCAAAATTTCATACCGATCGATTATGGGGCGGAGAACCAGAATTGGGGGGTGTCGCAGTCAGTAGAAGAGAATATCTACGTAGCCAATAACGCAGGTCTACTCGAATATAATGGCTCGGTTTGGAAGCTATATGGCTCACCCAATGGTTCAATAATCAGGTCCGTAAAGGCTGTGAATGATATCATATATTCTGGCTGCTATATGGAGTTCGGGTTTTGGAAAAAGAATTCATGGGGGGAGCTTATTTATTATTCGATTAGTGGTGACCTGGGCGTGGAACTATTGGAGGATGAGGAATTTTGGAATATTGTACAGTTGGATGATTGGGTGCTTTTTCAAAGCCTCGAACGTATTTATATCTATAACGCATCTGATAAATCCATTAAGAGCATAGACGCGAGTTCTATCAAAGCGCATATGTTTAATTTTAATGGAACGGTTTACTACCACCGTATTGGTATTGGACTTTTTAAGATCGAGAATGGAATTTCCATTTTAATAGCGGACGACCCCATTGTCAAAGAAGACGTGATTTTAGGGATTTTTTCCATCGATAATAGACCGTTACTGGTTACCGAGAAAGGGGAATTTTACTTTTTGAATGGTGGAAACTTGGTTCGATGGCATGATCCTTTTAGCGAAAACAATGAATCTATCAAGGTCTACAGCAGTCTTCAGCTTATAGATGGTACCATCGTTCTCGGAACCATTTCTAACGGTATATATCATATTGACAGTTCAGGCAAGGTCATTCATAGTATCAACCAGAAAAAAGGGCTTAATAACAATACAGTTTTAGCGATTTTTGAAGATAGGGAGCATAATCTATGGTTGGCACTTGATAACGGTATCAGTATTCTTAATATGGATTCACCATTTAACGAATACATAGATAAAAATGGGGAGATAGGAGTGGTTTATGCCTCGACATTATATCGAGACTATCTATATCTTGGAACGAATCAAGGCTTATTTTATAAACAGGCCGAAAGCGAAGGGAATTTTACGAAAGTTAAGGGCACCGAAGGGCAAGTATGGCTTTTGAAAATTGTTGATAATGTTCTGTTTTGTGGTCATAATTCAGGGACGTATGTAGTAAATGGAACCAAGGCCAAGCTGATTTCAAAATTCCCGGGCACATGGGATATCAAGCCGATTCCAAATCGAAAGGATCTATTGCTTCAAGGTAATTTCAATGGGTTGAGTGTTCTAAAAAAAAATGGAACGGAATGGCAGTTTAGAAATTCGATTGAAGGGTTTGATATATCAAGCCGTTTTTTCGAATTTATCGGCAAGAATCGCATAGTAGTGAATCGAGAATTCAAGGGTCTCTACAAGCTTTATGTAGATAGTGACTATACCAAAATTGTTGGTAAAGAAAATGAGCCACCTAAAGGAATCGGGGCAAGTCTTGTGAGATATGCCGAAGATGTACTTTACACTTGTAACAATGGAATTTTTAAATATGACGTTACGGACGCAGTATTTTTACCCGATACCGTTTTAACGTACCAGTTTTATGGTGAAAAGGATGACCCTATAGGTATTTTTATTCCCGACCAACGTGCTAAGCGCCTGTGGTGCTTTACAGAACGAAATATCGTCTATACCTCCCCAGGAAAATTGGATGCTCGTTCGCAAATAAGTAAAATACCTATTCCTGCTCATGTTAGAAAGAACCTTGGGGTTTTAGGTTTTGAAAGTTTGATCCCAATTGGCAATGAAAAATATTTGGTAGGTATTTCCAATGGTTACTTGACCGTCGATTTAACTAAATTAAAATCGAAGGAATATACCGTTCGAATTAGTTCAGTCGCTAGAAAATCAAGTGACACTCCGGTAGAGAGAATTTATACCGATTCAACGATTTCCTTTAAATCCAGTCAAAACAATTTATTCTTTTCGTACCATGTTCCGGAGTTTGATAAATATACAGAGGTAAACTACCAATATTTGCTTAAAGGAATATATGAGTCATGGAGCGAATGGTCTACTGTATCTGAGGCTTCTTTTGAGAACTTACCTTATGGAAACTATTCTTTTAAAGTTAGGGCCAAAATTGGTAATCTGATTTCATCAAATGTGGCAGGTTATGATTTTCGAATTGAACGGCCATGGTTCTTGTCCAATCTTGCCATTTTTATTTATGTATTGACTTTTATTCTTCTAGCGCTTTCGGTTCACAAATTATACAAGCGCTATTATGTAAAACAGCAGGAACTTCTATTACGGGCCAATAAGAAAAAGATAAAGAGAAAGAAGTTGAAGGCACAAAAGAGAATCGTCCAAATAAAAAATGAAAAGTTGCAGGAAGAGGTTGAGAGTAAGAATAGAGAACTTGCGATATCGACGATGAGTATTATAAAAAAGAACGAATTTTTAAATGCTATCAAAGATCAGTTAAAGGATAGTACCAATATTCCTCAGGTAAAATCCGTTATCCGTACCATCGATCGAAATATCAATAACTCAGATGACTGGAAATTCTTCGAAGATGCTTTTAACCATGCCGACAAGGATTTTTTGAAAAAAGTAAAATCTTTGCATCCTGAATTAACCGCAAACGATCTCAGATTATGTACTTACCTTAGATTAAACCTTTCTTCAAAAGAGATTGCCCCATTATTGAATATTTCGGTTCGCAGTGTTGAAGTAAAGAGATATCGTTTGCGCAAAAAGATGAAATTAATTCACGAAGATGGTCTAACTGACTATATTTTGGATATTTAAATTTTTTCCTTTCTCTCCATCTACCACAACATTACCTATACAAGATGTTGAATTAACTCAAGAATTCAGCCATTTACTTCCTTATATAAAACAGTCAAGAGACCTCTAAAAGTTACGTATTTGGTTGATTTTTGGGATAATTTTTCAATTGTATGTTTTTTGTAGTGGTTCTTTTTATTGAATTGATAGAACAATACAATACATTGCAAATGTTATTCTGTGTATAGTGTTCCACAATGATAGCCAATCATGTTTATGTTGAAGTATAACGAACCGAATTAAATTGAACAATATGAAAAAATTTAAGTATGTTTTTATCGCGTTACTCATAATCGCATTTAGTTGTGAAGAGGATGACGGTCCGGTCAACGGCCCTCTTGCTAATTTATCAGTGACCCCTGAAGTTCAGGACGATGGATCTGGTACCGTAACAATAAGGGCTACAGCCTCTGGCGCAAAATCATTCAGTTTTGATTTTGGTGATGGTACCACTGGAGAGTCCCTTACTGGATTTATAGTAAAGACCTATGAGATGGCGGGCGAAAATAATTATACCGTGACCGTGACTGCCAATGGTAACGATGGATCTAGTCTTACTGAAACAATACAGGTGACTGTAACTGTTACCGTAGAGATTCCGGAGGAGGTCGGTCTTTTGACGAATGGTAGTTCTAAAACATGGTTTTTGGCGGCTTCACAGCCGGGCCATTTAGGTTTAGGCCCAGCGAGAGAAGGTATTGATGGCGATTGGTGGTATCCTAAATGGTACTCGGCCCAGGCATTTGAAAAATGTGGTGCCGATATCTCCGATTGCTTTTGTGATGACGAGTTGACCTTTTCTGTAGATTCGACCGGAGAGTTGTCTTACGTTCTTGACAACAAAGGTCAGACTTTCTTTAATGTGGCGCATAAAGAGGTAGCCGGTGGTGCGGAAACTGAGGATGCTTGTTATGATTTTGATACCTCAGGCTCAAAAACGGTGACGATATCATCTGTCAGTGGTAATGTTCCGGAAGGAGAAACTACGGGCATTCAAATGGACTTTTCCGATGGCGGGTTTATGAGTTATTATGTAGGTTCTTCAACTTATGAGATTCTCACAATTACTGAGGACTTGTTATACGTGAGAACCTATGATACCATGAATGCTGATTTGGCTTGGTACCTTAGGTTTACCTCGGCTCCTGCTACAGGAGGAGGTGATGAAAATCTGGAGACCATATATGACAACTTGGTTTGGTCAGATGAATTTGATATAGATGGCGCACCTAATCCTGCAAATTGGACCTATGATCTTGGCGCAGGTGGCTGGGGTAACGGAGAGTCACAGTCGTATACCGATAATCCTGAAAACGTAAGGGTTGAGGATGGAGTACTGAAGATTACGGCGAAGGCTTCGGGCGATGCTAGTGGTGCCACGCATTATTATGATGACGTAACTTTGGTCGCTTCAGGAGGGGCAACATCAACCGTAGAGGATTTTGAGGGAACGCCTCCGGCTTTTACTGGATTTGGCGGTGCATCGACCACGGTGGTTGACAACCCGGACGCGTCGGGTGAGAATACATCTTTATCCGTTGCTGAATCAACAAAGCCCGTTGGTGCGGAAGTTTGGGCCGGCTCTTTCTTTGATTTACCCACTCCTCTCGATTTGAATACGTATACGAGTATGAGTGTGAAAACATGGTCCCCGGAGGTTGGTGCCGTGGTGCGGTTGAAGCTTGAGAACAAGGCGAATGCAGACGAATTCGTGGAAGTAGATGCGACCACAGCGGTAGCTGAGGCTTGGGAAACACTGACTTTTGATCTTAGCGCAGCACCGGCATTTACTTATGACAGAGTAGTTCTGTTCTTTGATTTCGGCGTGAGCCCTTTGGGTGATGCGGCGTACACTTCAGCAAGGATTAAATCGGAAAACCTTTATGAATTTACCTATGGAAGGGTAGAGGTCAGAGCCAAACTTCCTACAGCCGGAGGTACATGGCCGGCTCTTTGGGCGCTAGGGGCAAATTTCGCTGACGTAGGATGGCCTACGTGCGGTGAAATTGATATCATGGAACATGTGGGCAATAACCCAAATGTAACCTCTAGTGCATTGCACTATCCAGGTAATTTCGGTGGTACGGCCGTTACGGCATCAACATCAGTACCTACAGCAACTTCAGAGTTTCATAACTACACAGTTGAGTGGACTCCGGAAAGCATCAAATTTGTGGTGGACGATGAACTTATACACCTAAGTTTTGTGAATTCTACAGATACTCCGTTCAACAGTGATTTCTTTTTCATAATGAATATCGCGGTTGGCGGAACACTAGGTGGAGCTATTGATCCTGCCTTTACAGAAGATACAATGGAAGTCGATTATATAAGGGTATATCAATAATTTGAATAGGTTATAGTAGGATGGAAGGCTAGCCAAAATTCGCTAGCCTTCTTCTTTGATTTCAGTACGCAATAGAAGGCAAAGAAATTCGTACCCTGAAATTCATTAACTTACAATAACAATAAAACCGATCAGATGAACACACCGGATGACGTTGTTAAATTAAATAGGTCGTATACCATTCTTATAAGTCTAATTGTTGCTTTAGGTGGGTTTTTACTGGGTTTTGACAGTGCCGTGATTTCAGGAGCTGTCAAAGGAATTACCGTGTATTTCGAAATGACAGAATGGATGCTTGGTTTTTCAGTGGGTTGTGTGGTATTCGGTGCGATGGCCGGGAATCTAATGGCAGGACCCCTTGCGGATCGTTTCGGCAGGAAGAAGGTGCTGATTATCGTTGCTGCGCTCTTTACGATATCGGCAACTTGGTCCGCGTTTGCGACCGGCTACACGGAATTTATTATTGCGCGAATTATTGGTGGTATAGGAATCGGAGGCGCTATATTAATAGCACCCATTTATATAGCCGAAATCGCCCCACCGAAGTTAAGAGGTAGCCTAGTATCGTTTAATCAACTGAATATTGTGATCGGTATTTCGGTGGCCTATTTTTCAAATTACTTTCTTGTGAACATTGAAGGGGAGAGCTGGCGTTGGATGTTGGGCGTTGAAGCAATTCCAGCAGCAATCTATTTTCTCTCTCTTTTCGCAGTGCCCAAAAGCCCTAGATGGTTGATTCAAAAAACGGGTAATGAAGAGATTGCACAAAAAACTTTGGCCAAAATAGGAGGGGAAGAATATGCCAAGTCAACGGTCTCGGAAATTCAAAGAGGCCTTGCAAAAAAAGAAACCAAGGGAAAGCTATCTGATTTCTTTAAGAGTAGGTACGCCACCATTATGATCATTGCATTCGGCATTGCATTTTTTCAGCAGATTACCGGTATAAATGCGGTTTTTTATTATGCACCTACCATTTTCGAACAGGCGGGAGGCAGTACCGATTCCTCCTTTTTACAGGCAATTGTAGTCGGGCTTACCAATCTTGTATTCACTTTGGTCGCGATGTGGTTGATCGATCGGTTGGGAAGAAAACCTTTGTTGTTGATCGGCACCACTTTTATGACCATTGCACTATTAATGGCGGCATACGCCTTCAATAACGCGACCTATGACTTTAGTGAGAAAACACTATCCAAAATCGATAATAAAGAACTCAATATGGTTTTGAACGATTTTCAGGGTAAATCTTTTGAGAGTCAGGCAGCCCTGTTCGAAGCCGTCGAACCTAAATTGGAAGGTTCTCAGTTTTTGGATTTTAAGCGCAACCAGATTACCAATTTTATTCAAATCAATGCCACCTTGGTGCTTATTGCGATACTGCTATATGTGGCTTCGTTTGCGATATCTTTAGGCCCAGTAATGTGGACTTTACTTTCTGAGATATTTCCAAGTAAGATAAAGGGAATAGCGATTTCAGTTGTTGGCTTTTTCAACTCGTTGGTTAGTTTTTCCGTGACCCAGATATTTCCTTGGGAGCTATCAAACCTTGGGCCGACGATAACTTTCGCTATATACGCTTTACTCTCTTTCTGTGCGATGCTCTTCGTCTATAAATTTGTAATCGAGACCAAAGGTAGAACCCTGGAAGAAGTCGAAGAATTACTAATCAGAAAATGACACCTGCAATGCGAAGATTATTTTTTATCCTTAGTATCGGTATTCTTGTATCATGTAAGCAAAATACCGGAAATAGTACCCCTGAATCCGCTACTGAACAAAAAACAACCGCTGCTAAGGTAGAATTAAAGGAAGAAAATGGAAAATATCAATTGCTGGTCAACGGCCAAGATTTTTATATAAAGGGCGCTGGGCTTGAATTCGGAAGCATACCGGCATTGGCAAAACACAATGCTAATTCCTTTCGGACTTGGCGTACCGACAATGGGGAGAGATCGGCGAAGGAGGTGCTTGATGAAGCCCATGAGAATGGGCTAATGGTTACCATGGGCATTGAGGTGGGCAGGGAGCGCCATGGGTTCAATTATGACGATCCCGAAATGGTGAAAAAACAATTGGAAGAAATCAAGGAGCAAGTTTTGCCCTTGAAAGATCATCCCGCCTTATTGATATGGGGAATAGGCAACGAGCTTAATCTACATTATACCAATCCGAAAGTTTGGGATGCGGTAAACGATATTTCAAAAATGATTCATGAAATAGACCCAAATCACCCTACTACTACTAGTCTGGCAGGTCTGGCTCAAAAAGAAGTGGATTATATAAAAGAACGTTGTGCAGATCTTGACATCTTATCCGTACAGATGTACGGGGATCTTCCAGATTTGCCCAACTTGATCAAGAAGTTCGGCTGGGAGGGCCCTTATATGGTTACCGAATGGGGGGCTACTGGTCACTGGGAGGTTCCCACGACAAAATGGGGCGCACCGATTGAAGAACACAGTTCGGTAAAAGCAGCCAACTATCTCAAGCGATTTAATGGCGGCATAGCTGCAGATTCATTACAGTGTATTGGGTCTTATGTTTTTCTATGGGGCAATAAACAAGAACGGACTCCAACATGGTATGGTATTTTTTTGGAAGATGGCAAAGAAACGGAATCTGTTGATGTGATGCATTACGTTTGGAACGGCTCTTGGCCCGAAAATCGTACTCCTATTATCGAAGATTACAAGTTGAACGGAAAAACAGCGTATGAAAATGTGGAGTTGGAGGCGGACGAACAATACTCCGCCCAAATAATGGTAAAAGATTACGAGCGAGATGAAATTAGCTACCGATGGGAGATTATGCCTGAAAGCACGGATTTAAAAGAAGGTGGTGATGCAGAGGAAAGGCCTGAAGCTATTGGTGGCCTGATCATATCACAACAAGAGGGTAAGGTAACATTCAAGTCACCCGGCAAGGGTGCCTATCGCCTGTTTGTTTATGCTTCTGATGGACACGATCATGCGGCAGCGGCCAACATACCTTTTTTGGTAAATTAATGGAAAGGGTTTTTTAACAAACAACTAGTACAAAGACCTCTTTAAATAAATTTTTAGAGGTCTTCATATTTAATGAAAGAAGAGATGGGCAATGCAATTTATTTAGGTGACGTTGAATTGAATGTTCAAAGGCAAGAGGTATCAGGAAGCTTGGTCACCATTGAGAGGGAAAGTTTTTATAAAATTTCCAATGTTGACGGTATGCGACCGTTTTTAATGAGCATTGTAAGTGATTCAAATCATTGGATGTTCATCTCAAGTAATGGCGGACTAAGTGCAGGAAGGAAAGACTGTGATACTGCCCTTTTTCCCTATTATACTGATGATAAGATAACGGAATCTGTTGAAATAACGGGAAGTAAGACCATTCTCCAAATACATCGTGTCAGCAAGACCTATCTGTGGGAACCTTTTTCAAACAACTACAAAGGACTATACTCCACCGAACACAATTTGTATAAAAACAAATATGGGAACAAGATTATTTTTGAAGAAGTGAACCACGACTTTGGCCTCACTTGCAGGTATCAATGGAGTATGAGCAATCGTTTCGGATTTGTTAAAAAGACCACCTTGATAAACCATACCGGAAGTAAAATCAAGATAACCGCCATGGATGGCATTCAAAATATCATGCCCTACGGTATAAATGCCGACTTGCAGAACAACAGAAGCAATCTGGCAGACGCCTATAAGAAAAGTGAGCTTGAATCGGAATTAGGATTGGGAATCTACGCCTTAAGTGCCATTATTGTCGATAAGGCCGAGCCTAGTGAGGCATTGAAGGCAACCGTCGCCTGGTCCGTTGGCCTGGAGAGGCCAAAATATTTGATATCTGCTACACAACTCGACACCTTTAGAAAAGGTCAAGATGTAATAGAAGAAAGAGACATTAGGGCTGAGAAGTGCGCTTACTTCGTTTGTGCCGATCTTGAAATCGATGCCGGTCAAACAAAAAGTTGGATGATTGTCGCTAACGTAAATCAAGGGCCATCAGATGTAAAGGCAATTTCAACTACACTGAGAAGCACAAAGGACTTGTTGGTCAAAGAGGTCTCAAATGACGTCGCTTTGGGTACGCGCAATCTCATAGAATTGGTCGGGGCGGCGGATGGTTTACAGCTAACCGCCGATGAACTTCAAAATTCCAGGCATTTTTCGAACGTTCTTTTCAACATTATGCGGGGTGGTATTTTTGATGACGGATATGAAATTCTAAAAAGTGATTTTATAAAGTATATGGCCATGGCCAATAAAAGAGTTTATAAGAAGTATGAGACCCTACTGAAAAAATTACCAGAAACATTTTCACTCGAACATTTAAGGACAATTGTTGATAAACACGAAGATGCAAACTTCAAAAGACTCTGTATTGAGTATATGCCGCTAAAGTTTAGTAGGAGACACGGTGATCCAAGCCGACTATGGAATAAGTTTTCCATCAATACAAAGAGTGAAATTGATGGGTCTAAGGTACTCGATTACGAGGGTAACTGGAGGGATATTTTTCAAAACTGGGAAGCGTTGGCCCATTCTTATCCCCAGTTTATCGAAAGCATGATCCATAAGTTCTTGAATGCAACCACCTTCGACGGCTATAATCCATATAGGGTTACCAAGGGCGGTTTTGACTGGGAAGTGATTGAACCAAATGACCCATGGTCCTATATTGGGTATTGGGGAGACCACCAGATAATTTACCTACTCAAGTTTCTTGAATTTATCGAAGATTACTACCCAGGTCGTTTGACTGCATGTCTTGATCAAAATCTTTTTGTCTACGCCAATGTTCCCTACAAAATCAAAACCTACGACGATATACTTTCGAATCCTAAAGACACCATAACCTTTGATCATGGCTCAGAAGGGAAGATATTCTTAAACAAAAAAAAACTAGGGGCGGATGGTGCGCTACTTGGTGCCGAAAACGATGCTATTTATAACGTCAATCTGTTGGAAAAACTACTGGCAACCGTTTTGGCCAAATGCTCCAATTTTATTCCGGAAGGCGGTATATGGCTGAATACACAACGACCTGAATGGAATGATGCGAACAATGCCTTGGTAGGAAACGGAGTTTCAATGGTTACGCTCTGCTACCTCAGAAGGTTTCTAAAATTCTTTGAGCGAATAGTGCGCAATACGTCGGTCAAGGAAATTGAAATATCCGAAGAATTGGCTCATTTTTTTGATGAGGTAATAAGCACTTTGGAGCAAAACCGACAGATGCTTTCCGGTAAATTTTCCGATAGTGATCGCAAACTGATTTTAGATGGGTTGGGCAATGCAGGCAGTACATATAGGACCATCATTTACGAAAATGGGTTTTCCGGTCGGAGAAAGGAGGTGCCAACTGAGAAACTCCAACATTTTTTACAAATAGTACTGGCCTATTTTGAGCATTCCATAAAAACTAACAAAAGGGAAGACAATTTGTACCATTCGTACAACTTAATGACCGTTTCAAATAAAAATAAGATTTCGATAACATATTTAAACGAAATGCTAGAGGGTCAGGTGGCGGTTTTAAGTTCCGGCTATCTTTCTTCGGAAGCGAGTTTAAAATTGCTGGATGGTCTTAAGAACAGTGCCCTGTTCCGTAGCGATCAATATAGTTATTTGCTATACCCTGACAAGGAGCTCAAGCGATTCATCAACAAGAATAACATTCCGCTTGCCGCAGTTGAAAAATCAGCTTTACTACGGCAATTAGTAAAGGATGGAAATACCCAGATCATTGAAAAAGATGTTGAGGGTGGCTATCATTTTAATGGTAATTTTAATAATGCTACTAGTCTTGTTAGTGCTTTGTCAGAATTATCGAAAGATAAATACGGCGAACTGGTGAAAGAGGATCAACAACTAGTGCTTGATGTCTTTGAAGATATGTTCGACCACAAATCCTTCACAGGAAGATCAGGAACCTTTTTTGGTTATGAGGGCTTGGGCTCTATTTATTGGCACATGGTTTCTAAGCTCTTGTTGGCGGTGCAAGAATGTTGTTTAAAGGCCATTGCCAACAAGGAAAATGATGTAGTGATCGGAAGGTTGTTGGATCATTATTACGAAATTAATGAGGGAATCGGAGTTCATAAATCCCCAGAACTTTATGGTGCATTTACTACGGACCCTTATTCACATACGCCATCGAACAAAGGAGCACAGCAACCGGGGATGACCGGTCAGGTAAAAGAGGATATTCTTAGTAGGTTGGGCGAAATAGGGGTTTCAATAAAAGATGGTAAGCTTGGATTTGGCCCCGGTCTCTTGAGAAAAGAAGAGTTTTTAAGCAAGGAGCGAAGCTTTAGTTACACGAACCTGAAGAAAGAACAAGAAGAGGTAAAGCTTGAAAAAAATTCACTTTGTTTTACCTATTGCCAAGTTCCAGTTGTCTACAAAATTGCCGAGAGCTCTAGTCTTGAAGTGTTCTACGCCAACAATGAAGTTGGTCAATTTGAGACTCTTGGGCTTGATATAAAAACAAGTGCCAAAATTTTTGGGAGAACAGGAGAAATAGATAAAATTATTGTCTCCCTGGATGCGAATACATTACATTGAAGTAGTTAAGCTTAATGCGGCAATTTATCCTTTAAAAGTCCATAGACAAAAGTGCCTACAACGGCTGCTGCAATAACGACCAGCATGCTAAAAATCCCCGTGCCTAGTAAGATATACATTGGCCCTGGGCAGGCACCGGCCAAGGCCCAACCAAAACCGAAAATGGCGCCGCCCAGAATATAGCGGATAAAACTTTTTTCTTTTGGCGGAAGGTATATTTCTTTGCCATCTATACTTTTTATCTTAAATTTTCTTATACCCTGAATAAATATGATTCCTAGGCCTACTGCGGATCCAATAATTCCGTACATGTGAAAAGATTGGAATTTGAACATCTCAAAAATGCGATACCAAGAAACAGCCTCCGATTTCACTAGTACTATTCCGAAAAAAATCCCGATCAAAAGAAATTTCAAATACTTCATATCAAAAAATCAGCGGTAGTATAAAATGGGTCATAATGAGGCCACCGATAAAGAACCCGATGACGGCGATCAACGAAGGTAGTTGTAGGTTGCTAAGGCCGGTGATGGCATGGCCAGAAGTACATCCGCCGGCATATCGGGTTCCGAATCCGACCAAAAAACCTGCAATAATCAAAATAGACAATCCTTTTAATGACAACACATTGTCCCAAGCGTAAATTTCGGGTGGCAAAAGTGTCTCGCCGATATTCGAAAAACCCAAATCTTGAAGATCGGCCAAGGTTTCATTGCTAAGTGCTATGGTCGAACCGTCTGACATAAAGGTGGTGGCAAAAAAACCTCCGATAACGGCCCCTAAGACCACGGTCAGATTCCACTTTTGTGCTCTCCAATCAAACCTGAAAAAATCGGAATATTTTCCGGCCCCTCCCATACTGCAGAGTGTTCGCAAATTTGATGACATACCGAAGGTTTTTCCAAGATAGATGAGAACGAACATTACAAAAGCTATCAAGGGGCCCGAAATATACCATGGCCAGGGCTGTAAAATAGGTTCCATATAGATTAGTTCTAAATTTGTCGTTTTGAAAAATCAATACTTATGGTCGTAATTTAGTTAGGGCGATTACAACAAATCTTCCAGAATTCGACTTTTGACGGCATCGATATAACTTCGACCTATGGTATAGCGTATTCCGTCGACTTCAAGGCTGTTTCCCTCAACGGCATCGACTTTGTCGAGTGCAATGGTAAAAGATCTGTGTATTCTTAAAAACCTATCTGCAGGAAGCTCGTCGGTAAAACTGCCCAAAGTTTTGTGAATAATGAATTTGTCGGTCTTGGTCTTGATACGAATATAGTCTTTAAGGCTCTCGACGACCAAAATATCGTTCAAATGAATTTTTTGAAGTTTTTTCTTATCGACCTTTATGAAAATATGGGCTTTTTCAGAACTAGCCTGACTTGGATCCCCTTTTGGATTCTTTAGTTCAATAATGCGATTAACTGCTTTTAAAAACCTCGGAAAGGGTATGGGTTTCACCAAATAATCGATTACTTCAAGCTCAAAACTTTTCAGGGCATATTCTTCATGTGCCGATGTAATCACGACCATTGGTTTTACTTTTAGGTTTTCGAGAAAATCGAGTCCGCCGAGGACGGGCATATTTATATCCAAAAAAATAATGTCGAGGTGATTGGCCTGAACATAGGTATATGCATCTATAGCGTTCGAAAAGGTTTTTGCCAAATGAAGCTCCTTGATCTGGTCAATGTAGTTTTTGAGTACGTCTACGGCCAATGGCTCATCATCGACAACGATGGCTTTCAATTCCATTACACTCTCAATTTTAAGTTCACGTAAAACATGTCTTCCCTTTCATTGATTGAAAGTTCATAATCGTTGACATCATATCCTAATTCCAAACGTTTTTTAACATTGGATAATCCGATTCCGCCGACATAAGAATTTTTTTTCGACTTTCTGGTCTTGGGAACGGTATTCGACACGTTGAAATAGAGAAAATCACCTTTGACCTTGACGTCGATGAGGATGGTTATGTGTTCGATGCTTTGATTGGCGCCATGTTTAAAACAATTTTCGACAAGGGGAATAAGTAACATCGGGGCTATTTTTTTGTCATCAAGCTTTCCTGAAACATTCATTTGAACATCAAGTGAATCGTCAAAACGGATTCTTTCCAAATCGATATAATTTTGAATACAGTCGATTTCGCTTTTAAGATCTTGTTTGCTTTGTGCGGTCGCATAAAGTAGATAGCGCATCAGTTCTGAAAGTTTAAGAACCACTTCAGGTGCTTTTTTCGATTTCGAAAGGGTCAACGAATAAATATTGTTGAGCGTATTGAAAAAAAAGTGTGGGGAAACCTGCGACCTAAGAAATCGAAGTTCGGTGGTGAGTTGCCTTTTTTCCAAATCGTGCAACTTGCTATGTTCCCGAAGCCAATCCACGGTAATCTTGATGGCCGTAAAAAATGAGATTACGTAAACTTCGCCGATCATGGTGACAATGGCATAATTTAATGTAATACTAGTAACTTCTTCTTCTGCTTCGGGCATTACGTTCGGCCCGACTAAATAATAGGTAAGGTTAAACTTGAGCAGTAACATTGAAAGTAGTGCTATCAAAATCAGCGCTGTATAGTGAAAATATTTTCTGGTATAGATGAATTTTGGCATTAAAACATACACATTTAAATAACAAAGGGTCATGTGAATAGGAAAACCGATCAAATTGGTCTTGAGCGAGTACATGAAATCACCGTGAATACTTTGCCAACGTAACGTATTGAACGCAAAATAAAGAACCCAGAATATTATATGGTGCCAGTAGGTTACCTTGTATTTACCCGTGGAGTCAACTTTTAAAATATCATCAAGTTGGTTGTTGATACCCATTTCAGACCGTTTAAAATATACCTATTTACACATTTTTGATATTACCGCGCACATAGTATTCCTGTTGGGCGAATTTCGATATTTGATTTGGCAAGACTTTGATCTTTTTTAAAATCAATTCGTAAATTTAAGGTTCTGGCTAAAGGTGTTTGACACGTATGGCGCGTAAGGTAAATATTTTTCATAAAAGTTTTTTGCAGATGAAGGCAAAGCTAGGTTTCCTTTGGAAGTATGTTATACTTAAAAAAACCGATATTTTAAAAATGGCTCTTATGTATGAAGGCTTGGAGTCTTTCGGCTGTAAAAAAGGTATCGTTGGACTATTGATAAGTGTTATTTCAATAAACTGCTTTTTGGCAACTGCCCAACAGTCGCCCAGAACTTATACGGTTCTAAAGGCAAATGAGTTATTGAAAATTGACGGGCGTGCACTCGAAGCGTCATGGAAAGATGCGGGTTGGTCCGAGGATTTTATAGATATCGAAGGAGTTAAGACGCCTTTATACAGAACCCGAATGAAGATGCTGTGGAACGAGGACTATCTGTATTTTTTTGCGAAAATTGAAGAACCACATGTTTGGGGTACACTCAAACAAAGGGATACGGTCATTTTCTACAACAACGATTTTGAAATTTTCATAGATCCCGATGGCGATACCCACGACTATATGGAATTTGAGATGAATGTATTGAATACTATCTGGGATCTATGGCTTACAAAGCCCTATCGAAATGGTGCTAAAGTAATTGATGGATGGGATATTCATGGGTTAAAAACTGCGGTGCACATCGATGGCACTTTGAACGATCCGAACGATAAGGATGCGGGGTGGAGCGTTGAAATAGCAATGCCATGGAAAGCAATTTTGGAAGCGGCCAAGGACAATAGAATACCTGTCAATGAATTTTGGCGTTTGAATTTTTCAAGGGTCAACTGGGAGTACGAACTCGAAAACGGCAGATATTCAAGAAAAAAAGACGAATCAGGGAAGTATTTGCCGGAATATAATTGGGTTTGGTCTCCCCAAGGGGTTATCAATATGCACGAGCCCGAACATTGGGGCTATGTATATTTTTCGAACGAGTCCGCTACCCATGTGAATTTTACCATTTCCAGTGATGAAAAAATCAAATGGCACCTGTACACTTTGGCACACCGCTTATGGTCAGCGGAAAAAAATCGGTCTACAAAACCAAAAAAGGCGGATTTGCAGAAATCCTTCAATATATCCGATATAGAGGTTTTTCCTTTATTTGAAGAACACACCACTGGGTGGAACTTATCGGTTATGAGTCCTTTTTCCAATAAGAGATTGACAGTTCGCGAAGACGGTAAATTTATTAGTTATGATGAGTAGGGCCACTGGCATAAACGTTTTTTTAATGTTCATCATTTTGCTAATGTCATGTTCAGGTTTCACCGATAGCAATATTATCATTGCGGAAAATGGAAAAACCAATTACGAAATTGTCCTTTTGGGCGAAGCTTCGGAATCTCAATATGAATCGGCCCAAGAATTGGGCAAGTACATAAAATTGATAAGTGGAGCGGAATTAAATGTGACGGAAGAGAGCTCGCAAACTGATGGTAAAGGAAAGATATATATTGGCAGAAGTGCCAAGAGAAAACTTGAAAGGGAACAAATTTCGATTCGCACAGAAAACGGTAATGTTTATTTGACCGGAGGTTCTGACAATGCCATAAGGAATGCCGTATATGTTTTTCTCGAAGCCTATTTTGATTGTAAGTGGTACGCACCGGGAGTTGAAGAAGTGCCAACTCAAAATAAAATGACCTTAGACTCTATAAACTATGCTTATACACCTGAAATTGTTACGCGCACAGTTCACTCGAGACTATTTTACGACAACCCCGACTTTGCCGACAAACAGAAAGTAACACATGAATCGTTTCCATACTATGTGCCAGAGGCAAGGGTGCATACTTTTCATAAGTTTCTGCCCGAAGAGAAATTTTACCGGTCAAACCCTGAATATTATGCTCTGAGGGGCACTCAAAGACTACCGACACAGTTATGTTTGACAAACGACCATGTCTTGGAGATTGTAAAGGATTCCGTGGCGGCCCTTTTCGAAAGATACCCAGAAGCCACGGTCGTATCGGTCAGTCAAGATGACAACCAACAATATTGTCAGTGTGATAATTGCAGTAAGATAGATGCTCAAGAAGGTAGTCCGGCAGGCACGATGATCCGTTTTGTTAACAAGGTGGCCGAAGCCTTTCCCGACAAGACCATATCTACCTTGGCCTATCAATATACCCGAAAACCATGTAAGACCCGACCGGCCAAAAATGTCTTGATCACACTTTGTAGCATAGAATGTGACCGAAGTGCTCCTATTGCTGAAAAGTGTAAGGATTTTGCCGATGATCTTCGCGGTTGGGGAAAGCTGACGACCAATATCAGAATTTGGGACTATACCACACAGTTTACCAATTTTTTGGCCCCGTTCCCTAATCTACGAACTTTACGCCCTAATATCCAGTTATTTAAGGACAACAATGCAAATTGGGTTTTTGAGCAGCACAGCACTAATCCGAGCGAGCTATTTGAATTACGTTCCTATGTCACATCTAAATTATTATGGGATCCAAATTTAGATTTTGAAGGTTTGGTCACCACTTTCACGAATGGGTATTACGAGGAGGCCGGACCGTTAATCAAGCAATATATTGACTTAATTCATGACAGATTGGCCCAAAACGAAGACTTTTTCTTGTTTTTATATGGGGACCCCTCAGAAGCATTTGATTCGTATCTAGCCCCTGAATTATTGAAAGAATACGCTGAAATATTCGATAGGGCAGAAGCTGCCGTCAAATCAAAGCCGGAGGTAGCAGCAAGGGTAAAGGCCGCTCGATTGGGTATTGATTATGCCATATTGGAGGCCTGTAGAAAAAACTTGACTGAAGATTTCAGCTTGATGGTCCGTACAGAAAATGGCCAACTTGTCGAAAACCCCGGCATCAAAAAAATTATAGAAGATTTTAGAACGGTCTGTACGGCGCAGAAAATCACTTTGATGAATGAAATGGGTTTTACGATCGACGAGTATTATTCAAATTACTTGGACGCTTTGAACATAGCCAAGAAACCGAACAAAGCGTTGGGCAAAAAAGTGACTACTTTGACAAAGCCAAAAAAATATGCTGATGAGGATCCCATGGTCTTGACCGACGGAGCTCTGGGAGGCAGTAGTTTCTATGCGAATTGGTTGGGCTATGAGGGCAATGATCTAGAGGTGGTCGTTGATTTAGGGGAAACGCATGATATCAGTACGGTTTCTATGGCCTTTTTACAGGTGACCAATCATATTGTATTTTTTCCGACATCGGTTACCTATTTGGGTTCGTTGGATGGAGATCGTTATTTCGATCTGGGATTGGTGACGAACCGCACTCCACTGAACAAAGAAAGTAAGGTAAATGATATTCAGTATTTCGACTTGAAATTCACACCCCGAAAAATCAGGTACCTAAAGGTCGAGGCGAAGAACACGCAGACCCCATACTGGCATCATGCCGCAGGTCTACCGTCATGGGTCTTTGCCGATGAGATCATAGTTGATTGAATAAACGGTGTTAGACTTAAAGAGAGAGCTCGAGTATTTGCCGTCGGTTGGAAAAACTTTTTTAGCACCGAACAAAAAAGCGCTCAAGGTATCTTGGCATTTTTTCTTATTGAACAATTCATTCGTGACCTTGGCATGATTCGTATCTCACCTTCTGACAAACCAGATCACCGCTACACAGCGCTCCGTTTTGAAAACCACAAAAGAACCCGAATACCTAAGAAATAAAAACATAATATGTTTTTAGCTTGCTTCGTCTTCACCTATTGTTGAATTGTTCGTGACCTCGGCATGATTTTCTTCGAACGTCCTTTATGCTCCCGCCTGAAAATGCAATCTCGCATCGCTTCCGCGCTTCGGTTCGGTCGTTTCTTTACGCTTACAAAAACCTTCGGCTTTTGACGCTCCATGAAACAACAAACCCCGCATTTTCATGCAGGGTTTACGCTTTAAGTGACCTCGGCAGGATTCAAACCTGCAACCTTCTGAGCCGTAATCAGATGCGCTATTCAGTTGCGCCACGAGGCCGATTATTGGGGTGCAAATATATTTCTTTTTAAATTTAACCACAAACTAACCGAACTCTAAATGAATGGATCTTAAGGACTATGTGCGAGATATTAAGGATTTTCCGAGTGATGGCATTGTATTTAAGGATGTTACACCGCTATTAGGAAATCCGATTGCCCTTAAATTTGCAGCAGAGGCCTTGCTGGCTCTTGTTGAAAATCAAAAGATAGACAAGGTGGTAGGAATGGAAAGTCGAGGTTTCTTCTTTGCTTCGATGTTAGCTTCAGAATTGAAAGCCGGATTCGTGCCCGTTCGTAAATCGGGCAAACTACCCTATAAAACCATGAGTGAGGCGTTTTCACTGGAATATGGAACCGATACCTTGGAAATACATATTGATGGTATCAAGGAAGGAGAAAAAGTTTTGGTGCATGATGACGTTCTTGCCACAGGGGGAACTGCCGCAGCGGTCTGTAAATTAGTAGAACGGTTGGGTGGCGAAATCGTTCAATGTAATTTCTTGATTGAACTGGATTTTCTCAAGGGAAGTGAAAAACTCAAAAACTATTCGGTCAAATCGTTATTGCATTATTAGCCCAAAGCATTGGTGGTAACAAAGTAACGCCAGCCGATAATGGCCAACTGTAGTTTTGATGCTTTGGCCAAATCCAATCTTTGTTTGGTGTAGGAGGGAAGAATCAGTTTGTTCGCCTTGGCCAAGAATTTGAAAACTGCCTTTTTCATCTTGTTTCGTTTCGACAAATATAGGAAGTTAATCAAATGAAAAAGTCCTAGCTCGGTACCGGCTAGGACTTCAAATTATATAGACGCCTATATGATTACATATTACAACATCATGATCAGTGATAGTAACAGATACAGCAACAATTTAGCTAGTGTAATCATAGTTCGGGGTTTTTAAGGGTTAATATTAATTTTGATAATCGATTATCTAAATAAGATAAATAAACTTTATGCTCATTTCAAAGAATTTTTAGTTAAATCGATACAAGTGAATACACTATTGTAATTAAAAAGATGGTAATTATTATGATATTATCGAATATCTCTTGAATGAAGTTATATAATGTTACTTATATTGTATAAGTATATTATAAATTAGAACTTTTGTAGGGCATTTTTTGGAGCATTTTTTGAAATGAAGGGGCATTTCATTAAAAAAATGGTGTTTTTTAGCCTTTTCGTTAGTACGACAGAAAAAAACCGACACTTTTAATGGTCGGTTTCAATGGTCTAAAAAGCGCGGTTGATCAGTCGGTTTTCTTTTTGGTCGTAATTTCGACGACTCCATTTTTGGCCTTTTTTCCATATTTTTTGGTGGCCCCATCTCCTTTTAATACTTCAATTTTTTCAATTTCCGATGGAGATAGTTTTTTGAATTTCTTTTCACTTACTTCTTTGCCGTCAATTATGTAAAGAGGTTCTTCATCGCCATCGGTATCAATAAAGAAAAAA
Organism: Flavobacteriaceae bacterium NBU2977; assembly: GCA_019931105.1. GTDB lineage: Bacteria > Bacteroidota > Bacteroidia > Flavobacteriales > Flavobacteriaceae > Meishania > Meishania litoralis. The sequence continues at coordinate 256,714 of JAIOUW010000001.1, read as the reverse complement.
CTGTTGTCATCGTTGTCGATTACTTCGATGTCGTGTTCATCATCTGAATCCTTGATGATGAAAACATTTTTTCCCTTTTTGCCCTTCCTTACATGCACGTTAAGCATTTCATCATCATCTTTCATTTTTTCATACGTCTCCCGACTTACTTCTTTACCATTGACTTTTATGATTTCTTTGCCATTGGTTTCTTCGATTATTACGGTCTTATGATCTTTTTCCGTAGCTTGTACCCAAACGGTACCGTCACCTTTCTTACTGCTAATTTTTTTAATTGTAATCTCATGTAAGCCATCGTCATCGGCATCTTCGTCCTCATGTATTGTAAAGTTGAAACTGTCACTGCCAAAATCAACATCTGAATTCCCTATTGATAGGCCTTTTTCTTTGTCGATTACAATTTTTATCGGAGATATTGGATTGCCCGAATCTGAATTATAGCTACCTGAATTACCATACCCGCTTACTTGAATGGATATGTTGATGATCTCGTTTTGATCATTGTGTACCACCGTATATGAAAAATCAACGTCTTTTTCGGCAAGATCTTTTTTTACTTTTTCCAAAGCCTCGTCCGTGGTGTTTTTATTGATTATAATTTCTATCGTTTCGTTCGGGTTTTCAAAGGCCCAAGAAGAATCCAAATCGTAACCGGTTGGGATAATAACTTCTTTGGTGTTAAAACTGACCAAGAAAATGGAAAGTATAGGGATTACAACTGCGGCTTTTAAAATGTTCATTTTGTTCGACTTTGATTTGTTCAACATGACTATTCGTTTTTTGATTGATGGATTATAAAATGTATTTACCAAGGGGGTGAAAGGCTGGTTTCCTGAAACTTTTAATAAGGTATATTGATAGCCCTTGACGGAATTTGTGTTTTGAATTACCCCATTGTCGGCAATAAATTCAAGATTTTGCTTGACAATAGACTGGTACAGCCAGCTAAAAGGGTTGGGCCACGTCACAATGGCGACCATATGGGCCAAAAGCACATCGGCCGAATGCCATTGACTACTATGTACGATTTCATGTTTTAGGATCGCTTGCAGTTCTTTTTCGGTATACAATGAAGGATTGTAAAAAATGTACTTGAAAAATGAAAATGGGGCGATCCGCGACGAAGTTCTAACATACGTATAGCCACCAAAAGAATAAGGTGTATTCGTTCTGACCATTTTTTTTAGTGACAACAGCTGAAGAACAAACTTTGCGCAAAAAAATGCCACCCCCAATAAATAGGCCATGAAAAATATAAGGGTCCAATCGATAAGATTCGATGAATGGTTTAAGACTGTTGAATTTAACAAATTGTCAGTATAAACGACATTTTTAGTAATCGGGGCGACGGTCACATACCGGGTCAACTCGATCAATGGCAAAATCAGCGCGCTTAAAAGACCAAAGATCAAAAAGTAACGATTGAACCTAAAAAAGGTCTCACTTTTTAACGTAAAATAGGCGAGGAAAAATATCGTAAGCACGCTCGATGCCTTGGCTATATAAATCAAAAATGCTTCCATCATTTCTTTTTTTCGATCAGATCTATAATTTCCTTTAGTTCTTCTACAGAGATTTTCTCTTCCTTGGCAAAAAAAGAGACCATGCTTTTATAAGAGTTATCAAAGTACTCGGCCAATTTAGAATTGACAAAGCGTTTGCGATAGGCTTCCAAAGTTACCAATGGAAAGTAGCGATGCGTATTTCCGAAAGCCTCATGTGATACGTACTTTTTTTCCTCAAGGTTCCGAACGATGGTCGAAAGCGTATTATAATGGGGCTTGTCGCCTTCGATTTCGGCCATGATTTCTTTAACAAAGGCTTTTTTGAGTCGCCAGAGTATGATCATAACCTCTTCTTCTTTGTTCGTCAATTTTAGCATCCTGACTAATTTCCTCCAAACATAATACGATTGGCGTAGCTAAACAACTATTTTAATAGTTATTTAACTATAAAAATAGTTTGATGATGCTTGCGCTAAAAACAACTTTCAAACCAATAACTACTATCTTGGGTTATATTTGTCGAAAATCAAGACATGTTGAACGCGCTTTACATAGTTCTGGGCCTGGGTTTGTTGATCGCCGGTGGAAATTGGTTGTTAAAGGCGGCCGTGGCGCTATCAATGCGCCTGAACATTCCTAAAATCGTAATAGGAATGACCGTAGTGTCATTTGCGACCTCGGCACCTGAATTGATCGTTAGTATCAAATCGGCATTGGATGGGTTTCCCGACCTTGCCCTTGGCAATGTTGTGGGGTCGAATATCGCTAACCTGGGATTGGTGCTGGCCGTTACCATTCTTTTGGGCAGTATAGATGTTCGTAAAAGCTTTTACACGACCGATTGGCCCGTAATGATGTTGGCCTCGATATTGTTTTTCGCATTTATTTATTTTGATGGTGAACTTCGGCAATACGAGGGAATCATAATGGTAGTCGTACTGTTTTTGTTCTTGGTATACTTGCTGCGTTTTCAAAAAACCGCCGTGGTCGATGAACTCCCAGAAGATGATGTGCTCTTGCCAATGTACAAGACCGTTCTTTTTTTGGGGATAGGTGGTACGGCATTGTGGGGCGGTTCTGAATTATTGATCAAAGGGGCGGTCAGCCTGGCCACGACATTCGGGGTCAGTGAACGGGTAATCGGTATTACGGTGGTTTCGATAGGTACGAGCATTCCTGAATTGGCCGCATCGGTTATTGCCGTGATAAAAAAGGAGAAGGCAATTTCTCTGGGAAACCTAATTGGGTCCAATATTTTTAATCTTTTGGCCGTATTGGGCATTACGGCTATCATAACTCCGATCAAGGTTATTGATCAAGGACTGTTGACCAATGATATCTTTTGGATGATGGGCATTTCTTTCTTGATTCTTCCCTTGGTTTTTATTCCAAAAGGATTACGTCTCGGTTGGCGAGATGGTATAGTTCTTGTGGGTACTTACATTGTATTTGTTTATTTTACCATTACTTAAAAACCGGCCAATATCATGGTAAAAGAACTGTTCAAGTTCTTCTTTATCTTCTTTCTGCTTTTGGCGCAGCATACTGCTCTTTCTCAGCAAGAGGACTTCATCCGCGGACAAATTATTGATGCAAAAACCAATGAGCCTGTAGTTTTTGCAACGATTATCGTAAAGAACCAAATATTGGCGGTCATATCGAACATGGATGGAAGTTTTCAAATACCACTTGAATTCAAAACGCAGGCCAATAGTATTCTGATTTCTTCGATGGGATATGTTTCTAAAGAGGTTCAAATAGAAGACCTAAAGTCCGATGAAATTAATCTAATACGACTTGAGCCTGCTCTGGAAGTTCTAGATGAGGTTGTTGTTAGCGGTACCAGAAAACCAAAGAATAAAACGGAAGACGTTCTTGGCCTCTCGGCTGATGAGATTGTTCAAAGGGCGATAAAAGGTATTTTTTCTAACTATAGCAGGTTGCCCTATTCATACATTGGTTATTATCGTGATTATCAATTGAAAGATTCGATATACATAAACCTCAATGAGGCCCTTTTTGAAGTATTTGATAGCGGTTTTGGCACGAACGATTACAATACCACGAAGACCAGGATTTATAACTACAGACGAAACAATGATTTTCAAATCGATACGGCCACGGCTAGGCCTTATGATTATGAAGATGAAAGAAAAACAATCGACGGAGCAATAATCAATAGCTTTGGGGGTAACGAATTCATGATATTAAGAATACATGACCCCATTAGAAATCACAGTATCAATTCATTTGACTACATAAATATTCTGGATATCGATTTTGAGAAAAACCATACGTTCAAAAGAGAGGCCGATATAATTTTGGATAATCAGAAACTTTTTGTCGTTTCCGTCAAAAAGGTTACCGCACAAAATAGGGCTTTGGGAAAATTGTTCATCTCGCAAGATGATTTTGCAATTCGCAAGCTGCAATATGCCCATTACCGAGGAGGTAAAAATTATGATGTGAACGAACTATACGGTTACTCGAAGGTTGCCAGGGACAAGTTTTTTGATATACAAATAGAATACAAACCATTCTATGGTCATATGTATTTGAACTATATCTCTGTTAGTAATGATTTTCAAGTCAAGCGAGACCCTATATTCAAGGTCGAAAAGATGCTCATGAATTGGGACGACCTTTGTTATGAAGTGCATTTTACCGCTCAACCTGAAGTGTCGGAGGCTATTAATAAAAGGAAATACAATCTTCGATTTAAAGGAAAAAAAGTTGACATTAGTAAGGTTGAAGTAAATAACAAAGTGGTGCGGTTATTTACAGAGTTAGACGGAGTATGGCTTGCTGTGAATAAAGCAAATCGGTAGATGGGAATCGATGTGGCCAGCGATTTTAAACTCAGAATAAGAAGCTTAAATGATAATGATGGCAATCGTCTTGACGAGGACAGACACTGGCGTGCAACACAGTTCAGGGAGTTTTTCGTGCAACAGGTCAAACCACAAAACAGAGGGCCTTCCGATTACCTTTATATGAAAAAAGATCGCCCGATATATAAAGCCCAGCCAATTGCACGCCCTATCAATTTTAAGGATTACTGGATGAACACCCCGCTTCAATCTTTTGAATAAAAAAAGTCCGGATTAGAATAAGCCGGACTTTAAATAAATATTCAGAACGTTTTTCTAAATCTTGGCGGATTTTACGGTCTTGACGATTCTTCCGGCAATCTTATAGGGATCACCGTTCGAGGCAGGTCGTCGATCTTCCAGCCAACCTTTCCATCCACTCTCCACAGTGGCGATCGGAATACGTATCGAAGCTCCCCTATCTGAAATACCGTAGCTGAAGTCGGTAATTGCGGCAGTTTCGTGAAGGCCCGTCAAACGTTGGTCGTTGAATTCACCATAAACCTCGATATGTTCTTTGACAACTGGTCTAAAGGCTTCACAGATCTTCTCATATATTTCTTTTGAGCCGGCCGTCCTTAACGTCGTGTTCGAGAAGTTGGCGTGCATACCAGAGCCGTTCCAGTCCATATCCTTTCCAAGAGGTTTGGGGTGATATTCGATGTAATAACCGTACTTCTCGGTTAGCCTGTCCAACAAATATCGTGCGACCCAAAGTTCATCACCGGCCAATTTGGCCCCTTTTGCGAACAATTGAAACTCCCACTGGCCACAAGCTACCTCTTGGTTGATGCCTTCGAAATTGATTCCGGCGGCTATACAAATATCGGCGTGTTCTTCGACCAATTCCCTTCCATGGGTGTTTTTCCCGCCGACCGAACAATAGTAGAGGCCTTGTGGAGCAGGGTAGCCGCCAACAGGAAAGCCCAAAGGTAGTTGGGTGTGGGTATCCATAATAAAATATTCTTGTTCGAAACCGAACCAGAAATCATTGTCATCATCATCAATGGTCGCCCTACCATTTGAAGCATGGGGCGTACCATCGGCGTTAAGAACTTCTGTCATTACCAAGTACCCGTTCATTCTTTCCGGATCCGGAAAAAGGGCCACTGGTTTTAGCAGACAATCTGAAGAGCCTCCTTTGGCCTGTCTTGTTGAGCTTCCGTCAAAGGACCACATTGGGCAATCTTCTAGTTTACCGCCAAAATCGTTGACGACCTTGGTCTTACTTCTCATGTTTTGTGTTGGATAATACCCGTCCAACCAAATATATTCCAGTTTTGTTTTGCTCATAATATTAGCACTTGGTTTTTAATGAATTTTCAGATGAACAAAAATATATGTTTTGTGGATCAATGCTAATTTTTAGGGGGGTAAAAATCATAATTACGTATAAAATTATCAACACCCCTGTTGATAAGGGGGTATTTTTATAAAAAAATATTTTTTTTTCACATTAATTTAATAAATCGATAATCAGTATTTTTGCCTTTAACTAAATGAATTGAGTTATGTCGCAGTTACGATTCGGGGCGATTAGGGAAAGCCAAGGAAAGCCTCGGATTCAAATAGAGGAAAAGGGTAGGCGTTCCGAACTTTTCGGGGTCAACGTATTCAATAAGAATAAAATGTTGCAATACTTGACCAAAGATGCCCTTGAAAGTGTCGAAAATGCCGTATTTGCCGGTACTAAGATAGACCGCAAAATTGCGGATCAGGTGGCCGAGGCAATGAAGGGTTGGGCCATTTCAATGGGGGCGACCCATTATACGCATTGGTTTCAGCCATTGACGGGATCCACTGCCGAAAAGCACGATGCTTTTTTCGACCTGTTGCCAGACGGCAGGGCACTGGAAAAATTCGGTGGGGGACAGTTGGTACAACAAGAACCTGATGCATCGAGTTTTCCGAGCGGCGGTCTGCGAAATACTTTTGAGGCCCGCGGGTATACCGCATGGGATCCGACTTCCCCCGCTTTCGTCTATGGCACGACCTTGTGCATCCCGACCATATTTGTATCCTATACCGGTGAGGCGCTTGACAACAAGGCACCACTTCTTAGGGCACTTAACGTTATTGATGAAGCGGCCACCTCTGTTGCCAGGTATTTTGACAAAAATGTATCAAAAGTTCATGCCACGTTGGGTTGGGAGCAGGAATATTTTCTTATCGATAAGGCCTTGGCCGATTCAAGGCCGGATATTATGTTGACAGGCAGGACCCTGGTGGGACATCCGGCAGCAAAGGGCCAACAACTTGACGACCACTATTTCGGTGTTATACCTGCAAGGGTGTTGAGTTATATGAGCGATCTTGAAAAGGAATGTACAAAGTTGGGCATTCCGGTAAAGACGCGCCATAACGAGGTAGCGCCGAACCAGTTTGAATTGGCACCGGTTTTTGAGGAGGCCAATCTTGCGGTCGACCATAATCTCTTATTGATGGATGTTATGGATAAGGTGGCCGAACGACATAGTTTAAAGGTGCTATTTCATGAAAAGCCGTTCGAAGGCATCAACGGTTCAGGTAAACATAATAATTGGTCGTTGGCCACCGATACGGGCGTAAATCTCCTAAGTCCGGGCACTACGCCGATGAAAAACCTTCAATTCCTGACTTTTTTCGTCAATACGATCAAAGCTGTGGACACTTATGAAGAATTATTGCGTTCTTCCATCGCGTCTGCCAGTAATGACCATAGGCTGGGGGCCAATGAGGCGCCTCCGGCGATCATGTCGATATTTATAGGCGATCAATTGAGCAGTGTTCTCGATGAGTTGGAAGGGGTCTCCCATGGTAAATTGTCCCCTGAGGAAAAAACCGAACTGAAGTTGAACGTTGTCGGAAAGATACCCGAAATATTATTGGACAATACGGATAGAAATAGAACGTCTCCGTTTGCCTTTACCGGCAATAAGTTTGAAATGAGGGGTGTTGGATCAAAGACCAACTGTGCCAAACCGATGACTGTCCTGAATACGATCGTGGCCAAACAACTTATCGATTTCAAAAAAGAGGTCGATGTTTTGATCGAGAAGAAAAACCTCAAAAAAGACGAAGCGGTCTTCAATGTATTGCGAGAGTATATCAAGACTTCGAAACGAATACGCTTTGATGGCGATGGTTATAGCGCCGATTGGGAAAAAGAAGCTAAAAAGCGCAAACTGAGCAATAATAGAAGTACTCCCGAAGCGTTACAAGTACTTGACACAAAAGAGAGCTTGGCACTGTTCAAAGCGTTGAACGTGATGAATCAGGTCGAGGTCACTGCCCGCAAAAAGGTCGAACTTGAGACCTATATAATGAACATTCAGATAGAAGGCAGGGTTTTCTTTGAACTGGTTTACAACTATATCGTTCCGGCGGCGATTGCATATCAAAACAGCATCATTCAGAATGTTAAAGGGCTAAAGGAAATTTATGGCAATGCACATAAGGAAATGACAACAGGGCAAATGAGTCTCTTGGAAGAATTATCGAACCACCTTAATGCGCTTAAGCAGAAAACCGATGCTATGGTCACCGCCCGAAAAACGGCAAACGCCATTACCGATATCGATAAAAAGGCAGTTGCCTATTGTGATAAGGTCAAACCTTTTTTTGATGAAATTCGATTTCATTCCGATAGGATCGAGCGTTTGGTCGATAATCATGTTTGGCCTTTGGCCAAATATCGAGAGCTGTTGTTCATTAGGTAGGGCTTGCTTTTCCATTAATAATGAAATTAATGCCGAATTTTTTATGATTCGGTTATTTTTGCCATAAATAAGTTTACATGGGTTCTTCTACAAGTGAAAGGTATAATCAACGGGGCGTTTCGGCATCAAAGGAAGACGTGCACAATGCCATCAAAAATATTGATAAAGGACTATTTCCAAAGGCCTTCTGTAAAATTGTACCTGATTATTTGACCAATGATGATGAGTATTGTTTGGTAATGCACGCCGATGGTGCCGGAACCAAGTCGTCATTGGCTTATATGTATTGGAAGGAGACCGGTGATATTTCAGTATGGAAAGGTATCGCCCAAGACGCCTTGGTCATGAATATCGATGACCTGATCTGTGTAGGGGCCATCGATAACATAATGTTGTCTTCAACGATCGGAAGAAACAAGAACTTGATACCAGGTGAGGTAATCTCTGCCATTATCAATGGTACCGAAGAATTGATTTCCAATTTGGCCGAACATGGAATAACGATTCGCTCAACGGGCGGCGAAACAGCTGACGTAGGTGATTTGGTACGTACCATTATCGTAGATTCCACGGTCACAGCACGCTTAAAAAGAAGTGATGTAATCGACAATGCCAATATTAGGGCTGGAGACGTGATCGTCGGGTTGGCCTCGTTCGGACAGGCTAACTATGAGAATGAATATAATGGCGGTATGGGCAGTAATGGTCTCACATCTGCCCGGCATGATGTGTTTTCCAAATATCTTGCCGAAAAATACCCCGAAAGTTATGATCCTTCCGTTCCCTCGGAATTGGTTTATTCGGGTAGTTCGAAATTGACCGACCAAGTCTCGGGGTCTCCTCTTGATGCAGGTAAATTGGTACTTTCGCCTACACGTACTTATGCCCCGGTCGTAAAGAAAATATTGGAAAAGTATGATTCCAAAGATATCCATGGAATGGTTCATTGCAGTGGTGGCGCCCAAACCAAAATCCTTCATTTTATTGAAAACCTGCATGTCGTTAAGGATAATCTTTTTCCGGTACCGCCCTTGTTCAGGCTGATACAAGAGCAATCGGGCACCGACTGGAAGGAAATGTACCAGGTTTTCAATTGTGGCCATCGATTGGAGATTTATGCGAATGAAGCCATTGCCGATGAATTGATAAAAACTTCGGAGAGCTTTGGAGTTACTGCCCAGATCATCGGTAGGGTCGAAGAGAATACGACCAAAAAACTGACCATTCAAAGTACCTATGGCACCTTCATTTACTAAAGTTATACGATAAGCCTTATTACTGCGTTTTCTATTGTAAACGGGCTTGCTATGGAAAGAAAGGATTTTTTAAGAAGTTTGGGCGCCGGTGCAGCTTTTGCTTTGACGTTTCCCTGTTTGCAGGGCTGTTCAAAAGATGAAGCTAACGGACAGATTGTACCTGAACCTACCGGTATAGATTTTACGATTGATTTGAAATCTGAAGAGGCCGAACCATTGGCGAACAATGGGGGCTTCATACGAAAGAATCTGGTCGTGGTGGTCAGGGATCTTCAGGGTAATTTTGTTGCGGCGAGCCAAGTTTGCAGCCATGAACAATATGACACGGTTACTTATGTCGATAATGATGAAGGTTTTTTTTACTGCGACACCCATGGTTCTAAATTTGGACTTGACGGAACACCTTTGAACCAAGTTGATAGTAAGACGCCTCGCCAGTTGAAAACTTTTAAAACAGAACTTTCGGGAGATATCTTGCGGGTTTTTGAGTAAATTGACCTTCGAACCCTTAATACTAAAATGTAACCTACATGGGTCTGGCCTACACCTGGTTGATGCTTTTCTCACGAAAAATAGGGTCGGCTATGGCATCGAATTCATTTAAGGCCTATGGAGACTGTTATATAAAAAGATCTAATCTTCCTACAAATATCACTTTTAACAAGTTGAAAGTGTGAAAGCGTTAATCCCCCTTTTTTTTGGTTTTTGTATGATCACCACTTTGGCGCAAGAACGTAAATACGTGACGGTCAAAAGAACGGTAAAATTGATGGGTACCGATTTTGGTATTACCGTTGTGGCCGCCAATGAAGAAATAGGTTTTATCAATATCGATGAGGCCACCGCCGAGATCAGTCGAATCGAAAAAATGATATCTTCATGGGATCCGTTATCGGAAACTTCGATGATCAATAGAAATGCGGGTATAAAACCGGTCAAGGTCAGCCATGAATTGTTCAAGCTTATAGAACGGTCCATTCAAATTTCTGAAATGACCGATGGTGCCTTTGATATCTCATTTGCTTCGTCGGATCAAGTATGGAAGTTCGATGGAAGTATGAAATATGAACCGACGCCGGCAGAAATTGAAAAGTCGATCGCGAAAGTTGGTTATAAGAATATCGTTTTGAATGAAGAGAAGCGCACGGTTTTTTTGAAAGTGGCGGGCATGAAAATTTCTTTTGGTGGCATAGGTAAAGGCTATGCCGCTGATAAGGCCAAAGAGTTGTTGGTCTCAAAACGGGTGGTTGCGGGCGTTATCAATGCTTCCGGTGATCTGACCACCTGGGGAACCAAAGCAAGTGGCGAGAAATGGCTGATCGGTATTGCAAACCCCATGAACAAGAGCAAGATTTTTACCTGGTTACCTGTTTTAGAGTCCTCGGTGGCCACTTCGCAGAGCCTTGACCGATATGTTGAATTTAAAGGAAAAAAGTATTCGCATATCATAGATCCGAGAACAGGGTACCCCGCAACAGGTATCAACAGCGTACATGTGTTCGCCAAAAGTGCCGAACTGTGCGATGCTTTGGCGACCGCTATCTTTATTATGGGTAAAGATCAAGGGTTGTCACTTATTAATCAGCTCGCCCTTACCGAGGTAATCGTGGTCGATAGCGAAAATAGAATGCACAGGAGCAATGGGATATTGTTGGAGGATTAAGTAGATTGACCGACTACTTTATTTCAAAATTTTATCGCTCCTCTGAACTTGAATTCAAATAGCCCTCGCTTTCCAAATCCTTCTTCGACCTTATTGGTTTGGAATTTCCATTTTTTAAAAAGTAGACATTATCACTGACTTCTAGAATATCCCTATAGAAATGATCGGTAATTATAATCAGCGCGTTTTTTTTTATTGCACTGATAAGTTGCTTGAACTTTTCAATATAAATGGGTGCAATGAATGAAAAGGGTTCGTCCAAAAGAATTATTTTCTTATCCGTCATAAGAATTAGATAAGTTTCGATAATTCGAATTTCACCGCTGGAAAGTTCATTTACCCTTGTATTAGAATATGTTTTGAACGTCTCAAATAAGGCGGTAAATGTTTGCCAACTCACGTTGAACCATGAAAAAGCCTTTTCAATTTGCAGGTCGCCGGGTAAAAGCTGATGTTGTGGCAGATATGAAGTAGTATGGGTTCGAAAAAGATGACCGCTTTGATATTGACCATCTATCCTGATATTCTTGTATTTTGCCATTAGGTCCCCAAAAATAATACGGAGTAAACAGGTTTTGCCAGAACCATTTCTGCCCAAAATACCGGTCACTTTCCCTATCTCGGCCTTTAAGTAGATTCCATTAAGAATTCTTCTGCCTTCAAAATTTAATTCTATGTTATCGGCCTCGAGAATCAAAATATATCGAAAATCTGAAAAATTAGTATCGTAATCAATATGTCCATTAAATAGGAAATTAGAAAAAGGTGGGGTTTTCCTATTCCAAAATTCCTATAAAAAACTAAAGACTGGCCCAACTTTGTCTCAACATAAAAGACATATAATGCGACAAAGAATAAAAATTTGAGTGCAATAACTATGAAAAACGATGGAGGTTCGAGAAACCTGATAAAGAGCGTCAACAAGGTTGAAAAAAGTATAAATTTTTTATAAAAATGGAAAGCCAGTGTGTACGTTTTACAACTCAGAAAGATCCTCATGGAGATTGTACGGATATCTATAAATGTACAAATTTATCGTAAATTCGCACCTCAAGCGAAGTAAGCCAATGGTAGATAAATTGAATATTGTAAAGCAGCGTTTTGATGAGGTATCGGATCTTATCATACAACCCGATATCATATCGGATCAAAAGCGCTACGTGCAATTGACAAAAGAGTATAAAGACCTTAAGGATTTAATGGATCGGCGTTCGAGGTATATCGACCTGATAAATAATATACATGAAGCCGAGGAAATTATTGCTGATGGAAGCGAACCTGAAATGCTCGAAATGGCTCGGATGCAGCTTGAAGAGGCCCAACAGAAGCTGCCGGCATTGGAGGATGAGATCAAGTTGATGCTCATACCCAAAGATCCTGAAGACGCAAAAGACGTTGTCGTCGAAATCAGGGCCGGTACCGGTGGTGACGAGGCGAGTATTTTTGCCGGAGACCTTTTTCGAATGTATACAAAATATTGCGAATCAAAAGGTTGGAAGACCAATGTCATCGATTTAAGCGAGGGTACCAGTGGCGGTTACAAAGAGATTCAGTTCGAGGTTGCCGGTGAGGATGTTTACGGAACCCTGAAATTCGAGGCCGGCGTGCATCGTGTTCAGCGCGTGCCGCAGACCGAGACCCAGGGCAGGGTTCATACGAGTGCGGCCACGGTGATGGTGCTGCCCGAAGCGGAGGATTTTGATGTACAAATAGACCCAAAGGACGTGAGAATTGATTTTTTCTGTTCTTCGGGCCCAGGAGGGCAATCGGTCAACACGACATATTCTGCGGTACGTTTGACCCACTTACCGACCGGTTTGGTGGCCCAATGCCAAGATCAGAAGTCGCAGCATAAGAACAAAGAAAAGGCTTTCAAGGTATTGCGATCGAGGCTTTATGACCTTGAACTGGCCAAAAGGCAGGAAGAAGATGCCGCCAAAAGAAACTCGCAGGTCAGCAGTGGCGATCGCTCGGCAAAGATCAGAACATATAATTATCCGCAGGGTAGGGTGACCGATCATAGAATCGGCTTGACCCTATATGATCTGCAGAATATAATTGATGGAGACATTCAAAAAATAATCGACGAATTGAGTCTCGTTGAGAATACAGAAAAATTGAGGGATGCTTCAGAAATATTCTAGGGCTTTGAAAATTTCCCCTATCGCGTTTAATTATAAATTTATGGCGACCCAAAGTATCGTGCGACCTCAATACGACCTCAGTTTATGACAACAAAGCAGCTTGTGGGGCAAATACGCAAAAAAAACTCCTTTCTCTGTATCGGCCTTGATACGGATCTAGATAAAATACCGCCCCACTTATTAAAAGAAGAAGATCCGATATTTTCATTCAACAAGGCGATAATAGATGCCACAAACCACCTATGTGTGGCCTATAAGCCTAATATTGCATTTTACGAGGCATACGGAATTAAAGGTTGGAAGGCACTGGAAAAGACCATTGGTTATTTGAATGCCAATTACCCCGAGCAATTTACCATCGCCGATGCCAAAAGAGGTGATATCGGTAATACTTCGACCCGTTATGCAAAGGCTTTTTTCGAAGACCTTAATTTTGATTCGTTGACCATTGCGCCGTACATGGGCAGAGATTCGGTAGAACCTTTCTTGACTTTTGATAATAAACATACGATTCTTCTGGCCTTGACCTCGAACGAGGGAGCCTATGATTTTCAGACCGAAAAAATAGACGGACAAGAGCTTTACAAAAAGGTGTTACAGGTTTCCAAGGGCTACAAGAACGCTGAAAACCTTATGTACGTTGTTGGCGCCACAAAGGCAAGCTATTTGAAAGAGATTAGGGAAATTGTACCTGATAGTTTTTTGCTGGTTCCCGGTGTTGGTGCACAGGGCGGGAGTTTAAAAGAAGTCTGCCGGTACGGAATGAACAAACAGGTTGGACTGTTGGTCAATTCATCCCGTGGTATAATCTACGCTTCGAACGATACTGATTTTGCAAGTGGGGCGGCCCATGAGGCCGAACGTATACAGAAAGAAATGGAGGCGATTTTGATAGGTTTGGCCTAGCCCATCATTTTTTCCAATACTTTCTTTATTTTTTGTGCCTTCTGCTCAAAAAATTCAACCAACTTGGTGTCGGTGTACTCCATGTTACTGGCTTTCTCCAAAAAGCTCTGATACTGATACTCCAAAAGATGTATCGAATTTCTGTTAGCGGCGATCGGGGTCACGGTACCTACTTTGCAATATTGCTTTTCCATAGTATTATACATTGTTCTTTCAAATATACGGGCGAAAAGAGCTTTTGGATGTAGGTAATCGACATATTTCATTAAAAATCGGTTCTTTTGATGATTTATTAACAATTACATCATGGTGTCTTTTTAAATATGCTGGTTAAATTGTTAAAAAATTATGTTTGCCCGCTACGGGCATATAAAAAGTTTTAATACATTGCACAGCTTAAGAATTTAGATAAGTACCGAGAACACTTTGCTAAATTATATTACACATCTTCATTCAGGATCCCAGACTTGGGTGACCTTCGTACATGGTGCGGGAGGAAGTTCTTCAATATGGTACAAGCAAGTACGGGAGTTTAAAAAACACTTCAATGTACTTCTTTTGGATTTAAGGGGGCATGGTAAATCTAAACTTTCCTTGGGCGATGCGCTCGACGAAAAATATGATTTCGATAAGATTACCCACGATATTGTTGAGGTCATTGATTTTCTTGAAATCGAAAAATCACATTTTGTAGGTATTTCTTTGGGTACGGTACTGATCAGAAATTTGGCGGAAAAGTTTCCAGATCGTGTGGCGAGTATGGTCATGGGCGGAGCGATCATGCGTTTAGACCTTCGATTTAGAATGCTAATGGCTTTCGGTAGTTTGTTTAGGTCGCTGGTGCCCTATATTTGGCTTTATCGTTTATTTACGTTTGCCATTATGCCCGACAGCAATCATAAGGAATCAAGATTGCTTTTTGTTCGAGAGGCCAAGAAATTGTATCAAAAAGAGTTTGATCGATGGTATAGATTAGGTTCGCAAATAAACCCTTTGCTCCGTTTCTTCAGATCTGTTGACCTAAAGATTCCTACTTTATACGTGATGGGTGGTGAAGATTATCTTTTTCTGCCTTCGGTAAAGAAAATGGTTCAAAAAAGTAAGACATCCAGTTTGTTGTTGGTAGAGCACTGCGGCCATGTGGTCAATGTTGAGCAACCAAAGCTCTTCAATGATATGGTAATAGGTTACCTTTCCCAAGAAAACTAAGAGCCTTACTATTTCAAAGTACTGCTGGGATGAAGAATATTTTGTTTTTTTCTTTGTTTTTATTGGCTCCGATTTTGGTGAATTCGCAATCGGAAGTATGCAATTGTTGTTCAGAATCACATAAAGCTTTTGATTTTTGGATTGGAAAATGGAGGGTCGTCAACCCAAATGGGTCCATGGCCGGTTCAAACACTATCGAGAAGATACAAGATAATTGCCTCTTGCTGGAGAATTGGGTCGGCACAAGCGGAAATACGGGAACCAGCATGAATTATTATAATTTGAGCACAAAGCAGTGGGAGCAGCTTTGGGTAGATAATACAGGTAGTCTTATTAAGCTAAAGGGCAATCGTTCGGGTAACCAGATGATACTTTCATCCGATACATTTACCCGTTCCGATGGTACTGAATATGTGAATAGAATAACTTGGACATTGAACGATGACGGAACGGTACGCCAGCTTTGGGAGTTGCTCGAAAATGATAAAGTAGTAAACGTTGCTTTTGACGGCCTATATTCTAAAATGGAATAATTAACAATAGGTTGGTGAACACATTGAAAAACGACCAGCTTTTTGCTGGTCGTTTTTCTTGATTATTACGATTTGATTGATGAATTTAAAGCTTGATGTAAAATGCAGCCCTGATTATAATGATAGCTAATTCAAATAATCACCCTAAAAATGAGACAGAAGTATATTTTTAGTAGTAGATCCTCAGGGCTGCTTTACAGTTTTGTTTTTAATTGATAAACCAAAGAAACCAACTAATCCTATAATTCAAGGAAATACTTATAAACCTTTCCACATCCGACAATTATTTACGCCTGTTTTACCCTTTTGAACCATTTCTTTCCTACCTTGATTTTTGTATAAAAAGCTTGTTTTTAGGCATATTAACGGTAAATAATTGGATTGATTATGATTACATTAAATAGATTTTTTATGGTTCTGACCCTTCTTTTTGTTTTAGGGCAAACGCAAGGTAATGCACAAGCACTTTCTCAGGCGGCGGGCAAGCAAAGTGGCCGAGTGCCATGGCTTGATGATCTCTATAGGACCATATCGAAGAAAAATGCCGAAAAGGAAAAAAACAATCCCTATTCCGAAATTGCCAAGGGTTCTCCTTACTTTGACAAAGACTTCAAAAAAGGGGCTGTTTATTATAATGCCAATTTTATCGGAACGCCCTATTTAAGGTACGACGCTTACAATGATGAAATACAGATAAAAAAAACGTCGCTTTCTGAAGAAGAATACGGGGCATTACTGAAGAGCAATGAACTCTATTGCATTATGGATAGCAAACGGATCGTATACCGAAGTTTTAATGGTTCGGATGGGATAGAGAAGGGGTATCTAAAAAATCTTGTAAACAGCGGAAAATATTTTTTGTTCGTTAGAAGGGTAAAAAGGTTTCAAGAAGGAAGAACTTCCGTGAATTCCCTGGCCGCCTCGGTCGATTCCAAGTTTATCGATGAAACCGGTTATTATTTTGGCAAAGAAAATGAAACCGAGATGCTTCAAAAAATAGTAGCTGGCAGACGACAGGTTCTTGGTCTTTTCGATGCCGGTGATAGAGCCGAACTAAAAGCGTTCATTAGAAAGAACAAACTGAATCTTAACGCCGAAAATGATTTGATGGCATTATTTTATTATGCAAACACCCTAAAAAAGTGATTGCGCCGAACGACTGATCATCATTATTGATGATCGAACAAGAACAGAAACCGTTTATAAACTTCCTGCTTAAATAGGCCTCTCACGATTCTCCTCGTCACACGCTGATTAGATTTGGCCAACCGCTTATTTTAAAAAATAATATATAAAAACTATGGCCGTTCCTTGCAAGGAACGGCCATAGTTTTTTACTCTACACGCTGCCCGTATAGCCCTGAAGCTATTGGGCACGATCACACCAGTTAGTGATTTAATTTACACATGGATCAGGATTTGGTCCATATTCACCATAAGCCCCATCCGGCGATGTAATCGAAAACACATGCTCCTCTTCAAAGGCACCGCTCGTATAGGTGATCACTAGGTTTGAGGTTCCGGCAGGAACTTCAATAGTGTGCACCGTGCCGTCACCCGTAGCCGTATAAACTGTTGAAACACCATCGACTTCGAAAGTTAGGAAAGCGCCGTCCCAGCCATCTCCGTACAGATCCACCATATCCACTATCCAAGTACCGGCAACGGTGGCATCAGATATAGGGGCGCATTTTATCGTAAGCGAAAAGTTAAAGGCATTGAACATGCCAGGGCCTCTCGAATCACCATTAAGATTGGCAAAAGATGCGGTTTTGCCATTGGTGCCGACAGCGGTCGCCGTAAAATTAAAGGTGTCCGCTGCAAGAATTTCACTTGTTTCGATTCCAAATGCGGCAGCTAAATCGGCTAGTTTCAGGTTAATATCGGAAGGGAACGATGTTAAGGTCACGATTGGCACAGGGCCCGTTGTAACACCTTGCGATACTCTTGTCGCCGAAAGGTCATAACTCGCGATATTGCCCCTAGGAGAGTCGATAGTAATCGAATATGCCGAATCTGGATTGCTGGTATCGACTACACCATTGTTCACCGTAAGAGTCGGAAAAACGCCATCATTTGCCCGATCTTCATGGATTATCCATGGGTCTTTTTCATCGTCTTGACAGGAAAATGTACCCATTAAAACGAACAAGCTTGAAATTATTATTAATCTTTTTTTCATGATCTTATTGAATTTATTTGAATTAGTCGATGAAATCAGCTGGATTCGTATCCCAAAAAACCTGTACAGAAATCGGTTTTTGGCTTACACTTGAATTTTGGTTCACCAAGTTATCAGGGTATGGAAATGTTCTCATGAATACTCCAGGATTTGGCTGAATCGTAGGCTGCATGTTCGGCAACCCTGTCCGTCTATACGTATTATAGGCCTCTACTCCATTTCCAAAAAGGGCTATGAAATATTGTTCGATTACGATTTCCAATTTTCCGTCAGCATCTGCGGCATCGTAATCTGCCAATACTTCATTCACATAGGTATCTATATCTCCTTCGGTAGGAATGAAAGAGGCAGCTTCAGAAGCCAACCCTGAACCAAAGTCCATTACAAAGGCGATCGACTCCCTCATACCATTTTCAAGATAGACCTTGGCATCACCCGTGGTGCCCAAGGTAAGCGCCGATTCGGCCAGCATAAAATCTACAAAAGAAGACATCATGATCGGTGATATTCCGGCACCTTTCAAACCAACGTTTCGATTAAGTTGAGGTGCGGCGGTATCGTCGTCAAATGGTCCGCCGACCGGATATACGCCATGCAGGGCCACCAACGCATCATCGGGTGGAATACCATCGTCATCGCCATGATCTCGGCCCCAATACCCGCCGTCTACCGTACAGAAAACCTCGTCGGCAGCGTAATGGGCGGGAGCGGTCTCGATAACACACTCTTTGGTCTGGTTGTTCGCCGCAGAATAATCAAGTTCTTGACGATAAAAATAATAACGAATCCTAGGGTCGGGAATGGACCTGTCCAAAGCCATTAAGCTCATGTACCAATTGCTTTGATAATCGGTTTTTCCGGCGTCAAATGCATCTGAGTAAATAGGGTGCCTACTATCAGGATTGGCGTCGACCGCCGAATATTGAAAGTAAAAACTATCGGCCCCGGTATCCATCAGATTTCCATCGGCGATCAGCGTGTTGATTTTTCCACCTGCCCCAGAATCTACCAAACGTGTTTGCAGGTAAAGTTTTAATTTGAGCGAATTGGCGAGTTTGATCCATTTAGATTCATCGCCCCCAAAGAAAACATCACTGGCCGGTGCTGCAAACTCTTCTTTATTGAAATTGTCGATTGCAGTTGTGAGCAACTCGTCAATTGCCGCATAAATATCGGCTCCTGAATCGACCGCTGGATTAAGGTTTTCGGAACCTTGCAATGCCGAAAAATAAGGTATGTCGCCAAAATAATCCACCAAGGTCATCACGATGTATGATTCAAGTACCTGTGCCATTCCTACGTGGGTGTACAATTCCAACTCTTCAGCAAGCGGTATCATCGTGCGCACATCGATCAAAACATCGGAATAGGCATCTTCCCACATCTCGTCTGTACTTTGGCCCGTATAGGCATTGGAATATTGATTACCGGCGGTCATGGCAAGCAAACGACTTACTTTTGCACCAAGTTCATTGGCACCATTTTCATTATCGGTGTTGTCCGATTCATAGAAAAATACGGTGCCCAATTGAATGTTGTTCAAAAACAGATCAATATCGGCCTGATTTGGTGTTAAAGCGTTGGGGTTATCCAATATTTTAAGCTCGGTACTTTCGCAGGCACCAAGTACGAAAAGGGCCCCTAACAAAGCTTTACCGTTTTTGATATGCTTGATTATATGTTCGAATATTCTTTTCATCTTTATTTTTTTTAATTTTTAGAATGTGGCTTTTAAACTAAACCCGTACCGACGCACACTAGGGCCTGTAATGAAATCTATTCCTAGACCATTTCCAACCCCGGTACTTAAGGAGTTGGTGTCAAATCGGATATCATCAGGAAAGTTCACGGCCTTATACCAAACATTGAAACCTGAAACGGTGAATGATATACTGCCAAAGGGCGTTCTGTCCAAAAATTTGGATGGCAGACTGTAGCCTAAGGAAACTTCGTTGAGTCTAATTGTTGAGCCATCGAATATCCAGAATTCGTTCGCTCCCCCGATACCATAGACATCGAACCCTAAGTTAGTTGCGGTAATCTGAATATCGTTGGGTGTGCCATCTTGTTTGACTCCAGGAAGCAAATAAGTCGCCTCGCGATTAACAGGGTTGTCCAAGTCTACAACTCCACGCCCAGTGAAGGCGGCAACCGAGGTCGAGAATATATCTCCACCATGTCGGTATTGCCAGTCCATGTTGAAAGACCATCCTTTATAGTTTATTCCACTGTTCAAAGCGGTCGTCCAATCTGGGTTCGGGTCACCAATGGGTCGAAGTGTTTCATCGGTCAAATAGGTGCCGTCTCCGGCTACGACTCTATTGCCACTGGCATCAAGTTGTACGGTACTTCCCAATAAAATGCCATAAGGCGAACCTTCAACGGCATAATTGGCCGCATATCCGGTCACCGCCTGGGTAAGAAGAATCTGGTCAACACCTTCGGGTAACTCCGTCACCGTTGATTCGTCGGCGTAGAAATTACCACCGATGTTCCATGAGAAATTACCTCCTTTTCTGATAATGTCAAAGTCATAGTCCACCTCAAGACCCTTGACTTCGAGTTCACCTGCATTGATACGTGTCACGGTAAATCCTGTGGCATCATCAAGTCCCTGATCGGTAATCAGGTCGGTGGTGGTTTTCTTGAAAACACTGACGTTTAAGTTCACTCTATCGAACAATCGCGAATCCATACCCAACTCCAGTTCTCCGACGCGTTCAGGCTTTAAATTAGGATTACCAAGTCGCCCGGAAACGGAATTTCCTGAAATTACCCCACCTTCGCCAAGGTCATAGGCCCTTGATGTAAGTGCCAATGTATTTCGAGTACTATATGTAGGTGGGAAACCAGCAGATGACCCATAACCAAAACGAACCTTTAGATAGTTCAGACCCTTATCTGAACTTAAACCTTCGAAAGCCGTTGTCGGTACAAACGAAATACTGGCCCCGGGATAGAAAAGTGAAAAGTTATCGGTCTCTAGTGTAGAGGTCCAGTCATTACGTGCGGCCACGTTCAGATATAGAAAGTCTTTGTAACCTGCGACAGCTTCCGCATAGATACCTACCGTATTCCTTTCACTTTGAAAAGCAATGTCGGTATTTGAAAAACTGTTGACCGTAGAGTGGTTCACAAAGTTGTAGTGTTCAAGAATGCCAAATGCCAACTGCTGGGTGCTTTCAACGCCATCCCTTTTAAAAAGCTCCCTTCTCGAAGTCGCTCCAAGGTTACCACCAAAGTTCCAATTTTCGCCAACATCCTTATTTGCCGTAAGCAGCAAGGTATGGTCCCAAATGGTGTTGTCTACATTTGATGTTCTAAGTATACCTGTGGTATTCCCATCGACACCTCCTCGATTTTGTCCATAAAAGTTGGTTTCGGTGTATTGGTCAATACCCAATCTATAAGTTGCCGTGAGCCAATTGTTGATTTCATAGATACCACTGACACTGCCAAAGACCCTTTTAATATCTTGTTTTACCTTGGAGTTGGCTACCGTCCATCTCGGATTCTGAATGTCATTACCCGCGCGATAATATACACTTCGACCATCTGCAGCTTCAAAAGGAAGGCCGAACAAATTCACACTTCTTGGTGTATACATCAAGTCACCGAAAGCGGAACCACCATCAAAACCTGACCCGGAACCAAAACTTGGTGCTACAGGAGGAGACGTGTAACCCGTTACCGCGTAGTTCAAAGTACTTGTAAATTTCAGCTTATTGCTTAGCTGGGCATTACCACCAATACCGAAGTTGTTTCGAATCAGTTTATTTCCCGGGGTGACCCCGTTGTCAACGAGATGTGAATAGTTCAAGCTGTAATTCACGTTTTCAGAACTACCGTTGACACCGACAGATGTTGTGGTCGTCGTACCGGTTCTGAAAAAATCTTCAACGCTATCATAAGGTTGGTATCTGTAAGGTTCATTGGCGAGTTCTTCAAAACCTGCTACCAATGTCTGATCGGCGATTCCTAGCAAAGGCCCGTTGACCAAAGTCGTGCCGTCTCCGTCAATTCCACGAAAATTAGGATTGGCACTTAAATCACCTTTAAACGAAGGTCCCCAGTTACTGAAAAAGAATCCGTAATCTTGATGAAACCCTCCGCCGTAGTTATCTTGATATTTCGGGATGATCGCCGATGAAAAAAACGCTGATTGCGTCAGCGATACCTCGAATTTTTTGTTCGTAGCCCTAGCGGAACCACCTTTCGTATTAATAAGGATTACCCCGTTACGGCCAGCTTCACCATATAATACGGTGGCACTAAGCCCCTTAAGCACGTTGACACTTTCTATTGAGTTGGGATCCAAATCTAAGAATCGGCTCGATTCGGTAACGTTGTCCAGATAATCGGTCTGATTGTTGGTGCCGCCATCAAAGGGCACACCGTCAACGATAAACAATGGTTGGTTGCTACCACTTATCGAGGTGTAACCGCGAATTACAATGTTGGTACCCGACCCTGTGACCCCATTGGTGGCAGTTATGTTGACCCCGGCCGCTTTGCCCGATAGTACCCGACCTAGGTCGGCTTGGGCATTTTGTTCAAGATCGTCGCCATCAACCTTGCTAACCGCGTATCCTAAAGATCTTGATTCTCTTTTAATACCTTGAGCGGTAACCACGACTTCTTCGAGAGCTTGTGCGTCTTCTTCCATCGAAATATTAATGGTATCGGAAGCACCTACGGTCTGTTCTTGTGTTTTAAGACCCAAATATGAAAAAGTGAGAACGTCACCTTCATTGGCGTTGATCACATAATTTCCATCAAAATCCGACTGTGTTCCCGTGGTCGTACCCTTGATTAAAATATTAACTCCCGGTAATGGAACACCGTCCTGATCCGAAATTGCCCCGGAAACAGTTTTTTCTTGTGCAAACGCCAATGATATACATAGCGAGAATATCAAAAGCATCCAATTACTCTTTTTTCGCATACTTCATGTTTTAAATTAATTTGAGTTTTGTGCCCTTCGGTTCAAGAACATCTTGTATGTGTACATTATAAAAGCTATAAGGGCTATCCAAGCCGCTTGCTTTGAGCCGTTTTCACATACGAACCTTGTCTCAAACCTTGTTTACACCTTTAGTTCAGGAATCAAATTAACAGGCTCTTAACATTAAAGAAGGAAAGACCTATAAACGTTTACCGTGCCGATGAAGATTTACCGGAACTTTACCCTCAAAAACAAAATCATCGATTTTTGTTATTTTTAGAATACCATGATGATTTGATAATCGGTTACCGTTATTGACGTCAGAAGCTCTGGTGATCGAGTAGATTACCTATATAGAACAAGGGTGGCGACCAACATTTTCAAATCGATGGCATCGAATGGCGAAGAAGTTTTTGTAGGTGGATTACGACGTTTTTTTCAAGGGAAAATTTAGGGGCTATAGACGGGTAAAATCATTATCAAATGTCACAATAGGGTATTTTGACAAAAAACGGTCGTCATTGAGATTTGGCATTATTCTTGATCGCGCTAGGAAAGGATAAGAACTGAATTCCCGATGAAGATTTACTTCGATATGATGCTTTATACTGCTTCCAGAACCTTCCTCTGATACTCGCTGGGCGTTAAGTCGGTTTCTTTTTTGAAAGCTTTGTTAAAGGTTACCTTGTTGTTGTAACCTACTTCGTAGGCAACATCAATAATATTCATGTTCTTTTGATAGTTGTGGTCCAAGATTGTTTTTGCCTCTTCGATCCGATATTTGTTGACCAATTCGTGAAAACTGATTTCAAAATGTTCATTTATGACCTGTGATGCATTGTGACGTGTTGTATTCAGCCGCTCGGCCAACATGCCAAGGTTAAGGTCGCTTTCCTTATATATTTTCACTTCATCAAAAAGATGTAGCAACTGTTCTCTCAATTCATTTGAGAGACTTTGGGTAAGCCCAGACTTTTCGTATTTGAAGAACAATCGGTTGTCGCTTGAATATAGGCCGCCGAAAACACTGGGTTGCACATTGGCTGAATACCCAAGATACATTACCATTAAGGCCATGAATACGATGGGCGTATGATAAATGATGCCTGAAAAAATATGGTTTACAATGAGTATACCGTAAAGGGCATAGGTGACGATATATAACACATGGAGCCCATAAATATTCTTTTGCCAAGTCTTATTGTTGCTTGAAACCTCTTTTATATGTTTCGATTTCAGGTACAGTTTTCTGATAAAAAAGCCATAGGTGGCCAATGACACAAGTTTTAATACGACGATGGCCAACATATCCTTTGAATCTCCCGCATTTTGACCCAATTCGGCACTTTCTAACATAATGTGCAACTTTTCCTGACCTGAAAGCCCATATATGGGAATTATGTAGATAAGAAAAAGTAGTGTTGGCAACAGATGCAATAGGTCTGTCTTTTTAAAAGTGTACTGCTGCGTTATTCTCTTAAAATAGAAATAGAGCAAGGGACCGTATAAGAATGAAAACGAAGTCGACATTAAATACGAATGGGGGTACTGGTACTGATAATTGGATATGTTGATGCAGATATTGAAGATGAAAATCGAATGTATAAAAATAAAGGCACTGATCAAAATTCGAGCTACACGGTCGATTTTTCTATTGAAGTTTATGATCAAGGCGATATAAAAACCTATCAGGGCTACATACAAATACAGAAATGACCAAATGGTGAATTTTGGGGTATATTTTTGGAGAAGGGACTTGAATTCGCTCGAATTCTTGACTTGAGAGAAACCGTCTTGTGTGAATATTCCGGTATCAAACTCTATGGAAAGATAATCTTCTATGAGATCCACGGTCTTGGCAGGGTGGTTCAACGAGGCGTGGCTAATGGCCAGCTTTTTTAAAATAGGTGCCTTTTCAATGCCGTTGTGCGCAAGCACTTTTTCATAATCGACAATGGCTTGCTCAAATTCTTCCTTTTGAAAGGATTCGTTGGCCTTTGTTAGCAATTCCTTCGAAGGGCTATCGGTTGTTGTAGAAATATCTATTGAACCGCGCTGTGGCTCAAGGCCATTGACAAACTGAACTAGGGGTATAGACAGTAAAACAAAGAATACTAGCTGTCTCATTGAGATTGATTGATTGATGATTGATGAAGCCTGAATTAGCTAGGCTTAAATTAAAGAATTAAATCATATGAAATCTTAAAAAAATGTCAAAACAGGTAAGTCCCGATAATAATTTACCTTTAAAAACAACTGAAAATCAGTACGTACACTGGCTAAGGAGTCCATAGGACCGCATTCATATCGGAGTTTAAATCAGCCATATATTTTGGATCATAAATAAAAAAACCGGTGCTCCCACCGGTTTTTTAACTAACTAACTCAAAAAATACTAACTCAAAAATATAGTAAAAGGTCTTTGATATGCGCTTAAAAAAGGTGTTTGTCAAGGTTTACGACGCCACCTATTTTTTTAACGGAAGATGTATTGATTTAGTATCTAAGGGTGATGGAATATTTTGATTTTCAATCCTGTTGGCCAAAAACCCTACGTAACAAATCCGTTGTTCGTGCCGAAACATTGGTGCGAATTTCCTTTTCCTCGACCGCAATCATCGTGTAAACACCGCGAAGTGCTTCCTGTGTCACGTAGTCGGTTAGATCTGGATTCACTTTTTTTGTTAAAGGTATGTTGTTGTAGCGCGTGATTAGGTTGTTCCAAATTTCGGCCGCACCGACTTTATCGAACGATTTTTCTATCTGGGGATGGAATTTCTGATATAAGGCCTTACTTGTAACGTTGCTCAGGTATTGCGTGGCGGCATCGTCATTACCCAATAATATGTTGCGCGCATCTTCAAAAGTTATGCCCTTGACGGCATCGACAAAAATAGGGGTCGCTTCGCCCACCGCATCTTCGGCGGCGCGGTTCAGTACCCTGAGACCTTCATCGGCAAGATTTCCTAGTCCAATATCCCTCAGGGTTTTGTCGACTTTTTGAAGTTCTTCCGGCAAAAGTATTTTGACCAACTCATTTTTGAAGAAGCCATCGGTCTGGGTGAGCTTGCTCACTTGCCTATCGATACCTTTGTCAAGTGCTTCCCGAAGTCCGTTTCCGATTTCAAAATTACTAAGGCCCTGGGTTCCTTGAGGCAACTGATTCACTACTTGTTGCAATTCGCCACACGATGTCAATTGCAGGGCAAGTGAAATGAGAATGATTTTTTTGACCATATTTTCTATTTCGTTTAACATGCTTATTGCATGTAACTTACTTACGAGAAAATGACCGTTTTATTGTTGTAGACCATTGTTTTTCGTTGCACATGCAATTTAACGGCCCTTGAAAGCACGATTTTTTCTAGATCCCGGCCTTTTGCAATAAAATCTTTAATGGTATGGGCATGCGAAACGGTGGTCACATCTTGTTCTATGATAGGCCCGGCATCAAGGGCTTCGGTGACATAATGGCTGGTGGCCCCAATAATCTTGACACCTCTTTCGAAAGCGGCATGATAGGGTTTGGCCCCGGCGAAAGCAGGCAAAAAAGAATGGTGTATATTAATGATTTTGTTCGGGTAGACATCTATTAACCGTTTGCTTACGATTTGCATATAGCGGGCCAATACGATAAAGTCGACATTGTATTCCTTCAAGAGTCTTAGATGTTCGTTTTCGGCCTCGGCCTTATTATCAGTGCTTACGGGAATATGGTAGAACGGCACATCGAACTGTTCGGCAATATCGCTCAAATCATCATGATTGCTTACTATGAAAGGAATATCAACTTCAAGCTCGCCCGATTTGTACCGACTTAACAAATCGTATAGACAGTGGTTGTATTTTGAAACAAAGATGGACATTTTAGGCATGGTAGTATCTAAATGCAGGCTCCATTCCATATTGTACTTATTGCCCAACGTATCTTCGAACTCCTTTTTAAATTGTGGTATGTCAAGAATATTTTTTTCGAAATCACTTTGCAGGCGCATAAAGAAAACATTGGCTTCTTTATCCACATGTTGGTCGAGATAAATGATGTTTCCGCCTTTTGAATGAATGAACCCGGTAACGTTGCTGATAATACCGGCTTGATCCTGACAGTATATTAAAATGGTCGTTTTCAACTGAGCCTGTTTTTGAAATCAAAATTAGACAATTAGTAGTGCGAAGCTTTTGCTGATGTTATTTTTTGTTAAATCTGAATCGTAATACGATTTTATTTGCGATTTCCTTAAATTGCCATGGTTTTAAAGGTCTTTTTTTAGAGATGAAACAAAATAAGCCCTATGTGCCGAAACACAAGGTAAGAATCGTGACGGCCGCTTCGCTTTTTGACGGCCATGATGCCGCAATCAATATCATGCGTCGTATAATACAGGCCACCGGCGTCGAGGTGATTCATCTTGGCCATGACCGAAGTGTGGTCGAAGTGGTCGATTGTGCGATTCAGGAAGATGTCAATGCCATTGCAATGACCTCGTACCAAGGCGGACATATGGAGTATTTCAAATATATGCACGATCTCTTACAGGAAAGAGGAGCGGGACATATCAAAATATTCGGTGGTGGAGGTGGCGTAATACTTCCGAAAGAGATCGACGCGTTGATGTCATACGGCATTGCGAGGATTTATTCTCCTGATGATGGTCGTAAAATGGGACTTCAGGGTATGATCAATGATTTGGTGGCTCAAAGCGATTTTGCCATGCCAAGTTTAAAACTTACAAAAGACAAAAATCTAGAGGTATCAATCAAACAGAAAGAAGTAGGCACCATTGCCCGTATGATAACCTTGGCCGAGAATAACCCTGAAACTTTTGAGAAGTATTTTTCCTCTGTAAAGAAGCCCACGCAAAATGCTCCCGTAATTGGTATAACGGGCACAGGGGGTGCCGGCAAGTCAAGTCTTATAGATGAGCTCGTTCGCCGTTTTCTAAAGGATTTTCCCGACAAGACGATCGGTCTGGTTTCCGTTGACCCATCCAAAAGAAAAACGGGCGGGGCGTTGTTGGGGGATAGAATACGCATGAATGCAATAAACAATGATCGCGTCTATATGCGGTCTTTGGCCACAAGGCAGGCGAATCTTGCGTTATCAAAACATGTAGATCAGGCGCTTGAAATCCTAAAGGCCGCTGAATTTGATTTGATCATTTTGGAAACTTCGGGTATTGGACAATCAGATACCGAGATCATTGAACATAGCGATGTATCGCTATATGTTATGACCCCTGAATTTGGGGCGGCGACGCAATTGGAAAAAATCGATATGCTCGACTTTGCCGATTTGGTGGCCATCAATAAGTTTGATAAAAGGGGGGCGCAAGATGCATTGCGCGACGTTAGAAAACAATTTGCCCGAAACCATGGCCTTTGGAATACGGGCCAAGACGATTTGCCCATTTTTGGCACCATAGCTTCTCAGTTCAATGATCCAGGTATGGATCGGTTGTACATGGCCTTAATCGACAAGTTGAACGAGAAGACCAAAATCGGACTTAAGTCGACCATAAAGGCGGATACCGGCCAAACGGAAAAGCCGTTCATTATTCCGCCCGCAAGAACACGCTACCTCGCTGAAATAGTGGAGAGTAATCGGGCTTATGATGAGAAAGCGAGAGCCCAGGCAGAGATTGCGCAACGCTTATACGGTATCTATAAGACTGTGGAAAGCCTCAGTAATGCGCGGCCGAAATTGACCAAGAACGGACTTGATACGCCGCCTTCCGATGCTCTTGATTCCGATAATAGACGAGAATTGCAGGAACTGTTGATCAAGGAATTCGATCGTCAAAAATTGGATCTGGAACCCAGTAATTGGGATATCATCCTAAATTGGAAGGAAAAAGTAAAATTATACGCCAATGGCGAATATAAGTTTAAGGTTAGGGGCAAGGATGTTAGAATTGAAACCCATGTAGAATCGCTTGCGCACATTCAACTGCCCAAAGTGGTTCTGCCCAGGTACAAAGCCTGGGGCGATTTGCTTTATTGGTCTCTACAAGAGAATGTGCCCGGTGAATTTCCGTATACGGCTGGACTTTATCCTTTTAAAAGAAAGAGTGAGGATCCGACACGGATGTTCGCGGGTGAGGGTGGACCAGAACGAACGAATCGCAGGTTTCATTACTTGAGTTTTGGCATGGACTCAAAGCGCTTGTCAACAGCCTTTGATTCGGTAACACTCTACGGTGGCGATCCCGACCATCGACCTGATATTTATGGCAAAATAGGAAATGCGGGAGTATCAATTTGTTGTCTTGACGATGCAAAAAAACTCTATTCAGGTTTCGACCTTTGCGACCCGATGACCTCCGTGAGCATGACCATTAACGGGCCGGCTCCTATTTTACTTGGTTTCTTTATGAATGCCGCGATCGACCAAAGTTGCGAAAAGTACATCGTTGAGAACGGACTTGAAGATGAGGTGGAAAGAAAAATAATATCGATCTATAAAAAAAAGGGAACTATCCGTCCAAACTATAATGGTCAACTACCCGAAGGCAACAACGGCTTGGGATTGATGCTTTTGGGCGTGACCGGCGATGCAGTATTGCCCAAGGAAGTTTATCAAGAGATCAAGAAGAAAACCCTTGGTCAAGTGCGCGGTACGGTCCAGGCCGATATCCTTAAAGAAGATCAGGCACAGAATACCTGTATATTTTCGACCGAGTTCGCCTTACGTTTGATGGGCGATGTGCAGGAATATTTTATTCAGAATGCGATCCGGAATTTTTATTCCGTATCCATATCGGGCTATCATATAGCCGAAGCAGGGGCCAATCCGATAACACAACTGGCTTTTACACTTTCCAACGGATTCACTTATGTCGAGTATTACCTGAGTCGGGGTATGGATATCAATAAGTTCGGTCCGAACCTTTCATTTTTCTTTTCGAACGGTATTGATCCTGAATATGCCGTTATCGGTAGGGTCGCAAGAAAAATATGGGCCAAGGCGATGAAGTATAGGTACGGTGCCGATTCAAGGGCCCAGATGTTAAAGTACCATATACAGACTTCAGGGCGCAGCCTGCATGCCCAAGAAATCGATTTTAACGATATACGTACGACCTTGCAGGCCCTATATGCCATTTACGATAATTGCAATTCATTGCATACCAACGCTTATGATGAGGCAATAACGACGCCTACTGAAGAATCGGTGCGAAGGGCAATGGCGATACAATTGATAATAAATAGGGAACTGGGCCTTGCTAAAAATGAAAACCCATTGCAGGGTTCGTTTATTATCGAAGAACTTACCGATCTGGTAGAGGAAGCCGTACTCCTCGAGTTTGATAGAATAACCGAGAGGGGAGGGGTGCTCGGTGCCATGGAGACCATGTACCAACGTTCTAAAATTCAAGAAGAAAGCTTACACTATGAAACCCTAAAGCACACGGGCGAATATCCGATAGTCGGGGTAAACGTTTTTTTAAGTTCGAAGGGATCCCCGACAACTTTGCCCAAAGAGATTATTCGCGCCACCGAGGAAGAAAAGAAGGCGCAGATCACGACCTTGGAAAATTTACATACGGCGAACAAGAAGAAATCTGAAGAACTGTTGGAAGAGCTTCGTAAAACCGCCATTGAGAACGGAAATGTTTATGAAAAACTTATGGAAGTGACCAAAAACTGTTCCCTTGGTCAAATTACAAGGGCTTTGTTCGAGGTAGGCGGCCAATATCGTAGAAATATGTGAGCCACCTGAAACCTACATTAAAAGGATTGACAAAATAAAAGGTTCGGGGCTACCTATAAAGGACTGTTGATAATCGATTTTCGCCATTCCTTAAATGACTTTCGAAAACTTTTGACTTCGTTGCGAAGTAGATTCAAATACTCTTTTTCGCGCACTCCGTCATGTTCGAGTCCACGACAATATGAATTGATATTGCGGATCATGATGTTAATGAAAGTCGCACTTTTCAATCGTTCTGAACGTGATCTTGAATATTCGGCCTTCGCAATTTGTTGCGGAATCAAAATAGCATCGGTCAAAATGGCGTCGGCCATAATATCGCGAAGACTTTGTGACTTGTAGAGTTTGAGCAAATCTTTATTGAACGAAACGTACGAAGCAATCGCCCTGCTCATCGAGCAGAGTTCCAGTGATTTCCGGTAAACCGGAATCGAACTTAGACGGTTGTGGGCCATTTTTCCTTTCAAGCAATTATAATATAAAGTTAGGAAGGAAACGAGATATCTGTCTTTGTAAAAAATAGTATTGTTGTATATTTACTTTTGAAAGTTAATTATTAGAGAAAAATGTCTTCGAATCCAAAGATAGACGACCTAAATTGGAAGATATTGGAATGTCTTCAAAACAATGCCCGCGAAACTTTCGCCAATATTGGTAGAAAAGTGGGGCTCACTCCCCCTGCGGTGGCCGAGCGGGTAAAAAAAATGGAGGACCTCGGAATACTTTTAGGATATAGGGCGATGGTCTCGCACGCGAAGGCCGGCCATCAATTAAAGGCGATCATCACGCTGCGCGCGTTCATGGGTAAACTAAGGCCGTTTCTGGATAAAGTGGGTACTTTCGATGAGGTGATTAACTGTTATCGCATCACGGGCAATGAGAACATCGTTATGGAAGTGGTTTTCAAAGATCAGTTTCATTTGGAGAAATTTATCGATCAATTGATTCAGTACGGTGAGACAAGAACCCATATTATATTATCGAACGTAATCACCAATGCACCTATCGGCAGGGCAGATGGTTAGTTTGGTTAAACAGTGCTTAACCAGTGCCAAGAAATTGATTTTGATTATTTTAGGGTATTCAACCGATATGTATGCTAATTATCTTGGAATATGCGGTTACGGCAATTGTGTGTCTGATTACCGCGGTCGTCATTCAGCGTATCTACAAAAAAGAGCGGCGAACCGATGTCGGAACTGATGGAATAAATGGCATCATGTGGTTCGGGCTCGCCATCTTGATTTGGGGCTTGGGCGCCCTGGCCAATCTTATAGGGGTGACCGTACTGGGCCTGCTGCCTACCAGTAAACCTGTTATTTATCTCGGAGTGTTCTTATCGCTATTGAATTCGATGTTTATTTTACTTTCCTTGCCATCGATTAAATATAGTGGAAGGCAAAATATAGTCGTCCGCATGGTCGATCGATTTTCCGAACGGGAATTTATTATGATTTATGTTGGGGTTATGTGTATGTTGGCTTTTGTATTCATAATGGTGTCGTTTGTAGGGAATGGTATCGACAATTCGCTCATTTGGTTGATCGACATTCCGATTTCAGTGGTCGTTGCCTTTGCGCTTCTGCATGCGTTGAACCGGGCTTTTGAAACACGGAGTATGCGGTTCATGAACTTGCCCAGCTTTGCGCTTTTCATTCTCATTGTTATCGCCGTAACGCACCGGATCGTACCTAGTGGTTTCGTGAAACCAATGCGTGAAGATACTTGGGCCCTATTGGGCACGGTCACGGCCATTTCTTTTAAATTTCTGTTTATCGTATTATTTTCGATTTTACTTTACAGTTGGAAATTCCTTTCCGAAAAGGAAGAAAAGCAATTTCGTTTAGAATCGCTCCTGCTTGAAAAAGAAGAGTTGCTAAAAACTAATTTACAATTGAAGGTTGCCAATGAAAGCCACTTGAATACTATTGGCCGGCTAAAAAAAGAGCTGGAAACGCTAAAGGAAACCACCAAGATCGAACTTTCGGTACGACAGAAAGAAGTTCTGGCAAACCTGGAATGTTGGGGCGACCAAAAATCGTATACCGAGATCGCAGAGGCCATGCATATCAGTGTCGACGGTTTTCAGGCACACATACATCAAATTAAAAAGTTGCTCAATATCAGCGGCGCAGACGGCAAAAATCTCTTGATTTCATATGCCAAGGAGAATGACCTAATGAAATATGCCACACTGAAAAAGGGCGGTTTTTAATCGCAAAGAATTCCCAGATATTCCGCGTCGGGGTTTCCGATAAACTGCTATTCCCGTAAAAATGGGAAGCTAAATAACGGCATTGCGACTTTTAACCTTCAGATCAAAATGGAACCGGCAAAACCTTTCTGTCGGTAGGTAGCTCTACGGCTCTGCCTTGAGAAAAGTTGGTTTCAAGAAATTCTTTATTAAAGTTCCGAACGTACTTGATGACTGGTTAAATATTGATGGGCCTTTTTTAAGCATTGCGTAACCTTTTGCATGCAAAAGGTTTCGGCCATATTGACCTTAAAAATTTTTAAGGTATGCCCATTAAATTATTTTCACCTCTCATTTTGCTTTTAAGCCCTACTGTTCTACAAGGTGCCGATGAACTGATCAACCGAAAATTCGAAGATGCGACGGGTTGGTTCGTCAATGCGATTTTTGCCGAAATTCCGATAACCGATTCGGTCGGAATTCCTTGGGTGCTTATGGTGCTTCTATTTGGTGCGGGCTATTTCACGGTTTATTTTAAAGGGATCAACTTTGGTAGTTTTGCAACGGCCCTTAGAATTGTCAAAGGTGATTACGATGATTTGGAGGACAAACTTCCAATTGAGGTTTCTGAATCCGTTTTTACGGACGAAGGAGACCAGCCCGATACCATACGTGTCGAAGGCCATCAAGGTGAAGTGACTCATTTTCAAGCCTTGACGGCCGCTTTGTCGGCAACCGTAGGACTTGGAAATATTGCAGGTGTGGCCATTGCACTTTCACTTGGTGGCCCGGGGGCGACCTTTTGGATGGTATTGGTGGGTTTCTTGGGTATGGCCTCCAAGTTTGTCGAATGTACCCTTGGGGTCGTGTATCGTGAAATTGATGAAAACGGTACGGTTTACGGTGGCCCAATGTATTATCTCTCAACAGGCCTGAAAAAAAAGGGTTTGGCCAAATTGGGAAAGATCTTGGCCATGGTTTTCGCCATAATGTGCATTGGCGGATCCTTTGGTGGCGGAAATATGTTCCAGATCAACCAAGCTTTTCAGTTGTTCGAGCACGTAACGGGGGGAGACACCAGTTTTATACATGGAAAGGGATGGTTGTTCGGCCTGTTTATGTCGGTATTGGTAGCTATCGTTATTATCGGAGGTATCAAGAAAATAGCCAAGGTTACCGACAAGATTGTCCCGGCTATGGTCGTAATGTATGTTTTGGCCGTAGTCGGTATCTTGATCATCAATTTTGAAATTGTTCCTGCAGCCTTTCGTTCGATTCTTGAAGGTGCTTTTGATCCAAAGGGCATTGCCGGAGGGGTCATAGGTGTAATGATCCAAGGTTTTAAAAGGGCGGCTTTCTCGAACGAGGCGGGCATCGGTTCCGCATCGATCGCCCATTCGGCTGTCAAGACAAAATTTGCGGCCAGTGAGGGTTTGGTGGCATTATTGGAGCCTTTTATAGATACCGTGGTCGTGTGCACCATGACCGCATTGGTACTGATCGTTACCGGTCAGATTCAGGTCGGGACCGAAATATCAGATGCCCAAGGCGTGGTGCTGACCGCTAATGCTCTGGCCAGTGGTGTTTGGTGGTTTCCTTATTTATTGGCGTTGGCGGTCATATTGTTTGCTTTTTCCTCAATGATCTCATGGTCTTATTACGGGTACCAGGCATGGTCGTTTCTGTTTGGAAGGGGCAAGTCAATGGAATATTTGTACAAATCTATTTTTTGTCTTTTTGTCGTCGTGGGTGCCGCTGCCGGACTTGATTCCGTAACGGATTTTTCAGATGCGATGATATTCGCTATGTTGGTGCCCAATATGATCGGTTTGTTCATACTCTTGCCAAAGGTCAAGGAAGAATTGGTGAAATATATGAAAGCGATCGGGTAGGGAATATAAATTATTTAATATTTGTCCATACGCGATTTAATCGTTTATTTTATTACATGGAATGGGACAAATTGAACGAATACATGCAGATTGCCATCGACAAGGCAATCTTCTATCTGCCAAGGATCATTGCGGCTGGGGTCATTCTGTGGATCGGCTTTAAGATTGCGAAGAAAATTGTACAGGTCGTTAACGCTGCCCTCAAAAGAACCGGTTTTTCAGAAACATTGAGACCGTTTCTATCTTCCACGGTCGGCATATTGCTCAAAGGCGCTGTGCTTTTTGTCATAGCTTCAGTCTTGGGGGCCGACTTGACCGGATTGGTAGCCATTCTTGCGGCAGCGGGATTTGCTGTTGGAATGGCCCTTCAGGGGAGTTTGGGAAATTTTGCATCCGGAATCCTTATCCTTACCTTAAAACCGTACAAGGTCGGAGATTGGATTCAAGTAGAGGAAAAATTTGGAAGTGTTGAGCAAATAGGAATTTTTAGTACAGATGTGCTCACGCCGGGGAACAAGATTCTGATAATTCCCAATTCGAAGATTACCGATTCCGTCGTGACCAATTACTCCGAAAAAGGAATGATCCGTTTAGAATTGGAGGTAACCATGCCCTATTCTGAGAGTTTTCCAAGGGTAAACAAAATTATCGCGGAATCACTTCAGGGCGTGCCAAAAATTCTAAAAGAGCCATTACCTGAAATCGGTATCCATAATTTTGATTCGCATAATGTTCAGCTCATCGTACGGCCTTATGTGTTGCCCGATGATTACTGGGAAGTCACCTTTGCGGCCAACAGGGCCATCAAGAAGGCTTTCAGCGAGAACGACATAAAGGTTGCCTATTCAGAGGGAATAGAAATAGGTCAGATAGGGGAATAGGCATATTTGAGCCACATATTTACCATATTGTTTTGAGTGGTAATTTTGGCCGGGTTTTTGATTAACCTTTTGCTATGAAAAGAATTTTATTCGTACTTGCCTTGGGGTCTTTTATTTGTGCCTCGGCACAGCAGATCGCCCTTAAAAAAGGAGTTATTACCGATGCGGTTTCTGTTCTGGATACCGTTGCCGAAAGCTTTGCCCTTTACCTGCCCACCAATTTCGATACTTCAAAAAAGTGGCCGGTCGTTTTTGTTTTTGACATGAAAGGTCGGGGTAGGCAGGCACTTGGCGTTTTCAAGGAAGCGGCCGAAGAACAGGGATATATTCTGGCGAGTTCGAACAATGTTTCCGATTCGTTGTCCTTGACCGATAATATGCTGGTTAGTAGCCGCATGTTCAATTCCGTTTATAATATGCTTCCGGCACAAATGAACAGAACCTATGTGGCCGGATTTTCGGGCGGGGGTAGATTTTCTTCATTGATCCCTACTTTTATTAAGACCGTCAAGGGCGTAATTTCTTGTGGGTCCGCGATTTCTACCACCGAGGTCTTGAGCGATAAGAATCCTTTTCATTTTATTGGTATAGTTGGTAATCTTGATTATAGTTATCCTGACCTGATTTCGTTGGAAGAGACATTGGATAGATTGAAGTTTCCAAATCAACTTTTGGTCTTCGAAGGAGGTCATGAATGGCCGCCCAAAGAACAACTTTCCAAGGCCCTTGAACTATTTACCTTGGGCGCAATGGCAGACAATATCGTAGCCAGGGACACTACTTTCATACACCGGTCTTACAAAAAGAATTTGGGTGAGGCGGGTCAGTTCGTAACCAAAAACAAGCCGCTTCTTGCCGACAGGGCCATTTTGGACATGATCGACGTCTATCGTCCATTTATAAGCGTCGATTCATTAAAAGAAAATAGGAAAACCTTGAAGAAGAACAAATTCTACCGATCGCACACGCGCAGTCAGAATTCCATCTTTTTTAAAGAAAGCCTGATAAAGGATGACTATGACTATTATTTGGAGGAAGACATCATGCACTATAATTTCAATAACCTCGGCTGGTGGAAATACCAAATGGAGGAACTTGAAAAATATGATAAAAGTCAAAATGTCTTTGAACGCCAGATGGGTGTGCGCCTAAGGGGCTATATCAATGCTTTGGTCGCCGACAATATCGACCTTTTAAAGGTAGAACCGAACTTAGATCTAGATGCGCTTAATTTTCTGTACATGCTGAAGACCATTATTGACCCCAAAAATGCCGAGGGGTATCTAAAGGTAATTTCTATCAGTGCGCAAATTGAAGATTACGGCACGGCTCTTTTCTACTTGGAAGAATTGCTAAAAACGGGCTACGACAATCGCAGCGCATTGTACGAAATTGAAAATACGGCACTATTACGTATTACCCCCGAGTATAACAAAGTGGTCGAGAAATATCTCAAAGAGGCGCGTTATGATATTATTGAACGATAAGGTGCGGTACTTGGTCAAGCCGCCAATCGATAACGAGGCCTTTGGCGATACTTTCGGCAATTTCTTTGCCATATAACAATTCACAAAGATAAAGTGCCGCTTCGAAACTTTTGGCACCACCTGCCGAGGTGATATATTTTGCGTCATGCACGAAGAGTACACTGTCCTTTATACTCAAATGGGGGAACATGGCCCTGTATTTTTCGATATCACTAGGAAAGGTCGTGGAAACTACGTTGTCTAAAACCCCGGCCTGGGCAAGAACAAAAGCTCCGTCACAATGGCTGGTCATATAGAGCGCACTGGAATCTACTTTCTTTACAAAATCTATCATAATGTTGTCTTTCAAGTCAGTGTCAAGATGATGTTCTGCGCTAGGCACGACAAGAATATCGATTTTGGGTAGATCATCCACAGTATAATCATAATCAGGTAGAACCCGAACGCCCTCGAAAGTGGTTATTGGGCTCAGTGTATTTGCGACGGTAAAGGTATTCATGGCCTTGATTCCCTTTCTATATTTCGTATGTTGAAAAATATCGAAAGGTGCCGTGAATTCGGTATTGTACGTACCATCCATGATCAAGAAAGCGACATTGTACCTTGTGGTATCCAACTCAGGCAATACCCTTGTGTTCTTCCCATGGTCAATGGGTTTATTATTTGTTTCCCCACAGGATATGACAGTAAGGGCCAAGCAAGCGATAAGGATAGATTTTTGCATTTGATATGTTTTGCGGCAAAGTACAGAAATTTGGATCTGTATCGAAGTAGTATAAATTGTATTTTTGTCTTAAAGCAGCTAAAATGAGATTTGTTCCCTTTGTTTTTTTGGTGATAATGCTGTCGTGCAAGCAGGATAAGAGATACCACGATGTCGCTCAAGAACAGATTGCCGCCCAAGAACTTGATGCCGTCAAGGATATCTTGGAGTTTCAAAATGAACTTAATAAAGAGTTCAAAGATCCCGAAACATCGCCGCTGCCCGATAGACATAGAAAAAATTTCGAAGGGTTGGATTTCTTTGACCCCGACACATCATTCATAGTTGTGGCCAAATTTGTGCGTACCCCCGATGCCATTCCCTTTCTGATGCCCACCACCACCGATAGAAAATCAAGGGAGGTTGTTTACGGTATGGCCCATTTTAGCTTGAATGGTGTCGAGCATCGGTTAGAAGTGTACCAGAATGAGGAATTGATGCAACAAGAAGAATATCGTGATTATCTTTTTTTGCCCTTTACCGATAAGACCAATGGTGAGGAAACCTACGCTGGCGGAAGATATTTAGACCTTTCAATACCTAGCGGAGATACGCTCATACTTAACTTTAACAAGGCGTATAATCCATATTGCGCATATAATAAAAAATATTCCTGTCCCATCGTTCCAAGCGTAAACGCACTGAATGTTGCAATTCTGGCCGGAGTGAAGGATTTCAAACCTATTTCAGATTAAAAAACCCGGCCAATTGACCGGGTTTTGAACTGACCAACTTACAAACCTAAACTTAACTGATTCATTTAGAACTGGTAAATTGCTGCCAGTACAAATGACGAAAGACTTCCGATCGGTTCTCCGTCGGAGTTTAGAAACACATCTTCGGAGACACTATCGAGTCTTAACTCAGGTTTTATGATCAAATCTCCGATCGTTGCGCTACCTGTGAGCGTTACCGCAAAAACATTGGTCTCGTCACCAAATACTATAGCTTCGGCATCTTCACCGGTTTCCGCAAAATATTCCCCTCTCAATCCGATGGTAAAATTATCAGAGGTTTTCAGTTGAGGATAAAGGGCCGTCCCATAAAAACCTTCACCGTCATTGTCAAAATAGGCGGCGTTGATTCCTAAGAAAAATGAATCGGACAAATCGAACCCTCCGGTATAATCGATTTCGAATGCCCCATGATCGATAAGCGCATTGAGATATTGACCACTATAGCCCAATTGGGCCCCAAAAGCGTAAGTTCCGGAAGGATTGAATTCGGTAAGGTCGGTCGGGTTCATCACCGATAACATGGCCGACCAATCATTGCCCAAATCGAAATCGGCCTTTAATCCGGTATGTGAAAAGGGTCCATAAGAGAACAGATACGACGTGCTATAGTTGAAGTTCGCCGATGGTGAAATTACCTCGTACCCCAAAAACGTATTGAAATTACCGAATGTCAGGGTCACCGACTCGCTCACGTTCCAATAAACATAGAGTTGGTTCACGATATTTCCGGTGAGGGAATACATCGGGGAAGCAAAAATCGCGTCGGTACCCCGAGGCCCGAAGACCAGATCGGCCACAAATCCGACTTTTTCGCCTTCGTATGATCCAATGACATTGGCCATGC
The DNA here is from genome assembly GCA_019931105.1 of Flavobacteriaceae bacterium NBU2977. GTDB lineage: Bacteria > Bacteroidota > Bacteroidia > Flavobacteriales > Flavobacteriaceae > Meishania > Meishania litoralis. The sequence goes on along the minus strand of JAIOUW010000001.1, from coordinate 217,294 downwards.
CCAGGGCAAAACCGGGAAGGTTTGCAAAAGAGCTTCCGGGGGCCGAATAATTTTCACCTGAGTTTGCAGAATTCAGATTGGCCCTATAATAGGCATCTACAGTTCCACTAAAAGAAAATTTGGGCTTGGTTTCCTCTTCATCTTGTGCAAAGGCGAAACTGCCCAGAAACAAGATTACAGGAAAAACTATAATTTTTACGAAATTTGTGTTTGTAATCGCTTTCATAAATTTAAGATTAGATGTCCCTTTAATGGGATGTTGATAATAGATAGATCTGAATTTTGAAAAGGTTATTTAACGGAGCGTTCTGCCAAACGCTCCGTTTCCTTATTATTTGTTTAGCTAGTGCTCGTTCGTTCTAAAATCAGGATATGCATCCATGCCATGTTCGTGAATATCGAGACCTTCCAATTCTTCTTTTTTTGAGACCCTGAGCCCCATTACGGCCTTGAGTACCCCTAGTATAATTCCTGAACTGATAACACAGAAGGCACCAATGATCAATACTCCAAAAAGTTGGGTCAAGAATTGGTCAAAACCTGCCTTGTCACCGAGGATCCCAACAGCCAATGTGCCCCAAATACCACAGATCAAGTGAACGGTTACGGCACCGACAGGATCGTCAAGTTTTAGTTTATCTATAAAAGATACCCCCAATACTATGATCAGCCCGGCGATAAAGCCGATAACAACTGCTTCGTTCGGTGACATTAAATCGGCGCCGGCGGTGATACCTACCAGACCGCCCAAGATGCCGTTCAAGAACATGGTGAGGTCCATATTTTTGTATAAGACCGTAGAGAGTAAGAATGCACCAAAACCACCTGCCGCCGCGGCCAAACTTGTGGTCACCAATACCAATGAGGTCAATGCGGGATCTGCGGACAATACAGAGCCTCCGTTAAAGCCGAACCACCCCAACCAGAGTATAAGCACCCCGGCAGTGGCCATGGGTATGCTGTGTCCGGGAATGGCCTTAGGTTTACCATCGGATCCGAACTTACCGATTCTCGATCCTAAAAGTGCAATGGCGACCAGAGCGGCCCAACCGCCAACGGAGTGTACCAAGGTAGAGCCGGCGAAATCGTAGAATCCCCATGAATCCAAAAATCCTCCGCCCCATTTCCAGGCTCCAACAATCGGGTAAACAAGGCCTACATAAAAGATTACGAATATCATGAAGGAACCTATCTTTATACGCTCGGCCACGGCACCTGAAACGATTGTTGCCGCGGTAGCGGCGAACATGCCCTGAAATAAAAAGTCGGTCCACCAGGTGTACCCGCCGGTGGCGTAGTCAGGGGTCATACCGTTTTCGGGAGCGCCGATGCCAAAACCGGCAAATTTCAAGATTCCCGAAGAACCTTCTTCAAAACCGGGGTACATTAAATTGAAGCCGAAGGCGTAGTACAATAAAAGGCCTCCGGTGATTATGAATATATTCTTGAATAAAATGTTGATCGTATTTTTTTGTCTTGTTAGTCCTATTTCCAAAAAGCCGAACCCCGTGTGCATGAAGAATACCAGTGCGGTACATACCATCATCCATACGTTGTTTGCTGTAAATAATCCTGCTTCCATATATTTAAATTTTTTGTGGGTTAGTTATATTTAGTTGATTCCGGCGTGTCCGTCTTCTCTCGTACGTATGCGATAGGCCTGTAAAACTTCTGAAACGAATATTTTGCCATCGCCTACGTTTCCTGTTTGGGCGGCCTCTATGATCGCGTTGACCGTTTTGTCCAAAAACTCATCGGAGACGACGATGGACAGGTATCTTCTTTGAATGTCGGTGGTGCTATACGATATACCGCGGTAAACGTGGCCTTGTTTTTCATTTCCGACACCGGTAACGTCCCAATAGCTGAAGAAGTTTACCTCGATTGCATGCAATGCCTCTTTGACATCGTCAAATTTGGATTTTCTGATAATTGCTTCGATCTGTTTCATTTGTTAAAATTTAATTGTCCATACTGGTCAGTTGTAATTGTTTCTTTACAAAGATTATTGGCCTCCATTCTTTGGGCCCTTGGCGTTCGAGCCGTGAATATCGGCCTGTGGTTTTCTGGGAATTTGGAAATAATCAATTTCATTGGCTCAATTGTTAAAAGGTCAAATCTATCTTAAATAAAAAATAACCCCTAATTTTTTAGGGGTATAAACAATATTTTTATTCTAATTGTAAATTGTACCCTATAAAATTTAGGGTATGATTTAAAAAAGTATTAAAAATTACGAATTAATAATGCTTGATTAAAAGAATTGTAAGGACCATGTGAAGAAAATATCGTTTAACGATAGTCCATATTATTGCTTCTAGGGTTTGCAATCTTAATGGGGCGGGGCACTAAATAATGATAGATCCTTTCAACGAATTGAAAGACTTGGCTTAGAGTATTCGGGCCAACCAAAGTCCCAAGACCACGGCCAGAATGCCGATCGTGATACTTGATAACGTATAGAAGGAAAAATACAGGAATTCACCGTCGCGAAGTAAGCTGTGTTTTTCCAGGGCGAAGGTCGAGAATGTTGTGAACCCTCCGCAGAAGCCTGTAGCCAACAGAAGGGTCTGGTTTTCGGTAAGAAAATTATTCTTGAAAGAAAGCCCAATGATAATGCCAATGAGTAGGCAGCCGATTATATTGACCAAAAAAGTGCCAAGAAAAAAATGTTGAAAATACGGATTGAAAAACTTTGATATGATATAACGGAGTATGCTTCCGATACCACCTCCCAAGAATACGAGCACTAGCTGCTTCATACCCTAAAGGTATAAAACTATACCGCTTTTTTATACTCCGACGACGCCAAATCCATAGGGTAGATCTGAGATTCTGATGCTTTTGAAGCTGTTGAATCGCTCTTTTTTGTCTTTTGGTCGATACCTGTCAGACTAAAGAACATCATTATGGCGTTGATACCTATTAATATGAAAAAAACACTGAAAAAAGTCATCATGGTTTTGCCCCCTTTGTTAACCAAACGCAAAATTATGTCGTTTGTTATGTTATACGGTCAAAAAAGATCGATAAGATGCTTGAAATTGCATTTTTGTCAACAATGCAATCTTTGAGTTAATTTTTAAGGAAATACTTAATCGCGAAGAGAATAAGTAAGAAAATAATAAAGATTATTCCTACCCACTTGACTCCTTGGTAATTCTTGGAATGCAATTTTTTATCCTTTTTATAGGATAACACGATGAAAAAGGCAAATGCGACCACGAAAAAAGCGGCAAAAATGATTTGTCCCGTGCTGAACATGCGGTTTTGATTATTTTTGGGCAAATCTAAGCGAAAATCAATGCAAAAGAAAATAAGTGCCGTGGCACAATTTCACAATTCGTTCGGACTGGGGGTCTCGAAGACCATGAAGGCCGATCTTGGCGAGTCAAAAAATCGCCTGCGTTTTAATCTAATGGACGAAGAGAACAAAGAATACCTTGAGGCGGCCAATAACAATGACCTGGTCGAGGTGGCCGATGCCCTTGGCGATATGCTCTATATTCTTTGCGGTACGATTCTCGAACACGGCATGCAATACAAGATCGAAGAGGTTTTTGAAGAAATTCAACGCAGTAATATGAGTAAGTTGGGCAGTGATGGCAAACCCATTTACCGTGAAGATGGTAAAGTGTTAAAAGGCCCCAACTATTTTAAGCCCGATATTCAGGGGGTGTTGGATAAATAGGAGAAGGTAGGACTAAGGCTTTTCATAGGGGGCATTATCATTTGAAGTATTATTAATTTTTATATTAATAGTATCTACCAGATTTTGAATCTCGATAACTCTTACTCCATAATAAATCCTTGGCCAAGAAATTGATTTATATAACCTTTCACTTATTCCATAACTTATTATATCACTGTTACTGAGAAATACATCAAATGCATAATCTTTATTAATATTAGATTTAAACAGATTCTTATATGGAACTGCATTTACAAGTTTAATTTTTTTAATATCCCTATAAAATATTTCATATACTCGGAACCTCTTTTTAATAACAACTCCTTTTTCAAATAGTGCGATATATCGAAATCGGTTTCCTACATAAATATATATCGGAATTAACAATCCAAACGTGATTAACAATGGTGGAATCCAAGTTTCACTGGTTTTATCGAATGTTGAGTTGTAAATAAAAAGTACCCCTAATACGAGTGCAATAATTGAAAATATGAAAACCGTGAATAAATCTTTGGAAAATGTTGTCGTATAAATCCTTAATGGTGTTCCAAACTTCGATTTAAAGAAAAGAGGTTTGTGAGATGTGTCAATTAGGTTCATTCGTTATGTATAGAAGCGCCTGTGTGATTAGTTGAGGACTTTTCCAACTGGAAATTCCGACCGCAATTTAGTATACACCGTTTACAAGCTGTTTTTTATCCAATTAAAAATTTCCCTTATCTCCTCTTTATATCTAAAAAGAAAAAAAATAAATCCGAATATCGGTGTCAGCACCTTTGCCAAATTTTTTGAAATCCGAATCACTTTTTTCCAAGTATCTTCTGGAGGCACAAGTAATTCCAATTCCTGGCTAATTAATGGTCCGCCATAAAGATATTTCAGGTCAGCTGATGGGATGGTCCATTTCCCTTTCATTTCATATTTGAAGGGAAGACCTTTAACAGGTATATTATCATGTTTCAGAGGAAAGTAGAACTTTTTAGCCGTATCATCTTTCATATATTGGTATTTTAACCACCAATACATTGCAAAAACAGAATGCTTTTTAGATTTGAAAATTCCTTTTAACTTTTCTACAAAAGATTTGTGTTTCCTTTTGATTTGTACATTCTTAAAATCAAATTCCCAATCATTATCAAATCTATCAGCTAGTTTCTTTCTTTTTCTTTGCTTTTCCGGTGAATCCAATGTTTTATTCAAATTCTGACTAACGGTTAAATTTAGTATAATTTTCCTACAAAAAATTTGACTCGTTAGCTTAAGAAATTAATAGAGTTTCTTTATGTAGGGAATTGCTTGTAACGGTTTAGCTATGAACAGTGCGTGAACAAATAGGCGTTTGCTTTCCGCCATGCACATAGCAAAATCTAGTGGTTTTACTTTTTCTATTTTCTCTCAAAAGCGAAATCCCAGAGATTTCGCAACCTCATAAAAGTACACAAACCTTGGCGTTTAAACCCTAAGCCCGTATTGTTTATAGGTTGTGTTGTAAAACGTTTTAATCCAGTTCAATCTCAGGGTTTAAGAATGTATAAACCTGCCCGCCAATTTTAACAGTTATTACGTCATCATTAATTTTATTTAAAACATCAAATCTATTTTCCAATTCAAGCTTTTTCACAAATAAAACCCTTTGTTGTGATTTATTAATCTGACTATTTCCAATCAATTTCTTCTTTTCAAAAACTCCATGTTTACTTGATTCAACAGAAATGGGTATATCTTTAATTGGTAACGTTGATGTCTCACTCATTGCTATTAGAACTATTAAAGAATTTTGGTAATTCCCATAATCACTCCAAAATCCTGACATTATATTCAAGTTAGAATTGACATTGAACTTTACGTTATAAAAATCACCTTGAATTTCATTAAAAGTGCCGCTTTTATTAAAGAATAAGTAAGGTAAGATTCTAAAATATGATTTTTTATAGTTGGGATTAATAGCTGCAATTCCTTTTGCATTTAATTTGGAAGATAAAATTTCTGAATGTATTTCAGGTCTTAGCAATTGAGATGAGCTCGAGCAGGAAACTAGAAGTGGTAAAATTAAATACAGTAATCGTTTCAAATTTTCTAAATGTTTTACAACTTGCTTATATAAAAGAAAAACACATCGTTCTACCGTAAAATATGGTAAAACGATGTATTTCTAAAAATAACGTTATGTTGCCTAAACCTTAAACCGCCACCCAAAAGGATCTTCGGCACGGTTGTATTGAATATCGGTGATGCGTTTTTTCAAGCGAGACGCGTAACTGTTTTCGAGTTCAGGTAAATCATAATCGGTATCGCGATACCCAAAAGTGGCTATCGGTGAAACGACCGCGGCGGTACCCGCCCCGAACATTTCTTTTAACGTGCCCTTTTTGGCGGCCTCGACCAGTTCACTGACGGTAATCTTTCGAACCTCGGTGGCAATGCCTTCGTCTTTTGCGATTTCGAGTATACTTTTTCGCGTGATACCGTCCAAGATACGATCACTGGTCGGCCCGGTGATCAAGGTATCGCCGATACGTACGAATATGTTCATGGCCCCGGCCTCCTCAATATTTTCATGGGTATTGTCATCCGTCCAAATGACTTGGTTGTACCCTTTTTCTACGGCCAATTGCGTAGGGTAGAACTGGCCCGCATAATTGCCGCCGGCCTTGGCATACCCGACCCCGCCATTCGCGGAGCGTGAATATTTTTCCTCGATCAAGACCTTGACCTTTCCGGCGAAATAAGATCCTGAAGGAGCCGTTGCAATAATAAATTTGTATTGGTTGGCAGGCGAGGCGTGGAATCCGGTGCCCGAGGCGAACATAAACGGACGAATATATAACGAACTGCCCGCATTTCGGGGTATCCAGTCTTTGTCCAACTCCAACAAAGCCGTAAGGCCCTCCATAAAAAATTCTTCAGGCAATTCGGGCATGGCCATTCGTTTTGCCGAGATGTTCAATCGCCTGCAATTGTCCAAAGGGCGAAACAGAAAGATTTCGTCGTTTTCATCCTTATAGGCCTTCATTCCCTCAAAAATAGATTGCCCATAGTGAAAAATCTTTGCCGAGGGATCCAAGCTGATAGGTTGATATGGTACAATTTTGGGGGCTTCCCAACTTCCATTTTTATAGTCGCATACCAACATATGATCCGAGAAAACGCTTCCGAACGAAAGGTTGTCAAAATCAACTTGGTCGATTTTGGAAACTTTTATTTTTTCAACTTGAATTTTCAACGCAGTATTGTTCATTTAGTTAAAGGTTTAAAGATTAAAATTAACCAAATTATTGCTATCAAGACTTCTTTTTTTGTCCAAAAATGACCAGCTTTGTGGTACAAACAAGATTTTTAACGGATATGAAAAATATTAACATTTTGGTTGGGTTTTTATTGTTTTTTATCGTCTGTAATGCACAAGAAAAGCCCGAGATAGGCGAAAACACGGCAGATTTGCCATCGCACTATCGTTCGTTCGGACAAAAAATAGCAGCTTCAGAAAGCCTTTCGGACCAAGAAATGGCACTAAAATTTGATATGCTCGGCGCAAATGATACGTTGAACACCAAATTTACCGCAACGGTGACCGATGTCTGTCAGTCCAAAGGTTGTTGGATGAAACTGGCACTCAACGATAAAGAGGTCATGGTCAGGTTCAAAGATTATGGTTTTTTCGTTCCTATGGATATTTCAGGAAAGGAAGTGGTGGTCAACGGCAAGGCCTTTGTCGAAGCGATGGGCATCGAAGACCAAAAACATTACGCCAAGGATGGCGGCCAGTCGGCGGCACAGATCGCAAAGATCACCGAACCTAAGAAGACCTATAGCTTTGAAGCTGACGGGGTCTTGCTCAAAGAGTGATTTGGAGCGTAAGATCATAACAACGGCCGATGGTTCCCATACCATTCATCTCTCTGAATGGGATGAACACTATCATTCGAAACACGGGGCGATTCAAGAAGCCTATCACGTTTTTATTAAAAACGGACTTTCACTTTTCAAGAACCGTGAGATTTCGATTCTCGAAATCGGTTTTGGTACCGGCTTGAACGCCTTCATTACTTGTTTAGAAGCACCAAAAATTGAATTAAAGGTGCGTTATACCGGGGTGGAGAAATATCCCGTAACACCTGATGAGGTAAAGGTGCTCAACTATCTTGATGAACTTAAGGCGGGCAGATTCAAAGAACGGTTTCAAAGCATGCATGACAGTGCTTGGGAAAAAGACGTTTCGATATGCGATACTTTTCAATTGCACAAAATACAGAAGGATTTTAGTGACCTCGATTTTGATGATACCTTCGACCTGATCTATTTCGATGCCTTCGGCGCACGGGTGCAGCCCGAACTGTGGACGGAAACCATATTTGCCCGAATGTTCAAAGCGCTGAAAAATAATGGTGTTCTTGTTACCTATGCCGCCAAAGGCAGCGTGCGCCGTGCCATGCAACAGGTAGGGTTTAACGTTGAGCGACTGCCCGGCCCACCAGGAAAACGTGAGATGCTTCGGGCGGTCAAACGCGTTTGTTAAATCGAGATTAAAACTAGATCGTTCGAGGTGCGTATACCCTACCTTTGTGCTATGAGGTTTTTGATAACGGGGGCAACGGGTTTGATAGGTAAGGAGATTGTGGCATTGTGCCATAAGCGAAATATTGCTGTCAATTATCTGACCACTTCCAAAGAAAAAATAGTTTCAAGAGGAAGATATCAAGGGTTTTATTGGGATCCCGATTCAGGGGAAATAGATCTTGCATGCTTTTCTGAAGTTTCGGCCATAATCAATTTGGCAGGTGCCTCGATCTCGAAGCGATGGACAGATCATTATAAAAAGGAAATCCTTGCCAGTAGGATAAATTCCCTCAAGACCCTCTATAAAGGACTGGAACAGGTAGATTCAAAAAAGATTACTTCGTTCGTATCGGCTTCCGCGATCGGTATTTATCCAAATTCTTTAGGCTCTTATTACACCGAAGATGAAAAACGGGTCGATGATAGTTTTTTGGGTGAAGTCGTAAACGCTTGGGAAAAGGAGGCGGATAGCTTCGAAACATTTGACCTCAATGTTTTAAAAATACGTATAGGCCTGGTATTATCAGCTGAGGGAGGTGCGTTGCCACAGATGGTAAGGCCGATAAAGAACTGTGTCGGTGCGGCTTTGGGCAGTGGAGAACAATGGCAATCGTGGGTACATATCGAAGATTTGGCCCGTATTTTTCTTTTTGTTGTAGAGCATGAGTTGAAGGGAGTTTATAATGGCGTTGGCCCCAATGCCGTTACGAACAAAAAATTGATACGGGAAATCGCCAAAGTGTTGGATCGACCATTGATATTGCCAAATGTTCCTGAATTTGTATTGAAGACAATTCTTGGCGAAATGTCATACCTGCTTTTGGCGAGTCAAAGGGTGAGCAGTAAAAAAATTGAGGACGAAGGGTTTGTCTTTCACTTTCCGAATATCGATATGGCCCTACATAGCACTTGTAAAAGTGATGGAGAACCTAGATCTTCATAGGCACGCTCTACCCCAGAATCTCTTTTCAAAAAGACTATCGATAATTCAGATGCTTCCCTGCTTGATGGGTGGTAGGGTAATTTGTGATTTCATTGGTGACATTTTGACATTTTTAAAGAAATGGCAGTACTTTTGCCACTTGAAAAACTGAATCTAATACAAGAAGTCAATGAGCAAGAAAGATAAAGCCGAAGAATTGGATGAATTGATCTCGGAACCAATTGAAAATAGTGAAGGCCAGGAGCAATCCGAAGAAAAAGAGGAGGCTTCAGAAACCTTAACGGCCGAGGAAGCGCTTGGTGAAGAACTGGCCAAGGAAAAGGATAAATTTTTGCGATTGTTCGCCGAGTTTGAAAATTACAAGCGTAGAACGTCCAAAGAAAGAATGGAGCTGTTCAAGACCGCGGGACAAGAGATCATGATTTCATTGTTGCCGGTTCTCGATGATTTTGACCGCGCCTTGAAGGAATTGGACAAGTCTGATGACGATGAACTTTTAAAGGGAGTTAAATTGATTCGGGGCAAATTCAGGGAAACCCTGAACACGAAAGGTCTTCAAGAGGTAAGTGTAGAACAGGGTGATGCCTTTGATGCTGAAATACATGAAGCCATTACCCAGATACCTGCGCCCAAAAAGAAGCTCAAGGGCAAGATTATCGATGTAATCGAAAAAGGATATAAACTGGGTGATAAGATCATACGTCATCCAAAAGTGGTCGTGGGCAACTAAACTCTGGGTATGAAAGAAGATTATTATGAAATACTGGGTGTTGGAAAGAATGCATCCGCTACCGAAATAAAAAAGGCTTATCGCAAAAAGGCATTGGAGTATCACCCTGACAAAAACCCTGGTGATGCCAAGGCCGAGGAAATGTTCAAAAAAGCTGCCGAGGCCTATGAAGTGCTCAGCGATCCCAACAAGAAATCGCGCTATGATCAATTTGGTCATGCCGCTTTCGAAGGCGGTGGCGGATTCGGTGGAGGAGGCATGAACATGGAAGATATCTTTAGCCAGTTCGGTGATATTTTCGGAGGGGCCTTTGGTGGTGGTGGTTTTGGCGGCTTCGGCGGTTTTGGTGGCGGCCAGCGCAGGGTCAAGGGCAGTAACCTGCGAATTAGGGTCAATCTGACCTTGGATGAAGTGGCCAACGGGGTTGAAAAGAAGGTCAAGGTGAGAAGAAAGATCCAGGCCGATGGGGTGACCTATAAAACCTGTTCTACCTGCAATGGCCAAGGCCAAGTTACCAAGGTGACCAATACTATATTAGGAAGAATGCAGACCGCGGCGACATGCAGTACTTGTAGCGGTAGTGGGCAGATCTTGGACAAAAGGCCCAGCGACGCCGATGCCCAGGGTCTTCGCGTGGCAGAAGAGACCGTATCCATTAAGATTCCGGCAGGTGTCGAGAGCGGTATGCAACTGAAAGTTCCTGGAAAAGGGAACGAGGCGCCCGGCAATGGTATTGCGGGTGATTTGCTGGTCGCCATTGAGACCAAGGATCATTCTACCCTAAAGCGGGAAGGTGATAACCTGCACTATGACCTCTACATCAGTATTTCGGAAGCGGTTTTAGGCACTTCAAAAGAAATCGACGCCGTCGGAGGAAAAGTAAGGATCAAATTGGAGCCGGGCATCCAATCCGGTAAAATCTTACGGTTGCGGGGCAAGGGAATCACTAGTCTGAACGGCTATGGTAGCGGTGACTTACTGGTACATGTCAATGTTTGGACACCCAAAGAGTTGAACAAAGAGCAAAGGGAATTTTTTGAACGGATGAACGGAGATGGCAATTTCGAACCTAAACCGGAAAAATCGGATAAATCTTTTTTTGAAAAAGTAAAGGATATGTTCTCTTAATAAACTCGTTTTCAGGGTCTGTTGCGATGGGTATAAGACGCAGTTTTTGGTTTTGAATCGTGCTTCCCGGTTAGTTTGGCGAGATTTTACGGTTCACCACTTTGTATTTAAATAAAAACCGTATATTTGATTTTAATATTGGGAAACCGATATTAATTTTCTTTTTCATAGCAATTTTTTTCCCATCCTTGACTTGATTGAGGGTGGGTTTTGTTTTTTACAGCTTTTTTTGAACCATTTGGCTATCTTTGGACAAATTGCTTTCATGGATAAAATTTTGGTCACTAATGAGGTTACCAAACAGTTTGGAAAATATACTGCCCTCAATAAAGTATCCCTAGAAATCCCTAAAAATAGTATTTATGGCCTTTTAGGTCCCAATGGGGCCGGAAAGACCACACTCATACGTATTATCAACCAGATTACTTATCCCGATAGTGGTGAAGTACTCTTTGATGGCGCCCCGTTAAAGCCCCATGACATTACCATGATCGGTTACCTTCCCGAAGAACGCGGACTTTATAAAAGCATGAAAGTGGGCGAACAGGCATTGTATTTGGCCCAGTTGAAAGGTTTGGGTAAAGCTGAGGCCAAAAAACGACTGAAGTTTTGGTTTGACCGTTTTGAAATAGGGGATTGGTGGAACAAAAAAATTCTCGAACTCTCAAAGGGTATGGCCCAGAAAATACAGTTTATCGTTACGGTGCTGCATGAACCTAAACTGCTCATTTTTGACGAGCCCTTCAGTGGTTTCGACCCTATTAACGCCAATATTATAAAAGATGAGATACTAAAGCTCAAGGCAAATGGCACCTCGATTATTTTTTCAACACACCGAATGGAGTCCGTTGAAGAGCTTTGCGAATATATCGCATTGTTGCATCGGTCTGAGAAGATATTGGACGGCAAATTATCGGATATAAAAAAGGCGTATAAAAAAAACATCTTTAAAGTTGGGGTTGAAGTTGAGAACGGCGATATGTTTCTGAAAGAACTGGAAACCAAATTTGAAATAAAGTCATCGAATTACGTTGCAGAAGACAGACAACTCGATTTTACGGTGCAATTACCTTCAGATAGCAGTAAATCAATGCTGAGGTTTCTTTCTGAAAATGGCAATGTCAACCATTTTGTAGAGACGATTCCATCGGCAAACGAAATTTTCATAAGAACGGTAGAAAGTAAAGGGGCATATGAATAAACTATCATTGATCATCCAAAGGGAGTATTTGGCCAAGGTGCGCAATAAATCATTTGTCATCATGACATTCTTGAGTCCTATTTTGATGGTGGGTATGATCGTGCTGATCGCTTATCTGACAAAAGTCAATGATGACGGTACGAAGGTCATCTCGATATTGAACGAGAGTGATTATTTTTCAAACGATTTCAATTCTACCCAGCACACGGCGTATGTAAGATTCAATGATATTTCATTGGAGACTGCCATAGATTCAACGGCCCGAGCTGGCTATGTGGGGCTATTGTACATACCGCATGATGAAGATTTGGAGCGCGTGGCCAGTAATGCTTTTTTTTATACGGGTACAACGCCCAACTCTTCGCTAATCGACGGGCTTGAGAACACTTTTAGGGCGAGGTTGAGAGAGCATCGATTACAGCAACTAGGTGTCTCCGCAGAGGAGTTTGCGCGAATGGACAAAAGTTTCGAGATCAAGACATCGACATTTGAAGGGGTACAGAACCTTAAGGGGATTAACGAGATAAAAGCAGCGATAGGTGGCGGATTTGGATACTTGATCATGATGTTCATAATTATCTATGGTGGTTTTGTTATGCGAAGCGTTATTGAAGAAAAGACAAGCCGCATTATAGAGGTGATTATATCTTCGGTAAAGCCTTTTCAACTCATGTTGGGCAAGATTATCGGTACTTCTTTGGCTGGTTTGACACAGTTTGCCATTTGGATACTTTCAGCTGGTCTTCTGTTATCCATAGCGTTTGTAATTTTTGATATTGATCCAGCTGCGTTAAAAACCGGTGGCGATATGGCCAATGGTATGGGAATGGCCGCGCCGTTGCCCTCGGCCAGTCAAACGATGAATCTATATGCGCAAGAGATTTTCAACATTCCTTGGCTAATGCTTATCTGTTTTTTTGTGGTTTATTTTGTTTTGGGGTATTTGATATATAGTTCTATCTATGCGGCGATCGGTGCAGCTGTTGATAACGAGACCGATACGCAACAATTCATATTTCCTATCATTTTACCATTGATATTGGCAATTTATGTCGGTTTTTTCTCGGTTTTCAATAATCCACATGGTCCTATTGCGGTCGGTTTTTCACTGTTTCCGCTTACCTCACCCATCGTCATGCTCATGAGGTTGCCCGGAGGGATCGGTGAAGGAGGTGTTCCCGTTTGGCAATTGATAACGTCAATTTTGTTGTTAATCGCTACCTTTATTGGTATCGTTTGGTTGGCCGCAAAAATATATAGGGTTGGTATTTTGATGTACGGTAAAAAAGCGAGCTACAAAGAATTGTTCAAATGGCTGAAGTATTAATATGAATCAAGAAGAACCGAATAAGGTAAGGGAGATCATAGAAGAAGACATTTGGGGTGCCGTGAAGGAGTTCTTGGACATCGGCCTGCATATTGGTGAGGGCGACAACCGTATTGACATAACCATTGGCCTGTTACTACTTCTTACTCTAGCTTTTATTGTCACCAGTTTTTTTCTAAAATGGCTACGACAACTGTTCACGCGAAAGATGGTGGCCGATGACAAGCTAAAGTTCATTAGCATCTTCAAGTTCATTAAGTACGTCGTCTATTTGGTAGTGATACTTTTTACCATGAGTGCGGCGGGTATCGATATTACGTTGTTGATCACGGCTTCGGCCGCCTTATTTGTCGGTCTTGGCCTTGCGTTACAAGAACTTTTTCAAGATCTTATCGGCGGTATTTTTATAATCTTGGATAAATCGGTCCATGTTGGCGACATCGTCGAGGTCGACGGCAAAGTAGGTAAGGTTTTCGATATTAAGTTGCGAACGACCAGGGCAATTACCAGAGATGATAAGGTAGTCATAGTGCCCAACCACAAGTTTATCAGCGATATCGTATACAATTACACCCAAAACCATAAAACGACCCGAGAAAATGTTGTTGTCGGTGTTGCCTATGGAAGTGATGTAAAATTAGTGACCAGGATATTGGAAGAAATAGTGAACAATCAAAAAGGAGTTTTGAAAAATCCCAAACCTTTTGTGCTGTTCGATGATTTTGGTGACTCCGCGTTGATATTCTCGATTAATTTCTATACCAACGACAGTTTTGGCGACCCGCGCATAAAAAGTAATATTCGCTACAGGATCGATGAAGAATTCAGAAAGAACAATATCACGATACCTTTTCCTCAGCGAGATATACACATTTACCAAAAAAATCCGTTTCAACATAGTGCAGTGGCAAATACAGACAAGGAATGGGGGTTAGGAGTCGATTGATCGTCATAAGCTTATTGGCATATTGTCTTATGGCGGGTTATGGGTTTTCTCAGACTCCCGATGTCTTCCGTTTTGAGTATATGCTCATGCCTCGCAATGATGCAGGCGCCAAATTATCACGGATCAAGTTGGTCGCAAACGTACCCATCAAAGTGAGAGATAGCAATAATATCGTTGTCGGAGCGGAGTATAATCGTTTGGCGTACGACTTGCAAAGAGATGATATTGTGTTGGGAGAAGAGGGTTTGAGCTACTTGCACGTAGTAGACCTTAATATGGCCTATGTGATGAAATACAATGAAGATTGGCGATTTGTTGGGGTATTGACACCACGTTTGGCATCGACTTTGATAAATCCCTTGGAAAATGGAGACTTTTCGATTAACGCGACCATAGGTGCGTTTAGAGATAGACAAAAAATACCCAAGCCTGAACGATTGGTATTGGGTATTGCCTATAATTCTACGGTCGCCTTGAGGATTCCTTTGCCGATAGTCTACTATGAAAAAAGGTTTCGCCCGAATTGGACCTATGTGGTCGGGGTTCCAAAAACAGGATTAAAGTTCCATTTTAAAGAGAAAAATATCATTCAGACCGAGTTTATTTTAGACGGTTATTTTGTGAATTTACAGAACAGTACGGTTTTGCCCGATGCCGGTTTTGCCTCATCGATTTCCTCATCGGCGGCATTGGTTACATTGGGGTATTCGCGCAATCTGAACAAGACCATGTCTTTCTATGGTTTTTTGGGCCATACGTTATTTCAAAGTGGGGTTTTGAGGGATAGCGATAGAAATGATATTTTTACATTGAACGACAAACCCAGCTTCTATTTCAGAACCGGGTTTAGAATTGGATTATAAATAGAAAGATTATGCCTAAAATTTTGGTCATTGAAGATGAATCGGCAATACGAAGGGTGCTGCTGAAAATACTTTCCGAAGAAAGCGATACCTACGAAGTAGAAGAGGCCGAAGATGGCCTGAAAGGTCTCGAGGCCGTCAAAAACAATGATTACGACCTTGTATTGTGCGATATCAAGATGCCAAAAATGGATGGTGTCGAAGTATTGGAGGCCTGTAGAAAAATAAAACCAGAGGTTCCATTTATAATGATTTCGGGCCATGGCGATCTTGATACGGCGGTCAATACCATGCGTTTGGGTGCTTTTGATTATATATCGAAACCCCCCGATCTTAATCGTTTGTTGACTACCGTGCGCAATGCCCTCGACCGTAAAGAATTGATTGTCGAGAACAAGATTCTAAAGAAAAAAGTTGGCAAGAACTACGAAATGGTAGGTGACAGCAAAGCGATCGCCAATATTAAGGAAATGATCGAAAAAGTGGCCCCGACAGATGCCCGTGTTTTGATTACAGGTTCTAATGGAACCGGTAAAGAACTGGTCGCACATTGGATCCACCAGAAGAGCCAACGCAACAAAGCCCCCTTCATTGAAGTGAACTGTGCCGCCATTCCTTCCGAACTAATAGAGAGTGAGCTTTTTGGCCATGTAAAAGGTGCTTTTACCTCAGCGGTGCGTGATAGGGCGGGCAAGTTCGAGGCGGCCAACAAGGGTACGATCTTTTTGGATGAGATAGGAGACATGAGCCTATCTGCCCAAGCCAAAGTTCTAAGGGCGCTACAAGAGAACAAGATTTCAAGGGTAGGTACCGACAAGGATATTAAAGTGGATGTCAGGGTGGTTGCCGCGACGAACAAGAACTTGCAGCAAGAAATAAAAGATGGTAAGTTTCGGGAAGACCTTTATCACCGTTTGGCGGTGATATTGATCAAGGTTCCGGCCTTGAACGACCGAAGGGATGATATTCCGATGTTGATCGACCATTTTGCACAAAAAATAGCTTCAGAACAAGGTATTGCCCCAAAAGTGTTTTCCGATAAGGCCATTGATTTGTTAAAGAGTAATGATTGGACCGGAAATGTCAGGGAACTTCGAAACGTTGTGGAACGACTGATCATTTTGGGAGGAAAAGAGGTTTCAGAAGAAGATGTTAAGTTGTTCGCAAGCAAATAATGGGCCCATTAATTGCAACGTTTTAACTTTTGCAGCGCAGCGACCGTGATTTCCTTGGTTCGAAGATTGTAGTATTTTTTGCCATCCGATAAATTTGGCTTCAAAAGTTCGGTTTCACAGATACCGATTACCCGGGTCGCATAGGCTCTGGCATCCTCGCAATTTACCGTTGTTACTATTTCATTCAATGAAATTTCATAGTACATCAAAGAAACGTCAATTTTGTGGTGTAATAGCTCTTCTTCGCTTATTTTAGAGGGTACCGCCAAATTTGGTGAGTCAGCTGTATTCATAGCAAGAACATTGTCTGGGTATTTGTTTTTGTGAAGACCATGGTTCTCCAACGCTTCAATACTTCCGAAGGTGTTTTTTAGGGCAATTTGCAAATGTTCTTTGGCTTTGCTAAGACTTGACGTTCTAACGGCCTTTTTGAGGTCTTCTTTTCCATAAGAAATTAAGGTATCGGCATCTACGCATCCACATTTGTCAAGATCATTTTTTGTTTTTTCAATGGCATTGAGGGCTTTGTAAGTAAAGAAACGAACCTTGTTAAGGTTGTTCTCGGCAATGGCCTTTTCGGTCTGTGCCTTGGCAAATCCCAAGTTCGAACTGGCATATTCACAGGCGCTGTACGGAGCGAAAGAAGAAAAAAGGCAAAGTGCCAAAAGGCTGGCCCACGAATATAATTTCTTCATAAGATCATAGGTTTTCATAAGTAAAATTTGGGAATCTTACACGGTAAAATTACGCCTAGAAACACATCTAGACCCTATTTTTTCGATGGAACGAAGACCAATGCCTATAAATTGGATAAAGCGGTTTTTAACACGGTTGAACGGTCTTTTTTTTTAACATTATCTGCATTTCAACGATCATTTATTTTATATTCGGAGCATGAAAATGCCAAATATCAATGGGTACAAAGTCCATAATGACATAAAATTGTCAGATTGCCCTACGAGCGATGACCTTGGGGCTACAAAAAAAGAACTAAAGAAGTATTTGGAAACGACTCGCGAAATGCTGGGGAAATTTCAAGACACTTTGTATGCGCATGGCAAATATAGTGTCTTGGTGTGCCTACAAGGTACCGATACGGCGGGTAAAGACAGTTTGATTCGAGAAGTTTTCAAAGATTTTAATGCGCGGGGCGTTGTTGTTCATAGTTTTAAGGTGCCCACAGAGCTAGAATTGAAGCACGATTATATCTGGAGACATTACATTGCGCTGCCCGCAAGGGGCAAATTCGGTGTGTTTAACCGTACTCATTATGAAAATGTTTTGGTAACGCGGGTACATCCGGAATATATATTGGGAGAAAATATCCCAAATATTCGGCAAGTGTCCGATATAGACCAACAGTTTTGGGATGCACGGTTCGAACAGATTAATAATTTTGAAAGGCATATTGCCGCAAATGGTACGATCGTTTTCAAGTTTTTTCTGCACCTTTCAAAAGAAGAACAGCGGCTACGGTTACTGCGAAGATTGGCGTTGCGAAGAAAAAACTGGAAATTCTCGCCGGGCGACTTAAAAGAACGAGAACTTTGGGACAAGTATCAAGAGTGTTACGAAGATGCCATCAATAGAACTTCTAGACCGCACGCGCCTTGGTATGTGGTTCCTGCCGATAACAAGAAGGCGGCCAGGGCCATCGTTGCTTCCATATTGCTCGAAGAGTTAAAAAAATATACCGATATACAAGAACCTGAGCTCGATGATAAGGTCAAAGAGAATCTCGAAATGTATCGAAATCAGCTGGAAAAAGAGGTAAAATGAAAAAAATACTGACACTATTGCTTCTGGCCGCGCTATCGACTTTCGGCCAATCTGAAGATGAATCTCAGATCAAAGCCATTTACGATGCTGCCCTGACCAAAGGAAAGGCTTATGATTGGTTGAATCACTTATCGAATCAGATCGGGGGGAGATTGTCAGGTTCGGTGCAAGCCCAGCAAGCGGTAGACTTTACAAAGGTACAATTGGATTCCCTTGGCTTGGACCGGGTTTGGTTACAACCTGTGCTAGTGCCCAAATGGGTTAGGGGCACGCCAGAATATGCATTTATAGAGACTTCTCCCGGTCTGACGAATACCGTGCCTATTTGTGCCCTTGGTGGCTCGGTCGCCACACCACCGGCGGGAATCAAGGCGAATGTTGTCGAAGTCAAAAAAATTGGGCAGTTAGCCGAATTAGGTCGGTCCAATATCGAAGGAAAAATAGTGTTTTATAACCGCGAGATGGATCCCACTTTGATCAATACTTTTCAGGCCTATTCGGGTTGTGTCGATCAAAGGTATTCAGGGGCCGCTGAAGCAGCTAAATATGGAGCGATTGGTGTTATTGTTCGTTCGATGAACCTTCGGCTCGACGATTACCCACATACGGGTTCAATGTCTTATGGGGAATTGCCCGTGCCAGAAAGAATTCCCGCAGCTGCCATAAGCACCAATGGTGCCGATCTTCTGAGTGCCACCTTGAAGTTGAACCCGGGGATGAAGTTCTATTTCAAACAAAATTGCAAACAGTTGGAAGATGTAGAATCTTATAATGTTGTTGGCGAGATCAAAGGAAGTCGCTTTCCAGATGAAATCATGGTCGTCGGTGGCCATCTCGATTCATGGGACCTTGGCGATGGTGCCCATGACGATGGTGCAGGTTGCGTTCAGAGTATGGATGTTCTGAACCTCTTAAGAATTACAGGCTATCGACCTCAAAGAACCTTACGCGTGGTCTTGTTCATGAACGAAGAGAACGGAATGCGGGGAGGTAACAAATATGCGGCCATAGCCAAGAGTATCAAAGAGCGGCATGTATTTGCCTTGGAAAGCGATGCTGGCGGTTTTTCGCCCCGTGGTTTTTCTTTTGACTGTTCTTCCTCGAATTTTGACCGTATTTTGGGTTGGTCAAAGCTCTTTGAACCGTACGGCGTACATTCATTCAAGAAAGGAGGTAGCGGGGCCGATATCGGTCCGCTGAAGAATGATGAGATCGTTTTGGCGGGCTTGAGACCCGATTCGCAACGGTATTTCGATCATCATCATGCCGAGAACGATACTTTCGAACATGTCAATAAACGGGAATTGCAATTGGGCACCGCGGCGATGGCAAGCCTTGTTTATCTTTTTGACAAGTATGGTATCGTCATAGAATAGTGTTCCTATAGGTAAAAGTGCGTATTATCCATTTTCCATTGGAACTTCAATA
The DNA here is from genome assembly GCA_019931105.1 of Flavobacteriaceae bacterium NBU2977. GTDB lineage: Bacteria > Bacteroidota > Bacteroidia > Flavobacteriales > Flavobacteriaceae > Meishania > Meishania litoralis. The sequence continues at coordinate 197,526 of JAIOUW010000001.1, read as the reverse complement.
CCTTTCAACCATTCTGCTAGATGCCTGCTTCTCCTATTTCCAAAAGGTAAATGTAACTTTATTCCCTATCTTTGCCGCTTCATTAAAAAAAGCAAAATGCAAGACGGAATCTACGCAAAATTCAATACTACAAAAGGAGAGATACTTATCAAACTTACCTATGACAAAACGCCCGGAACGGTCGGAAACTTTGTTGCCCTCGCCGAAGGAAATCTGGAGAATAGTGCCAAATCAAAAGGTGAGCCCTATTATAACGGGTTGAAATTCCATAGGGTCATACCTGATTTTATGATTCAAGGGGGGTGTCCTCAAGGAACGGGTATGGGTGACCCAGGGTATAAATTCGACGATGAATTTCATGGTGATCTTAGACATGAAGGCCCAGGCGTCTTGTCGATGGCGAACGCTGGTCCCGGAACCAATGGAAGCCAGTTTTTCATTACGCATGTGGCCACGCCCTGGTTGGATAACAAACATACCGTATTCGGCCATGTCGAAGGGGGTCAAGAAGTTGTCGATGCCATAGAGCAAGGTGATAGTATAGAAAGTCTTGAGATCGTAAGAATAGGCGACGAGGCTCGAAATTGGGAGGCCAAAAAAGCCTTTGAAGATTTCAAAAGTTCAAAAGAAAAGCGTGTGGCCGAAGCAAAGGCCAAACAGGAAGCCGAATTGGAAAAAGTAGCCGCTGGTTTTGACAAGACGAATAGTGGGCTTAGGTACAAAATTGTTCAAAAGGGAAGTGGTCCAAAAGCCCAAAAGGGTCAAATGGTATCCGTGCATTATGAGGGAGCCCTTTTGAGCGGACAGGTTTTCGATTCATCGTATAAAAGGAAGCAACCTATCGAATTTCAACTTGGTGTAGGCCAAGTTATTCAGGGCTGGGATGAAGGTATAGCTCTTCTAAATGTGGGCGACAAGGCTCGTTTCGTGATTCCCTCCGATTTGGGCTATGGGGAGGCTGGTGCAGGAGGGGTGATACCTTCAAATGCAACCTTGCTGTTCGATGTAGAGTTGCTTAAAGCGCAATAAAACCTCACGTAAAAAAGATAAAGGGTCCGTGCGAAAATTTCACACGGGCCCTTTATCTTTTATTTCTCTAAGGCCTAGGCCAGACCTAATGCCAATGAATTAACTTGCCAAATTATCAAATTCCACAGAACTGTACTTTATCAGTGCAATATTGAGCGCTATCAGAATTGCAAAAATTATAAGAAAGGTTATCATGTCTAAGATTTTGGGGTCTACAAGTAGGTGTTAACATAGTGTTTAACGCATATTATTATGTATTATTGTAATTTGGTGTAAGAAAAAAATTACAAAATAAATATTCTAGAACGAAAAGGTGCTTGAAATCGATGGCACGCTTTATATCACTTTTTGCGATTAACGTCTGGCGCGGCCTTTCATATACGGCAATTTGACGTGACGCATGAATCTCTTGAAAGGATGTAATTAATAATCGTCTCGAAAATCAACGCTTAATAAAATTAATATGAGGTTAAGCAAGATTAGAAAAATCAAAATAGTAAAAAAGGAGGTCATAATATTTGCCGATTAAAAACATGGTATTTACGACCGAATAACAAACTTAAGGTCCAAAACCCTACTGAAAACATCAAATACCTTAATTTTCTTACCGCGAATTTTTAGTGCCTTGCAGACTTATCACCAGAAGAATGATATTGATAACGAGAAGTGAGAAAAGAATTCCAAAAAAGGTCAGCATAAAGTATAATGGTTTTCTGGGGAAAACATTTTTAGCGTTGTACTTAAGATAGTGGGGAGTGAAAAAGGTTGCGTTAAAACGGTTCAAAATTACAAAAAGGTATCGTAAAAACTAAGTTTAGATCAAAAATCCATAAAAAAACCCTGACAATTTTGTCAGGGCTATCTTATAAAAAAAGCTTATACCTACCTAGTCAACTACCTTCACATTAACGGCGTTCAATCCTTTTTTACCTTGTTGTAGTTCAAATTCCACTACATCACCTTCTCGAACTTCATCGATCAAGCCAGAAATGTGTACAAAATGATCTTCGTTTGAACCGTCTTCAGTGATAAACCCATATCCTTTGGAATCATTGAAGAACTTAACTGTTCCTTTACTCATAATAATAAAAATTAAAATTAATTAAAGCGCAAAGGTACAGTTATTTAATTTAACCAAAGGACATTTATAAATTTATCTTTGCACGGGCCTAAACTGTTGGATCCGGTGTCATGCGCAGATAAGGCTTTATTTCCTCAACTCCTTTTTTAAATATCTTTTTGGCTTCGGCTGTAGGAATGGCCGGGCTCACGACCACATCTTCCCCGTTTTCCCAATTTGCAGGTGTTGCGACCTTATGATATGCTGTTAGCTGTAACGAATCTATGACCCTTAATAATTCATAGAAATTGCGCCCTGTTGACGCCGGGTAGGTAAGTATTAGCTTGACGGTCTTATCGGGTGCGATTATGAACACCGAACGTACGGTAAGGTTATTGTCCGCATTAGGGTGTATCATATCATAAAGGTCGGAGACCTTTTTGTCCTCATCAGCAATAATAGGAAAGTTCACGGTCGTCTGTTGCACCTCATTAATATCTTTGATCCATTCGTTATGCGAATCGGCACCGTCTACGCTCAATGCAAGCATTTTAACGTTTCGTTTGTCAAACTCGCCTTTGAATTTCGCCGCGGTACCCAATTCGGTCGTGCAGACAGGGGTGAAATCCGCAGGATGCGAAAATAAGATACCCCAACCATCGCCCAGATAGTCATAAAAATTTATGGGCCCCATTGAACTGTTCGCCGTAAAATCAGGGGCTTTGTCACCCAATCGTATTGTTGCCATTTTAAAAGTTTTTGTGATGAATAATTAATATCCTACAAATTTAGTAGATTATTATTGACTGTCTTTTTTTTACCGTTAAAAATGTATTAAATTTTACCTTTGATTATAGCCAATATAAAATGGGAGCCTGTATTCGAAGTATTCCTGATTTTACGTCTCGACTTGTTTTTCTTTTCTATTTTTAAGGCATGGAAAATATAGCACTTGATAAGCTTCGCTATCCTATAGGAAGGTTTGAGCCGCCTCGATCAATAACGGGGGAAATGGTCCAAGAATGGATACAGGTTTTGGAAGATTTACCCAATAAGTTGCACAATTTGGTGAAAAATCTTTCCGAAGAACAATTGAATACCCCTTATCGTCCGGGCGGTTGGACGGTTCGGCAAGTCGTGCATCACATGGCAGACAGCCATCACCATAGTTATACGCGTTTTAAATGGTCACTGACCGAAGATAATCCGTTGATAAAGGCATATCAAGAAAAAGATTGGGCCGACTTGTTCGATACCAAAACAGCGCCTATCGAACTTTCGCTTGATTATCTAAAAGCACTTCATGCCAAGATGGTTTTTCTGTTGAGGGGCCTCTCGAACAATGACCTGCAAAAATCGTATAGACACCCTGAAGACCGTTCGAGGGTGACGGTCGAGGAGAATATTGGAAAATATGCCTGGCACAGTCGACATCATTGTGCCCATATCGAGGCACTTCTCAAAACAAAGGGCTGGGCGTGATATGGGACTATGGCTTTTCGCCGCCTTCGGGGCCATAGAAAATCACCCAAGTTGAAAAGTCATCGGTAAAGTTCTCAAAGCGATGTTCAACTCCCGCAGGTACAAAAAGAAAATCACCAGGAGAAAAATGGGTTCTGACATCACCGTTTAAAAACTCACCGCTTCCTGAAATAATAACATAGGCCTCATCGCGCGTATGGGGTTGCTGCAAGTCGATTTTTTCTGGTTTGTATACTTCTACCGAAAGTGTTCCATGTTCGAAAACCGATAGAAATGGTGAACTTTCTCCAGCAAGCTTTTTCAAGGCCTCTTTTTTATCTATTTTCATTACTGATTCTTTATGCCCATTTGATATTACAACCGATACTTGGTTTTTGATTCGGGTCTATTTCATCTCCCGCAAGTAGTGCATCCATGGCATTTCGAAGATCGGTTCCTGTTACAGGAATTCCGTTTCCGGGTCTTGAATCATCCAATTGTCCTCGATACACAAGTTTTAACCGCGAATCGAACAAATAAAAATCGGGCGTACAGGCCGCATCATATTTTTTTGCAATTTCTTGGTCGGCATCGAAGAGATAGGGAAATCCATAACTTTCCTTTTCGGCAACTTGTCTCATTAGATCAGGTGCGTCTTGAGGATAATTTATGATATCGTTGCTCGAAATTGCAATAAAGTTGATACCTGTGGACCGGTATTCGCGGGCCATTTGAGAAATCTCGGGGTTCACATGCTTTACAAAGGGGCAATGATTGCAGATAAACATGATAACCGTCCCCTTATTTCCCTTTAATGATTGAAGCGAACTAAACTCGTCGGTTACTGTATCCAATAGATTAAAATCGGGCGCGATCGTTCCTAAGAGAAGCATGTTACTGGGCGTTCTTGCCATTTAAATCGATTTAAAAGACTTTAAAGTTAAGGTATTTGTCAAATTAATTTGTGAGGCCGCCAATTTCTAATGCCATGATTTACCAAAAAGCTTCGAATTATTTATATTCGATTGTTATATATTGCAGATGTTCTTCATAGGGGCGCCATGAAATCTCACTTATGCGCACTATGAACGACCATGAAATCATTTTGCTTTTTGACCGATACCATTCTCGATAACGTTCGTATTAATTTTGACACCGGATCTTTGTGGTTGATGAACACGGCCTTGGCCTTGGTCATGTTCGGTGTTGCCTTGGAAATTTCAAAAGCCGACTTTAAAAGATTGTTCGAAAACCCTAAGTCTATTTTTGTGGGTGTGGGCAGTCAATTCGTTCTATTGCCAATGATCACCTTTGTTATGGTCTGGCTTATTGATCCCTTGCCAAGTATTGCATTGGGCATGTTTATGGTGGCCGCATGTCCGGGAGGCAATGTATCGAACTTTATCGCCCATGCGGCCAGAGGCAATTCAGCGCTTTCGGTCAGCCTTACTGCGATAGCGACCTTGTTGGCTGTGGTTATGACGCCCTTGAATCTACAATTATGGGGGTCATTGTACGAACCGACGGCCCTACTATTAAAAGAGGTCGACATTTCGCCTTTCGAAATGATCAAATTGGTTTTCTTATTGTTGGGACTACCTCTAATATCAGGAATGCTGGTAAATCATGTTATGCCGATTCTGGCTTCAAAAATGGCAAGGGTGTTGAAGGTGGTTTCCATACTGTTCTTTATTTCTCTAGTGTTTTTGGCCCTATATAACAATCGTGAAATTTTTTCAGAGTATGTATTTTATGTTTTTTGGATCGTTTTGACCCACAACCTTGTAGCGTTCACTACGGGTTTCTCGTTGGCAACGTTTTTGAAATTGCCGAAAACTGATGTTCGATCCATTACCATAGAGACAGGTATTCAAAATTCGGGATTGGGACTTTTGCTCATCTTTACATTTTTTGATGGCTTGGGTGGCATGGCCTTGTTGGCTGCCTTTTGGGGTATTTGGCATTTGGTATCAGGCTTGATTTTGGCGGGCTTTTGGGGATATAGACCGATAACCAAAGAAAAACTGGTTTGAAGAAATTAGGATACAATCTGGTCAAGATATGGATAAGAACTAGCCTTCATCTTTTCTTTGGAAAGATAAAAGTTTCAGGGTTGGGGCATGTGCCGAAAGACAGACCCGTACTTTTTCTTCCCAATCATCAAAGTGCCCTTCTGGATGTACTTTTGATAGCGGTCGATTGTAATAGAAAACCCTATTTTTTGACGCGTTCCGATATATTCAAAAGCAAGGTCTTGATCGCGGTCTTCGATTTCTTTCAGATGATTCCGATATATCGTATTCGCGATGGCCGCGACTCGCTAAAGAACAATAATGTCATTTTTGAAAGGTGTGCAGAACTTTTGGGTCAGGGCGAGGCGATTCTTATGTTTCCCGAAGCGAACCACAATCTAAGACGTAGGGTGCGACCTTTGAGCAAAGGCTTTACCCGCATTTTATTCGCAGCTTTGGAGAAGCATCCCGACTTGGATATTCGATTGGTTCCGGTCGGGTTGAATTACCGGAACGCCGAGATTTTTTCCGATCGGGTCGCAATTTATTTTGGGGAGAATATCGCACTTCAAGATATACTCCTTGAGAACGATATTCCCGGGTCGACACAAAAAATCAAGGATACGGTCACCACGGCCCTAAAAGGTTTGACGACCCATATTGAAGATGATTCGGACTACGAAAACATTATATCTTGGCTTGATGCCCAGGGGGTCGACTATTTGAACCCCCAAGAAGTCAATAGCACTATCTCGACGTATGGCGGCAATGATTTACGGTCAAAAAATGGTTCAAAACCTACGTATGTCCGCAATATTTTAAAGGGAGTTTTTGTACTTTTCAATTTTCCCGTGGTTTTGTCTTGGCGCCTTCTGGTCAAGCCAAAAGTTTGGGAACCCGAGTTTATGGGTACTTTACGATTTGCATTTGCTTTGGTCATCTATCCGATATACTATATCGGCATGTTCATTCTTCTGACCGCCATATCAAATGCTGTATTGGCCCTTGCTGTAGTAACAAGTCTGTTTTTTTTCAACTGGATTTATACCAGAATCGGATAACGCTCCATAGACCAGAGGCTAAAAAATGTTACCTACATCATTTCTCCAAAGAAAATCGCGTTCATCAATAATTTGTTCGTGCCATACCAAAAAGCACGAAAATTGGTATTGTCGGTAAACACGATTACCCGGCCCTTACCAAGCCTTTTGGCGACGAATGGGACCGAATTTTTGATGAGCTGGGCATTTTCTTCAGAGATATAACCACTCATTAACGGATCAGAGGTGTATTGGATCGGGTTGTTGTAACTCTGCTTATCAGGGGCAATATAAACGTTGGAATTACGGAACAGGGCAAGCCTATCGTTTTTATACCCATAGTTAATGGGGTGGGAAAGATCCAATTTGGCCTCAAAAATAGCCCCGCCGGTTACCTGTGCACCACTATATGCGCCCTTTTGGTCGAAAGAAATATTTTTGGCTACCCTAGTCGTATCTTTTTTGAACTTGAGGCTTAAGAATTCGTTCTTGTCAAGCCATTCGGCCACGTTGGTGTATCCGATCAAAGTGCCACCTTCTTCGACCCATTCCTTTAATTTGTCGGCATTCTTCTTGCTCAGGGCCGAACCCCAAGTTCGAGGTAGTATAATATCGGTGTACGAACTTAGATCTACACCGCTGAAATACTCGGTATCCAATTTGGTCAGTTTCATAGCGTATCGAGTATCGAACAAATGCCAGATTTCTCCCGCATCATAAGAACGGACCCCGCCACCGACCAAAATCGCGACCTTTTGCTTTTTAATTGGGTCGAAGTCATTACTGCCCAAATCGATGCCCTTGGTCAAACCTGTGCCTACGGCGGTTATCTTTAGATGACTCTCTTTTGCCACTTCGGATAAAAAGGAATGAAGTTGCGAAGCATCCAATAACTGATTTTGAACGGGAATCATTATGGTGCCGTAACCATAATCATTGCCTTCTAAAGAAAAAGGAGACTTGGCGACCTTGGCGCGAATACCTTTGTTCACGATTTTATTCAATGCCTTGGGCGTATAATACTCGTTCCACTCGAATAGATAAGCATAATTACTTTGTCTGTCAACATCGCCAGATAGGGCTGACAGCTCTTGAATCTCTGAGCCCATATTCGATGACGAGCCCAATTCGGTATAATCCATATTGAAGGCCAAAGGAAAAGTCCATGCCGAAATATCGTAAAAAAGGCTGTCGGTAAAAGTGGTTCGCTTTTCGAACATGGCCTTGATCAACCTCGGGTTCTTTTGGGCCATGGGCACCACATAGGCATTTCCTTTTTTATATGATTTGCCACCAATCGAAGCATCATTGGAAAGTTCATGTACCTTTATTTTATGGCGTTTGAGAATCTCGGCGAGGTGCCATGCCTTGGCGGCATCTTTACTGTCGCCAAAAACGATGGCCTTGGTTTTGGCTTTTGTGGATTCGGAACGCATTGCTGAATAAAAATCGCGTTGGTACGATAGGATTTTTGCCCGCATATTTTGGGCGGCCTCGATGGTCGACAGGGCCGTGGTGAACTGATTTCTTATCGTAAAGGGAAAGGTAAGGGTGCCATTTTCACTTTCTTGAATATGCCCTCGTGAGCTTCCTTGTTCGAATAGAATACCTATGCTTCCGTTGACATCGGGAAAAGTGGAACCTTTTCCATAATAATAATCGTCGTAGTTTTCTTCTGAATAATATAGCGACCCTATTTTGTCCAATGCCTTTGCGTGGTAGGTGCCGATTTCGGCGGTCAGCTCCTGGTTTATTTTCGGGGTCAATGGGTGCACCCGTGTGGGTTCGCCCGGTTGAAAAAAGAAGGTGGAGTTCGTTCCCATTTCATGATGGTCGGTAAGAATGTTGGGCAACCACTTGTGAAACGTTTCAATACGCGCACGACTTTCAGGAAGCTGCACTGGCAACCAATCTCGGTTCATATCGAACCAATAGTGGTTGGTGCGCCCTCCGGGCCATACCTCGTGATACTCTCTTTCGTTCGTGTCAGAATTTAGATTGATACTTTTGTTGGTATTTGCCCAATAGGCGAATCGCTGCAGTCCGTCGGGGTTAAATGATGGATCCATCAAAATGACCAGATCGTTCAACATCGATTCGATCTCGGGCCCTTGTGCCGCCGCAAGATAATAGGCATAGGCGAGTCCGGCATTGGCTCCGCTCGGCTCGTTGCCGTGGATCGAAAAACCCTGATAGACCACTATGGGCATATCTTCGACCGAAAGCGAGCCAGCTCCGCTTTCGGTAAGGGCGATATGTTCTTGTCTTATTTTATCAATGTTCTGATGGTTTTTTGGGGAAGTTACGGTCAACAGAAGAATTGGTCTTCCCTCGAAAGTCGATCCGCGATTTTCAATGGAAATACGATCGCTCGCTTTTGCCAAGGTCTGCATATAGAACATAAGCTTATCGTGTGTTACGTGCCATTCGCCCACTTCATGACCGATAATTTCCTTAGGGGTGGGAATCGACTCGTCATATGCTATGTTCTGCGGTAAATAATAATTGAGGTCCAAAGTTTCTTGGGCCAAGCTAGATTGTAGGAAGCCAATGGCAAAAAGGAGGATAAAATTTTTCATAAGTCTTTAAATCTAAAAAAAACGACCCTGTCAAAAGGGCCGTAAGTTATTTATCGATAAGTTCATTACCTATATGTCGTCAAAGTCGACATCGGTAAAGTTTTCTGTTGATTTCATTTCCCCATTTTCCAAAGGGGCCTCTATACTATCTTCTTTTTTAAAATTTTTTTGATGTATTTCGGAGATTACTTCGCTTCCTTTTTCATCGATTATATAATCCATCATTTCTTCGACATGCTCTCTAAAAGCACTAAAATCCTCTTTATAGAGATAGATTTTATGCTTTTTATAGTGAAAGGAACCATCATCGTGGGTAAATTTTTTGCTTTCGGTAATGGTAAGATAATAATCACCGGCCTTTGTGCTTCTTACGTCGAAGAAATATGTTCTTCTTCCCGCCCTTAAAACTTTCGAATAAATCTCTTCTTGATCCATTAAATCTCTATCGCCCATTTTGTGTTGTATATGGTTCCTAACGGTGAGGAATTATTCTATCAAAAATGAAAAAAAAATGCTTATGGAGCAACAATTTTTCAGTTTTCTTTCTCCGAAAGCTGATTGCGATAAAGTTCACTGTAATAACCATCTACATCGTTCAGTTCTTCATGTGTGCCCTCTTGAAGCAATTTTCCGTCATCAAGTATCAGGATCTTATCGGCATTTTTGGCCGAAGAGACCCTATGGCTGACGATAAGCGTCGTACGATTTTTTGAGGCCTTTTTAAGATTGTTCAAAATTTCTTCCTCGGTCTCGGTATCCACCGCAGAAAGGCAATCATCGAATAGGTAGACCTGGGGCTCTTTTATCAAGGCCCTTGCGATCGAGACCCGCTGTTTTTGTCCGCCGCTCAAGGTGATTCCCCTTTCGCCCAAAACCGTATCGTACTGTTTCGAAAAGCCCATAATATTTTCATGGACCACGGCGTTTTTGGCGGCTTCAATTACTTCAGATTCACTGGCGTTTTCTTTGCCGAACTTAATGTTGTTCTTGATCGAATCGGAAAACAGAAAGGCATCTTGCGGTACGGCACCTATATTGCCCCGAAGACTTTCAAGGTTTAATTCTTTAATGGGCACATCGTCTACTAGAATTTCTCCTGAATCGACGTCATAAAGCCTTGCCGTCAAGTCAAGTATCGTGGATTTTCCTGCTCCGGTCTTACCTAAAATGGCCACGGTTTCACCCTCGTTGACGACAAAGGAAATGTTTTTCAGTGCAGTGATATTGGTATCATTATATGTGAACGACACGTTTTTGAACTCGATCTTGCCCTTGATCGGAGTCGTTTCGGCAACATTATTGGTAATCGAAGGTTTTTCCTTTAGAAATTCGTTGATCCTTTTCTGTGATGCTTCCGCCCGCTGTACTATCGATGTGAGCCATCCGACAATGGCCACTGGCCATGTCAACATGTTTACATAGAGTATAAATTCAGCAATGACACCGACAGAGGCTATTTCGCCATTTAGATACTGTCTTCCCCCGATATAGATAACAAAAATATTGCTGATCCCTATCATCAGTACCATCAGCGGAAAGAACCAGGCGTTTACCTTGGCAAGATCCATACTCCTGTTCTTTCCTTCTAGGGCAAGCACACCGACCTCAGAATTGATCCGTGGTTCCAAGGCATAGGCCTTGATTACCGAAACCCCTGAAAAGGTCTCTTGTGTAAATGTCGAAAGGGTCGATAAAAATTCTTGCACTTTTGTACTGCGCCGGTGAATGATCCGGCTTATTTGATAGATTAGTACCGAAAGAATCGGCAATGGAATCAAGGCGTAGGCGGCCAACTTAGGCGCGGTAAAGAACATGATGGGGATGATACAGGCAAATAGGGTGATCGTATTGATACCGTACATTAATGCTGGGCCGGCATACATGCGCACTTGGCCGACATCTTCGCTGATACGGTTCATCAAATCGCCCGTTCTGTTCTTCTTGTAAAAATCAAGGCTCAAGAATTGATAATGATCGAAAACCTCGTTCTTGAGGTCGTACTCGATATATCTCGAAACATTGATTATGGTCTGGCGCATAAGAAAGGTGAAGAAACCAGACAGCAAAGCCGCCCCCACTATTATCAAAATATACTGAAGTAGTTGTTCCCTCGCCAAGGATTCAGCGATTTTTCCGCCCATAAAATTTTCGACAACACTTATCGATTTATTCACGTATGAGGGCATAACAAGGGTAAAAACGCGTGCGATGATGGTTATTACTATGCCCATCAACAATTTGAACCAATATTTTTTGAAATACTTATTGACGTGTTTTAGTTCTTTCATACCCTATATTTGGCCAATGTGGTTCGAAGCGTTTTCGCAAATGCCAAAGATAATGGTTTGGGGCAAAAGCAAATGTTATAAAATATATAACATAAATGATAGGTTCTGGTTCTGTTTAGAAAATAGATTGTTATTTTTGCCTTGAAAAACATGGCCATACCTAAAAGTTCTTTAACATGCTTACCAGAAGGCATATTCGTGTAAAGGTTATGCAATGCATATACGCCTTGGCCCAGTCAAAGGAAGGTTCTTTGGAGACCCAGGAAAGGTTCTTGAGATCGAGCATCGAGAATATGTATACCCTATATTTATTGCTCTTGAGCCTTTTGATCGAAGTGCAAAGACTGGCCAAGGAACAGATACAACTTTCGTCGAACAAATATCTAAAGAACACCTCGGACGATTATCCCGATAAGGAAAAGTTCGTCAACAATGCGTTGCTACAGCAGTTGGCGACCAACATTAAATTGAATTCCGAGCTAGAACGAAGAAAGTTGAAAGACTGGTATCTCAACGATGAGTATGTTCGACTTATCTACAAGGAGGTAGTCGAGAGCGATCTATATCTCGATTATATGCATCGAATCGGCAGTTCTTATGACGAAGATCGAATGCTTATCATTGATCTATACAGGGAGGTCATTGCGCCCAACGAAAAAATATACGATTATTTCGAAGACACCCAGCTGACTTGGGTAGACGATATTCCCATTGTGAACACCTATATCATCAAACTTTTAAAAAAGGTAAGGCAAAGTCAAAATGAGGCCTTCTTTTTACCAAGATTGTTGAAGGACGATGATGATATGGATTTTGCAAAAAAACTGCTCACCAAGACCTTATTGCACGATGCCATGTTGGAAAAGGAAATAGAGGGAAAAACACCAAACTGGGATAAGGACCGAATTGCCGATATTGATTCCATTTTACTGAAAATGGCAATATGCGAGCTTCTTAATTTTTCTTCGATACCCGAAAAGGTCACTATTAATGAGTTTCTTGAGATTGCCAAAGAATATTCCACTCCGAAGAGCAGCATATTCATAAACGGAGTGCTCGATAAATTGGTCAAGGAATATCGAAAAGAAGGAAAGTTGAAAAAAATGGGTAGGGGTCTTTTGTGACCAAATTGATGGATCTACGGCTTTGCAATGACCTGAAAGATAAGCAGAATCAGGGGCGATCGATGAACTACATGGGCAGAAAATTGGTTGTAAATAGACTACAAGCTCAATTTTTACGTTAGTAACCAATAATTCTTTAGTTTTGCAACAAATAAAAATTTCTAAAATGAAAAGAGCAATTTTATCATTGGGTGTTTTATCCCTTTTGGCGTTTACTTCTTGTAAAGAAAACGCAAGCAGCAAGATCAAGACGGGCAACGTGGCAGTGGCCGCTGAGCGTGACGAGGCAGCGAAACAACTTCCTGTAATGGAATTCGAAAAATCGGAACATGATTTCGGTACCATAGAACAAGGCACTCCGCAAGAGACCATATTCACTTTTACGAATACGGGCAATGCACCTTTGATCATTACCGATGCCAAAAGTACCTGTGGTTGTACCGTACCTAAAAAACCGGAGGCCCCTATCGCCCCAGGTGAAAAAGGCGAGCTTTTGGTGCGTTTTAATGGTTCGGGCCAAAATCAGGTTACCAAAACTATTACCGTAACGGCCAATACCGAAAAGGGACAAGAACTATTGAGGATCAAGGCATTCGTAAACCCTAAGGGTGCGACACCTACAGGTCCGGTAGCACAATAAAATAGAACAAACGAGAACACAGTATGGAAGGATTGGGGCAGTTTCTGCCGATGATATTGATTTTTGTGGTGGCCTATCTATTCATGATACGCCCGCAAATGAAACGGCAAAAAGATGAAAAAAAATTCGCCTCAGAGTTGAAGCGTGGAGATCGCATTATTACCAAAAGCGGCCTTCATGGCAAGATTCTTGAATTGAATGACAGCGATTTTTCATGCGTCATCGAAACAATGGCCGGTAAGTTGAAATTTGATCGTACGGCCATTTCTATGGAGCTGAGCAAAAAATTAAATGCTCCGGCAAAAAAATAAATAGGTCATAATGAATAAAAAAAGCGGCGACCATCTTAAGGTCGCCGCTTTTTTTTGCTCCAAAATCAGTATATTGAACGGTTCTTAAAATTTGCGACCATGTATACCGATAGACGAAATTTCATCAAAAAAAGCTCACTTGCCGCGACGGGAGTAACGGCTTCTTTTCTATTTCCGATAGAACTTTTAGGCAAGATTCGTAAAAAGGTCGGGCCGAACGATCGGATCAACGTAGGTTTGATAGGTTGCAATGGCATGGGTTTTTCCGATTTAAGTTCGATGCTCAAAATTAGCGAGGTCGATATAATTGGCCTTTGCGATGTCGATGAAAGCGTATTGAAGAAACGTACGGCAGACCTCGAAAAGGCTGGAATAAAAAAGCCGACATGGTACAAAGACTATCGAAAACTGCTCGAAAATAAAGATATCGATGTCGTGATAATCGGCACCCCTGACCATTGGCACTGCTTAATGTTGACCGACGCCTTGCAGGCTGGTAAGGATGTATATTGTGAAAAGCCGATCGCCAATTCGATACAAGAGGCCGACATTATGCTCAATTATGTCGGAGCCAGTGATAGAATGGTGCAAATTGGACAATGGCAGCGAAGCCAGCCCCATTTTGTCGATGCCATCGACTTTGTACATTCCGGTAAACTTGGCAATATCAGGTTGGCAAAGGCTTGGGCCTATCAAGGCTGGATGAAACCTGTGCCCATAATCGAAGACTCGGCCGTACCGGAAGGTGTTGATTATAATATGTGGTTAGGACCGGCAGCACTGCGGCCCTTTAACCAGAATCGCTTTCACTTTAATTTTAGATGGTTCTGGGATTACGCCGGAGGATTAATGACCGATTGGGGCGTTCATTTAATTGATTATGCGCTATATGGCATGAAGGCCGGAAGACCGAAATCGGTGATGGCACTTGGTGGGAAATTCGCCTATCCGGATGATGCTTCCGAAACGCCCGATACCCTTCAGACCGTTTTTGAGTACGACGATTTTTCCATTTTATGGGAACACGCAACGGGAATAGACGGCGGAAACTATGGACGAAACCACGGAATAGCCTTCATCGGAAATCTCGGTACCTTGGTGCTGGACCGTAGTGGATGGGAGATCATTCCCGAAAAAGAATTTCAAGGTTGGGGAAAGGAGGGCATTCCGAAAATAGAAGCACAAGCGCATGATACCGGCGGTGTCAGTGGATTGGACCTTCATACGAAAAATTTTATTGAAGCTGTAAAAAATCGAGACGCTTCAAAGCTTACGGCACCTATAAAAGTGGGCTATGATGCCGCTTTGGTCTCGCATATGGGCAATGTAGCCTTCAAAACGGGCAATCGCATCTATTGGGATGCGGCCGCCAACAAATTCAAGGAAGAAGCCGCCAACGAGTTTACAAAGGCGACCTATCACAACGGTTGGAAGCTACCGATGCTTTGAACGGTTATCGATACTTGTCATTAAGGCCCTTGCCTTTTTTTATGATGGGAATAATCTTATCCAACCTTTTTATTTTGGTTTTTTCTTGTTTGGCGTCTGCGATGTACTCGGCATATTCGGTCTGTTTATAAGGTGATAGCTTTTTGAAAATATCTTCGGCCGAATTTTTTTTCAAGGCATCCATCAATAGTTGTGGAACGATGACAGCTTTTCTTTTTTTCTTTTGGGCAGGGGCCAAAACCAGACCTTTCTTTTGATTTTCCAAGGCTTCCCGAATATAGTACAGTACCCCTTTTTCGTCGATTTCATCCAAAGATGTAAAATGCCAATGTCTCATGGTCAAGGTCTTACCTTTTTGCACGTTTACGAGTACGTTTTTCGGATCTTTTAAAAACATTCCATTGAAAAAACCGATTCCGAAATGATTTTTGAACCTAGCTATCCAGAATACATTTTTTCCATCGATTGCATATACCGGGGCTTGCCATTTGAAAGTTTCCTCTGCATTGGCCTTTAATGCCAAATCGCGCAAAACATTTATCCCTTCCTTAAAATGATGGGCAGTCTCATAATACGCCTCCACTTTTTCTAAAATATCCATACCGGCTATTCTTTGCTTGCCGTAAGTTCGCAAATTTTGACGATAACCTCAACGGCCTTAAGCATACTTTCGACCGGTATATATTCATACTTTCCATGAAAATTATGTCCGCCTGCAAAAATATTCGGGCAAGGCAATCCCATAAAGCTCAACTGCGAGCCGTCAGTTCCTCCACGTATCGGCTTTATTATCGGTGTGACACCAACCGCTTCCATGGCAGCTTTGGCGATCTCAACGATATGAAAAACGGGTTCGACCTTTTCGCGCATATTGTAGTACTGGTCTTTTAGTTCGAGGGTAATTTGTTTTCCATGTTTTTCGTTCAATGATTCCGCCGTTTTTTGCAATAATCGCTTTCTTCTTTCGAACTGGTTCCTGTCATGATCTCGAATTATAAGTTCGAGCTCGGCATGTTCAATTTCACCTTGAATATGGTGCACATGAAAAAAACCTTCTCTTTTGCTAGTATTTTGAGGTGTTTCCTCATGGGGTAAGGCTTTCATAAACTCGTGCGCAAGACTTATGGCATTGATCATTTTGTTTTTGGCATATCCGGGGTGTACGCTTTTTCCCTTAATGACGATTTTCGCACTTGCGGCATTGAAATTCTCGTATTCAAGCTCTCCGATTTGACTGCCGTCAACGGTATAGGCCCAATCGGCACCAAATTTTTCAACATCGAAACGATGTGCGCCACGACCGATTTCCTCGTCAGGGGTAAAACCTACTTTTATCTCGCCATGTTCGATTTCGGGATGTTGGATCAAATATTCCATCGCCGTAACGATTTCGGCGATACCCGCTTTATCATCTGCGCCCAAAAGGGTTGTGCCGTCTGTGGTTATCAGGGTCTGCCCTTTGTAGAAAAGCAAATCTTCGAAATAATCGGGTGAGAGAACGATATTATCTGCGGCATTCAGAACGATATCACCTCCATCGTAATTTTCTATGATCCTCGGGTTAACGTTAGTTCCAGAAAAGTCGGGCGATGTATCGAAGTGAGAGATAAATCCGATGGTCGGTATTTTTTTGTCGACATTGCCCGGTAAAGTTGCCATAATGTAGGCATTGTCGTCGATAGAGACATTTTTCATGCCTATTTCTTGCAGTTCTTCGGCAAGTTTTTGTGCCAAGACCCATTGCTTTTCAGTACTGGGGGTGCTGTCAGAGGTTGGGTCACTTTGCGTATCAATGGTTGCGTACCCGATAAATCGGTCGATTATGTGCTGCATTTATATAATTTTTGAGTAAAAATACTGTTTATACTAGAGCAAATACAAGTTGTAACCGTATGTATTCCAAAGCCATTCTTACATTAGTGGTAACTTTCTTCTTGTTTTTTTCGGCCAGTGCCCAAAGTTGTACTTTGGACATCGGCGGAAAGAACATCGACCTTATTGTAAAGGTTTTTCAGTTAAATGAAAAACAAGTAACTGCAATGGAGGAAATAAGGGCTGAACTTGAAGTGACGTCCAAGGCCATAAAAGATGATATTCAAAAACTTTTTGATCAGCACCCACAGAGTTCACCCGAGCAGTTGACCACTTTGGCCGAAAAATACAAAATGCTCCAACAAAAATTGATCGACGCCTCATATGAAAGCGATAAGAAGTTGCTCGTGATGTTCAACGAAAGGCAATATGAACGCTATCTAAGTCTTTGTGTCGAGGCTTTGTTAGACCCCATTCGCGTGGATCCGGTTCAAATGGGAGATGCCGTGGACCCAAAATGATGTTAACCTTCGGGTGTTGATAAAAACGGTTGGTATAGGGAAAATACAAGGCTTTTGTTTGTATTTTTACCAAAATCCTCCCGCGTTTTATGTACAAAATTATCGTTCGGCCCTTACTTTTTCTACTTGATCCGGAAAGGGTTCATCATCTTACATTTTCACTCATTCGATTGTTTTCGAATATCGGATTTTCTCGAATTTTCAGGTCGATTTTTGTAATCGAGGACAAAAGGTTGGAGCGTGAGGTTTTTGGTCTGAAGTTCAAAAATCCCGTTGGTCTTGCGGCTGGCTTCGATAAGGATGCCAAATTGTACCAAGAGCTTTCAAATTTTGGGTTCGGATTTATCGAAATCGGTACCTTGACGCCCAAAGCCCAGGCAGGCAATCCAAAAAAAAGACTATTTCGATTAAAGGTAGACAAGGCCATAATAAACCGTATGGGTTTCAACAATCAAGGGGTTTTCGATGCGGTTGAACGTCTAAAGACGAACAAAAATGTGATGATAGGGGGTAATATCGGAAAGAACAAGGTTACCCCGAACGACAATGCCATTAAAGATTATCTAATCTGTTTTGATGCACTTTTCAAATATGTGGATTACTTCGTTGTCAATGTGAGCTCGCCAAATACCCCCGGTCTTAGGGAACTGCAAGATAAAGAGCCTTTGACGGCCTTATTGAAAGAGCTCAAAAAGGAAAATGAAAAATACGCGGCTAAAGCTTCGAACGGTCTAGAAAAGCCTATCCTGTTAAAAATTGCACCTGACCTGACCGAAGCCCAGTTGATCGATATTATCGAGATCGTAAAGACGACCGGAATAGACGGCGTTATCGCGACAAATACGACGATCGAACGCAAAGATTTGAAATCTGACCTTGTAGATGCCGAAGAAAAAGGTGGGCTCAGCGGAAAACCATTGACGGAGCGAAGTACCGAAGTTATTCGGTTTTTAGCTGAAAATAGCAATAAGGCCTTTCCGATTATCGGGGTAGGAGGCATACATTCACCCCAAGATGCTTTGGACAAACTAAATGCCGGTGCCGATCTCGTTCAGCTCTATACCGGATTTATTTACGAAGGGCCGAGCCTCGTCAAAAGAATCAATAAAGCTATCTTAAATATGTAGTGGGTTGTTCGGACATTAA
Organism: Flavobacteriaceae bacterium NBU2977; assembly: GCA_019931105.1. GTDB lineage: Bacteria > Bacteroidota > Bacteroidia > Flavobacteriales > Flavobacteriaceae > Meishania > Meishania litoralis. The sequence continues at coordinate 179,054 of JAIOUW010000001.1, read as the reverse complement.
ATATTTACCATCAACCATCAACCATCAACTATTTCGTCCAATAATCGACAACCGTAACATCGTCAAGGTGCGGTCCCAATACTTCGCCAAAAGCCTTATGCGCCGGGTGGGGTAGATAAACGGCACGATCTTCCTCTGATTTAAAAGTTAAAAAGAAGCAATGGGTAAGGCCTTTGTTCAAGCCTTCGGGACTATTGTTCGTCCCCCATTCGTATCCGGCAATTTCGGGTATTTTCGAGGGTAGGGCAGAAAATGCCTCTTCGACTTTTTTGATATCATCCTTAGACGTTCCATCCTTGAATTTGAACAGAACCACGTGCCTCAAAACACTATCGCCTACCAGAGTTTTTTCCATAGCTATCTTTTTGTTTTCTTTTACTTCCTTTTTTGATGTAAATCCACATGCCAAGATACCTAGAAACAATAGCAGGGTAAAACCGTAATTTTTCATTTCATATTGATTTAAGTCGAAAGATATAAAAAATAGATGTCATTGAATTTGTATTTTACGGTCAATTAATGGGTTCAATATCTGAGTATGGATTTTGAAGTTTTAGTAGGCTTTATGTTGGCCACGGCGGCTTTGGCATTTTCGCCCGGACCGGACAATATTTATGTGCTCATGCAGAGCATGGTCAATGGCAAAAAATATGGTTTGGCCACGGTTGCGGGGCTTATTTCGGGTTGTCTGGTACATACTTCGTTCTTGGCCTTCGGTGTTTCGGCCGTAATCAAACGGAGCGATACGCTTTTTTTTACGATTAAACTATTTGGGGCGATATATCTCATTTATTTGGCGTATCGGGTTTTCAAAAGTAATGGCGATATTCGATTACAGAATAATGGGGTGCCCCAAAAAAGCCTTCTACAGTTGTTCAGGCAAGGTTTCATTATGAACGTCCTGAATCCTAAAGTCGCTATTTTCTTCTTGGCCTTTTTCCCCGGATTTTTATTCAGTGATACGATAAATACGGTTGTTCAATTCTTCGTTCTCGGATTTTTGTTCATGTTGGTGTCCTTTATTGTTTTTGCCCTAATCGCGATCCTGGCAGGTTATATTTCCGATTTTATCAAAGAAAACTCAAATGTAGGGTTCTATCTGAAATGGCTGCAAATTTTGGTATTCGTTGGTATTGCTGTCTACATATTGATATCGGATAAATAGTGCTAATTTTGATTAATCCATTGGTGGTCTATGTCCGAAAAAGTTAAAATAATCGAATGCCCCCGTGATGCGATGCAAGGAATCAAGACCTTCATCCCGACCGAGGCCAAGGCCAAATACCTGCAATCGTTATTGGGGTGCGGTTTTGATACGATTGATATTGGCAGTTTCGTGTCACCCAGAGCCATACCGCAAATGGCCGATACGGCAAAGGTTTTGAACCAACTTGATTTCACGGAAACAAGCAGCAAGTTTTCCGTAATTGTTGCCAATGTAAGAGGTGCCCAAGATGCTGTCGAGCATGAACAGATCGATTATTTGGGATTTCCATTTTCGATTTCGGAAAATTTTCAAATGCGCAATACCCATAAGACCATTGCGCAATCGGTAGCTACCTTGCAAGAAATATTCAACATTGCCGACGCGGCCAATAAGGAAGTCGTCACTTATATTTCCATGGGATTCGGAAATCCGTACGGTGACCCTTGGAATGTCGAAATCGTAGGGGAGTGGACAGAGAAACTTACTGCCATGGGTGCCCGAATCCTATCCTTGTCCGACACAATCGGTTCTTCTACGCCCGATATCATCGACTACCTTTTCTCAAACTTGATTCCCAAATATCCACAGGTAGAGTTTGGGGCCCATTTGCATACCACTCCTTCCAAATGGAAAGAAAAAGTTGATGCCGCATATAGATCGGGTTGCAGAAGATTCGATGGGGCCATTCAAGGTTTTGGCGGTTGCCCCATGGCCAAGGACGAATTGACCGGAAATATGCCCACCGAAAAAATGCTTTCCTATTTTACGGCCGAAAAAATCGATTCGGGAGTCAATTGGCTCGATTTCGAAGCGGCCTACAACAAGGCACTGGAACTGTTTTCGAAATATTCCGAATAGGAAATTGAACCCATGGGCTTTTGCACTCAAAATGTGAGCTGGACCGCAGCCCCCGCAACCTTTTAAAAACCAGTCCTTTTTCGGAAATAAATCGCTATTTTTAGAGATGTCCCAGCAATATACTCGTACTTGGTAAAGGTCAAGGATCTTAAAATATAATCGATAAGCGTATATAACGTGTCTAGGAAAGTTAAAATAACCGTTGTCGCGATCATGACCTTGGCGATCAATATGTTTTTGGTGCATGGTCAGGCTGAAGGAAGTGAGAAGGCGCTCTTTGACGGGAAGACGTTCAAAGGGTGGGAGGGGGATACGACCAACATGTGGCGTATTGAGAACGGAACACTGCTAGGAGGTTCGTTGGAACATGAAGTGCCCCATAACGATTTTCTGTGTACGGAGAAATCCTATTCCGACTTTGTTTTGACCTTGAAGATCAAACTGACCGGAGACGAAGGGTTCATAAATTCGGGAATTCAATTTCGGAGCGAGCGAATGAAAGAACCTGCGCATGAAATGAAAGGCTATCAGGCGGATTGGGGTGAAGGGTACTGGGCCAGTCTCTATGACGAATCGAGAAGGAACAAGACCTTGATGGCTCCCGATGCTGCACAAATATTGCAATGGATCAAGAAAAACGATTGGAACGATTATGAGATTCGGGCCGAAGATCGACACATACGCCTTTACATCAACGGACATAAAACGGTGGATTATCATGAAGATGATGCCGATATTCCCCAAGAAGGTGTAATCGGTATCCAAATACACGGGGGCGGGAAAGCGTTGGTGGCCATTAAGGATATTTTTATAACAGAACTGAAAGAGTAATTATGGCATCATAGTCGTTGATAAATAACGGCTTTTATAGATTATGAAGAATAGCAATCGATTGGCATTTCGAACAATGCTCGCAATAGTCCTTATAGGTATAATTGTCTCATGCCGACCTAAGGAAAAAGAGACTTCCGAGGCGCAGGAAGTCGAAAATGACGATCGAATCGATCGCGATTATGCCCTTGAGGCGACCATGTTGGGTTATTTTGCACAAGACGGCACGAGAAACCCTACTCTGAGGGCGAACAAGGGCGACCGGGTTCGTATTACCATTACCAATGGTGAAGTCATGACCCATGATGTGGCCATGGAAAAACTAGGTATAAAAAGCGAAACCTTGTTAGAGAAGGGGTCGAGCACAAGCATTGTTTTTATTGCGACCTCAGACGATACGTATTACTGCACCGTTCCCGGTCATCGGGCTGCAGGGATGGTCGGAAAATTTGAAATTACCGAAGGCGAAATAGTCGCACCCACCGTTGTCGGCATTGTTCCCGTAAAAAATGACAAACCCTTGAACGTAGGTTTTGAACGGGGCAATCTGAGCGATTGGAAATCCGAGGGGGAAGCCTTTGAAGCCCCGTTGTTCAATAATCCATCCACAGTACATGAAAAGGATGTAAAGATTGGTCTTGACGGGGATTATTTTTTGAGCAGTGGTGGCACAATGAACTATAAACTAAAAGGAACGCTGACTTCCGTTCCTTTTGAAATTACGCATCCCTTTGCAGCATTCAAGGTTTCAGGTGGGGCACTGGCAGATACCCGTGTCGAGTTGGTCTTGGCAGGTACCGATGAAGTGGTTTTTACATCGACCGGGCAGGGCAGGGCTACCTTGCAACCTGTGGTGGTCGATTTGGGCGATTATTTGAATAAAGAGATATTCATTCGAATTGTCGATAACGAAACGGGTACTTCGCCCATTCCATATATCGGCGATGATAAATGGGCACATATCAGTTTTGACGATTTCCGCTTTTACCCTAGCCGTCCGACTTTTACGAATGAATTGAACCAAGAAGATATTATTGTGCTTCCCCCGTTGGATCCGATCATCAATTCTGGACTTTCGGGAAAAGAGGCGGCGAAAGCCATGACATTGCCCGAGGATTTCAAAATAACCCTTGCGGCATCAGAACCTGATGTTGTAAGGCCGATTAGTTTTACGATCGATGCCCGTGGAAGGCTTTGGGTAGTCGAGGGGCATACTTACCCCGTACCGGCAGCCGAGGGAAAAGGAAGAGATCGAATCTTGATTTTTGAAGATACCAATGGCGACGGAACCTTGGACAAGCGAAAGGTTTTTATCGAAGGTCTGAATCTGGCCAGCGGAATCGAAGTAGGCATGGGTGGTGTCTGGGTAGGTGCCGCGCCCTATTTGCTGTTTATTCCGGTCGATGATGCCAATGATAAACCTTCCGGTCCACCTCAAATTCTGCTCGATGGCTGGGGGCTTGAAGATACCCACGAGGTACTTAATAATCTAAGATGGGGACCCGATGGTTGGCTATACGGCGTACATGGGGTCTTTACCCATTCCAATGTGGGCAAGCCCGGAGCTTCTGATAAAGAACGTACGAAATTAAACGCGGCGGTTTGGCGTTACCATCCGACCAAACATGAGTTCGAGATTTTTTCAGAAGGTACCAGCAACCCTTGGGGTATCGACTTCAATGATTATGGGCATGCGTTCATAACGGTCTGCGTGATTCCGCACATGTACCATATCGTTCAGGGTGCTCGATATCAACGTCAAGGGGGCGAACATTTTAATGCCTATACCTATGACGATATCAAGACCATTGGTGATCACGTCCATTATTTGGGCGATCGCGGCCCCCATGCCGGCAACTTTAGGTCTGCCGCCGCCGGCGGGGGGCATGCCCATGCCGGGGCGATGATCTATCTCGGTGGCGATACTTGGCCCGATCACTACCGCAATACCATTTTTATGAACAATATCAATGGCGCACGATTGAACAATGATCAACTTACGCGTTCGGGCTCGGGCTATGTGGCCTCCCACAACAAAGATTTTTTGGTAATGAACGATTCGTGGTCGCAATGGCTGAATTTCAAATACGACCCCAGCGGTTCTGTGTTTGCTATCGATTGGTACGACCAAAACCAATGTCATAGTCCAAACCCCGATGTACACGATAAAACGTTGGGCCGTATCTTTAAGATTACACATAAGGATGATAAGTGGGTGCAGGTCGATCTGACGAAGGCATCCGACCTTGATCTGGTAGAGTATCAGCTCCATCCCAATGAATGGTATGTGAGGCAGGCCAGGACGATCTTGCAGGAAAGAGGTGGAAATCCGGAGGTACATTCGGCCCTGAAAAAAATATTGAATGAAAACCCGGATGTGACCCGAAAGCTACGCGCTTTATGGACACTTCATGTAACCAATGGCCTTTCTGAAAGCGATTTGAACGATTTATTGGAAAACAAGAACGAGTACCTTAGAAGTTGGGCCATACAATTGATGAGTGAAGATAAAATGGTTTCCGAACAAACAATGGCGCGTTTTGGCCAAATAGCTGAAAAAGATTCTTCGCCTTTGGTAAGACTTTATCTTGTCTCCGGCTTGTTGAGATTACCGCCGAAAGAACGATGGAACACCGTTCAGGGGCTTTTGCATAGAAGTGAAGATGCGGGCGATCATAACCTGCCTTTGATGTTATGGTATGCTTTTGAACCCTTGATCGATTTGGATATGGAGCGTGCCCTGAAATTGGCCGAAACTTCCGAAATACCTAAAATATTGGATTATTCCATTCGAAAAATCGGATCAATGAATACCTCAAAATCAAAAAGTCTATTGGAAGATTTAAAAAGAAAATTGAACGGTGAAGATTCGAACGAGAACATATACTATCGAGTACAAATAGATAGTGTACTTTCGAATACTAACCATTAAGAAAGATGCTCAAAAACATCGTGTGAAATGAAAGATACATTCTATTTGCGGTTTTCGTCGGTACCTATCTCATTGTTCGTCTTGCTAATCGGTCTGTGGTCGGCCAATGGACAGCAGGGTACCTCTAAACATTTCAAGAAAACCACCATTACAAGGGATTTTATTTCTGAAGGCAGCGCAGTGGCCGATTTGAACAATGATGGGCAATTGGATATCGTGGCGGGCTATTATTGGTTTGAGGCACCCAATTGGACACGCCATGAAATGGCCCCATCACGTACGTTTGACCCTTATAAGGAATACAGCGAATCCTTTCTCAATCTCGGTATGGATGTGAATCTTGACGGGTGGGATGATGTGATAGTAATCGATTATCCCGGAAAACCCGCTTTTTGGTTCGAGAATCCGAAGAATGAACCTGGCGAATGGAAAAAACATATCATCGCGGATTCCGTGGGCATTGCGAACGAATCCCCCGGATTTGTCGATATGGATGGTGATGGAAGGCTTGAAATACTCTGTGGCGATGTCGATAAAAAGCAGATAATCTGGCTACAGGCCCCTTTGGAAAAGGGACAAACGGAATGGAAGCGCTACGCGTTGAGCGAGGAAAATGTACCCGGAACGGAACGGTATTCACACGGTATCGGTTATGGGGATGTCAATAACGATGGAATCGAAGATGTAATGATCAAAGAAGGTTGGTTCGAAGGAAAGGTCGAAAAAAAGTCTGGAGATTGGATTTTTCACAATACGAACCTCGGTGAGGATTGTTCCCATATGCAGGTACTCGATGTAAACGGTGATGGTATCAACGATGTGGTCAGTGCCTCTGCCCATAAATTGGGTGTTTGGTGGCATGAACAAAATCAAAACGGAAAATTCAGCACCCATTTGATCAGCTCCACTACGGCACAGACCCATGCGACCATTATGGCCGATTTAAATGGGGATGGGCGTTCGGAAATGATTTCCGGAAAGCGGTTTTTGGCACATAATGGCAATGACCCGGGCGATGCCGAAGACCCCTTCTTGTTCTATATCGAGTTCACGCCCGATGAAAAACCATACTTTAAAGAGCATTTGATAGATGATGATTCCGGTATCGGACTCAATATTACCGTTGCCGACATCAACAAAGATGGTAGGCCCGACATTGTCATAGTCAATAAGAATGGGGTATTCCTTTTTGAGAATAATATTGGTAAATGATTGCTTTGGTAAAGCTATGCTCAATTAGATGGTTAAAAAGACTTGCCCCTCTAAATCAATTGTCAAATATGTGTTTCCAATGTTGAGGTTACATTCTTCATCCATTTTGGCAATGGCCAGTATGTTCTTAAGTAGTTCAAAGCAAATATGAAAACATAGGGTGTCCGAATCGGTTTGATGAAAGATGTTTCGTCCTAAATTGCCATAATACGCTCCGACTGCACTCGCTTGGTCTACCGATCCATCGGAACCTGCCTAGATGATCATTGTTCAAGACGGTCATATATAGGCACGGATTTGAAAGGTAGAATCAATATGCATTGGCAAACAACCTTCCTCCAATAGCTAACGGTCTTATCAGGTTTAGCATGATAAAATATAGAACGTAGAGGGTCCCTTCATCCTGACGTCCATTTGCGGACATTACATGGGAATCGCTTCGGTTTTTCAAATGTTAAACTTTGTATTTTATTTAGAATTGATATAAATAAAGTTTGTCGATTTCATAATTGGGGTTAAATTTGCGCTTCTTTAAATTAATTATTTATACATAATCTAAATAAAAATAAACCAATCATGCTTAAAATTTGTTCAGCACTTGCCGTATTGTTCGTGTCGTTTTCATTTGCTCAAGTGGGTACCGATTCGATTATGCTAGATCCGCAAAAACAGTTGAATTCCGCACAAAGAATTCTTTCCGGAAACTACGGATCGGAGGTTACTGTAGGGGCCTATGGTGAAATGTTGTACAACCAACCCGAGGGCGATAACGGTGAAATCGATGTGCAGCGTTTGGTACTGTTACTAGGGTATCGTTTTACCGACAAGGTTCAATTCTTTACCGAGATTGAATTTGAGCATGTAGAGGAAGTTTTTGTCGAACAGGCTTTTGTCAACTATAACGTCGCCAATAATGTGAACTTGCGCGGTGGTTTGATGTTGGTGCCCATGGGCATAATAAACGAATATCACGAACCCACGACCTTTAACGGGGTGGAGCGTCCGGCAATGGACAATGCCATCGTGCCGACCACTTGGCGCGAGCTCGGTGTTGGCGTGAGTGGTCGCCTGAACGATGTATCCTTGGGATATCAAGTCTATGTCTTCAATGGTTTCAAATCGACCGAGGCTGATGGCGAAGGTGGAGTTTCAGGGTTTTTGCAAGGCTCAAGTGGATTACGCGGCGGTCGGCAAAAAGGAATTAAATCCACCGTGGACAGTCCCACGCTTTCAGCCAAAATAGACTATTATGGTATACCGGGGCTTCGATTGGGTTTGTCAGGTTATTTCGGAAAGACCCAAGCTGCAGATGATGTAGAGGAAATCAATGGTGCGAATATCGGTATTTCGATGATCGGCCTTGACGCACGCTATGCTTATCGAAGATTTACGGCCAGAGGTCAGTTTATCCATGCCTCACTGAGCGATACCGGGCCATACAACAGCATTACAGGAAGAGATCTCGGTAGCGCTTTACAAGGCTTTTATGTTGAGGGGGGCTATAACCTTCTTCCGACCGTAAAGAAGCAGAAATTATTCGCCTTTGTCCGGTACGAAAGGTTCGATACACATGCCGACACCGAAGGGTCACTGCAACGAAACGAGACCTACGATAGAACCGATGTGACCACGGGTCTTTCTTATCATATTGCCCCGGGTGTCGTGGTAAAAGGCGACTATCAATTCAGAAGTAACTTGTTGGAGGGTACCGAGGGGGTGAAAAATCGACTCAATCTGGGTATTGGGGTATGGTTCTAGCTATGCTATGAAATTTTAAGTACTAAAAATACTTCGTTTTTATTAAGATTAATTCCAAATAATTATATTTGTCGCATGCGTTCGATGAAGACCATTTGTGTTTTGCCGTTGATGGCTTCCTTTTTGCTCCTAGGATTTGGATTGCCTAAAAAAATGGAAAAAAAAGTGACCAAGGAAGTCGAAAGAACTTTTGAGGTCAGCGGTATATCCTTTCGGTCGGTTACGGTAAACGACAATCTGAATCAAAAGCTTCCTTCCAAAATAACCGAGAACAACTTCAATGGAATCTATAAGGACGGCGATTTAATAGGTTATGTTTTTGTCGATCAAGCCCCGAGCAAAACGGCCAAATTCGATTATTTGGTCATATTTAATATGAAATTGGAGGTCATAAATTCAAAAGTTCTCGTGTACCGTGAAGAATACGGTGGTGAAATTGGTAGCAGGCGATGGCTAAAACAGTTTTTCGGCAAGACCGGAAACGATCGAGTGGACCATGAATCGAATATTGATGGAATTTCGGGCGCGACGATTTCAGTAAGGTCCATGACCAGGGCTATCGATAATCTACTGCAGACCATCGGCATTCTTCAGGAAAATAAAATCATCTAATGCGGTACAACGGACTTCTGGGCACTCTTCCCAAAGAAATCAGGGCCTTTATCGCTTGCTTTGTCGTTGTTCTTTCCATCGGATTTTTTACAGGGCTGTTCTTCGTTTCTGAGACGGGCAGCACCGACCCCGTGGGAATGGAAGAAAACTACTTGGGTAACGAAGCCGATGAGGAAGCAGAAGTCATGAAATTCAAGAAAAGTCAAAGGGAAATGTTGACCATCGTGCACACCCACATTCTTTCGATGTCGCTTATTTTCTTCTTATTGGGCGCTCTGGTCTGGATTACCAAGGCCTCCAAAACGTTGAAACTGTTTTTGACCATTGAACCTTTTTTTTCCGTCATAATGACCTTCGGGGGCATTTACCTGTTGCGGTCCGGCATACTTTGGATGAAGTACGTCGTCATGTTTTCGGGTATGTTGATGACCGCCACTTTTGCGGTTTCGGCCCTACTGGTACTGAGCCAAACCTTAAATAGTCCGAAGACTTTTGAACAGGCGTAAAAGCTGCCTCAAAAAACACTATATTTGCACGCAATTAATCCTTAATTGCCATGCAAGCCCACCTTGATAAAATCCTAGGAGAAGGTCTCACATACGACGACGTACTCCTGGTTCCAGCCTTTTCCGAAGTATTGCCCCGCGAGGTAAACATTCAAACAAAGTTCACACGAAATATCACGATCAATGTGCCCATAGTCTCAGCGGCCATGGATACGGTTACCGAATCGCGAATGGCCATTGCCATCGCCCAAGAAGGTGGCATCGGGGTTTTGCACAAGAACATGACCATTGAGCAGCAGGCCCTGAAGGTCAGAAAGGTAAAAAGGGCCGAAAGCGGAATGATCTTGGATCCGGTCACCTTGCGGGCCGATGCCCTTGTTCGCGATGCAAAAGCTAATATGGCCGAATTTAGTATCGGCGGCATTCCCATAGTAGATGATAAAGGAAAGCTGTTAGGGATAGTCACGAACAGGGATTTGCGTTTCGAAAAAAATAACGATCGACCGTTATCCGAAGTCATGACATCCGAGAATCTGGTTACTGTCGGCGAGGGAACCTCTTTGGCTGAGGCCGAGGATATTCTTCAAGAAAACAAAATAGAGAAACTTCCCGTTGTCGATAAAAATTACAAACTGGTCGGCCTGATTACGTTCAGGGATATTACGAAACTGACCCAAAAACCGATTGCCAACAAAGACCAATTCGGTCGTTTGCGTGTGGCGGCCGCACTTGGTGTTACCGCCGACGCGGTCGAAAGGGCGGCGGCATTGGTCAATGCCGGGGTCGATGCCATCGTCATCGATACGGCCCATGGGCACACAAAAGGGGTCGTGTCGGTCTTAAAGGACGTAAAAAAGAAATTTCCCGACCTTGAAGTAATCGTGGGTAATATCGCTACGGGTGAAGCTGCCAAATATTTGGTAGAGGCAGGGGCCGATGCCGTTAAGGTAGGAATAGGTCCCGGATCCATCTGTACCACGCGGGTCGTCGCCGGGGTCGGATTTCCGCAATTCTCGGCTGTCCTGGAAGTTGCCGCGGCCATAAAGGGAAGCGGGGTTCCCGTTATCGCGGATGGAGGAATCCGGTATACGGGAGATATCCCCAAAGCAATTGCCGCCGGGGCCGATACCGTGATGCTCGGATCACTGTTGGCAGGTACCAAGGAATCACCGGGGGAGACCATTATCTATGAAGGAAGAAAGTTTAAATCGTACCGTGGAATGGGCTCTGTCGAAGCCATGAAGCAAGGTTCAAAAGACCGCTATTTTCAAGATGTCGAAGACGACATTAAAAAACTGGTGCCCGAGGGTATCGTCGGGCGTGTGCCCTACAAAGGGGAACTTAATGAAAGCATCCATCAATTCGTAGGCGGACTGCGGGCCGGTATGGGCTACTGCGGTGCCAAAGACATCGCTACCTTACAGGAATCGGGTCGCTTCATAAAGATTACGGCGAGCGGTATCAATGAAAGCCACCCGCATGATGTGACGATTACCAAAGAGTCTCCGAACTATAGTCGCTAGTAGATGTTTTAGCAAGAAGACAAGATTTACAAAACCTTTGTCGATTATATAGTATAAAGAATATACTACGAATTTATCTTTATCGTTTTCTATAATAGATAATTTGAAAGATAAAACCTACTAATGACCATCTCACGAATGACTTTTTCCAAGTATAGCCTATTATTGTTTCTGCTTCTTTTAACATTTCATTCATGTGAAACAGAAGATATCCCTAAGTTGACTTCAAAGTTAGTTGCTTCACCAAGTTCACTTCAGCTTTTAGGTAACGAAAAGGGAAAATTTTTACTATCGGCCCAACCAGTAGGAAGTTTCCAATGGAGTGTAAGTTCAAAACCGGACTGGATTTCCGTAAGCCCGGATTCGGGTCTGGTTGGTGATGAATTGGTTGAAATCGAAGTATTGCCCAATACAGAAGGGTTAACTGCTGGCACTCACTCGGGAATGCTGGAATTGGTCTCGAACGGAGCCGGTAAAGTTTCTGTTGATATCCAAATATTGGTTGAAGACCCTCCTGTTTCAATACTTGCCGTGTCCCAGGGTGAATTGGAATTTGATTTTTCTGAGAATAGTAAAGATTTTTATGTTATAAATGAGGGGGGAACAGATTACGATTGGACAATTGAAAATTCAAATTCGGATTTGTCCATAGTGCCGAGTACAGGATTTTTGACCGCAGGCGATTCCACAAAAGTATCTGTTACCGTGAATAGAGAGCAGCTTCTTACACAAGTATATGAATGGCCGATCATGGTCTTGAATGGTCAAAATGACCCAGTTGGAATTAGTATTGTCGTCAATTCTTTCAAAGAAGAAAAATGGTTGCTCGAAAGCGGTGAAATAATTGATGCAGAATATGACCGAAACGATGATAAATTGGTTACTGTTTCCATCGCTCCAAATCATATCCGAAAATATGACCTTGTTTCAGAAACGGTAGAAACGCTTGTATTGAATTTGCCCCCTACCTGTGTATCTATAAGTCAAGATGGGAAATATGCGGCAGTGGGTCATGATGGAAAAATTTCGCATATCGATCTTTCAACAATGCAGTTGATAGATATATTTGATGTGTCTACCGATGTCTTCGATATCATTTTGGCACCAAACGATTGGGTATATGCATTTCCAAAGGTCGATCAATGGGAGACGATTCGCTGCATCGATTTAAGTACCAAACAGGAAACCTTGCATACGGGTAATAGTATTAGAGCGGGTACTAGGGTTAAACTGCACCCGTCGGGTGATTTTATTTACGGTGCCGACAACGGCTTGTCACCATCCGATTTCGAAAAATATGACATAACCATGGGTGTCGCCCAATATATGTACGATTCACCCTATCATGGCGATTTTGCCTTTGATGGTAATATATGGATTTCTGAAAATGGTGAAAAGCTATTCTCCAGAAGTAGAAACATATTTAATGCCACCAATTCTGAATCAACCGATATGAGGTATAGTGGTAGTTTGGTTGGTTCCCAAGATGAACGCGTTGCAGCTCTTGATCATCACGAAGAATCGAATATTGTCTATGCAGTTTTTGAAAGTGGATATAATTGGGAAAGTAATCCAGGTAGCATAGTAAAAAAATATACCGCTGATTTCTACAATTTTCAAGGTGATGTGATGCTTCCGCAATTTTTTGGTACCGACATTTACGGAAATGAAAGACTATTTGATTCAAAAGGGCATTTCGTGTTTTTCAATTCGAGCGGTACTGAATTCTACGCGGTTGTTAGGGCTTCCGAGATAGAAAATTCTTCTGTGAGATGGGCGATTGCAACCTTGCCTGTGAACTAAGGTTTAGTCTAAAGAATTCTCCTATTCCGATGATATAGGAGTGTATCGGGGCAGTCGGTTTTTCGATTCACGTCTCCAAAGGAGAGGCCGAAACCGCCATAAGCAGTTCTGGGTGAGGTAGAATGATAAAAAAGAAACCGGCAAAATTTGCCAGGAAGATTTTGTCGGGATGGTTCTCTGTGGCTTATCTCGTCGATACCTACCGGCAGAGTGGGTTTTAATAAATTCCTTATTTGCGCTCAAATACCCATCCAACGTTATTTTTACACAGAAAACTGTGAAAAAGATTATTATTACCTGAGTTCGATTATTAAGTCTCCGATTAGCTAATATTATGTTGTAAGAATGAAGGCCAAAAGTGTCTCTCCGGGCGCAGTCAAGGAATCATTTGGCATAGATATTTTGAAACAGGTCTTGACTGTGTTCGACCCGACAATTTGCAATTATTTTATTTTCTGTGACTTGTTGTTTTCGATTAATCCAACTCAGGTTTATGTAAGGATTAATGCAAATTTCCAAAAATTAATTTTCCGGATAAGAAAGTGTACCTTTGGTTTCTAAGAACTGCATGAGGCAAGGTTAATGGATTACGAGAACAAAGCCGACGACTATTACAACCATGTTCGACCGGAAATGTTGGCCTATCTCCCGTCGGGATGCAAAACGCTATTGGATGTTGGTTGTGGTGAAGGCACTTTTGCAGCACACATCAAACAAAGGGAAGGCCTTGAAGCTTGGGGTATCGAGTTGATGCCGGAACCAGGCAAACAGGCACAAAAAGTATTGGATAAAGTATACATTGGACCATGTGAGGATATTTTGGACGGGTTGCCCGACAATTATTTCGACGCCATTTATTGCAATGATGTTCTGGAGCATTTAGTAGATCCCTATTCGGTGTTGGCCACTTTGAGGAACAAGCTCACCGATCAAGGTGTTGTAATTAGTTCCATCCCCAATATCCGTTATCATGATGCCTTTAAGAAGATTGTACTCCAAAAAAAGTTCGAATATGAGGGCCATGGTATTTTCGATAAGACCCATTTGCGCTTTTTTACCAAGAGTAGTATTGCGAACATGTACCGCAGGCTAGGGTTCGAAATAGTGCGGCACGAAGGAATTAACAGAACAGGGTCCCTAAAGCCCTATCTCTATAATATTCCTTTTTTGTTCACGGCGATGGATATGTTCTACCTTCAATTTGCCACGGTCGCCAAGCGTGCCGATTAAGCCTTTCTAGGGTGGTAAAGTGGCCCTTAAATCGGGTTCAACATCGAATTTTTGTTTCTTTCCGCAACAGTTTGCATAAATTCGTTTGATTCGGGCGAATGAGCGGTTGGTATCGCAATGCGTTTTCCCGTAAAACGAAATGCAATGAACTTTAGAATTTTCCCTTTTTTATTGTTTTCAGTTGGGATTTGTGCACAACAGATCGGTGACTTCACCTCGGTGCCCCCGGGCGTTCAGAATACCGATTTTGTAATTCCCGCCACGCACCGTTTTCAAAAAATCATCGAAACGGGCGATGCGCTGACCCAAGGAGGTACGCTAAAGGATAAAAACGATTTTGCGGGATACGTGCCCATTAATGGGAGCAGCGAAAATGGATATCTCGCGATCAACGCCGAGGATGTTCAAGGCGGAGTGGCGATTCTTGACATTGATTATGATCCGGGAACGGGACTTTGGCAAACGACAAGATCTGAAGCCGTTGATTTTAGTGCGGTTGTGGGCACGTCTGCCAACTGTTCCGGTACGGTAACCCCTTGGAACACGATAATCACTTGTGAGGAATATACCAGTATTGAACTTCAGGATCGTTTTGGGTTTCCCATAGATGTGAACGTTGATGGCTACCATGATCTGGGGTGGGCCATAGAGATCGACCCGGTGACCAAAACAGTGATCGACCAGCAAGGTGGTTTGAACGGAGCTGATAAATTGTGGGCCATGGGCAACTTCAAACATGAGAATGCCGTCGTTCATAGCAACCGGAGAACGGTTTATCAGGGCGCGGATGCTACCGTAGGTTACCTCTATAAATTTGTGGCCGATAACGCCGAAGATTTGAGCAGTGGCAATTTATATGTTTATAGCGGTTCTAAAAACGGCTCGGGCAATTGGATCCAATTGGACAATACCACCCAGGCCGAACAGAATTCGACAGTAGAACAAAGTGCAAATGTGGGTGGCACGGTTTTTAACGGAATCGAAGATGTTGAAATCGGCCCCGATGGTCGGATCTACTTTGCGGTAAAAAATGAAGATCGGGTGTATCGTTTTCAAGATTCCGACCCGATTACAGGCATGACCGTATCGAATATGGAGACCTATGTTGGGAATGCATCCTATTCGATTACACATGAAAACGGTACTTCCACGGTGCCTTGGGGCCATGGTCCCGATAACCTTGCTTTCGATGCGCAGGGCAACCTTTGGGTAATGCAGGATGCCGATGATTTTCAGAACTATATTTGGGTCGTTGAAAACGGACATACCCAAAACGTCCCAAAGGTCAAGATATTCGGCCGCACCCCTTATCGTTCCGAACCTACGGGAATTACATTTTCACCTGACAATCGATTTCTATTCATGTCGATTCAACACCCTGACAGCGGAAATGGAAGTACCACACAGACCGATGCGGCAGGAAATGATATCGGTTTCGACAAGAGCATTACCCTGGTGATTTCCAGAAACGAGACCCCCGACCAGACATGGTATCTCGATGCCGATGGTGACGGATATGCGCATCCGGACACGGTATTGAGTCCAACAAGTCCCGGAACGGGATACACCACGACCGTTTTGCCAACGACAGATTGCAATGACAATGACGCGAACATCAATCCGGAAACGGTTTGGTATCTCGATGCCGATGGCGATGGTTTTGCGGATTCCCAAACGGTGGAAAGCTGCCAAAGTCCCGGTACGGGGTATACGATGACGGTCTTGCCGACCACCGATTGCGACGATAATGATGCTTCGGTGAACGCATCCTCGACATGGTATCTCGACGCAGACGGCGATGGTTTTGCGCATTCCGAAACGGTGGAAAGCTGTCAAAGTCCCGGTACGGGGTATACGACAACGGTCTTGCCGACCACGGATTGCGACGATAATGATGCTTCCGTGAACGCATCGTCCACATGGTATCTCGATGCCGATGGCGATGGTTTTGCGCATTTCGCAACGGTGGAAAGCTGCCAAAGTCCCGGTACGGGGTATACGACAACGGTCTTGCCGACCACGGATTGCGACGATAACGATGCTTCCGTGAACGCATCCTCGACATGGTATCTCGATGCCGATGGCGATGGTTTTGCGCATTCCGCAACGGTGGAGAGCTGTCAAAGTCCCGGTACGGGGTATACGACAACGGTCCTTCCGACCACGGATTGCGACGATAACGATGCTTCCGTGACCGCATCGTCCACATGGTATCTCGATGCCGATGGCGATGGTTTTGCGGATTCCGAAACGGTGGAGAGCTGCCAAAATCCCGGTACGGGGTATACGACGACGGTCCTTCAGACCACGGATTGCGACGATAACGATGCTTCCGTGAATGCCGAGGCCCTTTGGTATCGTGATGACGATGCAGATGGTTATGCCGATGAACCGCCTGTCATCAGTTGTAACCAACCGGGACCAAATTACACCTTGACCGAACTGCCCTTAAAAAATGAAGCCCCTGAAACTGTTGGTGTACTTTACCCGAACCCCGCAGAGAATGAGGTCAATATAATATTGGATCAGGTCTATGATGAGGTGTTCGTTACGGTGCTGACCTCGAATCGGGTGCATGTTGCTTCAAAAAAGTTTACCCGCACCGATACGGTCGCCCTTGATCTTTTGGGCCAACCCACAGGCGTCTATTTTGTGCAGGTGCGGACACCAAAAGGGCGGATCGGGTTTTATAGGCTTATCAAACGTTAGTTTGCCAAAGGTGGAAAAATACATGGTTTAAATTGCTTACAAAGACTTATAAGCGCTTGTATTTACTTGTAAATGTCGCCTCACGCTTTTTGAGCGATGTACTTGTACGCTGTGGTATTGTAAGAAATTTATAATGTACTTTTATAACTTGGTTAAAGTTTAAAAACAAAATCCTATGCATAAATTTATCGGGTCATTGATATTGATTGTTTGTTCAACATTTTCCTTTTCCCAAACTGAGAACAAAAACCTGAATGAGCAACTCGGCGAAATGAAAAAATATTTTCTCGCGGGCGATTATGATAATTTTGCAGAGTACACTTATCCTAAAGTTATTGAAATGATGGGCGGTAGGTCAAATATGGTAAATGCGACAAAGCAAGCAATGGACAAAATGAAGAATGATGGTTTTACCTTTAAAGATCTGAGTTTTAAAGATCCTTCGAGCTTTTTAAAGAAAGATGGGGAACTTCAATGTACTTTGACACAACAATTGACAATGAATACGCCGCAGGGCAAAATTGAATCTGAATATACCCTGATCGCCTTATCTTCCGATGATGGTCTGAATTGGACATTCATAGATACCTCGGGCAAGGATAAACAAACGATGTTAAAGTACTTTCCCAACTTACATAAGGAAATCATTATCAAACCTAGAAAGCAAAAATGAGTTGGTCGAAAACATAGTGGAACAAAGAACAGAAGTGAATGGTAAGTTTTCTAGCTAATTTAGAACCAAGTCCCAATTACAACGTAGTATTATTTTTGGGCGGTAGATTTCTGACGGATTTTTCTATATTTAAATCCGTTCTTAAATAAAACGATTGCCCTTTACATATTTTGAGAAAGCCCCCCAACATGATGAGAAACTATTGGAAAGAAGAATGGAAAGAAATTCGATTTGACGAAAAAATCGCCGAAAAGGAAAAATACAAAATATCGAATTACGGGCGCATTTTGAACTGCAAGGGCGAAAAGGAGTTCCTTCAAAAAAAATCTTTTGTGAACGGCTATCAAGTGCTGCGCCTGAATTTAAGGAAAAAAAGAAAATGGACGAGCAGGTACGTGCATAAACTCGTGGCCGAACATTTTCTTGAACAAAACGAGGGTATCTATGTCATCCACCTGAATTACGATAAAACCGACAATCGTTCGGAAAACCTAAAATGGGCGACGAAAAAAGAAAAGGAAATCCACCAATTCAGTAATCCCGAATACAAGAACAAACCACGCACAAGAACATATTCAAAGTTGACCGAAACCAAGGTCAAATTGATCAAGCGAAAGATAAACGACCCGAACCGAAGAACGCGGATGAAAATGATCGCAAAGCAGTTCGGAATTTCTGAAATGCAACTTTATCGAATTAAAACAGGTGAGAATTGGGGTTCTGTATCCGAATACTAACTAAAAGGGACCGAAATAATGCGTGACCGTATTTACCGCGTACCGATAGCTACCGGTAAGATTGCATTCATGAGGCTGTTCAAAAAGGCATATTTGACCCTATTGTCGGGTTGAGCCTGTCGAAACCGACATTGATTTTCAATACGCTGGAATATTTCGACAAGCCTGCCTTGCCGTTAGGCAGGCTCAATATGACATTTGCACGTGCTTTTTGAACAGTCTATGCAAGCGGGTATGAGTTGCTAGAGTCGTCGATGAGCCAAAAAGTTGAGTAAAATGGAAAAAAAGAAAACTACCAGCGTAGAGGACTATATTGAACAACTGCCCAAGATCGCCCGATCGAAAATAGAAGAATTACGTGCGATCTTAAAAGCGTAGTGCCAGAGGCAAAAGAGGGATTGAAATGGGGTAAACCGGTTTTCGCATCCGAAACGATACTTTTTGCATATGCTGCGCATAATGCCCATTTGAGTTTTATCCCGACCGGACCCGCAATGCAACCCTTTGAAAAAGAACTTGGTTCCTATACGACCAAACAAGACTCCGTTCAATTTCAGTATGATCGACCCCTGCCCGAAAATCTGATCCGAAAAATTGCCGAATACAGAAAAAAGGATGTTGAAGAAAGGGGAGCCAAATGGAAATATTGAAAAACCAATTGCCAACAAAGATGCGTCTGCGGTATTGTGCTTTTTAATGAGTATACTTGTATGCCAAGGTATTTTGTAAGAAATTTATAGTGTGCTCTTATAACCTAGTTGGCAGCAAGCAATATTATGGAAATAGATACAGTTAAAAATATAGCAACGATTGCAGCGCCCCTGACAAAAGTTGTTTTTGATACATTCTTAAAACCTAAACTTGATGAAATTAAAAAATCCTGGAAAAGAGATGAGAATATTATTGACCACGCCTTTGAGGATAAATTCTTAGAATATTTGAATGAAACTTATGAAAAGAATGCAATCCTAAACACTGTTGCCTTCAAAAGGAGAAAGATTCTTTTGGATGATGTATATGTCCCTTTAACAATTCAATATCAAAATAATCATGACAAACGAGGAAGTATATTAATTGACCAATATAGTGACGTAGTATTCAAAGAATCCAGCAAAATCTTAATTACCGATACTGCAGGCATGGGTAAGTCAACTATGTCGAAAAAACTACTCTTGTCGTGTATTGACAAAAATGAAGGCGTTCCCATGCTTATAGAACTTAGGCGGCTTTCAAAAAATAAAGACGTAATTCAGGAGATTCTAGAACAACTCAATCCAATAAATGAAGAAATTGACAAACAGTTTGTACTTGATCTAATCAAAAGGGGTGATTTTATTTTCTTCTTTGACGGATTTGACGAAATATCAATTACTGACCGAGCACATGTAACAACTGAAATTCAGAAATTTATATCTAAAGCACGAAGTAATAAATTTGTACTAACATCACGCCCTGAGGAAGCTTTATCATCATTTGGAGACTTCTTTAAGTACCAAATAAAACCGCTAATTCCAGATGAAGCGTATGAATTAATAAAGCGTTACGATATATCTAACAAAATTGCTCCACTTTTAATTTCTAAAATTCAAGAGAAAGATAATTTCTCGAACATTGAAGAATATTTAACAACTCCACTATTAGTATCCCTTTTGTTTACTGCTTTTGAACATAAACAAAGTATTCCCTTTAAAAAACATATTTTCTACAGACAGGTATTTGATGCACTATTTGAATCTCATGACCTATCCAAAGGAGATTCCTTTGAAAGAGAAAAACATTCAAAATTAGGTTCTGATGAATTTCATCGTGTATTAAGAACCTTTGGATATTTCTGCTTGAAGCAAGAAAACAAAATAGAGTTTACAAGAGATGAACTTGGTATAATTGTTACAGAGTCATTAGACTACGTTGGTGAAAACAATGTAAAATCATCAGACTTTATTAAAGACCTATTAATTACTGTTCCGATTTTTTCAAAAGACGGCATGTATTACAAATGGTCCCACAAATCTCTTCAAGAGTATTTTGCTGCACAATTCATATTTATTGATTCAAAAGAGATTCAAAAGGACATATTAAAACATATTGCATTTCATAAAAATAATATGTCTTACATAAATGTATTAGACCTGTATCAGAGTATGGATCCATTAGGTTTTGAAAGCGTAATTACACTTTCATTACTTACAAAATTTATAGACTATCTTGACAATAGTTATAAAAACTTTGATGGTAAAGAAAAATTAATGCGTCAAGAGTTAACTTTCGGATACGACATATACCTAATAAGAATTCGATTTGATTTGAAGACAAAGGAAAATCATCCCTCTGAAGTATTTAAAATTCTTAAAAACCAATTTAAAATAAAATACCCAAGAATGTCAATTGGTATCAATGTTACCGAAAGTGAAGACGATATTTCTTGTATAAAAATACCTGAAATAAAGAAACCTGAACAAAACCTCATTGAGTACCATAACAACTTAGGTTATGATTTTATAAAACAAATTGACATTACTTCTGTTTCTGAAAAAATTGATTTAAAACTGATAAAAAGGAAGCCATATCATGTCACAGATAGAAAAAATGCATTATTGAACAGTGAAACAAATTTTTCGAAAGTGAATGATTTAATTAAAATCCATCTGCGCAAACGTTCTTTCCTAACTGTAGACAAAGACAAAGCATTAGAACAGATTGATAGAATTGAAAGTAGATCAAAAAAAGCGAGTAACAACAGCTTATTGAATTTTTAAAAAAAGCCAGCTGCCAATAACACCTATACGCAATACCCTTCGGGATACTGCGCGTAGCCAAACCGTTCTGTGCAATACTGCCCCGTCCTAAATAAAGACTACATAATTCCCGAAGGAAATCATTAGTCATTTCCCTTATCCACTTTTTTACCCAACAATTGTACCCTTCTCAGGTCATCGGAGGCCTGCAACAGTTTTTTCAGCAACGCGGGGTTTAGGTCAGGGTTTGCGGCGATAAAATCTTCGAGTATCTCGTAGGCCTCCGCAGAAGTATAGGCGCCGATGGTATTGTTCAACCATCCTTTTGGGAAAAAGATATCGCCCGTCTTTTGAATTTCATCCAACAACGCCAGACTGGGTTTGAGGTATTTTATGCTTTCCTGTTGGCGTAAGGGGTGGTTCAAATAGTTAAGGGCGGTCAACGTCCAACTTTCCTTGGCGCGGTTTTTTTCCGCTTTCAACGATTCAAAAAAAGCATCCCTTTCGGCCACATCGTTTGACAGTGCGGGCAATAGAAATTCAAACCGTTCCAATTTATCGGGGTTGGTCAGTTCGCTTTTGGCTTTTTCGAGAATTTCAGCCTGTTCGGGGTGCCCGTAAAGTGCCAGATCCATGGCCATGGCCGTATAATCGTCTTGATTGAGCCTGAGATCGGGAATTACCTTGGTTTTGTTCCAAATAGCGTAAAGCGTATTTTTCCCCGAATCCGAATAGGCAATGGAACGGAAACGATCGAACAGTGTTTTTTTGATATTTGGCGGAAGTTCCGACTGTAACTGTTGCAGCAATTGCTTTTCCAAGGGTTGTTGGTAGTGCTCACGTTGTGCCTCGGTAAGGTAGTTCCAATACATGGAACCAAGATATCCACTAATAAGGTTGATAAGCAATTCATTGCTTTCGGTGGCCATCCCCTTACGAAACAGTTCGAAAGCCGTCTCTAGAGGAATATTCCCGTTTAGGGCATTTTCAAAGCTATTGATATACGCATAGCCCCTGGTCACAGGGTCTTTTAGAAAGGGAATATTGTCCAGTTGCGATACCTCCACGGGAAAGACCCCATATCCGAGTCCGTTTGCATTGTAGACGATGGAACTCGGTTTTTTCAATCCTTTTGCGTAGTCAAGGGTGGTTTTCTTTTCGATGATGTTCGCGGTCAACGTAATGACCGTATCGGGATACGTCAGGGCAATATCAAAAGTCTGGGGCCAAATGCCATCACTGCCATCCTCGGCGCTTTGGTGTAGTTCGAATTGTGCTATGGTACCATCCGCGTCATATGAAATGTGTTGGTCGAAGATAGGGCGACCGGATCGATCGACCCAGATTTTGCTCCATGCTTTGAGGTCGGTATTTGTCTCTTGGTCGAGAATTTCGACAAGGTCGTTCCAAACGGCATTTTCATAGGCATAGTTCTCAATATAGTTTTGAATGCCTTTTTGAAAGGCCGTTTCGCCCATAACGGTTTCCAGCTGGCGCATCATAATGGGTGCTTTGTTGTAGATGATACTGCCATAGAGCGACCCCGCATCGTTCAGGTTGTTCAAGGGCTGTCGAATCGGGTTGGTGCCCAAGGTGCGGTCTTCACTATAGGCCCGCGGATAATGCGCCACCATAAAGGCCAAGCGATGATCGATTTCAGGGAAAGCGGGATTCACGATCTTATCGGCCATAAAATTGGCAAAGACCTCCTTCATCCAAACGTCATTGAACCAATCCATGGTGACCAGATCACCGAACCACATGTGCGCCGTTTCGTGTGCTATCAATTTGGCCCTTGAAAGTCTTCGGTTTTCAGTGGCACTTTCATCTAAAAACAAGGCGCCTTCACGATATTGTATGGCCCCGACATGCTCCATGCCGCCATATTGAAATCCCGGAATGGCCGCATAGTCGAGTTTTTGAAAAGGAAATCTGTATGCCGTGTAGTTCTCAAGAAATTTGACCGATCGGTAATGCGAATCAAAAATTACGGGCAAGCTCCGAGAAATCTTGGCCGTATCGTTCTCACGGTATAAAAGTGTCATATCAAAACCTTCGGGGTTTTCAGAAGCGGATTGAAATTTTCCTGCCACGAACGAAAAAAGATAGGTGCTGATATTTTCGGTCTGGCCGAATTCATGAACGGTAAAGCCATTTTTTTGCACGGATTTTATTTCCGGGGCACCACAGAGTACCTGCCAATCGTCAGGGGCTGTAATCGTCAAGGTATATTTGGCCTTTATATTCGGTTGGTCGAAACACGGGAACAAGGTCCGGGCACGGTCAGGTACCAAAAGTGTGTACAGGTATTCTTCATTGCGGTTGAGCGAGAGTTCGCCCATTACAAATTCGATTTCGATTTGATTGGCACCGGAATCAAGATGCTGCGGGCCGATGACCAAATGTTCATTCCGGTGGTCGATTTCTTCGGACTCACCATTGACCGTTACGGATTTTATATGATCGGCGTCTTCCTTGAAATCCAAGTAGAGGGGGGTATTGTATTCGGAAATATGTAGGTCCAAGATCAATTTTGCCTTTATGGGATCTTCTTTCTCCTTAGGAATCGCGAAAGACAATCGGTATTCAACGTTCGATACCTGCCCGTGGCGGTATTCGGCCAAGGCAAGGGGCACGCCATCTTTCAACAGGGTCTCTTCGAACGGTGGATTGTTTTTACAGGAAAGCGCAAAAATTAATACGAAAATACAATTGTACAGCTTCAATGTCTCAGGGATAAAAAGTACGGATCATACTTGCAATTACTCCTGAAAGGTAATGAACTCACCTTGACTTTTTCCCATTGGTTAAAAAATTGCTCTTTTGAGCCTGTTTTTTGACATTTTTTCATGGCGTAGCCCTGCTGAGCAACTTAAAAATGCCTTCTATCAAACTCAAAATAGCTGATTTTCGCGTCAATCAAAAAAGTCAAGATGGGTTCGATTAATGCGATAACGGAATACAGGCCAAATAAGGTGTAACGATCTAAGAAGGTCGGATAGTGCGGCAATGCTATTTTCCTTCGGCGTAGGTTTTCCAATCCTTTTCCTTGTAGATGTCGTCGCCAAAATACTTGGCAATGTTCAAGAAAGGCTTTGGTTTTTGATAGCCCGGTACCGGGGAAAGCATGTTCAATTTTTCATCCAAGAAAACCGTGGTCGGGTAACTAAGCTTACCTTGCATCAATGCGGCTGCGAACTCATGATAACCTTTTCGGCCCGAGGGTACGAACTTAAAGACCTTGCCCTTGAATTCGATGTCTTCCTTGCCCTCGCCGTCAAGTTTTACCATATAGAAATTTTCGGTCATATAGGCCGCGACTTCGGCATTTTGAAAAGTGTCCTTGTCCATTTTTTTGCACCATCCGCACCAATCGGTATAGATGTCAATAAAAATTTTCTTTGGATTTTTTTCGGTCGCCGCCAACTCGGCCGCCTCGTTCCAAGTGAGCCATTTAACTTCTTGGGCGCTTGAATCAAAGGCCAAAAGGCCTACGAACAAGAATAAAGCGATTTTGATCTGCATTGGGGCGAATATTTTCATGGGTTGCGCATTTCGGACTATTAGTCCAAATTCTATACCAAAACTAACGAAAATACCCGAGGTTTATTTCACCAAGATTTTTTCCTTCTTAGGGGCAAAGAGATCTTTGACATCGACTTGGTTGCGAATAAGATCTTCAAACGTTTCGCGCTCACGTATCAGAATGGCCCGACCCTCATGCCAAAGTACTTCGGGCGGTCGGTACCTTGAATTGTAATTGCTCGCCATGGTAAAACAATAGGCCCCTGCATTTCTAAAACAGAGAATATCGCCCTCGGCGATTTCATTGATCCTTCGATTGTTGCCAAAAGTATCGGTCTCGCATATATAGCCAACCACTGAGTAGTAACGTTCGCGCCCCCCCGGGTTCGAAATATTGCTGATGCTATGGGTGGCACCATATAGCATGGGCCTTATCAAATGGTTGAAACCTGAATCGATACTCGCAAAAACCGTAGAGGTCGTTTGTTTTACCACGTTCACCTTCGCCAAGAAATAACCGGCCTCGCTTACCAAAAATTTGCCGGGCTCGAAGGCCAAGGTCAATTCCTTACCGTATTCCGCGCAGAAATCATTGAAGCGTTTGCCCAATTTTTTGCCCAGTTCTTCGACATTGGTCTCGATATCACCTTCTTTATAGGGTACTTTGAAACCGCTTCCGAAATCGATAAAATCAAGATTCTCGAAATTTTTGGCCGTTTCAAAAAGGATTTCTGACGCATACAGAAAAACATCAATATCGAGAATATCGCTGCCGGTATGCATGTGAATACCATTGATATTCATTTTGGTAAGTTTGACGATTCGCAATAAATGCGGAATTTGATGTATGCTGATACCGAATTTCGAATCGATATGGCCTACCGAAATATTCGAGTTGCCACCGGCCATCACATGCGGATTGATACGAATGCAAACGGGTATTTTTGGGTGCTTGCTCCCGAACTGCTCAAGTATGGAAAGGTTGTCTATATTGATACGCACGCCCAGCGCCGAAGCCCTTTCGATTTCCTCCAAAGAAACCCCGTTCGGGGTGAAAATGATATCTTCGGGCTTGAACCCCGCCATGAGGCCCAACTCAACTTCTTGAATCGATACCGTATCAAGGCCGCTTCCCAAACTGTTCATCAGCCGAAGGATCGTAATGTTCGACAGGGCTTTTGCGGCATAGTTCAATTTCAAATTTTTGACCCCTTTGAACGCGTTGGTAAGCCTTTTGAATTGACCGATTATTTTTTCGGCATCATACACATATACCGGGTCGCCATAAGATTTTGCAATTTTTAGCAAGTCAGCATTTTTCATTTTGCTATCATTTTTGGTAAAGCTAACGTACTTCGGTTTCCCATACAAGAATATTTAGCGGAAATATAATTAATACAACAAAATGTTGTAAATGTAACAATCATGGTAATGTACATGACATTTGTCCTTATGACATTGTAATCGTACATTTAAAACTAAATGAAATGAACCTATGAAACTTCCTTTTTTTCCATTGCAATCCGTTTTTTTTCCTGGTGAGACCGTACCGCTCCATATTTTCGAGGAACGCTACAAACAATTGATCATCGATTGTAGGAAGGATGCCATAACCTTTGGTATTCCGGTCTATATCAACGGAAATGTAGCCTATGGCACCGAGGTTCAATTGGTTGAGGTAGTCACGACCTATGAGAATGGCGAGATGGATGTCGTATGCGTCGCCAGACAGGTATTCAAGATCCTGACCTTTGAGAATCAAATGCCTAGCAAGCCCTACGCTGGTGGCGTGGTTCAATTCCTTGATTCTTTCAACGATGTCGAAGCGACCGAGACGGTGGAAGTATTGGACTTGATAGAAGAATTATATCGACTTATGGAAGTGCCCTTTACCCCGATACCTCCCGAAAAGTTCCATAGTTATATTTTGGCCCATAAAATGGGACTATCCTATGAGCAAGAGTACCAACTTTTGCAACTTTCACGGGAAAGCGAGCGTCTTGCCTTTATAAAGGCACATTTGATAGGGACGATTTCTGTACTTAAAGAACTCGAAAGAACAAAAAAGACCATCAAGCTCAATGGTGATTTCAGAAATTTCGACCCCTTGGACTTTAAGGGAATCAAATAGTCGACCCAAATCATGTGCAGTGGTAATCGATAACTTTTATTTTGGTGTAAATGCGTTTGGTTTGCTATTTTTGCACCGAACCTAAAGACACCGATTATATATGAATCTTCACGAATATCAGGGAAAGGAAATTTTGGCAAGTTTCGGGGTACGCATACAGCGTGGCATCGTCGCCCATAACTCAAAGGAGGCCGTTGAGGCCGCAAAACAGTTGACCGCAGAGACGGGAACGGGCTGGCACGTCATCAAAGCACAAGTGCACGCAGGTGGTCGTGGCAAGGGTGGTGGCGTTAAATTGGCCAAAAATCTGAAAGAAGTGGAAGAATTGGCCGGAAATATCATCGGCATGCGATTGATCACCCCACAGACCTCTGCAGAAGGAAAAAAGGTGCATCAGGTCTTGATCGCCGAAGACGTTTACTACCCTGGTGATAGCGAGACCAGTGAATTTTATATGTCGGTGTTGCTGAACAGGGGTACGGGTCGCAATATGATCATGTATTCTACCGAAGGAGGAATGAACATCGAAGAGGTCGCAGAAAAGACACCACACTTGATATTTACCGAAGAAATCGATCCGGCTACGGGCCTGTTGCCTTTTCAGGCGCGAAAGGTGGCTTTTAACCTAGGTCTTTCGGGAACGGCATTTAAGGAAATGACAAAATTCGTCATGTCCCTATATAAGGCATTCGTTGAAAGTGATGCCAGTTTGTTCGAGATCAATCCTGTGTTGAAGACTTCCGATGATAAGGTAATGGCCGTCGATGCCAAGGTTTCCATTGACGATAATGCGCTGTATCGAAGAAAGCAATATGCCGAGATGCGTGACTTGCGTGAAGAGAATCCCATTGAGGTCGAAGCAAGGGCGGTTGGCCTAAATTATGTCGATTTGGATGGAAATGTCGGTTGCATGGTAAACGGTGCGGGTCTGGCCATGGCCACTATGGATCTCATCAAGATGGCAGGAGGGGAACCGGCGAACTTCTTGGATGTCGGTGGTACCGCCGATGCCAAAAGGGTAGAGGAGGCATTTCGAATCATACTGAAAGACCCGGCGGTAAAGGCCATTTTGATAAATATATTTGGCGGGATCGTTCGCTGTGACCGTGTGGCGCAAGGTGTTGTCGACGCCTATAAGAATATGGGAGACGCCATCAAGGTGCCTATCATTGTAAGACTTCAGGGCACCAATGCTGAATTGGCAAAGGAAATTATCGATAATTCTGGGCTAGCGGTGCATTCGGCCGTACAATTTCAAGAAGCTGCCGACAAGGTCAAGGAAGTATTGGGCTAAATTGGTTGAATATCATATGTAAAGGTCATGTTAAAACATGGCCTTTTTTTATTTCGGGCCTTATGTAAAGGTTAAGGGTTTTAAATAACGGTTAACCTTCTTGTTCTCAATTGTATGTAAGATCGCTCCTCGCTAATTTTACAAGGTCGAATAACACTTGGAATGATTAATTATTTGTTAAAATAACTATTCAATGTAACATTCTTAGTTCTGAGACGTCTTTTTAGTAATATCATCAATCATTAATCAAATCCTGATACCATAAGTACAGGGTTAAAAAACAAACAAGTCATGAGAAAATTAAGTGTTTTAATGGTAGCTGCAATGCTACTTGCTACAGGAAGTATTTTTGCCAACGATTCAAAGAAAAATTCCAAAAAGAGCGATCCTACAAAAAGCCTATCTACCCAGATAGCCGATTTGTTGGACGATAATTCGTTCGTTTTGGAGAAAGGTGACTGGACGGCCAATGTTAGGTTCATTTTGAACGAAGACAAGGAAATCGTCGTCTTATCGGTAGATACCGATAATGAGATGCTTGAAGGTTTTGTCAAGAGTCGGTTGAACTACAAAAAAGTAGATAACGCCGCTTACAAAGAAGGCAGGGCCTTTACAGTACCAGTAAGGATTACAGAGGGGTAGGCTCAATTTGAACTGGAAGAAAATCCTGATGAAGAATTCATCAGGATTTTTTTTTGTTCTTATATTTTACATAACTAATGTCCTTGTCCATCTTCTTGCGCTGTCCGGATTTATAAGACGGTTTTGGTTTTTTTGTATTTACCGTGTTTTGCCTTGAAAGCACTTCTCCCGGATTTTTCGGATTTTCTTTCGTGCCCCGTAAATGAATGACCAGTCCGTTAAGGAAATTACGAAGAACCTGATCCCCACAATCCATATAGTTTGGGTGGTCTTCTTTTCTAAAAAAAGCACCAAGTTCACTTTTTGAGATATTAAAATCGACCAATTTCAGAATATCGATGATTTCATCGTCCCTTAGTTTCAGGGCCACTCTGAGTTTTTTAAAAATATCGTTGTTGTTCATCTATTATTTTTCTGCAAGGTATCACAAAATAATCACTGTTAAAGACTTTGGTAGTCCTGACATGTACTATACGAAATGACCATATTTATTGTTATCTTCATAAGAATTGTTCAATCAAGAACGCTTAGATATGGGTAGCCACGAGGAAAAACTTAGTATTTTATCGGAAATGATAGCCTTTGCAAAGGTAGATGGGGCCGTCAAAGAACCGGAATTTAACTTTCTACTCGAAGTCGCCGCTCATCTTGGAATCGATCGCGCGACTTTTGATTCGCTTTTTGAAAAAAAAGCGGAACATATTATGCCCAAATCACAAGCGGACAGAATCCTCCAATTTCATCGCTTGGTATTGTTGATGAATGTCGATGAGGTTCAAGAACAAAAGGAAATCAACCGCTTACACAACATCGGTCTGGGTATGGGCCTGCCCCCATCGGCGATCCAACAAGTGCTCACCATCATGCACAAATACCCTAATAAGGTGATTCCGCCAAATGTGCTTATAGATATCTTCAAGGCACATTATAACTGAAATTTTATCTGAGGAACGACCTTTTTAAAAATAAATAGGTCATTTTGTCAGTAATTCCAAACCAAAACAAGACATAAAGGCAGTTATTTGTCTATGGTACACGATTTGTCTATTTAGGATTAAAGAAAAAAAGTTTAATCTAAATTATAAAGACATGAGTATCGTTAAAAGAAATAATTTGGTGTTTCCTTCGTTGATGAACGAAATTTTCAAACCAGATTGGTTTGGTGGAATGGAAAATTACAATACCAGTGTTCCGGCAGTGAACATCAAGGAAAATGAAAAGGATTTCGAACTTGAGCTTGCCGTGCCGGGTAGAAAAAAGGAAGATTTCAATATTGAAATCGACAACAATGTGTTGACGATTTCTTCTGAAATGAAAACAGAGAAAGAGGTAAAAGAAGACAACTATACCCGTAAAGAATTCGGATTCACTTCTTTTAGAAGGGCGTTTACCTTGCCTGAGACCATTGATGAAGATAAAATCAAGGCCGATTATGTTGATGGGTTGCTTCGATTTACACTTCCAAAGAGAAAAGAGGCATTGCCCAAGCCTAAGAGGATGATCGAGATCAAATAAGGGTATTTAAAAAATTATGTTTCGTTCTATCGTTCTAGGTAGAACATGCATAATGGTTGGTTTAGTTGGTTAGTTTGGGAAGCGTCTCCGTTCTTGGAGACGCTTTCTTATTCAATGGGCTCGTCCAGTATGGCCAGACAGGTTATAATTCCCTCCAAAAAATTACCGAGACGTAAATTCTCGTTAGGACTATGGATATTGTTGTCGGGATTCGGAATACGAATAGATACGGCGGGAATATTCAATGTGGTGATAAAAGGCGACATGGGCTGTGATCCGCCCGTGGTACGCATATTGACCACCTGATCGCCAAAGACCTTATTTGTCGCCCTGTTCAAAAAGTCCCCGATTTCCGAGTCCATTTCGGTTCGAAAGGGCAACGACCCCAGCCGATAGGTGAACGATGCCAATTTTGGATGCTTTTTTCGTTCTTCTTCGGTAGGGGTGGAATCCACCAAATGATAACCCTGTTCCCGAACATAAGATTTCAAAAGTTCCATGAGACGTTTGCCGTCCGACTCCGGCACGAGGCGCATATCGATTTCGGCTATCGCCTCCGAAGGGATTATGGTCCGGACTTCTTTTCCTACCCATGCGGCGTTCAGTCCCCTGATATTCAGCGATGGGTACTGCAAAGCTTCCTGATAGGTGTTGCCGATGCCGTCCGTATCGGCCATACCGATACGTGCCAAGATGCTGTCGCTATCTTCGGGAACATTGTTCAACCGTTGTTTTTCCGGTTCGCTAAGCGCTATTCCATCATAGAAACCTGAAAGTGTAACCCTCCCGTTCCCATCTTTAAGACCTGCCAATAATTGGGCCATCTTAAAAACCGGATTTGGGGCAAAGTTTCCATACTGCCCACTGTGCAACGGGTAGCGAGGGCCGAATACTTTTAAGGTCGCCGTGGCAATGCCCCTGGCTCCAAAGGTCAAAGTAGGCAAGTTGGATACATGACGGGTGCCATCCATAATGAAGAGCATGTCGGCATCGAGCAATTCTCTATTTTCTGACACGGCTTTCGGTAGGTGGGGCGAGCCCATTTCTTCTTGAAAATCCATGATTACCTTAATATTGAATTGCGGGATTATTCTTTTTTCGTCCAAAATTTTCAGAGCACTTATAAATGCCATGGCCGGACCTTTGCTATCGGATGCCGAACGGGCAAAAATCCGCCAATCGGGGTCAAACTCGTTTTTTAGGCGCTCGAACGCGATGGTTTCCCATTTTCCGTTTTGGCGTTTTTTCAAAACCGGTTCAAATGGATCGGGCTGGTCCCACTTTGTGGTGTCGACGGGTTGCCCATCGATCTGCAAATAAAAGAGTACGGTCTTCGCTTTTTTGCGAAACTTTTTTTCGGCAAAGAGTAGGGGGGCGCCTTCTGTCGAAATGGTCTTTACGGTAAACCCAAGTTGTGAGAAATACGACTCGCATTTTTTTTTATTGGCGGTTACCTGGTCAGGAAAATGACCATCGTTCGGAATTTCCAAAAATGAATTCAATTCAAAAACGGCCTCTGGAAATTTTTTGTTGGCGGCAGTCTTGATTTCTTCGGAAGACAACTTTTGGGCGCACAGAAAACCGCCGAAAAAAAATAAGATCGACGATATTTGAAATATCGTGTTTCGCTTGTCGATTAGCATTTAAAATCGATTCAAATCCTTAAAATAATTCAATTTAGACAAATCTAAAAATCATACTTAATATAATATAAATCAATTAGATAAATGATATTAATTAATTAAAATATTTAGATTCTAAAATTAAGCAGGAATTTAACCTAAAGATGCAAAAAATGATTGGGATTTTACTCCTGTTCTTGCAACATTTTTATTTCGTCACGTAGTTTTGCCGCTTGCATGAAATCCAATTCTTTGGCCGCTTTTTCCATCGCCTTGCGTTTTTCACGAATCAGTTTTTCGACCTGTTCCTTGGTCAAATATTCCAGGTCGGGTTCTGCGGCACGTAGCTCCTCTTTTTCAAAATGATAGGTAGAGACCGAGTTTTTTGCCAGGGCATTATCCAGACTTTTATTCAATGATTTGGGCGTAATATTGTGCTCTAGATTATAGGCGGTTTGTTTCTCCCTGCGATAATTGGTTTCATCGATGGTCTTCTTCATACTGTCCGTAATCTTATCGGCGTACATAATGGCCTTTCCATTTAAATGTCTGGCGGCGCGACCCACGGTTTGGGTCAATGAACGATTGCTTCTTAAGAATCCTTCTTTGTCGGCATCGAGAATTGCCACCAAAGAGACTTCGGGCAGATCCAGCCCCTCGCGCAGTAGGTTTACTCCGATAAGCACGTCGAATATCCCTTTTCTTAGATCCTGCATGATTTCAACGCGCTCCAAAGTATCGACATCACTATGGATGTAGCGGCAGCGTATGTTGATCCGCGCCAAATATTTGGCCAATTCTTCGGCCATACGTTTGGTAAGTGTGGTCACAAGTGTGCGTTCGTCTTTTTCTACGCGCTGCTGTATCTCCTCGACCAGGTCATCGATTTGGTTCAAACTGGGCCTGACCTCGATAATGGGATCCAAAAGACCTGTCGGGCGAATGACCTGCTCAACGTAAACACCTTGACTAAGTTGCAGTTCATAATCCGCGGGGGTTGCACTTACGTAGATTACCTGATTCTGCAGTGTTTCGAACTCCTCAAATTTTAAGGGGCGGTTATCCATTGCGGCAGGTAATCGAAAACCATATTCCACGAGATTTTCCTTTCTTGACCGATCGCCACCGTACATGGCATGTACCTGTGGAATGGTCACATGGCTTTCATCTACGACCATTAAATAGTCGTCGGGAAAATAGTCCAAAAGGCAAAATGGGCGGGTACCCGCTTCGCGACCGTCAAGATAACGGGAATAGTTCTCGATACCGGAGCAGTAGCCCAGTTCACGGATCATCTCCAAGTCAAAAGTAGTGCGTTCTTCCAAACGTTTGGCCTCCAGTGGTTTTCCGATTTCCTTAAAATAATCGACCTGGGCGACCAGATCATGCTGTATCTGATGTATTGCGTTTTGAAGCACGTCTTGTGAGGTAACGAACATATTGGCCGGGTAAATGGTCAGTCTCTCATAGACCTCGATAATGGTATTGTTAAAAGGGTCGAATGCTTCGATTTCCTCTATTTCATCCCCAAAAAAATGAATGCGGAAAGCATGGTCCGCATAGCTCGGAAAAACATCAACGACATCACCTTTTACCCTGAAATTACCGTTTCTGAAATCGGCCGTGGTCCTTGAATAGAGACTTTGTACCAATTGGTGCAGTAACTTCGTTCGCGAAATGACCTGATTCTTTTCAAGGGCGATTACGTTTTTTTGAAATTCTACAGGGTTTCCGATACCGTATAGGCAAGAAACTGAGGCCACGACCAAAACATCGCGCCGGCCGGACAACAATGATGATGTCGTGCTCAGCCGTAGTTTTTCGATATCCTCGTTGATCGAAAGGTCTTTTTCAATATAGAGTCCTGTTGTTGGAATAAAGGCCTCAGGCTGATAATAATCGTAATATGAAACAAAGTATTCTACCGCATTTTCAGGAAAAAACTGTTTGAATTCGGAATAAAGCTGCGCTGCCAATGTTTTGTTATGGGCCAATACCAGCGTCGGTCGTTGTACCTGTTCAATAACGTTGGCCACCGTAAATGTCTTGCCCGAACCCGTTACACCTAGCAAAGTTTGATAACGTTCGCTTGCCTCGATTCCCTCAACCAACTGCCGGATGGCCTCGGGTTGGTCACCGGTAGGTCTAAACTCTGAAACCACTTTAAACTTCATACTATAAAAATACGAAAGACCTTTGGCATTGGCCGTTGGGTCGGGCTAGATTTTTTTAGGCTAGCGTTTCAAGGTAAAATGACCTTTTATTTCTTGTTGGGCCGTAGAAACCGCCCTGAACCAATAGTCGGATGAAGGCAGTGGTCTACCCTTAAAATTTCCATCCCAGCCCTTTGAATTAGGGTCCAATTGAAATAAAAGATTGCCATAGCGGTCAAATATGGAAATATACCCCTCGAGTACCTCTGAGACTTCCTTTACTTCAGCTGGCCGAACGAATTGCCAGAAATCATTGAAGCCATCATGGTTGGGGGTAAAGAAAGTAGGAAAATCTTCTGATTTGAGTCCTCGCTCGATCAATTGCGAAACGATACCACAACCATTTTTGTCGCGTACGAATACGACATGGGGTCCTTCCGGAACATTGTAAAAAGAAGATTCTTTTTGATAAGGGCCATTTTCGTCGTCAAGCGCATATTCGTAATCCCCGACACCAGTAACATTTACCGTAACTTGTTTGCCGGCCGTCAATTTTCTGATATCTATGGATTCTATAATAGGAGATTCAGAGGGAAGGACATTGAAATTATTGATGCTTGAACATTCTAGGGTTGTGCCCGATTTATCTATCCAATTATAGGCCTCGAGAAAGTAATTGCCTGCTTCCGTTATTTTAAAATTACGACTTTGGGAGAGTAATGTCTCGCTGCCGTTTTCAATACGGTACCAACGATACCCATCCGCCCCGTCATCTGCCACGACGTCAATAGGCGGGCTATCCTTGCACTTAATAAATATGCTTGGGAATTCCATAGCGGGTGCCAATGTTTTGGTCTCACCTGTAATGGGGTCTATATCTTCGCAGGGGTCGTTTATTGCCCCGGTAAAAAACCTTTCTTCGTTGCAAGTTTGGGCAATGCCGTTCTCATTTTCCGGACGCACGGTTACATATATCCATACATCTTGTGGTAAATCGGCCGGGGGATTATAAGACAGTACGTTCCCAACGTTGAAATTATCAAGAATTTCGGTACCTCCCTCAGATGTTCCGATCGAAAGGTTGTAGCTCGTTGCGGTCGGGGAATAGTTCCATATAAGATCGGTCACAACCGTTACGTTGGCCGCATTATTATCGGGTGCGGCCATAATAGTGCAGGTTGGGCGCGTGGTTACTTCCGATGTGGTAAAACGGATTACATTGCAAGCTAACGGTATGGTGTTGGATTGAATGATGCTCAGGCTGGCGTAGATGGTGGTGCTTTCGGGCAAACCTACAGGGGGTTTGAAAGAATTTCTCAGTCCTAGCACTTCTCTGTTGATTATATCATTGCCTCCGGGCGTTGTGCCTAAAGATAGCAGATAGCCGTTTATGCCCGTTACTTCTGGCCATGTCAAGGTAACGTCTACAGGCACATCGGTTGTTCCATCGGAAGGGTAAAATATGACGGGGCATTCCTGGGCCTGAGAAATCATCCCAAGAAATAATAATCCGAAATAGAACAATTTTTTGGACATCGTTAAAGAATTCAACTATTATAAATTACCAAAAAGTCTATCGTTTAAGGGTAAAATGACCTTTTAATTGTTGCCCGTTGAACGAAGCGGCCAAGTACCAATAATCCGATTCGGGTAAACGTCTTCCTTTGAACGACCCGTCCCACCCTTGCGAATTGGGGTCCAACTGTTTCAAGAAATTCCCATAGCGGTCATAGATCCTAATATACTCAACATTTATCTCCCCACTTTCAGGAGCGGGTATGAACTGCCAAAAATCATTGATGCCATCTTGGTTCGGGGTAAAAAAGGCAGGAAAATTTTTTGGTGATAGATCGAGTTCTATTACGCGATTATCCATTCCACAGCCGTTGGCATCCCTTACAAAAACAATATGTTGCCCGTCCTTTACTCCTTGAAATACAGGTGTGGGTTGATACGGTCCGTTTTCATTATCCAATGCATATTCATATTCTCCTGTTCCGTTGACCCGCACTTCTATCTCCAATCCTATAGGTCTCCTTTCAATGTGTACGGACTCAATAACTGGTGCTTCAGAGAAAAGAACCGTTATTTCCCTTGAATTGGAGCACTCGATACCGACCCCGTTCTCGTTAATGATATTAAATACTTCAAAGCGATATTCGCCAGGTTCGGATGGAAAGAAAACCTCATTATCAGATAGCAAGGTCTCGGTGTTGTCGTTATTTTTTTTAAACCACCGGAAACCGGATGCGCCCAGCGCTTGATAGGGGTCTACGGCCATTGTGCCATCAGGACAAATTCCTATCCGATCCGGAATACCCAATAAAGGAACAAAAGGAGTGCAATCCAAAACAGGTTCGCTATAGGTCATATTTTGGGCCGAACAATTGGTAGCTTCCCCATTTTCATTGTAGGGCACGACTTTTATAAAAAGTTCCTGATCCAAAGGAAGCCCATTTTCGGGCCTGTACGACAATGCGTTGCCTACATCTATATCATCGGCCACATCGGTGGCGCCCGGAGCGGTTCCTATGGTTATTCTATAGCCCGTAGCGGTCGGTGCATAGAGCCAGTGGACTTTACCGGAATCACTTTCAGATTCTTGATCATTTGCCAATTGTGTGCAATTGGGTGGGTTGACCACATCTTCGGTGGAAAAGGTTTCGCCGGGACATTCGACCAGTTGGCCATCGGTAACGAACAAACTTATGGTCACATATATGAGGGTATCATCGGGCAAGCCCAATTCGGGTGTGAAAGAGTTCACCAAGCCAGCGGACCTTCGATTGAGAATATCGGTACCACCGGGCGTCGTGCCCAAGGAAATCAAGTACCCGTCTATTCCACTTACCTGATTCCACGTAATCGTTGTGTTCACGGGTACGCCCACGGAACCGTTCGATGGACTTTGTATTCGAGGGCAATTCTGACCGTACGACACGAGCCCTAGAAATAGCAACCCAATAAAAAGACCTTTTTTTTCCATTGAACAAAATTCGAAACTTGACATCTTCAAACTTACCGCTATCTTTTAAGGGTAAAATGTCCTTTAAACTCCTTACCGTTTTCCAAAATAGCCTTAAACCAATAATCGGATGCCGGCAGTATTCGGCTATTAAACGTCCCATCCCATCCTTTGCTGCCGGCATCTATTTCAGCGACCTGCTTCCCGAATCGGTCAAAGATAGCTATGGAAGCACCTGATCGAAACCTGCCATCGACGCCAATAAGCTGCCAATTATCGTTGAAGCCATCATTGTTCGGTGTGAAAAACTTCGGATAACCGACGACCGATATCAGTTCCTCCGTAATTCCGCAACCATTTTTGTCACGTATGTATATTGTTATGAATCCCGGAGGGATGTTTTCAAAAAAATTTGAGTCTTGATATTTGTCGCCATCTATCGAGAACTCATACGCACCATCGCCCGCAACTTCAATTTGCACCGTATTGTTACTTGAAATGTCCGATATAAGAACATTGTCGATTATCGCATTGTTCGATGGCAGTACCTTGAATTTGACACGATTTGTGCACAATGTTGTTTCGCCATTGGTCGAATATTCGTAACCAGCCTCGATTACGTATTCTCCGGTTTCAAGAATAGGGGTTGTACGATTGGTCGAAATAACCTCTTCGGTATCTCCCTCGATTCTAGAAAAGGTGTACGAATCGAATCCTTCAGGCGCGCTTATCGTAAGGTCAGGGTCATTGGTACATAGCAAATAACTATCTGACATTGAAAAGAAGGGTGCGGCATTTACCACTAGGGAAATCTCGATTACATCTTGGCATTGGTTTGCATTTTCGATACGGGCATAAACAACATTTGTTTCCGTGGCGTAGGTTAGCGGTAATTCATTTCTTTCCAAAGAAACATCTTCCAAAGATTCATAAAAGTTGACCTCATTGTTCGGGTAGTTTGCTTGCCCGATTTCATATAAATCGAAAATACCAATGCGCATTGTGTCATAAGGGTCTTCATCGCAGCTATAAAATGTCGTTTGCTCATTCTCGCCAAAGACCACAGGATTGATCCGCAATTGAAGTTCGCCCATATTTTCACAGCCTAAATCATTGACCGCCCTATAATATATAGTCTGTTCAAAGGGAACTGTATTGAGAAAGTGTAATGGGTCATCAATGGGTGCTCCGTTAATTCTATCCTCTACGGTCAAAAAGTATTGGTATTCAAAATCATTTTCCGCTTCCACCTGTCTCAGGTTCAACAAGGCCAGACCGTCCTCCGAATCCTGGTAAACATCGCATTGCTCCAAAATCAAATTCGGCGTCGTCGGCATAGGTACGATCTCTATCGAAGATTCGCCGATAATCGGGCAGCTCAATTCGGGCGAAGTAATTACCAAGCGATAGCGTCCTGAATCATCATCGGTCGCATTCCTGATTTCCAGAAAATTCGAGCTTGTGGTGCTCAAAGGCACGCCATCTTTCTCCCAATTATAGGATGCATTGGCAATTTCATCGGTCTGAAGTATAAACCCCTCGCTTTCACAGATGGCCATGGAGTTCGATGTGGAACCATCTGCATTTACAATAAGGTCTATTTTGTTGAAAAAAGATTGGATAAAGGGAGGAAGGCCTTGGGTAGCGGTTCTTCCGCTCAAGGATATCGCGTTGTGCACATAGTTGGCGCCGAGACCTTTCTCATTAGGGTTTTCAATGACCCCGAGAAATGAAGACCCGTTGAGGTAGTTTTGTGGTAATGTTCGATAGATTTTGCCATTGTCCCCCAATTGTAGGGCACCTCGGTATAAAGAACGGCTGTCGAGCACTACTTCGGATGCCGAAACATCCCCTGCCCGTAGGTCATACTGTGATAGAGTGGAGGCGTGGCCCGAGGGACCCAATATATCATTTGAGGAATGGATATAAAGATACTGTCCGTTTGGAGAGAATTCGACACCATAGGGATTTTTGTTCGCCGAAGAGGTAGTTATCCTTTCTTGATCGGTCAATATGCCCGTAGTGGCATCAAAATCGTACATATAAAGGCCAAAATTGGCATTGGCACTCACCAATTTGGAACCGTCTGGCGATAATTTTAAATATCCTCTTGGATCCTCGATGGCCAAATCAGTAAATGTGGACTTTACAGAGGTAGTAATAACTCCGTTCGCATTGACCTCAAAGGCATGATAGGTATTTAAAATATGGTCGGTACCGTTTTCCGATGCCAGCGTTATTACCCAAATTGACCTATCGCTACAGTCTTTGAGAACTGCCGTTACCTTTTCTGAACAATCTTGTAGCAGGCGACGGTTTTTTTCAATAACCGACCCCCTACCGTTATCGGCCGATATGTCAACGACCGAATAGTTCAGCCCAAAATCGGGATCTCCTTCGAACACCGAGGTGTCAACCGTAAAAATGTAATAGAGGTTCGGATGGTCAGGCCTGGGCACGATCAATGCGGACTGGGTGCTCGATGGGTCGCCGTTGAGACCCTGGCCATTTTCCATGATTTGGTGATTGCGATTGTAAACGGTAATGCCGTCGGTATAGAACAGTAAGCCCCCCAGTGGGTCGGAAATCGTTGCACAACCCTCTAAGGTACTGATTCGACCATCGGTCAAGGGAGTAACGCTGCCATCATCGTTAAAAGTGATTCCTGCGCCATTGCCAAAGTACCAATTGTCGGTCTCGCCTTGACCTAAAAGCAGGGCAGGGCAGAGCATACCGAAAAGCAATGTATTTACAATTTTCTTTTTCATAGGGTCTCGCAACCCTACAATATACTATAAATCGCGCTTTTTTAGCAAAACATATGACAAATAGATGAAAATGGCCGTCCAGGCAAGAACGATGAGAATTTCGTACCAATGTGTTCGATAGTTAAGTACGATCTGTTCGCCGACCTGGTCGGCGACCGATTGTACGGCTTCCAGTCGGGTAACAGGCTCTTTGATAAGATTCCACATTGAGTTCAATGGAAAGAAACCCATAATGGTATCGGTGGTTTCTTCGTTGAAAAGTTTCCAGCGGATCATTCCCCTAACAAATCCCTCGAAAATCTGCCATAAGATTAGAAATCCTAAAGCGAAAGCGGAGCGTTTGACCAAAATCCCCAGAAACAGGCAAAAGGAAAAGAAACCGACCAACTTGACAAAAAATGCCAATAGAAACTCCAAATCGGAAAAAATTATCGATAACTCATCGTAATCTGAATAAACCAAGCCCAAGATCAAGGAAACCACGAAGACAAAGAGGGTCGAGATCAAGGCGAACGAGAGTACCGTCAAGAATTTCGATAATATGAATTCCTTTTTTGAAAGTCCGTCTATCAAATTTTGTTTGATCGTCTTGTTGCTATATTCATTGGCCATCATCGATACGATCACGATGGCAAGAAATAATTTGAAAAAGGCCGTGACAAAGGTGTTGAAGTGCCAGATATAAGGAAAGTTGAAAATGCCGATTTCAGCCAAATGAAATTTGATGGGGCCTATATCGAACTTTATGGCGGCTACTAGCGCAATTGAGGTCAACAGAACGAAGTAAGATATGATCAGTACCTTACTGGCCCTGTTGTTCCATAATTTTATAAATTCTATTTGAAGCAGTCGTAACATGGTTTTCTTAGTTTGCTTGGTTTTCGGTCAATGTCAAGAATTGTTCTTCCAAACTTTCTTTGCGCTTGACGAGATGGGAAAGATAAATGCCCTTTTCGAACAAGGCTTTGTTTAAATCGACAGCGCTCATTTCTTCTTTAAGGAATGCGGTGATCATACCGTTCTCAGATTTTATTTCACCGAAATTGGAATTGCCTTCCAAATACGTTTCGAGTTTTTCTGTCTGATCTGTTTTCAGTTCAAAGAACCCATGGCTTGCCAACATTCCGTCGACCGATCCCGAATACAGTTTTTCTCCTTTACGAAGAATGACCACATGGCTGCATACCTTTTCCACCTCATCCAAAAGATGGGATGCCAATAGAATCGTAGTGCCTTGCGAAGCTATTTTTTTAATGATCTCACGAATTTGATGAATACCTTGTGGATCCAGTCCGTTGGTAGGTTCGTCCAAAATCAATATTTCGGGATCGTTCAATAGGGCAGAGGCGATGGCCAGACGCTGCTTCATTCCGAGCGAATAGGTTCTGAATTTACTGTTCTTTCGGTCCAAAAGTCCTACGAGCTGAAGTTTCTCCTCGATCTTGTCTTCCGATACCTCTTTGATCTTACAGACCAGTTTTAGGTTCTGGACGGCGGTCATATACGGGTAGAAATTCGGCCGTTCGATGATGGCGCCCACCTTTTTCAAGGCCTCATGCGTCGAAGTACTGCCATCGAACCATGAAAACTCGCCATGGGTACGGTTCACAACATTAAGCACAATGCCCAAGGTGGTCGATTTACCACTTCCATTAGGGCCAAGAATACCATAGACGTTGCCTTTTTCAATACTGAATGAAAGGTCTTTGACGGCGGTCAGGTAACCGAATTTTTTGGTGAGGTTGTTCACCGTAAGAATTTTTTCCAAAATCGGTGTTGTTTTAGGTGGTCTGTTATTACTTGACGAAGAAAGCCTAAATTTGTTACAATTCACGGTTTTTAATTTAATTTCAGAATATGTCCGAGGAGCGTTTAATGTCGAAAAAGAAACCTGCCTATCCGGTGAATGAGCAGTTGGATGTATACTTGGACCATTATAACCGAAAAATTGAGATTCCCATTTTTTATGAAGACTTGCTGCGTTTTGCCGGTTCTGTCGTCGTCTACGATTCAAATGACGAAGACACTTTATGGATCAGGGTCTATTATTCCGAATTCGATAGGAAAGAAATCGATATAAGTCTTAAAAAAGTATATTCGATTTTACATTCAGATGGCAGTAATAGCATTATCCAATACTTGAACGTAGATGCCGTCGATTACTGTACTTTCGGAAATTCGAAACCTTTTCGGATTAAGGTCAGGAACATCCTCAATGATAATTTCACCTATTTCTATGTGAAGAGAGCGGATGCATCGCGTATTTATGGCCTTGAGTTGGAACATATGCTTTCACCTTACAACCTAAACTTTTTGGTTTACAAAGACACCCTAATCGAAGAACATATCGCCGGAATACCTGGCGATGTATTCATCAAGGAGTTTTTGCCGAAATGTACCGAATCGGAAAAGGCACAATTGGCCAAAGAGTTCGTTAAGTTCAACGAACGTTGTATGATTCGGCTTTTGGGTGATATGCGTTCATACAACTATGTTATTGTTCCTACCCATGATTTTGATCATGTAGTCTATAAAATTAGGGCAATCGATTTCGACCAGCAGTGTTTCGAAGGAAAATTAAAGGTATATAGACCCCAATTTTTTAAGGAAAATTTGTTGATGGTCGAACTCGTGGGCGATAAGTTACTGCGAGATTCGGTCGATCAGTACAAATTGGAAGAACGCTCCATCGTCGCAAAACGAATTTTAAGCTCGGGCAACCGCATTAAAAAACTGCGTGAAATCTGTAGGAACGATGTAATCTCAACGCCCGAGAACATTGAAATGCTCAAGAATCAAATTTATGAGCTGACCCTTGATATGGCCTTTAAAAAATGCAAAAATATGGGCGAGGTACTCGACTTGGCCTTAAGCTTTGTTCGAAGAAATTATGAAGATGTCAGCATGAAGCAGATTATCGAAAATAAAATACCCGGTGGGCGGTGATCAGTTGGCGGTAAGGTTAGCCCGAACGAATTGCCTATACATACGACCACTAACACTCTAGCTCTTCTGTTCTTTATTGAAATAGACCAGATAATAGTACATTTGCCGCTCTTCGTCCCAACCTTTTTCCACGAATTTTTCTGCCGATTCCGGATTAATGAAATCGAGCTTAATCTGGATGTTCGTATCGAGGTTGATAACGTTTTTGATTTTCTTTCGGGCATCTGAAACCGCCTTGTTGGCAATATCAAAGCTCGATACGTCTTCAATGCTATATTTGGGCCCTTTCTCGACCTTGTAGTGTTTGAATTCAGGAATCAATTCAGGATTCTCCATGACTTCGTTCAAGAAATTGCTTTCTTCGAATGCATCGTTCTTTGCAAAGTGATTGACCGCGCGGTTCATGAACAAGACCTCTTGCTGCTTGTCTTCGGCCGGTAGCACAACATCTTTTGCAAAATTCTGGCAGAATTTCAGATAATTCTTGGTATAGAAATTTTCATCGGCCAAGGCATCTACCCCCAAAAAATTGGTCAACCAGTATTTGGCATCATAGCGGTTATTGTCGACTGATAGCACTTTATAGCCTTCTTGCTTGTTCAGGTTGAAAATAAGGCAGCCCTTGTCGAGTTTATTTACATTGATGCCCTGGCGTATAACAATATCCAGATTGTTGCCTTTTTCCTCAAACTCCAAAAAATCATGTTTTAGCTCACTTTTGAAAATTCCGACGGCATCGGTCTTTTGATTGTCCAAAAGAATTCCTGTCAAATAGACGATGTAGACCTCACCGCTCTTTATGTGCGGGTGGTTCGATTGCTCGAACAGATGGGTCGCCAATTTTTTGGAATTTTGGTGGGCTTTGGCCGTATCTTCAAAAATCTCGGAAACGAATTTATAGACCTCGTTGAATTCTACATCGACTTCGTTGGTCAAATGGTAGTAGTTCTCCTCTTTCTCGCGAAAAGGTTTGAAAAAAAACTCTTTTAGCAATGCCGTGGTCTCGTCGTTCAGAGCCAATGGTTCGGCAGATAGAAAGACGTTCTCGTTCTTATTCTTATTGCCCACACGATGAAGTGAAATGCTTTCGATTTGGGCGGGATACAGGTTGATCATTTTTTAAGTTAGGAGTTAGGGCTGTACCATGATGAAAATTGGCTGTTAATTCCAATTTTCATCAAAATCGAGGTCGTCATAGTTTTCAAAGGTGTCGTCAAAGTCAAAATTTGGATCGGCCTCAAACCTTTTT
The DNA here is from genome assembly GCA_019931105.1 of Flavobacteriaceae bacterium NBU2977. Lineage (GTDB taxonomy): Bacteria > Bacteroidota > Bacteroidia > Flavobacteriales > Flavobacteriaceae > Meishania > Meishania litoralis. The sequence goes on along the minus strand of JAIOUW010000001.1, from coordinate 134,918 downwards.
TCAGGAGGCGATTCTGGCAGTTCACCGAAACTGAAAAGTAAATTTGGATAAGACTGCCCACTTTCTTTTTCAACAATATCGGCCAATTCGACAAAGAATGTCCACATGCTCAAAAAGTCATAGACGTATATGAGTTTCGGCGAATCTTCGGTCATGACATCTTCAAGAAAAGTTTCGTTCATCAAACGTACGTCGGACCCTTTTTCACTCATGTCGAAAAGTGCGATTTCCTCATCTTGGTTCCAATTTTCGTCACAAGTGTAGAACGAGGCCATCTCATTGCCCAAAAATCCGAAAGATTGTGCTATCACATTATGGAAATCTTCCATAGTGGTACTGGCTTCTATCTCGACATCTCGAAAAATATCTTCCTCCGCGTCCAAAATTATCCTGATTTTATAGATCATTTATCGCAACTTTTGGGTGAGGGCAAAGGTACGACATTATGTTAAAACGACTTCGTTATTTGGAAAAACGATGTAAGGTGTAGGTCATCGTGGCCAAAAGAAAAAAAGCACCTATCTGATGTGCAATTCCGAGCCATAACGGCACGGCGTATATCAAAGTGAATACGCCCAGTACGAATTGCATAGCGACCACTATCAATATCCACCGCACTCCTTTTTTCTGTAGTAAAGTTAGTGTTCGGTTTTTTGTCCTGTACCAAATGGCCACACAAAGCGCAACTACTACATAGGCGAGATAACGGTGTATGAACTGTACGCCACTTCGGCCTTCGACGAAATTTTTGACCAGAGGCCGTTGTTCGATGAAAACGGTTTCATGGATCAATTGGCCTTCGTTCATCATGGGCCAATGGTTGTGTACAAAGCCCGCATCAAGACCCGCTACGAAAGCTCCCCAAATGATCTGAATTACCAGAAAAGCATAGGTGAGTCGTATTAAATTGCGCATGCCCGAATCTATCCTTTTTTTCTTGGGATAAATAAGATCAAGGGCTACCCACAAACTATAGGCGAAGGTCAAAAAAGCGGTGATGAGGTGCGCCGCCAACCGATAATGGGAAACGTCGGGCCTGTCTACCAAGCCGCTTTTTACCATATACCAACCCAAAAATCCTTGAAAACCTCCCAAAACCAATAGTACAAGGCATTTTTTAATTGTGGCCTTGTCAAGTTTTTTCTTGATCAAAAAGAAAATGAACGGAAAGATGAATACCAGGCCGATAAATCGACCGATTACCCGGTGCAACCATTCCCAAAAGTAGATGTCTTTAAAATCCTCGAGCGTAAAGTGGTTGTTGAGCTTTTGATATTCGGGATACTGTTTGTAAAGTTCAAATGCCTCTTGCCATTCTTGCTCGTTCATCGGAGGTAGGGTTCCGCTCACCAATTTGTAATTCGATATGGATAGTCCCGAATGCGTCAATCGCGTTATTCCACCGACCAATACCATAACGAATATCAAAAAGCAACCTGACAGTAGCCAGATGATAACCGATTTATTCTCTTTTTTCATTCTCAATTAATGATTTTGCGCATAAGGCCCTGTTGATGGATACTTTTGGTCAAAGGCCCAGTTCTTTTCCTTTTTTCAACATGTATTTTTTTGCGGCATCGTATTCATTGGGTATTTCACCTTCAAGGATCGCTTCTTTAATGGCGTCTTTTATTATGCCAATTTCCCTTGATGGTTTCAAGCTAAAGGTTTCCATGATTTCTTCGCCCGATATCGGAGGTTGAAAATTGCGAATATGGTCCCTTTCCTCTACTTCGACGATTTTTTGGCGTACGAGTTTGAAGTTGTTTTTGTACTTCTTCTGCCTTTTCGGATTTTTGGTCGTAATATCCGCCTCACAGAGGGTCATCAGGTCATCGACATATTCCCCTGCATCGAAGACCAGCCGCCGCACAGCCGAATCGGTCACAAAATCCTCTGATAGAATTTGGGGCCTAGAACTCATCAATACCATTTTTTGCACGTATTTCATTTTGTCGTTCAGCGGCATACGGAGCCTTTTAAAAAGTTTGTACACCATTTTTGAACCGACAAATTCATGCCCATGAAAAGTCCAGCCGATTTTTTTATGGAATTTCTTGGTCGGGGCCTTTCCGATATCATGTAGCAGCGCGGCCCATCGTAACCATAGGTTATCCGTTGTCTCGGCAATATTGTCGACTACTTCTAAAGTATGCCAAAAATTATCTTTGTGCCTTTGTCCTTCAATTTCCTCGATACCCTGGAGTGCAATCAATTCAGGGAGAATAAAGGGCAGTAATTCTGTTTTATGAAGTAACGCGAAACCTTTAGAAGGTTTTGGACTAGCAAGAATTTTGTGAAGCTCGTCGACAATGCGTTCTTTTGACACAATCTTGATGCGTTCTTTGTTCGCTGTTATGGCCTGTAATGATTTCAATTCGATCTCAAAGTTCAATTGCGTGGCAAAGCGAATGGCCCGCATCATGCGCAGGGGGTCGTCAGAATAGGTAATATCGGGTTCTAGGGGCGTGCGGATCACTTTTTTTTCAAGATCGCCCATACCATCGAAAGGATCCAAAAGATTTCCATAATCTCCTCGGTTCAATGAAAGAGCCAGGGCATTGATGGTAAAGTCCCTGCGTTTTTGGTCATCCTCCAATGTACCGTCCTCAACAACGGGTTTTCTACTGTCACGATGATAACTTTCCTTTCTGGCCCCAACAAATTCCAGTTCGATATTGCCATGTTTGATCATAGCCGTTCCAAAATTTTTGAAAACCGATACTTGCGGTTTGTTTTGAAGCCTTGAAGCCACCTTTTCGGCAAGATCAATACCATTGCCCACGGCCACAATATCAATATCTTTGGGTGTTCCCCTATCCAAAAAATGGTCCCGTACAAAACCGCCAATAACATAGCATGTCAACCCAAGTTCGTGGGCGGCATCTGAAACTATTTTGAATATTGGACTTGAAAGTGCCTCTTTGTGGTCTGGCCGTATCATGTTTATCATAGCCTACCCATAAACGGGTTAGGCAGGAATATTATATTATTCGCGAATTACTTTTACCGTTCCATCGTTTGCCAACTTAATGATGGACGACGGAGTTCCGTTTTTCTCATTTCGGTGCAAATTTACCACATAGTCCACTCCCTTTAAAACCGGTTCGCCGATTTCGCCAAAAGATCTTGGGGTCGGTTTGCCGGAAATATTGGCCGAAGTGGAAACAATGGGCTTTTTGAATTTGTTGATCAAGTATTTACAGAATTTATCGGAGGCGACTCGAACGGCCAAGGTATTGTCGGGAGCAATCAGATTTTTGGCAACCCCTTTGGGGTTATCGTATATGATGGTAGTCGGTTTTGTGGAGAGATCGATAATGTCATAAGCCGTTTCGGGCACTTTTTCGATATGCCTTTCGAGCATGGCGTCTTTGGCGACAAGGCAGATCAAGGCTTTGGAGTCTTCCCTTTGCTTTAATGCATATACCCTTTGTACCGCATTTTCATTCGTTGCATCGCACCCGATTCCCCAAACGGTATCTGTCGGGTAGAGTATAAGCCCCCCATTTTTCAATACCTCGATGCATTTGTTGATTTCTTCGGTCATTACCGGATGATTTGTTGGTGTTTCATGGATTTTCCAAGAGGAAGACCTATTAGTATCCGATGAAAGAGTTTAAAATATTTGGGTTTGACAATTGATACCAAACCATAACGGACTATAAAAAACAGACGTAACATTTGGTAGTGAAGATACCCGTGGTTTTTTCGAATTACATAGAACATCGAGGTTTTAAGTTCGATTTTGGTTGCGATGGGCATGCCTGTTTTATCGATGCTTTTACCTTGAAAATGGGTATAGGAAGCCGACGGAACGAAATAAGCCTTTTTGCCGAGTTTCTTCAAACGATAGCAAATATCGCTTTCTTCGAAATACAGGAATATGTTGGTGTCGAATCCTCCCACGGTATTGAAGTCAGATGCCCTGAAAAACATAAAACTCCCATTGACATAATCGACGGCAATTGGTTCTGAATGTTCTTTTCGTCTTTTCGGTTTTGAAAAAACGTTTTCGACGAACTGTCTCCCAAAAACTTCTCTGGCAAAGGAAGTAAAATGGTCGAAGCTAACTTCCTTTTGATTGTTTTCATTATAGATTTGGGGACCGCATACCGCCACATCGGGAGTTGTTTCCATAAAGTCATGACAACTTTTTATTACATCCTTAAATAGTATAGTATCATTGTTCAAAAAAAGATAATACCTGCCCGTCGCGAACTGTACGCCATGCATATTGCCACCTCCGAAACCCATATTGATCCGGCTACGATGGCACTTTATATTTTTCTTTGCCAGATTTTTGATATAATCCTCTAGGGACATAAAATCCGAATCTTCTGAAGCGTTGTCTACAACTACGATCTCATAAGGTATTTCAGACCCTGTTGTTCGCAAGACACTTTCAATACATTTTTTGGTGTATTCCGAAGAATTATAGTTAATGATGATTATCGATATGCCATAGTTTTTCTTCCCCATTTTCGTTACTGGCCGTATTTGGATAGAAAGTTACCCAATTGTTCTATAAAAAGAGAGGTTTTAAAAGTTTCATAGAGCGTATCTATATTCCGTTTGATATCTTTTTTACCCTTATTTTCGAATAGTTCCGGAAGATAATCTATCAAATGAACCCCGAAATGTTTTTCCTGAATGTTACTGTGCCAGGCCCCTTTGATTATGAATGGACTAAATATGCAAAATGTAGGTATGTCCAAAGCCTTGGCCATATTCACCGCACCGCCCTCGTTTCCGATCAATGCCGAACATTGGGACAAAATAGCTAAAAATTCCCTCAAGGAAGGGGCGTAAAAATCAAGAACGCTTTTTGATTTTGTGGTTTCATTGCATTGGTTATAAATAGCCTCAGCATCACTTTTCTGATTAGGTATATAGTTGAAAAGCAATTTGGTATTTGTTTTTTCGCATATGAAATCGAGTATTTTGGCCATATATGCCGAAGGATATGTCTTGAGCGGGCTACTACCCAGAATACCGATCATTACTAGTTTTTGATTCTTATAATCCCGAATAGTATCTATTTTATTTTTGGCTTCATGTATTTCTGATTCTTTCAAAAAAATTTTCGGAAAGGTTACGAAATCGTTGGGTCGATTCAAAATAGGCCCTAACAGCGCCAATCGATTTTGTATGGCCAAAGGAATTTTTCCGTCGGGATTCAGGTTTTCCTTTACGGTATGCGTATAAATCCACCGTGTGTAGCCTTTAAAGTGGGATATTTTGTATTTTGACCGCGCAAAGAGTGAAATGAGATTGCTCTCCAATTTTCCGTAAGCATCGATAACGGTATGAAATTCCTCTTTTTGAATTGCTTTTAAAAACCTGTAGAACTTCCATTTGCTCTGTCTAAGATCCTTTCCGAAAACAACGACTCTATCTATGCTGGGATTGTTCAATAAAACCGGTAATGTATTTTCGTTGGCGACGAAATGGACAGAACTATTTGGGAAATAATGTTTAATACTTTCGCAAATCACCGTACTTGCCAAGACATCCCCGATCATTTTTTGTTGAATAACTAAGAATTTCATCTCGATCGGCAGTGCGGTTATGGACGGATCAAATATAGCCAAATTCATTGCATCATGTCGAAAAGGCAACTATTTAGCATTTGAATTCTATGGAAGATCTTGTTCAAAAAACTACATTTGTAAAAGTAGTCAAATTAAATGATCTTCAGTGAGCAACGTTAGTGTAATAGTCAGCACATATAACAAGCCTGAGTGGTTGCAAAAAGTGTTGTGGGGCTTCAATTGCCAGACCTACAAAGACTTTGAGGTAATAATCGCCGATGACGGATCCGGGCAGGCCACTAAAGATCTGGTTGAAAAAATGAATCATGAGGTGTCTTACGATATAAAACACGTATGGCAGAAAGACGATGGGTTTCAAAAATGTAGAATTTTGAACAAGGCAATTGTTGCCAGTTCGACCGATTATATTCTGATGACCGACGGCGATTGCATACCAAGGGAAGATTTTGTACAAGTACACTATATCAATAAAGAACCGGGCACTTTCATTTCGGGTGGCTATTACATGCTGCCCATGAATATCTCGCTCGCCATTACCAAAAGGGATATTGAAAAGCAGAATTGTTTCAATATCCATTGGTTGAAGGAAAAAGGATTGCCCAAAACCTTCAAGAACAATAAATTGACCGCAAGAGGATTTATTTCAACTTTGTTCAATACGTTCACGCCTACCACGGCCAGTTGGAACGGCCATAATTCTTCAGGATGGAAAAAAGATATCTTGAACGTCAATGGTTTTGACGAACGGATGCAGTACGGGGGCGAGGACCGTGAATTCGGAGAGCGCCTTATGAATTTTGGCGTAAAGTCAAAACAACTGCGTTATAGTGCCGTATGCGTGCATTTAGATCATGAACGCGGATATCGCACCCCGGAAGCGATTGCCAAGAACCAGGTTATTCGAAAAGAGGTGAAGCAGAACAAAAGTGTTTGGACGTATCACGGCATTACCAAATAATAGGCAAGCTCGTTTTTCTTTTCCAACTTTTTAAGTTCACGGTAGCGTTCCAGGTCGCCCAATGCGTTTAGGTAAGAAATGGTGATTCCCTTCTTTCCGTCGAGAATGCCCAAACGAAGAATATAATGGTGGAAGAATTTCCAAGCGGGTTTGAAAATCAACGAAAAGTAATTGAACCTGTTTTCCCTGTAAAACGCCTCTTTGGCCTTTAATCGACCGTATTTGAGCATTTTAGATTTATAATCCTCGTAACTTTTGTAGCAATAATGCGTCAATTTTTCCTTTAATATACCTGAAGTGCCATCGACGTTCAAAGTCTCATGTACTATTTTCTTATCAGAGAATTTGGCTTTACTTTTTCTGAATAATCTATAGTTCTTGTCGGTTTGCCACCCGCTAAAATTCAATACACTGTTCTTGAACATGAATTTTCTATAAAACCAAAAGGCTACATGTTCGGTATTGCCATTAACCGTTTCAACGATTTCTTCACGTAATTTTCGGGGCACTACCTCGTCGGCATCCAAAAATAATACCCAATCATTGGTCGCCTGTTTCAGCGCGAATGATTTTTGAGCCGTAAAATTGGCAAAGGGGTGTTGAATGACCTTGACCTTCGGATGGATCTTAAGATACTCATAGGTACCATCAGTACTATATGAGTCTACAACGATGATTTCATCGGCAAATGTGATCGATTCGATACACTTTTCAATGTATCCCATTTCGTTGTAAGTTATGACTAAGGCCGAAATTTTCGTTTTTGGATAACTCATATTCTAAAAGTATAAGTAGGTATTTTTAGTTTGGTCAACAGGATAATAACTAAAAAAAAAGGAAAAAAGTATAAACAACTATAAAATTCCTACAAACTTATACCGCCACATCATACTCCCTCAATGCATCGTTCAACGAGGTCTTTTTGTTCGTACTTTCCTTTCTGGTTCCGATTATCAAGGCACATGGTACCTGAAAATTGCCCGCCTCGAAGGTCTTTGTATAACTCCCTGGTATAACAACCGAGCGTGCCGGAACCCTACCTTTGGTCTCCTTTGGTTCGCTGCCCGTCACATCGATGATTTTGGTCGAGGCGGTGAGCACCACATTGGCCCCGAGCACGGCCTCACGTTCGACGCGAACACCTTCGACTACGATACAACGCGAACCGATAAAGGCATTGTCCTCGATGATAACCGGAGCGGCCTGTAATGGTTCCAAGACACCTCCGATTCCGACGCCACCGCTTAGGTGCACATTTTTACCGATTTGGGCACAGCTGCCCACGGTCGCCCACGTGTCGACCATGGTGCCTTCATCAACATAGGCACCAATGTTCACATAGCTCGGCATGAGAATGGTGCCCGAAGAAATATAGGCGCCATGCCGTGCAACGGCGTGGGGTACCACGCGAACACCCTTTGCAGCATAACCTTTTTTTAATGGAATCTTATCATGGTATTCAAAAATACCGGCTTCGAGCGTTTCCATTTTTTGTATAGGAAAGTAAAGTACAACACCTTTTTTTACCCATTCATTGATCTTCCATCCATTTTCTGTAGGTTCCGCACACCTAAGTTGACCTGTATCGAGTAAGTCGATTACTTTGCGAATGGCTTTTTGGGTACTGTTTTCTTTTAATAGTTCGCGATTTTCCCAAGCGTTTTCGATGGTGTGTTGTAGTTCTTTCATGTGTATGGTAAAATTTGGACAAAGATACATGCTTGTATCAGAAATCGTTCGCTGATTTCGGGGATATAACAATTTAAGGGTTATTTTTGCCAAAAAATGGGATTGGGTAGAATTCTCGCGTTGGACTACGGTAAGAAAAGAACGGGCATAGCCGTTACCGATGAGATGCAGCTTATAGCTTCAGGACTTACTACCGTAAGTACGACAACGCTTATCGATTTTTTAAAGGAATATGTTGCCAATGAAAATGTAGTTCGGTTCGTGGTCGGGGAGCCCAAGCAAATGGATAACTCTCCTTCTGAATCCGAAGGTTTGATCCTTTCTTTTTTACCTAAGCTGAGAAAAGAGTTCCCCGATGTCCCAATTGTAAGGCAAGATGAGCGTTTCACGTCAAAAATGGCGTTCCAGGCCATGATCGATGGCGGGCTCGGCAAAAAACAACGTAGCAACAGGGCATTGGTCGATGAGGTCAGCGCAACGATTATCTTGCAAGGGTATTTAAACACTATATCATGATTTTACCAATTGTCGCCTATGGCGATCCGGTCTTACGAAAAGTCGCCCAGGAAATCGACCCCGGTTATCCTAGATTGACCGATTTGATCGATAATATGTGGGAGACCATGTACAATGCAAATGGGGTAGGGCTTGCCGCGCCCCAAGTGGGACTTGCCATTCGCGTATTTATGGTAGATACCGGTCCCTTTGCCGATGATGAAGATTTATCCCCGAAAGAACAAGAGGTCTTGGGAAGCTTTAAAAAAACTTTCATTAACGCCAAAATTGTCGAAGAGACTGGCAAAGATTGGGTGTTTAACGAAGGGTGCCTGAGCATACCCGATGTGCGCGAGGATGTCAACAGGTTAGATACGATTACCATTTCGTATCTCGACAAGGATTTCAAGCCCCATACCGAGACCTATGATGGACTTTTGGCACGCGTGATCCAACACGAATACGATCATATCGAAGGTATTTTATTTACCGACAAACTATCTTCGCTTAAGAAAAGATTATTAAAGGGAAGATTGAACAATATTTCGAAGGGAAAGATAAAGGTTGATTACCGGATGCGATTTCCCGCAGCAAAAAAAGTACGTTAAATAAACGCTAATCAAAGCAAAAGTTGAATATTTGCCAATTCGAAAAATAAAAAGAACCAATGAGTTTGGAAAAAATACTATCAATTGCCGGAAAACCAGGCCTTTATCAATTGGTAACGCAAACGAGAACGGGTTTCGTGGCCGAATCGTTGCAGGACGGCAAAAGAATTACCGCTGGTGTTCAAAGCAACGTAAGCGTTCTTTCCGAGATTGCGATATATACCCTGGACAAGGAAGTGCCACTTCGAGAGGTGTTTTTAAGGATCCAGACCAAAGAAAAAGGCAAAAAGACTTCAGTTGGCCATAAAGAGGACAAACTGAAATTGGAGGAATATTTTTTCGATGTGCTTCCCGATTATGATGAAGACCGTGTTTATGCCAGCGATATAAAGAAGGTAATCCAATGGTACAATATTCTTCATGAAAAAGGCATAACCGATTTTTCCGATCCCGAGGATTCTTCCGAAGAATAGAATACCTACTTGCCATTGGTAGGATAAATGACTTTATTACAAGAATCTCTATATCGATAAAGCGATAAGCTAGCAGGTTATTTTTCACCACAGGAAAATGTCAGCAATCCGATAAAACCCTGCCGAACATTGCTATTTCGACGTATCTAATATAAACTCGGCAACTTCTCTTTTGAATTGCTCCAATGAGGGCCGATAAAATCATGTCGTTCCATTCCTCAAATTTAAAACTGGCCAAATCGGATGTTATACCGTCATCAAAGGTGAAACTGACTTTTGGTCTGACAATCGTTTCGGCGTCATCATTTTTTTGCCGTCGATCCGGAGTTTCGTTTTTGCAACCTTGCAAGACTATCATCAGACAGAGTATGACAAGTTGATTTTTTTTCATCCAACACCATTGAATGTTTTGATATTAGGTGAACACTTGTTACGGTTCTGAGTCGTTATACCTTTAATCCTTCTCGATTTTCTCATAGGTATACTTGCTTTTTTTCCAATCGATTCTCGGTGAAGGATAGTATTTGACATTCATACGGTCTAGATACGGGGCCTGGTTGGCAAGCCGTACCTTAAAGTTTTCCCAGTCACGGTTTTCTTCGGTCGACCAACCCAATTCAGAGAAGCCGATGGCACGTGGGAAGGCCAAATACTCTAATTCATCGATATTGCTGATGGTCTCTGACCATAACGGGGCTTCTATCCCCAAGATATTTTTAAGCGGTATGCCCTCATATTTTTCAGGATTCCAGATATAGGCCGTGTCAACGGGTATATAGGCTGCCCAATGCAATCCATGCTTTGAGAGGGTATCGTACTGCATGTCGAGATAGGCTTTTTTGGCAGGCGACATAATTACCTTCATGCCTTTTTCAACGGCCATATCGGCATTTTCCTTACTGCCCCAGAATTGCGCAATGGCAGTCGAATCGACATTTGCGGTGGCCAATTCGTCCCATCCGATAGGAGTCTTATTATATTTTTTGACAATTTCCACCACTTTATCCATGAAATAGATATAATCTTTCTTTTCGGTGACATGGCTTTCGTCGCCACCGATGTGAAAATATGGACCGGGCGTAATGGCCGAGATTTCGCGTATTACATCATCGATAAAGGCGTAAACCGTGTCTTTGCGGGTATCGAAAGTACTGAAGCCCACGTTGGTGCCTTCGTACAGTTCGACTTTTTTGCCATTGCCATTTAGAAAAGGATAAGAAACCGAGGCGGCATTTGTATGGCCGGGCATATCTATTTCGGGTATGATGGTGATGTAATGTTGGGCTGCATAGCCCACAATTTCCTTGTAATCTTCTTGGGTGAAATATCCACCCGATTCACCGCCTACTTCTGTGCTACCGCCAATTTCGGTCAATTTGGGCCAGGACTTGATTTCGATGCGCCAACCTTGATCATCGGACAAATGTAAATGCAACCCATTGTATTTATAGTAGGCGAGTATGTCGATGTATTTTTTGACGTCGGCGACGCTGAAGAAATGTCGGGCGACATCGAGCATGCTACCACGATATTCAAAAACCGGATTGTCCGTTATTTTGCCCGTGGGAATCGTCCATATCGGATAGTCGGCCAAAGTGTCGTTGCTCATTTCAGGGATCAGTTGTCTCAAGGTTTGTACGCCGCGAAAGGCACCTGAAGCGCTATTCGAGTTCAAGATGACCGAATCGGGCGTGATATAAAGTTGATAGGCCTCCTGTGCACCGAGTTCCAAGCTGTTTGATTGATTGATATAGATCACGCCTTCCCTGTTTGGAATTTCTTCAACGTTGACCTGTACGTCAAGATCGGTTTTCGTCTTGATCTTCTCGGCCAAAAATTTACCGACTTCCTCATATTCTCCGTTGTTTGGCGAAGTATAGATGGCCGTAAACTGATCTAGGGCGAATCCATTGCCGGTCGCGATTATCTTCATGGGCATGGGTACCAAGTTCTCCTTGGCCAAATCTGTTGTTGGAAGGTTCAACGCCCTTTTTTTCTTTTCGGCGGTACAGGCAACAATAGTTGTCAATAGTACAAGGGTCAGGAGTGTTTTGTAGAGCAGTGATTTCATTTTATTATACAATTGTTGAATTATTTGATTGGCATATACCTGAAGATATCAGTCCATATGGTTTTTGATTACATCGTACCAGAGCTTATAGCCTTTATCGTTCATGTGCAGCCCGTCTTCAATGAAAATATCTTGTTTCACCTTTCTTCCATTTAACATAGGCTTCCATACATCGGCATAGTCGATATTAGGGTCTTTTTTCGAGAGCTTTTTGAACTTTCGATTGAGACGCCTGTATTTACGTCTTAGGCCCCAACGAGAGATACTCGGCTTGGCGGTTATCAGAACGATTTTAACGTTCTTGTTTTGTTCTTTAATACGATTAATGATAGTATTCGTCGTCTTGATAATTTGACCGGGTCTCTTTTTGGCCGAAATGTCATTGTCTCCCTCATAAATAAATACTTTTTCGGGATTAAATCGCAGCACAAGTTTGTCGAGATGGGCAAGTAGATCGGATGCTTGAGAACCTCCAAAGCCTGAATTTACGATTTGACGCCCTGGAAAGTGCTGTTCTAGATTTTTCCAGATGCGAATACTTGAGCTTCCTGTAAAAACAATGGTCTCATTTGAGGCATCCCATAATGAATCATATTTTTTTTGAATGGCTTCGACTTCGTTATCGAAGCGTTCAGGGCTTTGCGATAGGGCCAGAAACCCTATCATTAAAAACAAAAAGCAAACAAATTTCATTCTTTGCGAATTTGAAACCGTGAATTTAACTTTAATCGAACAATGGTTCAAATTAAATTCGACGTAGGTGGGCGATGACCATATGGGTGAACATTAAATACCGGTGATCAACTTAAAAACTAAAAAAAATTAGGTTCAATACCCGATGGCAAGAAATGCGAAAGCGGCCAAAAGTCCTCCAACAAACGGGCCAAGAATAGGTATGAGTGCATAGCCCCAATCACTACCGCCCTTTCCCTTTAGGGGCAACAGTGCGTGCATTATGCGTGGCCCCAGATCACGTGCCGGATTGATGGCATATCCCGTGGGTCCGCCGAGACTTAGACCGATACCGATTACCAAAAGTGCAACGGGCAACGCATCTAGGGAGCCTAGTTTAACAGGTTGGTCGCCAAGGGTTCCGCCCGCGATGTACATAACACCGAAGACCAAGGCAAAAGTTCCGATCATCTCGGTAATAAAATTCCAAAATGGGCTACGTATTGCCGGACCTGTGGCAAAAGTGGCGAGCAACGCGGCCTTATCGGTTGTCGCATCGTATTGTTTTTTATAGGCCAGCCATACCAGGGTCGTTCCGGCCATGGCTCCCAATATTTGCGCAAGCATGTATCCGGCTACCAAATTATATGAAAACTTGCCCGCAGCCGCAAGTCCCAAAGTTACGGCCGGATTCAAATGTGCGCCACTTACATCAGCGGCGATAAAAACACCTGTAAAAACGGCAATGCCCCACGCCAGGGTAATACCTACCCAACCATCATCGGATCCTTTCGTTTCCTTAAGTAATACATTAGCTACAACGCCGTTGCCAAGTAGAATGAGCATGGCCGTTCCGATAAACTCAAAAAGATAAGCATTCATAAAATATCGTTGAATAGTTGGGTCTGAATATAGGAAAAATTGTCAATAGTTTAGTCCACGAGCGATTGGTAGACAAGTTGTTGAAATACCGACCCGTAATATCCGCTATAAGGTTGAACTTGGGTCATAAGAATGGCTATAAGGTTTTCTGTAGGGTCGATGAAAAAGTAGGTCGAGTATGCCCCGTTCCAATAGAATTTCCCCACAGACCCTAAACTCTTGCTCGCCGCCACATCTGTAGTCACGCCAAAACCAAGTCCGAAACCTTGTCCCGGCCCTTGCGATAGATTACCGATTTGATTCATCGTCATAATTTCGATTGTCTTCGGGCTCAATAACTGCTTACCGTTCCACTTTCCTTTATTTAGCAACATTTGGCAAAAGTTCATATAATCGGGAGCTGTTGAAAAAAGACCATGGGTACCGCCGAAAACAGTGTTGCCCTCTATCGGCAGTTGTTCTTTCGACCTGACCATTTTACCTTCTTTGTTATAGTTGTGGACCGGCCCCCATCTTCTTTGATTGTCCTTGGCGACGTTGTAGCCAGTGTCCTTCATTTCCAAAGGGTCGAAAATGCGTTGTTGCAGAAAATCGGCAACGTTCATTCCTGAAAAGTGCTCAATGAGCAATGCAAGTACATCGGGTGAAGCGCTATAATACCATTGCTCGCCTGGATGACTGACCAAAGGAAGTGCCACCATAGTATTGACCCTGCTCTCAATGTCTTTTTGGGGCTTGAAATACAATTCTTGCGCAAAGGCATTGTCAAGGGCGGTACCTCCTAGTCCATGCGAAAATCCTGCGGTGTGCGTCAAAACATGGTGAATCGTTATTTCTTTATTGGCCGGTACGGTTTCTCCTTCAAGGCCTGCATTTACATCTTTGGCGACTTTTAGATCCTTAAACTGTGGCAAGTATTTCGAAACGGGGTCTGAAAGAAAAAAGTGTCCTTCCTCATAAAGCATCATGAAAGCAACGCTCACGATAGGCTTTGTCATCGACATGATATGAAGGATTTGATTTTCCTGCATCGCCGCCTTATCCTCTAGGTTCGAATAACCATAGGCAGCTTGATGTACCATTTGTCCGTCTTTCATGATATAGGAAACGGCACCGGGGATCTTTCCATCAGCAATTTCCTTTTTCAAAAAGGCCTCGTACTTGTCCAATCTTGTGGTAGATACACTTGTTTGCCGTGAGTTCGATTTGACAAGGTTCTGAGCGTTCAGACCACCATAGCCTAAAAAAAGGATAACATAGAGGGGTAGCCAAAAGTCTTTTTTAGTCATTTTTTCACTTTTAAGATTAATTAAGATATCTAAAGGGAGCACTTGACCCCACAAGATAGCTTTTTTTATTAATTCAGGAAATGTGAATATTTTTAGCCCGGGTATCCTTTTTTACTAAAGAAATTTTTAACTTTCAGTTCCAAAAGAAGAGTTTAAACATCAAAAATGTATTAAAAATGAGTGACTTAGCGGACAAATTAGCAGCATTAAAATCGACGGCGGTAAGCCAACTGAACGAATGTGGTGTATCGAATATCGATCACGACAAATTAGACGGTTATGTGAACAGCCTAAAATCAATGGTAGACAACAAGGATGCCACCTTGGTATCTGGGACCGACGAGTCTGAGTTGGAAACGGTAAGAAGAAATTTCGTTGAAAAGAAATTAGGGATAACCGATAAAGACAAAGCTATGGGTGCTATCAATGCCGTTGCCGGTAAAATGTCAAGCATCCGGATGAAGAGTAGACCGGCTTTCTACTATTTGGTTCAACAAGAATTGAGCTAGAAAGAAGCATTGCAATACTGATTAAAAGCGACCCGAACGGTCGCTTTTTTCTTTGGCCGTGATTTCAAAAATTATGTTACATTTAGTTCTTCATATCCATTCAACCGAAACCGACCGATTCTCATGTGGCATTCTTCGAAAATAGGAATATTCATAGGTGTTTTTATCTTATCCCTACCAACATTTGCGCAGAACCCTTCGGTTTCAGGCAATACTGATCGACCTGTTGCGAGTGCCGTCGCTTTGGAAACTGCCCCAATAATTGACGGAGAAGTTATCAACGACGCCTTATGGCAAGCAATAGAACCCTTCGGTAATCTGATACAGGTTCAGCCAAATTTTGGCAAACCGGCGAGTGAAAAGACCGAAATACGTATTGCATATACGAAAGAAACGTTCTATCTCTCAGTCGTGTGTTATGATTCAAGACCTGATGACCTTGTGGTCTCGGATGCCCGCCGTGATGCCGACCTTGATAATACCGATGCTTTTCTCTTTATCTTGGATACGTATAAGGATGGTCAGAACGGATTTATTTTCGGCACGAATTCTTTGGGCGTAGAATATGATGGACAGGTCGATAACGAGGGACAAGGTAATTTCAATGCCAATAGACAACAAGGCGGAACAATCGGCGGCTTTAATCTTAATTGGGATGCCTCTTTTGAAGTGCGAACCCAAGTTGGCGATTTCGGTTGGAGTGCCGAGTTTGCGATTCCGGTCAGAACCTTGCGCTTTCAAGCGGGTAAAGATTGGGGCATCAACTTTAGGCGTAACATTAGAAAAAGTAATGAAATCGTTTATTGGTCACCATTGCCATTGGGACTGGATTTAAAGCGCCTGTCGCTGGCGGGAACCCTGACCGGCCTCGATTTGCCAAGCCCTGGCAACTTGAAAGTGATACCTTATGTGTTGGGTAGAATGGACAATGATTATACCATTGTCGACTCAAAGAACAAATTTACGTCAGAGGTGGGCGGTGACGTGAAGTTCAGTGTAACACCAAGTCTGACCCTCGATCTTACCTACAACACCGATTTTGCACAGGTCGAGGTAGACGATCAACAAATTAACTTGGACCGCTTCAATTTATTCTTTCCTGAAAAAAGACCCTTCTTTTTAGAGAATGCCGGACTTTTTAGTGTAGGGAGCCCCGGAGAGGTCGATTTGTTCTTTAGCAGAAGGATCGGCATCGGGGACAATGGAAGCGTTGTTCCGATAATCGGGGGCGCACGTCTATCCGGTAAGTTGAACCGTACCAATGTCGGTCTCTTGAGCATGTGGACAGAGGATGTTCAGGAAAAAGGTATTGAAGAGAACAATTTTACGGTAGCCCGCGTCAATCATGAATTCAAGGGAAGGTCTGCCCTGGGGGCTGTCTTCATAAATCGACAGGGCCTTCAGTCAGATGACAATTATAATCGCACCATAGCCTTGGATGGAAAGCTTGGCTTGGGAAAGAAAGCCCGTTTATCAGGATTTTTTGCCAAGACCAAAGATCCCAACGATACCATAAATGCACATTCCTATAAACTTCAGGGGGATTATAATTGGAACAATTGGGAGCTTCGGGCAGCCTACACCGAAGTAGGGCAGGGGTTCAACCCCGAAGTAGGATTTCTATTGCGTTCCTCGTTTCGAAAACCCGAAGGTCTGATATTGTACCATTTAAGACCCAAAAAAGAAGATGCCAAAATATTGGAATACCGCCCCCATATTTCATATCGCGGATATTGGAATTTTAATAATTTCCTAGAAACCAGTTTTCTACATATAGACAATCATTTTGAGTGGAAAAGCGGTACCGAACTTCATACCGGTATTAATGTGACTAAAGAGGGGGTGGTGGATGCCTTCGATATTTCCAGGGGGCAGGGGGTACTGGTACAACCTGGCACTTATGACCACATTGAATCGCAGATTGTGTTCTTCACGAATATGAGCAAACCGTTATCGATCAACCTGCGCTCGGTGATCGGGGGTTCGTTCGGGGGTACTAAATATGTAGAGAGCGTTACCGGTAGGTTGAGGTTGGGAGACAAGTTCAACGCCGAATTGGGCCTGCAATACAATAATTTTAGGCTTCCTGTCGGCAATTTCACGGCGAACATCCTACGAAGTCAATTGTCCTATGCTTTTAAACCCAATATCTATATTCAGGGTCTTGTACAACATAACACTACCGATAAGTTGTGGGCGACCAATGTACGTTTCGGATGGTTGCAACAGGCCAATACAGGGCTATTTCTGGTTTGGAACTACAATACATGGGAGGCCGGCCCGCTCAACAACAGCATCATCGTCAAATACACCCGCATGTTCGATTTGGTCAAATAATACTTAGACCCCGAATTGTTGCAGATGATGATCCAGATGTTTCGAGAAGAGCGTGTTCCACTCCCTTGAAGTGAGTTTGCCAAAGGCATGCGATTCCTTGCCCTCAAAATGCCCGGCACCCAATTGCTGCGTTTTCTGCAAATGTTCGATCAATCTGCCTTTTTCCTTTTGAAAATCACGTTCATCGCTAATTACGAATATTGGCGAGGTCGGACTGTTTTTTTTGTATGGTTTTGGTCCCACCACGATGTTTTTCGCGAAAAGTTTGATCATGAATTTTTTAAAGCCTTTCGGTTTTGGGTGTTTGTCGGTATAGACCAGTTCATAGGCCACATTACAATGGGCCAACATTTGGGAAACGTTCATCTTGCCCCAAAGCGGCTGGGTCTCGGCGGTCAATTTATTGATACGGCCAATCGTTTCCTGTGATTCTTTTTCTTCAAATAGGTTTTTCCATTCCATGGTCGGTTTGTTTTAGAAAGTGATTTATAAATATGTAAATATGTCCTTATTTATAAGATACGGCGTATATTCAATGGGTTGCTTTCTTTTGATCGTTCAACAGATTTTGGACGGTCGGTTAGTCGGATGGTTTTTAGCATACCGGATCAATTTTTGTACCGAACGCCGTTAACGACCATTTTCAAAGTATAGACTGAATCCATAGCGGTGATAAATAAAATGTTCTGGTCAGGCCCGCCAAAAGTTACGTTCGCCGTCCATTTTTCAGGTACTTCAATATGTCTGATCTGTTTTCCCGTTTTGTCGAAAACGGTAACCCCATTGCCCGTTAAATAAACATTACCTTGATTGTCCAAGGTCATCCCGTCGGATCCGAGTTCGCAAAAAACCTTTCTCTCGGAAAGGCTGCCATCTTCATTTATCGAATAGACATAGGTCTTTTTGTCACCGATATCCGCAACATATAAAGTTTTGCCATCGCTGGATCCAATTATTCCATTGGGCATGACAAAGTCTTTTGCCACGATCGTTATCCTACTTTTATCTGCGGGCATGTAATAAACCCGGCGTTCTTGAATTCTGTTCTCGGTAGGTTTCCACCACGGGCGATCGTATAAAGGATCTGTGAAATATATACCACCATTCGGATGGATCCAAAGGTCGTTGGGTCCTCCGAGCAATTTATCTTCATAATTATCGACCAATACCGTTACGTTCTTTTCAGGGTCGATGGACCACAATTCGTTTTTTTCATCGGCGCAGGACAATAGATTTCCATCATTGTCGAAATAAAGTCCGTTTGAACGGCCGCTGGGTTTCATCCAATCCGAAACGGAATTGTCGGAAGCATTCCATTTTATGATGCGATCGTTCGGTTGGTCCGTAAAATAGACGTCCCCGTTTTTAGCCACGGCCGGCCCCTCGGTAAACTCATATTGATCTGAGACCAGTGTCAATTCGGCCCCTTCGGCAATTATATTTTGGGCTTTGCAGGAGGTTGTTACAACGGCAAGAACAGCAAATATAAAAAGGTAATTTTTCATCATGGTATTGTATAAGGAATCAAGGTACAGAAAGTTTTTAAATTGTCAATCCGAGGAACGAGGAATCTACTTGTTCGCGCAATATGGGATTCCTCTCTTCGTTCGAAATGACAACTCTAATCTAATTTATCTTTCGCCCCAACCCGGACCTTTTATGAACCGGCCCGAATGGGCTCCGGTATGTTCACCATCCTTTAATACGTGACCTCCGTTTACGAAAACATGTTGCATTCCCGTGGCATATTGGTGGGGTTTTTCGAAAGTCGCGTTGTCCTTTATGGTATTGGGGTCAAAAACGACCACGTCGGCAAAATATCCTTCTTTCAATGCGCCCCATTTTTTTAGTTTCAAATTTGTAGCGGGCAGCGTGGTCAATTTGTATATGGCCTCTTCTAAGGGAATGACTTTTTCTTCCCTAACAAAATGCCCCAAAAGTCTGGCAAACGAGCCGTAGGCCCTTGGATGGGTACTTTGTTCTAAAAATACACCTTCGTTCGTATACGAACCTGCGTCGGAGCAAATGCTCATATAGGGCAGTTTCAATTTCTTTTTGATGTTGTCTTCTGACATTGAAAAATAGACGACCTGAATTCTACTATCGTCCTCATAGATCAGGTCGACCAGCGTTTCGTTGGCGGTCTTGCCCCTTTCTTTAGCGACATCGGCCAAGGTTTTTCCGATCAGATGCCTAAGCGCTTTATTTCGAAAGCCGACCAAAAGAATTTTTTCGGGCGGTACATGAAAATCGATTTCATCCATCATTTTCTTTCGTTTTGCCGGATTTTCGATTAACCCCATGGTAGCGGCATGGCCACCTTCCTTGGCCCAAGCGGGCAAAACCACGTTCAACCCTGTTGAACTGGCATTGTACATATACATGTCGGTAGTAATATCGAGGCCTTTTTGCCGCGCATTATCGACCTTTTGGATGGCACTGTCCAGCAAATGCCAATTGGCATTTCCGGAAGCTTTGAAATGATAGATCTCGGCAGGAAGTTTCGCTTCTTCCGAAATGGTGATCAATTCATCAACCGCCTCCAAAAGGCCTCCTTCTTCATCGCGTATGTGCGAAATGTACATACCGCCGTATTCGGCGACCACTTTGGCCAATTCTATGATCTCATCGGTTTGGGCATGCCCACTGGGAACATAGATCAAGGAGGTTGAAAGTCCCATTGCGCCTTCTTCCATACCCTGACGAAGAAGATTTTTCATCGTCTGCATTTCCTCTTCGGTCGGAAGTCTTTTCTCGATACCGATAACATGTTCCCGCAAGGTCGCGTTGCCGACGAACGAAGCCACGTTGGTCGAAATCCCTTTGGTCTCGAGATGCGTCAGGTATTCCCCGAGAGTCGTCCATGGAATGTCATACGTGATGTCGCCTTGGCCCTCTTTCATTTCTTTTTTCATCGAATCGCTCAACGGCCCCATGGAAGAGCCTTCGCCCATAACCTCTAAAGTAACGCCCTGCCGAATATCGCCTTGCGAACGACCGTCTTCCAAGAGCGAAACATTGGCCCAACTCAGCATATTGATAAAACCGGGGGCCACGGCCAGTCCTGAGGCATCGATTTCCTGTTTGCCTAAGGCATTTTCGAGTTTTCCGATAGCCGCGATGGTATCGGCGTTTATGGCGATGTCACCTGTATAAGGTTCACCGCCCGACCCATCTAGAATACGGCCGTTTTTGATAAGGATGTCATATTGTGTTTTTTCTTCGTTACAGGAAGAAAATACGATTAGCATTCCAATGATGATCAACGCTCTTTGAAGGCCCATTTACAGATTTTTTAAGAATACCATGTTGTGTTTCATGCTTTCCAGTGGTGTACTGGCGTATTCTTCCTGTTCGATAAAAATATGCTTGACACCAGAGGCATGCTGATTTTGCATCATTGTAGGGATATCCAATCCGCCTTTTCCGAATTCGGTACTTTCCTTTTTGGTCATGTCCATATCCTTTAAATGCCAAAGCGGGAAACGTCCGGGGTACTTCTTGAAATAATCCAAGGGGTCTTTTCCGCCAACGATGACCCAACCTAGATCCAATTCCATATGTACCAAGTCCGGTTCCGTATTGTCCATTAAGACATCATAGAGTACCTGTCCCTGATCCGATTCAAATTCGTATTCATGGTTGTGGTACCCAAAATGGATTCCCAATTTTTCACACGCCTCGCCCGCCTTGTTGAACGCTTCGGCCACCTTTTTATAATTATCGATGTTTTGTCCATTTGTTGGCATCGAAGAGCAGATTAGGTATTCTTGGCCTGAAGCAACCGCTTCTTCCATGGTTTTCTCAAAATTTTCGTCAAGAAGTACATGGCCGCTCACCAGTTTCATACCCAGGTCGTCGCAGGCCTTTTTCATATCTCGGGGAGAGAGTCCATAATAGTGGCCATCCTTACTTCGAGCGGATTCAATTTCCTTGATACCAATGGAGGCGATCTGTTTCAAGGTACCGAGGGCATCATTGGCCATGGCCTCACGAAAGGAGTAGAGTTGCACACCATATCGGCTACCGGCCGTGTTGCCAAAAACATTTGAAGGTAAAAGGGTGGAGCCGACCGCAAAAGCCGTTGACCGGATTAAAAAGTCTCTTCGGTTTATCATTTTTCTTTATTTGTGATGTTCTTCATAATGCGCTTTCAACATATCTTCACCGTAATCATTTTCAAGGTCTCTTACCACGGTGTGCACATGATTGGCATCGTTCTGTGTGTTATCGAATTCAATGAGGAGCATTGGCCCTTGAATACGATAGTAGTGCCCAAACCCGTAACTAAGGCTTCCGGCCCATGCAAAATGTAGGTTTTCATAACCAGCCTTTACGATTCGGTCGGCAAAATCTGCAGCGAAATCTTTTTGATAGTTATCGATATAGACTTGTACCAATTGGGTCAAGAGCTCCTGCTGATCTTCGTTCATCTCCTTGTATGAGATTCCATAGGGTTCGATATGGCTAACTTTTCTTTTGGTCAAGGTAATCACATCGCGAGGGGCCTGATCGGCAATTTGGGCAATTTTTAATTGTTCGTCGTCCATCGAATTGATCAGCGCAAAACCCAAATAGGATTCCTCTTTTAAGACCTCTTTTCCCTTGAACTCGGTACTTCTTACAATTCCCGGGTTGGTTCCGAAAAAAGTAGGTGTGGAAGATACGATCCTGCTATCGGCCGATGTGAAATTCAAGGAAAGATGGTGTCCTTCGAAGCGCCATCCCCATGGTTGGTCGGGTGCCGGGTCACCGAAAATGGTGAGGTGGTAGTTCAAAGGATCTCTTCGAGGTCTTCCGCTTGGCATTTTGTCGTCATCGTTGTTTTCGATGATACGGAGCACTTTTTCAAGAGCCATGATTTCCGACGATTTTTCGAAACCTTCTTCGCTCAAAGAGGCTTTCAGTAAATTCAAGGCCGCGGTTTTTTGAGCTTCGTTGAATTGATAAAAAGTGGGTCCTTTTCGGGGCATGGGCACATAGTTCATATTAAAACGTTCGGCATCATCAAGTTTAAAATGTGCCTGTTCCCTTAAATCATTACTGAGCGAATTCAAAAAGGCATTTGCCTTATCGGATATATCCTGAGCTTCGGCATTAACAGTGGTAAGTATGAATAATAGTGACAAAAAGTAAAGTTTATGCATCGTTTATATTGGTTTTGTCGGTTCGTTTTTTATAGAATTATCTTTGACGATAGCTTGCAATTACATTAGGTTTATTATTAGGGGATCAATTTGGGGATTCGATGTGTTTTTGGGGCTGGTAGACCGTGTCTCTTTTAAAAGTAGAAATAGCAATGTGTTCAAGAAAGCTATCCACGGCTGTGCCACCGCAGCAATAATCGTAAACAGTGGTATAGTAGCGATAAAGCGGGAAAAAGACAAGCAGATTTTAATGGTATCGGTCATCTGATTTTTATTCCTCCTAAAATACTAAATAATGCAATGCGGTCTACGATGCTAGATTTGTACTTTTGCCCAAATTCATGTAATGAGCACTAGGGAAGAAAAATTGAGGGCCTTTGACCGTCTGTTGACCGTGATGGATGAGCTGCGCGAGCAGTGCCCATGGGATAAAAAGCAGACCATGCAGACACTGAGGCACTTGACGATCGAAGAAACGTACGAACTTGGCGATGCCATTTTGGAAAATAACCTTGAGGAAGTCAAAAAAGAATTGGGCGATTTGCTGTTGCATATTGTCTTTTACGCCAAGATCGGATCCGAGACCAATGATTTTGATATTGCGGATGTCTGCACCGATATCTGTGAAAAATTGATCAATCGACATCCGCATATCTACGGCGACGTAACCGTTGAAAATGAAGAGGATGTAAAACAGAATTGGGAAAACATAAAATTAAGGGAGGGTAAGAAAAGTGTACTCGAGGGGGTTCCGGTCGGGTTGCCGGCCTTGGTAAAGGCCAACCGTATTCAAGACAAAGTTGCGGGCGTTGGGTTTGACTGGGAAAAACCCGAACAAGTTTTTGAAAAAGTACAGGAAGAATTGGCCGAGCTTCAAAACGAGGTCAATTCAGGCAATGCTCAAAAAATGGAATCGGAGTTCGGCGATGTACTGTTCTCAATGATAAATTATGCAAGGTTTTTGAACGTTGATCCCGAGAATGCCTTGGAACGTACCAATAAAAAATTCATAAGGCGCTTTCAGTATTTGGAGAGCAAGGCGAAGGAGATCGGAAAATCGTTAAAAGAAATGACCCTTGCCGAAATGGATGTATTTTGGGAGGAGGCCAAAAAAGCTCAAATTCAAGAATCAAGCTCAAAACAATAGATCGATATTTTCATTTAAAGACAGGCGACCTTGTTGAAAAATTATACCAAAGAATTCCGCTATAACTTGAAGCTGTCCCTTCCCGTAATCATGGGATTGTTGGGCCACACGATTGTACAGCTGGCCGACAATATCATGGTGGGGCAATTGGGTACGGCAGAACTGGCCGCGGTATCCCTTGGCAACAGTTTTGTTTTTATTGCCATGTCATTGGGAATCGGATTTTCGACAGCGATTACACCATTGGTTGCCGAGGCCGATGGTGCCGGTAACAAGGCCAACGCAAAAAGTGCCTTGAAGCACGGCCTTGTATTATGCACTATTTTAGGCTTGTTATTGTTGATGGCGATATTGTTTTGCAAACCGTTGATGTATTTAATGGACCAGCCGCAAGAGGTCGTCGAATTGGCAATGCCCTATCTTGATCTGGTCGCTATTTCGCTGGTGCCATTGATCATATTTCAGGCCTTCAAGCAATTTTCTGAAGGACTTTCACAAACAAAATACCCGATGTACGCGACCATTATTGCAAACGTTGTGAACATCACCCTGAACTATTTATTGATTTTCGGGTCTTTCGGATTTCCAAAATTGGGAATCGTAGGGGCCGCGATCGGCACATTGGTGGCGAGGTGCATGATGGTCGCTTACATTTGGCTCATACTGAAGAATAAAAGAAAGTTCCATGACTATGTTACCGGTTTCGACCTTAAGAAAATCGAAAAGAAAGTGATGCGAAAGATCATAAATTTGGGCTTTCCTTCGGCATTGCAGATGTTCTTTGAGGTTGCCATATTCACGGCGGCCATCTGGCTCAGCGGAATTTTGGGAAAGAATCCGCAGGCGGCCAACCAGATTTCCCTGAACTTGGCGAGTATGACGTTTATGTTCGGTATGGGGCTGGGTGTGACCGCAATGATCCGGGTCGGCAACCAAAAGGGTTTGAAAAATTATAAGGCTTTACGTCGCATTGCACATTCGATATTTTTACTGACCGTCTTGATCGAAATCGTATTTGCGGTCTGGTTTCTTTTGGGTAGATATTGGTTTCCGTCCCTGTATCTCGACCTCGACAATGCCATCAACCTGGCCGACAATACCGAGGTGATCGGCCTTACGGCCCAATTACTTTTGATAGCTGCATTTTTTCAGATTTCAGACGGTATTCAAGTTGTTGTTTTGGGCGCCCTGCGGGGTCTACAAGATGTAAAGGTTCCTACCTTTATAACATTTATCGCGTATTGGTTGATCGGTTTCCCCATCTCCTATTATTTAGGCCTAGAGACCGAACTTAAAAGCATGGGTATTTGGATTGGCTTATTATCGGGTTTGACGGCCTCGGCGATTATGTTGTATATTCGATTCAATTATTTGACCAAAAAACTGATTACCGATGGAGTTACCTAAATTCATTCTGGGGGACAATACCGATTTTCCCGAGGCCATATTCATCGTCCATACCGAATATCCGCGTTTTATCATCAATTTGGAAAATGATGAGGTAACATGGTTCGAGGATTTTTCCAAGGAAGATGAGGACGATCTTGAAGGCGAGACCGCCAATCTGATTCAAGCCGCGACCGATTTTTATGACAGGGAGGTGGCACGATATGAAGATTGACCGCTATGTGGGAAGAACTCATCCGTTACGATAAAGAACTGTTTCTCTTTCTCAATAATTTGGGAAACCCTTCTTGGGACGGTTTTTGGATGTTCGTCACCAACAAGTTCAGCTCGATCCCGATTTACATTTTGTTGATTCTTTTGACCCATCGCTATTTTGGGGCAAAAAAAACGCTTTGGGTCATTTTGAGTGCAATCGTTTTAGTGGTGGCCGTAAACGGCCTGGCCGATTTTTTCAAGTATGGGGTACAGCGCCTTCGACCTTGTTACGATCCCGAAGTGAACTTGTTGATGCGATTGGTGAAGGATACCTGTGGGGGTAAGTTCGGCTATTTTTCGGCTCATGCCGCCAATTCTTTTGCCATTGCTTTTTTCTTCACGGCGGTCTTGAGGCGCAAGTTGCGCTACATAGGGTTTTTATTGATGGCTTGGGCTTTTTTGATGGCCTATAGCCGCATTTACATCGGGGTGCATTTTCCGCTTGATGTCCTTACTGGGGGGCTTCTCGGACTCTTTCTAAGTTGGATTGCCTCAAAGTTGTATATATTTGCGCAACAGAAATTTCCCCAATGATTTCTAACCGTAGGTATTGGTTTTTATTGTTCTTGACCTTTCTGGTTTACAGTGCCGGAATGTTCGTGACGCTGTTCGAGAACGATTCTGCGCAATTTGCGGTGATGGCCATGCGCATGGTCCAGGAGAATGACTTCTTGAGCCTTTTTAAAGGTACTGAAGAGTATTTGGACAAACCTCATATGCACTATTGGCTCGCGGCACTGTCTTTTAAGATTTTCGGCATTCACGACTGGGCTTATCGAATCCCTGGAATTTTGGCAACCCTGTTGGGTGCCTATAGCTGCTTTGGGCTGGGAAAATTACTTTATAACAAAGATGTAGGTAAGTTGGCGTCGTTGATCTTCTTGACCGCCCAGACCATTGTACTTTCCGCAATCGATGTTCGTACCGATGCCGTTCTTACGGGCTTCACTATTTTGGCCATTTGGCAATTGGCGGCCTATATAAAAACACAGCGTTTAAAAAATGTTCTTTTTGGGGCTTTCGCCGCCGGAATCGCTTTTTCCACCAAAGGCCAGATAGCATTGGTGGTAATCGGCCTTCCCTTGATCTGTCATTTGGCATATAGTAGAAATTTTAATGTCCTTTTTAATTGGAAAGTGTTGGCCGCATTAATAATCTTTGCGATTACCATAGCCCCGATGCTCTTTGCCTATTATCATCAGTTCGATTTGCATCCCGAAAAAATCATAAGGGGAAGGGGAAACAGAAGCGGTATTTTCTTCATTTTTTGGGAGCAGAGTTTTGAGCGTATGAGTGGTGAGGGAATTGGTAAGAACAGTAGCGATTATTTTTTCTTTTTCCATACGTTTCTTTGGGTCTTTTTACCATGGACGGTCCTGGGAGTTTTGGCCTATTTTACAAAGATCAAGGTCTTTGTAAACGAAAAATTTCGAAAGTCCCTTGATAAAGAGTTGTTGACCGTTGGCGGAATCACCCTGATTTTTACGATCATCAGTTTTGCCCAGTTTAAGCTGCCACATTATTTGAATATTGTAATTCCTTTGTTTGCCGTGCTTACGGCTTCATTCATCTACCGTCTAGGTAATAACGGCTCAATAAAACAGTTGAAGATTTTTTTGGGCATTCAGTATTTTATACTTGCTGTGGTCTTTGTTGCCTCGACATTGATCTGTTTTTATGTCTTTCCGTTTAACGGCCCTTTGGTCTACCTTGCAGTGTTGGCTGCGGGTGCCATTATCATTTATTATTGTCTGATCCGTGAGGCATACTATTTTCGAATAATAACGGTAGCGGTTTGTAGTTCGTTACTGTTGAATGCAGTTTTAAACCTCCATTTTTATCCTAATTTGTTGAAGTACCAGGCCGGCTCTACCATGGCGAACACTATTGCCGAGAACGATATTCCGGTGGATGGCATTTATAAAGTATCGGAAAGATATACTTGGGCACTCGATTTCTATAATAAACGACCGGTACGGATTCTTTCTTTGGAAGAATTAAAGGATAAACAAGATGTTTGGGTTTATGCCAACGAAGAGGAATTAAAGCAACTGCACGAATCAGGCTTCGATTGGGATCGGCAGTTCACCGAAAAGCAATTTAGGATTACCCGTCTTCAAGCCAAATTCTTGGATCCTGCCAAAAGAAAAAAAGTGCTTAACAAGATGCATTTGGTGCATATTTATTAATTCTTGGTTTCATTGTTACCGGCCTTAACATCTAAGTCAACTTTCTTGAAATGGTAATAAATTCCTAGAAAAGAAACGAGCGCTGATATAAAGAAAAAGACCATACTTATACTTATTGAACTCGTTTGGTCCAAGCCGAACAAGGTCGCCCCGTAGTAAAAAGTAACTTCGCGGCTACCTATACCGCCAATGGTTAGAGGTATTACGGACACAATGGAAGATACCAGAAATATGAATAGATAAGCGATAGTGTCCAATACGATCCCCAAGGATTTCAAGATAAAATAGGCACTGGCCAATTGCGCCAATTGCACGATTGCCGAGTGCAAAAAAGACATCCAAAATACTGGAAGCATATCCTTGAAAAACCTTCTGTTAAGTAGCCAAAACGATATGATACTTAAAAGAATGGCCACAACGAACCAAGGCCTGAGCCCCTGAAGATCTTGATTGTCTACAACTGTCGCCAATATGCAGGCGTATACGAAGAGAAGCAGCAATCCGCTGAGTCTGTCCAACAGCAAAACCGATATTACCTTTTTGGTACTTACCTCAAATTTCTTTTTGATCAAATAGCCTTTATAAGCATCTCCACCGATTCCCCCGGGAAGAAAAAGATTGTAGAACATGCCCAAAAGATAAAGCTTCAAATTACTTTTTTGGGTCAGGAATATTTTTAACCGATGAAAGTAAAGGTTAAGGCGAAAGGCCGCGATCATCTTTGACAGAACGAAAAGAATGGCGGCCAAAAAGAAGTAAAAAGGATTCGTTCTTTTAAGTATGGTCCATACTTCGGCGAAATCGACCTTTGTAAAAATAAAATAGACGAGTATCGCACTGATGGCGATTTTCAAAATGCTGATGAGCTTTTTACGACGATTTGCCACCAACGGTCACTTTTTTGATGCGATACGGTCTTTTGTTCTGAGACTCATAATAGGTGCGTATCAAAAGTTCCATGACAATGCCAATTGTAAATAGCTGAATGCCTGCGAGAATGAACATGAGTCCGAATATCAACAAGGGTCGATTGCCGATATCCTCTCCAAAATAAAATTTTACGAAAAGCAGGTAAACATTTATCAGAACGCCGAGCAATATCAAAAGGAACCCAAAAATACCGAAAAGATGTATGGGCCTTTGAAAGTACTTGCGTATGAAGAGCAAAAGCATCATGTCGGCAACTACCTTAAAAACGCGCTCAAGACCGTACTTGGAAACCCCGGCATGGCGGGCGTGATGTTTTACGGGCACTTGTTTGATCTGTGCGCCTTCTAGATGGGCCAACAATGTTATAAAACGGTGCATCTCGCCATAAAGGTTGAGATCTTTGGCAATATCCTTGGTAAAGACTTTCAATGCGCAGCCATTGTCCTTTATATCCAGTTTGGTCACACGGCGAACCAAAAAGTTGGCAATTTTTGACGGGATTTTTTTTACTAGCGAATCCTTTCTTTTTTGGCGTATTCCTGTGACTACATCGTATTCATCGCTTACGGCATAATTCAACATCTGTGGTATATCGCTGGGGTCGTTTTGCAGGTCGCCGTCCATGGTGATGATAAACTCGCCCTCGGCATAGTCGATACCGGCCGCTAAGGCAAGACTTTGACCATAGTTTTTTTTGAGCTCGATCAGATGAACCTTTTTGTCGTTCATTGTTTTAACGACCTGACGGGTATTATCCTTTGAAAAATCATCGATATAGATAATCTGGTAATTGTATCCCGTTAAACTTTCATGGATTTTTTCGGTCAGCAGTTCCACATTGTCCTCCTCATTATAGAGGGGTACCACTACGGAAAGTAAGCTTTGTGTAATAAGACTCATCAAAAGAATTTACCGTTGGTCAAAGTTAAGCGTTTTAAGACTTTTCTTTTTCGTTGGCCCTTAATAACTTTTCAGCGGCCTGAAAAGGGGAAATTTTGTTCGTCTTGACGTCGTTCATCAACTCTTCAAGGCGTTTTTTGTTCTTCGGATCTGAATAAAAAACTTGTTTCAACCTTTCGTCGATGGTCTGCAACAACCAACTTTGGTTCTGTTTCTTTCTGTTCGAAATGAAATGACCCTTTTTTTTCGCGAGGGCAACAAATTCTAGAATCATATTCCAAATCTCGGTAATACCGGTTTTTTCCAAGGCCGAACAAGTCAAGACTTTTGGTATCCACCCGTTCGACTTGGGCGGATACAGGTGCAATGCTTTTTTAAACTCGGTCTGCGCCCTATGCGCCTCTTTTCGATTCGCCCCGTCGGCCTTATTGATGACCAAGGCGTCGGCCATTTCGATAATACCCCTTTTGATGCCTTGAAGTTCGTCACCGGCCCCGGCCAGTTTCAAGAGCAGAAAAAAATCGACCATACTGTGTACGGCTGTTTCACTTTGCCCTACACCCACGGTTTCAATAAGTATGACATTGTATCCGGCAGCTTCGCATAGGATCATTGTTTCCCGGGTCTTACGAGCTACGCCGCCCAACGATTCACTGGAGGGGGAAGGTCGTATAAAGGCGTTGGGGTCTTTGACCAGTTCGTTCATACGGGTCTTGTCTCCTAATATGCTCCCTTTGCTTTGGGCGCTTGTGGGGTCGATGGCCAGAACGGCCACTTTTTTTCCTATCGATGTAAGGTGTTTGCCAAAGGCCTCTATGAAGGTACTTTTGCCCACGCCGGGTACACCGGTAATACCAATTCGAATACTATCGGATTTTTTTGCCAGACACTGCTCGAGCAAAAAATTGGCTTTTTTATGATGTTCGGCCTGGGTACTTTCAACCAGCGTAATTCCCCTTGCCAAAGCCGCTCGGTCACCGGTGAGAATTGCTTCGACGAGTGTTTCTTCAGTGAGAGATGATTTACGTTTCTCCTGAACCTTTGAAATATTTTTTGTGTCAGTGTTCTTTTTTGGCTCCAATGCTAATTTTCAATAGGAACTTTCACCTTGGTCTCGTCCCAAGATAGTGTAAGGTATGTTTTGTCGGAATCCTCAAAATCGATAAGGAAACTTTCTTGGGGCGATGCTAACTTTTCGGCGGGTACTTCTACCGTAACGACATCTTGTTCGGGATTTCTGGTAGTTTCCTTGCCTCCGCTGAGTAGGGTAACCCCCCATTCGGGAACCTCTTTGTTGAACATAACGACCCAACTTTCGGCATTGGGCTTGGTCCATATTGAATACGTTCCGGTGGGTAGTTCGTTGCCGCTGATCTTAATGTCGGTTTCTGTGGTAAAGGTCGTCGGTTCGTTCGCCCCGGTTCGCCAGATGGTATTATAGGGTACCAACTCTCCGAAAATGACACGGCCTTTTTTAAACGGACTGCTATATTTTACGGCCAGGTCCATTCCATTTTTGGTGTAGGTCGACACTTTTTCTGGACTATGTTTTTTTGTCTGTTCCTGCAGATAGGGTTTGCCCACAGTAAAGAAAAGTAGGGCCAAGGCTACGATTACGATCAAAAACCATTTTAAAAACTTCATAGATTTGTTATTTGTGTTACCCTAAATTACTAAAACCTATCTCAACTGAACGTTTTTTTATTGGCAAAGGAAGAACTTGGTCGTTCGCGACGGTTTATTCAATGCCAAAAACGAACTTTGAATCGTTAAAGTATTTTTCTCCGGGCCGCAGTACGCTGCTCGGAAAATTCCTGTGGTTCGGGGCGTCGGGCAGGTTTTGGGTCTCAAAGCAAATACCGGGAAAATGAGGTGGTGTGTAGACGACGACAGCAGGCTGATCGGTAATGACCTCCATCGAAATACCTGTTTTTTTGGAGTAAACTTTGGCAACTCTTTCTGAACGGGCATCAACAAGGTATGGGGTGTCCAAAGGCTGGCCGGCAATTTTTTTACGTGTCATAAAATCGTACTCGGTACCGTTTACGGAAACAATGTTACCCGTCGGCAACAGATTCTCGTAGGTCTCCGCCATTTTCGTACAATTTAGTTCAAGTTCGTAGTGATTGACCGATTCGGCATCGTCTAACCTAAAGTATGAGTGGTTCGTCAAATTGACGATCGTGGTGCGATCTGTCGTTGCCTCGTGCGTTATTTGAAGAGTATTGTTCGATAATCTATAGGTGACATTTACGTTTAGATTTCCAGGATACCCTTCTTCCAAATGCTTACTAAAATAAGATAGTCTTACGAAAGGCTCTCTTCCACGTCCTACTTCCTCGATTTTCCAATATTTTTTTCCAAAACCTTCTTTTCCACCATGCAAGTGCACGCCGTGTTCCCCGTATAGGGGATAGGTCTGGCGGTCAAGCTCAAATGCCGCATTTGAAATACGTCCTGCAAAACGACCGACACATGCACCAAGAAAAACCTTGTCGGTCGGGTAGAGGCTTGGATAGTCGTACCCGACCACCACATTCCTCGAATTTCCATCTTTGTCCTTGACCAATAATTTCTGGATTATCGCCCCATAATCGAGTACGATCAAGGTAATAAAAGGGGTATTTAAGGTAACTTGTTTCAAACTTCGAACTTTGATCACGGTAAAAATACTCGATTTTTGCAACATCGTGTTTTTTTAATCGTCCTTAAGACAACAACGTATTCAAAACCAACACCGAAACGTATTAATGTTTCAAATTGATGTAGTAGAGCAGTGCAAAGCCAACGACCGGCGCGCACAAATGAAACTGTACAGACAGTACTGTGATGGTATGTACTGTGTGGCAATGCGATTTTTGAAAAATGCCGACGATGCAGAAGATGTGCTTCAGGAGTCATTTATTAAGGCCTTTCAAAAAATACATCAGTTCGAGGGAGATGTCAGTTTCGGCGCATGGTTGAAGCGCATAGTCATCAACAAGAGTATCGACTTCTTAAAAACGAAGAAAGACAAAATGGTGACACTTGATGAAGGCTATATGCATGTTGAAGTGAACGATGACTGGACCGTCGAAGACGGTATCTCGATGGAAGAAATCAAGAATGGTATTGAATGTCTTCCCGAAAAATATAGATATGTGGTCATGATGTTTTTGCTGGAAGGTTATGATCATAACGAAATATCCCAGGTTCTGGATTTGACGCCATCAAATTGTAGAACGCGATTATTGCGGGGAAAAGGGTTGTTAAAGGAAATGTTACAACAAAGAAAACATGGGACAGGATCTTAGAAAACTATTCAAAGAGCAGCGGAACGAGAAGTTTCTTATGAAAGAAGGCCACGAAGCACGTTTTTTGGCCCGAATTGAAGATGAACTGCCAAAACGTAAAAAATCGTCTTTTGGCCTTTTTAAGATAGCTGCCGCGGTATTGGTACTTCTTGCAGCAGGTTGGTTAGCGTATCAACTATTGCCCCCCGGCGAGGATCCTGTGAAGACTACTATCGTCAATAAGGGTGATACTACCGAAAAAAAAGAGGGCATTTCGTTGGGCGATCTCTCACCTGACTTGAAGAAAGTAGAAAACTACTATGTCGCCAACATCAATTATGAACTGTCGAAGCTCGAAATTTCGGAAGACAACAAAGCGATGGTCGATGGGTTTATGGACCGTTTGTCAGAATTGAACCTAGAATACAACCGTTTAAACGCCGAATTGAACCAAATCGGACCTAACGACCAGACCATAAACGCTTTGATCAAGAATCTGCAGTTAAGATTGCAATTATTACATAAGTTAAAGGAAAAACTGAACGAATTAAAATCATCAAAAAATGAACATGACACAAATACCGTTTAAATCTTTTGTGCTTGCCCTAGGTCTCATCAGCATAGGTGCTTACGGACAAAAGCAGACCAAAACCTTTGAAGAACGTTTTAAGGTCGCCGATGGAGCCGTATTGGATATCAATACGAGCCATGCCGACATTGAGTTCGAAACGTGGAACAATAATGAGATTTTTATCCAGGCCATTATTGAACTTGATGGGGTTTCCGATGAAGAGGCCAAAGATTATTTTGAAAGTGACAACCTTGAGATTTTGGGTAACAGTAAAAAAGTGACCATTACCTCCGAAGCTGAGAATTCATGGCTTTTTGGACATTCAGTTGATGTTCTTGACAATTTTGATTTTCAATTTGAATACCCGGTGATTCCCAATATGGATTCTTTGGATTTTGCGTTCGCCGTTATCCCTGAGATTGCCGATTTCCCCGACCTGTTCGAGGTACCGCCGATGCCGCCCATGCCCATGGCAGAATTTGATTACGATGCCTTTAAAAAGGATGGCAAGAACTATTTGGAGGAATGGCAGAAAGAGTTTTCAAAAAGTTTTGACAAGGACTACGAAAAAAAATTAGAGGAATGGAGCAAATGTATGGCCGAAAGTCGTGCGAAGCAGGAAGAAAAGCGCGCCCTTTTAATGGAAAAAAGACAGAAAGACCGTGCTGACCTACTTGAAAAGCGTGAAAAATTGGATCAAAAAAGAGCTGAAATGCAAGAAAGAAAGCGGGCACTTCTAGAGCAAAGTAGGGAAAAAGAAGAACTTGCCAGAAGGCGATTGAAAGGTATTGTGATCGATAGGGACAGTTTGAGAGGAAGCCCGAATATGTTCTATTTTTCCAACGGGGCCGAGAAAAGAAAATATAAGGTCAAGAAGACCATTAAGGTAAAATTGCCAAAATCCGTCAAGATTAAGATGAACGTGCGCCATGGAGAGGTAAAGTTGGCTGAAAATACGAGGAACCTTAATGCTAAACTGTCATATGCCGCTTTGCTGGCCAGTACCATTGATGGGGACGCCACAGTTATAACGGCCTCATATTCCCCTGTCAGTGTGCAAAGATGGAATTACGGGCAGTTGCAGACCAGTTATTCCGATAAGGTAGATTTGAAGGAAGTGCTCAACCTGAGGTTGAGTGCTACTTCTTCAGATGTGGTAATCGACAGACTGATCAAAAGTGCCTACATAAAAAACGATCTAGGGCCCCTTCGTATAAATAAGGTCGGAGATGATTTCAAGACGCTTGACGTTTCACTGCAGAATGCCGAAATGGATTGTGAACTGCCCTCTTCTTCATTTACGGTCTATGTCAATGGTATTTCGTCGAAGTTTACCTGCCCGGCAAATCTGCAATTGGAGCGAACCGAAAATTTGAACAGTTTGGTTCAAAAGGGATATCATAAGAGCAAAAATACCGATCGTTCGATTACGATCAACTCGAAATTCAGTGATGTAGTGCTCAAAGAATAACAAGCAGCATTGTTCCTTCCCAGTCGTTACTGATCCTCAGTGGCGACTATCTTCCAAAAAAGAATTTATTGCATATCGGTTTAAAGACCAAGGCCTGATCGCCAGTTTACGATTTTATCTTCATACATGGCATCTAGGGCCATTTGCACACAAACGGCCGCCCTTGCACCTGAAATGACATTTGAAACGGGTTCTTTACAGTTCACGATACTGTCGCGAAAATCGATAAGCGCCTGTTTGCTGGGGTCGTTATGGGCCACTTCGATAGGTATACCTTTTCCTTCTTCCCACTTGACGGTTGCGCCCGAGACACCGTCCACATTTCCGATTTCCCTATTTTTCTTTCCCTCGGGATAAAACCAGGCCTTTACATAATCTAAGATTATCGTGCCTTTGTCGCCCATGACCTTGATTTTGTAATCGTCCATGGCATTGCTGGTCAGGCATGTAAACTTGGCCTTGATCCCGTTCGGGTAACTATAGATCAAATGCACATTGTCGTAGGTCTCTCGCCCGTCTTTCCAGTAGTCGATACCGCCAATTCCCATAACTTTTTCTGGCACGCTTTCGGTTACCCAGTTCACGAAATCCAGTTGATGCGAGCATAATTCGGCCACCAATCCTCCCGAAAACTCACGGTACATGCGCCAATTTATGGCGCGCTCCAATTCAGGACTCGGTATTGGCCTGCGCCAATCACCGTTTCGGTTCCACTGGCATTCGAAGGCCGTGATCTTGCCAATTTTACCATCTTTTATTAAATCCACTACGTGGGTGTAGAGTCGAGAACTGTGGTATTGATGCCCGGTTTGAAAAGTTCTGTTCGATGTTCTAACTTTTTCGACAAGGTTCTGTATTCCATAAAACCCTTTGGCCAAAGTTTTCTCGCAATAGACATGTTTTCCGGCATCCAAGGCATCTATGGCGATTTTTGAATGCGTATTGAAAGGTGTGGCAATGAGTACGGCATCCACATCGGGGTTCTCGAGCAGCTTTCGATAATCTTTGTACCCTTTGGCGGTACCTTCGGCTTTGCCCAAACCCTTTTCCAATCGTTGGGGAAGGATATCGCAGCAGGCGATCACATTTAAATTTTCGATTTCGTTGATAAAGGGAAGCAATCCGCCACCACGGTCTCCTGTACCTATAATGCCGATATTGATCGTTTCGTTCGCTTTTTTTGAATTTAAGATACCGGCAAATACCGATGATGAGGTAGCTATGGCCGTTGTTGCCAAGCCGCTTTTAACTACAAAATCCCTTCTTTTCATTATCTAATTTATGGTTTCGGTGCATTGACCGTGAACGTTTGGTTTATGGTAGATCAAGGATTCGCTATTTAAACTTTGGGTTCCCATCCGTTTTCATATTCGCGTTTCCAATTTTTCATGGCCTTTTCATTGTTCAGCACTTTTCCCGTTTTTTGATCTATTTTCAACGTTTCCCCGGCATCCTGTGCCATATTCCCAAGGTGACAAAGCATTGTTGAGATACTGGCATCATTGATATCGGCATGAAGACTTTCGTCTTTTCGGATCGCGTCGAAGAAGTTGCCGACATGGTTGATATCCAAGCCGCCTTCTCCTCTTGTATTCGTGGTCTCGCTTCCCGATTGTTCGTATTCGAATTTTATCGGGTTGCCCCCAAGGTCAAAAAGCTTGTAAAAATTACGATCTAGCATTATCGAACCTTTGCTTCCGTAAATCGTGATTCCGCGACCGGGCCTTTCGGGTTGGATCAGTCCACGGCTGTGGCCTGTCCAAGTTATGAATTTATCGTTCGGGTATTTGAAGGTGACCTGTTGGTTATCGACAAACTCCCAATCATCGTCATAGGCATATTTTCCTCCAAAGGAAGTGACACTTTCGGGTAGGTCGACGCCCAGTGCCCAACGGCAGATATCCACTTCATGGGTGCCATTGTTGTGCATTTCACCCGTACCCCAATTTCGAAACCAGTGCCAATTGTACGGATGGATGTTGTCTTGATACGCTTTTCTTGGGGCCGGACCCTGCCACAGTTCCCAATCCAACGTTTTCGGTGCATCGATTTTATTTCCCTTACCTATCGAACCACGGTTGTTGGAGTAATAGGCCTCACCTTTGTATACCTCGCCGATTATTCCGTTACGGATGTCGTTTATGGCGTTAATCGAGGTTTTAGCCGAACGCTGTTGATTGCCCATCTGTACTTTCTTGCCGTATTTGTTCTGGGCCTGTACCAAAAGCTCATTTTCATGGGGATTATGGCTACACGGTTTCTCTACATATACATGTTTGCCGGCCTGCAATGCCATAATGGCCATTGGGGCGTGCCAATGTTCGGGAGTGGCAATAAAGACAGCATCGACGGCCTTGTCTTCCAAGACTTTTCTAAAGTCTTTCATCACCTTGGGCACATAACCAATGTTTTCTTGGCACCAAGCATTGTGCTCTTCGATAATTACGTCGTCAACGTCACAATTATAGATGATCTTGGCATTGGGGTCGGCATTAATGGCCTTGACATGGGCCTTGGCCCTACTGCGTACACCGATCACCGCACAGTTGATATGGTCGTTCGCCCCAAGAATGTTCGAATACCCCCATTTCGGCATGATGATACTTCCCAAGGTCATTGCCGTCGCACCTGCCGAGGTCTTTTTGATGAAATTGCGTCTCGTTGTCATGATTTTTTATTTATCGATCTCTCATTGCTATTTGCGAGGATAATATCGGTTCGATGAAATTATCCTTAGGGTTTCATGGTTGGCTAAATATAAAGGAGTCGAATACCTAAATCCACTATAAAAACCAAAGAAGTTACGAATTATGTAAAAATACCCCCTAAAGCTACAAATAAAAAGCGACCTGTTTTAGGTCGCTTTGTGATATATCGCTTACGTCCAGTATTAGTTTGGTTCATGTATCTCAATAGAGTGAAGACCACTTACGGGTCGCCCATCATCGGTCATGCCTTCGACCTTTACTAGGTAACTCCCGGGACTGTCGCCGGTATAGAAATCGATGGAAGTCTTACCATCTTTATCGATTTTCAAGTTGGGTTGCCAAAAGAGGGTAGTGCGATAGTCGGGTTTTTCGTATTCTGGTTTGTGCTCGGCATAATTTGGCGTATAGAATTCGCGAACCTTGTAGAACCCGGGTATCTCGAAATTAACAATACCCGGTACCGCGACATCTTCTTTGTCGAAACTATAACCTCTTTCGGTATATATTGCGATAACACCTCCAGCCCCTCTAGAACCCCAAAGGGCAGTATCAGATCCCCAAACAACATCTATAAAACTGATTTCAGGAGCTCGAAGTGTTTTTAGAAGGCTAATATCGGTTTGCATACCATCAATAAGAACCAATGGGTTTGATCCCGCATTTAGAGATTTAGGTCCGCCAGGAAGAATCACTCTTTGATCCGGAAAGGTGCCAGTTATCCAAACTCCTGGCATTCTAGCCAATAAGTCCATAGCGCTGAGAACTCCACTGCCAGGAATGGAATCTCTATACACTCGTCTAGAAAAAAGACCGGAAGTTTGCTCGGCATCGTAAATTTCGTTGATAATCGCCCTTCTTGTTTTTTTCTTGTCTGTAACAACTACTTCATTGAGATGAGTAACCCTGGGGTCATATTTGAAATCAGCAACTTTTTTTTGGTACGATTCTTTTAGATACTCGGTATTGTAAATCAAGGTTCTCCGATCGAGTTTTTCTTGCTTATTGTTTTTCACATTGACTTTGGGCCATGGGGAATCTAAAAAAATGGAATAATGCTTTTGTTTAAACTTTCTTTTTGCCAACGAATCAAAGGCTTGAACGATACCGGAAATGCTATCCGCAAAAATATATGGTCCGAAACTAAACATGCCCTCGTCGTTGGTCTGCTGTTCATCGTGTACAAGACCTTTGCCAAATAGTGTCATGGAAGCCATGGCTTTCTTCGGAACGAATTCCTCGTTGAATTTGGTGGTCTTTCCAGAAATCATGATTCCTTTCTCTGGTCGGTATTCCAATACTTTATTTGTTTTTTTATCGAGCATATCGACCCACACGAAGCGTCGCCATCCGTGAGTGAGCATTAAGGCATCTAATAAGTACTTTCTTTTCTCCGAATTGTCGGCAAAGAAAAAATCAGGATCCGGAATCGAACCTCCGAGATCAGAGTCCAGTAACAGCCAACTTCTGATATCATCATTGTAGGTTAGACTGTTTAACTGGCTGTTCTTGGTCACTACGCCTAAGGAAAGTTCACCGGACAAAGGAACACCGTTGGAATTGGTCAGCAACATATTCAAATCGACCTTTTCACGAGCCCCATAAATATTGTCATTTGTAGATAAGGAAAGCTTCACGTCGTTATATGGATTGTCTACAAAGGTCAGACGTTCACAAACAGGCTCGCCATTAGGGCCAAAAAGGGTAAATTGGGCGACTCCGTCCAAAAGTTCCTTATTGAAAAGTTTCACCCCATAGGATTGCTTGTCGGCAGTTTTGCCTACGCGATTAAAAATAAGTTTGCCCCGTAAATGCCCAATGAGCAGAGTGCCGGCAACCCCTTCTTCAGTATTACTGCTGACCTGCAATAGTAAGTGATCGCCACGATTTTTAATGCTAAGGCCATAGCCAATGTCTTCGGCTCTTGGTAAAGGAAATTTTTCTTCAACACCATTTAGTACTACACTTGCATAATAATCGGTGTTAGGTTCAGGTCTAAAATTGACCTTTCCGAGACCAAATTCTTGGCTTTCGAAAGGTTTGACCTTATTGCCTTTACCATCCTCAATGTATCCCTTTAGTGCAATGCCATTACCTTTGGTATCGGATACCTCGATACCAAGTATCGTATTGATTCCCTCGACCAATTGGCCTCCTTCAGGAAAGAATCTAACATGAGGTTTTCCGAAAGATTTTGATAAATGAGCGTCTTGCACCGTGTTATTTTTTAAATTGGTTCCGGTAAGACCATCCAAAACCACATTGGTTCGAATTCGTTGGACAACGATTGGAATCTTCTTTTGAAAGATAACCGGCTCGTTTTCGTTCAACATATATTTGGTGTACGCACGTAGATAGTAGTTGCCCTGCGGTATGTCGTTATCCAGCTCAATATCGCCAGAGGCCCCAAGGGTATTCACATAGAGCTTGCGTTTTGCAATAATACTATCTTGAGGGTTGACCAGTTCAACATAGATGACTTTGCTTTTATCACTCTTGGTGTGGGTTATGCCATCGACCAAATAGGTCTTGAACCAAATGGTCTCGCCGTTGGTGTAAAAGTCCTTGTCGGTGTGTAGGTAGGTTTTCTCCGGCCCTTCATTTGTATTATAGATCAAGAGCTTGCTTATAATGTTCTGTAGCAGGATGTTTTCTTGCGGTATTCTTTTAAAGGCTTGTAAGGCGAAAAGACATACTATTGCAATACCTACGAATTTGTATAAAGTTTTCATTTTCAAGTACTTTCAAGGAATGATTCCTAAAGATACGAAAATAAAGACTTCAATAAGCCATCGCA
This sequence comes from Flavobacteriaceae bacterium NBU2977, assembly GCA_019931105.1. GTDB lineage: Bacteria > Bacteroidota > Bacteroidia > Flavobacteriales > Flavobacteriaceae > Meishania > Meishania litoralis. The sequence goes on along the minus strand of JAIOUW010000001.1, from coordinate 94,589 downwards.
ATGTGCGCTCACGTTCTTCGCGAATAATATGTCAAGAACTCAATGAGCTTCTTCTTTCAGAAATCCGGGAAAATTTTTCTTGAACCGGTTCAACCGCGGTATCGAAACATTTCTGATATATGAATTGTTCGGGTGTTTTCGTTCATAATCTTGATGATAATCTTCGGCGTCATAGAACTTGACGAATTTTGTCACTTCGGTAACAATAGGGGCGTCGTAGATTTTTTGCTCACGTAAGGCTTTCATATAGTCTTCGATAATCTTCTTTTCATCTTCGTTTTTATAAAATGCGATAGATCGGTATTGTGGCCCCCTATCAGGACCTTGCCTATTAAAACTGGTAGGATCGTGCGACCCGAAAAATACTTGGACCAGTTCGGTAAACGAAATTTCCTTGGGGTCGTAATAGACCTCTACGGCTTCAGCATGGGTTGTGAGTCCGCGCCCGACTTGCTCATAGGTCGGGTTTTTCTCGCTTCCACCAGAATATCCCGAAATCACTTCCTTGACACCCCTTACACTTTCGAAAATGGCCTCGACGCACCAAAAACAGCCGCTTGCAAAATATGCGGTTTCGTAATTTTTTAAATCCTGGGAAACTGGAATAACGCTTTCTTCAATATGTTCCGAAGTTTCAACCTGCTTGTGCTCCCTGACTTTTGATTGGCAACTACTCGAAACCATTGTGGCCAAAACTAGAATCGTAACTTTAAATAGCTTCATTTTGATTATTTTGTTTTTCAATGCCGATTAGTAGCTAAAATTTACAAATACTTACGGGAATCATTAAGAATTAGTCGCGTTATTTGAAGCAATTAAATCGATCGATTCGATTAACCTTCCTTTTATTGCCGAATACATCGATTAAATGTATGATTTTTTCGATTATAGGTTCTTACAAGTCTTTTTGTAGGACTACAAAATTTGGCCATTCACCGATTTTTATTCTTTTTATCGTCAAAACCAAGCACTTTACCGAATTGAAACACGTCAAAACAACGGTTGAAGGGTTATAACGAGACCAAACCCCTCGAACCATGCGGAGTATTATACTTTTGTTTATAGTATTATTTTTTGGAATTCTTGGCCGCGCACAAAATTTTCCCCTTGACAAGGTGAAAATCGTCGAGACCGCTCCGTTTTCGAAAAGTAATTTTAAGGCCGACATTACTTTGTTCGATAATGCAGAATCAAAACAAGAACTTTCCTTGATTTACAGAAGAAGGCTTTCGGTCGTCAAGAAGCACTTGTTCTTTCATGGTAGAAAAAACAAGGTAAAAATGGCTTGATCAACTTTCAGTTAGACCAAGTACTTCCTTTAGAACCTCCCAGACATTATCACGAACTATTTTATGACCTTCAGCGGTCGGATGTATTCCGTCAGGTAAATTCAACTCGGGAATACCGGCAACACCGTCCAATATAAACGGGATGAGCCTCAACCCGTTCTTTTCGGCCAGATCAGGGTAGATTTTTCTGAACTCAGTAGTATAATCTTGGCCCATATTGGGCGGAATCTGCATGCCCGCCAAAATTATTTCGGTATCGCTATTTTTTGCTTGTACCAAATCTATTATGGATTGCAGATTTTGTCTGGTCTCGTCAAGCGGAATACCCCTCAGACCATCGTTCGCGCCCAGTTCCAATATGAAAATAGCTACCTTTTGGTTCAATACCCAGTCCAGTCGATTTAATCCTCCCGAGGTCGTTTCACCGCTGAGTCCCGAATTGATAGCGGTATAGTCAAGTCCAAGAGAATCCAAACGCAATTGAACCAGTGCCGGAAAAGCTTCTTCGGTACTTAGTCCATATCCTGCGGTGAGGCTGTTCCCGAAAAAAAGAATGGTTTTGGTTTCAGTCTCGGTTTGAGGTTCCAAAACCTTTTCAGTAGTCGACCCCGGAACATTTTTTGGTTCTTTTTTTTGGTTTTCCTTGCAGGAGACAAGGGCCATAATCACCAAAAAATAACGAAACTTTAAGAAGATCTGCATACCTGTGGATTAAGAAATCGAAATCAAATGCTTATTTTTCGGTCTTTGCGCAAAATGACGAAATCGATTTTATGACAAAGATATTAAACGTTGACAATCTTGGGAAAACCTACACGAGCGGTTCTAAAAACTTGACAGTACTCGATGATATATCGTTCAGTGTCGAGACGGGTGCAACATTTGCAATTGTTGGGCCGTCGGGCAGTGGCAAAACAACATTATTGGGGCTATGTGCCGGCCTTGACCGGCCCGATACCGGTACGGTAGCGCTTTGCGGGACCAAGCTCAATGATCTTAATGAGGATGAACGTGCACTTTTGCGCAATAGGGAGGTTGGATTTATTTTTCAGAATTTTCAATTGCTTCCCACTTTAACGGCATTGGAAAATGTTATCGTACCCCTTGAACTACAAGGGGTAAAAAATGCAGGCAAGACGGGTGTAGAGTTGCTTGAAAAAGTAGGTCTGCAAGATCGCATGCACCATTATCCATCGCAGCTTTCGGGAGGCGAGCAACAAAGGGTCGCCTTGGCCCGTGCTTTTTCAAACAAACCGTCCATACTTTTTGCCGATGAGCCCACCGGAAACCTTGACGAGGAAACTGGAGAAAAAGTCATACAATTGTTGTTCGACCTTAACCATGGCGCGGGTACGACGCTGATCATCGTTACGCACGATCTTGAATTGGCCAAGCGTACCGAACATATTATCAGGCTTAAGGGCGGAAAACTGGTTTCCAACAATAACGCCGTTCAAATATGAGCGACCGCCAGTTAAAATATGGAGAAGCTGGTTTTTCTTGGCTCCTGAAAATGGCATGGCGCGATGGTCGGGCCAGTGCCAAACGTCTTTTGTTGTTTATGGCCTCCATTATTTTGGGAGTCGCAGCCCTGGTGGCTATTCAATCTTTTGGTGATAATTTAAAGGAAAATTTTACAAAGCAGTCAAAATCCTTGATGGGTTCCGATTTTTTGATAGTCGGTCGACAGCCCCATACGCCAAAAGTTCAGGACATCATCGATTCTTTGGGTGGTGCCAATGCGACCGAGATCAATTTTCCGTCCATGGTCACGTTTCCAAAAAATGGCGGCACCAAATTGGCCTTTGTACGGGGCATTCAAGGCGGGTATCCATTTTATGGAAGTTTGGAGACGAAACCACCTTCGGCCGCCATTGAATATCAAAACAGGGGAGGCGCGTTGGTCGACGCCACCTTAATGCTGCAATTCGACTTGAAGGTAGGTGATTCTATTCGGGTAGGTCTGGTCACCATGCCGATATCGGGTTCGATAACTTCCGGCCCCGGTAGCACGGGTGTATCTACCTCCGTGGCTCCTCCGGTATATATTCCCTATCGCAAAATCGATAAGACCGGATTGATTCAGATAGGTAGCCGCGTGGAGTATAAAAGTTATTTTGTGGCAGATCCCGAGCCGGACTATAGAGAAATGGCCAAAAAATTGGATCCTATACTTGATGCCGAACACGCCGATCTTGACACCCATGAGTCAACAGGACGCCAATTGGGCCGCCGGTACGACAATTTTGGCCGCTTTCTGAACCTAGTGGCCTTTATCGCCCTTTTATTGGGCTGCGTGGGCATAGCCAGCTCGGTACATATTTATATCAAGGAAAAGTTGGTATCGGTGGCCGTTTTGAAATGTTTGGGAGCAACACGAAAACAATCCTTTTTGATTTACCTGATACAGATCGCAGGGATGGGATTGCTAGGAGGCCTTATCGGAACCATAATCGGTTTAATGTTCCAACAGTTCTTTCCAATGCTTTTAAAGGATTTTCTGCCCTTGGAGATCGATATTTCCGTTGCCTTGCGCCCATTGTTCGTCGGACCGTTATTGGGCCTTGTTATGTCAGTATTGTTCGCCCTGTCGCCTTTGTTGGGTACCTGGTACGTTTCTCCGCTCCAAGTGTTGCGAATTCAAGAAGTCTCTTCGCAAAAGGAACGGAGATTGGCAATAATGGTGATGGCCGCCATATTATTGTTCTTGGTCGGTTTTTCCTTTTGGATTTTGAACAATATACGTTTCGCTTTGTTTTTTGTTCTGGGAATACTCATTGTTTTTGGTGTTTTGTCGGGAATTGCCTCCTTGTTAATGCGGGCGATTAAAAAGTTCTTTCCATCGTCTTGGGGTTTTACGGCGCGTCAAAGTCTTTTGAATCTCTACCGCCCTAATAACCAGACGCTGGTATTGCTTTTGGCAATCGGTATTGGAAGTTTTTTGATCAGCACCCTTTATTTTACCAAAAACATACTTGTGGCCAAGACTTCATTGGAAACCAGCGGAAAAACACCCAACCTTATATTAATGGACGTACAGACCCATGAAATATCGGGTGTGGATAAAAGTATACGTAACAACGATTTGAAGGTTATCGATAACGTTCCGATAGTTACTATGCGAATGCACAGTATCAAGGGCCGATCGGTAGACGATATTCGCCAAGATACGGCCCGAACGATAAGCAGATGGGTCTTGAACCATGAATTTCGAACCACGTATAGGGACTCGCTTGCCGAATCTGAAAGTCTTGCTTCGGGAAAATGGAATCCTGAATTTGAAAAAGGTGGGGCCATTCCTATTTCGCTTTCCGATAATGTCGCCAGAGATGCGAAGGTGGTGGAAGGCGACACCTTGGTCTTTAATGTTCAAGGCGTATTGATGGAAACCGTGGTCGCCAACACCCGCGCCGTTGATTGGGGCCGTATGCAAATGAATTTTTCGATAATATTTCCTAAAGGGGTTCTTGAAAACGCCCCACAGTTTCATGTTTTGAGTACCAATGCCCCCGATGAAAGGTCATCGGCACGCTTGCAGCGAGAACTCGTAAAAAAATTTCCTACCGTTTCGATCATCGATTTGAGACAACTAATGATTCTGATTCAGAACATTCTGGATAAAATATCGTGGGTCATCAACTTCATGGCGTTCTTTAGCATTTTGACGGGAATTATTGTGCTTATCGGGTCGGTGCGAACCAGCAAATATCAGCGCATAAAGGAAAGTGTTTTGCTCCGGACGATAGGTGCCAAAGGCAAGCAGATTTTGAATATCACTGCACTGGAGTATTTTTATTTGGGAATTTTGGGAAGCGGTATGGGAGTACTCCTGTCTTTTTTTGGAAGCAAATTATTGGCCGCATATGTATTCAACATCGATTTCTCACCATCTTGGATACCTTTCTTGGTAGTCGCGCCAGGGTTAGCCCTGTTGGTCGTGGTTATCGGTCTTATGAACAGTAGGGGCGTGCTTAATAGCCCTCCATTGCAGGTACTCCGTAAAGAAGGAATTTGAGTGGAACATACTTCATTCCTACTCTAACCTCTGCAATTTAAAGACGGTATAGGCTACGCTCCGCTTTTTGTATTTCTTATCAATCCCACGCCTGCAAAGAAGAAGATGGCTCCAAGAATACCATAGACCATCATCATTTTAACAGTTCCCGAATTGTTGGCAAAAAGAATAGCCGTATAGATAAGTCCGCCGATACCCAAAAGGGTCAAAACCGTACCGAATATTTTTTTCAAATCCATGGGGCTAAAAATAGAAAAATACTTTGAATTGATGTTTTTATACTCATGAATATCCGATTACGAAAGTAAATACAAGTAGATGGACTTGGTTGAAATGCACTTTGTCTCGATTAAGTGATTTGGGTATGGGATGCGTTCGTCGAGTGTTTTTTGCACTTAATCCGAACTTTTGCAGATCGACGAGTATTTGGTCTCGTTGAACGAACGCAAACCCTGTAGAATGGGGCCTACGGCGTTTTTATTATATAAAAACGCAAGTCATGAAAACCATCGCAACTTTAATTTTTGTTCTTTTTGTCGGAATGGCCGCCCAAGCTCAAAACACTACCAAAGAAGTAAAGGTAGAAACTATCGAAATGAGCATTGTAACCGAAATCACCGTCGAGAAAAAAGTGACCGAAAAAAACACCGAAGTTGCCCGTTTGTACAGAAGGTCTAACAGCAAGGTTAAGAATGCCTTGTCTTTCACTACAAAAAGGGATAGGGCGAAGATGGCATGATCAATACATATTATTCTTTTAGTGTCTGGGATAATTTTTAAAAGTGGATTCTCGAGATATGAACCAGCTAATCGAGTATTAAGTAATTCATAGCATAGCGTAAAACTACTCACTCAAATAGAATGACTTTTCATCGACAACCAAGGTGGTCAGTTCCACAGTATGCCCATCTCTATCTTTGGTATATATCGAATGAAAGTAGAAGTGGTCTTTAAATTCATAGTCAATGTCCAGCTTATCATATCGCATCTTCGCTTTTATGAAGTTTTCTCGGGTCACATTAAATGCATAGTGATCAATACCTACATTTTTTGATAGAGGGTCAAGTTCCGTATCATTAAGGCCAGCTGAAAAAAGAGCCACTCCCGTTTTTCCGGCCAACATGAAAATAGGGGATTCTCCCCATTTTGCCAGTTTACAAACCTTTAATCCCAAAACGTTTTCATACCATCCAATGGCGGCTTCAAGATTTTTTACGCGAATAGCGACATGGTCAAGACCATTTATTTCAAATTCTGACATTATCAATGCGGTTATAGGTTTATCTGGTTCTAAACTTGTTCGGGCAATTTATCAATTTCGATATGACCAAAAGGTAAATAAAATTTTGATTAGGGGTTTGCCCGACGGATTGTTGAGTCCTTAGTTGCCAATAAATTACATAACTCTGCAATTTTGACTGTTGCAAACCGATGGATAATCCGGTCGAACGGCATCTTTTTTCGGTAAGTTGTAATTCCCCTTTCAGACGTTCGTCGAGTGTTTTTTGCACTTAATCCGAACTTTTGCAGATCGACGAGTATTTGGTCTCGTTGAACGAACGCAAACCCTGTAGAATGGGGCCTACGGCGTTTTTATTATATAAAAACGCAAGTCATGAAAACCATCGCAACTTTAATTTTTGTTCTTTTTGTCGGAATGGCCGCCCAAGCTCAGAACACTACCAAAGAAGTAAAGGTAGAAACTATCGAAATGAGCATTGTAACCGAAATCACCGTCGAAAAAACAGTGACCGAAAAAAACACCGAAGTTGCCCGTTTGTACAGAAGGTCTAACAGTAAAGTTAAGAAGGCCTTGTCTTTCACTACCAAAAGGGATAGGGCGAAGATGGCATGATCTACCTATCAATTCACCCGCTGTAATACTAGTTTCCCGATAATACTTTTGTTAGATACCCAAATTTGGGCGCAATTTCTAAGTGGGTCTATTTCAAGACCGATATAAAGAATGCCTTTTGGTCATACATTGAACTGTGCGAGATGATGGTTCAGGTGGTATATGGTTAGGTTCGTCCATCTCTTTTTATCGAATGGCCCAAAATAGGGGTGTGGTGCAAATGCATAATCTTCCGGTAAATTAACCAGCTCTTGCAGATGTGCTTTTAAAAGTAGTTTGTCATTTTCCAAGGTCGTAGGCTTGGTGCCCCCACCTTTCACTTGGTCCAAACCTTTTGGAGTAGGTACCGTTTTTCCGCTAAGGGCAAGTGCCCTGACTTTTTTAGGGTCAATTCTGATATAATCTTCATCAGGCCGTAAAGATCCGAAAGCCAATCGCAATTGGTCGGTACAATGGCAAACCATTTGGCCCGTACTCATCTTTCCGAACGTTGGTTTATGCTCAAGGGTCAATTGATCGATCCTTTTTGAAAACTCTTGAAATTGCGCGGTGGTCACAAGACAAATATAGGGTTCCCAGAACAAAGATCGGTCAGATTTTAAATCGGAAGTTCATTTTGATAGCGGAAAATCATCGATAAAAAACATTTTTTTTCGGCAAGTCGTTTTAACCGCTTTGAATTTTTATCGACACTTTATAACACTTCATCCGACCTTTTTACAGATACCGAAAAATAAGGGTTTTTAGCGATTTGAAACCCTTCCGGGGCCTGCTTCGGGGTTATCTTGGTATAACCCAATCTTAGCTTATGAAGGCTGTTTTAACACTCGTATTTGTACTCATCTTCGGAGCAATCGCTCTGGCCCAAAACATAGAAAACCATGATAAAGTTCAGTCTATTGAAATGGGTGTTGTTCTGGTCACTGGCAACGATCATATTGTTTCTAAAAAAGAAATGGCAGCCCAAAAAGAAAACTCGGTAGCTCGGTTATATCGCCGTAAAAACTCTAAGGTTAGAAAAGAGCTCGATTTTGCTACAAAAAATACCAAAGCCAAATTGGCATAATACTTGAAACATTAAAACTACCTCGTTAAACAGCGAGCGTTACAAACCCGTACAGTTATGATCATCATCGCACTTATGTTACCTGTTGCCCTTTATTTGAGTTATGTGGGCATTTTTCCAAAGACCAAAGGTCAATTAAGGCCCATAAAGGTTCCGGTAAATTATGAACCTAGAAAATAGGAAGAACATGAAGCCTATAAAAGCCCGCCTTCGCAATACCGAAAGACGGGCTTTTGTAATAGCATCCCGCTATTGAGAATTACTACTCCTTTACACCGGGTTGAAGTAATTTAAAACCTGTTTTTTCTTTTTCCTCGGCAACCATGCGTTTGACGTCTTTGAGCAATGCCTTGGCGTCATAAACAATACCATCCTTAATGGTGTATTTGACACCACCTTCACGAATGACTTCGTTATCATCCGTTAATTTTACGGCCCCTGTTCCGTAAAGTACTTTTAGATTTTTCAGTGGATTGGCATCGACCACGACAAAATCGGCCAGTTTGCCAATGGCAACACTTCCGATCTTATCATCGGCCCCTAATGCCTCGGCGCCATTCAGGGTGGCGGCCCGAATGATTTCCAAAGGATGGAAACCTGCCTCACGCAGTAGCTCGAATTCACGGATATAGGCAAATCCGTAGAGTTGAAAGATAAACCCGGAATCGGAGCCTGTGGTTACGCGACCCCCTCGATTTTTATATTCGTTGATGAACTTCATCCACAATTGAAAATTCTCGCGCCAGGCGACTTCCTGCTCCGTGCCCCAATCGTGCCAATAGCTGCCGTGCGATATCTTACTGGGTTGATAGAACTCCCACAGTGAGGGCAAGGTATACTCTTCGTGCCATTCGGCCCGTCGTGCACGCTGTAGATCGCGACTGGCCTCGTAGATATTAAAAGTTGGATCTAACGTGAAATCAAGTTCCAAAAGTTCTGTCATTACGCTTTCCCATTTTTCGGAACCCGGTTTAGCTGCCTGCGCCCAAAGCCTACCTGCATTTTCGAAACGATGCTGTTCGTTTTGGTAATTATAGTCCAACGGATAATCCTGGACGGTTCTATCATCGAACAACGCCTCGGGTAATCCGTACCAGTGTTCCATGGAGGTGAGGCCCGCACGAGCGGAATGCAAGACATTCCAACGCGCCACACTCAATTGCGCATGATGGCAGGCGGATCCAAGTCCGAGTTTTTTATTCTCGTCCAAAGCCGCCGCCATGATTTCCGGTTCAGCTCCAAAAAACTTAATGCCATCAGCACCTTTTTTGGCATTGGCACGTACCCATTCACGTGCCTGTTCGGGCGTGGAAATCGGTATGTCGTTCAGCGGATTGAAGTTTTTGCTTGTTTGCCCGAAACCGGTGTAGGCATAGATGCGCGGTGCAACGATTTCATTTTTGGCACTTTTGCGTTTTAGATCCATCGTGAAATCTACCCCGCGTCCACTTGGTTCACGCACGGTGGTAACCCCATGTCCCATCCAAAGCTTAAAGACATAATCGGGTTCGGCACCTTGGGCCTTACCGCCGATATGGCCGTGCATATCAATGAACCCGGGCATGAGATACATACCGCTACAGTCCAATTCTTTGCCTCCCGAAGTAAGTTTCGGCCTTTTCGATTCGTCAATAGGTACACCATCGTATCCGACCACTTGTATTTTTTTAATGATATTGTTTTCGACGACAATATCGATGGGACCTTGTGGTGGCGCCCCATTACCGTTGATCAACATTACCCCACGGATAATGAGTTGTGAAAAAGGTCCATCTCCCTCGAGGGATTGTGCCGTAATATGGGAAACACCTATAGCGAATAGGGCTATCGCAATTAAGAACTTTTGTTTTTGCATTTGTTAATTTGTGAAGGTTTAAATAATCAGATTAGTTTGATTCAGGAATTCGGATTTGGTTTCCCAAGAAAAGCGCATTCAAGAACAAACGATTGGTGCCATACCATGAACCTCGGAAATTTGGGTTGTCGGCAAAAAGCACCACACGGCCACCTCCCAACGGACTAACTATCAATGATGCGGAAGGCTTTACGAATTCATCTCTGTTCTTTTCGGTCATAAAACCATCGATATGCGGGTCGGCACTGTATTTGGCCACGGTAGAATATTCGTTCTTGCTTGGCGCCAACCAAACTTCATTATTCTTGTAAACAGGTATTGTGGTGTCTGTATATCCAAAAGCCAGGGGATGCGTAATATCTATATCGGCTTTTAGAATTACACCACCCACGCTTTCTTTACCAATATTTTCGGGAGCATCGACATATGGCTTGCGCATTGTCTTTTCTGTGGAATCTTTTTTGACTTCGGTCAATTTTTCTTTGACCAATTTCTTTTCAACGGCCCATTTCGATGCGGATCCTATGGTGACAAGTGTATTGCCCTTGCTCACCCAATCCTTGATTTTTTTCTGCTGCCCTTCATTGAGTGAATAGCGGCCCGAAACCATGACCAAGACATTGTATTTATCAAAATTGGCCCTATTGAAATTGCGCATCGGAATTTTCGTAACGGGCATGCGAACGCGGGTATCGAGCAAATGCCATACCTCGCCCGCTTCATATGAACTTACCCCATTGCCGATCAGCATAAAGGCCTTGGGTTTTTTTATGGGTGAGACATACGCGCTGCCTAAATCGATTCCGTTTAGGTTAAGTCCCGTATTGATGGCAAAAATGGGTACTTCATATTCTTGTTGGGCTTTTTGGAGCAGTTCGAATATTTCATCGGGATTTTTCTTTTGTAAGCTCACCGGGACCATCAATGTGCCATAACCAAAAGTCTTGGTCGCAGATCCTACCATTGTGGTAAAAGGTTTTGCCGAACTCGATAATACGAGTCCTTGCGATTGCAAGTAGTTCAAAGCAGCCGGCGCATTGTAGTCTTGCCAATCGATTACATAGGCATAGTTTGATTTTTTTACGGGATCAACGGTGACCAAACCCTTTAGGTCAGTAACCTTCTCGCCAAGATTAAGGCTGGTAACCGGTCGGTATTTCATATTATAAAAATTGGCCACCGACCATGCGGAAGCATCATAATAGACACTATCACGGTATTTACCGTACGTTTCGAACATAGTCTGCACCATTCGATATTGTGGCTGTTTGGTCGGAACCACATATTTGTTTCCTGATTTATACACATCGATTTTATGCAACAATAACTTATCTATAAATGCCTTGGTGCGGTTTTGATCTTTTTCGTCACCAAATGTATAGCCCTTGATCTTGCTTTTGGCCGCGTTGGTCAGCGCGCTTTTGAAGAAATCTTGTTGGTATTTGCGCATATACGCTTTGTTTTCGACAGCAGCTCTGACCGTGGTAATACTTGAAGTATACTGGTTTCGGATCGTAAAAGGAAAGGTGATTTCGCCAAAGGCCGTTTTTTGGCGATGCCCTCGTGAACTGGCCTGTTCAAAAAGGAGCCCCAGGCCACCCTGTAGGTCAGGATAGGAAGAGCCATAGCCAGGATAAGTGCCATCAAATACTTCTTTGGTGAAATAAAACGAACCGATGCTATCCATTGCTTTTGCAAAATAATTTCCGAATAGGGTGTTCAGGTCCTCATAATTTTCCTTGGGCATAATCGGATCTAATGACCCATTGTCTTTCATCGGCTCGAAAAAATAGGTGCTTTGACTTCCCATTTCATGAAAGTCGGTAACCACATTGGGGTACCATTGATGGTACCAGTTCAACTTTCCCCGGCTTTCAGGATTAACGGCCAGCAACCAGTCCCTGTTCAGATCGAACCAATAGTGATTGGTGCGCCCTCCTGGCCAATATTCGTTATGTTCAGCATCTTGAGGGTCGGCTACTTCGGGAGCTCCTTGATAGGTATTTGCCCATTGGGTATGTCGGTCACGTCCATCCGGATTGATGGTCGGGTCTATAAAGATTACGGCATTCTTTCGATATTTTTCTATTTCGGCACTCTCGGAAGCGACAAGGGTATAGGCGGTCAACATCGCGGCCTCGGAACTCGAAGGCTCATTACCGTGAACATTATAAGCTAAATTGATAAAAACCGGCACATTGTCGTAGTTCGAAGCATTTTGTTCGGGATCCGTAAATGCCAGATGTTGTTTTTTTAGGTTTTCAAGATTCGATAAATTTTCCGGGGTAGTAATGGTCAAAATGACCAATTTACGTCCTTCGTGGGTCTTGCCATAATAATGTATGGATGCCCTATCGGAAACTTCGCTCAGCTTTTCCAAATAGGCAACGATCAAATCATGGCGTGTATGATGTTGCCCGATACCATAACCCAAGAATTGCTCGGGCGAAGGTATCTTGCTAGTATAAGGCTCATATTTTTCTAAGAAATAGTCTTGGCCATAAAGTGAAGTATTGCATAACAAAACAAGCACAAGTAATCGTTTTACCATCGATAATATATTTGAATTAACCGTTTTAAATATAGGTATAAAAATAGAAAGCCATTCACGTGGATAGCTACAAGAGAACTTTTTATATAATCGATGCGATCAGAAGTCTAAGTTTAGGCTATCGAATGAAAATTACTGCCTATATCTTTGAACTTCACAATATAATAAGTGCCTTTTTTTGAAGCGTCGCGGTTGATCGAACCCTTTAGTTGACGTGCAAGGTTGTGTATGAGTTTAAGGCCCAAAGATTTGGTGTTCTTATGATTTACGGTCTCTGGGAAACCAACACCATTATCCCCAATGTTCAGTACATATTCACTGCCCGCCTCTTTTTTCAATGCGATATTGATTTCACCTTCTTCATCTCCTTTAATACCATATTTTAGGGCATTGGTTATGGCTTCATTGATCAACAGGCCCAATGGAATGGCGGTATCTATTCCCAGTTTGATATCGTGTATATCAATATTTAATTTCACGCGGTTTTCGGTCCCTTTGAGGGATCGGATCAAATAATCTGCGAGCTCTTGAACATATGATTCATATTCAATTTTTGAAAGGTCGTCGCGCATATATAGCATTTCGTGTACCATGGCCATAGAAATGACACGGTTTTGGCTGCTTTTGATCAACTCTTTCATTTTTGGGTCCTCGATGTTTCTTGACTGTAGGCTCAACAAACTTGAAACGGTTTGTAGATTGTTTTTGACCCTATGATGAATTTCTTTTAAAAGTGTCTCGCGCTCTTTTATCTGTTGGGCTATGGCCATTTTTGACTTATATACGCGATGGTGGGTGCGTAATAAATTCTTGCCGAAGACATTGCCCAGAAGATATACTGAGAACATTACGGACAGCAAATTGAATAGACTCTGTGATTCTTCGGGAATGACATTTCTTGTAAAACTAAAGTCCTCCAAACTTTGTGAATAGATCAATATAATCAGGAACAAAATTAGGTTGAGATAAACTTGGCCGTATTGTCTGGTGGTCACATAGCCCGCAAACACGATCAAGGCCAGCGTAAATATAAACGGACTCGCAATTCCGCCGGTATATAGGGTGATGACCAAGGCAGAGACCAACGCTGCTATCGATGAAATGTTATAAGTTAGGGTAAGGTTTTTGTGATACCTGAAAAGGAGTGTGTTCAGTAGGTTGAACAACCCAAAAAACAAAAAGGTATGTGGGACGATCTCAGTTATTTTCAACAGAAAAAGGCATACAGCTGAAAATATTATGGCCAGGGAAGCGGCAATATAATTGACCCGGAGAACCAGATTGATCTTATCCCGCAGGCGTTCCACATCAATGGTTGTACCTTCCATAACCCTATTTTACTTTGAACCTACTCTTGAAATAACTTATGTAAAACTAATCATGTTTGGCAGATTACAAAAGTAAATCAAACTTAATATAGTGGGCTAGATGTGAATCAACTTCGTTTTATTTTTGGCTTTAGGTCGGTCAAGGATTCAATTTTTATGGCCTTGCCCGACTCAATACTGTTTCTTGCGGCAATACCGATAAGGCATGACATGGCACCGTCTCGAGAACCTGCGCTTCGACCATAGGGATCCACACTTTGGGTGTCTCTAAATATCTTGTCCTGCAAACGTCCGTCTCCACCGCCGTGACCGCTCTTTTCGGTCTTGACATCGACAGTATAATAATCTTTCCATAATTTATGCACGATTATAGGCTCGATATGGAATTCTTGGTCTTCTGCCTGTTCCATTTCCTTAGCGTGCATAGCGGCTTGGTCGACCGCCACATTTTTGTTGTAGGGTATATCGAGCCAAGCTTCTATTCGGCCCTCGGTACCGTTAAAGGATACGCGCCAACCTTCAAAAGGTGAATAGGTGGTCAAAGAGTAGTTGACAACCACGTTGTTGGCATATTTTATTTGGGCCGACATTTTGTCGTAAATATCAATTTCTTCCCTAAATAGGCAGTTATCACGAATGTATCCGTCGTGTTTTTCGTGGTCTACGTACAGGGCTTTTAGAAATTTATCCTTGTTTATATCCCAATAAAAATCACAGTTTGCCGTGTGCTCGCAATCTCTGCAATTCTTACCTCGGAAGGGCCCGTTCTTTCCATAGAATTCCAAGTCTCCGTAGGCAAATACCTCGCTCGGTTCAGAATCGATCCACCAATTGAGCAGATCGAAATGATGTGTCGATTTATGCACCCAAAGCGAGCCTCCACTCTCTACCAGGCCATGCCATCTTCTAAAGTAGGAGGCACCGTGGTAGGTATTCAAATACCAATGAAAATCAACAGAGGTTATTTCTCCTATCGAACCTGATGCCAGCAATTCCTTTATTTTTGTGGCGTATGGACTCCACCTATAGTTAAAGCCGACGATAAGGTTTTTTCCTGATTTTTTCTCGGCTTCCAAAATACCCCGACACTTGGTCTCATCTGTAGTTAACGGCTTTTCGGTCAAAACATCACAGCCCATCTCCAGTCCTTTAATTATAAATTCGTGATGCGTCGAATCTTTTGTGGTCACGATGATCAGATCGGGTTTTGACGTCTTTACCATTTCTTCAAAATTTGAAAAGGTAGGGCAGGAGGCACCTATGTATTTTTTGCCATGTTCCAATCTTCCCGGGTTGATATCCGCTAGTCCTACGAATTCCAAAATATCAGAATACTCATCCACTAACCGTTTGCCCCAAAAAGTGATACCCCTGATACCGGTACCGACGAGGGCTACCTTTAATTTTTTGGATTTGCCAAAATCAAATGCGTGAATAGGCATGGCCGAACTGGCTGCCAACATACTGATTGAGGTGAGAAATTTGCGTCGTGATGTGGTCATTGTTTTAAGGGAATTGGATTGTTTTTAAAGATATCGAATTTTAACGAATAAAAAATGGCGACCTTTTTTGGTCGCCATTTGAAAACTTTTTATTCGATAGATCAGTCTTCGGTCAGAACCCATTCACCTTTATCCAATAAAGGTTCGGCCTGTTTATATTTGACGGTTTTACTCTCGCCCGACATCACGTTCTTAATCGTCACTTTTTCGTTACGACCTATTTTGGGCCGTTCGCGTACAATGGTTTCCGTAACGGCCGGTCTTCCTCCCTGATTTTGACCGATGGCCCTACTTTGTGCGGCACGTTCATCGCTATTCGGAATTTCTTCCTTAGTCGTCTGAAGATTTTCTTTCGGTCTCCTTACATTCCTTTCCTCTTGTATTTCGTTGGGATTGCCTGTCGGTAATTCTCCCTTGAACAAAAACGAAACCACTTCTTTGTTCACCTTTTCGATCATACTCTTGAAAAGCTCGAAAGCTTCGAATTTGTAGATCAGTAAAGGGTCTTTTTGTTCGTGGACGGCCAATTGTACAGATTGTTTCAACTCGTCCATTTTGCGCAAATGGGTTTTCCATGCGTCGTCGATAATGGCCAGCGTGATATTCTTTTCAAAATCGGTGACTAATTGCTTACCGTCACTTTCATAGGCATCCTTTAGATTGGTGACCACATTCAAGGTCTTGATACCATCTGTAAAAGGAACTACGATGCGTTCAAATTTATTGGCATTGTCTTCATATACTTTTTTGATTACCGGAAACGCGGTCTGTGCATTACGCTCGATTTTATTTTGATAGTAATCATAGGCTGCCTTGTAAATGGTGTTGGCCATTTCCTGGACTCCTAATTTGGTAAAATCGCTTTCCGAAATCGGAGAGGTGATCGAGAAGTATTTGATCAGTTCAAACTCAAAATTCTTGAAATCATTGGCCGCTTTGTTGGTGTCGGCGATTACCTCGCAGGTATCGTAGACCATATTGGCGATATCGACTTTCAAACGCTCTCCCTGTAGGGCATGTCGCCTTCTTTTATAGACGACCTCGCGTTGTGCGTTCATTACATCATCATATTCCAATAGACGTTTTCGCACCCCGAAATTGTTTTCCTCGACCTTTTTCTGGGCTCTTTCAATGGACTTGGTCATCATGGAATGTTGAATGACCTCACCCTCTTCCAAGCCCATTTTATCCATCATTTTAGCAACGCGGTCCGATCCGAACAGACGCATCAAGTTGTCCTCTAAAGAAACATAAAATTGTGAGCTTCCAGGATCTCCCTGACGGCCCGAACGACCTCTTAACTGGCGATCGACCCTTCTAGAATCATGTCTTTCGGTACCGACGATTGCAAGTCCGCCGGCTTTTTTTACCTCATCACTCAATTTGATATCGGTACCGCGCCCCGCCATGTTGGTGGCAATCGTCACTATTCCAGATTTTCCGGCTTCGGCAACGACATCGGCCTCTTTTTTATGCAGTTTCGCGTTCAGTACATTATGGGGCACTTTTCGAATATTCAACATTCGTGACAACAACTCTGAAATTTCGACCGAGGTCGTACCTATCAAAACCGGCCTACCGGCTTCCGAGAGTTTGGTCACCTCGTCGATAATGGCATTATATTTTTCACGCTTTGTCTTATAGATCAAGTCGTTTCTGTCATCGCGTGCAATGGGCCTGTTCGTTGGAATCTCCATGACATCCAACTTATAGATTTCCCAGAATTCACCTGCTTCGGTGATGGCGGTACCTGTCATACCTGCCAGCTTGCGGTACATTCTAAAATAGTTCTGTAAAGTGACCGTTGCAAAAGTTTGGGTCAAAGCCTCGATCTTTACATTCTCTTTGGCTTCTATCGCTTGATGGAGCCCATCGGAATACCGACGACCATCCATGATGCGGCCCGTTTGTTCGTCTACGATCATAACTTTGTTGTCAATGACCACATATTCCACGTCTTTTTCGAACAGGGTGTAGGCCTTGAGCAACTGGCTCATGGTATGTATACGCTCACTTTTTACGGTAAAGTCTTTAAAGAGTTCTTCTTTGAGTTCGGCCTCTTTTTCAATGTCGAGATTTTGATTCTCTATCTTGGCTATTTCGCCGCCAATATCGGGCATTACAAAGAAATCTTTGTTGTCAGATCCCGAAATGTACTCGACTCCTTTGTCAGTAAGTTCTATCTGATTGTTCTTTTCATCGATAACGAACAACAGATCTTCATCTACCTTGGGCATCTCGCGGTTATTGTCTTGCATATAGAAGTTCTCGGTCTTCTGTAGCAATTGCTTGACGCCTTCTTCGCTCAAGAATTTGATCAAAGCTTTGTTCTTCGGAAGTCCTCTGTGAACCCTTAACAACAAAAATCCGCCTTCTTTGGTATCGCCTTCGGCAATCAATTTTTTTGCCTCGGCGAGTACGCCGGTAAGATGTTGGCGCTGTTTGTTTACGATATCTGAAATCTTAGGTTTCAACTCGTTGAACTCGTGACGATCGCCTTCGGGCACAGGACCAGAGATGATCAGGGGGGTACGGGCGTCATCTACCAAAACGGAATCTACCTCATCGACAATCGCATAATGATGTGGGCGTTGCACCAGATCTTTTGGCGTATGGGCCATATTGTCCCTCAAATAATCAAAACCGAATTCGTTATTGGTTCCATAAGTGATATCGGCGTTATAGGCGGCACGTCGGCCTTCCGAATTTGGTCTATGGTGATCGATACAGTCTACCGAAAGCCCATGGAACTGAAAAATAGGTGCCATCCAGGCACTATCCCTTTTTGCCAAATAATCGTTCACGGTGACCAAGTGTGCCCCGTTGCCCGAAAGGGCATTCAGGTATAACGGTAGCGTTGCCACCAATGTTTTTCCTTCACCGGTCTGCATTTCGGCAATCTTGCCCTGGTGCAAACAGATACCCCCTATTAATTGTACATCGTAGTGTACCATATCCCAAGTGACTTCTTTTCCGGCGGCGTCCCAAGAATTTTTCCATATCGCATTATCTCCATCCAAGGTTACATAATCCTTACTACCAGAGAGCAGACGATCATATTCGGATGCGATCACAGTAAGTGTTTCATTGTTCTTGAACCGCTTGGCGGTCTCTTTGACCACCGCAAATGCCTCGGGCAATATTTCGTTCAAAGTGTCTTCCGATATTTTATAGGCCTCTTCTTTTAACTTATCTACTTCATTGTAGAGTTCTTCGTTCTTATCAATATCTGTAGACGTTTTGACCTGTTCGAGAAGTTCGGCCATTTGGTCATTTACCGCTTTACAATTTTCTTCGATTTTTGCTTTGAAGGTTTTCGTTCTGGCCCTCAGTTCGTCGTGGGTCAAATTTTCCAAAGTCGTTTCGAACGACTTTATCTGGTTGACCAAAGGCTGAAGTTCTTTTACGTCTTTTTTGGATTTATCACCGACAAATGCCTTTAGTACCGAATTTATAAAACTCATAATATGCTATTGTTAATTGGGAAAACGTACCAATGAAAGTCTAGGAATCGTTTCAAAATGAATTGTTTTTATGGGATTTTCACCCATTTGGGTAATTGGTCAGCAAAAGCTGTTCCAGTTTTCAATTTCATGACAGGCACCAAGCCGATAGGCCAAACGCCGTCGAAGCACTGCCAAAATTACATAAAAAAAAGCCTCAGAAGAGACTTTTTAGATTCAATTATCGTAATGTTATCAATATTCATCCTCGTTCCAGAGGTAATCTTCTTCGGTAGGATAGTCAGGCCAGATTTCTTCGATGGACTCGTATATCTCGCCGCCTTCCTCTTCCATGGATTGAAGGTTTTCGACAACCTCCAAAGGGGCACCGGTACGGATCGAGTAGTCGATCAATTCGTCTTTTGTGGCTGGCCATGGCGCATCACTTAAATAAGATGCTAATTCTAATGTCCAATACATCGTAATAGTTTGATTTTAAAATTTTTGCAAAAGTAATTTTTTAAAGCAAACAGCCAACTTTTTAGCAAAGTATTTCGACTAT
The DNA here is from genome assembly GCA_019931105.1 of Flavobacteriaceae bacterium NBU2977. GTDB lineage: Bacteria > Bacteroidota > Bacteroidia > Flavobacteriales > Flavobacteriaceae > Meishania > Meishania litoralis. The sequence continues at coordinate 75,123 of JAIOUW010000001.1, read as the reverse complement.
TTTATCAACATTATTTTTGCATTAACAAATTGATAACGAAGAAATGTGGAATTTATTAGACCTTTTTCTCGGGAATCCATTTCACTTCCTCGGCTTTTAAATCCTTTGACAATTTTCGTGCCAAGACAAAGAGATAGTCGGAAAGCCTATTGATAAATGACAGTACCTTCGAATCGAAAGGCTCGTTTTCGTGAAGATGTGAAGCAAGCCTTTCGGCACGTCTGCATACCGTACGGGCAATATGACAGTATGACACGGTCGTGTGACCGCCAGGAAGAATGAAATGTGTCATTGGTGGCAAAGTTTCGTTCATTGAATCGATTTCCTTTTCCAAAAGGGTAATATCGCCTTCAGAAATTTTGGGTATGTTCAAGCGTTCTTTCCCATTTTTAAGCACCGCCTTTTCGGGATCGGTCGCCAATATGGCACCGATGGTAAAAAGGTTTTTTTGGATCGATACCAGGTTCTGTTTTGTGCGCGAATCTATTTCTTGGTCACGAATTAGACCCAACCATGAATTCAATTCGTCAAGGGTGCCATAACTTTCTATGCGCAAGTGATATTTTTTGACCCGGGTTCCCCCGAAAAGAGCAGTCGTGCCGCTGTCGCCTGTTTTGGTGTATATTTTCATTGCCTTTTGTCCTTTCGTTTATAGTTTTCCAGAAACGATTTACCCTTTCTTCGTTTCGAACGCCCCCTTGTTACCATTGAAAAAAGAACGTAGGCGACAAAAAGGCCCCCGGCAATAATATAAATCGAATAGTCCATCACGATAGGATTGATTTTTAAAATTAAGGGATTAAATCCGAATCCTAAAATGTTCGGAAGCTTGTTCTTTTCTGAAGAATACCGCACCACAATGGTACATATCTATGGTCACACGTGCTTTCTCATGGTCCTTGACCATCTGCCAGAGCTTGGTGCACGGCTTGTTCTTATAAATGGAACCGATCAGCAGCATACTGTTGTTGTGTATATTTTCAAAAAGAAAGTTAAAGCTTTCCTCAAGATGCGGGGCATCGATAAAAATAAGATCGTACGGTCCATGATTAATTTGAATGGATGGATGTTCGGCCTGTATTTTCTTTTGTAGCGGTTTTGATCCTGAGGAAATCCAGATGTTTTTCACATTGAAGTAGCCCATACTTTTGAACAGCACATTTTCGGCTTTTGAGACCTTAAATTTTTGTCGTGCATAGAGACATTTGGTAACATAATCATAAACAAAAGGGGAGTGGACACCGTGCTGGTTGGTAGAAGAAAACAGGAAATTCAGGTATGCTATAATTTTGTACAAAAGTATTCTATTGATTGAGGTAATCGCCTGTATGGAGAGTTGTTCGTTTCACCCCTCCAATAAGGCCGAAAGTTCGAACCATCGTTCTGTTTTTTCTTCGATTTTATCGGAAATTTTCTTGAGTTCGATAGCGAGTTGGTCGATTTCTTCACCGGTCAGGTTTCCTTCGGCAAATTTTGTCTGTATTTCTTCCTTTTTGGTCTCTAGGCTATGAATGTCTTTTTCGAGTGTTTTATGCTCTTTTTGCTCCAAATACGACAATTTTTGTCTTTTTTCCTCATTTTTCCAGCCGTTTTTGACTGTTTTCGATTCTTTTTCGACTTTTCGTTCTTCTCTTGACTCGATAATGGCACTGTCTTCGTAGGCCCTGAAATCGGAATAATTTCCTGGGAAATCCTCGATGACGGCATTGCCCCTAAAGACGAATAAATGGTCTACGATCTTATCCATAAAATAGCGGTCGTGCGATACGACCAAGAGGCATCCGGGAAAATCGAGCAAAAAATTCTCGAGAACGTTCAAGGTAACGATATCCAGATCATTAGTGGGCTCGTCAAGAATCAAAAAATTCGGGTTTTGGATAAGTACCGTACAGAGATAAAGTCGCTTGCGTTCGCCACCGCTCAACTTATCGACAAAATCGTATTGTTTTTTACGATCGAAAAGAAAACGTTCGAGCAGTTGCTGTGCCGAAATTTGCCTTCCTTTTTTTAACGGGATAAAATCACCGAATTCGCGAATAACATCGATAACTTTTTGACCTTCTTTTACGGCAATTCCCTTTTGGGTATAGTATCCGAATTTGATGGTGTCGCCAACGACGACCTTTCCCGAATCGGGTCGATCAGCACCTGTAATGACATTTAAAAAAGTCGATTTTCCCGTACCGTTTTTTCCGATGATGCCTACGCGTTCCCCCTTGGTAAAAACGTATTCGAATTTGTCGAGAATGGGTTTGTCGGGGTAGGATTTCGAAATTTTATGCAGTTCAAGAATTTTACTTCCGACCCGTTCCATATTGATTTCAAGCTGTACCTCGTGCTCTTTTCGCCTTTGGTTGGCTTTTTCCTTGATACTATGAAAATCATCGATCCGGGATTTCGATTTGGTAGTTCGTGCCTTGGGTTGTCGGCGCATCCAGGCGAGTTCTTTTTTGAACAACAGCTTGGATTTATGTTGCTCTACCGCCTCCTGTTCGATTCGGGCTTCTTTTTTCTCCAAATAATACGAGTAATTGCCTTTGTATGAATAGAGTGTCCGATTGTCCAATTCGATGATTTCGTTACAGACCCGTTCCAAAAAATAGCGGTCGTGGGTCACCATGAACAGGGTGATGTTTTCTTTGGCAAAATACTGTTCGAGCCATTCGATCATTTCAAGGTCGAGGTGATTCGTCGGTTCGTCCAAGATCAATAGTTCGGGTCGGTTGATCAAGGCATTGGCCAATGCCAGCCGTTTTTTCTGCCCCCCTGAAAGTTTACCGACCGTAACATTAAGATCTTGAAGCTTTAGTTTGAACAAGATCTGTTTGTATTGGGTTTCGAAGTCCCAAGCACCGAAGCGCTCCATGGCATCGAATGCTTTTTGATAGGCATCGGGGTCTTCAGGCTTTGTCAGGGCTTTTTCATAATTATGGATGACTCGCAGCACTTCATTATCGGAAGCAAAAATAGTTTCTTCGACGGTGAGGTCGGGGTTTAACCTGGGCTCCTGTTCCAGGTATGATACGCGAAGGCCCTTTCGAAAATTGACCTGGCCCGAATCGGCAACGTCGTTGCCCGACAAAATATTAAGAATCGATGTTTTGCCGGTACCGTTTTTGGCGATCAAGGCAATTTTCTGGTCTTTGTTGATTCCGAAGGAAATCTCATCAAAGAGTACCAATGCACCATACGACTTTGTAATGTTCTCAACTGTAACAAGGTTCACTTCGAAAGAATTTTGAAATTTTTAGACGAATACCATAAATAAAAATAGCGAACTCCCAGGGCCAAAAATAGTGGAAGCAGTACCGGACTGAAATATTGTATTCTAAAGATGCCGAACAGCAGCATGGCCGCTTGCAAGGCCAATAATAGCAAAAAATAATTTCCGGTCCATCGAGGCGGCGATCGTCGCAGCATGACGAAGGCCATAAAAACATTTAGCGGGAAGGCCCAAAAAATATTGTAATTCTGAACGGTCCATATATGATCGGTCAAGAACCACAGAAAGAACAGCACCACGCCCGAAAGCCCTGTCAACAATAAAATGAAAACATCCAATGCCCTACTTCGTTTTCTCTTTTTGAAATCGGAATAGGTGATTACCAATATCAAAATGGCGATGATCAAGAAAAGAAACAATGGCGTTGCGAAAAAGCCCGGACCGTTTTTTTCGGTATCGGAGTCAAAAAGAGTGGTCGTATTGCTTACTAGTGGCAGACCCTTAAGTTGGGCGGCATTCAATTGGTAATATATATAAATGGGCAAGTACATATGTTCTTTGGCAGTTGCCTTTCTATCGATTACCGATCCCAGGGCAACATCGATGCCGAAAGCACCCCAAGAGTTCGTATTGATATTATGATGGATAAGTTCGCGAAAGCTATACCTCTGGTCAATATAATCTTCTTTAAAAACCAATTTTTCGCCCAAAACCTCTTGTAGTACATCCCAAATCTTGGTCGCACAATTGTTTGAAAAATAATCATATGAATAGACCTTGTTCTCGGGCAGGTTGTTGTTTTCGAGAAACTTAAAAAGCTCGTTCCTTTCTGTATGCGACAGGTTCAATAGCTGTTCTTTGACCCATCGGTTTTCGAATTTGTAACTCTGCAAATAGGGGCCAAAACGTTGCCTCACCAGTTTATAGTCCATTCTGCCCAGCGAGAATTTCCAATAAAAATTCTCACCACTTGTATCGAATACCCCGTAATTATAGACCACGTCGATTGCCAAAGTCGGATCTTGCACGCGAAAGGCACTATGGCCGAAAGCGGAGTAGAGTACATCACCGGGGCCGCTCGTCAAGACACTTATCTTTGATAGTGGGGAGAGTTCCGGTATTTGGGCCGAACCAAAGAGGGTCGCAACCGTACAAAGAAGAAAAAGCAGTTTTTTAAATGGCATTTTTGAACTGTATGACTGACTGTTGGCAAATATCCGAATAAAATAGGTCTTCAAATCGATAGAACGAAAATTGTACTATTTTTACCTGATGCAACCTTTTTATCCATGAAAAGACATATTCCCAACTTTATTACGCTCATGAACGTTTTCTGTGGCTGCGTCGCTGTCGTGTTTGCGGTTCTGAACCAACTGGAACTTGCTGCATCGTTTATGTTTTTGGGGATAATCTTTGACTTTTTCGATGGCTTGGCAGCGCGGATATTGGATGTTAAAAGCGATTTGGGCCTTCAGTTGGATTCATTGGCCGATGTGATTACCAGCGGATTGGTACCCGGTGTTGTCATGTTTCAATTGTTGAATATGTCTGAAATGGGCGGGTGGAATGCCGGTTCAAGCATCTTTTGGGCCAAAAATTTGGATATCTCGCCTTTACCTTTTTTAGGGTTTCTGATTACCATGGCCTCTGCCTATCGACTTGCAAAATTTAATTTAGATGAAGGCCAACAATCATCTTTTGTCGGTCTACCGACACCGGCCAATGCCTTGTTGATCGTATCGTTGCCCCTTATTCTTTTGCACCACAATAATGATTTTTTGAACAGTATTGTTTTGAACCAATGGTTCTTGCTGGCAATGACGATCTTGAGTTGTTATCTTTTGAATTCTAAAATCGAACTTTTTGCCCTCAAGTTCAACAACTGGAGCTTTAAGGATAATGCACTTCGTTATATTTTTATAATAGTGAGTTTGGTTTTGTTGATCACGATGCGGTTTTTGGCGGTACCCTTGATCATTCTTTTTTATATTTTGAGTTCGTTGTTGGTGCCGAATACCAAAAAATAGATGGACATTGGTGAAAATGCGTGTAGCCTAAGAATTCATAATATTCATTCGATAAGTGGATTTAAGTCGAATGGCAGTTCGGTTTGAACTTTAAAAATCCAACTTTTTTTTGCGTAGTTCGAAGTTTTGGCCCAAATAGACCTTTCGTACCATTTCATCGGCGGCAAGATCTTCGGGAACCCCTGATTTCAAAATGCCGCCTTCGAACATGAGATATGAACGTTCTGTTATGGCAAGTGTTTCCTGAACGTTGTGATCCGTGATCAGAATGCCGATATTCTTGTTCTTCAATTGGGCCACGATTCTTTGAATGTCCTCTACTGCGACGGGATCGACCCCGGCAAAAGGTTCATCGAGCAGAATGAACTTGGGATCCGTAGCAAGCGCACGGGCAATCTCGGTGCGTCTACGTTCACCGCCGGAAAGTAGATCACCACGATTTTTACGAATATGACCAAGACCGAATTCCTCTATGAGCGATTCCATTTTCATATGCTGCTCTTTTTTGCTTAGCTTAGTCAATTGCAATACGCTCAGAATATTTTTTTCGATGCTCAATTTTCGAAATACCGAAGCTTCCTGGGCCAGGTATCCGATACCGTTTTGTGCCCTTTTGTACATGGGAAAATTGGTAATCTCCATGTCATCCAAGAAAATATTTCCGCCATTGGGCTTTATGAGTCCGACGATCATATAGAACGAAGTAGTCTTGCCCGCACCGTTGGGGCCGAGCAAGCCGACGATCTCGCCTTGGTTTACTTCCAAAGAGATACCTCTGACGACCTGGCGCCCTCGGTAAGACTTCATTATTTTTTCGGCCCTGAGCTTCATTTTTGTAAAACTAAACTTTAAAATCGGGTATTATCGAGAAATATGGCAAGGTTTAACTTTTTTTAGTACGTTGCATTGCCAGTTTCGCCTCTTTTTTGGCCTCCCTTTTCAAAACAAACTGCGATATGTAAATACTGATCTGGTAAAGACCTATAACAGGTATGGCAACGATTATCTGACTGGCCACATCGGGTGGAGTAATGACTGCCGAAAGTATCAATACGATGACCAAAGCAATCTTTCGGTATTTTTTCATGATTTCGGGTGTTACGAGACCAACCTTGGTCAAAAAGAAAATGACAATAGGCAGCTCGAACAAGATGCCACAAGCCAGAACAGAAGCTTTTAAGGTGCCAATATATGAATCAAGATCGAACTCGTTCAATACCACCTCACTTACCTGATAGGTGCCCAAAAAGTTGATGGATAGAGGGGCCACAACGTAATACCCAAAAAGTACGCCCATGAAAAACAAAAAGGAGGCAATAAGTATAAAACCTCGTGAATTCTTCCGCTCGTTATCATGTAGCCCGGGACTAATAAATTTCCACATTTCCCATAATACGTATGGGAATCCCACAATAAAACCGGCCCAAATCGAGGTCCAGATATGGGCCGAAAACTGTCCCGCCATTTGCCGGCTCTGAATCGTAAACGGAAGTTTGTCGGCACAAAATGCGGAATCAAAACCAATGGAGGTGGCTATATCGCAAAAAAGACGGTACGTGGGAAAATCCATATACGAAGGGCCGAGCAGTACTGTATCGAAGATGAAGCGTTTCATCAAAAAGGCAACACTCCCTATGATTACAACTGCCAAGGTGGAACGGATCAAATGCCACCTGAGTTCCTCCAAATGATCCAAGAAAGACATTTCGTCCGGTGACTTGGTCTGTTTTTTCTTTGCCATTATATAATTCCTTCGTTGATCAAATTATGTAAATGCACGATGCCCCGGTACGATTTTCCATCGACCGCCAACAATTGCGAAATACCATTGTCTTGCATCATTTCAAGGGCTTTTATCGCAAGTACTTCGGTCTGGATTATCTTAGGGTTCGATGTCATGATATCTCGGGCGGTAAGCCCATTGATATTGTCATATTTGTTGAGCATTCGACGAATATCACCATCGGTTACAATACCTACTATCTCATCATGGTCTATTACGGCGGCCACTCCCAACATTTTCTCTGAGATCTCGACGATTACTTTTCTTACATCGGTTTCCAAATGTACCTGGGGTTTCTGATTGTTGTCGGCAATATCTTTTACACGAAGGTATAACCGTTTTCCCAAGGTGCCACCAGGATGGTATTTTGCAAAATCCTTGCTGCTGAACCCTTTCAGGTCCAACAGACAAACGGCAAGGGCATCACCCATGACCAATTGAGCCGTTGTACTGGTGGTCGGTGCAAGGTTGTTGGGGCAGGCTTCCTTCTCTACCGATGTATTGAGCACATAATCCGCCTGCTGTGCCAAAAAAGATTCCATAGTACCGGTCATTCCGATAAGTTTGTTCTTGCCCCTCTTTATCAAAGGGACCAACATTTTTATCTCGGGGCTGTTGCCGCTTTTCGAAATACAGATAACAACGTCGTTCTCTTGAATGGTTCCTAAATCACCGTGAATGGCATCAGCGGCATGCATAAATATTGCAGGAGTGCCGGTAGAATTCAGGGTGGCAACGATTTTCGAGGCGATAATCGCGCTTTTTCCGATTCCTGAGATAACCACCCTTCCCTTTGACTTGAAAATGGCATTGACAGCATCTGCAAAGTTTTCGTCTATAAAAGACGTCAAATTCTGAATGGCCTCGCTTTCGATCTGGATCGTTTGACGGGCTAATGCGAGAATGGCTTTTGTGTCGCTCAAAGTATATTTCTGGTTACAGGACTGTTTTAGGAAATATAGTTGAATTCCTAAAAGAATGTCTTATCTTTAAGATAGCAAAATTACACAAAGTATCTTTTATCTGAAGAACTCGATCTTGGCAATTCTTTTACATTTAAAGTTATTAATTGCGATTGGCTTTTGTTGATCAACAATGAAAACGGTCTTTAAAAAATCTAATGTGATAGTAAACACCTCATTTTCTATAAGGTTTCATGTCGAACAAGAGACATACTGTTCTAGATTTTAGGTTTTTTATCGCTATCGTACAAGTTAAGTCATCAGAAGTGTGTAAATTGACTATTAAAAATTTATGGGTCATGGCCCGTTGAAAGTTGGTTAAATGACAAAACATGGTATGGCTTTTGGAGAAATAGATCTGCATGCCTCGTTAAAAAAACACTTTGGGTTCTCTAAATTCAAAGGTCTTCAAGAAGAAGTAATCAAGAATATCATTAAGGGTAAGAACACCTTTGCCATCATGCCTACAGGAGGAGGAAAGTCGCTGTGCTATCAACTTCCGGCCTTGATGAACGAAGGTACCGCAATTATTGTCTCGCCGTTGATAGCACTAATGAAAAATCAGGTCGATGCGATTCGTGGAATTTCTTCCGAAGAAGGCATTGCTCACGTTTTGAACTCTTCTTTGAACAAATCAGAGGTCAAACGGGTCAAGCGTGATATTCTTGACGGTATTACAAAACTGCTCTATGTCGCGCCCGAGTCGTTGACCAAGGATGAGTATATTGAATTTCTACAGTCGGTACCATTATCTTTTATGGCTATTGACGAAGCCCACTGTATTTCAGAATGGGGCCACGATTTCAGACCAGAATACCGTAATTTGAGATCGATTTCGAATAGACTCGGGGAAAATATTCCCATCATTGCGTTGACGGCGACCGCCACTCCGAAAGTACAAGAAGATATTATCAAAAATTTGGGCATTGCCGATGCGAAGGTGTTCAAGGCCTCGTTCAATCGACCCAATCTTTTTTATGAAGTACGACCAAAGACGGCGAATGTCGATGCCGATATCATAAGGTTCGTTAAGCAAAACTCAGGAAAGTCTGGAATCATCTACTGCCTGAGCCGTAAACGGGTCGAACAATTGGCAGAGGTCTTGCAAGTCAATGGCATCAGCGCAGTACCTTATCATGCAGGTTTCGATGCCAAGACCCGTTCAAAGTATCAGGATATGTTTTTGATGGAAGATGTTGATGTCGTTGTCGCCACGATTGCTTTCGGAATGGGAATCGACAAACCCGATGTTCGATATGTCATTCATCACGACATTCCTAAAAGTATAGAAAGCTATTATCAGGAGACCGGCCGTGCTGGAAGGGACGATGGTGACGGCCATTGTCTCGCCTTTTACTCTTATAAGGACATCGAAAAACTCGAAAAATTCATGTCAGGAAAACCCGTGGCCGAGCAGGAAATCGGAAACGCCTTGTTACAAGAGGTCGTTGCCTATGCCGAAACCTCTATGTCGCGCCGTAAATTCATGTTGCACTATTTTGGTGAAGAATTTGACGAAATCAACGGAATAGGTGCCGATATGGACGATAATTCAAGAAACCCCAAAGAAAAGGAAGAGGCCAAGGAAAACGTTGTCAAGTTAATAAGGGCAATCAAGGAAACCAGTGAGAAATTCAAGTCAAAAGAAATCGTAAAGGCACTTACCGGTAAGGTAAACGCGTTGATCGCCTCGCACAAGACCAACGAAAAGGAAATTTTCGGTATAGGTTCCGATAGGGATAAAAACTATTGGATGGCACTTATTAGGCAAACATTGGTTGCAGGTCTTATACAAAAGGAAATCGAACAATACGGAATTTTGCATGTCACTGAAAAAGGGGAAGCTTTTTTGAGAAACCCAACATCGTTCATGATGACGAAAGACCATGTGTACAATATGGCCAATGATGGGGCACTTGTCAGTGCGGCAAAGGCGGGGGTTGCCGATGAAAAACTTTTGAAACAACTCAAAGACCTTCGAAAAGCCCAGGCCAATAAGCTGGGAGTACCCCCTTTCGTGGTATTTCAGGATCCCTCTTTGGAAGATATGGCCTTAAAATATCCTATTAAAATGGAGGAAATGGTCAATATTAACGGAGTAGGCGAGGGTAAGGCCAAGAAGTATGGTGGGCCTTTTATTGAATTTATTTCAAAATATGTTGACGAGAACGAGATAGTCCGTCCTGAAGACCTTGTTGTAAAGAGCACCGGTGCGAATTCGGGTCTTAAGCTATATATCATTCAAAATGTAGACCGTAAACTTCCCCTTCCCGATATCGCATCTTCAAAAGGGTTGGAGATTCCCGACCTCATAAAAGAAATGGAGCAGATCGTTTATAGCGGTACCAAATTGAATCTCGGTTACTGGATAGATGAGGTATTGGATGAAGACCAACAAGAAGAGATACATGAATATTTTTTGGAAGCTGATACCGACGATGTAGAAGAGGCGTTAAAGGAATTTGACGGTGAATACGAAGATGAGGAATTACGACTGTACCGGTTGAAGTTTATCAGTGAGGTGGCGAATTAAGAAAGACTACCTTCTTCAGACTTACGCTTACATGGAAAAAGGCCACTTCTGTAAAAAGTGGCCTTTTGAGTCTTGGTCGTTATAAAAGTGATGTTATGGTGCCGCTGCACCCGATTTTGACTGGGTCCTTCTAAGTTGGCGCTGAATTTTCTTTATTGCCGACTCGATTGATTTTTCAGGTTCTATGATATTGTATTCGCCCCAAAAATCAGGATCGGCAAAACCAAGGGCCTCATCGCTCAAGATAATCGACGATTTTATCCGCTCCTTGGATTTTGGAAAATTACTGGTCAAATTTTTCTCCCAATCCGTAACGGCCATTTCACATGTCATACTGTATACCGAATTGAAAAGCCGCTTATCCCAATTTACCTTGAATTCTAGCAACACGTTGCTATAGCTATAATGCCAACGACCGTTTTTTTCGCGATAATCTACACGATAGGCGACTTCGGTCGGCCATACCCTCGCATTTTTTGGTTTTTTACGAACGAAAAGCTTTGAGGCTTCCTCTTTATCGGTAATGTTCAATGAATAGATGGCACTGGTCAATATTTTGTTATCCGCGTCGATAAAAAGTTGGCCCTTATAGAGCGGGTCTGCAATATCGTCGCGTTGATTAAAGTTTATTACATAAATAAGCTGGTCATTTACCTGGATCGAACGGTCGAAGCTAAAGATATAATCGTCGATCGACCTGTCTGTAAAAATGTATTCAGGGTACTTCATAAGGTCGACGAAAAGAGCGTTGAAAGGTCCGCCCTGAAGTTTAAGGGCCACCGTATCAAGTTTGCTGTAATCTGTACTTTTTCTTGCTTTGTACATTTGTACCGCATCTCTTCGCACAGAAGTATACGGGGCTTTGTAGATATTGACCACGGCTTCGGAAAGCGAAACGTTCTTTCTTCTTTTTTTGATGGTCTCGCGATAAAAAGCGGTCATCACAGTAGGGTCTTCAAAATAATTTTCACCTTTTTTCTCCAAAGTCTCCTGCACCAAATTACGTGCATCTTTAGGAATGCTCAAGTTGATTTCGGAAAGCTGTACGACAGATACTTCCATCATAATCTTGTTGTCCTCTTTCTTAAATTGTGCCAACGGTATCGATCTGTTCTTATAACCCAGAAAAGTAATCGACACGTTGCCCTGTGCAATATTTTCAGGTACTTTCAAGGAGAATTCTCCCTCGGTGTTCGTGATAGTACTAATATTGGAACCCTCAAGGGCCAGACTCGCAAAGACCAATGGTTTATTGGTTTCTGAATCCAAGACCTCTCCTTTGTATTGTTCATAGTCTTGGTTCGCCGTTTCTTGAAAAAAAGCATTGGCATTGTATAGTGCACCAATGAATAACACTGATATTAATGTTATCATCAGACGTTTCTTACGGGTTATGATTGTTGTTTTCATCGTATCGAATTTTTTTTCAGCGCAAAATTATTTTATTTCTAAGTTAGTGATTATTAATTATATATGTTGTTAAAAAAGTATTTTTAATCATTCTTTAAAGCGGGCTCGAGCTCATATGGAATTTTCTTTGAACACTGTGCGCCAAGCTCTTTGGTTTATTTGTTTGGTCAGTAATCAAATGCGGTATATCGGTATCCGGCGGCCAAACTTCTTTCATTAGGCGATGTATTTCTGAATGTAACGGGAATCGACGTATACGGATAATGAAAGCTACCCTTTTCGGTCACGACGAAATGTAAATGCGGAAATCCTGCCAAACCGGTGTTACCGCTCAAACCGATATTTTGCCCCTGTTCGATCTTATCGCCTTTTTCGACCAAGGCTCCATTCTGTGTCAAATGCATGTATTGGGCAAAAGTACCATCTTCGTGTTCTATCACGACCAGATTATTCGGAAACTCGCCATCGATGCCCGATTCTTCGACGTGTACAACGATACCCTCCCTTACGGCAGTGATGGTTTGACCGATGTCCATTGCAAAATCAACTGCAAATTGATCCGGACCGTCGATGCTATGAAATGACCCACCACAATGACTGAGCGTGACCATATAACTTTGGCCCATCGGATAGGGCAGAACGTATTCTGAAGTTTTCCAATCTCTATATTCTGTTTTTGGACATCCAACGGCCACTACATTTTCATTTTCTATCGCCTCCTTTGCCGACAAATCTTTGTCATCCTTTTTGCAACCGTAGGAGGAAATCAACAAAAGGCACATTATCATTGCGAAAATCGTATTGGCGGAAGATTTCATCGGTAGTTAAAATAAGTTTTAAGATCAAGTTCGTATTTCATCAATTTGATTTATGATGCTTGCGTATGTTTTACATAGTCCGATGGGTTTCCGTCGGAAAACTTTTTAAAGGCTTTATAAAATGAAGCCCGGTTATTGAAACCTACATCATAGGCTATTTGGCCGATGGTCCTGTTGTCTTCCTTGTTTTGAAGCAAAAGATTCTTTGCATCTTTGATGCGATACTGGTTGATAAAGTCGAAAAACGACAAGTTGAAATGCTCGTTGATAATTTGAGATGTTTGGTTTCGCGAGAGCTTTATCATCAATGCCAGATCGTCCAACCTTAGATCATTGTCGAGATAGGGCTGTTGTACTTCCATGATCCGCAACAATTTCTTCTTCATTTCAAGTGATAGCCCATCTGACAGCCCCGTTTTTCTATATTTGACGAACGGTATGGCCTCTTTGATCGATTTGCCTTCGAAAACCTCGGGTTGTATGAACCCGAAGAAGGCAAGCATTCCGATAAAAAATACGATTACGATATCAATGAAATAATCGTATGAAGGATCCATAATGCCGAACCTGACCAAAAAGATATAAAGAGCGAACATGAAGACAAAACCGAGGTACGATCCGACAAACCATCTCAGCCACTTATTCTCTCGAAAACCTACCCCTTTGTTTTGCCAAAAACCAAAGTAGGTCAGGGTAGCGTAAAAAAACATTATGGAGATAACGACCCAAATACCGTAATCGGGAAAATGAATATAATCATAAGTATTTCCGTCTTCCAATGCCTTGATTTTGCCTTCGTCAGATAATGAGTAATAAGGAAATAGAAGAGCGATGGTAATTGCTGGGGGAATCAGGAACAATGCATCGGTCCATCTGAAACCGGTTTTATCGACTACTCGGCGTACGTAGATGTACACTAGTGCTCCGTAAACGGTCCACAGGGGAAAGTGGGTAAAATTGAGATTAATAAAGCCAGGTTTATAAATAATACCAGACCACCGCAGGCAATTGTTCAAAAGTTCGAATGCGAACAAAAAAGTGTATACACCTAATAAGACATTTGCAAATAGATCACCTTTTTCTTTGAATAGAAAGCGTATGGAAAGCGCTACCCCAATAATGGTGAAGCAAAAGAATAAAATAATCACCCAACTCATAGTTAATTGCATCGAATATCTAATATATATGATGTGGAGCTCGAAGTTGTCTCTTAGTATAGGGATAATCAAGAATCAATGAAAATAACCTGATTATGAACTAATCATGCGTTTTTCGCGAATGGGTGACCAAACGATCGATTTCGGCAAGTTCTTCATCACTGAGATTACGCCATTGACCCACCGGTACGTCCAACCTGACGTTCATGATCCTCACGCGCTTTAGCCTTTTGACCCTATAGCCCAGATATTCGCACATGCGCCGTATCTGACGGTTGAGCCCTTGGGTCAAGATAATCTTGAACTGATACTTGCCCAGTTCTTCCACCTGGCATTTTCGTGTTACTGTATCTAAAATCGGAACGCCTTGGCCCATTTGCCTCAAAAATTTTTGGGTAATAGGCTTGTCTACGGTTACTATATACTCTTTTTCATGGTTATTTCTTGCGCGTAATATTTTGTTTACGATATCACCGTCATTGGTCAAAAAGATGAGTCCTTCGCTAGGCTTGTCCAAACGCCCTATCGGAAAGATCCGTGTCGGGTAATTGATAAAATCGATGATATTGTCTTTCTCGACCCCGGTATCGGTCGTGCAGACGATACCTACCGGTTTATTGAAAGCGAGATATACCTGTTTTTCCTTAGGGGCGGATACCAGAATACCATCCACTCTTACTTCATCGTTTTCTGTGATCTTGGTACCTTTTTCTGGCACAGTGCCATTAATCGTAACCCGATTTTGTTCAATGAGCACATCGGCCGCACGGCGCGAGCAGTACCCGGCCCCACTGAGGAATTTATTGATGCGTGTCCGTTTTGGTTCTTGCACAAGCTATGTTTGAAGCTACAAATTTAACGGTTTCTAACATGTAAAACCATTTATGCAGAATGTACGGAGGCATTACGTTCAGGCTTGAAAGAAGAAATAATTTCCGAAACACCCTAGAGACTCTTCGTCTCCAATTGCTTATGCGAGCCGTCGCAATTCGGCATTCGTCTTGAAAGCCCACATACGCACTCGTTCAATCCCTTGCCCTTGAAGATTCTTTCGATGTTCTTTTCTATTCTTGTCGATCGGGTTTTTGATTGTTTCGGTTTGGCAAAGTGCAAAAGGTAACCTCGCTGTCTGCCCGGTGTCAAATTATCAAATGCAATCTTAAAATCTGGGTTTTCACTAAAAACTTGTTCCAGTTCTTCGGGTATTTCAAAGTCGGCCGTTTTTTTTGTTTCGACTTTCAAACCCAGTTTTTCGACCTCTAAGGCCTCATAAATATATTCTTTGATCGTCGGCTCAAGGGTATTGATTTCCGAAATATGCTTGAATCTGATTTGTCGGCCAAATTGCGTGTTTTCCGTTTGTTGGATTAAAATACCCTTATAGTCGCTTAGTAATGCTCCTTTCATGAATAGAATGGCACAGTATTCCTTGAAACCATGAAACAGAACAATATTCTTGTTCTTATAGGTATAACAAGGGTGCATCCATTTAAAATCTTCCGTTAGGCCACAATCCAGTATCAGTTCACGAAGCCTTTTTTGTTCGTCCTGCCACGTATTAAGATTGTTGAGATAATCGTCTACTTTTTTGTTCACTTGCTTTGATCTATAGATTCCGGTCCATTTTTACCATGCACTTTACATGTTGACATAAATATGGCCGGCCTGGGGTATGTCGGTAAGATCGAATTCTTTCTCATTGAGCAGAATACCGTGCTCAAGATAAGCTTTTAGATTGGCTAGCCAGAAAGTCCACCCACAACTACAGCCGTTGTAGATTTCCATTTTGGTTTTCTCATCGGTCGGCATTTCATATTGCATCAGGGTAACCAGCACTGATTTATCTTTTTGTTCTAGGGTTACTGATACTTTGCAAATGTCGGAGGCGAACGAGAATTCCAAAAAATCGGTTCCGTTTGCCTGTAATATTGTACCTTCCTCTTGACCGTTCCAGTTATGCCATCGCCAGATATAGCTATCGCCGACTTCGATAGGTTCGTTATGGTTTCGAAGGTGGCCTTGTGAAGAGGTATATTCGGCTTCTCGCAAAAACCATTTTTCGATTCCCGATTTGGTCGCCCAACATTGGTATACTGTATTTACATCGGTCTTTATATATATTTTTTTGGTGAACGAATCAAATGATAGGTTTTCCATAGTCGTCTATTTTTTTTCGTTGAAGTTCCAATTTATGAATTTCGCGGCCCAATTCGGCCAAAAAAGGAATACCGATTTCATCGAATTCATAAGTGTCGTCATTGAAAATTCCGTTGTGGTTTACCAAAAGAGTGGCAGTCAGCATGAATTCTATGTTATTCTTTTCATCAACGAGGTAGGCACAGTCGGTAAGGGTTCCATAGGCCCAGCCTACCTTGTTATAGATTTTGATGTTATCGGGAATGTTTTCCTTGATGTCGCCGTACATCAAGAATTTACAATATCCGTCGTAATATTCTTCAGGGTCATATCCCACGCGTCGGGGTAAGGTATGCATTGCCGAAAGTAAAAACTCACGCTGTTCGACGCTCAGGTCGAAACGTTGTTCCTCGGGAAATATCTCGGGAAATATTATTCGTTTCAATAGGCCGTGTTGTGCTGATATCGGATAGTAGTTCTTTAAGCTAAAATCAAAAGGTTCTTGAAAAAGCGAATCTTCATCAATATAACCCTTTCCCTTTTTGACACCTTCAATTTCCAGTGGTCTTGGTGCGCTGTTCACCGTACCTTCAAAAATTGCGGTGGTGCTATCGTTCAAATAAATGATCAAAGGTTTTGTGGCCAGATCGTCTGAATGGTATCCTAACCGATGTGAAATTCGTACGGGCGAAACCCCACGTTTTTTCAATCCATCGTTAATTGCGTCCTGCCCTAAAAACTCCACCAATCGATTGTTGGCATTATTATCGCTCACCGCGAATATCTTTGAAATTTCCTTGGCGAAGGTCGTTTCTATCGAATCTCCTTCGACATAGAACCGACTGTCTTTGTTCAATGAATCGATGGTATTGAGTTTTTGTAATGTCAGTACCGCTGCGGGAAATTTCACTGTGCTGGCCGGATAAAAATAGCGATGGTCATCTACCTGAAAATCGTAGTCGGTAAAGATAATACTGTCATTTCGCCGGTCGATCTGGGTATAGCGTATCTGTACTTCGTATCGTTCGACACTATCCATAACCCTTCTAATATTTATATTTTCGGAAGCCAGGGCCAGGTCAAGTAGATTTCCGTAGGGTTCTTGTTCGCTGCATGAAATCGAAAAAATAGAAAAAAGCAGAACGTTCAGGCCAAAGGCGAGATATCTGACCATATTTAGATTTTGACTGTGAGCATTGTTATTCATCGTAAAGTTCTCCCCTATGGGGTTTTAGTGCATCGCGTACTTTGGGCATTTGAGATTTGGGCACCACCATAAAAGCAAAGCTTTGCATTTCGTCAAGATGGGCGCATCCGGTTATTTTGGAGTCAAGTTTTTCGAGAACAATGTATTCCTTTAAATGTTTTTCGTGGTGTTCGGCGGTTCTTGCCGCCGCCGGACCCCTAAAGTCCCATATCAGTTTGATTTTTTCTTCTTGCAATGCTAATGATTAATTTATTGGTTCGTTACCGAGGTCCCCTTTTCGGCATAGGCCTTAAAATCCTGGGCATATATCCTCGATTGGTTTTTGAAGGATCCGGGCATTAAAAAACCTATTGCCTTCATAAAAAAACTTGAAAATCTAAATTCAGATTCCGAAATCCATATTGTGGACCTACCATCGATATCCTTAAAATAGTTCTTTTGAATATTGTGCACCCCCTTGGTATCATAGGTCACATGAAACTCGTAGGGCATATTTCGCTTTAAAATGGTTTCTATCAACACCATATCACGTTTGCCGAATTTATAGCGCAGTTCCATTTTAGAACCTTCATGTCCTGCGGTTCCTGAAAGTATTGTGTAACCTGTCAAACCTCGCTGCCAGTGCTTCATGTTTTCTGGGATGTCAAGAATTTTGACAAATTCATTTCGCGGTATGTCGATCTCGATTTCTGTAGTATATCTCATGATGCTACATTGTATTATCGTCCCACTAAATTAGTGAATAGAACTCATTTAAACTTTTTGTGTCGACAGAAGTTCGATGGGCTTTTGCCAATCGCTTTGTTGAAATATCACCTGGTTGGAATCCAAGAGGTTGCCTGATTTTGAAATATGAAATATAATTTATTGATTATAAGTTTTTTAAAAATAATAAGGATTATAAGATTAGCGATAATCAGTGGCTAAAATTGTGTTAATCATGGTATTTATTGCTTGTGCAAGCAGCCCGAATTACTATTTTTGCGAGATGTATCAGATGTATCTCAAATCTTTCCTGGTGATGGCCATTGTCATTGGCTTGACCTTGTTCACTTCCTGCAGTTATCTAAGGGAGGAAGAAAAGGGGCGTACCGCCATAGCAAGGGTCGGCGAGAACTATTTGTACGAAGAAGACTTGGCCCACGTATTGAATGGAGGATTGTCGAAAGAAGATAGTGCTTCATTCGTAACCAATTATATAAACAATTGGGCATCGAAAAGATTGCTGTTGAATAAGTCCAGGATTAATTTGCCTGAAGAAAAGTTGGCGGAATTTGACGCATTGGTAGAAAATTATAGGGCCGATCTTTACACAAGCGCGTATAAGGAAGCATTGGTGGCGCAGGGCAGCGATACGGCGATTACCAAAGCCCAATTGGAAAGTTTTTACGAAAAAGAAAAAGAGAACTTCAAGTTAAAGGAGAAGTTGGTGCAAATAAGGTTCATTGAACTTCCCAAGCAGTTTTTGAACAAAGAAACGGTCATTGAGAAACTGAAGAATTTTGATGAGGCCGATGTCGCCTATCTTGACTCGATAGGGGTACAGTTTAAAAAGTTGAACTTCAACGATTCTATTTGGATCAGGGCCTCGAGGGTAATCGATGAGATTCCGCCGTTGACTTTAGAAAATCAGGATAAGTACCTAAAAAAATCACAATTTTTTGAATTGGAGGATGCATTAGGGGTATATTTGGCCAAGATAACCGATGTACTGCAAACTAACGATATCGCTCCCTTGTCTTTCATAGAGCCTACGATAAAACAGGTTTTGATCAGCCGAAGAAAACTAGACTTTATTCGAAAACTTGAAACCGAGATCATTGATGAGGCAATTAAAAATAAAGAATTTGAAGTTTTTGATGATGAATAGAATATTTTATGTTTTAGCGGTTTTTATCGTGTCGGGCTCATTTTATGCCCAAGAAGTTGAAGAGGTTCCCGATACCCAGATCGAACCTCAGGAACCTGAGTTGATAGCTGACGCAGGCGTCCAGAAAGACACCGCTGGAAATTTCAAAAAAATAAAACTTGATGGTATTGCTGCCGTTGTGGGTGACCATGTAATCTTGGATTCGGATATTGAAAAAACGATTATCGACCTAAAAAGCCAAGGGGCATCCATGGAAGGTGTCAACCGCTGTAGCATGTTGGGCAAGCTGATGGAAGATCGGTTGTATGCGCATCAGGCGGTTCAAGACAGTCTTTTGGTTTCCGACGATGAGGTTGCGGCGACCACAGATCGGCAGATTCAAGGTTTTCTCCAGCAATTGGGATCCATGGAGAAACTGCTGAAGTTCTATAAAAAGGAAGACGAGGCCAGTTTGAGGGAGGACATCAACAAAATTATCAAGCTTCGTATGCTATCCGAAAAGATGCAACAGAGTATCGTCGAGGATATTGAGATTACCCCAGAGGAAGTCCGTCAATTCTTCAATAAGATACCCGAGGATGAGCGGCCGATCTTTGGTGCCGAGATGGAAATCTCGCAAATCGTGAAGCAACCTGTGGCTACCGCGGAGGAAAAACAAAAGGTAATCGATAAACTGAACGCCATCAAGCAGGATATCGAGGATAATGATGCCAGTTTTAGCGTCAAGGCCATATTGTATTCACAAGGACCGAGTAAATCGCAAGGCGGACTTTTGGGCAGCATTACCAAAGATTCCGGCTTTGATAAAACCTTTAAAGATGTGGTTTTCAGTACGCCTGAAGGTGCCGTTTCTGAACCTTTTGAGACCATGTTCGGTTTTCACATTCTATATGTGGAAAAGATAAGAGGTCAAGAGCGGGATGTCAGGCATATTATTTTACAACCCGAAGTTTCGCAAGAAGCCCTTGACGAGGCGAAAAAAGAACTCGATAGTATCCGTCAGGCCGTTCTTGACGGTAAGTTCACTTTTGCCGAGGCCGCGCTAAATTTTTCAGATGAAAAAGAAACGAAATTTGATGGCGGTCTCTTGAGAAATCCTACAAATTTTGATTCGCGGTTCGAATTGACCAAAATGGACCCGACGCTTTACAATCAGGTACGTAACCTAAAGGACAACGAAATCTCTTATCCCATTATGGAACAAGACCCTCGGGGAGGAGGTGTATCCTACAAGATATTGAAGATTACCAATCGGTATGAAGAGCATAAGGCCGATTTTGCCCAAGATTATATCAAGATCCAACAACTGGCAAAGACCGAAAAGCAGTACAAAGCCATTAGAAAGTGGATGGAAGAACATATTAGGGATACTTATGTGAGCGTTAGTGACGGTAACAAAGACTGTGATTTCGCCAATAACTGGGTTAAGGAATAATTGAATGTCTGACGTAGCAGCCATAAATAGCCTGGTTAAAAAGCATGCAGGCCTGAAGTCTGAGATCGCAAAGGTGATTGTTGGTCAAGAGGTTGTCATAGACCAAATATTACTCTCGATTTATACTGGGGGGCATTCTTTGTTGATAGGGGTTCCGGGGCTTGCCAAGACATTGATGGTGAATACCATTGCACAGACCTTGGGCCTTGATTTCAAACGGATTCAGTTCACCCCTGATCTTATGCCGAGTGATATTTTGGGCAGTGAGGTATTGGATCAAAACCGCAACTTCAAGTTTATAAAGGGCCCTGTTTTTGCGAACATTATATTGGCGGATGAGATCAATAGAACGCCTCCGAAGACGCAGGCCGCACTTTTGGAGGCCATGCAGGAAAGAGCTGTGACCATTGCCGGCCATCAATATAAGCTTGATCTTCCTTATTTTGTACTTGCCACACAGAACCCCATCGAACAAGAGGGTACCTATCCACTTCCTGAAGCGCAGTTAGATCGATTTATGTTCGCCATCGAGCTGAAATATCCTTCCATTGCAGAAGAGATACAAGTGGTAAAGTCGACCACTTCAGATGAAAAAGTGACCGTAAATGCACTTTTTAGTGCAGAAGAGATACTTGAAGTCCAACATTTGATCAGGCGGATTCCCGTTCCTGAAAATGTTGTCGAATATGCTGTGAAATTGGTCAATAGAACCAGACCTTTGCTTGAAACGGCCAATGATTTTGTAAGGCAGTACATTGAGTGGGGGGCAGGTCCAAGGGCTTCCCAAAACCTAATATTGGGTGCAAAGGCCCATGCCGCCATAAATGGAAAATTCTCACCTGATATCGAAGATGTGCAAGCCGTGGCCATGGGAATCCTAAGGCATCGCATCATCAAGAACTACAAGGCCGAAGCCGAAGGTATTTCCGAAGAGGATATCATTGGCAAACTCCTTTGACTTAATTGAACTTAGTACATTTTTTTGCCGAATTAAACATTAATCGGTCAAAAATGGCTACACATTTGTCAATTTGTCAAATCGTGACCAATCATTTGACGAAAATTTTATTTGCCCCCAGTATTTTCTTAATTTCGTTGAATTGAACCCATCTTTGGGTTTGTAACTCAAAACCTAAAAATTTAGAATATATGGCATTTGATATTGACATGATTAAAGGTGTTTATGCCACAATGGGAGAAAGGGTGGACAAAGCCCGTGAAATTGTGGGCAAGCCCCTTACGTTGGCTGAGAAAATATTGTATTCCCATTTATGGGACGGTTCGCCTACCAAGGCATTTGTTAGGGGTAAGGATTATGTCGATTTCGCACCGGATCGTATTGCTTGTCAAGATGCGACGGCACAAATGGCGTTATTACAGTTTATGCAGGCCGGAAAGAAAAAAGTGGCCGTTCCCACAACGGTACATTGCGATCACCTGATACAGGCCAAAAGTGGTGCGGCCGCTGATTTGAAAAGTGCCAATAGTACGAGTGCCGAAGTGTTCAATTTTCTGGAATCCGTTTCCAATAAATACGGTATCGGTTTTTGGAAACCTGGGGCCGGCATCATACACCAAGTTGTTTTGGAAAACTATGCCTTTCCGGGGGGAATGATGATAGGCACCGATTCACATACGGTTAATGCAGGAGGCCTGGGAATGGTGGCCATTGGTGTCGGTGGTGCCGATGCGGTCGATGTAATGGCGGGTATGGCCTGGGAACTTAAATTCCCGAAATTGATAGGGGTTAAATTGACCGGGAAGATTTCTGGATGGACTTCTGCCAAAGATGTCATTCTAAAAGTCGCTGGTATCTTGACCGTAAAGGGAGGTACTGGTGCCATTGTCGAATATTTTGGGGAAGGTGCCAAAAACCTTTCATGTACCGGTAAAGGTACTATCTGCAATATGGGAGCCGAGATAGGCGCTACTACCTCGACTTTTGGCTATGATGACTCTATGGAACGTTATCTAAGGGCGACCGATAGAGGTGATATTGCCGATGCGGCGAACGAAATACGGGAACATTTGACGGCAGATGACGAGGTATACGCCAATCCTGAGAAATATTTTGACGAACTTATAGAAATAAACCTGAGCGAATTGCGGCCTCATTTGAACGGACCGTTTACGCCGGACTTGGCCACGCCGGTCGGTGAGTTGGGACCTAAGGCGAAAGAGCATGGCTGGCCTATAAATGTTGATTGGGGGTTAATTGGTTCGTGTACCAATTCGTCATATGAAGATTTGACGCGTGCCGCTTCGATTGCCAAACAGGCGGTCACCAAAAAAATAAGTCCGAAATCGGATTTTGGAATCAATCCTGGGTCCGAGCAAATCAGATATACGGCCGAGCGTGATGGATTGCTTCAGATTTTTGAAGATTTGGGAGCTACCATTTTTACGAATGCATGTGGCCCAT
This sequence comes from Flavobacteriaceae bacterium NBU2977, assembly GCA_019931105.1. Lineage (GTDB taxonomy): Bacteria > Bacteroidota > Bacteroidia > Flavobacteriales > Flavobacteriaceae > Meishania > Meishania litoralis. The sequence goes on along the minus strand of JAIOUW010000001.1, from coordinate 52,140 downwards.
GTATCGGCCAATGGGATCGGAGCGATTTGAAAGGTGAAGAAAAAAACACGATCGTACACTCCTTTAATCGAAATTTTTCCAAAAGGGCAGATGGAAACCCAAATACCCATGCTTTTGTGGGTTCGCCTGAGATGGTGGCAGCGATAGCAATATCCGGACGTTTGGATTTTGACCCGATGAACGATTCATTGATTAACGATGAAGGTCAAGAAGTAAAGTTGGACGAACCGATGGGCATCGAACTTCCTCCCAACGGTTTCGATGTCGAGGATGCGGGTTATTTGGAGCCTAAGGCCGATGGAAGTGGGGTAGAGGTCATTGTGAACCCTGATTCAGAGCGACTACAGCTTTTGGAACCTTTTTTACCGATTACCAACGAGCAACTTCAAGGTATGAAATTGCTGATCAAGGCTTTTGGTAAATGTACGACCGACCATATTTCGATGGCTGGGCCGTGGCTGCGTTTCAGAGGACATTTGGATAATATAGCCAACAACACCTTGATTGGTGCCGTAAACGCCTATAACAAAAAGACCAACTTTGTTAAGAATCAATTATCGGGTGAATATGGGGGAGTTCCTGATACGCAACGGGCCTATAAAGCCGCGGGTATCAAGTCTATTGTGGTAGGGGATCATAATTACGGTGAAGGTTCTTCACGTGAACATGCCGCCATGCAGCCCAGGCATCTTGGTGTGGCCGCTGTATTGGTAAAGTCTTTTGCACGTATTCACGAGACCAATCTGAAAAAACAGGGCATGTTGGCCCTTACTTTTGTGAATGAGCAAGATTATGACTTGATTCAAGAAGACGACACCTTCAATTTTGTCGATATAGCCGATTTTGCACCTGGAAAACCGTTGACCATTGAAGTAGTACATTCAGATGGAAGTAAAGACAACATTAAGGTAAATCATACCTATAACGACTCGCAGATCGGTTGGTTTAGGGAAGGTTCGGCCTTGAACGTTATCAAAAGGGAAAACGCTGTTTGATAATGATCGAAAATAATTTTGAGAAACTCCCGATGATGATCGGGAGTTTTTTAGTTTTGAAGAAACCCCGCTTATGAAGATCAAAGGAAAGACGATTTTAAACGTTCTGTTGATCGGTTTGGTACTTTCTTTTTTTGTAACCCCTTTAGGGGACTTTAGCAAAGAACTATTGAACAAATGGTTTGCGACCACTCCAACTATAATTTCGGAAGAGAATCAAGGGAAAATTTCGACCTATGATTGGAAACTGAAAGACGCTGAATGGAATTTTTTCAATTTTGAGAAATCTAAAGGCAAGGTAATCTTCGTCAACTTTTGGGCATCTTGGAACCTGCCGTCGAGAGCTCAAATGGATGATATACAAGATTTGTTTGTACGTTACAAAGATCAAATTGATTTCTATGTCATAACCAACGAAGAGCGTGAGCTACCGGAAGAATTCATTGCCAGAAAGAAATATACCTTTCCGATTACCTATCAAATTGTGGGAGAGCCGAGCCCGATAAAACTGTTGAAACCTCCTGGGTCTTATATCCTTGATAAGCAGGGCAATATCGTGGTACACCAGACTGCGATTTCCGACTGGGACAATAAGAAGGTTTATGATCTGCTCGAAAGACTGATTCAAGAATAGTATTCGATTTATCGGAAATACAAAAGGTCGTCTTAACAGACGACCTTATTTTGTGCGCACGAGAAGACTCGAACTTCCACGGCCTAATGGCCACCAGCCCCTCAAGCTGGCGCGTCTACCAGTTCCGCCACGTGCGCCTTTTTAAGAAGAGATGGCAAATATAAGACCCTTTTTGAATTTAATCTAAAGAATTCGACCCCGATAGCAATCGGGGCGTGTCGAGCGTGCTTGCCGGTAAGGTAATGTTTCCGATTCCACCTCTCATTTGGAGAGGTCGGAACTACTTTAGCCTAAAATACAGTATTTTGGTTTATGGCCTTTAGGTCAAAATAAAACCAGTAATGACCCCTAGTGGTTTGTCTAGAGGATAGCCGCCTGCCACAAGGCAGGGTTGCATTCAAGAAATTCTTCAACTTACAAATTGAAATATTCCTTGGCGTTGTTGTAGCAAATGTCTTGAACGAGCTTTCCTATCCATTGCATTTCATTGGGTAGTTCTCCTTTTTCGATTTCCATACCGAAAAGATTGCACAGAATCCTACGGAAATATTCGTGTCGAGGAAAGGAAAGGAAACTTCTCGAATCGGTCAACATTCCTACAAAACAACTCAAAAGACCCATATTGGAGAGCACGTTCAATTGATCGGTCATACCGTCTTTTTGGTCCAAAAACCACCATCCGGACCCCCATTGTACTTTACCTTTGATACTTCCGTCATTGAAGTTGCCGGTCATAGTGGCCATAACTTCATTATAAGTCGGGTTGACATTGTAGAGTATGGTTTTGGTCAATTTATCATTGGTGTCCAATGTATCCAAAAATTTAGCCAAACTTTGTGCCTGTTGATAGTCGCCAATTGAATCCCAACCGGTATCGGGACCTAAAATACGGTGCATTCTACGGTTTGTGTTCCTGAGCGCACCTAAGTGGAATTGTTGTACCCATCCCATTTCATGATAGGTTTCTGAAAGAAATAAGAGTAGGGCACTTTGAAACTTTGATGCCTGTTCTTTCGCGACGCTTTTCCCATTTCTTCTTTGTTCAAAAATGGATTCGATCTCAGTTTCGGTAAAGTCATCGGCACAAAGATTTTCAAGTCCATGGTCGCTCAAACGACATCCATTTTCATGAAAGAATTGTATTCTTTGGCGAAGTGTCGTTTTTAGATCTTCATAGGTAGTTATGGTCGTATTGGCCACCGACTCTAGTTTGTTCAAATAATCGTTATAAGCTTCGCTTTCGATAAAAATGGCCTTATCGGGGCGAAATGCAGTGCTGACCTTGGTCTTGAAACTGCTTTTCGAAAGTCTTTGGTGATGCTCCAACGAGTCGGTAGGGTCTTCGGTGGTACACATTACTTCGACGTTCATTTTCGAAATCAAGCTCTGACTGCTGTAAACATCGGTGCTTAGTTTTTCAGTGGTAATCGCATAAACCTCATCGGCGTTAGATGGGGTCAGAAGGTCATTTATTCCAAAATAACGGCAAAGTTCCAAGTGGGTCCAATGATACAGCGGATTTCTCATTGAATAGGGCACGGTATATGCCCATTTTTGGAACTTCTCCCTATCGGAGGCATTACCGGTAATAAAATTTTCATCGATACCTAAGGTGCGCATGGCGCGCCATTTGTAATGGTCGCCGTCGATCCAGATCTTTGTGATGTTCGCAAAGATTCTGTTATCGGCCAAATCCTTGGGAGAAAGGTGATTATGATAATCGATAATTGGCATTTTACACGCGAAATCGTGATAGAGTTCTTCCGAGTATCTATTTTCTAATAAAAAATTAGAGTGTATCAAGTTGGTTTGGTTTAGTTGTTAAAATTAAAAAATGCATTGATATCCTTGGCATTGATTGAACTGGAAAGTTCAACTTTTCCGAAAGGATCAAATTAAGGGTCGAATCTGACACTTGGGCAAACTTTTTAAGAAATATGCTCTAAAGGCTCATAAGTTAAAAATATTTTTTACATTCGTTAACGTTAACGGAAAAATATTTTAATATATGAATTCACCATTGCCCCCCAAGTCAAGTTCATTGATATGCAAATTTTCGAGGTTAGTGCCAAAAGAGGTAATTCTACTGGTGTTTTTTGCCATTTTTATAGGCCACTCGACCAAGGCCCAGGACAATTGGGAAATGTTGTTCAACGGCAATGACCTGAAAAATTTTGAACAGCTTAACGGCAACGCCAAATACGAGGTAAGGAATAAGGAGTTGATCGGGGTATCAAAGATGGACACACCGAATAGTTTTATGGCGACCAAAAAGAAATATGGTGATTTCATTCTTGAATTCGATGTTTTTGTTGAAAACGGATTGAATTCCGGGGTCCAGTTTCGTAGTATTAGCGATCCCGATATCATGAACGGAAGGGTACATGGGTATCAATGTGAGATTGAGACCAGTGCCCGTAAGTGGGCGGGCGGAGTTTACGACGAGGCTAGAAATGGTTGGCTTTATCCGTTGACGCGCAACCCTAAGGGACAAAATGCCTTTGTGCCGGGCGAATGGAACCATTACCGAATCGAGGCCATTGGCAACCATATACGTACTTGGGTCAATGATGTGCAGTGTGCCAATTTGGTCGATGATACAACCGCTGAAGGTATTATCGCATTTCAGGTACATGCCATTCAAGACAAAGAACATGAAGGGAAAATCGTTAAATGGAAAAATATAAAAATCAAAACGGATAATTTAGAGAACTCGCGAAAACCACTCGATAACGATGTGCCCGAAATCAGCTATTTAACAAACCAGTTGACCCCGAGTGAGAGGAGAAAAGGTTGGCGATTGTTGTGGGACGGAAAAACAACAAATGGATGGCGTGGGGCGAAACTAGACAAGTTTCCCGAGTATGGTTGGGAGATTGCCGACGGAGTACTCAGTGTTTTGTCCTCAGGTGGCGAGGAATCTCGAAACGGTGGCGACATCGTTACCAACGATACCTTCAGTGATTTTGAACTTAGTGTCGATTTTAAGATTACCGAAGGGGCCAATAGCGGCATAAAATATTTTGTCGATTCTGAATTGAACAAAGGAGAGGGCTCGGCAATTGGATTGGAGTTCCAAGTTTTGGACGACAAGGCACATCCCGATGCCAAAATGGGAAAAAATGGCAACCGTACTGTTGGGTCATTATATGACCTTATTAGAGCCGAGAACAATAATAATTCCAGAGGGAAAAACTTTAAAGGGGTCGGGCAATGGAACAACGCCCGAATTGTGGTCAAAGGAGGACATGTCGAACATTGGCTGAATCAGGTCAAGGTCGTCGAGTACGACCGTTTCAGCCAAGCTTTCAAGGCCTTGGTAGAGAAAAGCAAGTATGAGAAATGGGAGAATTTTGGACGCATTCCAGAAGGGCTGATACTGCTGCAGGATCATGGCGACAAGGTTTCCTTTAAAAATATCAAGGTACGCGAATTCTAAATAATAGTTTAAATCATCGAACATGGACAATAAGAGAAGAGATTTTATCAAAAAAACAGCCCTGGCTTCAAGCGGAGTTGTTTTGGGCGCCAATGCAATGAGTGCCAAGAGTTATAAAAAAATATTGGGCGCTAACGATCGTGTCCGAGTAGGTATTGCAGGTTTTTCAAATAGGGCAAAGGGCGCGTTGATCCCTGCCTTTAATATGCACAGCAAGGCCCAAAACTTTGAGTTCACCGGGGTCTCCGATATTTGGAACAGAAGAAGGGACGAAGGTGTGGCCTACGTTAAGGAATTGACGGGTCAAACCATTGCCAAATGGCGCAATCATGAAGAAATGTACGATAAAAACGAGATTGATGCCGTAATAATATCAACGGCCGACTTTCAACATGCCCTGCATACCGTACAGGCCGCGAATGCAAAAAAAGATGTGTATTGTGAGAAACCTTTTGCCGAGACCATGGCCGATGCCCGCGTTGGATTGGAGGCCGTCAAAGAATCGGGTATCGTATTCCAGATCGGTTCGCAAAGAAGAAGCGGGGCCAACTATCATGCCGCCAACGATTTCATCAAGTCGGGCAAGTTTGGCGATATCGTAATGGTCGAAATGACCTGGAACGTCAATCAACCTGGTCGGTGGCGTTTACCCAAGCTGACAAGTGAAATAAAAGAGTCAGATACCGATTGGAAACGCTATCAAATGAACCGCCCACCAGCGGCGTGGGATCCTAGAAAATATTTGGAATACAGATTGTTCTGGCCTTACTCTTCGGGGATTCCGGGCCAATGGATGTCGCACCAGATCGATACGGTGCACTGGTTTTCGGGTTTGGCGCATCCGCGAAGTGTAGCTGCAAATGGTGGAATCTATTTGTGGAAAGACGGTCGCAAGAACTTTGATACCATGTCGGCCGTATTCGATTATGGTCCGGCAGATGACCTAGATTCGGGCTTCCAGGTAACCTATTCGTCAAGGTTTACGAATTCGGCGGGAGGCACTAAAGAAATCTATTATTCCAATGCAGGTGAATTGAACCTAGATACGAATAAGGTAAGCGACAATGGCGGCCTTTCGGAGCGTCATGCAAGTGCAATGGGAATGGAAGCGAACAAACTAAAGGGTTTTGACCTATCTGAAAATGCGCCAAAAGTGGTTACTTCAGCCGATACGGGTGCAGACAATATGACCTCGTTGCATATGTTGAATTGGATGGAGTGCGTTCGTAGCAGGGAAAAAACAAATGGACCGGTAGAAGCGGGTTATAACCATTCCATTGCCAATATCATGACCACGGCCGCACTGAGAACAGGTCTAAAGGCCACTTTCGACGAAGCATCGCAAGATGTACTGGCCGGAGGCAAGGTATTTCAATACTAAGAACTAAAATCTATGACTTTCTATAAGATATACCGGTATACGATACTGGCGGTTTTGCTGCTGGGATGTAAGGAGATTAAAAAGGACGCCGAAGTTGAGAACGGTACACTTGACGAGGCAGCTATACCTCAAGTGGAATTTGTAGAAAACGCAGATGAACAAAGGATGGCCATATATCTCAATGGTAAATTGTTTACCAATTATATTTATGATGGCCAGACCCCAAAACCCATTTTATATCCGATTCTGACCAAAAGTGGAAAAACATTGACCAGAGGATTTCCTTACGAACCGAGGCCAAATGAAAGAGTTGATCATCCCCATCATGCCGGACTTTGGTTGAATTATGGCGATGTAAATGGATTGGATTTTTGGAACAATTCTTATGCCATTCCCGATTCGGAAAAACATAAATACGGAAGCATTTTCCATCAAGGGATTTTAGAAAGCGATGCAGACAAGGGTATTTTGAAAATACGTGCGATTTGGCGTTCGCCGGATAATGTTGATTTGTTGGAGGAGATAACCGAGTTCAGATTTTCAGAAGAAGAAAACACGAGAACCATCGATCGTTCGACGACCCTGAAAGCATTGCAAGATGTCTCCTTTAAGGATAATAAAGAAGGAATGATCGGTATTCGCGTTGCCCGTGAAATGGAATTGCCCTCTGATGAGCCGGCAATCTATACCGATGCCGAAGGAAACATTACAGAGGTAAAGGCCCTGAACAATGAGGGTATAAATGGAAATTACCATGGCAGTGGAGGCCTGACGGGCAACGATGTTTGGGGAACGCGAAATAATTGGGTCAAATTGGAAAGTACTATCGATGGCGAAACGGTTTCGATCACGATAATGGACCATAAAGACAATGTAGGATATCCAACATATTGGCATGCCCGAGGTTATGGCCTTTTTGCGGCGAATCCTTTGGGTCAGGCGGTGTTTTCAGAAGGAAAGGAAACCTTGGATTTCAAACTGAAAAAAGGCGGATCAACGACCTTCAACTATCGTATTTTGGTACATAACGGTTCAGAACTTTCAAAAAACATTTTAGATCACCACTTCACGGATTTTAACGTGCAGTAGCTTTTATACAATAAGATTGATCGGTATGAGATATATTTTTTCCTTGATTTTCAGCTTTGCCTTGACATTTACAGTATGTGGTCAGAATAGCGATGCGAAAAAGACAGTCCTCTTCAATGGAGAAGATCTAGAACATTGGCAAATACCCGAAGACAATGTATGGTGGACCATTGAAGAAGGGAGTTTATGGGCGAAAAGCGACCCCGAACAAAAAGGTTCGAATTTGTGGACAAAGAAGGAATACAGCGATTTTGTTGTACAATTGGATTTTAAATTTGGAAAAGGCACGGTCGATTCGGGAATTTTTATGCGTGGTGAGAGCGAGAAAAACGCACAGATCCAAATCGGAATCTCGGGGTCGTTAAAAAGAGATATGACCGCATCGCCCTATATCCCCAAAATGGGATATCCGGTAGAGGCAGAGCAAATAAAGGAACTTTTGCGTATGGACGATTGGAACACCATAAAGGCGGAAGCCGTCGGCAACGCATATAAAGTTTGGCTCAACGGACAAAAAGTAATGGAGTATGTACTTGAGGGTGCTGATTTGAAGGGCCCTATCGGGCTTCAACTTCACCCAGGGCGTGACATGACCATTCAATTCAGGAATATCTCCGTTACCGAACTAGATTGATTCTGGGGTCATTTTTTCTTGCATGAGAAAGGTTGTACTTTAGTATTTCATATGACTGAATAATTTTTCAGCTAGTTTATGGGAATCAAAAGAATAGCAAGACTTGCAAACGTGTCGATCGGTACGGTAGATCGCGTACTTCACAATAGAACCGGTGTATCAAAGGAAACCGAAAAAAAAGTCCGAAAGGTCATCAAAGAGATAGGGTATACCAAGAATACTACCGCAAGCCGATTGAAACTGGCTTCGGTCAAGAAAATAAAGTTTGCCGTACTTATACCCGAGACCAAGAACAAATGGAGCTATTGGAAACTTCCTAAAAAGGGAATTGGCAGGGCGGTGAAAGAATTGATGGAGTTGGGCGTGGAAGTTGATTATTTCGAGTTTTTGGATTCTTCAACTTATAAGGGACTTATGGATGAGATCTTTTTGAAAGATTATGATGCTATTGTTACGGTCGCTTTTTTTGAAAATGAGAGTAACGAGTTATTGGATCGGGCAAATAAGAAAGATATCCCTGTTGTTTTCATTGATACTGAAATAGAACTTGAAATGCCTGCCAATTTTGTGCGACAAGACTCTTATAAGGCTGGTCGAGTCGCGGGAAGATTGCTTAACGGCCTAGTGGGCGATAAGGGCTGCTATTTTGTCGTAAATATGCTAAATGATCGTGGTATACATGCCAATAACGTTCAAAGGGAGCGTGGTTTTAGAAAATTCTTTGAAGATTCTGGTCAAGATGTGCAAATTCGAACGATCAATTATTCCTTGAGTGGAGAGTTCGTGGTTACAAAGGAAATGGAAACCTGGTTCGCTACCGACGACCGCAAAGGCATATTCGTTACTAACTCCAAGTCACATTTGTTACCACGAATACTTGAAGAATACCAAGTGAAGAATACCTTCATAGTGGGTTTTGACCTGAACAAGCAGAACTTAAAGCATCTCGAAAACGGTAAAATCGATTTTCTTATCAACCAACAACCACGGTATCAGGGTTATGTCGCTATAAAAAACCTATTCAATTATTTGACCAAGCAGGATGGGTCTGAACTAAATTTAGATATTCCTGTAGAAATAATGGTCAAGGAAAATATTCCCTTTGGCCCGAAAGTTTTTGCCAAAATGATTTGAAAGGCGCGCATAAAAAACCCCCCACGTAAGAATACAATGGGAGGTTGATCAAAAAACTAACTCAAACTACTATTATTGTGGGTATCCTGGATTTTGAGGGTAGCCTCCTAAAGTTCTGTCAATTTGGTTTTGGGGTATTGGTCTTACCGTATGGTAATCTTGAATATTCGGCGCACCTTGCGGGTTATGGGCCCTCACTCGTTCTACCAATGTGCCTGTCCGTACTAGATCCCACCAACGATGACCTTCACCGACAAGTTCTCTGGCCCTTTCATCAAGCAGAAAATCGAGGTCAACGTCAGCTGCCGTGATTTGTGAAGCCGCTTCTTGTCCTGGTACCGCTGCACGCATTCTTATGACATTGATGTCTTCTGCGGCGCCTGTTGTGTTGTTCTGTGCCAGTCTTGCTTCGGCCCTTAGCAGGTAGGCATCGCCGAGGCGCATTAAAATAAAATCACGCTGACCATTAACCTTTTGCCTGTCAGGTCGAGTTGCATCGATCCATTTATTCATCGACGGAAAAAGTCTTTCATTATATTCATCATTACTATAGACCAAATAGGGAACGGCATCTTGTCGCGATTGGGGCCAATCGATATCCTTACCGGGGCCTGGAATATAAATCGCGGTATCACCAATGGCAATGGCCGCCCTTGCAGGTTCATCACCTACAGCTTCGGTTGCGGGTTCTTCCTTGTTCGCATACCAAACATGTTTGAACGAGGCATCATATCGCGTATCGATAGTCCTATCCCACAAGGTCAACATAAAATCGGTAGGTCTGTGTCTTTTCCAAGGTCGCCCATTGTTAATGTCCCTTGTCATACCGCGCCGTACATCATATTCGTGCAGAAAATAGAGATGCCAGCGATGTCCGAAAGGATCAACATCGCTATCAACTTGCGCTTTCGAATTGGGTATTACAAAGACCATTTCGCTGTTCTCTTGATTGTTGATGTCCCAGAGATCTGCAAAATTGTCCAAAAGTTCAAAGCCGTAATTATTGATAACATTGCCGAACAAGGTCTCCGCCCTTGAGGCATCAGAACCTTCTCCGAAAGAAGTATAACTACGGGTCAATAGTGCCTTGCCCAACAAGAATTCGGCGGCAGGTTTGGTGGCCCTGCCATATTCGTCTTGCTCATTAGGTAGATTGGCAATGGCAAATTCAAGATCAGGTACAATGGCTTGGGCATAAATTTCAGATTGCGATGTTTTATTCGCTTCGACTTCGACCCCTTCGGTCTCTTCCAATGATAAATGTGCGTCACCATAGGTAGTTACCACATTAAAATAGAAGAAGGCCCTTAGAAAACGAACTTCAGCGATACGTAAGTTTTTTTGCGCTTCATCCATATCGACCTCGGCAGAGCGATTGATTACGGCATTGGCCTGGTTGATACCTTGGTACCAAAGGTCCCAAGTGGCGGTCACATAGCTCGATGCCCCATTCAATTGGCCGTCATAAAAGTTAAAAAACTTGTGGCCCCCATCGGCGCCATTGGTCCAGATGTCGGTTCCAAAGGTGGTCATGGCGGCTCCCATTTCTTGACCGTAAAAAGGCTTGAAAGTAGAGTAGGTGGCCTTTACTGCATCTTCAAAGCCGCCTTCTGTCGTATAGTAAGAAGCGGCCGATACATCGGTTATCAGCTCCTCTTCTATAAATTTATCACATGACTCAATACTAAAAGCCAGAGCTAAGACTAAGATTAAATATATTTTTCTGTTCATAATATTTAAATTATTCTATTTAACTAACAATTCTTTTTTTAAAACGTTGCGTTCAATGATAACGACCATTGCTTGGTGCTCGGCACTACACCAGAACCAAGTGAAGTGACATCTTCGGAAATCTCGGGATCGAACGTCTCATAATCACTTGAGAACCATAAATTCTGCCCTGAAACCGATAAACGTAATTTTTCCATACCCAATTTGTCAACAATCGATGTCGGAAGGTTATAGCCCAACGATATATTACGAAGTTTTAGAAAACTTCCGTCAAAATAGCGGAGTGTTGACCCATCTCTCGGACTTTCCTGATTCTCGTTTGGTCTCGGGTAGGCGTTGGTCGGGTTGTCGATGGTCCAATAATCAACATCTAAGTTATTATATCGTCCAAAAAGGGAGTTATTGCCACCGTGAAAATTTGAAAGTACGGTATGCCCCATGCGATATACAAAGAAGACTCCTAAATCGAATCCTTTATAGGAGAACTTGTTGTTAAAGCCACCATAGTAATCAGGCACACCATTACCGATAATCTTACGGTCGTCCGGTGTAATTACCCCGTCGCCGTTCAAATCGTTCAACTTGATTTCACCAGGCACCTTGTTTTCCGCGGCCAAGGCCGCGGCTTCTTCATTGGCCTGCCAAATACCGATTTTTTCGTAATCGTAAAAAACTCTAATCGGCTCTCCTATGAACCATCCATTACCAACGTCATCTAACGGATTTCCATCTGCATCGGTCAATGCCAATTCTGTGATTTCTTCGTTATAAGTTGAAATGTTCAAGTCCACATCCCAATTGAATCCGTTGGTATCGTTGTCGATGATACCTCCACTGATCGAAAATTCAAAACCTGTGGTGCGTGTAGACCCAACATTTTGCAAAACGTTTTGATAACCAGATGTTGCAGGCAAGCTTCTCGCCAATAATAGGTCTACCGTGTTGGTACGGAACCAGTCAAAAGATCCTACGAGACGGTTGTTAAAGAAACCGTAATCAAGACCGATGTCCAAGGTTTTCGATACTTCCCAGGTCAAATCTTCGTTTGGTATTTCATTGAGCCCAAACCCTAGTGCAGAGTCTTCTCCAAAAGCGTAAACAGAATTACTTAACCTACCTGCCGTCTGGTACGGGAGTACGGAAGTGTTGCCCACCTCACCGTAAGACGCCCGCAATTTCATCTCGGAAACTTGGGTGTCGGCCAAAAAGTCCTCTTGGTCCATTCTCCAGCCGGCCGAAATTCCTGGGAAGTATTTCCACTGATTGCCAGGGGCCAATCTTGAGGAGCCATCTGCCCTTAACGAAGCTTGAAATAGGTACTTGCCATCGAAATCATAATTTATTCTTCCCATAAAGGATGCCAGTGCCCATTGTGTAAGTCTAGATTGAACAACGCTTCCATTCGTCGCGGAGCCTAGATTGTAAAATGCCTGCGATTCATAGGGTATACCGGTAACATCGGTTTGATATCTTTCAAATCTAGATTTTTGGATACTTTGCAGTAAAGTAACCTTTATGTTATGTCGATCGTTCAAGGCTTTGTTATAGGTCAATAGATTTTCGAGCGTATAGCCAAAATCGATATCATTGATAACACCTGCCCTGCCTGGGCCCCCACGGTTTGTGTTGGTGAAGCTTCCCGAAAAGGTTCCTCGTCTTCCTAAACGGATATCTGGTCCAAAGGTAGTTGTCCATTTCAATCCTTCCATGATATTGATATCCAAATAAATAGGAGCAAAAATCCTAGTTTGGGTACGTTCATCGATATAGGCACCCTCGACCAATTCATTTAACGGATTGGTACGTATGCCATCGTTGGTCGGCAAGAATTTCAAATCTCCATTTGCATCGTAGGGCACTCCCAGGGGGTTATTTGCCAATGCTTCACCCATTGTGGCGTTCGAACCCCAATTTTGCTCGGTCTTGGCCACCAAGAAAGAAGCACCAACCTTAAATATATCGTTGATTTGGTGATCTACGTTCACACGACCGGAAAATCGTTCGAAATCTTGATTGCTAATGATACCTTGTTCTTTGAAGTAGCCTATTGAAGTACTAAAAGTGGTCTTCTCAGATCCTCCGCTTATTCCTATTTGGTGGTTGGTCTGCCATCCGTTGCTAAGTACTTCGTCCAACCAGTTTGTGGACCTTCCCAAGGAAAGCGATTCGAGTTCAATGGGATCCAAAAAAACCTCGGTATCTGCGGGAATAGTACCATTCCATCCGATTCTTCTCGATTCCCTTTTCAAGGCTGCGAATTCCTCACCGTTCATCATATCGACCAAACGTGTTGCAGAAGTAACTCCGTAACGGCTGCTATAAGTTATTTTTGTTTTTCCGACCCTGCCGCGATTGGTCGAGACCAAGATTACACCGTTAGCGCCGCGAGATCCATATACCGCTGTTGCCGCGGCATCTTTCAAGACCTGCATTGACGCAATGTCATCGGGGTTAATATCTGCCATTGAGTTCGGGCCATCTATTAAAGGTATACCATCAACTACATAAAGCGGGTCGTTAGACGCGCTTATTGATCGCCTACCCCTTATTCTTACCGTAGGGGTCTGACCTGGTCTACCACCCGTGGATTGTACATCGACACCCGCTATCTGGCCTTTAATGGCGTCGATCGTACTTGCAACTTGTACTATGCTCAACTGCTCGGCATCTACCGTTTCTATCGAACCGGTGACTTCGCCCTTCTTTTGGGTACCGTATCCAACAACGATTACTTCCTCCAATTGGCTTGCATCGACGACCATACTAATATTGATTGAAGATCTGCCGTTCACGGCGACTTCTTGGCTGCTATATCCGATATAACTGACAACTAAGGTGCCGTTGGAATCAACATTGATGGTGTAATTGCCATCAAAATCGGTAGTGGTACCAGTTGTGGTGCCTTTTACCAAAACACTGGCCCCAGGTAGGGGAGTCCCGTTCTCATCGGTTACGACACCGGTAACCGTAGATTGCATTTCTTCAAGATCAGCACTGGGGTATTCGAAAGACAAAGAAGTATTACCGTGAATTGTCTGAAGCCCTGCTGCACAGCATAAGAAGAGCGCAAAAAAAATCTTTGCTCTAGGCGGTTTTCTTTTAAAAAATGATTTTTTCATGTCATATTGTTGTTTAGTTAGATTATTGAAAGTAAGTCAGCGAGGTTACGTTATTAACGGTTTTTTGTATGTTTCATAGATTAAACAAGATTTTGATTATAAATACATTTTGATTGAACTTTACAACTGTTTCTTTTAGGGTCGCCTAATTAGAAAATATTTTCTTCAAAGTGTCCACAGTTAACATCGTTAACGTACACAATAATTTCGTTAACGTTACCGAATATAGGAAATAGGTTTATTAAAAAAAAATGAAAATCTATTTTTACCATAAATAGGAAACAGAATGTTATAAAAAAAGAGGTGCCTTATTCTGTTAGAATTGTAGTAGACATAAGTGTCCCTAAAAACAGCTAACTTCAAAAATAGAATGTTAATTGTAAATTCAAAGACATGATAAGAAGTCGATTTACAGAGACCCAAGTCAAGATATTCAAACAGTACGAAGCGGGCATTCCGAATAAAGGAACTCTGCAAGGAACACGGCATCAGTGCGGCCACCTTCTATAACTGGAAGGGCAAATACGGGGGCATGGACGCCTCTCAGCTCAAAAAGCTAAAAGAGATGGAAGGCGAGCTGAGCCGTTACAAGCAGATGTACACCGAGCTTGCCCACCAAAACAATGCGCTTAAGGACCTGATAAAAAAAAGCTCTAGGGGCCGGCCGATAAACGCTCCTCGGCCGATTATTTGGCAAGGGAGCACGGTATGAGCCTTAGAGCGGCCTGTTTTCTGCTTTGCCTTAGCAGTTCGGTGTACTATTACAGGCCTAAGGGCAAGAACGACGGCAAGATTATAGAAGCTTTGGATCGGCTGGCTCAAGAGCATCCCACATCCGGATTCAGAAAATTTTCTGGATGCTCAGGTATCAAGGACACCCGTGGAACCACAAACGGCTCTGTCGAGTATACAAACAGATGCGTTTTCCATATATAGGAAAGCGGAATCAATTTTCAAGAAATCAAATATGAATATAGGAAAATCATTTGTCCCTAAGGTTTTCTCGAAATCCGAACAATAGAAAAAGAATCATGTCGGTCTTTTTTCCAACATTTTCACGAATTTTCGAAAAAGCGATGTTGATATGCCGTTCGATAGTATTTTTGGAAATATTCAAATACTCCGAGATTTCAATATTGGTCAACCCCTCTTTTTTGCTTAGAAGAAAAACCTCTTTACATTTTGGAGGCAATTCATGAATAGCCTCCTTGACCAAACCAATCAATTTTTCCAAAGCATCTTCATCTTTATCCTCAACGATACGCCCTAATTCTTCAATATATTTTTTTTCTAGTCCAGTGACTGATTGATTCCTCTTGTATTCATTTATACAAGCATTGTAAACTGATTTGTACAGATAGCTTTTAACGGAAAAATCGGTTTTTAAATTATCACGTTTTTCCCAAACCTTTATGAAGACATTTTGAACAATGTCTTCAGAAGCTGGAGTATCGTTCATCAAACTGTTGGCGTACAAGCAAAGCTTATGGTTATAAGTATCTACCAAATACGCATAGGCATTGGTATTGCCTTTTTTTAAATAGCGAATTAAATCATTGTTATTATTAAAGTTTTCTTTCATATTAGAAATGGATAATAACATCTAATTTCGTCGGTTAACTAACTCATTATAAAAGGTAAGCACGCAAACATCTACTAAATCATTTATTCATTATCAATCTTTCAAATGTAGGGATTTGAATGAAATGTGAAAATAGTTTTGACAAAACAAAAAAAAACATTTAAAACTTGGTGGTATTGTTAGATGGCTTTGTAATGGGTATAGTGGCTTAGTTTTATCAAGATGACTAACATAGAAAAACTCATTATTAAGTACCTAAATAATTCCATTTCAAAAAATGAGTGGGATGAACTGAATTCATGGTTTGCGAAATCCGAAGACAAGCAATTATTTAATGAGTATATAAAAATCAATTACGCAATCGAAGATATAATGGGCGAATTCAATACGGAAAGAACCAAGAATTCTTTATTGGAAAAAATAAAGAAAGATAAACGTTCACTGATTACCCTAAGGATTACCAGATATTTAAGATATGCGGCTGTCGTAGCTATACTCTTTGGTAGCGCATATTTTTTTCAACAAGGATTTTATTCGGACAAAACTGAAAATATTGCTTTTCCCAGTGAAGACGTAATTACCCTGGAGCTTGAAAATGGTAATCTTGAAGTAATATCAGAAGGAGGGACGGCGGATATAATAAATACTCAAGGTAAGGTAATAGGGAAGCAAAAAGGTAACCGAATAACTTACACCAAAGCTCCTGTCGAGTCCGAAGAACTGGTTTATAATCAATTGACCGTTCCATTTGGGAAGAGATTTGAACTGGAATTATCTGATGGGTCTATTGTTCATCTTAATGCAGGAACGTCTTTAAAATATCCTGTCAGTTTTTTAAAAGAAGGTAAAAGAGAAGTTTTCTTGGTTGGAGAAGCTTTTTTACATGTGGCCAAAGATTCAAAACGTCCTTTCACGGTCAG
This sequence comes from Flavobacteriaceae bacterium NBU2977, assembly GCA_019931105.1. Taxonomy (GTDB): domain Bacteria; phylum Bacteroidota; class Bacteroidia; order Flavobacteriales; family Flavobacteriaceae; genus Meishania; species Meishania litoralis. The sequence continues at coordinate 35,482 of JAIOUW010000001.1, read as the reverse complement.
CACTTCAGATAACCTGGAGATTCAAGTACTGGGTACACGATTCAATGTTTCCAACTATCCTGAAGATGTAACTACTGAAGTTGTTTTGGTCGAAGGTTCGGTAGGTCTGCAATTAGATAAGAAAAGTGAAGGTGTAATTCTTGAACCTGGTTTTAAGGGAAGTTTTGACAGACAGCAAAGAAATATTTCCACAAAACCTGTAATTACAGATGTATATACCTCATGGATGAAGGGAGAACTTATCTTCAGGGGAGTGAGTTTAGAGAATATATTAAAGAAATTGGAAAGACATTATAATGTTACCATAATAAATCAAAATTTGAAATATTCCCAAAAAAAATTCAATGCCAATTTTGGGGATGAGCCAATAGAGGTGGTGTTGAATTATTTTAAGAGTACCTACGGAATTAACTACACCATTGAAGACAATAAAGTCATACTTAAATAAACAAACTAAACCAAAGCGCCAATGAAATAAACAACTAATTCATAAAACTATTTATTAAATAGAAAGGTCTATTGTTCACTATATCTCAAAAGAAAAATCGGAAAATGCGCTAACATTTCCCGATTTAGATAAAGTGATTATATCAAAGTTTAACCACATTAATACACTATAAAATTATGAAAAATCTTCTGAAACGAAAGAAGGGTCAAACTTCGTTGTTCAAATTTGATTTAAAGATGAAACTTAGCGTCCTTTTATTGTTGACAAGTCTTTTTGCATTGCATGCCAGTGAGAGTTATTCTCAACAAACTAAGGTCACTCTTAACTTGAACAATATTACCGTTGAACAGCTTATTGATGAAATTGAGAATAGAACCGAATTCAGGTTCCTATACCTTCTTGAAGATGTTGATTTAAAAAGAATTGTATCCGTTAAAGCGAGAAGGGAGAAAGTAAATTCTATTTTGGATAGGGTATTTATGGGAACAAATACAACCTATCATATTGATGACCGACAAATATCACTTATAAAAAATGTATGGCCCGAAGAGAAAGTTAAGAAACGCACTCAGCAATCTATACAGGGACAGGTCAAAGATGAAAACGGCCAACCGTTGCCTGGAGCTAGTATTATTGAAAAAGGTACCGCGAACGGGACAACGACGGATTTTGATGGCAATTTCTCTTTGACTGTTACAGACGAGAACGCCTCATTAATTATTTCTTATTTAGGCTTTTTAACCCAAGAGATACCGATAAATGGGCAAACCAATATTTCAGCCATCTTACAGGAAGATACTGCTAAATTAGATGAAGTGGTCGTTGTTGGTTATGGGGCCCAATCTAGAAAAAAAGTTACAGGAGCCATTGCATCTGTAAAATCAGACCAAATGGCAGACCTTCCAGTAACCAGTTTTGACCAGGCCCTAGCGGGACAAGTAACTGGGGTTCAGGTTTCAGCGGGAACGGGAAGCCCTGGAGTTTCCTCAGATATTAAGGTAAGAGGTGTAGGCACAATCACCGCAGGAACCTCACCATTATTGGTTATAGATGGGTTTCCTACAGAAAGCGTTAATTTAAGCGATATCAATCCAAATGACATCGAATCTGTTCAAGTATTGAAAGATGCGGCATCGGCAGCCATTTATGGATCCAGAGGTTCTAATGGGGTTATTTTAGTGTCTACCAAACAAGGAAAACAAGGGAAAACCCAGTTTAGTTTTAATTCTTATGTTGGATTTCAGCAAGTGGCTGAAACTTATGATTTGGCAAACGCCTATCAATGGGCCGAATTTCAAACAGAAAACTTTAGAAGTCAAGGCGTATTTGCTCCAGACTATGTTCCAGACCTTTACCAACCCTATTTAGCTGGTACTCCAGGACTTATCGATACCGATTGGCAAGACGAAATATATAGAACAGCACCTATTCGAAGTTATCAATTTTCTGCTAGAGGCGGTAATGAAGATACAAAGTTTTCAGTATCTGGAGAGTATTTCGATCAAGACGGAATCATTATAAGTACAGATTTTAAGAGATATAGTTTTAGAACGAATTTAGAATCCAATATCTTCAAAAACCCTGAAAACGCCTTTCTGAAAAACATTAAATTGGGTGTAAATGTAGCGCCAAGCTATTCTACAAGTAATAAAGTATCGGAAAACCACCATGGAGATGATGGCATTGTAATTATCACGCAATTCGCATATCCCAATTTCGCACCTTATAACCCAGATGGATCCTTTGCCATAAGCGAACAAATCATATTCGGGCAATCACCTACAGGATTACAGAATAATGGCGCTAGATTTGAAAACACTGTTGCGATGGCCATTCTTACTGAACGCATTCAGAGACGGTTTAATGTTATCGGAAGCACATATCTAGATTTTACATTAACTGATAATCTAAATTTCAAAACCTATTTCGGACTAAATTATTCTGATAGTGAATTTAGCATATTCAGACCCTCAAGTATAGGTACTCGTAGAAACAGAGCCTCTGTCGCAGCTGTAGGAAGATTGGATGAAGGCGATATTTTCAATTACATCACTGAGAACACATTTAACTTTAAGAAAACATTAGGTAATGACCATAATGTAGATGTTCTGGCTGGATACTCTTTTCAAAAAGAAAGGCTGTTTTCAAGTTTTTTAACAAGCACCAATGCCAGTGCTAATGATTTTTCAACATTCAATGGTTCAAATACAATCACTGGAGGAGATACACTTGAAGAAGAGTGGTCGTTAATTTCATATATCAGTAGATTAAATTACGATTATAAAGGAAAATATTTATTAAGTGCTTCCTTTAGGCGAGATGGGTCTTCAAGATTTGGAGACAACTCCAAATGGGGTAATTTTCCATCTATTTCACTAGGATGGAGAATGAGTGAAGAAGACTTTTTACAAGGTAATGAGACAATAAGTGATTTAAAGCTAAGAGCAAGTTGGGGAATAACAGGAAATAATTTAATACCAAACTACGGAGGCACCGCCTTATTAGGAGCTGCCAATTATGAAAATCTTGGAGGTCTTTCGGCAATAACATCACCAAATGCCAACTTATCTTGGGAAGAAACCAAGCAAATAGATTTAGGTATAGATTTTGGGTTATTTAATAATAAAGTTTCCATTATTGCTGATTATTATAAGTCGACAACAGATGGATTATTGTTGAATGTACCCGTGCCTTCGCAATCAGGTTTTACATCCTCGCTACAAAACTTGGGAGAAGTTGAAAATAAAGGGTTTGAATTCGCCATTTCAGCTAACAATATCAAATTAGGAGGTGTAGAATGGTCTTCTACATTTAATATATCTACCAATAAGAACAAAGTACTGTCTTTAGGCACAGACCAAACACAGATTATTTCTAAACATCATAAAACTGAAGTTGGCAGGCCGTTAGCCGAGTTTTATGGATGGAATATTATTGGTGTATATAATACCCAAGAAGAGATCGATGCGTCGGCACATGTCACTTCTGGGCGTGGAACCGCACCGGGAGATTATCAAATTGAAGATGTTAATGGAGATGGGCAAATCAATGATGATGATCGTAAAGTTATAGGTGACCCCAACCCCGATTTTACCTATGGCTTTTCAACAACCTTTAAATATAAAGGATGGGATCTGACTGCTTTACTTCAGGGCACCGTTGGACATGACATTGTAAACTTTAACTATTTCTTTGCGACATTAGAAGGTGGGTTTGGTAATGCTTTGGCCGAGCGTGTTGAAGGCCGTTGGCAATCGCCATCAAATCCAGGTACAGGATGGGCTAGAGCGGGCAACAATGGTGCATTTTATGATAGATCTAGCAAAATACTACAAGATGGAAGTTTCTTAAGATTCAGGAATATTGCTTTAGGTTATACCCTAGACTCTAAAGTTTCAGAAAAGATTGGTATTGACAAAGCAAGAATATTTTTTTCATCAATAAACCCTTTCACATTTACTAATTATACTGGAAGTAATCCTGAAGTAAACTCAAATGTTGGAGGCAATGCAAATCCTTTAACTCCTGGACTAGATTGGGGTGGTTATCCTACCGCAAAGTCTTTTACAATAGGACTTAATCTGACATTTTAATCATTAAAAAAAAGAATTATGAAAAACATATTAATTATAGTAATAGTTGCTTTTTTATTCATTTCATGCAGTAATGAATTGGATTTGGCTCCTATTTCGACACCAAGTGCCGCTGGTTACTTTGCTAATAGTGATGATATAGAGACTGCTGTGAACGGCGCTTATGATGCCCTACAGAAACAAGGACAATTTGGAGAGAGTATCTTTTATTTATTTGAAGTACGTTCGGATAACTCTGAAGAGTCGTCCTCATTGGGACAAAGAGGAGGGGCTATTACAGATATGGACATTTTTGCCGTACAGCCTTCCAATGCCTTATTGAGCAGTACATGGATTGATAGCTATGATGGCATTCAACGTTGCAATGCCATATTGAATAATATAGACAAAATAAATATGGATGCCTCTACTAAAGCTATTAGAAAAGGAGAAGCACAATTTCTTAGAGCATTAACTTATTTTAATTTGGTTAGAATTTTTGGAGAGGTGCCATTGGTAATTACACAAACAACCGATCCTTTTGAGGCTTTTGGCAATGGTAGAGATCCAGTTGCGACCATTTACAACCAAATAATCATTGATTTGGAAGCTGCTGCAAATGCCCTGCCCACTAACCAATCAGTTGTCGGAAAGGCTACAAAAGGAGCCGCAAATGCTTTACTAGGAAAGGTTCAATTGACATTAGGCAATTATCCTGAAGCTATTTCTGCCTTAAGTAACGTATCAGGATATAGTTTGCTGCCAAACTATGCCGATTTATTTGGGTCTGGAAACGAAAATAATGCAGAATCTATTTTTGAAGTTCAATACTCTTCTGGTCAAGGAAGTTCTTTTGTTGTTAATGGAGAAGGGAGTGGCCTAGGAGAAGGGAGTGTTTTTGCGAATCAATTTGCACCATTTGGAGGTGGTTCCCTTGTAGTGAACGGAAGTGCCAACGGTAGTAATAGACCAACCAAAGATCTATGGAATTCATATGATCAAGCCGATTTACGTCGCGATGTTAACATCGGTGATTTTGGAGGTATATTATACCCTAAAAAATTTGTGGAACCAACTGCAGGGCCTCTGGATAGTGACCTTAATGTTATTGTGTTAAGATATGCTGATGTAATATTAATGCATGCTGAGGCATTAAATGAACAAGGTTACGTAGCTGATGGTCAGGCTTTTGATCTAGTAAACCAAATTAGAAATAGAGCAGGTTTGGCAGATTTAACTTCGGCTACAGTAACTAATCAAGCTGAATTTAGGTTGGCTATAGAGAATGAAAGACGTTGGGAATTGGCATTTGAGAACCACAGATGGCCAGATCTGGTAAGAACGGGCAGAGCTCTAGAGGTTATAAATAGTCACGTTACAGAAACTAGTAATATTCCATTAACATTAAGTATATCTACAAATCAATTACTTTATCCGATTCCACAGAACGAGATCGATACCAACCCGGCTTTAGTTCAAAATCCTGGGTATTAATTAGAGTTGTTTGAGTTAGTTTTTTGTTAGTTTAGTTAAAGGTCGGTTTGCTAACAAGCCGGCCTTTTCTTTTAAATCAAATTAATATGAAGAAATATATTCTATTATCGGTATTATTGTTCTTATCGTTCTTATCGTGTAAACATTCTGTTAAGGAACAACCAAAGAGTAATATTAATGTTCCTAAGCTAGCGGTTAATAAGGTCGTTCAAACCATTGACTATAAATCAAAAAATAATATACTCGTATGCGCTCATCGCTCTTATCATAAAAATGCGCCTGAAAATTCTTTGCAATCTATAAAGAACGCTATAATCTTGGGTATAGATTTAGTGGAACTCGATGTAAGAACCACTAAGGACAGTGTTTTGGTCTTGATGCACGATGATTCTATTGGTAGAGTTTCAACAGGCAAAGGAAAACTAAATGACTTTACATTTAAAGAACTACAAAATTTTTCTTTGAAAATAGAAGATTCCGTTACACCTTATAAGATTCCAAAATTAAGTGATGCTCTTAAAACTGCCAAGGGTAAAGTGATCCCAAATCTAGATATAAAAGATTTGGATTTCAAAGCGTTGTATGCGCTTCTGTGTGAATAAAAAATGGAGCATCAGGTCATATCCTTTATCGGACAAAAGGCGAAAGTGATGGAAATGATAGCGATTGATTCCTTATTCGCCGTTTTACCACTTTCAAAGGATAGAAAAGATTTTGCTTTTTATGAAATGACAACAAAGTCTTCACTTCAACACTTTACGGAGGATAGTTTTACAAAGGAGAATATGGACTTGGCACACCAAGATGGTCAATTGATCTTTATGAATACGCTCTGGGACGAGGATGATGATTTCGTAAAAGGTGATTACAGATCACTGGATAAAGTGATTTCCCTTAAACCTGCAATGATCCAGACTGATCATCCAAAGATTTTATTGGAGTACTTACGATCTAAAAACCTGCATGAATAACCTTAAACGATGAGAATTAGGATGAACTCGAACGTAAAAATCATTGGGTTATTGATAATTGTTTTGCTCTTATCTAGATGCAAAAAAAGAACCAACCAAGATATCTTTTCGGTTGGGTATACAATTTCAAAAGAACCCAATATTTCACCATGGCAAGAAGGCTATCTCGATATCCACCATATCAATACAGGAAGTGGGGACGCCACTTTTTTTGTATTCCCAGATGGTACAACAATGCTTTTTGATGCCGGAAACCTGGACAAGGAAAAGTTTGAAAAAAAATATGCTCCTTTAAAGGCAACCACCCCAATACCTAACGATTCTCAAACGACGGCACAGTGGATAGCCCGCTATATAGAGAAGGTAATGCCCATTGAGTGGAAAGACTCGATTGACTATGCCTTGATTTCACATTTTCATGAAGATCACTACGGAAGTATTATTGACTTAGGTAATGAGATACCTTATGGGAAAATAATAGACAGGAATTCTCCTGATCTAAATTTCCCCCTTGATCTTTCCAGCCATTTAAAAGAAGATGAACTGTTTCAAAATTACCGGTCATTTATTGCCAAAGAGGATATCCCAACCGAGGCATTGATGGTTGGTAGTGACAAGCAGATACATTTGCTGAACGACCAAAATCGCTATCCGACTTTCAGGGTTCGCAATGTGAAATCGAACGCTACTATTTGGACCGGAACCGAGGACGAGACTTTTGAATATTTCACGGCAGAGGAGATGACTGATTTTTATAAGGGAAGTTATAACGAAAATCCTTTGAGCCTTGCGCTAAAAATATCATATGGCGATTTTGATTATTTCACGGGCGGGGATAACACGGGTCTGCAGGGCTTTGGTCTTCCCGAATGGTTCGATGTTGAGACACCAATGGCAAAGGTGGTTGGACCAGTTGAAGTAACCACCTTGAACCATCATGGAAATCGAGATGCCACCAATGAGTTTTTTGTTAAAACATTGGATCCAAAAGTAGTGGTACAACAAAGCTGGTGTTCGGATCATCCCGGGCAGGAGGTGTACCAACGTTTGATTTACCAAAACAATACAACCGGGGAACGTGATATATTCTCAACGAACATGCATTCTGAAACATTAGTAACCTATGGCCCTTGGTTCAGGGAAAATTATAAAAGCCTACAGGGGCATATTGTCATACGCGTTGCGCCGAATGGGAATATTTATAAGGTGTTTGTACTGGATGAATCTTCAATGGACGTCAAACAGGAATATGGCCCATACCAAAGTAGATAATAGAAATCCTATAATGGTGATGTTCTCGCCAACAATTATATAGTCAGAATGAAAGGATTATTTAAAAAATCCCTACCTGAACCGGTCTTGGGTACATTTGAGGAACAACAAAGTAGGTATAAAAAACTGAAATGGCAGGTATTCTTTTCAGCAACATTGGGCTATGGTCTGTACTATGTTTGCAGATTGAGCCTAAACGTTGTAAAGAAACCGATTCTGGATGGCGGTATCCTTACTGAATCAGAATTGGGGATCATAGGGTCTACCTTATTTTTCACCTATGCCGCTGGAAAATTCACAAACGGTTTCCTCGCCGATTACAGCAATATCAGAAGATTTATGTCTTTTGGCCTTCTAATATCAGCATTGGTCAATCTGATTATGGGCTTTACAGGTACATTTTTGTTCTTTGCCATCTGTTGGGGCGTAAACGGTTGGGTACAGTCCATGGGAGCCCCATCAAGCGTCGTTTCCCTGTCTCGTTGGTACAAGGATAAAAAGCGTGGAAGTTTTTATGGCTTTTGGAGTACGAGCCATAACATCGGTGAGGCCTTGACCTATATACTGACAGCGGTAGTCGCCTCTTATTTTGGATGGGAATGGGGCTTCAAAGCAGCGGCAATAATAGGGATGCTAGGTGCGGTTATCATCTACCTGTTCTTTCACGACACACCGGAAAGTAAAGGCTTACCCCCCCCGTGAATGAAGACTTTAAATCTAAAAACATCTCTACATGGAGCGAGCAAAGAGAGGTTCTCAAAAATCCATATATATGGGCACTGGCCCTTTCAAGCGGATTCATGTACATCTCCCGATATGCGGTAAATAGCTGGGCCCCCTATTATTTTGAGACGGCGAAAGGCTATACTTTGACACAGTCCAATACGTTGGTGGCCATCAGTGCGATATGCGGCATATTGGGTACGGCCTCTTCAGGGTTTGTTTCCGATAAGTTCTTTAAAGGACGCAGGAACAAGCCTGCTTTGATCTTTGGGCTCATGAACGTCTTTGCACTATGTCTCTTCCTGCTCGGACCAAAGGATCTATGGTGGTTGGATGCCATAAGCATGGTCATTTTCGGTTTGGGCATCGGTGCTTTGATATGTTATTTGGGAGGACTTATGGCTGTGGATATTGCTTCCAAAAAGGCCTCTGGGGCCGCTCTGGGGGTAGTGGGGATCATGAGCTATCTGGCCGCGGGTCTTCAGGACATTGCAAGTGGATTCCTTATAGAAAGCAATAAGACAGTGGTGAACGGTGAAACCATATATGATTTTGGTTACATTACTATTTTTTGGATCAGTGCTGCCGTATTATCGGTTTTAATGGCCTTGTTCACATGGGAAAAAACTTAAAAAAGATAAAAGATCATATTTGCCCAATCTCTAATAAATATAGTATAACAAATATACTTTGTACAAAATGAAAATTAAAAACATTGTTACGGGTGGGTGTGGCTACATCGGTTAATATAGTGTTGTTGCCCTAATCGAAAATCAGTATGAAGTTTGTTGTCCCGGACGATTAGTTGAACTCCGAAACACGTGTCCTGGAGGCATGATAAATTACAGGGCAAATGCCCATTTTTGAAAATATCGACCTTAAGAATTTGTTGAATACCCTTGAGCTTTCAGACCCTGAAATGTTCGTTGGGACGTTCATTTAATAAAGGTCGTTTTTGAATCCGCAATTTGTTGGTTTTTATCCTGTCATATCAATCGAAGGTAGATGTTCCAAAAAAATAAAACCTTGCCAATTTTTGCAATTGGCAAGGTTTTTCAAACTATATTCTTATGTGACCTGACAGGGGCTCGAACTTAAGCACCAATCATTTGATTTTCAATAAGTTAAAATCTAAATTTTTAATATGTGCACCGATTTGCGCACCTATCAAAAACGATATATCATATGAACTTATTTTTTTGTATCTTCTATCAAATAAAATTGATCATGCAAATATATGTTTTACATACCTACTTTTCCAATATTTCCATCAATTGAAAATTGAGGTACAATTTTTCTTTTCCAACCTTAACAGATTTTAGAAATCCAGCTTGTTCCAAATCTCTTAAATAATTACCAACGGTCTTAGGAGTTCCCAATTTTTCATCGATTAAGTGTTTTCTTTTAGTATATGGTAATCTAAATAAGACTTCTATTAACTCTCGAGAATACGCTTCTGGTAACTGGGTTCTAATATCGTTGGACATTTTCTCCATAAGCGAAGTAATCTTACCAAGACGTTCTAATCCCTTTTGGGCACTTATTTCTACCATGTCCAACATGTACAATATCCAGCCTTCCCAATCTTCATTTTCAGTTACAAGTCTTAGTTTATTATAATATGCAGCTTTATTGTTAATAATGTACTCACTAAGATAAATGGCAGGTACATCTAAGAGTTTTTCTAATTTTAGATAAAGTAGGAGTAAAATACGACCAGTTCTACCGGTACCATCTGCAAAAGGATGAATGGCTTCAAACTGGTAATGCATTAAAGCCATTTTTATAAGTGGGTCTAGCTTACTTGGTTCGTTGATGAATTTTTCCAAGTTAGATAACTTATCTCTTATAATGGATTCTCCTGATGGCGGCGTATAAATTACTTGCCCTTTAGTATTGTATAAAGTAGTACCTGGAGTTGTTCTTATACCAGAATCATTTTGTTTAATTCGATGAACAATCTCGATAAAGAGATTAGTGGTCAAAAACGGTTTTTTCTCCAAGTGGGCCAGGGCACGCCATAAGGCTTCTTTATAGCTGATTACTTCTTTAGCTGCGGCATTGTCAAATTTCTTATCAGCCACAAATGCCTGATATAAGTCATCATTTGTGGTAATAATGTTTTCTATTTCCGAACTAGCTTTTGCTTCTTCTAAGTGTATGGTGTCTAAAAAAAAGCTTGGGGTTTGGTAAGTTTATTATTGTCCCATTCAACTTTGACAATGTTTTACTAGCAGCTATTGTTTTTCATAAAACGGCAGTTGTCTCTAACTCTTTCTTTGGTGGGGGTAAGGGTAATCGTTATATGGTATATCTTTATTGAAAGTAGACATAAAGAGGTAGAATTTACACTCAAACTTTTTATAGAGGTAAAAATACTAAAAAATTACCTTTGTTTTATATGCAAGAGTAAAACTTACTCTTGTTAATTTGCATTTAAGCCATCTATTTATCTAGATTTCCAAAATATTTCTCATTTGCTTTTTCTAGACTGGCCATAGGGAGATCGGCCATGGAGAAATCTGGTTTGTCAACTTTGACCAATTCATCAGTTGGCAATGTAGCCTTCCCTAAAAATGTAGCCTTACCCTTTATTCCTAAGATGTTAATTCGAACGCTTTTTGATTTTATCCGAACGTATTCTTTTATGAATTGGAACAGCCATTCTTTATCATTGTTGAAATTTTAGAATTACAACATTGAGAATTAATAGAATAAAGAAGAGATACTGGCTTTTGGGAATTCCTTTTCTGATTTTAATAAGTGCTTTGCTGTCCCTTTACGATGGTAAAATTGCTTCAGATATCGGTAATGAATACGGTTCGCTTGTTCTGAGAAATGTAAATGTCATTTCCATGAAAGCCGGTGAGGGACAATTACGGTCAAAACAGTTGGTGTACATTTCAAACGGGGTAATAAAAACTATTGAACCAGATTATGGACAACCAGTAGAAGCTGACATAGAAATAAATGGGGAAGGTAAATATTTGATCCCCGGGCTGATTGATGCACACACACATTTTTTTGATGTAAAAGATTTGCCACAATCCATAAGCTATGGGGTAACCAGTGTGAGGGTAATGTCCGGTTTTCCCATGCATCTGCGTTGGAGGGAAAAAATCAGCAAAGGTGCAATAGTTGGGCCGAGAATGATAATAAGTACTCCGGCATTCAATTATGGGAAAAACATAGGCCCTTTTCATATAAATGTGGATGATATTGATATTCACTCCAAAATAAAATCGTACAAAGAAAAAGGGTACGATTTGGTCAAAGTGTATAGCGGATTAAAGAAGGACCATCTTAAAGAAATACATTCAACGGCTGAAAAAATCGATGTTGATGTAGCAGGCCATTTACCGGATGATATCGAAGCAGTGGATGCTTTTTTTGGAAAAAAACTGGTTTCAGTGGAACACGTTGAACTAATTTCAGAAGTAATTTTTGGAAACAAACCTGATTCCTCTAATATGGCCACATATAACAATAGATTATTGAGAGGGAAAATTGCTGTTGTGCCAACAATGACTGTAATTAAGAATAATGTACAGGTACTTGAGGAAGGAGATGAATTTATTAAACAGCATGCCCCGTTGGTCAATCCACTTATCAAGAAAATGTTTGTAAACAAACGAGTGAAACGGTTAAAACAAGCCTCTAAAGGATTGCAAAATGCATTTATAGAAGAAAACGAATTAAACAAGGTAATCTTAAAAGGATTACATGCCAATAAAGTGACTATTGTGGCTGGTACCGATACGGGCCCCATTTATACCATTAATGGACTTTCCCTGCTACAGGAATTAGAGACTTATGTTGAAAATGGATTTAGTAGCTATGAAGCATTGGAAACGGCAACTACAAATGCTGCAACATTATTGGGATACAAAAGACTGGGACAAATTTCGGAAGGCTATATTGCAGATTTGGTTCTTTTGAATGAGAACCCTTTGGAAGATATCAAAGCTATTCATAATAGGGAAGGAGTAATTACCGTAAATAAGTATTTCAATTCAGATAAACTCCACAAGTTACTTGAAATAGCGAAAGATAAAACAGGTTATTATCGAACTGTTGTTCGTTTGTTGGAAAGTAAAATATTCTTATAAAGTGATATAATATTTTAATAGTTTGAATACCTCAATAATGAATTATACTTGGATCAATGTTTTCACTACTTAAATTCTGAATGATTATGGTTTTTAATGTAGATCAACTTTCTTTATTGTTCATTGCTTTTCAGAGCTTGATGTTCTCCATAATTTTGTTTTCAAGTCATAAATCCAAAAGGCTTTCGAGCATTCTTTTGGCAAGCTTTCTTCTTGTACTAAGCTTTCAAATGACAGTTTTATTGATGCATAGAATGGGGTTTGGTTTTGAGGGGCTTCAATCATTTCTATGTGTTTTTGGCTTTTTTTATGGTCCTCTACTTTATGCATATACCCAAAGTTTGATATTCAAGGATTTTATCTTAAGGCCTAAAGCATTTCTTCATCTCGTTCCTGGAGGGATAATGTTATTTTCTGCCTTGGCGGGGTTTGGACTCTGTGGCAAAGTTGGGTCATTGATGTATATAGGTCTTGCTTTTTACACGGTTGTAGCTGTTAAATCCATTGCAAGATACAGACGGATTGTAAAACAAACCCAATCTCTGGTATCAAGAATTAATTTATCCTGGTTACAATGGATTCTTGTCGTTTTCACGCTTACGTTCTTGATCGACATATACCAGCATTTTTATAGTGCCATAGAAATAATCAAGGGCCTTTCCCTTGTGAATTTGTGCCTTTTGGTCTTGATCAATGGCATGTTTTTCCGTGGTATACAACAGCCCATTATTTTTCAGGGGATATCGAAGCAAGATGAAATGATCATTGAATCGGATGAAAGTAGTGGAGAGGACAATGAAAAAGAAGTGGAAATCATAAAATCTTATATGGAAAAGGCAAGGCCCTTTCAAAACTCAGGACTGACCCTTCGTGATTTGGCACAGCAACTTAGGATTCCGCCAAAACAGTTATCACAAATCATAAATAAACAACTTGATCAGAATTTTATTGACTTCGTAAATTCATATCGATTGGGCATGGCAAAGGAACGATTACTAAAACCTAGAGATGATAAAGAGACCATTTTAGAAGTAATGTACGAAGTGGGCTTTAACTCAAAATCATCATTCAATACCTTGTTCAAAGCCAAAACCGGTAAAACACCAACCGAATTTAAAAAGTCTGGAACCAAGTTTTATTTATAAGAATTGGAATTAATTGGAAACAATGTTCACATATTCTTGCCGAAAGAAAAATGAAAACAGGAATTACTATGCAAAACAAACCTCAAATGTAACCCTTGAAATTTTTGTGAGTCTCTATTGTATTAAATACCAATGAATATGAACAATTTATCAATGACCCTGTTCCTTTTGATACTGCCCTTTGTGTCGATATCTCAAGCCATTCAACCCAAACCGTTTGAATATCCCCATAAAGTCTTGGTTTATGATCTGCCCACATCATCAAATGGCATAAATTATCGGATCTATGTCAGGGAACCTCTTAGAAAACTAGAAAATGGTGAAAAAGCTTCTGTATTCTATTTTCTTGACCCTCTTAGTTTGTTTGTTCCTTCCTCTATAATGAGCTCCAACTATGAGTACTTTAACTACATACCACCAGCATATTATATTGGTATTGGTTATCAAGATGAGGCAGACGGTATTGCCAAGGCAGAAAATCGGACAAGAGATTATACTCCGACCAAATTTTCCCCACCTAACAGTACTCATTTTCTTGCGTCCAATCCTGCGGACTATGTAGGGTCGGGAGGCACAGATGCTTTTTTGAAAGCTCTCAGGGAAGAAATCATTCCTTTTGTTGAAGAGCATTTCAATGTGAATGACTCAGATAGGGTTCTTATAGGAAACTCATTAAGTGGTTTGGCCGCGACACATACGCTGCTTACCCAATCGGACCTGTTCGATCGCTATCTTATTGTAAGCCCCTCGTTATGGTGGGATGACTGGAATTATGATAGACCTGAAAGGTATTTTATGAAACAGGTTTCTTCCCTTGGCAAGGATTTATTCAAGAAAAAGACAAGGGTATACTTTGCCGTAGGTGCAGAAGAGGAGGGATTTGGAATGGTTACCGATCTATATCTTTTGGTCAATAAGCTGAAAATGAAAAGGATTGATGATTTAAAAGTTCATTTAGAAGTACTTGATGGAGAAATACATGAGGGTGTATTTCCCTCTGCTTTTATGAAAGGCATTATTGGATTATATAGCAACGAAGAAAAAAGAAGACCATCCCCTTCACCCATTAATTGGAATAAATGATGAAATCATAACAAAATAATGGAGAACGTTTAGGATGCCTGAAAGAATATTCAAATCTAAATCAAAGCATATGAAACCAAATGGAACATACGCAATAGGCGTATTCCAAGCAAATATCTGGATTTTGACATTTGGACTCGCTTTTACCTTTTTATCATGTTCAAACGATGCAAAGACCGATGAAGAAACCGAAACAATTTCAGGATATTCCATTGAAAGGCTAAAAGCTGCTGAAGAATGGGCAAACCGCAATACCAAAACTGCTGCGGTGGTAGTGTTGGTTGATGGGCAGATACTGTATCAATGGGGCGATGTGGACACCAAATATATTTCCCATTCGACTAGAAAAAGTTTTATGAGTGCGTTATATGGCAAGTATGTAAATGACGGTTCTATTGATATAGATGCCACGATGGCCGACTTGGGAATTGATGACATTCCAGCTTTGACCGATCAAGAGAAGACAGCCACGGTTGGACATTGTTTACAGTCGGTTTCTGGAGTATATCATACTGCAGAGGCGGAGTCAGATTTCATGCATGATCTAAAACCAGACCAAGACACTAATCTTCCTGGCACTTTCTGGATATACAATAACTGGGATTTTAATGTGTTGAAGACCATTTTCGAGCAGGAGACTGAGAAAAACTTTTATGGGGCTCTGAAGAACGATATAATGGATCCTATAGGGGCAAATTTCCAATTGTCGGACAGTATCTCTTGGACACCAACCAGATCCATACATCCAGCTTATATGTTTAGAATCTCTGCAACCGACATGTCAAAATTTGGACAATTGATGCTAGACAAAGGCAATTGGCAAGGCAATCAGTTGATTCCCGCAAGTTGGGTTGAGGAAAGCACAAAGTATGGTAGGGATGCAGAAATTTACGGTGGGGACGGATACGGATATATGTGGTGGGTGGCTACCAATGAAAATGCCCGTCCCTATTTGCCAAACTGTAACCTGCCTGCTGGAACTTATTCTGCGAGGGGAGCAGGAGGACAGTGGATGGAGGTTATTCCTGAAAAAAAAATGGTATTTGTACACCTAGTGGACACCTATGTAAAAAACAATGTCGCTTTTGAGGACATAGGCACCTTGTTACAAATGGTACTGGATTCAAAGATTGAGGATAATTGATAGGGTATCTTGTATATTTCCAACTTCCGTACCAATTACAGCCGAGACCGTTATATGCAAACTAAAAAAAGATGAATAAAAAGACAATCAAAATGAAAACACTATTTTTTACAAGTATTATTTTACTTTTTTCATTGACAGTCAATGCTCAAAAAGAAGTAACAGAAGATATAGTTATTGAAAAAACTATTTTAAACTATATTGAGAACTTCTTTGAAAATAATTTCGAGAAGATGAACCAGTCTTTGCATCCACGTTTGGCAAAAAGAGGTCTAAATCAGGATGGTGTAACGATAAGCGAAGATTTTCCGCCTGAAAAATTAAAAGAACTCATGGTTGTAAAAGCAAAGTTTGAAGCCAAAAATCAAAATAATCTAGTAGAAAACATTACTGTCTATGGAAATATGGCTAGTGCTAGTTTAAAGACAGGATACCCAAAAACTAGATGGACTGAATATATTCATCTCGTAAAACAAGAAGATAGTTGGAAAATTATCAATGTCTTTTGGGAATTCGAAAAGGTCAACAACTAAAGTCAGCATATAACAATGGTAACCGTTGCACAAGCGCTACGAACTTCAATAAATGATCCCTTTTAAGCCCTTTTAAGGGCTTTTTAGTTTTTATGCCGGTTGTCGTATTGTGAAATATAGGTGGTCAAAAAGAATGGAAAACAGTTTTTCAAGGATGTTTTCAATAAAGTTTTGGGCCTTTAGGTCGCCCGCGCTCTTGGCACTTTTCTGCTCGAAATTCAGGTACTTCTTCAGGTTATAGGCAATAGCGGAGAGGTGCATCACCTTGTTAGCCTGTTTTAGTCCAATGGTATTGATCTTCCTTAGGCCCATGAACTGGGTCAGGGTGCCGAAAACGGGCTCCACCGTGCTTTGCCGCTTGCCCTTCATATATCTGCTCTGTGGACCGTTGTCCCTTGCAATGTTCCGTCCCTATTTGCCAAATTGTAACATGCCAGCTGGAACCTATTCGGCGAGGGGAGCGGGAGGACAGTGGATGGAGGTTATTCCAGAAAGGAATATGGTATTTGTACACCTGGTGGACACCTATGTAAAAAACAATGTCGCTTTTGAAGACATAGGCACCTTATTACAAATGGTACTGGATTCAAAGATTGAGGATAATTGATAGGGTATCATGTATATTTCCAACTTCCGTACCAATTACAGCCGAGACCGTTGGAGTACATCTCCCTATGCTGACTTTAGTCCCAGCATGTTGGCATTCTTGCCCAAAAAAAATGTACCTTAACTACCTGACAAACCAAATCATGGTGCTATGACCATCATACAGCTTCTGGCTTCGAAGCCGCTCAAGCGGAAGCATGGTATAAAGGGGCACTAAACGGCAATTCGGCACCGATATTTTTGTTCTTAATACCGCCAAATCGACAAATAATGGCCTCCGTGGAGCCTACTTAGCAAATAATGCTACAAAGGAAATCGGTTGTCCCTTACTTGTAACATTGCTTAACGATTTTGCTATATTTCAACAAAATCCTTGAACTACCTTAAGAGAGTCATTATGTGCAATTAAACCTGATATATGTTTCAAGATATTAGAATGAATGTAATAAGAACTGCTTCAAATGGAATTGTCAATTCAGAAACCATTTTTGATTTTTCCCAAGAGCAAGAATTAGTTTTCGCAAAATATTCAGGAGGAAATATTAAAAAAGGGTATTTAGTGGGCAATGTAAAAAATAATAGATTGCATTTTTGTTATTGTCAAGTTAGAATTAATGGGATGATGGATCATGGAGCTTCCATTTGTGAAATTTCATTCGAGGACGACAAGCTCATTTTAACGGAGAAATTTGAAATGTCTTCCGAAAGAGGGAAAGAGATAGGAGTAAATATATTTAAAGAATTGTAATCAATATATCTAAGTTTAGAAACTAAAGCATTCAGCAAGCTGCTAGATTACGACCAAGTTTTAAAATGTTAAATTTTATTTATAAAACCTTGATAATCAGCAGTATAACAGCTTCTAGGTGCGCACTTTACGAATTCAAAAAAGTGCGCACCGAATTGCGCACCGCGAAAAGTGGCATTATTTGATATCAAATGAAATCAGGAAAAACAAAAAAGTCTGCAAAATTAACGATTTACAGACTTTTTGAATAATTGTGGACTCTTAAAAGTGACCTGGCTGGGGCTCGAACCCAGGACCCTCTCCTTAAAAGGGAGATGCTCTACCAACTGAGCTACCAGGTCTTTTAATCAAAAAAGAGCCTTGGAAGTTTCTTCCTTAGCGGCTGCAAATATAAGGTCATTAATTTATTTGACAAGTCAATTTCTAGAGAATTTTAGGTTTTCTTTGAATTCACTTGTAATTAACTGATTTTTGCTAAAAAGTTAAGTCGATGCGTATTGTTTTGTTGGGCTATATGGGTAGTGGTAAGACCACGGTCGGTAAGACCTTGGCAACGGATGTCGATATTGATTTTATTGACCTGGACGATTATATTGAAAACAGCGAAGGACTTTCGGTTGCAGAAATCTTTGCCTCTAAAGGTGAAATTTACTTTCGGAAAAAAGAAGGCGAATATTTAAAAATGATTCTTTCTGACAAAGATAATTTTGTTCTTTCGACAGGAGGGGGAACGCCTTGCTATGGTGATAATATGAACGCCATTTTAGAAGGTACCGCAAATGTTTTTTACCTGAAGGTTTCGATAAAAGAATTGACCGAAAGACTTTTGAAAGAGAAAGAGCATCGCCCACTTATTAAAAATATTGCGGACACCGATTTACCTGATTTTATTGGAAAACATTTGTTCGAAAGGACACTTTTTTACGAAAGGGCACACCATAACGTATATTGTGACAATAAGACTTCTGAAAAGATCACCAATGAAATCAAGAAGCTGTTAGTCTAGATAGACCACATCATTATTGGCATGAAACCTGACATGCACATGTTCTTGTAGGGAGGTGGACAGCGAGATTCCCTTATAATCGGCCTTCACAGGATACTTTTTGTGATTTCTATTGACAAGAACGGCAGTTTTTAACTGTTTCAAAGGTACTTTTAAAAAGTGGTGTACACCATAAATCAATGTAGTGCCAGAATTCAGAACATCGTCGACCAGTACTATCGATTTGTTTTCATAATCCTCTTCATTGATCGAGGTTTTAACCCCACTTTTTACCGGGTTCCGTTTATCCATACTTACTTCGCAGAGTAATACCTCTGCATTTGTGATTTCCCGAAGAACCTTTTGGATCTTTTTTGCCAAAAGCAAGCCGCCCCCAACGATTCCGGCGATGATGATTTCTTTTTCCTCAACATTGGCCTCGTATATTTGATAGGCTATACGCCTGATTTTATGTTGAACCTGTTCGTTGGTCAATATCTTGTTCTGCATAGCTTACTGAATAATTCCAAAGATAGAAAACGAAATTCTATTTTGATTACGATTCATTCCTCCTCGTTCAAATAGTAATCGATTTCACGACGATCTTTTTTAGTAGGCCGGCCCGTACCTTTTTTACGATAATAATCCTTGGAATATTTGAGCAGCTCCATTTGCTCGAAAGCACTGGCCGGAGTGGTATCCTTACGATAAATATCGACTAACTTGGCGCCGACCCTGCTTTTGGGTATGTCCAATACCCTTAGCTCATAACTGATTTGATTCTTGCGTACCATAATCAAATCTTGCTGATAAACCTCCCTTGATGGTTTGACCAAGTTTCCGTTGACCTTGACTTGACCTTTCTTGCATGCCATAGTTGCCATATTTCTGGTTTTAAAGTAACGGGTGCTCCAAAGGTATTTGTCTATGCGCATGACAATTAGAAATCTTTGTTAACGGCATCTACAAAAATAGGGGAAAATTGTATCTTGCCGCCTTTAAAATAAATAGATGGTAATGACGAGAATATTTCTTCTGATACTCATGGTGGGATTTATTTGGTCTTGTAAAAATGATGATGATAACGATATTGTGGTGGTGCCCCCTAGGTTGCTCTCTGAAGTGGCGGTCGAGAACGATGCTGAGATCAAATCATATTTACAGACGCACTTTTATAATTATGAGGAGTTTGAAAACCCAACTGCCGATTTTGACTACCGAATTAAATTGGATACGATAGCCGGTGAAAATTCAGATAAAACCCCGTTGATCGATCAGGTCGAAACCAAGACAGTGCCTCGGTCATCGAGCCATTTCAATTTGAATGATGGCGAAGAAGATGTTCAACATACCTATTATTACCTTAGCGCAAGAAAAGGGATAGGAGAACAGGTTACCGTCGCCGATTCAATTTATGTTAGATATGAGGGTAGCCTATTGAACGGGCAAGTGTTCGATGGGGCATTATTTTCACCCGTTTGGTTTGACCTGGCAAGAATACAGGCACCTCAGCAAGGGGCACGGGGCTTTACCGAGGGCGCTTCGAACTTTTTTACCGGCGGAACACCCATAATCAATGATGACGGTACTTTTGATGTAGAAGGCTATGGTGTCGGTTTGGTCATTTTTCCATCTGGGCTTGGTTATTTTAATAACTCCCAGACCATAATCCCGGCGTACAGCCCTTTGATTTTTAAAATGGATGTTTTTGCGATGAATACGGCAGATCATGACGGTGATGGCATTCCTTCCAAAGATGAAGATTTAGATAAGGATGGATATCTATATAACGATAATACAGATCAAGACTTTGAAGATACTAACAGGTCTCAGAGATTTGCTAATTTTTTAGATCCAGATGATGACGGTGATACCGTTCTGACGAAGGATGAAATAGTTATTGAAGCCGATGGAAAAATTACTTTTCCCGATAGCGATGGTGATGGCACCCCTGATTATTTAGACTCCGATAGTTGATATCGGTATTTGGAAAAGTAAAAAAGGCCCCGATGATCTAAAAAAGTCATCGGGGCCTTTTTTTATACTGTTTTTCGCTAACTATAGTTTTAGGGCAAGGCTTAAGATCAATTGGTCGGGCCGTGTATCGACACGGCTAGTCGATAATGAAGTTATGTTCGAATTGATGAACTCGGCTTCATTGTTACTGAAACCCCGCTCGTATCGCAAGTCGATTCCTAATTTGCCAAAGTTTACACCGGCTCCGATATGCATGCCGACCGAAAAATCATTTTCAACTTTATCGATACTGATACCATCAAACTCTGATTGCAAAATATACTGAAACGCAGGGCCGGCGAATAAATTCAAAGGGCCGATTATTTTAGCGCCCAGCAACATTGGAGCGTCCAATTTGCTCATGTCAAACTTTTCGCCATCGTAATCTGATTTCGTTTTCGTATAGATCAGTTCGGGCCTAAAATAGAGGCGGTTGCCCAATTTGCCGAATACGCCGAAATGATAACCGATGTTTCTGTCCGGATTCCTTGCGGCATCTCCTGCCGATTCAAAATAATTTCCGTTGGCGCCATAATTTAAACCGCCTTTGATACCGAATCCAGAACCTGTTTGTGCAAATGCAGTCATGCTCACCATAGCAAATACCGCCAGTAGAAGTGTTCGTTTCATAATGTTCTCGTTTTTAATAGTGACAATATCAAAAACGATACCATTGTCACTTTCTTTTCATTACTTTGAAAACGGCCTTTTCGATGGCTTTATTGTTCAGGCCGTACTTCTCCATTAGCTGTGCCGGCGTTCCACTTTCACCAAAGGTATCTTGGGTGGCGACAAATTCTTGGGGTGTAGGATGCTGATTGGCAAGGGTTCGGGCAATACTTTCACCTAACCCGCCCAGATAATTATGTTCTTCGGCAGTAACGACACATCCGGTTTTTTTAACTGATTTTAACACTGACGCCTCGTCAAGCGGTTTTATGGTGTGTATGTTGATGACTTCGGCAGAAATGCCCTGGTTTTCTAAATTTTCGGCGGCGATCAATGCCTCCCAGACCAAGTGCCCCGTTGCAATGATCGTCACATCAGAACCCTCATTGAGCATCAATGCCTTACCGATTTCAAAATTTTGATCCACAGCGGTGAAATTCGCAACTTTGGGCCTTCCGAACCGAAGATAGACAGGCCCTTTATGATCGGCTATGGCCATGGTAGCCGCTTTGGTCTGATTGTAATCACAAGGATTAATGACCGTCATGCCCGGAAGCATTTTCATCATTCCGATATCTTCCAATATTTGATGCGTGGCGCCGTCTTCGCCAAGGGTAATTCCGGCGTGGGAGGCGCATATTTTAACATTTTTTCCAGAATAGGCGATCGACTGGCGAATTTGGTCATAGACGCGACCCGTCGAAAAATTTGCGAAGGTTCCGGTAAAAGGTATTTTGCCACCAATGGTCAAGCCGGCGGCAATGCCCATCATATTGGCTTCAGCGATCCCGACCTGAAAGAAACGGTCAGGATTTTCATCGATGAAATCCTGTATCTTTAAAGAACCTACCAGATCGGCGCATAGGGCCACAACATTTGGGTTGGTCCTGCCCAAGGCTGTCATCGCATCGCCAAAGCCGCTTCTAGTATCTTTTTTTCCTTGATCCTCGTATTTTGTCATCTGTTTCCTTTTTGTAATTCCCGAAAGGGAGAAAATAACATTTAGTAATCGCCTAATGTTTCCGGATTTTGGGCCAATGCGGTTTCGAGTTGCTCATCGTTCGGGGCCTTGCCGTGCCAAGCATGGGTATGCATCATAAAATCGACTCCATGGCCCATAACGGTATCCATTACAATGCAAACGGGTTTTCCCTTTCCGGTTCTCGACTTGGCTTCCTTGAGCCCGGCAATGACGGCTTTGAGGTCGTTGCCATTGGCGATTTCCAAAACATCCCATCCGAATACCTCGAATTTCTCCTTAACATTGCCCAAGGGCAAAACTTTTTCGGTCGGCCCGTCGATTTGCTGTCCGTTTCTGTCGATCGTGGCGATCAGATTGTCGACCTTGTTGCCCGAGGCATACATTATGGCTTCCCAGTTTTGACCTTCCTGCAGTTCGCCGTCACCATGAAGGCTGAATATCAAATGATCGTCCCCGTTCAATTTTTTTGCCAAGGCGGCACCAATGGCAACCGACATTCCTTGCCCTAAAGACCCAGATGCTACGCGAACTCCTGGAAGCCCTTCATGTGTGGTAGGGTGTCCCTGTAAACGAGAATCAATCAATCTAAAGGTATTCAATTCTTCTACCGGAAAGTAACCTTTACGAGCAAGCACACTATAGAAAACCGGCGATATGTGCCCATTTGACAAAAAGAAAAGATCTTCGCCGATGCCATCCATATCGAAACCATCTTTCAGTTGCATGATTTCATGGTAGAGAGCGACAAAAAATTCGGTACAGCCGAGCGATCCGCCCGGGTGGCCCGAATTCACCTTATGTACCATTCGTAAAATATCCCTTCGGGTCTGAACGACGATCTGCTGTAAATCCTCTAGTTTTGGCATGCCTATTGCTAATTTGTGCGGCGCAAATGTAGGGGCAATCTTTTGGGTAAGCAAGTCATAGTTATTAGATTTTATCAACGTGCTACGAGGGCGGTCAACTTTATTTTTTTGTTAAGGAGTTTATGCACCACAGATCGTTATCTTTGCGGTTAGAATTTAAGATTTGGCATTCAAATTAGCTCATACGGATCCGCAAACAAAAGCGCGGGCAGGTACAATGACGACCGATCATGGTGTCATCGAGACCCCGATTTTTATGCCCGTGGGCACTGTGGCCTCTGTTAAGGGCGTACACCAAAAAGAGCTTCGGGAAGAAATTGACCCAGATATCATATTAGGAAATACCTACCATCTTTTTTTAAGGCCTAGAACACCGATTATAAAAGCCGCTGGCGGCCTTCATAAATTTATGGGATGGGATCGGAATATTTTGACCGATAGTGGGGGCTATCAGGTATATTCACTTTCCGCAAATCGAAAAATCAAGGAAGAAGGCGTAAAATTTAAATCGCATATCGATGGCTCATTGCATTTTTTTACACCTGAAAATGTAATGGAAATCCAGCGTGATATCGGGGCCGATATCATCATGGCCTTTGATGAATGCACGCCTTATCCGTGTGATTACCAATATGCAAAACGTTCGATGCACATGACCCACAGGTGGCTTGATCGGTGTCTATTGCATTTGCAGAAAACCCCTCTGAGCTATGATTACGACCAGTTTTTCTTTCCTATTGTTCAAGGTTCTACCTATAAAGACCTAAGGCGTCAATCGGCCGAATATATTTCAAATGTAGGGGCCGAGGGAAATGCCATAGGCGGATTATCTGTCGGGGAGCCGGCCGAGGAAATGTATGCAATGACCGAAGTTGTCTGTGAAATCTTGCCCGAGGATAAACCCAGATATTTAATGGGGGTGGGCACACCGATAAATCTACTTGAAAACATTGCCCTGGGAATCGATATGTTCGATTGTGTAATGCCGACAAGAAATGCCCGAAACGGCATGTTGTTTACCGCGCATGGTACCATAAATATCAAGAACAAGAAGTGGGAAAATGATTTTTCGGCAATAGATGAAATGGGCATTACCTTTGTGGATAAAGAATATTCAAAGGCATATTTAAGGCATCTGTTCGCCGCCAATGAGTATTTGGGAAAGCAGATTGCGACAATTCATAATCTGGGTTTTTATATTTGGCTTGTGCGTGAAGCTCGAAGGCGTATTATAGCCGGTGATTTTGCCCAGTGGAAAAATATCATGGTAAAGCAAATGGACAAAAGATTGTAAGTGAGCATACTTGATAAATATATACTCAAAAGATACTTGGTCACCTTGGCCGTTATGCTCCTTTTGTTCATTCCGATCAGTATTTTGGCACATCTTGCCGAACAGATTGGCAAGATGCAGGACAACGAGGCTCCATTGAATGAAATTTTGGTCTACTTTGGCAATTTCACAATTTATATTGGAAACGAACTGTTCCCTATATTTCTCTTTCTGTCGATAATTTTCTTTACCTCACGATTGGCGTCCAATACCGAGATCATCGCAATTTTGAGCTCTGGGGTATCCTATATACGTTTTTTAAGGCCCTACCTGATGGGGGCGACCATTGTAGCGATTGTAATGCTGCTGATGAGTATGTTTCTCGTACCTACGGCCAGCAAAGGCTTTAATGAGTTTAAATACAAGTATTTAAAGAAGGGAAGGGAAAATCGCCAGACCGAAAATATTTTCAATCAGCTGAACGAACACGACTTTATCTATGTCAGCAGTTTTAATCCGGCGCGGCAGATAGGTAACAATTTTACCTTTGAGCGTTTTAACGATGACAATACCTTGGACTTTAAAATTTCTGCCTCGAATATCAGGTGGATCGAGAAGGATAGCATCTATCGATTGACAACCTATAAAAAACGTAAGATTGTCGGAGATTCGTCCATAATAGAAAGCAAACAGCGGCTAGACACCATTTTCAATTTTAGAATCGACGACCTCACCCCGGTTTCATATGTAGCCGAGACCAAGAATTTCATTGAGTTGAACCAATTTATTGAAGACCAAAAAAGAAAGGGCGCATCAAATATCAACACCTATATTTTGGTAAAATACAAAAGATGGGCATTACCAATAACGGCATTTATCTTGACGGTAATAGCCGTTGCCGTATCATCGGTCAAACGTAGGGGAGGTATGGGCGTCAATTTGGCCTTTGGTATTTTGGTCGCGTTCGTCTACATTTTTTTTGATCGGGTTTTCGGAACCCTGGCACAGCAATCGGGCTTCTCACCTTTATTGGCGGTATTGATACCTAACATCATGTTTGGCCTCTTGGCGATCTACCTTTTACAAAAGGCTAAAAGATAAGATCGAAACCGATCGCCTCAATGTTTATCTAAAAAGTTAAATAGCATGGCGGCCCTGATCATAGCTATTAAAATTCTATATTTGTCAATTCGAACAGACAAACCGATAACCTAATGGAGTATTTGGATTTTGAACTGCCTATCAAAGAGCTTGAAGAGCAGCTTGAAAAATGTCAGGTCATAGGCGAAGAAAGTGATGTCGATGTGACCGAAACATGTAAACAGATTGAAAAAAAACTAACGGAGACCCGCAAGGAAATATATAAGAACTTGACTGCTTGGCAACGCGTGCAACTTTCAAGACACCCGAGTAGACCCTACACACTTGATTACATACGGGCTATTTGCGGCGATACCTTTTTGGAGCTCCATGGCGATAGAAATGTCAAGGACGATAAGGCGATGATAGGAGGTTTGGGCAAAATCGGCGATCAAAGCTATATGTTCATAGGGCAGCAAAAAGGGTATAACACAAAGACAAGGCAGTATCGCAATTTCGGTATGGCGAACCCAGAAGGTTATCGAAAAGCGTTGCGCCTCATGAAATCTGCAGAAAAGTTCAATATCCCCGTCGTTGCTTTGATCGATACACCGGGGGCCTTTCCGGGTATCGAGGCCGAGGAAAGGGGACAAGGAGAGGCCATTGCCCGAAATATCTTGGAAATGACTCGCTTAAAAGTTCCCATTATCGTTATCATCATAGGCGAAGGTGCCTCTGGCGGGGCCTTGGGAATTGGGGTAGGAGATAGGGTCTTGATGCTGGAGAATACTTGGTACTCCGTTATTTCGCCCGAAAGCTGCTCATCGATACTTTGGCGAAGTTGGGAGTATAAAGAGCAGGCCGCCGAGGCTTTGAAGCTTACGGCCACTGACATGAAAAAGTTAAAATTGATCGATGAGATTGTCCGTGAACCCGTTGGCGGGGCACATGCCAATCGCACAAAGGTTTTTGAAATCGTGAAGAATAAAATTGCGGCCAATTTCGAGGAATTGGAAAAGTTATCACCAAAAGAATTGGTCGATCAGCGTATGGAGAAATATGCCCAGATGGGTGTTTTTAACGGTTGATAGTCGGTATAACGAAGTTTGTCAAAATCCGAATGTGATTACGTTCGGATTTTTTTTGTTATCAACATTAATCCGTAACTTATTAACACCTTATTTGTTGACCACATGTGAACATCACACTAGATTTTCTGACAACAACTTTGGCTTAATTGTATATTTTCGTTGCTATGGAAAAAACCAACCCCGTTATCGGTCGTAAAATCGACAAATCAACTATCATCAGTCTCGAACGTGGTAAAATACCTCCTCAATCCGTTGATTTAGAGGAAGTTGTGTTAGGAGCGATGATGATTGACAAAAAAGGGGTCGATGAAGTAATAGATATCCTACATCCTGATGTATTCTATAAAGACGCACATCGTTATATCTATGAGGCCATTTTCGTACTGTTTGAAGAATCTCAACCTATCGATTTATTAACGGTTTCGGCCCAATTGAAGAAGGCAGGTCGCTTGGAGTCCGTGGGCGGTGATTTTTACCTCATAAAATTGACCCAAAAAGTGGCATCTTCGGCACATATCGAATTCCATGCCCGCATTATTCTACAGAAATATATTCAGCGCAGTCTTATAAAAATTTCGAATGAGATCATTGAAGATGCTTACGATGAGTCTACCGATGTTTTTGACCTGCTCGATACCGCCGAGGCCAAATTGTACGATGTAACCCAAGGAAACCTGAAACGCTCTGCCGAAACGGCGCAAAATCTTGTGATCCAGGCGAAAAAACGTATCGAGGAAATTGCCAATAAAGAGGGACTTAGCGGAATTCCTTCAGGATTCGATAAAGTAGATAAACTGACTTCGGGTTGGCAACCCAGTGATTTGGTGATCATCGCGGCCCGCCCCGGTATGGGTAAGACCGCTTTGACCTTGTCAATGGCCCGAAATATGGCGGTAAATGCCGATATTCCGGTAGCCTTCTTTTCATTGGAAATGTCTTCCGTGCAATTGATAACCCGTTTGATTTCGTCAGAAACCGGACTGTCATCCGAGAAATTAAGAACGGGCAGGCTTGAAAAGCATGAATGGGAGCAATTGAACGTAAAGGTCAAGGCCTTGGAAAAGGCTCCGTTGTTCATTGACGATACACCATCGCTTTCGATTTTTGATTTGCGGGCCAAGGCAAGACGCTTGTCATCTCAACATGACATTAAATTGATTGTTATCGATTATTTGCAGTTAATGACCGCTGGCGGCAGCCAGAAAGGTGGAAATCGTGAACAGGAAATTTCAACCATTTCACGTAATCTTAAGGCATTGGCCAAAGAGTTGAACGTTCCGGTCATTGCGCTGTCGCAGTTATCCAGGGCCGTTGAGACCCGGGGTGGAAGCAAAAGGCCTATTCTTTCGGATCTTAGGGAGTCGGGTGCAATCGAACAAGATGCCGATATCGTCTCTTTTATCTATCGTCCTGAATATTATAAAATTGAAGAGTGGGATGATGAGGAGCGAACACCGACGACGGGTCAGGCCGAATTTATTGTTGCCAAACACAGAAATGGGGGCTTGGACAACATACGGCTGAAATTTGTGGGCAACCTTGGTAAATTCGATAATCTTGACGATTTTGACTCTCCTTTCGAATTTCAGTCCAAGATGAATGCCGATCAAGAGAATCCATTTATAACCGAAAACTTACCTGATGCCAATGAGGCTTTTGGCAGTTCGATGAATGATGACTTAGATCCGGATGATGCGAATGATGTTCCTTTTTAGTATTCTTTAACGTCTTGCAAAACAATTGCCCGTGGTTTTTCGTTTACCTTTGGGATAGTGCGCGTAAAGTAATCGATCCATGCGAGGTAGACTCTTTTTCTTTTTCTTTTTTCTTTTTTCGATGCAGATTTTTGCTTCCTCATTGCTAATACCAATGGATGCGGAAGGTCAAAAAAATCACCTAAAAGCATATGGTATCACGTATTGGGTATTGACCAAACAACAAAAGGTGCAGTGGCTGTTGAATTATCGCGGCGGCTCTTTTTTACTCCCTGACGGGGAAAATATCCGTAAGGAGTGTCAGATTCGCGGCGTATCCTTTGAAATTCTATCCGATGGCCAGGCGCAAAGTATTTTGGATGACATTGGCAGTCCTTCACAAAACCAGGAAGCTGTCATTCTTGAAAAGGCCCCCAAGATTGCCGTGTACTCCCCAAAGGGCAACCAACCGTGGGACGATGCCGTTACCATGGTCTTGACCTATGCCGAAATACCGTATGAAACGGTATATGACCAAGAGGTGCTCAATGATAAATTGGTGCTTTTTGATTGGCTGCATTTACATCATGAGGATTTCACGGGGCAATACGGAAAATTTTATGGCACCTATCGGGCCTTTCCGTGGTATATCGAACAAAAACAACAGGCCGAGGCTCTGGCAACCGAATTGGGCTTCGACAAGGTTTCGGAAGAAAAAAAAGCGGTTGCCATGAAAATAAGGAATTATGTCATCGGCGGTGGATTTATGTTCGCCATGTGTTCCGCGACCGATAGTTTTGATATCGCACTGGCGGCCGATGGGGTTGATATTTGTGAACCAATGTTCGATGGCGACCCTTCTGAGGCCAACTATCAAAACAAGTTGGATTTTGGAAAGACATTCGCCTTTACCGATTTTATTTTGGAAAGAAACCCCAATCGCTACGAGTTTTCTTCGATAGACATGACTGAGAAACGGCGTGTGCCCCGCGAAACGGATTATTTTACCTTGATGGATTTTTCAGCTAAATGGGATCCGGTTCCGACCATGTTGTGCCAGAACCATACGGCTTTGGTCAAAGGGTTCATGGGCCAGACCACTTCTTTTGATCGAAGTCAGGTCAAACCCACCGTCATGGTATTGGGCGAAAATAAGATCAATGGTGAGGCCCGTTATATTCACGGAATCAAAGGAAAAGGTTTTTTTACGTTTTATGGCGGCCATGACCCCGAAGATTACCAGCATCGGGTTGGGGATCCCAAAACAGAACTTGAACTGCACCCGACCTCGCCGGGGTATCGTTTGATCTTGAACAATGTATTGTTTCCGGCAGCAAGAAAGAAGAAGCAAAAAACTTGAGAAATTCAAGTTCAGGCCCAAGTCCAAAAAGGTTTAAAAGTTTGTTTGTTGATCGCTCTGCCATGATTATTTTAACATCCAACATCCAACATCCAACATCCAACATCCAACATCCAAAAACAGATTACGCGCCGTCCTATTAATCATTACATCAATAGGATATCCAAAACACGTTCAACCCCAAAATCATTATTGCTTACAGTTCTATATTTAGCCGCCTTTTTTACGTTTGGGTGTGCGTTCTCCATTGCGAAACTATAATCTGCCAAGGCCATCATCTCGAGGTCATTGTTGTAATCACCGAAAACCAGGGTCTCTGAAGGAGTTATGTTGTACATTTCTTGAACTTTTTGCAAGGCAAAGCCTTTGTGTGCATTGATGTTAGAAACATCAACCCAATTCGCCCCTGAAACCTTGACTTTCAAATCGCCTTCCAAGTGTTTGACCACGGGGTATATATATTTTTCAGAACTTATAAAGTGGTAGATCGCTATTTTCAGCACTTGACCATCGAAAGTTTGTAGGTCTTCCATTAGGGTATATTCGGTATAATATTCTTTGAGTTTTTCGACAAATTCTGTTGAAGATGTCGAAAGATATGCATTGTTCTTTCCACATAGTACGGGGTGTAGCCCTTTAACTCCCTTTAAGCTGTCCAAAATGACATTTTTTGCTTTTTGGGGCAATGGGTTAAATACGATTTCTTTGCCATGATGTGATGCAAATCCGCCATTTTCGGCAATTACGATGATATCGTCCTTAATAGGCGCAAGCTTGTCAACAATACTATTGTACTGCCTTCCGCTGGCAGCTGCAAAGAGAATCCCCTTTTTTTTCAGTTGTTCGAACAAACTAAAAAAACGATCACTTACCTCGTGGTTTGAGTTTAAAAGGGTGCCGTCCATATCGGAAACGACCAATTTTATTTTAGATAGATCCATTGATAATCATTTTGAAAGTCGCAAAGTTATTTGTTCTTGAACGATTATGACTTAGTTTTATAGGGCAATACGATCAGCATTATGGTTTTTTACCAAAAGGAAATTCGCTTAAGGCCCTATAAAAGAGGTTTTCATTTGATTACGGATGAAGTAATCGAAACGATTCCTAAGATTTCGGTCATCGATATGGGGATGTTGCACGTTTTTATAACACATACTTCGGCCAGTTTGACCGTCAATGAAAATGCAGACCCAACGGTCAGAACCGATTTTGAAAGCCATATGAACGTTATGGTTCCCGAGAACGCACCATATTATATCCATAATTATGAAGGCCCCGATGATATGCCAGCGCATATCAAAGCCTCATTGTTTGGCGCCTCTGTGCAAATACCGATTACAAGGGGTAGATTGAATCTCGGTATATGGCAGGGAATCTATCTATGCGAACATCGGGATCATGCGTCAGGTAGAAATTTGGTGATCACGGTATTCGGAAACCACGATTCGACCAAATGACCTAACTTTAACTTGAAATACCAAGCCTGAAAAAATGACTACTGAAGAATCAATTCTTAACAAGATCCAGATTTTGATAACCAAACACTTTGATACGCCCCAAGAAGCATTTGAATTCTTTGATGCCGACGGAGACCGAAAATTGACAAAGCGTGAAATCGTCAAATTGTTAAAAGAAGCCGAGATAAACGGATTCATTCGCGGATTGGTTTCGTCAAAGCTGATAGAGGGCTATGATAAATCGGGCGATGAGCTAATAGATTGGAATGAGTTCAAGGCAGCGGTTGCTAAGATAAAGTCTGCATAGACCATTACTTAAAAAAAAGGCCGTTCAATTTGAACGGCCTTTTTTTTAAGTGAGATATGTTTAAAATCTATTTTACTTTTTCCACAATGGCCTTAAAGGCATCTGGGTGATTCATGGCCAAATCGGCAAGAACCTTGCGGTTCAATTCAATACCATTGGCCTTTACCTTACCCATAAATTGTGAATACGACATTCCGTGTTGACGGGCACCTGCGTTGATACGGGTTATCCACAACGCACGAAATGTTCTTTTTTTGTTTCTTCTATCGCGATAAGCATAAAGCATTGCTTTTTCTACCGCATTTTTTGCTACCGTCCAAACGTTTTTACGTCTTCCGAAGTAGCCCTTGGCTTGCTTCATGACCTTCTTTCTTCGGGCCCTTGAAGCGACTGCATTTACTGATCTTGGCATAACTTTTTAATTTTTTGTAGTAGGCGGGCGATAATCGCCACTTTTTAATTTACTCGAACTCCTTATAAGTCTTTGTGTAATTGCCCAACTCCATGGTTATTATTAATTTACCTCAAGAACGATTACTTTAGGCGTAATTGTTCTTTAATACTGTTGACATCAGATGGGTGTACCAAAGTATCATGTGTCAACGCAAGCTTGCGCTTCTTCGATTTTTTCGTAAGAATATGGCTCTTAAAAGCGTGCTTTCTTTTGATTTTACCGGTACCGGTCAACTTGAAACGTTTCTTGGCACTCGATTTTGTTTTTTGCTTAGGCATTTTCCTAAATTTATTTGATTATCTCACTACTGTACTTAACTTTCTCCTTGCGACTCTATCATATACGGTCAAAAATCGCTTCTTTATTTGGAGCGCCACCCATTTGGGCGGCGCGGAATAATTTCTTTTATTGGTTTGTTCTACTATTTTTTTGTTTTGGGTGCAATGAACATGGTCATACGCTTTCCTTCCAATTTCGGCATTTGTTCAACTTTACCCAACTCCTCTAACTCTGATGCCAGACGCAATAATAAAATCTCACCTTGATCTTTATAGACTATCGACCTTCCCTTAAAAAAGACATATGCCTTTAATTTGGCACCATCTTTTAAAAATTTCTCGGCATGTTTCTTTTTAAACTCGTAATCGTGATCATCGGTATTGGGTCCGAACCGAATTTCCTTGACCACAACTTTTGATGCTTTGGCCTTCATGGCCTTTTCGCGCTTCTTTTGCTCGTAAAGAAACTTTTTGTAATCCATTATCTTACAAACCGGTGGATCGGCATTCGGCGAAATCTCTACCAAATCAGTGCCTAAATCCTCCGCTATGTCAAGTGCTTGACGGATCGGGTATATGCCAATTTCTACATTATCACCGACCAGCCTAACTTTTGGAGCCAGTATTTTTTCATTGATTTTATGAGGGTTTTTATTTTCCCTTCTAGGTTGGGGCCTAAATCTTTTACGAATTGCTATGACTTATAATTTTTAGTTAAACGTTAATTTTAAACGACTTTAAGGTACTACTTATTTCCTTAGCCACCAAGTCGACAAACCCTTCAACAATTATTGAGCCAAGATCATCACCTCCGTGTTTTCGTACCGATATCGTATTTGACTCCTCTTCATTCTCCCCAACGATCAGCATAAATGGAATTTTGTTCATTTCCGCCTCACGTATTTTTTTTCCGACAGTCTCGTTCCTATCATCAATGAGGGCGCGAATTTCGTTATTTTCAAGTGATTTTAAAACTTTTTCAGCATATTTTTCATGTTTCTCGCTGACGGGCAATATTATTGCCTGTTCAGGGATCAACCATAATGGGAAGTTGCCGCCCGTATGTTCTAATAATAGGGCTATAAAACGCTCCATACTGCCAAAAGGCGCACGGTGGATCATTATGGGTCGATGCAACTCGTTGTCACTACCTTTATAGGTAAGGTCGAAACGCTCTGGTAATGTATAATCCACTTGTATGGTGCCCAATTGCCACGGCCTTCCAAGTGCATCCTTGACCATGAAGTCCAACTTTGGCCCATAAAAAGCCGCTTCTCCTTCTTCGATGACAAAATCCAAGCCTTTTTCCTTGGCTGCATTGATGATCGCGTTTTCCGCTTTCTCCCAATTATCGACCGAGCCGATATATTTTTCAGGGGTATGCGGGTCTCTTACCGAAACCTGTGCCGTGAAATTTTCAAAGCCCAGTGATTTCAATACATACAGGGACAGGTCAATAACATTTTTAAACTCTTGGTCTACCTGGTCGGGTGTACAAAAGATATGGGCATCATCTTGGGTAAAGCCTCTAACTCGGGTAAGGCCGTGCAGTTCGCCACTTTGCTCATAGCGATAAACGGTACCGAATTCGGCATACCTTTTGGGCAGCTCGCGATAGCTGAAAGGTCTGGTTTTGTAAATTTCGCAGTGATGCGGACAGTTCATTGGTTTCAATAGAAACTCCTCGTCCTCCTTGGGTGTATGGATGGGTTGAAAGCTATCGGCGCCATATTTTTCATAGTGCCCTGAAGTTACATACAGTTCTTTTTGACCGATATGGGGGGTAACCACCATTTCATAACCCGCTTTTTTCTGGGCTTTTTTCAAGAATTGCTCCAATCTTTCCCTCAGCGCGGCGCCTTTAGGCAACCATAATGGGAGCCCCTGGCCGACTTTTTGCGAAAAAGTGAATAGTTCCAGCTCTTTGCCAAGCTTTCGATGGTCTCTTTTTTTAGCTTCTTCAAGTAATTCAAGATATTCGGTAAGCTCTTTTTGTTTCGGGAACGATATACCATATACCCGTGTCAATTGAGGTTTGTTCTCATCACCCCTCCAATAAGCTCCGGCGACGCTCAATATTTTAATGGCCTTGACAATACCCGTATTAGGTATATGCCCGCCACGGCATAGGTCGGTGAAAGTGTCATGGTCGCAAAAGGTAATGCTGCCATCTTCCAAATTTTCGATAAGCTCGACCTTATACTCGTTACTTTGCTCTTTGTAAAGTGAAAGTGCCTCACTTTTCGAGACAGGCCTCATTTTGAAATCATGCTTTCCCCGGGCAATCTCTATGGCCCGATGCTCGATTTTTGGAAAATCCTTATCGGAAATAGTGTGCTCGCCAAAATCTACATCATAATAAAATCCGTTTTCTATTGCGGGTCCAATGGTCAATTTCGCACCGGGATACAGTTCCTCGATAGCCTGCGCAACAATATGGGAGGTCGAATGCCAAAAAGCTTTTTTACCTTCCTTATCGTTCCATGTGTACAGCACCAGTGTTCCATTTTCAGTAAGGGGCGTGACGGTTTCGATTACGGTATCGTTGAATTTTGCCGATATCACGTTTCTAGCCAAACCTTCACTGATGCTCTTCGCGACATCCAGCGGGTTACTTCCTTTTGGAAACTCTTTATCGCTTCCGTCGGGTAATGTGATTTTTATTATGCTCATTGCTCTTGCAATTAGGTCGGCAAAGATAAGATGTAGGTTTGACGCTTACAATATATATAGGATATGATTTTTGGCAACTCCCTGCTTTTGAAAAGTTAGCTGAACTGAGCGGAAAACATGGCTTATGATCCAAAACCGGGTGTTATTGCGATCATTCGCTATATTGTTCTCATGGCGAATCGGGCAAGCTATATTTATGAAACAAATGTGTTTCTTGTACTTGTTCGATCCAACAAAAAACATTATTTTTAATACCCTTTTTTACTTGGTGTTTGTTTAAATAGCTAGTATTAAGAGGGTTAAAAAAAGAGGGTTAAAAAAAGTTTAAAAAACATTCGAATAAACTTTTTAATTTAAAAAACCGTCCTATATTTGCACCCGCTTTGGGGATATGGCGATTGTCTTTTCCTGGGCGTCCTGGGGTTTTCCCCATGTTTTTGGCAAGT
>JAIOUW010000018.1 GCA_019931105.1 Flavobacteriaceae bacterium NBU2977 | reverse complement strand
GAGATACAGGAGCAACCGGCGCCACAGGAGCCACAGGTCCACAAGGAGATACAGGAGCAACCGGCGCCACGGGAGCCACAGGAGCAACCGGGGCCACAGGAGCAACGGGCGCAACAGGAGCCACCGGAGCAACGGGAGCCACAGGAGCAACCGGCGCCACGGGAGCCACAGGAGCAACCGGTGCCACAGGTCCACAAGGAGCAACAGGAGCAACAGGAGCCACAGGAGCAACGGGCGCAACAGGAGCCACAGGTCCACAAGGAGATACAGGAGCAACCGGCGCCACGGGAGCCACAGGAGCAACGGGCGCAACAGGAGCCACCGGAGCAACGGGAGCAACCGGTGCAACCGGTGCCACAGGTCCACAAGGAGATACAGGAGCAACCGGCGCCACGGGAGCCACAGGCGCAACAGGCGCAACAGGAGCAACGGGAGCCACAGGAGCCACAGGTCCACAAGGAGATACAGGAGCAACCGGCGCCACGGGAGCCACAGGAGCAACCGGTGCCACAGGTCCACAAGGAG
>JAIOUW010000017.1 GCA_019931105.1 Flavobacteriaceae bacterium NBU2977 | reverse complement strand
GTTTTTGAAGGGCGGTGTCCTGAAAGCTTGCTTTCAAGGGCAGGGAGCCATGAAAAAGCTGGCAATTTAAAAAGCCCACAATTTGAGAGGGGCTTTAGCCCTGAAAAAATTGTTTATAGCCCTTGATGTCGGCAGTACTTGTACACGAACCTTATTTTCGAGCAAAAAGATAACATTAAATAGAAAGAAATGAACAAGGATTTAAGAAAAACAAACCAAGCTCTCACTGCGATAATAGTGATAAACACCATTCTAATAATTTTAGAATTGCTAGAAATACTGAAACTCCTATAGCTATGTTGGCCCTCTTTTTGGTTTTAGGAAATTCCTCTAGTGTTCTTTTGGCCAGTGCAAAGTCAATTTTAGCTTTTTCGTTCTCAATATTTTCTTTTTCAAGTTTGGACTTCTTGTACTTTTTCCAGTTGCCATTGTTTAAAATGTCGATTCCAATACTGGTTATCCGATACCGCGAATTTTGGAGGTTCTCAATAATCCCCTCATCTTCTAGGTATGTCAATGCGTTCCTGTATAATTTATGGTCTTCGCTTGACTTAAAATTATGTCCCGACCTTACTGTGTGGAAGCCTGTTTCATTAAATTGTAATAACAACCATTCTATTTTGTCGTCCATATTAAAATCTTTAGTCACCTGCAACGCAGGTGCAAGGGCTTTTTCAATTGATAGCCGCGAGCCGATGTCGGCAACCGCAAAAAAGGGTGAAAACGTAAGTTTTCTTTTTGCGAGCGAAACCGAGTGCATATCAATAAAAAATTTTAGCGCAGCGAGACAGAAATTTTTTAGATATGCCGAGGTTGAGGTATTGCCGACATC
>JAIOUW010000016.1 GCA_019931105.1 Flavobacteriaceae bacterium NBU2977 | reverse complement strand
AGGAAACCCCGTTCGCCTGGTCAAGGCCCGAATAGAATATGCCCGGGGGAAGGGGCAGCGAACCGTCCTCGTTCGAAAGCCCGTCAGGGCACGTAACGGCACCCCCGTTCACGGTCAGTTCCAAGGTCGCCGTACAGCCCTCCGAGGAGGTGAAGGTATAGGTCCCCGATTGGGACTGCGTCACGTTGCCAAGGTCGTGGTCGTCCCCAACGGTACCGCCGCCGGGGAGCGTTATCGTGAGGCCGATACCGTCGGGGAGCATGCTCAGGACGACCTGCTGGCCCTCTTCGACCGTGAGCGAGGTGCCGCTGCCGGACTCCCCGTCAACCGTATACTCAGGCACGATACTGCCGGGAGGACAGGGGGTTCCATCGCCCACCGTAAGGTTTATGGTCGTCTGGCAACCCTCGTCAGAGGTCAGCAGATAAGCCCCACTGTCAAATGCCGAGACATTGCCAAGACTATAATTGTCCCCAACCGTGCCACCGTCAGGAAGCGTAATCGAGACCCCCACGCCATTGGGGAGCATGCTCAGCATAACCGAGGTACCCTCCGCAACATTCACATCGTTGCTCCCGCTCTGCCACACACCGTCCAAACGGTATTCCGGGACGATGCTACCGGGAGGACAGGAGACCACACCCCCGTTCACGGTCAGTTCCAAGGTCGCCGTACAGCCCTCCGAGGAGGTGAAGGTATAGGTCCCCGATTGGGACTGCGTCACGTTGCCAAGGTCGTGGTCGTCCCCAACGGTACCGCCGCCGGGGAGCGTTATCGTGAGGCCGATACCGTCGGGGAGCATGCTCAGGACGACCTGCTGGCCCTCTTCGACCGTGAGCGAGGTGCCGCTGCCGGACTCCCCGTCAACCGTATACTCAGGCACGATACTGCCGGGAGGACAGGGATCTTCCCCGACCCTGCTCACCACCAGGTTGTCGTAGAGCGAGCTCCCAGGGGCCGTGCTGCCGTAGTTCGGATAGAGCCAAATATCAAGCGCGGAAATGCCTGAGG
>JAIOUW010000015.1 GCA_019931105.1 Flavobacteriaceae bacterium NBU2977 | reverse complement strand
CGGTCTCGGCTCGTATGTTTACGAGCCACTAATCAATTATTGATAAATATAGTAGTTTCCCAATAATTAATATGAGCTAGAATGGAAGGGACAGAGAGGTCTCGGCTAGATACATTGAATGATATCGCTTCATAGAAATCCCGCCCTTCCATAATCTTCTTGGAATCCGGACAGTACCTAGACCCCTTTCACGGAGGTCGAATCAAATGCGAGCAAGGATGATAAAGAGGATCGTAGCCTAAAAAATGATGTTATGGCAAAACGGTTGAAACAAAGTCTGGGTATCGATGTTTCCAAATTGAGTTTGTCCTTGTCCTTCGGGTTCCTAACGGATAAGCTGGAAAAAGAATTCATATCGCATCCTGATGTGACCAATGACCTATCGGGTTATGGTGAGCTTTTGAATTGGTTGGAAAAGTCAGTTGACGATACCGTCGAACTAACGGTAGTCATGGAGGCCACGGGAGTATATCACCAGGGCATCACCCATTATCTGTACTCAAATGGTTATAGGGTCTGTGTAATGCAGTCCGGTCGTGTAAAGCGCTATGCCCAGAGTCTGGACCAGCGTTCGAAAACGGATGCCCTGGACAGTAAAATGCTCAGTATGCTGGGTCTTGAAAGAAGTATTCGTCCTTGGCGGCCGCCCAGTGAAGAACTACAGGAGCTAAAGGCATTGAGCAGGGAGCGCGGTTCCTTGATAAAGGACAGGATTACGGAGACCAACCGTCAAGGAGCCATCGATTCGGGCGTCCATGGCAGCACCAAGGCCCTAAAACGGCACAGGGACCGGCTCAAGCTTCTTAACGGCCAAATAGAAATGATAGAAGCGGAGATGAAAGAGATAGTATCAAAGAACGAAGCACTGGAAAGAAAGATCGGTTTTATAATGAGCATACCCGGGATCTCTTTTATATCGGCAGCAACAGTGGTAGGTGAGACATTGGGCTTTGAGTCGATGACCAGTGCAAAACAATTGACAAGTTACGCAGGCTACGATGTCGTATTGCGTGAATCCGGCAATTTCAAGGGAAAAACGGTCATCAGTAAAAAGGGGAACAGCCATATCAGGTCGGTCCTACATATGCCATCGATGACCTGTGTACGCTGCAACCCGACATTGAAACGATTCTATAACAGGCTGAAGCCCAACAAAGCAAAACCTTTGGTGGCCTTGATAGCCGTTCAGAGAAAGTTATTGATATTGATGTACACCTTATGGAAAAATGAAGAGGTCTATGATGCGGCCTATGAAACAAAAAAGCAGCAAAAGCATGAAGCTATTGCTGCACAGGATAACAACTTGATAGATCAACTTGTTTCCTAAAATTTTAAGGAAAAAGCTTGTTTTTTTACACAGTACCTA
>JAIOUW010000014.1 GCA_019931105.1 Flavobacteriaceae bacterium NBU2977 | reverse complement strand
CGAGCGAAACCGAGTGCATATCAATAAAAAATTTTAGCGCAGCGAGACAGAAATTTTTTAGATATGCCGAGGTTGAGGTATTGCCGACATCGGTCTCGGCTATGAGTAGTTGCGTGGTTTAGCGTTTAACTTCGCAAGTACACACCAAGCTGAAAATCCGCAAGAATTTTCAGAAGTAGGCGAGAACAAGCAATTACTTATAGCCATTGTTGTGGTGTCGTATTTTTATTTTTTTTCGTTTATAATGTCTTTGAGATATTTGATTCAGGAATGTTTTTGTTCCAATCAACTCAAATTTCAGCTCGTTTGGTAATTCTCCGAACAATGAAGAACCACCACCTAATAAAATTGGAATAGTTGTTAATATCATTTCATCAATCAAGTCTGCTTTTAAAAAATTCCTGATTGTTGTTCCTCCATCAATGTATAATCTCTCATATCCTTTTCCGTTAATTTGCTCTAAAATTTCTAATAGAGTTCCTTTGACTAAAAAGGCTTTGTCTTTATGTGATTCTGGTATTTCTTTCAGTTTATTGCTCAATACAAAAACAGGTTTGTTATATGGCCAAGAAACATCAAAACCCATTACAGTTTCGAACGTTGTTCGTCCCATAACAAGCGCATCAATCCCACTGATGAATTCAACATATCCCATATCATCATTGTTAGGATTAGGCACTGAATTTAGCCAATCAATTCCGCCATTTTTGTCAGCGATATAGCCGTCTATACTTGTTGCGATAAATACGCTATTCCTTTTATTCATAAAATTCTTTTGGATATTCAACCATTCCACTTACTCCATTCAGTCCGTTTTCAACCAATTCAATTGCCATACAATTCTCTTTCGGCACTTCAAATGGTAATTCTATACCAAATTGGTCGGCTCGTTTGTATCCGAATTTCGGATAATATTTTTCGTGTCCGAGCAATATAACTGATGAGAATCCTAATTCTTTTGCCTTTTTATGACCTTGTTTTATAAGTATTCCGCCAATTCCTTTTCCTTGATATTCTGGAAGCACAGAAACAGGGGCAAGAGTCAATGAGTCAAATTCATTTTGTCCATTTTTTATTTTCAATTTAGTCAGTAAAATATGCCCAACAATTTTGTTATTGGTTTCAGCTACCATAGAAAGTTCGGGAATAAAAGCATTTGACCTTCTCAATCTTTCCACTAAAAACTGTTCCTTGTGGTCGCTTATTTGTTCGTTTTCAAATGCCTTTTCTATAAGATTAAAGACTGTTTTAAGGTCGTCTAAACGTTCTTTTCTTATGATTAATTCCATTTGTTTTGTCAGTTCCTTATGTGTTTCGATTATATGCACCACAACGGCTCGCGGCTATGTACAGTTTTTGAAGGGCGGTGTCCTGAAAGCTTGCTTTCAAGGGCAGGGAGCCATGAAAAAGCTGGCAATTTA
>JAIOUW010000013.1 GCA_019931105.1 Flavobacteriaceae bacterium NBU2977 | reverse complement strand
TTGCCCGAGACGTCGGCGGCCACCGACCCCGATGTCTCGTCAAAGGGGAGGTGCATGACCAGGTTCGGGTTGTTCTGCAGCGGGATGGCGGTACCGATCCTGATGGTCTTGGCCACGCTGGGGACCCCGTTCGCATCGAGCGCGAAGAGCATGTAGTACCCCGGTGGCAGGAGGTTCCTCCCGGGAACCGTCAGGGTGTGCGAGGTGCCGCCCGTGGTCGCCACGGGTATCCTGCGCTGTTCGTTGTTGGTACTGTGCGTGGCGGCCGAGAAGCGGATCAGGCTGAATTCCGTCACGTTGGTGTCCGTGGTCACGCCGATGTCCTCGCCGTAATCGGCCGTATCGGGCGCACCGGTGATCACCGGCCTTGAGGCCAGTTGCCCCCCGGCGGTGAACAGGTAGGGGGGGCTGTAGATCTCCGCGTCCATGTGGTTTACGCACTCGCCCCCGTAGGGCAGGTCGCAAAGGCCGCCGCCGCCCACGAACACCCGGCCGTCGGTCATCAATATTCCCACGCTGTGGTAGGTCCTCGGGGTGGCCATGCCGGCCACGCTGCTCCATGAATTGGTCGCCGGGTCGTACAGCTCGGCCGTGAGCCTGGCGCCTATATCGGTGAAGACCTCGGCCTGATCGAGGCCGCCGGTGACCAGCACCTTTCCGTCGGGCAGTACCGTACTGTTGTGCATCGTCCTTGAAAAACTCAGGTTGTTGGCCGTAGGGGCGACCGTCACGTTCGCGGGGTCGTTGATGTCTATCACGTAGGAGGTCTCCTTGGCCGGGATGTTGTTCGTGTTCTCGTTACCGTAGGACTCGGCCCCGCCGACCTTTAGTATCTTCCCCACGTCGAACATGACCGTGGTGCCCTTCATCGAATAGGTGTCGGGGCCCCTAAGCCCCGCATCGGTTATCGAGCCGGAGCCGGAGACGTCGATCCAGTGCATCATCTCGCCGGGCCCGGCATGGAAGAGCTGCCCGTTGGGCGCCGGCCAGAGCCAGACATGGTTGTCCACCCGGTAGAGCCCCTGCTGTTCCTTCGCCAGGTCGTTGGCCGTATAGATGTCCTCGCCCTGGATGCCCGGCAGGTTGATCCAGCCCGTGGCCTCCGACCAGAGCTCCGCGTCCTTGCCCCCGTTGGTGCTCGACTGGTTGCTGCCGCTCCAGGAACCGCCGACGGTGAAGACCGAACCGTCAGACAGGGTCACGTTGCCCTGGTAGCCCCTGTTGATGTTCATGTCCGCGGCACGGCTCCATATGCCGGTCGCCGGGTCGTAGATGCTCGTGCGCTCGCTCGAGGTGCCCCCGGCCGAGAGTATACGGCCGTCGGGAAGGTTGTTGATCCCGGGGCAGAACATGTCGTGGTCGGTCTGGGTCGTCGTCTCGCCCAGCGCCTGGCCGTGTGTGCCAAGCGACGGGTCGAAGATCTCGGTATAGGTCATCCCGTTGCCCGTCTCCAGAAAGGTGTCCTTGTACTGCGAAGACCACGCTATCAATCGGCCGTCTGGAAGGTTCGCCACCGCCACGGGGACGATGCCGAAAGGAAGCACCGGGCTCCACTCCCCGTCCTGGCCCGCGGTCTGCGACGTCGAACTCTGGCTGTGGAGACCTA
>JAIOUW010000012.1 GCA_019931105.1 Flavobacteriaceae bacterium NBU2977 | reverse complement strand
TGAAGCTATTGCTGCACAGGATAACAACTTGATAGATCAACTTGTTTCCTAAAATTTTAAGGAAAAAGCTTGTTTTTTTACACAGTACCTATGATTAGTTGCGTGGGTTAGTACTTAACTTTGCAAGTACACACTAAACTGAAAATCCGCGAGGATTTTCAGAAGTAAGCGAGAAAAAGCAATTACTTATAGCCATTGTTGTGCTTTCGTTATTTTTTATTTAGTTCTTTTATAATTAGTTCAGCAAGAATTTCAGCCTTGTTTTTTAGATCTTTCGTAATTGTTATTCCCAATGATTTTCTTGTGATATTATTCCGTAATTTATTTCTCCCCAAATTAGATTCTATTTTTCTGATAAAAGCTAGTTTTCTTGTTTCTTCACTTTCGGTAAAGGGCAGTATCAATTTTTCACCTCCTCCGTGAGGTGGGTTGATTTCATATTCCTCGGTAAGAAACCAAAACTTATCGTCTTCTGATGAACCCTTTTCATCATAGTCTATAAATAAATTAAATTTGTATAAGTCGACAGTATAATATTTGTTGATAGCATCATTGAGCTCTTTAGAACCTAATTGATTCGCGAGTCCTGAATTTTTTATTTTCTGAAAGGTTTGGTCTATAATTTTATAATCATTGAAATAACTGGTTATAATTAACACAATGGAATCCATTGGCTTTTTTTGATATGCTTTGTTTAGAAATATTGATGAATTAGTTTTGATTTGACCATCCATACTTTCAATAATTCCGTCAAATCTAATAATGTCGTTTTTTAAATCAACGAGCATGCTTTTTAAATATGTTTCAATGATTGCATTTTCTTTTCTTTCTTCGTTCCAATTATTAATTTGCAATGCAATTAAAATACCAATAACAACAAGAATTATTTCTCCTATAGCATAAATCAGATACTTGCTGAATTTGTTTTCAGTCAGCATTTTTTGTCTAATTTTTCTAAAGAATTTTATCATTGGTTATGGTTGGTTATAATGAAGCACAACGGCTCGCGGCTATGTACAGTTTTTGAAGGGCGGTGTCCTGAAAGCTTGCTTTCAAGGGCAGGGAGCCATGAAAAAGCTGGCAATTTAAAAAGCCCACAATTTGAGAGGGTTTTAGCCCTTGAAAAATTGTTTATAGCCCTTGATGTCGGCAGTACTTGTACACGAACCTTATTTTCGAGCAAAAAGATAACATTAAATGACAAAAATGAGAAATTTCAACTATCGAAAATGGACTTTGGTAATTTTGGCTTTCAACTTGTTAGTTGTATTGCTAAACTTATTAATACTCCTATTAAAGAAATAACAGCAATCCAAAAACCATATATATCATACTGGAACTTTTCAATGGAATTTTGCCTTATAATCTCTTCTTGCACTTGTTTCCTGATTTGCCCCTGTTGTTTTTTGTCCAGTTCATTTGCAAGATTAATTGAATCGTCATATAATTTTTGGAACCCTCCATTTCGTTTGAATGGGACGGTGTTTATAGATGGTCGCACGCTTAGCGAATCTTCTTCAAAATTTACTGTTCCAACTTGATAATGTTCAAATATGGATAAAAAATACTTGAAGTCTAGAAACAGAATATCTCGTTCCGATGGCCTGTATATACCATCTGATACAAAGTCTTCGGCTTGCACCAGCCAATTTGTGTCAAT
This sequence comes from Flavobacteriaceae bacterium NBU2977, assembly GCA_019931105.1. GTDB lineage: Bacteria > Bacteroidota > Bacteroidia > Flavobacteriales > Flavobacteriaceae > Meishania > Meishania litoralis. The sequence goes on along the minus strand of JAIOUW010000012.1, from coordinate 2,903 downwards.
CATTTTGTTCAACATAAACTCTAATTTTGGCAAGTCGTCTTTTTTTATTTCCATATTAAAATCTTTAGTCACCTGCAACGCAGGTGCAAGGGCTTTTTCAATTGATAGCCGCGAGCCGATGTCGGCAACCGCAAAAAAGGGTGAAAACGTAAGTTTTCTTTTTGCGAGCGAAACCGAGTGCATATCAATAAAAAATTTTAGCGCAGCGGGACAGAAATTTTTTAGATATGCCGAGGTTGAGGTATTGCCGACATCGTCCAGCTATGATGAGTGGGGCTTAGAAAGCACTAACCTCTCGTCTCGCACATAGCCACGCCTTGAATTAAATTTAAAACTTGTGGCGGACTTTCCAATCCCCACCAAAATATCCTGACCGATAAAACCCCATTCATTCATAGCATTTGTTATGTCCTTTTTTAACATCCTTTTCCATAATTCCAGACATTCGAAGTTTGTTCATCGGAAATTAGCTTGACCCAACCAACCAGAGTTGAAATGATCAAGTTGTCTTCACCAGAGCAAGGATGTTTACGATACTGAATTACTTCGACTTTGCACCAATTCCCGTTGGTCTGATCGGTTGGTCTAATTCCCCACAGATCTCCTTTCAGAGTTGCAAGAATTTTGGAATCAGTTGATGGGCTTTCTCTCAAGTTTAATCCGGGATCGTTGGCATACCATTCTGTATCTTTCTCAATAGTATAATCCATCCAAGATGCTACCTTGAGTTGTTTAGAAGTTAGCTCATCTATATCTAGCCAATATCCATTTTGAAGTTGGACGAAATTAGAACGAGCGTCTTTAAATGTCATGGCCATGATTTCGTATCCAACCATTTGTAAGTTGGGATAGCCAAAGTTCTCATTCTTGCCGTTTACCTGAATTGAAGCAGAATAGACTTCTTTGTTGTTGTCTGGTGTTCCCAGAGTTAGTTTGCCAGCTGTTGCTCCATTAGGTTGGTTATAAATTGTCAGTCCTGAAGTTGGGATGTAATAGCAACAGACATCAAATCCCTCATCAGGTAATATAAGTCCTTTCGTTACTTCCTGAGCATTTAGGTAGTTCGTCAGAAGAAAACTTGATATGATGAAAATGCTTCTCATGGTACTTGCAGTAATTGGACATAACGGTCTAGTATAACCGTCAGTTACGGGTTAAATTAGCTATTATTTTCGGATTAAACACTGACTTTAGCAATTCCGAGTGGATTCGGACGTAGTCGAATCCGCCGTAATTGCGGTTATACATTGTTGGCAACTGGCTTTTATTCTTTCATTTCGTTTTTAAACAATTCCGCTAATTTTTTTCTGTCAGTTTCGTTTTTCAATATATTCTGTAACCACATTTGCGGTTGTTCAGTTGCGCTTTTATATTCCTTGTCTTTATATGCTTTAAACTCCGAAAAGTCAAACCAATTCTTTTTGTGAATGTGCTGAAGTGAATAAACAGCCATTTCTCCATTTGTTGCTCCAAAAAATGGGCAAGTATGGATTTTTGTTTTCGTTGTGTCAGAAAGTTTGGTGATTAGAAATTCAGTCAGTTTTCCTTTGTCGTTCTCCGAGAATTTTTTCCATTCCGTTTCGCTGAAAACGAGTGGTTTTTCTTCTCTTTTAAATTCCGTTTCACTTATATACTGTTCTCCTCCTAAACAACCACCTTTCTCGAAAACTAAAATATTCCACAATTCAGATATTGAGTCAGTTTGTGTCATTTCAATCAGTTCAGTTTTCTCAATTTGAGCTATTTCCGTTTTAAATTCCGATTGATTTTTACACGAAATCAAAGTTAAAATTAAAAGCAATATGTTCAATGCGTGTTTCATTTTCAGCTTGTTGCCAACGTCTTTGTGTATGATTTGGCAAGGTTGGCTTGTCAAATCAGTTTCAGGCTATCCTGAGGTTTAAAAGTAGGAAAATTTATCAAGTTAATGATTCCGCTTGCTGAATTATACGCATTGTTGGCAACTGGCTTTTTTCTATTAACAGTTTCCACAAATTTCATTTAGTTCAGAGTTAAGCAATTCAGCTCCGCATTTTTCACAATTCCGTTTTTCGTCAGTCCAATATCCTGTTCGAGTAAATAACTCAATTGATTTCGTCCATTTTTTATATTCAGCACTGTCAAAATCCACATCGCCATTTGAATCAATTGGTGGTTCGGGTTGATTTCCATTCAAATATCCGTTTATCCAGTATTTTGAAAATTCCGACATCTTTTCAATTTCAGATAATGAAACGAAAAAACTTTTTCCTTTTTTAGGACACCAAGCGTAAATTCGTCCACGAAATGTATGAGGATTACCAATCAGATAATGTTTGCCCTCGCAACCTTTGTGATTAAACCACAAATTTTCATCAAATTCTATTTCGCTTGTCATTTTTAACGTGTTAGCAATTGCTTTTTATTTTTTCATTTATTTGGTCAAATTTTTTCTCTCCGAGTTTATTCTTTATTAATTCCGAATTCAGTTCAACAATATTTTTAAAAGTCAGAAATTCAGTTTGATTTTCATTCCAAAATTCAGTTGGTAAACTCGAAACAGCGACAAGTAAATCGCCCTCGTAAAAATCACATTCGGTCAAAATATTTCGTTCGAGTTTTTCGAGTGCGATGCCGATTAGATATTCAACTCCGATTTGTTGAAAAATCAGTAGTCTTATTTGTTCGTTAGTTAATTCCGCAATACTTATTTTCCGAAAACGATAACATTTTTCAACCATATCAGTCGGAAATTCGGAAGGCTTTTTCCAAATATCTTTTTCTAATTGTTCGATTGATTTTGTTTCCATTCTCGGTTTTTTCAGCTTGTTGCCAACGGCTCGCGGCTATGTACAGTTTTTGAAGGGCGGTGTCCTGAAAGCTTGCTTTCAAGGGCAGGGAGCCATGAAAAAGCTGGCAATTTA